>NZ_CP034170.1:0-1200000 GCF_003860405.1 Nakamurella antarctica | reverse complement strand
AGAGACGTTGCTGTCCCCTGCTCCATAGACGCACCGACCCACGAACCGCCTTCCAGTTCGAGCAGCGAAGAGCGTGCGGGCGAGCGACCACCGCCGACTGCGTACGAGCTCACACGCACATCGCGCAAGCGCTGCCATCTGATTCCCCGATCACTCCTACCCTGCTCGCTCATCATCTGCCCGCTCTCGTCCTGTTCCTGCCTGCTCGCTACCTGCCCGTTCATCGCTGCGCCATCCTCTTCTCGTCCCATCTCCCTGTCGCTGGCCAGGCCGAAACTCTCTACCGCGCCAGGTCGAATTGCTCCGTTTACTTGTGTCCGGTGTCCTGCATTTCGAAGTATCCGCACTAGCACCGACAACCGCTTTTCGAAAGGGGCAGGAAGTCGACGTGCCATCCCTGCCCGGATGCTTCAGTGGGAAAATTCCAGTACATGTGATCGAACATCGAACGGGCGTTCTATCGAACGCTTGCTCGATTTGTACACCCAAACCGACAGAATTGAAATACCTATCGGCGTGTTGATCGAACGAATGTTTGAATTGTGATGTGGGCGGGCCTAGTCTGGAGTCATCCGTGAAGGGGCTTTCAGGCCCGGAACGGTAACGAGAATTGGTGACGAGAATCCGGAGCAACACACTATGGTTGACGCAAAAAGTGGCCGCCCATCAGCGCGGTCCGACTTCGAGACCGATCTGGACGAGGCTGCGGACCTCTCTAATGCTTCAGATGCTTCAGATGCTCAGGTTGTCGATCCCGCCGACCTCGACGTCGCAACGCCCGAAGAGTCTGTTGTCGACGAAAACGACGAGCCGGTCGTTTTGACCCTTCGCCAACGGAAGGTGTTGAAATTCATCCGTGAATCGGTCTCTCGTCGCGGGTACCCACCCAGCGTTCGGGAGATTGGTGAAGCTGTCGGACTAAAGTCCCCGTCGTCGGTCGCGCACCAACTGACAGCGCTTCAGCGAAAAGGATTGCTACGTAAAGACCCCAACCGCCCTCGCGCTGTCGATATTCGCCCCATGGAGGAAACCACTGAAGAGTGGGCGAACCGGCCCACCCCGTCTTTTGTTCCAGTCGTGGGTCGAATCGCCGCCGGCAACCCGATTCTCGCCGAACAGGCGATCGAGGATGTTTTCCCCCTCCCAAAGGAACTCGTTGGCGAAGGTAACCTTTTCTTGCTCAAAGTGGTGGGCGAATCCATGATCGAAGCCGCTATCGCCGACGGCGATTGGGTGGTGATCAGGCAACAATCGGTCGCGGATAATGGCGAGATTGTGGCGGCAATGATAGATGGCGAGGCTACGATCAAGACCTTTCGCAGGCGCGATGGCCACGTGTGGCTGATGCCCCATAACCCAGCTTTCAACCCAATTGCTGCAGACGAAGCCATCATTATGGGCAAAGTCGTCGCGCTGCTACGCAAGGTCTGAGCCCGTCCTCACCTGCAGTGCCGTCGCCCCCGGACAGTGAGAAAGAGGCCGTGACGCCCTAGGAGGGAGTCCCAGCATCTTTTTGCTCAACCCGAGGTATTGACCGCTAGTTCTGGTCGAGCGGGCGTCCGTTGATAGTGATTTGTGCGGAATGAAGGGGCTGCGCTGGCTCGATCGGCTCGACCGCGTTCGGAGACAACTGTGCGGCCGACATGCCTGTCGCTGCGGGCGGAGCGATCACGACAGCTGACGCGGGGTCGTCCTTTTTATCCTCGCTCATCGCACCTACCTCGGCCTTCAGAATCCGTAACGAACGACCGACACCGCGAGCCGCGTCTGGAAGCTTCTTCGCGCCAAAAAGAAGTACAAATAAAATCAAAATGATGGCCCAGTGCCACCACGCCAAAGCACCCATGACGGTGGACCTCCTCAAGTATGTGCCGGTCACTCAACTGGTACAACGGTTATTCGTATCCCCAGGTTACTCGGATTGTTCCGGTGTTAGCGATCCAGGGCTACTGCAGCGTACCGCTCAAGCAGGCCAGCCAGGTTGGGCTGCACGCGGGCCTGCACTCGGGTGCCTGCTTCGGTGTGTTCTTGGCTCAAGACCGTTCCCTCCGAGTGGATGCGACCAGCCAAGGCGCCTTGCGCGAAAGGCAGCAACACATCGATCTCGATGGCGGGATTCGGAAGCATTGCTCCGATTCGCTCTCGGAGGGCATCCATGCCCTCGCCCGTCCACGCCGACACGAAAATCGCGTCCGGCAAAAGGTGACGCAAACGCGCGAGAGAGACTTCGTCCGCGCTATCAATTTTGTTAACGATCAACAACTCCGGGACATGGCCGGCGTCGATGGACTCTAGGACCTCGCGCACTGCGCTCACTTGGTCCTCGGGCCTTTCTGCGGTGCCATCAATAACGTGCAGCATCAGGTCGGAGTCAGCGATTTCTTCCAGAGTGGAACGGAACGACTCCACCAATTGGTGCGGAAGGTGCCGGACAAACCCCACGGTATCCGTGAGGGTGTAAACCCGCCCATCAGAGGTGCGATGTTTTCTGGTGGTGGGGTCCAAAGTGGCAAATAGTGCGTCTTCTACGAGGACACCCGCATCGGTGATGCTATTGAGCAATGATGACTTGCCGGCGTTGGTATACCCGGTGATCGTTACTGCGGAGACAGAGTTCGCCTGCCGCTGCGAGCGCTTCGTATCGCGCACCACCTGCATGGCAGCGAGTTCGTCCTTCAGCAAAGCGATTTTTTTGTAGATACGACGCTTGTCAATCTCCAACTTCGTTTCACCCGGTCCTCGGGATCCGATTCCCGCACCGGCAGCAACCCGGCCTCCTCGCTGACGGGACAGCGCGTCCCCCCAGCCGCGAAGTCGCGGCAACATGTAGTTGAGCTGAGCAAGCTCCACTTGAGCTTTGCCTTCCTTGCTGCGCGCATGCTGGGCGAAAATATCCAAGATGAGCGCTGTGCGGTCCACGACTTTGATATTGAGTCGCTCCTCCAAATTTCGAAGTTGACTGGGTGAGAGCTCACCATCGCAAATTACAGTGTCGGCACCGGTGGAATCCACAATTTCCTGGAGTTCGAGAACCTTGCCTGAGCCGATATAGGTTGCGCCATCGGGCTTATCGCGGCGCTGGATCAATGAGTCAAGGACGGTGGAACCCGCGGTTTCGGCGAGTCGAGCCAGTTCAGCCATCGAAGCTTCCGCCTCAGCGGTGGTGCCGCCGGCCCATACTCCCACCAGTACCACTCTTTCGAGTTGGATCTTGCGGTATTCGACCTCGGTGATGTCCTCAAGCTCGGTAGACAAGCTCTGTATCCGTCGCCGCGCAGCTCGGTCGGATAGGTCTTTGTCGCCCTGGGTACCTTCGTCGAAGCGCGACTGAGACGGATCCCGCGCGGGCATCGGCCGCCCAGGGATAGTCGAGGCGGCGCTTTCGCCGAGAATGGTCTCTGACTCAAACTCTTCGCTTGTCATATGTCTTCCAGGATGCCACGCCTGTCGAGCGGTTTAAAGGCTGTGGGCTCAATTTCGCAGTGGGCGCACAAATCTCCCGAACTCACTACGCGCGGTCTCAGCGATGCAAATCCCACCATTCACGATCTATAAACCCCGACGACATAATAACGGCGGGGCCTGTCAAGTACGCCTCGCCGGCCTCGATCCGTACGTGCACCTGGCCGCCCAGCACCCCGACGACGATAAGGCCCTCGGTCCGCCCCGACGCGGCTAAATAGGCAACGGCAACGGCGACCGTTCCCGTGCCGCAGGCCCTAGTCTCACCCACCCCACGCTCAAAAACCCGCATCTGGACCGCATCGACGCCACGGATGTTGACGAACTCTATGTTCACACCTGACGGAAATACCTGCTGGTCGTACGAGGGTGCTCGGGTGAGATCCAGCTGTGTAATGTCCCAATCGGTGATCGCGACCAAGTGCGGATTTCCGACGTCCACGGCAGTGCCAGGGAACTCCAGGTTCTGACCCGAGAGCAGACTTGCCCGCACCCGTGAGGCCACGCCCAGAGTTACCGGTCCCATACTGATCGTCACATCACCGGCGTCCGGAACGATCGCGCGCCGAGTTCCGCCGCGAGTGCCGAAGCTGAACTCACCCGCTGGGAGCCACCTGTTGTCCACCAAAAACCGAGCGAACACCCGGGCCCCATTGCCACACATCTCGGCCAGCGAGCCGTCGGCGTTGCGATAGTCCATAAAAAAGGCGCCGTCTGCTCCGGGCGCGATGTGCACAATGCCATCAGCGCCAATTCCGGCGTGCCTGTCGCATACCGCCCGCACTTGCGCTTCGCTGATCTGGAGTAAGCCGCTCGGGTCGGGGAGCAGCACGAAGTCGTTTTCAGTGCCGTGGCCTTTGAGGAACGGGACACCTGCCGAAGGTGCGTTACCTGCGGAAGATGCGTTAGTCAGCCCGACTTCTGCGCGCGTACTCATCCCGCAAGGGTAACTACTCATGCACTTAAGGAGCCTTCACAGCGGTGATCACCTGCGCGAGGAGACCGGTCGAGTCGGCACGCAACCAAATTTGCCGCGTGTCCCTTCGGAACCAGCTGCGCTGACGGCGTACGTAGCGGCGGGTGCCCGCCATTGTGTCGAGCATCGCCTGTTCCAGATTCAGGACTCCATCGAGCACATCGAGCATTTGTTGGTACCCGAGCGCCCTAGAGGCGGTAATGCCTTGCCGCAGACCGACTTTCTCCAGACCTCGCACTTCTTCCAGCAGCCCCTGTTCGACCATCGCGCGGACCCTGCGCTCAATTCGTTGGTCCAGCTCAGCAGTGTCGCGATCCACACAGAACCAGATTCCCCGGTACCTCAATTCGCCGCGGGTTGGCATGGTGGCGGAAAACGGGCGGCCGGTCAAGCTGATCACTTCCAATGCGCGCACCACCTTGCGGCCGTTCCGAGGCTCAATCGCCGTAGCGGCCACGGGATCGAGCGCCGCTAAGCGGGCGTGCAGGGCCAACTCACCCACCTCGACCAGCTCAGCCTCCAGGCCAGCGCGTACGTGTGCGTCAGTAGCCGGGAACTCCAAGTCGTCGACCACGGATTGGAGGTAGAGGCCGGAACCGCCCACCAGGATGGGGGTTTTGCCGCGCCGCAAAATGTCCTCTACATCCGCGCGGGCCGCACGTTGGTACGCCGCTACCGTCGCGTATTCGGTGATGTCAAGCACGTCGAGTTGGTGGTGTGGAATGCCGCGGCGCTGCGCAACGGGGAGTTTTGCTGTCCCGATGTCCATTCCGCGGTAAAGCTGGAGGGCGTCGGCGTTGACGATCTCGCCATCGAGCTTTTCGGCCACGTCTACAGCGAGGTCGGATTTCCCGGCTCCCGTCGGACCAGCAATGACGATCAACCGGGACAGCGCCGTCATGGAGTGTGCTGGTGCGCTTCGGTCTTACCCTGCTGGTGAGTCTTCCCCTGCTGGTCGGTCTCGGCACCGACTTCCCAAGCTGCAACGTGGTACCCGACGCCGTACGGCT
Source organism: Nakamurella antarctica (assembly GCF_003860405.1). Lineage (NCBI taxonomy): Bacteria > Bacillati > Actinomycetota > Actinomycetes > Nakamurellales > Nakamurellaceae > Nakamurella > Nakamurella antarctica. Next base: position 1,194,552 of record NZ_CP034170.1, on the reverse strand, counting down.
GTGCGTATCCATAGCTCAGTGCGCGCGCGGTGCCGGGTTCGACCAGTGCTGCCAGAGCGAGGAGCGGAAAGTATGCCGCGCTCGCGAGCTGTATCCCAATGGGGAGATGCTCAGCGCTCTGGCCCAAGAATGCGAGAAGTTGAGCCGGATCCGCCTGCCGCAACGCTTCGCCAACCCCGAGGTCAAATGCTGCGCTCCGATCATCTTGCGCCAGCGGCGCGTGACCTCCGTGGGCCGCAGCTCCGTCGCCGGCCACGACGAGTACGACCCGCTCAGGCAGAGCGTGCACCTGAGCGCACCCAATCTTCAGCTTGGCCATGGCATCGCTCACTTCTATCGGGCTTGGTGTTGGCAAGCTCGCTTGACCCACCCGCGGGAGGACCCCTACCTCGATCGCCGTCAGCGGACGTGCGTATCCCCAGCCACGTAGCAGCTGGACCAGAATTGAGGTGGGTAGAGAAGGAATCTGGACTGACCCGTCAGAGGGTGCAGTGGCCCTGTCCGTGCGCGAGGGCGCGAAATAGGGTGTCGCGTCGGCGTCCGAGACGTCGTACAACGATCCGGTAGCGACAACGTCGCTTGCGACGGTGTTGACCGGGCGCGGCGCAGCGGGCCCGACAACGACCACGCGATCAGCGCCGTCGATCAGGTCCATGCTGGCGCGCATCACCCCTGCAATCTCGCGCAGCGATGACGCCTCGGAATCTGGAAGTTGTAACGAGCTGGGGTGACGCTGGTGGAGCGCAAATATCGGAGCGCTTGGCCAGACGACGGAGCCGATGATCACCTCTTGAGAATAACGGCCTGTCCTGGGCGCCGCAGACCGACATCGGGGTGCTGTGGTGCGAGCCAGCCAGAATTTGTCGGCGAATTCTGGGGCGGACTGCGAGAATTGGTGAGCAACAGGCAGACTATGCACAAGCCTGTACCCGAATCCGTCGAGTACAGACCGGCACCACGCAATTTTTGGGAGCGCATCCGTGCGCCCGGGGATTCACCCCATCGCTGAGCAGTAGGAAGGCCTCTCGCAATGACCGAGGAAATCTCGTCCGTATCGACCGGTTCCACATCAGTTGCTTCCGATGTGACTGAGACCGAGCAAGCGGCGATGCCCGCTGCGGATCAGCCTGGCGAAGAATCTGTTGAGCACGCCCTCGCAGCAGAAGCCGCTGCCGAAACGCAGCCTATTCCGGAGAAGGAATCCGAACCTGCGGAAACTGCCCCCGCAACGGCTGACGCTGTGCGAGCAGCGGCAACTCCCTCGGCTGGACGGCCGAACCCGGGCCCCCGTCCGTCCCCGATTCCCCGCCCCAGCGCTGGTCGCGGACCACATAAGTCCGCAGTTCCTGTGGCGCCTGTGGAACCCCTGATCGAGACCTCGGATCCGACCCTGTGGGGCCGCGTTGACGAGGCTGGCACCGTTTTCGTCCGCACTGCCACCGGTGAGCGTGAAGTAGGTAGCTGGCAGGCTGGCGAACCCGAAGCTGGACTCACCCATTACGGCCGCAGGTACGACGATTTCGTGACCGAAATCAGCCTGCTAGAAAAGCGGTTGGCCACCAAATCAGGTGATCCGAAAGCCACCCGGACCCAGGCTCAGCAATTGCGCGAAACCGTGGACACGCTGGCCGCAGTGGGCGACCTGGATTCCGCTGCAGCGCGGCTGGAGACTGTCATCGCCGCTGCCGAGACAGCGGTGACACATGCGGCGGCCGATCGCGCCAGCGCGAAGGCGGCGGCCGTCGCTACCAAAGAGGCGCTCTGCGTTGAAGCAGAAGAACTCGCAGAGTCGGCGCAATGGAAGAGCACAGGCGACAGACTTAAGACGATCGTGGACGAATGGCGAGCCATCCGCGGGATCGATCGCAAGACTGATGATGTGTTGTGGAAGCGTTTCGCCCGCGCCCGCGACACCTTCACCCGCCGGCGTGGATCCCACTTCGCAGAGATGGATAAGGAGCGAGGCGCAGCCAAGGACTCCAAGGAGCTGCTCATCGTGAAGGCGGAAGCTCTGTCCGACTCCACCGAGTGGGGCGAGACCGCGGGGGCATACCGCGAGCTGATGGTCCAATGGAAAGCTTCGGGTCGCGCTCCACGTGAAATTGAGGACGCGTTGTGGGATCGCTTCAGGGCCGCGCAGGAGAAGTTTTTTGCGCGTAGGTTGCAGACATTCGCCGAGCGTGACTCGGAGTTCGAAGCAAATGCCGTCGTCAAGGAAGCGCTTCTTCTCGACGCCGAGAAGATTGATCCCGCAGCGGATTTGGACGCAGCCAAAGCTGCTCTGCGCAGTATTCAAGACCGATGGGAAGCAGCGGGCAAGGTGCCGCGCGAACGTATCCGCGACCTCGATTCACGGCTTCGCGCAGTGGAAGAAAAGGTGAAGGGCGCGGAAGAGTCGATGTGGCGCAAGACAGACCCAGAGACGACCGCGCGACTGGCCCAGTTCCGCACCAGGTACGAAACCTTCGCAGCTCAGGCGGCGAAGGCAACTGCTGCGGGCGACACGCGCCGAGCCAAGGAAGCGTCCGCGCAGGCAGCCCAGTGGCTTGAATGGCTGCAGGCCGCGGAAGGCGCTGTGGAGTAACGGCTGATGTCACCGAATCGGGCCAGCGCCGAACCGTCGGCGCTGGCCCGACGGATTTGTTCTCTGTCCGACATCGCTCACGCACGGGTAATAGTGGGTATCGTCGGCGCGCCCGGTGGCGGGAAATCGACGCTTGCTGCCGCCGTAGTAGCCATGTTGGGTGCCGCGGCGGTCCATGTACCGATGGATGGCTACCATCTAGCCCAGACAGTGCTCGACCAAGCCGGGCTGACGGACGTCAAGGGTGCTCCGCAGACCTTCGATGCCGCCGGTTACGTATCCCTCCTGCAACGGATCAGGGCGCACCCGAAGACAGAATCGGTCTTCGCGCCACAGTTCCGTCGTGAAATCGAAGAGCCCATTGCTGGCGCCATCGAGGTCAAACCCCACCACCAATACGTCGTCACCGAAGGCAACTACCTTCTGCTTGACCAACATCCCTGGGACCGGATCCCGGCGTTGCTCGACGAAGCGTGGTTCCTTCTCACCCCTGAGGACGTCCGGCTTGATCGACTAGTCGCGCGTCATCTCCGGTACGGGCGCCCGGAAGACCAATCATGGGAGCGAGCGACCACTGGCACCGACGGCGTCAACGGCCGCTTGGTGCTCGCCACGCAGCAACGCGCGGACCTTCTGCTCCACGAATAGGCGAACCGGAGGAAGCTAACTCACCCCGCGCAGGCTGGCGCGGTAGCGGCAACAGGGGCGGGTCGGCCGAAAGATGGGAGCCCGAGGCCCACTCCGGGTGTTTTTGGCCTGATCCCAGCCTCATGACGATCACCGGCGATGGTGCGGCGGTGGGTGAGCACCGCTGCATCGGCGACCAAGTGATACGGCGCCGCGTAACTGATCGTCGTGGTGACGACGTCCCCGGGGCGAATTATCCCCTGGACCGCGGCGCCTTGGGGCGTGAAATGCACCAAGCGACCATCTCGAGCTCGGCCGCTGAGCCGCTCGCTCGCAGAGTCCTTGCGACCTTCGTTTGATGCGACCAGCAACTCTACGATTGTCCCGACTTGCTCCCTGTTGCCTTCCAGCGCAACCTCTTCAACCACGGCGTGCAGCCGGCGATAGCGATCAGAGACGACCTCCGCCGGTACCTGATCGGGCATCGTGGCGGCGGGGGTGCCGGGGCGCGGGGAATATTGGAAGGTGTAAGCCGTGCTGAACCTGGCGAAGCGCACCATGTCAAGGGTTTGCTGGAAATCATCCTCGGTCTCGCCGGGGAAGCCAACGATGATGTCGGTGGTGACCGCCGCGTGTGGAAGCACCTCGCGCACCCGGCCGATGATGCCGCGGTATTTCTCACCGCGGTAGGAGCGCCGCATCGATTTGAGGATCCGATCAGAACCCGACTGCAGCGGCATGTGCAGTTGCGGACATACGTTGGCGGTCTGGGCCATCGCATCGATGACGTCATCGGTGAAGTCTTTTGGGTGCGGCGAGGTGAATCGAACGCGCTCAAGGCCGGGCACTGCGCCACATGCGCGGAGGAGTTTGGCAAAGGCTTGCTTGTCCCCGAACTCGGCTCCATAGGAATTGACGTTTTGCCCGAGCAGCGTCACCTCGAGAACCCCGTCGGCGGCCAACATTTTCACCTCGGCGAGAATGTCGCCCGGGCGGCGGTCGGTTTCCTTACCGCGAAGGCTCGGCACGATGCAGAACGTGCAGGTGTTGTTGCACCCCACGGAGATAGACACCCAGCCCGCATAGGCGGATTCGCGGCGTGCGGGCAGGGAGGACGGGAACACCTCAAGCGAATCGAGGATTTCCATCTGAGCTTCTTCGTTGTGCCGGGACCGTTCCAGCAGCGTGGGCAACGCGCCAACGTTGTGCGTACCGAAGACCACATCTACCCAGGGGGCTCTGCGCTGAATTTCGCTGCGGTCCTTCTGCGCGAGGCATCCGCCGACCGCGATTTGCATCCCGGGCCGTGTGGCCTTGACCGATGCCAGCATCCCCAAGTTGCCGTAGAGCTTATTGTCCGCGTTCTCACGGACGGCGCAGGTGTTGAAAACAACCACGTCGGCAACGTCGTCCGCCAGGACGCGCTCGTATCCCGCATCTTCGAGAAGTCCCGAAAGTCGCTCCGAGTCGTGGACGTTCATTTGACACCCGTAGGTACGCACCTGGTAGGTGCGTACCCGGGGAGTCAGGGTGCTATCGGCCTCGAGTGATGCACCGCCGCTAGCGGCAACTGAAGCGCCGAAGGCGGGATTTGCGCTGCTCTGGGGGTCCGCGGGGTGGTGGACGGTAGACATACTCACAGGAGCGAGCCTACTGGCTTCGGTGGCAACGTCCGTCCCATCCTGGCGCCGACCTCGGCTGGGGAAGGCCTAGGGGCGGAGCGCGCACCGAGGGTGCGCGCTCCTGACGTTCTGCGTCGCAAGCACCCCGCTTTATCGCAGTTCAGAGCCTTCTTGCGCGGCGCGCGGACGACAAATATCTGAATCTGCGAGGTCTCCATTAGGTAAAGCTTGGATTGCAGAACCCTTCTGAGACTGCCTCGGATAGTAAAGCTGTGCAAAACTCCCCTGAGACTCCTGGGAACAGTCCTTGGGGGATTCGGCGTGCACGAGGCGCCGCAGTGCTGACGCAAGATCCAATGACGGACGGGAAACCCTGTGACTGGTGCGACCACCCAGCCCATGATCGGCATGTACGACGTCGAGAAGCACTTCGGCTCTCTACACGTACTGAAAAATATCAAGCTGGAAGTTCCGGCCGGTCAAGTTCTGGTGGTCCTCGGTCCCTCGGGCTCCGGAAAATCCACGCTGTGTCGCACCATCAATCGGCTTGAGCCTGTGGATTCCGGAAAAATCACCATCGACGGTGTCGTTCTGCCCGACGAGGGCAAGGCGCTGGCGCAACTTCGCGCGGACGTCGGCATGGTCTTTCAGTCGTTCAACCTTTTCGCGCACAAATCCATCCTGCACAACGTGATGCTCGGCCCGGTCAAGGTGCGCAAGATGAAAAAGGGAGACGCGGAAAAGCTAGCCGTGTCGCTTCTCGAGCGCGTGGGCATTGCCTCGCAAAAAGACAAACTTCCCGCACAGCTCTCCGGCGGTCAGCAGCAGCGCGTCGCCATCGCTCGCGCCCTCGCCATGCAGCCCAAGGTGATGTTGTTCGACGAGCCCACTTCCGCTCTTGACCCGGAAATGGTTAACGAAGTACTCGACGTGATGACCTCCCTCGCGAAGGAAGGCATGACCATGGTCTGCGTGACCCACGAGATGGGCTTTGCTCGCAAAGCAGCAGACCGGGTCATTTTCATGGCCGAGGGCGAAATCGTCGAGGACTCGACGCCAGAGAGCTTCTTCACCAACCCACAGTCCTCGCGAGCCAAGGACTTCCTGTCAAAAATTTTGACCCACTGACCTCTCCCCTCGAGGGGGAATCTTGATGACCCTGGTAGCCCGCAGTGCGACCCGGAGTTCACACCACCCAGACCGTTAGATCTCAAGGGAGAGTCCTTTGGGCAGATACACGGAGGTAGAAAATGAATTTTCGTAAACTCGCGCCAATCGTGGCGGGTGTTGCCGCACTCGCGCTCACGCTGAGCGCCTGTGGCAGCAGTGACGGATCCAAGGCCACCAGCGCAGCTTCCAGCGCCGGCGCCGCAGCTAGCAGTGCAGTGTCAAGCGCCGTCGAGTCGGGCACCAGCGCAATGTCTTCCGCCACCGAAGCGATGACCCCCGCTGCTGGCGGCGCGGTCGATCCGGGCAACTCCAAACTTCTGCAGAACGCGGCCGCCGGAAAGTTGACCATCGGCATCAAGTTCGACCAACCGGGCCTCGGACTCAAGAACCCGGATGGCACCTTCTCCGGTTTCGACGTTGAAATTGCGCGACTCGTCGCCAAAACACTCGGCGTCGAAGAAGCCGGAATCACCTGGAAGGAAACCCCCTCCAAATCCCGTGAAAGTGCGATCGAAAACGGCGAAGTCGACTACATCGTCGGCACTTACTCCATCACGGACAAGCGCAAGGAAGTTATCTCCTTCGCCGGACCGTACTTCGTTGCCCACCAAGATCTCTTAGTTCAGGCAGGCAACACCGACATCACCGGCCCAGAAGCCCTCAACGGCAAAAAGTTGTGTTCCGTCACCGGCTCAACCTCCGCTGCCAAGGTCAAGGAGACCCTGGCATCTGAAGTTCAGCTCAAGGAATACGGCACCTACTCCGAGTGCCTGCCGGCTCTCGAGTCCGGCGCAGTTGACGCAGTCACCACCGACGACACCATTCTGGCCGGCCTTTCCGCTCAGAACCCCGGCAAGTTCAAGGTGGTTGGCAAGGCATTCTCCGATGAGAATTACGGCATCGGGCTTGCCAAGGGCGATGCCGCTGGCCAGGCAGCAATCAACTCTGCGCTAGAGGCCGCGTTTGCGGACGGTTCGTGGAAGGCCGCGTTGGAAAAGACCATCGGTTCCACGCTCGCCAGCATCCCGGCTCCCCCGGCGATCACCCAGAAGTAGCACCAGATAGCGGCGACGGCCGGCCCAGGTTCACCCCTGGGCTGGCTGTCGCCATTGTCTTCAGACAATCCTCGCCAGGGGAATTCGCGCCGCATCAACACCTCGCCAGGGAGGCAGAGTGAACTTCGATTTTCTCTCTAACCCCGATTACGACCTTTGGGCCGCTTTCTGGATGACTATCAAGCTCACCTTCTGGTCGGCCCTGGGGGCGCTGGTCTGGGGAATCGTCCTCGCTGGGATGCGCGTCTCACCAGTTCCGTTGATGCGGGGCTTTGGCACTGTTTACGTCAATATCTTCCGCAATACGCCCTTGACCGTGCTGATTACGGCAACTTCCATCGTTCTCGCAGACACGATGTTGATCGAACTGTCAGACCGTTTTGACACCAACGCCTTCGCACTCGCCATCCTTGGATTTATTGCTTACACCGCCACCTTCGTGTGTGAAGCGATCCGCTCGGGCATCAATACGGTGCCCCCGGGCCAGGCTGAAGCCGCCCGCGCCATCGGACTCACCTTCATACAGAACTTGACGCTCATCATCTTGCCGCAGGCAATCCGTTCGGTGATCGCCCCGCTGGCAAGCGTTTTGATCGCTCTCACGAAGAACACGACGGTGGCTGCCAGCGTCGGCGTTCTCGAAGCGTCGCTCCTGATGTCGAACATCCTCGAATTCGAAGCCGACGGTAGGACGGCGGCGTTCCTTACTTTTGCGGCGGGGTTCGTCCTCCTCACCCTGCCGATGGGTCTCATCCTCGGCGCAGTAGCCAAACGAATGACGGTGAAGCGATGAGCTCTCTGAACGTGTTGTATGACGCGCCCGGCCCCAAAGCCAAGCGGCGCAACCTTATTCTTTCCGTCATATTCGCCGTCCTGCTGCTGTGGGTCGTTTACATCGTTCTTGTCGCCTTGAACGACAAGGGGCAACTCGATTCCGAGAAGTGGTCTCCGTTCCTCCACGCCGAGATTTGGAGTACCTACCTGCTCCCCGGTCTCTGGCAAACAGTGCGGGCCGCGCTGCTCTCACTGGTGATTGCGCTGCCGGTGGGCGCACTGTTGGCAGTGGGCAGGCTCTCCGATCACCGCGTGATCAGCGCGCCGTGCACCGTCATTATTGAGTTTTTCAGGGCTATCCCCGTCCTTCTCTTAATGGTTTTTGCCAAGGTGATCTTCGTCGCTGCAGAGGTGGGCAGCGAAGAGCTCCGCCCGCTGCTAGCGGTGGTGACGGGCTTGGTGCTCTACAACGCATCCGTGCTCGCCGAGGTATTTCGGTCGGGAATTGCGTCGCTGCCAAGCGGTCAGACGGAAGCGTCGCTGGCCATTGGGCTACGAAAAGGTCAGATCATGACGATCATCCTGCTCCCCCAGGCCTTGACCGCGATGCTGCCCGCTATCGTCAGCCAACTTGTGGTTATCGTCAAGGACACCGCACTCGGCGGTTTGCTCACTATCGAGTACCCCGAGTTGCTACGTTCGTCGAAGACGGCGTTCTCCAATTTCCAGAACGTGGTGCCGATGTTCATTGTCGCAGCGTTGATCTTCATCGCGCTCAACCTCACGTTGACGACGATCGCATCGCAGCTGGAAAAGTATCTGCGTAATCGGCGCAGCGGCGGAAAAGGCTCCAAGCCCCTCCTTGGAAGCACTGAGACAGCTACGGAGACTGAGGTCCTCAATGCCCCGGGAATCACAGAAACCGACCCACCGCGGCTGACGAAATAGCAGCTCCCCACGCACCTCACACACGCAGGCGGGGCCAGCGAATATCTTCGCTGGCCCCGCCTCCGTGTTCTCTACGCTGTAATAATGCTGACATCGGCGCAGACTAGCGCGCGATTTCCGTCGCTCTCGATTCCCGGATAACTGTGACGCGAACCTGGCCTGGGTAAGTCAGCTCCTCTTCGATCTGTTTCGCTACCTCACGGGCAATCATGTGCGCCTCAATATCGTCCACCACGTCCGGTTTCACCATCACCCGTAGTTCACGCCCGGCCTGCATAGCGAAGACCTTCTCCACACCGTTTTTGGCGCTCGCGATGGCCTCGATCCGCTCCATGCGCTGGACATAGGATTCCAACGATTCGCGCCGTGCACCCGGCCGGCCGCCGGAGCACGAATCAGAGGCTTGCGTGAGGACAGCCTCGATCGTGCTGGGGCTCACCTCGTCATGGTGGGCCTCGATGCAGTGCGCCACCTCTTCGCTCTCGCCGTAGCGCCGTGCCAGCTCCGCACCCACGATCGCGTGGGACCCCCGAGCCTCGTGGGTGAGGGCCTTTCCGATGTCGTGCAAGAAAGCCCCCCGCACCACAATTGCCGGGTCGATACCCATCTCGTACGCAATACCGCGGGCAATATGGCCGGTTTCGACCATATGACCCAACACATTCTGCCCGTAGGACGTGCGGTACTTCAGGTGCCCCAGCAGCTTCATCAGCTCCGGGTGTACCTCAGCAATGCCGACCTCGACCATCGCGTCCTCGGCCGCCCTGTGACACAAAGCCTCGACTTCATCCTGAGCGCGCTCGTACGCCTCCTCGATCCGGTGCGGGTGAATGCGCCCGTCTTCGATCAACATCATCAACGTGACGCGACCGACTTCGCGGCGGACCGGGTCGAAACATGACAGCAGAACAGCCTCCGGCGTGTCGTCGATAATGACGTTGACGCCGGTGACAGTTTCGAAAGTTCGAATATTGCGGCCTTCGCGGCCGATAATTCGCCCCTTCACCTCTTCAGCGGGGAGGTGTACCACCGAGACCACCGACTGAGAAGTCTGGTCGCTTGCCACTTTCTGCACCGCATCGGCAACTATTACCCGAGCCTTTTGCTTGGCGGTGGCTTCGGCTTCAGCTTCTATCCGACGGGTCATAATGGCTGCTTCGCGCCTAACCTGAACCTCCACCTTGGTGAGCAGCTGATTCTTCGCCTCATCCACAGTGAGACCGCCGATTCGTTCAAGCTCACGTTCGTGTTCGACGGCCCGAGCTGTCACGACGCTTGCCTGATCCGCAAGTTCTGCCTCACGCAACTGCAGTGCCGCTGCGTCGCGGTGTAATGCCTCCTGCCGAACCTCGAGCGCGGTGCGTCCGGCGTCCACCTCAGCTCGAGCAGCGACCGAAGCTGCTCGTTCGCTGTCGAAAGCCCGTAAGTCGCGCGCCAGTTGAGCGCTCGACTCGGTGAATGCCTGTTGCGCCGCCAGCAGATCAGCACGGTCAGCTTTCAACGCTACCGAAGCTAATTCGGCCGCTCGCAAGCCCTCGTCCTGCGCACGTTGGCGGATTTGGTCAAGCTCGACTCGGATTTCCTTACGCTCGCGGCTCACTTCGTCGCGGGCAGTAGACCGGATTGCTTCGGCCTGAGCTACGGCCGCGGCTCTGAGCTCCTCGGCTGCTGCTGTTGCCGCTGCTCTGGCTTTATCAGCATCCAGAGCTGCCTGCCGTCGTAGTTCCGCCGCTTCCTTTTTGGCCTGCTCCAACTCGGCCGGCGATGGCATCGAACCTGTGTGCTTGGTTTGGGCTGCGGTGATCTGAGCCATCATCTGGCGGGCGAATTCGTCATTAAGGACGGGAGCTTGAGACTGCTGTTCGGGGCGTCGTCGGAACTGTGTATAGATCAGTACCGCCAGCAACACGACTACAAGCACTTCAAGAATGATCAGAACTGGGTTATCCATGACACCTCCTCATACATTCACGCCGATACGGCGAGGTGGAGGATCGGTCGCTGCCACGAACACGTCCGGCGCCGCTGGGGGATCCCCATGGCACCGGGTGAACTGTCGTAGTCCACAAATTCCCAAAATCGGGGGTACGTACGGCGCAGAACGCCGCTATCGGTTGAAAGTGCAGATAATTCGAAAGTTTTGTGATCCTCCTGTGACATTGAGATTATGTTCGCGATCACTGTGGGTCAAGCCGCCCCGCGGTCAAGAGCCACTCGGAGTGATTCGACACTGCTGAGAACCAGCCCGTCATCGTCGTACCAACCCTGTATTCCCAGATCAGATCGTCTAGATTCGGACTAGTCAGCGCTTAATTCGTCCAATATTTCTGCGCCATGGGAGCTGAGCGCCTCACCCACAATTCGGTAGCTCACTTCCGCGGAATACCCGCGCCTTGCCAGCAGTGCGACCAACCGTCGGCGAGCGGCTACCGGGCCAGCAACCATTGCGGCCGCAATCCGCTTTTCGACGAGGGTCCGCGCCCGCTCGTATTCATCGTCGCTGTTGATTTCGGTGAGAGCTTCGATGGCGATCTCGTCGTCGATACCCTTGCGTTTTAGCTCCACCGCCAATCCACGCCGACCGAGCCCCCGCTCCTTGTGCTTTGTTCGCACGTAAGCGTGGGCGTAAGCAGCATCGTCGATAAGCCCTAATTCGGCGTACCGATCAAGCACCCGAGTAGCCACAGAGTCGGGTATCTCTTTCCTCCGGAGGGCGTCGGCGAGGTTTGCCCGTGGCCGAGCGGAAGTGGCCAAAAGTCGTAGGCAGATGGCCCTAGCCTCGGTGTCTGGGTCGCTCGGCGGGCCAGCCGCGACTTGCTGACCCCGGACCTGATCTCTCCTCGAACGCTCTGCGGCGCCTGATCGTCCCGCCCTTTTCTCGCCGCGCTCTCGCCTGGCCGAACCACTGTCGCTGCCAAAAAGCGACCGATATTCGCTGCCCGATGGGTCCTCGGGTAGCCGCTTACCATCGACGGCGGTTCGCGGCCGTGCACCTTCTCGTTCAGCGCTTCGTGGAGGTGAGCCCGATGCAGCAATGCTGTCTGGGGCAGGAATCCTGTCAGCGTCCATTACCTGCTGAAGTTGCAGACGCAGCGCTGCAATGACATCTGCTCGTTGACTAGCGGGCACCGAAGGCACCCAGCTGGCGTCTTCGTGAACTGAGTGGGCTTCGTGAACTGAGTGGGCTTCGTTCGCTGGGGAGCTGTCGGCGCCCAACAACGGTCTTGGCATAGAGCTCACCTATCGCGTTCAGGCAGGCGTAATGATGCGCGGCCCGCAGTTGAAACTGGCCGGTCCCCGCTGAGGAGGACCGGCCAGCTACACCCCCGAGCAGACAGTTGCCAGCACGGGGACTACAGCAATTAGCACGCTCACTTCGGAGCGCAGAGGGTGATCAGAAGTCGACGGGGGCAGCCACCGGCGCGTCCAGGTTGACCTGGGCGCCGACCCCGAGCTTTTCCTTGATCTTCTTTTCGATCTCGTTAGCGATGTCGGGGTTGTCCGTGAGATGCGTTCGGACGTTTTCTTTACCCTGCCCCAGCTGCTCGCCGTCGTAGGTGTACCACGCGCCAGCTTTGCGGACGATGCCCTGTTCGACGCCGACATCGATCAACGAGCCTTCACGCGAAATACCGTGGCCGTAGATGATGTCGAACTCCGCCTGCTTGAAGGGAGGGGCAACCTTGTTCTTCACGACCTTGACCCTGGTGCGGTTGCCGACAACGTCGGTGCCGTCCTTCAAGGCTTCGATACGTCGGATGTCAAGACGTACCGAAGCATAGAACTTCAGCGCCTTACCACCGGTGGTCGTTTCGGGGGAACCGAACATGACGCCGATCTTTTCACGCAGCTGATTGATAAAAATCATCGTGGTGTTCGTGTTGCTCAATGCGCCGGTGATCTTCCGCAGCGCCTGCGACATCAGTCGAGCCTGAAGACCTACGTGGCTGTCTCCCATTTCGCCTTCAATTTCCGCACGCGGCACCAGTGCGGCGACAGAGTCGATAACGACGAGATCGATGGCGCCCGAGCGAATCAACATATCCGCGATCTCAAGTGCCTGCTCGCCTGTATCTGGCTGGGACACCAGCAACGCATCGGTGTCTACTCCCAGTTTCTTTGCATATTCCGGATCGAGCGCGTGCTCGGCATCGATGAACGCTGCGATGCCGCCAGCGGCTTGAACACTTGCTACCGCATGCAGCGTCAACGTGGTCTTACCGGAGGATTCCGGACCATAGATCTCGATAACGCGGCCGCGAGGAAGTCCGCCGATCCCCAACGCAACATCCAGCGCAATGGATCCCGTCGGGATCACTTCGATCGGTGCACGCACTTCGTCACCGAGGCGCATCACCGAGCCTTTGCCGAACTGCTTCTCAATCTGCGCAAGCGCAATGCCCAGTGCTTTTTCGCGATCCGGTGCTGCCGCCATGGCTATTCGTGCCTTTCCCTGATGTATCGGCGGGATGCGTGTGCGGCCCAACCGGTGTTCGTTCGCTCTTGTTCCATGAGGCTAAGTCGCGGCACCGACAGTCGCTGTTTTCTCCGGCACATTGTGGATGCTTAACCTCTTGTGGATAAGAGTAGACGTACAGGTGTTCGAGCGCTTGTTTATCAACCGGGTGTGTCGGAACAAACCCGGCGAAGGAGCCTGCGCCGTCTCCTCCACTACTGCGATCAATCCGGCAGCCCCCAGCGAAGCGTGTCCGGCACTTCGAATGCCTCGCACACTGCGACCCACACCTGTCGAGCTTCATAACCACCTCGGAGCGCCTGGTTCGCCGTCAGCCCTTGAAGCGAACCAAACACATGATCCTGTGCCACCGATGCAGCCCTCACGGGACCAAAGTACTCTTCCATCAGGAGTCGAAACTCAGTCATTCGCACGGGTGAATCCTACCCTCGAGCAGCTCCGTGCAGTGTTGCGCCGAGGTGCGTCAACGCATCTCGCGACGAACAATTCGACCTATCGAATGCCACACTGGGCAGATGGATTTCACAGATCTGAACTCCCCGCTGAGCCAGGTTATTTTTCTCGCGATGCTGCTCGTCACCTTGGCGATGCTATTGCGAAGACGGAAGGGCAAGTAGTAACCGGGCAGAGCGGCTTGGCTCACCACTCAGCGAGCCAGCTCACGCATCCCCGATGCCAGAGCCCTGAGCTGGTCGACGGGGTCAGATAGCTCAAGGTTGTTGCTGCGCAACGCATTCGCGGCTACGACGATCTCGCTGGCCGCCGCAACAAGCTCTCCGTAGCTAGCGACGCCGTCTCGGATCTCCGTCGTGAGCGACAGCGCCATTTGCTTCATTCCAGCCGTGGCACTCGGCGGTGAGGCCCGAATGGTGTCGTAGATACCGCTCAGGTCAGCGGCACGAGCGCGGATGGTTCGTTCTGCCGAGTCGGCCGCGGAGATGATGTCGCGCCGCAGCTCCATCGCCATCGCCGACTCCCGGTCGATTCCCGTCATTTGCGCCAACTGGCGAAGACTGTCGCTATAGCCACCGAGCTGATTAATTTCCGGCCGGATGCGCGAGTTCACCGCGCGCCGGGCCGGGGGCGGACTCGGTAAGGCCGCGACCACTCGCTGGCGCGCGCGCAGATCGACGACCGAGCGCACGAGAGCCACGAGACACACCATGAGGATCGCTACGTAGAGGACCGTTCGGGCCACGCCGAATCCGGCGAGTGCCACCGCTGTGCCGCCACCCAGAAATGATGTGGCCAGGCCTGCTGCCGGCAGAATTGCTCCCACCGACCACAGGGACACTCGACGCTTCGCCGCTCGGACGCGTCGGCGCGCAACATTCGATGGATCACGCCTCGTGCGCATAGCCTCACCAGCCGCCGAGGTGACGTGGCCCACCACATCGCTCGTTCCGACACTGACAGCTTTGCTTGCCACGGCTCGAACGGTGTCTTTACGCATGTCGAAGCTACTCACTGTGATCGAGCTCGTTAAGGAGCGCTCGGGGGGTACAAGAGGTCTGACGGTAAAGGCCCCGCCACTTCCATCATTCCAAAACAGCAACGAGCCCGCACAGCTGGACACACTGGTCACCACAGCTGCGCGGGCTCGTTGAGATGAGTCCGATCACCACCAGGAAAATCAGCCCTGGGAGTTGGGCAACGCTGTCGGGTTCGTCACCGGTGGCGATTTGATGGCGTTGAGCGGGTCGGACGCCCCGTCAATGGCGCGTGCCTGCTGGCCGGCGAGTTCCGGGTGCAATTGCTGACGTAGCTGCTCCAACCGCGAGCTTCCCGCCATATCGAGCGTGGACTTCTCCACCTCGAGCATTCGGCCCTGGACCGAGTTCTGGGACAACTCTGCCGACCCCAACGCGTTCGCGTAACGACGTTCGATCTTGTCGCGAATCTCGTTAAGGTTTGGCGTGTTTCCTGGTGCGGACAGTTCTGACATGGAGTTGAGCGATGCGGAGACCTGCTCTTGCATCTTTGCCTGCTCTAGCTGCGAGAGCAGCTTGGAGCGCTCTGCCAACTTGGTCTGCAGCTGCATAGCGTTGTTCTCGACGGCCTTCTTAGCCTGCTCCGCCCCTTGGAGCGCCTGGTCGTGCATCTTTTTCAGGTCTTCCATCTGCCCTTCGGCAGCGACCAGCTGGGTCGCAAACGTGGTAGCCGTCTGCTCGTATTCGGAGGCCTTGGTGACGTCGCCTTTCGCGCGCGCTTCGTCCGCCAGAACCAACGCCTGCCTGGCCGAGGCCTGATACCTCTCCACTTCGCCCATCTGCCGGGTCAGCTTCATCTCTAGCTGGCGCTGGTTACCGATGACTGCTGCCGCCTGCTGGGAGAGCGCCGCATGCTGCCGTTGCGCATCTTCAATCGCTTGCTGGATCTGAACCTTGGGATCGGCGTATTCGTCCACTTTGGACGAGAACAGCGCCATCAGGTACTTCCAACCCTTCACAAACGGGTTTGCCATCGGTCGTATTCCTCTCACATGTGTGACTGCTTCGGAGCTCATGTTCGCACCGGGCAGAGCAGCGGCAAAGCCCCTGCCCATGACCATCGTGTCAGGTGATCCTGCCAGCTTCCACCATAAAGTCCGATGGCGGCCACTAAAAAGCAAAGAAGCAACGCAAACTTCACGATGGTCTGCCCACGGTGATCAAGGCCGCAGTGTCTTCGCAGTCGCGCAGTTCACCCCTTTACTGCCATAGAGTGACCTTCTGAGCCGCACCTCGGCGGGGCTGTCGTTACGGCGTTGGGCTCACTTGCGAGCTCTGCAATCCAGGTGTGGTCGCATTGCCATCACAGCGATCTCAGAGCGCACAACATATCCACCACCGGAAATTTCTAGGAGAGGCAGGCAATGGGTCGCCACGCCGACGATAAGCGCCGCCGCGGAATCGCAGCGTGGCCGATAATTACCGCGGTCGCCGTGCTCGTGATCGGTGGCGCCCTAGCAGCCTGGATCCTGTGGCTTCGAAGCGACGGCAACACCGGCGTGACGGCCGTGGGGTGCGCGTCAGATCGCACGGTGGGAGTCGTCACCGATGCCGCGCTCGCGCCGTCGATCTCGGAAATTGCTAGCGCCTACAACGCAACGAAGCCAGCGACCCGCGGAGCCTGCATCACCGTCTCCGTTCAGACCATGGAATCGGCAGACGCGGCTGGTGCGCTCGCATCCGGGTGGACCGTTGCTGCACCTCAACCGTCCGTCTGGATTTCCGATGTGCCCGGCGACGTAGCGGACTTAGCATCAAAGATGCCCAGTATGACGGCCGGAATGAACGATAAATCGTTTGCTTACAGCCCAGTCGTGTTGGCAGTGAAGCGTGGATCGGTCGCTTCCCCCAACACGTTCGGCTGGGTTGACCTGGGCACTAAATCCGCCGGTGGCAAGATTGCACTCGCAAACCCCGCTAAGGACACCGCGGCCTACTACGCCTTGCAATCCTTCATCGCCAACAGCGGCGCCACGACTGCCATTTCGGCCGCCGATCTCACAGCATCAAAGCAAGTGATCAGTTCTCTCGCCGCCGTCTCCGCCCCGTCGACCGGGGCCGACGCCGCGATGGCTGCCCTAGCAGCGGGTAACGCGCCGTTCAGTGCTGTCCCCGTAATAGAGGCCGATCTGGCTGCGTTCAATGCAGCGAACGCAGACCCGCTCGAGGCGCTTTACCCCGGCGGACCGACGGTGGGTACCGCTATCAGTGCCATCGCGTTGTCGGCCCCGTGGGTAGATGCAACCGCACAAGATGGCGCCGCTACCTTCATCGCTTATCTCCTCAAGGGTCAAGCAACCACGGTTCTACAGACGGCGGGCTTTCGCGTAGTTGACGCTACGCCAGCGGCCAAAGCCCATGGGATCGATCCCAGCGTGGCCATCACCACTTTGCCCAGCGCGGCCCGCGCACTCGCCTTCGACTTCGCAGCAGCAATTGCCGGTTCTCAACCCGTGCCCGAACCTGCGCCCCCCGCGACCACCGACGCGGCCCCAGGAGAACCCTCGACCGACACCACACCAGCCAGCACCGAGAGTGCCGCACCAAGCGTGCCCGAATCGGCGGGTGTGCCGATTCTGGGCGAAGCAGCATCTAGCCAGGCGCCGCTCAGCCCAGCAGGTAGCGAGCCCCCTGCGCCGACCCCACCCACGGGACCCATCATCACGTTGGTGGTTGATGCTTCCGCGGGAATGTCCAGCATCGAAAACGGCAAAACTCTGATGGCGTGGGTCCAAGAGTCACTCACGGGCGCATTGGCTCAAAACCCTGAGAATGGCTTCGGGCTTTATTCGATTAGTAATAGTGCCGGCCCCGGATACACCCAATTGGTGCCTACGGGCGAGGTGTCCGACACTGTTGGTGCGGTGAGCAGGCTCGATGCGCTGAACTCCGCTATCAACCGCTTGGCGCCCAGTGGGGCCCGCTGGTCGTACGCAGCGATCGTGGAAGCATATAAGCAGGCGGTCGCTAACGCAGTTGCTGGCCGTGTTAATCGGGTGATTGTGATCGTGGATGGGCCCGACCTCACGCCGAGCACCTCGCGCGCTTCGGTAGTCAGTGCTATCGCCGCCTCGGCCGCCCAGGGCAAGAACGTCACTCTGGAAATCGTGGGCCTCGGCAGCGACCCGCCCCAGGCTGCTCTGTCAGACATCGCTCGCGCAGGCGGCGGGACCTACACTTCTGTCCCCGTGGCATCTGACGTGCCGGCCACCATCGCACCCTTCCTCGCGGGATAGCTACGCTTTCAGCCCGTCGGGAGAGCGGCATCCCCCAGTCCTACAACGCTGCCAATCAGCTGCCCCGAGCCTGACAGCTCGACAAAACAATCGGGAATCGCCAACTGGCCTGAACCGGGCACCGCAGGTTGTGGCGTAGTTCCGCGCTGCCATAACGCTTCCGTACGCACCTCGATTCTGCCGCCGAACGTGGGGTCGTCGTTTCCCGTCATCGCGGAGATGAGCTGCTTGCAGTCGGCGGCTAGTCCGCCAGATCCTGCGGTGTACACCTCGCCTGCATCTACCATCGCCTGATCAACTTGAAGCGTGGCCAAAAATTCGATCCGGTGCGGCTGGTCGCACGCAACGTAGCGCAGTTCACGCAATGCCTGGATTCCCAAATCCAAGCATGTGGTGAAGGCATCGGGACGCGCCCGGTCGATCGAGACACCCGCCCCACCCACGGCCCCTACGTAGAGCTCTGAGCGAGTGGCGCCCACCATGCACGCAGACCAATCCAGCTGCGGGCTACCTCCTGGTCCCTTGATGAGAGTCACGGTGAAGAAAGGAGGAACTGGTCGCCACGAGCCAAGTGCCGCAGCATCGGAATCCACCACGGCGCCCACGTAATCCCGCGCCCAATCCTGGCACACAGCGTCAGTCGACTGACCCGCAGACGGCATATCGACCGCACTCGGGCCGGCGCCGCCTACGTGGTACTTGGCCCACGGGTTGACGCCGCGGCCCCAGCTCATAGCGATCTCTCCGGTATGCACTTCGTCGCAATCCACCTGCGTCACGCGGCCAAGGGCCACGACCACGCAGGCGCCAATCGGGGGCGCCACTGGCAGTGCTACGGGAGCAGGCCTGCCGGTCACCGCTGGTTCTAGTACTGCGGGTACCACTAGCGCCACAGTAGCGGCCACCAGCAAACTCACTATGCCGGCGAGTCGACGTAGGTACTGGTGGGACTTGAACATACGTCCATGATGCCAGCGGACGAGTTCCTACTTTGCTCGGCGGACCGCATCTCCCGACCGGAGGCCGCCACGCTCACAGTCATCAGGCGCGGCGGCCGCAGGTACCACCACAGGTACCACCACAGAGCACTGTTTTACTGGGCGTACGCCTGGATCGGCGGGCACGAGCAGACCAAGTTCCTGTCGCCATAAGCGCCATCGATCCGGCGCACCGGCGGGAAGTACTTGTGAGCGGGCACAACCCCCTGCGGGAAGATTGCCTCCGCTCGGGTGTAGGGATGGTCCCACTCCCCTGCCAGCGCTGCTGCCGTGTGCGGAGCCCCACGGAGCGGATTGTCAGTGACAGGCCAGTGGCCCGCGGCGACCTTGTCTACCTCGCCCTTAATGGCGATCATGGCGGCGATGAACCTGTCGATCTCGACCAGGTCTTCGCTTTCGGTGGGTTCCACCATCAAAGTTCCGGCGACCGGGAAGGACATGGTTGGCGCGTGAAACCCGTAATCCACCAGGCGCTTTGCGACGTCATCGACGCTCACCCCGGTCTGCGCCGTCATCGGACGAAGATCCAGAATGCATTCATGCGCTACAAACCCACCGTGTCCTGTGTAAAGGATAGGGAAGTAGTCCCGGAGCTGGACGGCGATGTAGTTGGCAGCGGCCACGGCGGTGAGGGTGGCGCGACGCAATCCGTCGGCGCCCATCATCCGGATGTAGGCCCACGAGATCGGCAGAATGGAGGCGCTTCCCCAGGGCGCTGCGGAGACGGCGCCCACACCGGTGACAGGGCCTGCCGCAGGCTGCATAGGGTGGTTAGGCAGGAAAGGCGCAAGGTGGGCGCGGACTCCCACTGGGCCGACTCCGGGCCCGCCGCCGCCGTGCGGAATGCAAAAGGTTTTGTGCAAGTTCAGGTGCGAAACATCGCCGCCGAAAACACCGGGTCGGGCTAGCCCGACCAATGCATTGAGGTTGGCCCCATCGACGTACACCTGGCCGCCAGCAGCATGCACGCTTTCGGCGATATCGCTGATGGTCTCCTCATACACCCCGTGGGTCGAGGGGTAGGTGACCATGATCGCTGCAAGCGTGCGAGCGTTGGCGTCTATCTTGGCGTGCAGATCGGCAAGATCAATGTTTCCGGCCTCATCCGTACCCACCACCACTACCGTCATCCCGGCCATCACTGCGCTGGCTGCATTGGTGCCGTGCGCAGATGCTGGGATCAGACAGATGTTTCGGTGTTCTTCACCGCGGGAGGCGTGATAGGCCCGAATTGCCAGCAGCCCCGCGTACTCCCCCTGGGATCCTGCGTTGGGTTGCAGGGAAACAGCCGCGTATCCGGTAATTTCACACAACCAATGTTCCAACTGCGCAATCAGTTCCAGCATGCCAGCGGCATCGTCAGCGGGCGCAAAGGGATGCAGCCCCGCAAATTCAGGCCACGTGACGGCTTCCATTTCAGTAGTCGCATTGAGCTTCATCGTGCACGAACCCAACGGGATCATCGTGCGGTCGAGCGCCAAATCGAGGTCGGAGAGCTTGCGGATGTAGCGCAGCATGGCGGTCTCGCTGCGGTGGTTATGGAAGACCGGGTGGGTCAGGAAGTCGGTGGTACGGGCCAACTCTGCTGGAATCACGTCCAAGGCTGCGACGATTGGTTCCGAAACACCGAAGGCACTCAGCACAGCTGCGAGGTGCGCATCCGTAGTCGTTTCCGAGATCGCGACCTGCACGAAGTCCGGGCCATCAGCCCACAGATTAATGCCAGCGTCGCGCGCTGCGGCGACCACGTCCGCGGACTTGCCGGGAACCTGCGCGCGCACGGTGTCAAAGAAATGCTCATTGGCCATCGTGACGCCACCTGCAGCCAAGGCGGTCGCTAAGCTAGCAGCCTTGCCGTTGATCTGCTGCGCGATAGCTGTTAGGCCATCCGGCCCGTGATAAACCGCGTACATGGACGCCATGACTGCAAGCAACACCTGCGCGGTGCAGATGTTGCTCGTCGCCTTCTCGCGACGGATGTGCTGTTCGCGGGTTTGTAGCGTCAGCCGGTAGGCGGAATTGCCATCAGCGTCATGGGAGACGCCCACCAAGCGGCCGGGGAGTTGCCTTTGCAGATCAAGCCTGACGGCCATGAACCCCGCGTGCGGCCCGCCGAAGCCTAGGCTCACACCGAAGCGCTGGCTACTGCCAACAGCAATATCAGCGCCGATGTCGCCCGGTGCACGCAGAAGCGTGAGCGCCAGCAAATCCGTTGCCACTACCACTTTCGCATCTCTCTCGTGGGCCGCGGCGATAATGTCGGTGTGGTCGGCGATGGCGCCGGATGCCCCTGGGTAGGACAGCAAGATGCCAAAGAAGTCACCCACGGGGAGCGAATCAACACCGCCTGCCAGATCCACGATGACCAACTCAATATCAATGGGCTGGGCCCTTGTCTTCAACACGGCAAGCGTCTGCGGCAAGGTATCCGCATCCACGACAAATCGACGCGACTTCGAGCGAGAGGACCGAAGCGCGAGCGTCATACCTTCCGCCACCGCAGTGGCCTCATCAAGCATCGATGCGTTGGCAATATCCAGGCCGGTCAGGTCTGCGACCGCGGTCTGAAAGTTGAGCAGCGCTTCCAGCCTTCCTTGGGAGATTTCCGGCTGATAGGGCGTGTAAGCGGTGTACCACGCCGGGTTTTCGAGAATATTGCGCTTAATGACGCCTGGTGTAACGGTCTCGTGGTAGCCGAGTCCGATCATCTGAACCATCTGACGGTTCTTTGCAGCGAAGGCGCGCAATTCGGCTAGTGTCTCCACTTCGGATGCGGCGGGGGGGAGATCAAGCACCTCCACGGATCCGGTCTCCCGAATGGTCGACGGGACCACAGCGTCGGCTAGTGCCTCAAGGTCTGGCACAGCCAGGGTAGTGAGCATGGTGGCGAGTGAATCGTCATCCGGGCCGATATGCCTATCAGCGAATACTGGCGATACAAATCTCTGGTCGCTCATGTCGGCCTCTCCGGTCCGGCCGCAACCGGGGTTTGCGCCCGTAGACCGGTGCGGTCGACGGGACGGGATCCACCGAGTGCAGGAAGCACCCGATCCTCCCCCTCTGTCACGGGCACCTGAGAGTGTCGCCGAGAAGCCTCGGTTTGCCCCGTCGGCGAGACGGTCGAGCCGCCTTCTCTCCAGAGATGTCTCTTCCCTGCGATTTGTGGGCCTGAGAGATTCCGGGGAGGAATTGCTCCTTCGGCGCCGATCGGCGGACCATTTTCACCGAGTGGACTCTCCCGCAGGGAGTCGTCAACAGTCCACAATCTACCAGTCTTCATCATCTCGACCCAGAGACGGATTGCTCACACCAGGTTTACGGGTTGCACTGTCAGTGCCCAGAGTCCACAATCCGAACGTGGGTGGCAGCGCGATGCATGTCGACCTGAAGCCGAAGCCCAGACTCGCGGCTCACCAACCAGGCGAGTACTACTGCTGCCGCTACCAACACCGATCCAGCGGAGATCATCGCTGCGGCCGGTCCCCACACTTCCGTAATCGCGCCCAACATCACGGAACCCACCGGAGTACTGCCCAGTAGGACAAGGCCGAAAAGACTCAGTACTCGTCCACGGAACTGGGGGTCTGCGGCCAGCTGCACGCTGGTGTTGGTCATGGTCATCAAGGTCGTCGAACAAAACCCTAAAACGATGAGCACTGCCATAAAAGCCCAGAGCCAGGGGGTGAGGCCGGCCGCAATGTTGACGAGTCCAAAAAGCCCGCATGCCACGAACAGGGCACGCATCCGTGGCGCCCGGCGGCCAGCAGCAGCGACGGCTCCCACGACCGCTCCCACCGCAACCGCGCTGTTCAGGAGCCCGTACACGCCCGCACCAGAGTGGAATACGTTTTTGGTGTACGCGGTTAACATCACTGCGAGGTTGGTGCCGAAGATTCCAGTGAACAGTGCCAGGACTATGGGCCAGCGCAATGCCGGGGTTTTGGCGACATACCGAAGGCCCTCGATTTGCTGCCCGGCCCGCCGCGGTATTGCCTTGCTCGGATACAGCTCCGAGCGGCGCATCAAAAGCAGGACCCCCACGGACGGGATGTAACTCACTGCGTTGAATGCAAAGGCCCATCCAGACCCAACCGCGGTGATAAGCAGGCCGGCAAGGGCTGGCCCGAGCAATCTCGCAGCCTGAAACAACGCCGAGTTCAAGGCGATCGCGTTAGCAAGCAGGGAGGGCCCCACAAGCTCGTTGACGAAGGCTTGCCGAGCCGGGTTGTTGAATACGGTGGCAAAGCCGGTGCCCAGGGCGGTCGCATATATCGCCGCGACGCTGATATTTTGGGTGAGCGTTAGGACCGCGATAATGCCAGCCATCACCCCCATCGCGGCTTGGGACCACATCAGCAAGGTGCGCTTGGGGTAGCGGTCAGCGAGTACACCACCCCAAAGGCCCAGAACCATTGTCGGCGCAAACTGCATCACGGTGGTAACGCCAACGGCAAAAGGACTGTTGGTTAATTCCAATACCAACCAGTCCTGCGCGATTCGCTGCATCCAGGTGCCGATATTGGATACTGCCTGCCCTGAGTAGTAGAGGCGGTAGTTCCGCACCTTCAGAGACGCGAACGTGTGCTGCCGCTCCCCTGATATCTGCGTGGAGGTCTGCTCCTGAAGCGGATCGTCAATCGGGCGCCGGTATCCGCTACCGTCTGCGGCTGTCGTTTTCTTCTGCAGGGTCATCTTCGTGCCGTTTCACATCGTTCGTATTCTTGGCTTCACCAGTCGCGCCTTCACGTCACGCGCGCTGTCGCCACCTTATCTCCTTACCTTCGCTAACAAAGTGGCTTCGGCACGGCAGAAGAAAACCCCGCCGCCCACAGGGGCAGCGGGGCTAGTCATAAAGTGTGTCGTCAGACCGCAGATCGAATGCGGCGTCGCCGCGCCAGTTCGTCATCAGCAGCAGGTGTGGTGACCGGCGGGCTGCCTTCGATTCGTTCGCTGGGGAAGTCCGCGAGGTGTCCTGTCATTTCCTTCATGGTGCCGCCGATGGCGATACCAAATACGCCTTGGCCGCCCTGCAGCAGGTCCACAATTTCTTCAGCAGACGTGCACTCATAAACCGTTGTTCCGTCGGAGAACAAGGTGACCCCGGCCAGGTCCTCGATCCCCCGCGCCCGCAAATGATCTACCGCAACCCTGATGTTTTGGAGTGACACGCCCGTATCCAACAGTCGCTTGACGATCTTGAGAACCAGCAGATCTTTGAATGAGTAGAGCCGCTGGGTACCCGAGCCGGTTGCGCTTCGCACTGTGGGTGCTACCAAGTCGGTGCGGGCCCAATAATCGAGCTGGCGATAGGTGATACCCACTGCCTGGCACGCTGTGGGGCCGCGGTATCCAACAAACTCGTCGGGCAATGCGGTGTTCTCGAAGAGCGCACCTTGTTCGCTCTCGCGCATCGCGCAGCCGCCTTCCGCCATCACTGTCATGGTCCGAGTTGCCAGAGATCTGCAGCCTCGGCAAAGAATTCACCGATCAGTCATCGCAGCGATGACCTTGTGCGGTTGACGCTAGGCGCCATGGGCATGTCGGTCAACGGTCAGCCTCGGCGTGTCCTAAACCTTAACTTTAGGGTTACTTTCAACCCGCAAGTCATCAGTCGTTCTCGTCGAGCCGGCAGGAGCAATCATTCTTCGTTTTTCTCTGCCCCGAAATCATCGGGAGAGATGGTGTCAAGAAATTCCCTGAACCGTTCAACTTCCTCTTCGCTCTGCTCTTCGTCGAGGGCCGCCTCATCGTCTAGGGCGTCGTCATCATCGGATTCGGTGACCACGATGCCCGCCGAATCCAAAACTGCCGCATTGACGAAGACTGGAATCTCGCCGCGGACCGCCAGGGCGATGGCGTCCGACGGGCGGGCGGACACGGTCGTTCCATCGTCGAAAACTAGCTCGCCAAAGAACGTGCCCTCACGGAAATCCACGATTTGCACCTGGGAAACCGTGCGGCCGAGTGCCGTGATCACCTGTCCCAGCAGATCGTGAGTCAACGGACGGGCCGGCCGGACCCCCTGCAGATGCATCGCGATGGCAGTTGCTTCTGAGGAGCCGATAAGAATCGGCAGACTACGCTGCCCTTCCTCTTCGACCAGGATCAGAATTGGCTGCTGGCTGGGCATTTCGACGCGAACGCCGACGATACGCATTTTGATCATCAGGTAGTGCTCACCTCCCGCTTGGCAAACACAACGCTACACAACCGCGCTCTCCTCCCGCAGGCGAAAATCCGGGCAACGGCCCGCTTTCGCTCAACGCTTAGTCGCGAAGCTGGCTTTCAGTTGCCCAGTTCTCGGTGGATACCGGATTTCACCAGTAGCGCGTGCAACCTGAGCAAGGACGCCGCTAGTTGGCCGGCGGCTTGTTCAGCGCGCTCGCGAGCGTCCGGATTTTTCTGCCGCGCCTGCGCTGAAACCATCTGGCTCACCAATGCAGCTTCGCGATCTGCGGCAGCCCGGAACGGTCGCAGATGCCGTGGTTCGATCCCCGCCTCGACCAGTTCTCCCACTGTTCTGGCCAGGATCGCCGAATCAGCGTCATAAAAGCCGCCCGCACCGGGATGGAGCAGACCGAACTGCTCGATTTCGGACAGTTGGGCGTCCGCCAATCCAGATTCGGCCAGCAACTCGGCGCGGGTCATCCGCACGATGGAACGCGAGGCGAAGTCTGGAAGGTCTGCTGCGCCCGCCAGCGCCAAACCGCGGGGCACACGGCCGCCACCAGAATCCGGTGTCACTCCTCGGTCAATCGCTTCAAGGTGATCTTTGATCACCTTGAGGGGCAAATACTGCTCCCGCTGCGCTGCAAGCACATACCGCAGCCGTTCCACATCAGCATGCGAGAACTGCCGGTATCCAGCCGGTGTTCGCTGAGGTGTCACCAACCCTTCAGACTCCAGGAAGCGAATCTTGGAAATGGTGACGTCAGGAAATTCGGGCTGCAAGCGGGACAGCACAGCGCCTATGCTCAGCACCCCACCAGCGGGGAGGCCCGCTGCGGTCATGAGCCGCTGTTGTTCTCCGCCGGGCTTCCGAACAGGAACACCAGACGGAACTTACCAATCTGGACCTCGTCGCCGTTGGCCAAGGCGGAGGACTCGACCGCTTCGCGGTTGACGTAAGTGCCATTCAGCGATCCGGTGTCGGCGACTTCGTAGCCCTGGTCGGTCCGGGTGAACTCTGCATGCCTGCGCGAGACTGTGACGTCGTCTAGGAATATGTCGCTTTCCGGGTGTCGGCCCGCAGTGACAACCTGCTTATCCAGGACGAAGCGGGACCCTGCATTCGGTCCTCGTTTCACCACCAGCAGCGCAGTGCCGCTCGCCAACGATTCCAAACCTGTCATCGTCTCCGGGGCAGCCACTGGTTCGGCGGCTTCGCGTTCTGCTTGGCCCAACAATCCACCCGCGAAGATCGAAGTCGATTCCACTGGGTTGTCGCGATCGCTTTCCGTCACGCGGTGCTCCTCTTATCGTCACTCGCAGTTTCCCGCGATGATCTTTAGCTTTCTTCGATCCCCTCGATTCCGAACCGGGTCCGGAAACGGGGCGAGAATCTTCGGCGCACACCAGATTTTTGCCGTGCGCCGCCAATACTGTCAGGTACCGACCGTACAGTGCCGTCCGAGTCCAGCGCACCGCCGGTCGCGCTGGGTAGCAAGCGGGGCCCTGTGGCGAAGCTGTTAAGGGGAAGCCCTACTCCCCAGTGATTTCCGCATACGCGTCGGAATCCAGCAGGTCATCGACTGCGCTGACTTCGCCGATCTCTAGCTCGAACATCCATCCTTCGCCGTAGGGATCGGAGTTCACCAGTTCCGGCGCGGAGTCCAGCGACTCGTTGCGAGTAACGACAGTCCCTGACAGCGGGGTGAAGAGTTCAGAGACAGACTTAGTTGATTCCACCTCGCCAACTGAATCCCCCGCCGTCACTGCGGCGCCGAGGTCTGGCAGTTGCACAAACACGATGTCCCCCAGGGCGCCCTGCGCAAAGTCCGTGATGCCTACTCGCACCACGTTTTCTTCTCCTGTACGGACCCACTCGTGCTCGGCGCTGTACCGCAGCTCATCAGGTATCACGGGTTTTGACCTCTCTGAAGTGTGTGGCATCTATTTCCCATTATTGCCTGCCACAAGTGCTGGCTTCGCTGACAACGCGGCGACCATCTCTGCCTCCGCCAAGAGCAGCGAAAAAAAACTAGCCTCCGGCTGGCTGAGCGTAGGTGTTAGAGCGCAGTGGCCGCAAGGCGTCAACGACGACTCGATCCGAAGGGGTGATTTCGATAGTCCCGGTGGCTCTTCGCACCGTGTCGCTGACGCCACCCGGAATGTTCATCGCAGCTGTCAATGTTGGCGGATCCCCGATGGCCATAATTTTGTAAGGGGCAGTGAGCTGTACCCCGTCGAGTGATATCTGGCCATTGGTTCCGGTGAAGGCGGAATCGACCCCCACGCGCACCGCCCCCACCTGGACGGCTTCGGCGCCAGCGTTGCGAAGCTCTTGGAGCGCCGCCAGAAGCACTTCCGGTGGAATGGCACTGCCTGGGTCGGCGATCGTCATTTGAACACCCGGGCCAACAGCCGTGGCCGTGCCAGCTAAAATTGCGAGGGTTTGAGCCCTTCGTTGTGCCTCCGCGAGCGCCGCTGCCGACGTGGCTCCCCCACTTTTTAGGGTGGTTAACGTGGCTTGGAGCTCGGCTATCTCAGAAGTCAGATCGGCGCTGCGCCGCTGTAAGCCGTCGAGGATGACGACAAGATCCTGGGGGCGGGCAGTGGCGAGGGAATCGCCGTCGGAGATTCGCTGGACCTGCACGATGATGCCGAACCCCAGGATGGCGCACAGCGCCGCAATCAGTAAGTGTGACGCCGCGCGCGAACGCCGAGAGGGCGACGCCGCCGGCATTTCGTGGTCCTCTTCGAGCGGCTGCTCTCGTGCCGTCGCACTCTGTGTCTCTTCTTCATTCGCCCCCTCTCCCCGCGCCTGGTTCGGCGTCTCCGGGGTGCGAGAGGACGTGTGCTGGCCCATTAGGCGTTAAACAGGTGGCGTCGGATGGCCGCTGCATTTCCGAAAATTCGGATCCCCAACACCACCACGACAGCGGTCGACAGCTGCGATCCGACACCTAACTGGTCACCAAGGAAAACAATGAACGCGGCTACAAGGACGTTGGCAACGAAGGAGGTGACAAAAACCTTGGCATCAAAAATGTTCCCCAGTTTGGCACGTAGTCCCCCGAGTACGGCATCGAGTGCAGCTACCACGGCAATGGGCAGATACGGCCCGAGCCAATCCGGAACCGTGGGTGAGGTAATAACTCCGATGGCAATACCGATGGCCAACGCTATGACGGCGTACAAATTATCGTCTCCCATGGTTGAGCGAATGTTCTGCAACCACTCCACCGAGTAAGTCTCGATGGGATTGAGGTGGATTTCCAGCACAGCGAGGGTGTTTCATCGGGTTGGTGAGGTCTGGGTCGATGCTGCGCTGACTGGAGCAGTCTGAGCAGGCGGGGGCTCGACGTACCGATTGTCAATAGCCGCTGCAGCCGGCAGCGTCAGGGAATCCACAGCAAGTACGTCGAAGCCCACCCCGTAAAGCTGGCCGAAGCCCTGAAATCGTCCGTATCCAGTGGTACTAATGAATTTCTGGTGGATCGAAGCGGGGTTGCCGATAGCCTCGATCACCAAGGGCCACACGACGGGTCGATTGTCGACCAAGATGGCGCCGCCCGCCTGCCGGATCGCGCTCGTCAACCGAAGGCGCACGCCGCTGATCGCAATAGCCTCGGCGCCGCTGGCCCACAGGCTATTGACCAACACTTGGATATCTCGGTCGAAGACCGCGCCCTCTCCTGCTGCTGCATCTGGGTCAGTAACGCTGACCCGGAGTCCCGGCCCCGCAACCGGGGTTAATGCATTCATGGCCTCCAATATGTCCAGGGTGCGTTGTCCACTCCCACCACCCACTGCGGCTTGGCGCGAGCGCACCTCGGTGGCCAGCGAGCTGGCTGACGCGGCCAGCCCGGACTCATCCGCCTGAGCCTGGGCAACGTCGAGGTTCAGCGCGTCACGCGCTTGTTGGATACCTGGCGCATTGTCCCTCGTGTTCCGCCCGGCAACGCCGAGCAACAACCCCACCAGCAGCGCACCAACGACAATCCACACGATGGCGGGCCAGCGTGGCGAACGGGCTGCGTGCGTCTGGGGCGCGGCTTTGCGCGCTGCGGCTTTTGCATAGCCAGGGTCAAGGATGTCGTTGAGAAGAGAGTCGAGCATCGGCGGCGGCGCAGTCCGAGCCACCCGGGGATTTCCTCCGGCGGCCTCGCGCTGCGCTCGTTCCTTCGATTCCTCAGCCACCCGTCACGCTTTTCACCGTTGGTCGCGCTTCGATCGGCACCACCGGCGTGTTACGAATTACCCAGGCAGCCTGCCGCAGATAGAGCGCGGCCGACCACAGGTACAACAGGACGCCCCAACCGGTGAAAGCCAATGCAAGAGGCCTGGCCACCGCGGCAACAGACGAATCGCCCTGGGCCAGCAACAACAGCGGGAGCGCGTACAGAAGGCAGAAAGTGGCGGCTTTACCGAGGTAGTGGACTTCGAAAGGCGGATAGCCATGACGGCGCATGACGGGAAGCGCAATCGCCAAAATGACGTCGCGGCCGATGATCAGCGCTGCCAACCACCATGGAATGAACCCTCGGATCACAAAGGCCACAAGAGTCGCGATCACGTAGAGGCGATCAGCTGCCGGGTCAAGAATGGCGCCCAGGCGGCTGTACTGGTTGAGCAGTCGCGCCAGTTTCCCATCGGCCCAATCGCTGATAGCGGACAGCGCCAAGACCGTGAACGCCCAGCCGTCCTTTTCTGGTCCGAGTAACAACCACAGGAACAGGGGTACGCCCAGGAGCCGCAGGAAGGACAGAGCGTTGGGGACTGTCAGAATCCGGTCTGCGCCAGCCTCGTGAACCCCTGCGCCAGCCTCGTGAACCCCTGCGCCAGCCTCGTGAACCCCTGCGCCGACATGGGGGGCCACCGCAAGCGGGTCGGTCTCGGAGTGGTGAGACATTCTCCCAGCCCCCCGTTCTTCTTACGCTCTTAGTCGGGTGCCAGCGCTCAAGTCAGCAACGCCCCAACGGCTAGGTTTGCCCATCCATCTTCGGCTCAGTCTAAAGCCGCTGACCGACAGCAGCAGCCGATTGCTGGCCGCTGCGTGTCAGAACTCCTCGGGTAGCTCGCGATGGAGCTGGAAAAGTGCGTAAGCAGCGAGAGTGGGACCATCGCAGATTTGTCCGCTGCGAATCATCGCGCGGAACTGAGTCTCGCTCACCCGGGCGGTAATCAAGTCTGATTCCGTGTCTTCCAGCGCACTGGCCCCGGGCGTCAGGCCGGTGGCCAGATAGGTATCGAATCGCTGAGCGCTGTACCCGCCAACCGGCCGAATCCGACCCAGATGGGTCCAAGTCTTTGCGGTGTAACCGGTCTCTTCCCGAAGCTCCGCCTGCGCCAGCTCCAGGGGAGTGCCGCCTTTCCCCGCTGGCCAGTTGCCCATGGGAAACTCCCACGAACGCATCCCCGCTGCGTACCGATACTGTTCCACCAAGTGAAAGTGGCCGTCCTGGTAGGCGATAACGACGGCGAAGTCAGATTTCACCACGAGCGAGTAGATGCTCCTGCTGCCATCTGCCAGTTCGATGCTGTCCTCGCACACGGTCATCCAGTCGTTGGAGTACACGACTTTCGAATCGACCTGCCGGATTGGCGGGGTGCTCGGTCCTGTCGCAGCGCTTGTGGTCATGGTGCGAGTATCCCGCGCCCGAGTGTCCCGCACTGCTTCACCGCTATCGCAAGGTAGTGATCAACCACATTTCTCGAGGCGGTCCTGCCCGTGGATTCGCTGATCGCAATCACGGCCAACTAGCCTCACGTTCCATGGCAGCAAGGCCTTGGGCGTACTTCGATGGTCTGCTTGCCACCGACCTCGTTGACTCGGTCGACCTACAAAAAAATCCGCAGGCTTTGGAGCGCGGCGGGTGGTGGGCGGTGGCCGCAACATTTGAAGGTGAGCTGCGCGCTTATCGTTTCGCGCGGGTAGCTCCGGGCCCCCTCCCCGCTGCTTCGGGAACTTGGTCGGGAATTCCTTCGGCGAGTTGGCGGTCGTCGTTGGACCGCACCGCGTACCTGGCCGGTGTGAGGGCGATCCGGGAAAACATCCGATCCGGGGACGTCTACCAAGTCAACTTGTGCCGGGTGCTATCCGCAGAGCTACCGCCCGCTGACCACGCCGACCCCGCCGCCCTCGCCGCGATTCTTGCCGATGGGAATCCGGCACCGTACCAAGGGACGATTTTCAACGGCGCAGAGTGGGTGGTGACGGCCTCGCCCGAGTTGTATCTCTCCAGGAACGGCGACGCGATCACGTCGGCGCCCATCAAAGGCACTGCGCCAACGCCCGATACGTTCGCCTACAAAGACATTGCGGAAAACATCATGATTACGGACTTGGTAAGAAACGACCTGAATCGAATCTGCACACCCACATCCGTGCGGGTGCAAACGCTGCTGGAGACGCAGTCCCATCCGGGACTGGCGCACCTGGTGTCCACAGTCGCTGGCACCCTGCGCGGCGGGGTGGGATGGGCAGATATTTTTACCGCTACTTTCCCCCCTGGCTCGGTGACGGGTGCTCCAAAAATCCGCGCATTGCAGGTGATCTCGGATCTCGAGCCGGTTCCGCGGGGTCCTTACTGCGGCGCCGTGGGGTATGTCGACGCCGATAATCACACGGCAGAATTGGCTGTGGGAATCCGCTCATTTTTCAGTACGACAGATGACGCAGGAAGGCGGCGGATCAACTTCGGAACCGGCGCTGGCATTACCTTTCCTTCGGATCCGCTCGCCGAATGGGAGGAAACGGAGCTGAAGGCCGCGCGCCTCATGGCACTGGTGCAGCCACCTCAGGAGCCGCGTTCATCTGGGTGACATTGAGCTCAACAGTGGCAAAACCTGCCACATCCACGCCCTTATGGGACGATTCGCTCTCGCGGTAAGTTTTCGTCTGCCGCCTCATTCGCTCACAACGCTCGCCCAGAATGCGGCGACCTTAGGGGAGGAAATACCTGTGGCTTCACAGCACACCGTCACCAAGGCTGTTATCCCTGCTGCCGGGCTGGGAACCCGATTTCTGCCAGCTACTAAGGCTGTCCCTAAAGAGATGCTTCCGGTCGTCGACAAGCCAGCTATTCAATATGTCGTGGAAGAGGCGGTGAATGCGGGTCTTTCCGACATTTTGATGATCAGTGGGCGAAATAAGCGAGCCTTGGAGGACCACTTCGATCGAAATTTCGAGTTGGAGACGCTGCTCAAAGCCAAAGGTGAGGACGCCAAGCTCGCGCTGGTCAATCAATCCAGTGAGCTCGCAACCATTAACTATGTTCGGCAGGGGGATGCGAAAGGTCTTGGTCACGCGGTACTTTGCGCGGAACAACATGTGGGGCGGGAGTCGTTCGCTGTGCTTCTTGGCGACGATCTGATTGACGTCCGGGATGAGCTGCTTGCGTCAATGATCGCGGTACATGAAGCCACGGGTCAGAGCGTTATTGCGCTGATCGAGGTACCGCCGTCTCAGATCGGGATGTATGGATGTGCTGCGGTGGCGCCACTTTCGCTGCCCCTACCAGAAGAGCTGCGGAGCCTTGAGGTCTCCCAAGTCACGGCGTTGGTGGAGAAGCCTGATCCCGCTAGCGCGCCGAGCAACCTCGCCGTCATCGGTCGTTATGTTCTGACACCGCAAGTATTTGATGTCCTGCACGAGACCGAGGCCGGAAGAGGCGGCGAGATCCAGCTGACAGACGCACTTGCCACGTTGATGGACCTGCCTCCAGCGGTTGGTGGTGGCATCATTGGAATCGTCTTTCGTGGGCGCAGGTACGACACTGGCGACAAACTCGACTACCTGAAAACCATCGTCACCTTGGCATCCGAGCGAGAGGATCTCGGTGTGCCTTTCACCGATTGGCTCAAGGAGTTCATCGCTGAAAAAGGCTGATGGCGCGCTCATCTCGTCGTGGCGTTGACCCCTCGCTGATGTTCGAAGATCAAATTGGTTTCGGTCAGCGCCACCTCCGGATGAGCCGAAAGTTCCTGCACCACAAAGTCTCTCAGATCCTGCGCATCGGCAGCCCCGACATGCAGGAGGAAATCGTTCGCCCCGGCTAGAAAGAACACGCTCTGCACCTGCCGACATTCACGGATCCGCGCCACAAACGATTCGATTTGATCCCGCGCCCCGGACTGCAGCCGGACCGCGATCAGGGCTTGGAGTCCCTGACCGAGCGCGGTTTGATCAATGTTGGCGTGGTACCCGCGAATGGTCCCGCTCTCGCGCATCGCCCTGATCCGCGCGAGGCAGGTCGACGGAGCGATGCCTACTTCCGCCGCAAGTGCATTGTTGGGCATCCTGGCATCTCGCGCCAACAGCAGCAGAATGTGCCGATCGACGGCCGACAAACTTTGCTCACCCCGAGCGAGACCGTTCGTGGGGCGAATATTCTGCGAACCAGGCGCTGGTCGTTGCGCGCCTGTCGAACCTTGCGACGTCATAGGGGCAATCTACCGAATTATCAGCGGAAGTATTCCGATTTGGTTTTTCTAAGTTTCATAATTGCTTCGCTCCTTAAGCAGATACGAAGCTGGCCACTTGGCGTCAGCATCGAACAGCGGCACCCCCCGAAAGGTACATAAATGAGAATTGGCGTTCCTCGCGAGATCAAAAACCATGAATACCGCGTGGCAATGACGCCAGCCGGTGCCCACCATTTGGTTCAAGCCGGACACGAGGTGATGGTCCAGACCCAGGCTGGTGCTGGGTCGCAAATAACGGATGACGATTTCCGGTCCGCAGGAGCCACCATCGTCGACACCGCGGACGAGGTATGGCACAGCGCTGAGCTTCTCGTCAAGGTCAAGGAGCCGATTGCGTCGGAATACCACCAGCTCAGGGAAGACCTGGTCCTGTTCACCTACCTGCACCTGGCCGCCGACAGGCCACTGACCGACCGCCTGATGGAAGCCGGCACCACCGCCATCGCTTACGAGACGGTGCAACTGCCCGATCGCAGCCTGCCGTTGCTCGCCCCGATGAGCGAGATTGCCGGTCGACTCGCACCGCAGGTCGGCGCCTACCATCTCATGCGCAACGAAGGCGGCCGCGGAGTGCTGCTCGGGGGCGTCCCCGGAGTCGATAACGCCAAGGTGGTGGTGCTCGGCGGCGGTGTCGCCGGAATGCACTCAGCGGCGATCGCACTCGGTATGCGCGCCGATGTCACGATTCTCGATGTCTCGCTGCCGGCTCTGCGGCGGCTGGACAACCAATTCGGCGGCCAGGTGAAGACGCTGGCTTCCAACGCTTTCACCATCGCGGAGGCGGTGAAGGCCGCAGATCTGGTGATCGGATCTGTGTTGATCCCGGGCGCCAAAGCACCGAAGCTGGTCACCAACGAACTCGTTGCCCAGATGCAGCCCGGATCCGTGCTCGTCGACATCGCTGTCGATCAGGGCGGGTGTTTCGAGGACACTCGCCCGACCACACATGATGACCCCACCTTCGCCGTGCACAATTCTGTGTTCTACTGCGTGGCCAATATGCCAGGCGCGGTGCCGCGGTCCTCTACCTACGCCTTGACCAACGCGACGCTGCCCTACGTCACCGCGCTGGCCAACCACGGGTGGTCGAAAGCTCTCCAGGCTGACGGCGCGTTAGCCCTTGGTCTCACCACACATGCTGGCCACCTCACGAACGAACCGGTGGCGCAGGCGCACGGTCTTCCTTGCAGCGATGTGTCGGCCGCGCTCTCGATGTAGACACTCTCGGCACACTGATGATCGGGTCCGCCCTGACCAGGTCGGGGCCGATTGTCGGTGAGCCTGCCTAACCTTCCGTTATG
The DNA here is from genome assembly GCF_003860405.1 of Nakamurella antarctica. Lineage (NCBI taxonomy): Bacteria > Bacillati > Actinomycetota > Actinomycetes > Nakamurellales > Nakamurellaceae > Nakamurella > Nakamurella antarctica. The sequence continues at coordinate 1,159,621 of NZ_CP034170.1, read as the reverse complement.
GATTTTCGGCACTTTCAACGCGCGGGCCAGGGGATGGCAGAACTCGCGCCGGAGGCTTGCCCACGTGGCCACGCACTCGGCCCTGGAAAGGTGCTGGTGGGCTCCTCGCCTTGTCTGTGTTCGGTCGCCCCGGGCGCTCACTCCGGGCTCTCACACCGCCTCTGGATGTGCACGAGCTGCGCCGAGGTTCTTGTCTGGCCGCCGTGTGCCTACCACCCCGAGTGGATCACCTGGCACGGCATCGGCTCGGTGTGCGGGGAGTGGGATCCCGGCCTCCTGGAATGGGGGCCTTGAGGAAGAGCGGGGCACTCGCCCCTTTCATTGTCCCCGTAGAGTTCCCTGGGCCCGACCTACTGCCCCAGGTTGGCGAACCCTCGAGCTACCCACGTTCCAGATACGAAATTTGAGACACCCATGACGGACCCTTCCAGTACCTGTAAGCAGCCGCCTCCGGCCGCCGATTCTACTATCGAGAATCATTGCACGGCAGGTGATGTCGGCGCCCGGGTGGCTCCCGAACGGATGGCGCTGGCCCTGGATGTTCTGGCCGAAATTGACGCCCTCGACGAGGAGCACCCTGACTACATCACCATCAGGCGCGCCACCGCGAAGCTCTTCAAATCGATAAAGAAACGACGGCGTCTTGAGAAACGCGATGCAATTTCCACCGCGGATAGAGCCGTCATCCAAGCAACAGCCACCGGCTCCCCCGACCGCATCGATGACGAGACCCAGGGTATCCCGCTGGTTTCTGCGGTCGCCGGGGCCAGCGCCGGCGAGTTGATCAGAGCCCGCCCCTGCTACACCTGCAAACAGCGGTATACCCAGGTCGACGCCTTCTACCATCAGCTGTGCCCAGACTGCGCGGCGAAGAACCGCAGCCGCCGCGACGCGAGTGTCGACCTCACCGGGCGGCGAGCGCTGCTCACCGGCGGTCGGGCAAAGATTGGCATGTACATCGCCCTGCGGCTCCTGCGCGATGGGGCACACACCACTATCACCACGCGTTTCCCGGCCGATGCCACCCGTCGATTCACCGCGATGCCGGACAGCGCCGACTGGCTGCATCGGCTGCGGATTGTCGGTATTGACTTGCGCGATCCGGCGCAGGTAATCGCGCTGGCAGATTCGGTGGCGGCAGCTGGGCCTTTGGACATCCTGATCAACAATGCCGCGCAGACCGTTCGCCGCTCCCCCGGCTCCTATGCTCCGTTGGTGCAGGCGGAATCGGAAGCACTGCCAAGCGGCCCGCTACCTGAGGTGATCAGCTTTGGCCACACCAACGACGCGCACCCGGTTGCGCTGAACGGCACCGTCCCCCATGACGACCTGCCATCGACCTACGCGCAGCGTGCGTTGACGTCGGGCCCGGGCACGTCGACTCCCGCTCCCGGGTCGAAACTCACTGCCGCCGACATCACTGCACTGGCCCTCACTACTGGTTCAACCACAGCCGAGCGAATCGCCGCAGACCTGGCCATCGATGCAGGCGGCTTGGTTCCGGACTTGCACACCGAGAACAGCTGGACCCAGGTGGTGCACGAGGTTGATGCGTTAGAGATGTTGGAGGTACAACTGTGCAACGCTACCGCTCCGTTCATATTGGTCAGCAGGCTGCGGCCGGCGATGGCGGGCTCGACAGCTCGGCGCAAGTACGTTGTTAACGTGTCGGCCATGGAGGGCCAATTCAGCCGCGCCTACAAGGGGCCGGGCCACCCGCACACCAACATGGCGAAGGCTTCGTTGAATATGCTCACGAGGACCAGCGCCGGCGAGATGCTTGCTACCGACGGCATTTTGATGACCGCCGTCGACACGGGCTGGATTACTGATGAGCGACCCCATTTCACTAAGATTCGGCTGGCAGACGAGGGTTTCCACGCCCCTCTAGACTTGGTCGACGGTGCCGCGCGGGTCTACGACCCCATCGTTCGCGGGGAGGCGGGGGAAGATCTGCACGGCTGCTTCCTCAAAGATTTTGAGCCTTCAGCCTGGTAGTGCCGGATCACACCCGCGGTCAAGTTCTGCAGGCTAAGTTACTTACGAGTAGCTACGTCACGCCGGTAGCCTTCGGCAATGAACACCCCCAGCGCCATCCCACCGCCGGCCCCCGCCAAGGGTGCCCGTGCGAAGCTGGTCAAGCTCGCCTGGAAGCTCAGCCGCTGGCACTTTGTAGGCGAGGTTCCCTCGGCGAAGAACGGCATCCTGCTGGGCGCCCCGCACACCTCAAACTGGGACTACGTCGTGATGCTCGCCATCACGTGGCGCCTTGGCCTGACGCCGAAGTTCTTAGGTAAGCAGGAGCTCTTCAGTGGCCCGATGGGCTTCCTCGCTCGCGCGACGGGGGGCATCCCTGTCGATCGCAAAGACCCGAGCAAGGTCGTGTCGGAGATTGTGAGCAGAGTCGAAGCTGGCGACCAGTTCTACCTCGTCGTGGCAGCTGAAGGCACGAGGGCTCGCGGTGATTACTGGAAGTCTGGCTTCTATCGCATTGCTCTGGAGACGGGGATGCCGATCACCCTAGGTTTTGTTGACCGCACCACGAAAAGCGGTGGCTTGGGCCCGAGTTTCATGCCCACGGGCAATGTGGGCGCCGATATGGACCTGATTCGGGCGTACTACGCCGACAAATTCGGCATCCACCCAAAGAATCGCACCGAACCGCGCCTGCGCGACGAGAGCGGCCGCGCCGGCGATACCCCGCCTGGCTGATCGAGTGCGCGTCTGATCAGCCGCCGCTGCAGGCGCAGAATATCCGGGCAGGCGCCGAATATCCGAGCGCTCCGGGTGTAAGGAGTTCTGCTAGGGGACCGCGGTGACTCCGTGAAGGGAGCCGCGGCAGTCGACCAACGGTGCATCAGTGGCTGCCGTTAATTCGCCCCAACTCACCCCGTCGACGATCTCAACAACGTCAAAGTGATCGCCGGCAACGTCGAGCACGGCAAGGTCGGTGATCACTCGATCCACTACGCCGCGGCCGGTCAGCGGGAGGTCGCAAACAGTCAGCAGCTTGGCAGCGCCGTCCTTGGCACGGTGTTCCATCATGACGATCACCGTGCGCGCGCCGTGCACAAGATCCATGGCGCCGCCCATCCCCTTCACCATCTTTCCCGGGATCATCCAGTTGGCTAGGTCGCCGGAACACGAGACCTGCATCCCTCCCAGGATCGCCACGTCGATGTGCCCCCCGCGGATCATGCCAAAGCTGAGAGCTGAGTCGAAAAATGATGCTCCCGCAACGGTTGTCACCGTTTCCTTGCCAGCGTTGATCAGGTCAGGGTCCACGTCGGCATCGTCTGGGTAGGGCCCGACGCCGAGGATGCCATTCTCCGATTGCATCATGATCGTCATACCCGGCGGAAGAAAACTCGGCACGAGGGTAGGCAACCCGATTCCCAGGTTGACGTACTGACCATCGACAAGTTCTGCGGCCGCGCGGGCCGCCATCTCGCTGCGGGTGCGGGGCATCACAGCGCGCCTTGGGGCGCGACAGTGCGCTTCTCGATGCTCTTATCCGCGGCCTGCGCGGCAGTCAGCGCTACCACCCGCTGCACGAATACGCCAGGCAGGTGTATCTCGTCCGGCGTCAACACACCCAATTCGACCACTTCCTCCGCCTCCACGATGGTGATGCGGCCCGCCATCGCTGCGGGCGGGTTGAAGTTCCGCGCCGATGCGTGGAACACCACGTTTCCCTGCCGGTCCGCCTTCGCTGCGCGCACCAATGCGTAGTCGGTGACGATGCCCTCTTCCAGCACCATGTGTCTGTTGCCGAAGATTCGGACTTCTTTGGCCGGTGAGGCTACGGCGACCGACCCGTCCTTTGCATATTTCCACGGCAGGCCACCCTCGGCGACCTGTGTGCCGACTCCGGTGGGTGTGAAGAAGGCGCCGATGCCGGCGCCGCCGGCACGCAACCGCTCAGCCAGCGTGCCCTGGGGGGTGAGCTCGACCTCGAGCTCACCGGAGAGAAATTGGCGAGCAAACCCTTTGTTCTCGCCGACGTAGGACGCGATGACCCGCGAGATTCGGTTGCCCTCCAGCAAGAGGCCCAGGCCAGCACCATCCACGCCGCAGTTGTTGGAGACCACGTGCAGGCGGTCTGCGCCCTGAGCCAGAAGCGCACGGATCAGCACGGTGGGGATACCGCACAAGCCGAAGCCACCCACCGCCAGGCTCGCCCCTGCAGGGATATCCGCTACTGCGTCGGCAGCGCTGGCGACAACTTTGTCCACCGTGAAGCTCCAGTCCTCGTCACCCGTCAGGGGAAGCCCGCGGTGAGCGACGCGAAGACCCCGTTAACCCCGAGCCTAAACCGAGCTACCCGCAGCGCCGTCAAGGGGGCTACGCACTCAGCGGCCGCGGCCCGCCGTTAAGGCGATCATGTATTGGCCTCCGCCTTGTTCGATCGTGAACTCGAGCGCCAATTCTGGAGCCAACCGAGAGATCCGGTCCAGCAACCACTCTGCGGCTTCCTGGGCATCTTTACGGTCCATACATCTGCCGACAACTTCACGGCCGCCCTTTCGGGACAGGCGCTCAACGGTGGTCAAGATGACTGCTTGATCGGCCACGATGAGTTCGCTCGGCCATGGAATCACCGGTTTGACGGCGCCCCGCTTGGTGTTGCATCCCAAGTGCGCCAGCCGTTCGTCACCAGCTTTGCTTTTAGAGCCCTTGGTGGCCGCGTTGATGTTGTCTATCGTCGGACCGCGAGAGTCGTTGGAGGATATCGTTTCGTCCACTGGGCGGTCGCAGATCCAACATCGCCAATTCTCCCGCTCGCCCACCTCGGTCAGCCGGCTCACGTCATACTCCTTGCTGTTGTTGGGCCCCTGAGGCAGCCTCGCTTTGTGCATCCACCCAAGCGCGACCAAGACGGAGCTGGACGCTACCAGTGACCGTGAGGCCGCCCGAAAGATCGCTGGCCCGACATGAGCGCTCGACGCGACAAGGGCACTCCAGCGGACCTAGTGGGCGAGTCGGTCGGAGGCAGCCCGATAGCTCCCAATCGCCTTGTTGTACTGCGGTGCGTTACGGGTAGCGCTGGCGTGAAAACCACCTTCAATAGCCACAATCTGCACCGGCAGGCCGAACTCGTCCGCGAACCCAGCAAGGTCGGACGTCGCCGCTGCCACATTAACCGTGGTGTCCATTTCTCGGTTTTGGGGCAAGAAATACACGATGTCGGTAGCCGGGTCCAGTGCGCCGAGCGTTTGGGCTGCGTCGAACTGCCGGATTACCGCGTATTGATCCTTGATGAGCAACGTCGAGGCACCGCGTAGATTCACTTTCTCGCGCCGAATCTCGTGGAAGATGTACCAGAATCTGTCGCCGTTGATCTGAACCGATGGTGGAAACCCGTGCAACCAGCTGTTTTTCTGCGCCAACATTTCCGTCGCGATTCGGGTCAGCCCTCCCCCGTCTGTCTGCAAACCTTCAGTGAGTCCGCGTAAAAGCTCCGCCTTCGACCTACTTTCCGACCGCAAATTCTGGTCCGACAGCGGGGTGCAATCCAGATAAATCGTGTCCAGTCGCAGCGGTGCTGGTGGCTCCTCTTTGGTTTTCAGTGCAGCCGCTGTCGTCAAGCCACCCGCGGTTGCCGAGTTGGTCACCGCCGTCCCCGAAGTGTCGGGCGATAGTCCGGTGGGATAAGTACGGTTGATATGCGCTGCCAATCGCAGGGCCACGTCGCCCCCCATCGAGGAGCCGAACAAACTAATCCGCTCGGGTCTGTACAGCTCGTACAGCGCATCAAATTTCCGCGCAAAGTCACCTTCGTAAATTCCGGACCCGTACTGCAGCGAGAAGACCCGGGTCTGCGAATCCTGCAGGGACGGCAATAACGCCCTCGCAATCGCATCAGCGTCGCGGCGGTTGAAACCAGCCACCACAATGACCATCTTGGGTAACTGGACCGCTGCGTCATAGTGCTGACCGATTTCGACGAACTTCGCGCCTTGGGTCGGCCAGATCAGAAGCTCGGATAGTCGCTGGTCAAGCTGGAGACCGCCGAGCAGGACAGCAAATGTCAGGACCACCAACTGCAGCGGGTACCACCACGATCTTCGAGCACGAGACTTCCGTTGGGCGGCTTCCGTTCTCGCACCCGCTATCGTCTTTGACGTCGCACACTCCGCCGTTGACACCTGTCGCATCGACCCCGCAGCAATCAGCGCGTTGCGATAGGCCGAAGACGTTCGCGGTGAGCGGGCATTCGGCATGCTTTTAGTCTCCCCCACAACACCGCTCCCTTCTTCCGTGGCGCTCCCGTCTTAATCCTGATGTTCTGGCAGCACCGGCAGTGTGATGCCATCCCTTCGCCCGAGCAACACCGCTCGTGTCACCGCAGCGTCGCCAAATTTTAGTCGCACTTCATCCAGCGCCTTGTCCAGAGCTTTGCCCGGCGAGGATTCGTACGGAAGCTCCAGCTGGTCCGCGGTTTCGTCATCGTCAAAGTTGTGGACTGAGATTCCGACGAGAGTCAGTCCTTGTTCCCGGATCAGGGGCATCGACTCGGCGAGGAGTTGCCGACTCGCTGCCAAGATCGGGGCGGTTTGATCGGTGGAACGCGAAAGCGTGTGAGACCGGGTGATCCGCGTAAAATCATCAAACCGCAGGCGCAGCAGGATGGTTCGTCCCCGCCGCTCGCTCGCACGCAAGCGCCGCGTGACTCGGTCCACCAGCGCCACCATCGTGGTGTCAATGTCTCCCGGCGATTTAAGCCCGCGACCCATCGCCGATTGCGCCCCCATGGACCCACGTCGCTTGCCGGTGACCACCTGCCGCGGATCCTCAAAGTGCGCCAGTGCGTAAAGGTGTCGCCCCGAGGCGTTGCCAACGATAGAGGCGAGCGTCATCTCGTCAATATCGGCTATCTGCGCGACTGTTCGCAGCCCGTGGGAATGCAACTTCTGCGCTGTAACCGTGCCGACGCCCCAGAGCTTCTCCACCGGCAATGGGTAGAGGAAATCTCTCTCTCCCGCTACCGGAACCACCAGCAGACCGTCCGGTTTGGCAACACCACTGGCGACCTTGGCCAAGAATTTGGTTCGGGCGACCCCTACTGTGATGCGCAGACCCACTTCATCGAAAACGCGCTTGCGTAGATCCGCGGCAATGGCCTCAGGTGTGCCGCGAGTCCGCCAAAGACCGCCCACCTCGAGAAAAGCCTCATCGATGGAAACCCCCTCTACCAGGGGTGAAATCTGCCGGAAAACGTCAAACACAGCCCGTGAGGCGGCGGCGTAGGCGTCCATGCGCGGCGGAACAAAAATCGCCTGCGGGCAGACCCTGCGGACGTGATAGCTGCTCATCGCCGTCCGAACCCCGAAGCGCTTCGCTTCGTAGCTCGCGGCCATCGCTACCCCCAGCCCCACTACTACCGGGCGGCCCCGCAGGGATGGATTATCGCGCTGTTCGACGGAGGCGAAGAATGCATCAAGGTCGGCATGGAGGATGCTCGCGGTGCCGGACACGAACACATGTTCGCACACTTGGCGGCTGTTGAATAGCGCTGCCGACGGTGAGAAGCGCAACCCGATGGCGCTCCGAACTGCGACTACGTGCCACGGCAACTTCTCGCGCCACGGGATAAAAGGGTCGCGGGATAAACTGCGATGCATGCCCTCACCCCGAAAGCGTCAGCCAAAAAGGTCCTCGAGTGTGGCGCTCTCACGGCGGAACAACCCGGGGGCCAGCAGAGCTCGCGCCGTGAAAGCAACGGCTGTCGGTGTCCCCGAGCCCGCACGAAAGGCCCCTCGCCGGTGGATTGTTGTCGGCTCGTTGAGCCTCGTGGTGGCGCTGCTTTTCATCGCCTCACTCATCACATTTCTGGCCTGAAGCCCCACGCCGCCGCCAAGCCCGCTTCCCCCTCGGTGTGGATAAGTCCGAAGTGGCTTTAGAGTTTTAAGCCAGTATCTGGCACATGATCACCCCCGAAGAAGCATCAGTTCGCCCACTCATCTCAGAAGCTGACACTATCGAGCGCCTCACCGATATCGTTGGCGAAGCGTGCAATCCCGGCCAGTTATGGATCCTGCCGCTGGACGAAAATCATTGCCAGCTGCCGATTATCATTCCCGTCGCCGGGATACCGCAGCGCCCTACAGCCACCATGATGCACAACCTGATGATGTCCGTGCGAGAGACGTTGCCTCCCGCCGGCGCTGCTAGCATCGTCTACGTCCTAGAGCGCATGGGCTCTCGCTCTGTCACTGCTAGCGACCGGATGTGGGCCGCGGCAATCCACAGACTCGCCTTTGTCTCAACGCTGGAAGTGCACGGGGTGTACCTCAGTCATTCGGGCGGGATCAGCGTGCTGGGATCCGCGGACCTAGCTCAGCGGCGGATCCCGGTTTCATCCGTCCGGCCGCGCGGACTACGCAGTAGGACCCGGAGCACACGTCCCATTCGGTAATGGACCAGCGGCTGCATCTGCATCACCACCACAAGCACAAGTTGCCTCCGTCCCCGACCACCGCACATCGTCCTAAACTCGTCCCATGACGCTCACTCGCTGGATCATGGTCGGTCAGCTGGGCGCCGAGTTCGACGACGGCGGACCAATGATGATCATCGAGGCCAAGTCTGTTTTCGCTCGACGCCGCATGCACCGCGCAAAGGCGCATCTCATCCTGTCCTCGCTGCGCCATCGCGCCGACGAGCTCGGCTCACGCGTCGAGTTCCACCAAGTCAACAACTACGCCGAAGTAGTTGACGGCCGAAGCAATCTCGAGGTGATCGACCCCACCTCCTACGGCGCCCGCCGTTTTGTGCGGGCGCATGGGATGGCAGTGCTGCCCTCTCGCGGGTTCGTCACCACCGAGGCGGAGTTCGCCGCATGGGCCGGCAAGCGCGGCAAACGCAGGCTCTTGTTGGAGGACTTTTACCGGGAGGTTCGAGTACGTACCGGCCTTTTAATGGAGGGCGAGAGCCCTGCCGGTGGGCAGTGGAACTACGACCACGACAATCGGGGCGCTCCGCCGAAGGGCGCCCGAACGCTCGGACTGCCTGAGCCGTGGTGGCCTGAAGAAGACGACATCGACGCCGGCGTACGGGAGGACCTCGACCGCTGGCAGGCGGAAGGTTTTCTCGATCTCGTGGGAGATGACGGGCCTCGACGTTTCGCGGTCACCGGCGCAGAGGCCGAAGCTGCGCTCACTGCATTCGTCGGCGAGCGGCTGCAGCAATTCGGCCCCTTCGAGGATGCGACCCTGGCCGGGGATTGGACGATGGCGCACTCCTTGCTGAGCGCCCCTATGAACCTGGGGGTGCTTGACCCGCGCCACGTGGTCGAAACCGTCGTCGCCGAGTACCACGCCGGCCGCGCCCCGATCGCGAGCGTCGAAGGCTTCGTTCGGCAGGTGATCGGCTGGCGCGATTACGTCTGGCACCTGTACTGGCACTTGGGTGAGGGATACCGCACCGAGAACAATTACCTGGGCGCGCACCGTGATCTGCCCCGCGAATTCATCGAACTCGACGACGCCGCGATCGAGGCCAACTGTCTGCACCACGCCATCAAGGGGGTGCGCGAGAACGGCTGGGCGCACCACATCCAGCGCTTGATGGTGATCGGGAACTGGGCCCTGCAACGCGGCTACGATCCGCGCCAACTTGAGCGATGGTTCACCGACATGTTCGTCGATGGCACGCCGTGGGTGATGCCGGTCAACGTGATCGGCATGTCACAGCACGCCGACGGCGGAATCGTGGCGACGAAGCCGTATGCCTCCGGCGGTGCATACATCAAAAAAATGTCTGACCACTGCGCTTCCTGCCGGTTCGACCCGAAAGTGCGCCTGGGCGACAAGGCCTGCCCCTACACCGCGGGGTATTGGGCGTTTCTGGACCGCACCGCGCCCTCGTTGCGCGGTAACTTCCGGATGGCGCAACCACTCGCCGGGCTCGCGCGACTTTCCGACCGGGAGCAGGTCGTCGAGCAAGAGCGATATCGCGAAGGTCTTTAGGCCTGGTTCGCCACCACCGTCGGGCCTTTACGGGTTCCTCAGGTGCGCGAGCACGATGCCGATAGGGATACTGACCGCCAACACGAGTAACAGTGTCCGATAGGTCCAATCAACCACCGTGACCTGCCGCGGGGAGTCGGGTCGGCCCCAGTCTGCGCGCAACGCAATCGCCAGTGCAATGACCAAGAGCACGGAGCCTAGGTCGACGAGCAAGGGCGCGCTCACCAGCACCCCCGTGATGACCCCGACGTTGCCGAGGTTCCATGCTCCGGCTTGCGCCCAACCCCCTCGCTGCGTGCCAGCTTCATGGCGGTATAAGCGGCGAACAGCACCCATGACGTATTGTGCGAGACCGGCGACCAGCACCAAATACGCGGCTAGCCAGCTTCCGTGCTCCAGGGCCAACGGGCTTGTCACAGCGGCAACCAACCCGCCGAGAATGATGCAACACCAACCAATTCCGGCCAACACGACAGCTGGAACCCACCGCCGGTTGGTGTTGGATTCTGCGCGTTCGGACCCGACCCTGGCTTGCAAGTCAATGGCCGCCAGATCGGCGGGCGTCACCTTTGGCGGGTCGTTCGTCATGGCGCATCAATCACGCTGAGGTGTACGACGCAGAGATCTGGCGCGGCAAATGGCTCCAGTCGCTCCACAGCGAGGGACGCACTCCACGCCTCGATCGCTCCTTGCATGATTCCCAGGTGAATGCTGCACACAACGTCAGGGCGATCCACTGCCAGCTCAAGAAAAGGGCAGTTCCTGAGGTTGATGTGTGACGGCACGCCATTCGGAGGCTGTTCGGGGGAAAATCCGAACTCATCAAGCATGTCTGTCAGCCGGATCACCGCGTCGGCAGGATCGAGAGGTGTCACTTCGAGCGGGTTCAGGCCAGCTGCGCCACCTCGCTGCTTGCTACCCCACGCCCGTCCCGCTTCCGCGCTGCGCTGAGCGGGATTGGACTGGTTTGCGAGAGTAATGGCCAAAACCCCTGCCAGCACTTGATAGTCTCGGCGGCCCCTCGGATCCATTCCGCGCACAGGGCGGAAAAGTTGAGGTGGCCGACCCGCACCACCCTGCGCCGCTCGCACTGTTTCGACCTGGCCTGCGCTCACCAAGGTGCCGAGGTGGAAACGCACGGTGTTGACGTGAATTGCCAGCTGCCCCGCGAGGTCTGTGACTGTCAAAGGATCGGCTGAGTCCCGCAATCTGTGCAGTACTTGGTCGCGGCGTCGTGCCAGGGCATTGCCCGATTCGGTCGACGTGTTCATCAAGTTCCCCAGGGAAAGTAGGAGTGAGGCAAAGGGACGAGTCTTCCTCCCGCTGCAGTGAAGGTGATTGCCGTGCCCTAGAGTTTACACAAGCGAAACTTGTAGAAACTATCGAAGGGATTTTGATGTCGTCCTCGATCACAAACGCACCTGGCTCGCTCGAACTGGACGTCCGAGGGATGAAGAAACCGGACAAGCACCCAACGATCTTTGCCGCGTACGCCGCGTTGGCGGTGGGAAAATCACTAGTTTTGGTAAACGACCACGATCCGCAGCACTTGCGCGAAGAATTCGAGGCGGACCATGCTGGCAGTTTTAACTGGGACTACGTCAACCGGGAGATACGTGACTGGCGGATCAAGATCACCAAACTAGCCAGCACGCCTCTGCCCCGAGTGTTGGTAGACACCACAACAATCACGAACGACACATCTGCGGCCGATGTCAGCGGGGCGGTGTGGAAGCTCGAGGCCAGGCAGCGAGATTTGGATTCCAACGTCATCGCGCTGCCACCTGGCGGGACCATCGATGCGCACACGGGGCCGGAACTCGACGTCATCATCCATGTTCTAGCTGGCAGCGGCCAGCTCACGACTGAGCTCGGCGCTATCGATCTCACCCCGGGTGTCCTGCTGTGGATGCCGCGCCGTTCGCGCCGTCAATTCACCGCCGGCGAGCAGGGCCTGCGGTATTTCACCGTGCACCAACGTCGCCAGTCCCTGGTGCTCGGAGCGAGCAGGGTGAGCGCGCCTGCCGCAGAGTGAGTGCACCTCGGCAGCTCAATCTTCACCGTTTACGAAAGCAGTTGCCCTGAAACGCTTTTCACGGCCACTGGGTAGCGATAATTGGCAATCCGAGTGCCCGCTCAGCCTGCTCACGGCTGACCTCTCGAGTGGTTTGGGCAAAGGTCCAATGATGACCCTCGAGGTCGATGACCCGGTACGCCCGGTCACCATAAAACTGATCTTCTGGGTGTTGGACGATGACGGCGCCCGCAGCCTTGGCGTGTTCGTAATGCTCGTCGACGCTGTGCGTGAGCTGCACATGCACACGCTGGGTATTGGCGCCGCCGACGGCGCCCGGGCTCTTAGTGAACTCAGCCCATTCGGCGCCAATCATGACGCGGCCATCGCCGTCGATGGCCATTTCGTAGTGGCACATCTCGGGTGCGTCCGGTGGCCCTTCTATCGACATGACTGTCTCGAAGCCAAAGACCCGTTCCAGCCACCGAACCGCCGTCTGGGGATCCCGGTAATGCAGGCTGGAGGTGAAGGTGGGTTTGCTCATTGTTTGCCCCCTCGAAGTGCCGGGAAAAAGTGGTACCGGCTAGGGTCTCATAGCCTGTCGGAACCAAGAATTTCCGTCACCATTGGCTCGTTGCTTGCGACCTGCTCGGACCGCTAGATGTGACGCCACCACACCTGTGGGGCCGTGGCTTTCGCTCAGCGTTGTGTGAGCAATTCAGCCAGCAGGAGCCCGACAACGTGATTCCGGCAGCAACCCTGCTACGTCATTTCCGTTGCCGAGCCCCTACTACTCGCTGGAGCAGCACGAATACAAGCAGGATCCCACCGGTAATGATGGTCGTTGCTTCGGGCGGGATGCTGCCGTCGCGGGTAATCAGCACGTTCATCAGCCCCAGTACCAAAGCTCCCACTACGGAGCCCAGCACATATCCAGCCCCTCCGGTGAGCAGGGTTCCTCCAATCACTGTGGCTGCGATTGCGTCGAGCTCCCAACCGTTGCCAGTGATGTTTTGGGCGATGCCCAGTCTCGCGGTATAGACGGCTGAGGCAAGACCAGCGAGAGCACCGCTAATGACGTAGACCCAGATTTTAGTTCTATTGACGGGCAGGCCCATGAGGACTGCAGACTGCTCGGAGCCACCGGTCGCGTAGACCGTGCGTCCGAGACGTGTCCGGTGGAGCACAAAAAATGCAACCAAGACAACGACAACTGCGATAACTACGCCGGCGGTGAGCACTAGGTCATTAACCTTTGGGCCGTCGATTATTTTGACTTGCTTGCCCAGAAACCGAAATGGCGAGTCGTCAGGAAGACGCTCAGGAACTGTGCTTAGCATCGACGCGAGTCCACGCGCTAAGAACATCATCGCGAGCGTGGCGATAAAGGGTTGCACATTGAAATATTGGATTAATATCGCGGATGTGAGACCGAATATTCCTCCAACCACGATCATAAATAGTGTGGCAATCCATGGATTGAGACCCGCGTTCATCAGCATCACACCGGAGACACTGGTGAAAGCAATCACAGCACCCACCGATAAGTCAATGCCTCCCGAGAGAATGACAAACGTCATTCCCACGGCAATTATCACGAGGTGCGCATTGTTGATAAGCAGGTTTGACAAAGTGTTGTACTGGAGAATACGACCGTAGGAAAGTTCCCCGTAAACGATCATTGCAGCGAAAATGACGAGTGCCGCGACAGTCGGCAAAGACTCGAGCCGAAGCTGGAAGCGATGAGTTTTGTGGTCACCAAGCTTCTGATCAAGGGGCGAAGTCTGAATTTCAGTGGTTTTCATATGGTCTGAGCCTCCCTTTTCGGAGTAGACGAACTCGGAAGACGACGTTTCTCGAACAGTGCACGCACGCGATCAGCCTGGAGCAGACATAGCACAACAATCACAATCGCTTTGAACGCCGGAGTAGCAGATGAGGACACGCCAAGGAAGACTACTGTTTTGTCCAAAGTGGCGATGAGAACAGCGCCCACTACAGATCCAAGAATATTAAACTTACCGCCAGCAAGAGAAGTTCCCCCGATAACAACAGCAAGGATGGCATCGAGTTCGAGCTGATATCCGGTTCTAGAAACGTCCACCGTCATGACGCTCGCAGTAGCAAATATGCCAGCAACTCCGGCGAGTAAACCACTAGTAACGTAGGCCGTGATCAGGAGACCCCGACGATTTACGCCCGCGAGCCGCGCCGCTTTGGGATCCATCCCGATTGCTTCGATCATCAGTCCCAGTGCACTCCTTCGGACAAGTAGGCCGACCGCTACTACTATCAACACGGCGAGCAAAAAGACCACTGGGACACCGACCAAATATCCGTTGGCGATCCATCGGAATGAATCATTGGACGCGGTCGTATTCTGGCCAGAGGTAATGACCTTCGCAAGACCTCGCCCCGAAAGCATAATCACGAGAGTGCTGATGAACGGCTGAAGACCGACTACGGAGACGAGCAATCCATTGACAGCGCCAAGAATGGTCGCGATAAGGAGAGCGAGACCCACTGCGCTGAATGCAGCCATGGTCGAAGTGGAGTTATCGAAATTTTTGAGAAACTCCATCGATACTGCTCCCGCTACTACCATGATTGACCCCACGGATAGATCAATTCCTCCCGTAGCAATGACGAGGCACATACCTACGGCAACCATCATCACCGGAGCGGACGCCCGCAGTATGTCGATGAGATTTCCGACAAGATTCCCCGTTACGGGGTTGATGGTGACGGTGAGATAGCTGGAATCCTTTGCCGTGTTGATCGCAAGAAGCAATACAATTGCAATGATTCCCCAGAAGTAGGGCTTGCGAATAACCTCCAGAACTGTCCGAATACCAGTACTCTTTTCCATCATGGCTGAGTGATCTCCTTAGACATCGCGCCTACTCGGTTACCCGCGAGTTCGTCGCCCGTTCCATCCGCAGCTATCGTGTCAACAATTGCCGCTGCGGTCACCCCGGGCCCATTTGTAATCTCTGCAATCTTACGGTGGTCCTTCAATACGATGATGCGATCGCTCAGGCGGACCACTTCATCGAGCTCAGAAGAGATATATACGACTGAAACCCCCTCCCCTGCAAGGGCGACAACCTGTTCCTGAATTTCTGCCTTTGCCCCCACGTCAATGCCCCTCGTCGGCTCGTCCAGTATGAGCAATTCTGGTTTGGTAGCGAGCCACCGGCCCAAGAGGACCTTTTGCTGATTTCCGCCGGACAAATTTTTGATGGGGCGCTCTGGATCTGCCGGGCGCACGTTCAACTCGACCAAATACTTAGAGACAATCTCATCCTTGTCCTTGCGCGAGAGGGGCCGGGCCCAGCCGCGCTTAGCCTGCACCGCAAGAACGAGATTCTCGCGAACACTCAGATCGCGGATGATGCCCTCGTCCCGCCGGTTCTCGCTCGAAAATGCAATCTTCTTACTAAGCGCCGCCGAGGGACTCGAAACATCTGTCTTTTTGCCGCGGAGCCAGATTTCACCGGAGTCGGGCCTGTCTGCGCCGTAGATGAGGCGGGCTAGTTCGGTGCGTCCCGAGCCCAGCAATCCCGCTAAACCGACCACTTCCCCGCGATGCAGCGAGATATCCATGGCCTCGACAGACCCCTTCCGGCCGATCCCTACCGACTTATAGAGGGGCTCGGACGTGATGACGTGGTTTTGCACAGCACGCTCGGATTCGAGTGACTGGAGGGCAGAAAGATCTTTGCCGAGCATGCGCGAGATGAGAGTGGTGCGATCAAGCTCTCGTGTGAGGTACTCACCGACAAACTGGCCGTTTCGCAGCACCGTGAGACGGTCGCTGATTGCGAACACTTGGTCCAGAAAGTGGGAGACGAAGAGAATGGCGACACCTTGATCGCGCAGCCGACGCATAACGACGAAGAGTCCCTCGACCTCGTTCGCATCAAGGCTGGACGTCGGTTCGTCGAGGATAAGGACCTTGGAGTTAGCAACCATGGCTCGACTTATGGCGACAAGTTGCTGTAGCGCTAGCGACAAACTCGAGAGCGCTTGTCGAGGATCAAGATGGCCCAGTCCGAGTTTGTCAAGCGCGTCAGTAGCCGCTCGGAATGTTGCTGACCAGTTAATACCGAAGCGGCCGTGTACCTCGTGGCCCAGCATGACGTTCTCGCCGATGGTGAGGTTTGTGCACAGATTTACTTCCTGATACACCGTCGAGATGCCTGCGGCTTGCGCGTCCGCAGTTCCACCTAGCCTGCGAGCCGCGCCGGCAATGAGAATCTGACCATCATCAACCCTGTACACGCCGGTGAGCGCTTTGATAAGCGTCGATTTACCGGCTCCGTTTTCTCCCATGAGTGTGTGGACCTCGCCGGGAAACAGCCGGAAGTCGACAGCATCAAGCGCCTTTACTCCGGGAAACGAGATTGAGATGTTGGTCATCTCGACGATCGGGACCGTCTCCGTCATTTCTCTGACCCTTCTTTGCCTTGGGCGTGGCGCAAAAGCCAGCGCGCATAGTTGGGTGGGGCCACCTGATGGTGACCCCACCCAGCACTACTTGTGCGAGACCCTTGCGGGTCGGGCGTGTTTAGTACTTGCGCGTGGGGAGCGCTTTTGCCGCTGCCGCAGGCGAATCAAAGGTAATGCTCGGAACGACGATGGCGGAGTCAACCTTTTCGCCAGCTAAAACCTTCTTGACGACACCCAAGGCGGTCTCACCAAACAGCGGGTTGTATTCAGCTACAAAGCTGAGTTTGCCGTCGGACAGTGCCTGAAGAGCATTCTTGGTACCGTCAATCGTTGCGATTTTCACGTCAACTCCGGGAACCAGTCCAGCTTCTTCTACAGCTTGAACTGCGCCCAGTCCCATCTCGTCGTTCTGAGCGAACACGAGCTGGACGTTGTTGTTGTTGGACTTCAGAACTGTCTCGAAGACGCTCTTCGCTTCCTCAGTTGACCAGTTGGCTGTCTGAGCACCGAGCTTTTTAAACTTGTCCTTACCATCGAATACGGAGTTCCAGCCCTGGTTGCGCTCGTTCACACCAGAGACGCCAGCGGGACCCTCGATGGTGAAGTAGTTGGCGCCCTCCGGGAAAGCTCCGAGTGCCCAGTTGGCAACTGATTTGCTCACGGCGATGTTGTCAGGTGCAATTTTGCTGGTGTACAGGCTCGGGTCGTCTGGCGTGATTCCTCTGTCGAGAAGAATCACCGGAATACCAGCCTCCTTGGCGCGCTTGAGCGTCGCTTCCCAGCCCGAGCTCTCGGTGGCAGAGAACAGAATCACGTCGACACCCTCGTCGACGAACGACGTGAAAGCGTCGATCTGCGACTTCTGATCCAAGTTCGTCGCCGGTGCGTACTTGAGGTCGAATCCTGCCTCCTTCGTAAAGGTGTCCTGAATGTTCGCTTCGTTGGCCTTGCGCCACGCTCCCTCAGGGCCCACCGCCACGAAGCCGACTGTGATGAGCTTGCCGTTGGCAGCTGGCGCTGCACTGGACGAACTTGCGGCCGGGGCCGCACTCGAAGGCGCTGCACTCGACGAGCTGGCGGCTGGCGCTGCACTCGACGAGTTTGCCGCTGGCGCGTCACTGGACGAACAAGCCGAAAGCCCGACGGCCAGAGCGCCCACCGTCGCTAGACCGATCATTCGACCGAATCGCTTTCCTATGGACATGAATCTCCTCCTTGAGATATAGGGCAGCCATTGCGAGCCCTACATGTTGTCGCCACATGTTGTCGCCGATGTGGCGAGACGCTGTGTTGAAAAACACGCTGACTGCGTGTTGTTCGAAATGTTAGCGCGAACATTTGATTACCACAAGGGTTTTTTTCATGTCGAATTCAGGTGTCTTCGGTATCCCCCGCGATCATTTCGACGATCGTGTTCACGTTGACTCCGGGACCGTTGCTGACCTCGCCGATCTTCTGCCGATCCTTCATCACTACGATCCGATCACTCAAGCGCACGACTTCTTCGAGCTGGGAAGATACGAAAACCACCGCCACCCCCTCCCGCGCCAGTTGGGCAACGCGAGCTTGGAACTGCACCTTTGTGCTGACGTCGATACCGCGAGTTGGTTCATCAAGAATGAGGACGCGGGGTCGTGTAACCAGCCAGCGGGCGAGCAGTACTTTCTGTTGATTACCTCCGGACAGAAATTTCGCTGGCATGTCCGCATCGCCCGGAACGATGCCGAGAGATTCCATGTAGTCACCGACGAGCGCGTCGCCCTCCATCTTGGACAGTGGTCGTGACCAGCCGCGAACAGCCTGAAGTGCCAGCAGGATGTTCTTTCTGATGCTGAGATCTTCGATGATTCCGTCATCGCGTCGATTTTCACTCGAATAAGCAATTCGATGTGCGAGGGCAGCGGAAGGAGAAGGCAATGTGACGACCTGACCACGAAGTGTCACAGTTCCCGAATCGGATCGCTCCGCGCCCGCAAGAAGCCGGGCAAATTCGGTTCGTCCGGAGCCCCTCAGCCCTGCGAACCCGACAATTTCGCCCTGATGAATATCGATGTTCGTCGGAACGAGCACCCCTCGCCGACCGATACCCTCGGCGCGGTAGATCGCGGGCCCGGTGGGCTCCTCACGATGAGAGCGCCTCTCTGAGCCTATTGCTCGCAGTGTTGCGATGTCCTTCCCGATCATCGTGGAGATGAGTTCGGAGCGGTCAAGCTCTCTAGTGAGGAACTCACCCACCATCTCTCCATCGCGGAGGACGGTCATGCGATCGCTGATCGTGTAGACCTGCTCGAGGAAATGTGAGACGAAGAGGATGGCTACCCCTTGCGTACACAGCTTCCGAAGTACCGTGAAAAGTCTGGCTACTTCTCCATCGTCCAAACTCGAGGTTGGCTCGTCCAGAACAAGTACGCGAGGACGTGTGACCATCCCTCGACAAATGGCTACGAGCTGTCTCACCGCAATCGGAAGTGACGACAACCTCTGGCGTGGGTCCAAATCGTCAAGCGCCAGCTCCCCCAGAACCTCGGACGCCCGTTGATGAGTGGCTTTCCAGTTAATCCCCGCCCGCCCACGAATCTCGTGCCCGAGCATGACGTTCTCACCCACCGTCAGGTTTGAACAGAGGTACGTATCCTGATAGACGACCGCAATACCAGCCGCTTCCGCGTCAGCCGTCCCAGTCATGCGCTTACGGTCGCCGTCAATACGAATCTCGCCCTCGTCCAGCGAGTAAACGCCGGTGAGAGCTTTAATGAGCGTCGATTTACCGGCTCCGTTTTCGCCCATCAGAGCATGGACTTCGCCTGGAAACAACCGCAGGCTCGCCTGCTGAAGGGCTGGCGATCCCGCGAAGCTCACGCTGATCCCAGACATTTCTATGACCGCAGAAACCATACTTCTCACTCCTGCTTCACGAAAGGTGCCTGGGCTGGGCAGTGGACTGGCGAACGATAAGTTCAGTGGCAATTTTGGAGCGCTGTGGGATCTCGCGATTTTCAAGAGCGGCGCGGAGAACGTCCATCACCTTCGCGCCCAGAGCGCGAAAGTCCTGGCGAACGGTCGTCAATGGGGGTAAGAAGTGCCGCGAAGTTGGGAGGTCGTCGAAGCCTACGACACTCATATCTTTGGGAACACTGATTCCATTATCGTGCAGCCCATGGATGACGCCCAAGGCCATGTCGTCGTTTGCTGCAAAGATAGCGGTGTACTCCGGAACCTTAGTGATGGTCCTGGAGAAGTCGTACCCGAAGTCGGCTGTCCAATCGCCTATGACGATCGCTCGCTCCCGCATTCCCCATGACTTCACCCGAGCGTGAAATGCTCGCTCCCGCCCCCGCGCGTCAAGCCAGTCGAGGGGGCCCGCGATGTGCAGAATATCGCGATGACCCAAGCCTGCAAGGTGATCTACGACGAGATTGGTGCCCTGCTGCTGATCCGCAGAGACAGTGAGAAAAGTAGGGTCCTTATCAGACTTCACCACCAGCACGGGGACAGATACTGTGATCTGTCGCAGGGCGGCCACTGAAGAAGACCGCGGTGCCACCACACACAGAGCATCCACGCCCTGCGACGTCAGATGCGCAATTGCGTCCTGAGGGGACATATCGTTGTCCCGGACTGCTACGGATGTCACCGAGTAACCCACGGCCCTCGCGGCGGTCTCGATAGCGCGAACCATGTCGCTCTCGCCAAATTCGACCGCACTCTCGACGAGCACGCCGATTCGTTTGGTGCGCTGAGTGGCGAGGGAACGCGCCACCATGTTGGGGCGGTATCCCATTTGCTCGACGACATCAAGCACCCGCTGCCGGGTTTCCGGTTTAATTCCCGGATAGTCGTTCATGACGCGCGAAACCGTCATGTGCGACACACCCGCCACCAACGCTACTTCTTTGATGCTCGGATCACGGCGTGCACTTGAACTCACGTCGACTCCAACCGCGATAGGTGACCCCAAGTATAACGACTTGGACAGAGATCCGATCCCGTTTCACGGCGGGGCGCCGGCGCCGAAATCACCCTATGCTTTCGACTTCCGGCCCTCGTCCATACTCCAGTCGATGCATCAGCGCCATAGTCGTAGCGCCATAGTCGTTTCGCGGCGCGCTCGGCTGTCGCATGAGAACACGGTCCAGACCTTTGCCGCGGCCAAACTCCCGCCGTGGGCGCAGGGCGAGTGATCTATTCCGGGGTCTAACTCTCGTAGCGGTGAAGGTACAGAACTGGGGACGTAAAATTCTTCCATTGTAAGAAAATCCGCTAACATCGCTCGAAGAGCCGCAGCATCCATGCGCGGAGAACAGGAGCCAACCGTGTCAGCCCCATCCGTCCAGCTATTTTCCGTACGAAGTGCGATCGATGACGACCTACAGGGAACGGTCGCTCGCCTTGCCGACATCGGATTCCGCCACGTCGAACCTTACGGATTTCAGCACCGCGTTCCCGAGTACCGGCAGGCTTTCGCAGATTGCGGCATCAGCGCGCCCACTGGTCACGCTGCGCTCGTCGCGGCATCAGAACCGGAAAGAATATTCGAGGCAGCACTTGAGTTGGGCATTTCTACTGTGATCGAGCCCCACGTGCCGGCGTCTCTATGGAAGAGCCTTGAGGATGTCAAAGTCACGGCGGACCGTCTTAACTCCCTGTCCGCCAAAGCGACTGAACACGGTTTGAACGTCGGTTACCACAACCATCAGTGGGAGTTTGCAAACCAGATAGAAGGCCGTCCCGCTTATGAGGTCTTTGTCCAACACCTAGCGCCCGAGGTTTTGCTCGAGGTTGACCTGTTTTGGTTGACAGTAGGAGGCGGGAGCGGAATGGACATTCTTCGTTCCCTCGGTTCACAAGTCACCGCGCTGCACGTCAAGGATGGGAATGTGACGGGAGACATTCGGGATGTTTTGCCCCGCAGCGAACAGCAATCGCTTGATCCGGCTCGTTTCCAGGCGGCGCTCGAGCGACAGACTCCTGCAGGTCAAGGAGAGGTCGCCCTGCCCGACCTTCTGGCTGCGGCCCCGCGCGCGCTGAGAGTGATCGAGTTTGACGCCTTCGCTGGTGATGTCTTCGACGGTATCGCCCAATCATTCGTCTGGTTGAGCGATAACGACACTGAGGTCTCAGCATGAGCCCTGTGGACAATGCACCGGTCGGAGTCGGGATCATTGGAGCGGGCGTGATCTCGACGCAATATCTCACGAATCTTCAGCGCTTCCCGGACGTCGAAGTCCGTTTCATCGCTGATATCGACCTTGAGCGCGCGGCAGAGCAGGCGGCAGCACACGGTGTTCCAGAATCGGGCCGGGTTGAAGAGCTTCTGGCTAGGACAGACGTCGACGTCGTAGTCAATCTCACCATCCCTTCCGCGCATGCCGAGATAACCCAACTCATCCTCGAGGCAGGGAAGCATGTATGGGTCGAAAAGCCCATCGCGACGACTACCGAAGCTGCGAAACTGCTTCTCAGCACTGCAACCGCCGCAGGATTGCGAGTTGCATGCGCGCCCGACACAGTGTTGGGGGCCGGTCTGCAAACGGCATTTCGGGCGATCGCACGTGGCGACATCGGCGAACCACTCACGGCCATCACAACGTTCCACGTGCCGGGTCCGGATCGCTGGCACCCGAACCCTGACTTCCTATTTGCTGACGGCGCTGGACCGCTCCTCGACATGGGGCCGTACTACCTCACCGCCCTGATTCATGTGTTCGGGTCAGCAACTCGGGTACACGCGACCTCGTCGCAATCCCAGTCCTCTCGCATCATCGGCACCGGGCCGCGAGCAGGCGACAGTTTTCCGGTTCTCGTCCCGACACACCATTCAGCGCTGATTGAGTTCACTGGCGGCAGATCAGCGCAGTCCACCTTCTCTTTCCAACATGCGCGCCGGAAGGCGGGCCATATCGAGGTCAACGGTACAAATGGCACATTGACGCTTCCTGATCCGAACCTGTTTGACGGAGAAAGTTTGCTATGGAGTTATGGTCGCGACGAACCACTCGTCATTCCAGCGCAAGGCGCCAGCGGTGGCAGGGGTACCGGGGTGGTAGATCTCGTCCGCTCCATTCGTGCTGGCGTCGCCGAAAGAGCTTCCGGCGCGCTCGCGGCGCATGTCTTAGAGATCATGACTGGGATCAGCGATGCGGCACATTCTGGTTCGGCTGTGGAAATCACATCTAGCGCTGCCGCCGTCCCGCTACTTCCGCTGGACTTCGACCCCACGCAAGCTGTCTCTTAGTCTCTCGGCGAAGGGAGCGCGTGGACTCGGGAAGGTTTTCTGCCGGCGTCCACGCGCACCATTTCGGATTCTGCACTTTGAACCGGCGCGGTATGAGACTGCGTGCATCTGCCCTGAATGCACTAACCGGCTTCAGCTAGCTTGCGCTGACGGGCTTAATAGATGCTCCAGGATACTGAGTGACCTGCGAGTGTCGACCGCCTCCGGATCGAGTAATTGCTGTAGCTGGAGACCATCGGACGCTGCCGCAATGAGTGCCGCGACGTCATGCGGATCTAGCGTGTTCGCAACCAAGCCAAGACGTTGCCCCTCACGAACCCGTTCCGCGAGTTGAGATCGGACCCGAACGAATCTGCGCTGAATGAATTCGCGCGTCACAGGGTGGTTGTCTCGCTGCAACGCGTCGGTAGACAGGGTTGCGTACAGTGCCACCAGACCTGGAATAGCAGCATTCTGCGCAGCACGCCGATCCATCGCCGAGACTGCGGAAAGTTTCAGCGGGATGGGTTCCGACCGGAATGCAGCCTCGTGGGTCCGATAGATTTCCACTAGCAGCTGGTCGCGCGTGGCAAAGTAATACCGCAAGGCCGCATGGGAAACACCAATCTCCTCGCCGATCTCGCGGAGCGAACTTCCTACGCTCCGCCTAGCAAAAAGCGCGATCGCTCGTTCGATTATCTCGATGCGTCGCTGTTCACCTTTGCGTCCGTACGAAGTCTGCTTGGTGTGCGTTTCGGGCGCCATCCCACGATTGTAGGCGTCACGGTCCTACAGGACCTGGAACTGACTTTCGATTTGCCCCCAGAAATACGAAGAAGACAGTCGCGCCGGATTGTCGCGCCTTCCACGCGTGGACGGCGCCACTGTTGACATAAATGTCACCTGCCCGGAGGGTTACCACCGTTCCGTCGCTCGCTTCGAGGTCTACCTCGCCCTCTGCGACGAATCCCAGGTCGACGGTGTCTGTTCGATGCATAGCCGGATGCGGACCAACAGCGGTCATTGCCACATCAACAGCAGAGAGCATGTCGATCACCCTGTCGTGGTCGGCTTGGTGCTCTGGGGTTACCGGAGCTTCGTCGAGATAGATGTCGGCTTCAGGAAATCTAGCGACCATGACGCGGGCTCCGCCTGGCAGCGGAAAATGGCTCAAGGGCGTGTAGACCTCCTTGGAGTGCCACGGCAGCTCAATAGGCGCATCCCATCCCCAGGCGTTCCACCATCGCTGCGTTGGTCCCATTAGAAACGGCTTCACGGGGGTGACCTGCACGAATTCCGATTCGTCAGGTTTCGACTCCCCCAGCACAATCACCCGCACATTATCGATAGTCACAACGGGTCCCTCCCCTTCCTCTACCTCGCCCCGCCGCGCGGCGGCGGCTGGCGGTACCTTATGAACGTGACCTATCAGACGCGCACTCCGGGCTCGCAGGCTTCACTTCGTGAAGCCAATCGGCGCAGGATTGTGGAAGCATTACACAAACACGGCGGGCTCAGCAAAGCCGAATTGGCGGGAGCATCGGGTTTGTCAGCGGGCACCGTTCACAACATCGTAAAAGAGCTCTCTTCGGCTGGCATCCTCCACACGGTCGACGCGACGCAGAGCGGTCGACGAGCTGTGTTCGTAACGCTGGCTAGGGAACTCGGGCTGGTTGCGGGAATCCACATCTCACGGAGGCACCTTCGAATCGTTCTGTCGGACGTCGCCAAGACCGTCATCGCCGAGCATGAGATGCCTCTCGGAAAGGACCACCGCGCTGACAACGAGTTGCGGAAGAGCCTGCTCCTTATCGCAGACATGCTCGACGCTGTCGGTGCATCCTCAGACGAACTGCTCGGCGTCGGGGTCGCAATCAACGCGCCAGTGGAAAGACACTCGGGAACTGTCATGGCGCACGGTGAACTCCGTGGCTGGGAACGCGTCCCCATCGCAGAAATACTGCAAAGAGGACTCGGAAAGCCCGCGTGGGTCGCGAATGCCAGCAATCTTGCAGCGCTCGCAGAGCTACGAATGGGAGCGCTGCGAGGCACTGAGCATGGCATCTTTATCGACATCAACGAGGGGGTAGGCGCTGGCCTCATTATTGACGGCCGCTTGTTCATCGGTAATTCCGGCACCGCTGGCGAATTCGGACATATGACGATCCGGGAGAACGGGCCAAAGTGCTCGTGTGGCAGCAGAGGTTGTCTCGACGCGGTGGCCGGCGGAGGCGCGGTGCTCGAACGGCTCAAGGATACCTATCGGAACCTCAAGCTCAGCGACCTACTGGCGAGGGCGATGGCAGGTGATGACGCTTGCATCCGAGCGATAGCCGAGGCAGGAAGCAGTATCGGAGTCGCGGCAGTGACCATGTGCATGCTCATCAACCCGGCACGCATCGTCATTGGCGGAGAGATGAGCCGCGCCGGGGAACTGTTGCTTGGTCCGATCAGACGCGAGGTCGAGACATCATTCCTGGCTGGCGAGGGATCAACCCCCGAAATCATCCAGGCACAGGTCGGAATTCGAGCGGGAGTACTTGGGTCCATACTGCTAGCTATTGACCACATCGAAATAGCCCGGAGCGCACTGCGACTTTAGAAAATCATTGGTTTCAATACTTGACGCCAAGAGTGAGGAATGTCATGCTCGCCTCAGTCACCAACGACGGTGGCTCCAAGGGAGGCTTGCATGAGAACACCTACGAAGAGAGCCATAGCGGCAATGTGCGCGCTAGGCCTTGCGACCGCCGTACTCACCGCATGCGGCAGTAGCGGCGATTCTGGCAAGAGCAGCAGCATAGGCAGCGGAGCTTCCAGCGAGGCGGCCAGCACGGCTGCGGCAAAAATCGGCTTCATTCTTCCGGAATCCCTGACCGCCCGCTACGAGAAAGCCGATCGCCCACTTTTCACAGCGAAGGTCAAAGAAATTTGCAGCGGCTGCGAGGTGCTGTACGCGAACTCCGATGGCGATGCTGCCAAGCAGCAACAGCAGGCCGAGTCCATGCTCACCCAAGGCATCAACGTGTTGGTCATGTCTGCTGTCGACACCCAAGCTGCTTCAGCCATCGTGGCGAGCGCCAAGGCTAAGAATGTTCCCGTGATTGCCTACGACAGATTCATCAACAGCCCAGACCTCGAATATTTCATCTCCTTCGACAACCAGCAGATCGGAAAGATTCAGGCCGAATCTCTCATTGAAGAGATGAAGGCACGAGGTGTGAAACCTGGCGATGGCGGCATCCTCATGCTCAACGGTGCACCAGACGACAGCGCGAAAGCCTTCAAGGTCGGTGCTCAGGCGGTTCTAGACGCCAGCGGCTATAAGATTTTGGCCACGTATGACACCCCGGGTTGGGACCCTGCGAAGGCTCAGGACTGGGTAACCGGCCAGATCACTCAGTTCGGCGCCGAAATCAAGGGCATCTATTCCATGAACGACGGCATGACCGGAGGTGCCATTGCCGCACTTAAGGGTGCTGGCGTCACGGATCTTCCACCGATCACGGGTCAGGACGCCGAGAATGCTGCGCTCCAGAGGATTCTCGCGGGAGAACAATTCATGACGATCTACCGTGCGGTAAGGGTCGAAGCAGAGCGCGCTGCCGGCTTGGCAATTGATCTCACCAATGGCAAAAAACAGAAAGCGGACGCCACACTGAAGACAAGCGATGGCGACGACACACCTTCAATCGTGCTCGCACCAGTGAAGGTCACAGCCAACAATATTCAGGACACAGTCGTCAGTGACGGGTTCTCTGCTGCCACCGACATCTGCACCAGCGCTTACGCGGAGGCTTGCGCAAAGTGGGGCGTCAAGTAACAACGGCGGGTCTCATTCCAACTAGCTGAACGGTAAATATGTGAACACTGACCCGGAGTTCAAGGAAACTCGCGAAGACCCTCTGGAACCTGTGCTGAGGCTAAGGAACGTTTCGAAGAGTTTCGGGGCGGTGCGCGCACTCTCGGGGATTAATTTCGACGTCTACCCCGGCGAGGTGGTAGCCGTCGTCGGTGACAACGGCGCGGGAAAGTCCACGCTCGTTAAAATATTGGCCGGCGTTCATGGCCCCGACGCCGGCACGATTCTCCTTGACGGCGCAGAAGTCACAATAGGGTCGCCAGCAGCCTCTCGCTCGCTGGGGATCGCATCAGTGTTTCAGGATCTCGCGCTTTGCGACAACCTCGACGTGGTGTCAAACCTGTTTCTGGGCCGCGAAATAGCAAATTTTACGCTGGATGAGGAGGCGATGGAGCAGCGGGCCTGGGAACTACTCCGACAGTTGTCGGCGAAGATCCCGTCAGTTCGGATCGCCGTCGCCTCCCTCTCTGGCGGCCAGCGGCAAACAGTTGCCATCGCACGGTCGTTGATCGGCGATCCTCGCGTCGTCATACTCGATGAACCGACAGCGGCGCTCGGAGTCGCACAAACAGCCGAGGTCCTCAACCTTATTGAGCGTCTTCGCGAGCGCGGCCTCGGGGTGGTGCTGATCAGTCACAGCATGGCCGATGTTCAGGCCGTTGCCGATCGCGTCGTCGTACTGAGGCTAGGCAAGAACAATGGCGATTTTCGAGTCCCAGATGTGAGTTATGAGGAAATAATCTCCGCCATCACCGGTGCGAGCGACAACGTGGTGACCCGGCGCGCACGCGCAACAACACAGAAGGAAACTGCGGAATGACGAAACTGCCAGCAGACACTCCTACCGACCTGCTCGACGAGCGACTCACGCGCTACGTTGGCTTCGGCGGTGCCGTCAGGTCGCTCCAGAGTCGGGTTCGCGGCGGCGACTTGGGATCGATGCCCGTCGTCATAGGACTGGCCGTTGTGTGGATTGTCTTCCAGATGCTGAATCCGAATTTTCTCTCCGCTGACAACCTTGTCAACCTGACCATGCAATGCGCAGCCGTCGGCACAATCGCCATCGGCGTCGTCCTCGTCCTTCTGTTGGGCCAGATCGATCTCTCCGTGGGTTCCGTCAGTGGCCTATCGTCCGCAATCCTTGGCGTCGGCATGGTGCAACTCCACTGGCCGGTTCTCCTTGCCGTAGTGGTAGCTATTCTTGCCGGAGCAGCCATCGGCCTGATGTACGGGTTGCTCTTCAGTCGCTTTGGAGTGCCGAGTTTTGTGATCACCCTGGCGGGTTTGCTTGGCTTTCTAGGTCTGCAGCTGAAGATACTCGGACCCAACGGCTCGATTAACCTTCCTTACGAATCATGGATCGTCCAATTCGCGCAAACGGCATTCCTTCCTTCGTGGCTTGCCTACGCGCTAGCTGCGATCGCGTCGATCGGATTTTTTGTGACTCACTCGAGGAGGGCCGAACGGCGGCGGAGGGGCGGCCTGAGCACGGGATCGATTCCCGCTATCGTGCTGAAGGCTTCTGGCCTGTTCCTATTCCTCACAGCGACGGTGTGGTACCTCGAAACCGGACGCGGCGTGGGAGCAATGTTTCTGCTCTTTCTAGTTCTTGTTGTAGTGATGAACTTTGCTCTGACCCGCACGGTCTGGGGCAAATCCGTCTTTGCGGTGGGCGGTTCAGTTGAAGCGGCGCGGCGCTCGGGTATCCGCGTTGTCCGGGTATACGTTAGCGTGTTCGTCCTCTGCTCAACATTTGCGGCGCTCGGCGGGCTGCTCGCCGCAGCGCGTCTGACGTCGGCGAGTCTGTCGAGTGGGACGGGCGATGTCAACCTGAACGCGATCGCTGCGGCGGTGATTGGCGGGACCAGCCTTTTCGGCGGTCGAGGCAGCGCGTGGGCTGCACTGCTCGGAATCGTCGTTATTCAGTCAATCTCCAGTGGCCTCACTCTCCTCAACTTCGATTCGTCGGTCCGTTATATGATCACAGGCGCCGTACTTCTGTTCGCCGTCATTATAGATTCGATTTCACGACGATCTCGCGCCCGTCATGGAACCACATGATGGACCGATTCGAAGGCGATTACGATGCGCTGCCTACCGGCCCAGGAGATTCAACGCTCTGCAGGCGCCGACATCAGCAATGAAATGGGCCTCTCAAACCGTCTGTAGTCGTTGCGGCGGCTTTCTCGACGGCCACAATGGTGGCCGAACGCGACACCGGAGCACACGGTCGCCTCCGCGAGGCCAACTCACAAGTCAGTTCCCGGTCCAAGGCGATCTTGCGGGCTGTTTAGGCCAGCACAACAGCTCAGGCCCACGACACCAAGTTCTTCGCGAGGATGTCCACGAGCAAAGGCGGGTAGAAACGGTCGGAGCACCTTCCCTCCTTCCCGGCAAAACCCCCGCCATTCAATTCGATGAAGTATCGAGGCTAGTTGTGACGTGGACGCCGTCCACGGCTGTACGGCACCCTACATAGGGGCAATTCGCGTATTGCGCCCCTATGTACTACTGCGAAGTACGTCCCGCGAACTTGCTCATTTCGCTTCAGCGGTCGGGTATCACCAAGGCCGGACGCTGGCGGAAGGATCTGCTGCGTTTGATCTCCCATAGTTCCCGGAGGATGGCCATCTCGGCTTCCCCCATATCCTGAATACTGACGTCGTCTCCGAAGCAGCCGTTGCTCGTGCTGATCGGTGCGTCGTAGGCCAGAACAGCCCAGCGGGTGTTCTCGATCGCGCTTGAAGGAGCCCATAAGCAGCTCCACACAGTGTTGCGCCATGCCGGAAACCGGGCGGCTTCGTGCGCCTGCGCGTGGTTCCAAGCATCGTGGTAGATCCCATCCGCGTACAGGCTGTAGGGATATGCCTGGCCGAGCAGTGATTGAGTACCGAGATGATCCGCGCTAAGCAACGCAATATCGGCGCGATGGGCGTGGCATAGATCCGCTATAGATTTGATCAGCGTTGCTTGGGCCAAATCTGCATACCCCGGTGCACTCGTCGGCCCGAGCTGGCCGTATCCAATGTAATAGGCCTCGTCTATGACGAGAGCATCGATGAGATCGCCCACCTTCGCGAGTACGGCTTTTGTCAGCCCCAGGTAGCGCTGGCGGACATCTGGGTGGAGGGGATTGGCCAGGTAGGTATCAGAAACGACGTCCGGCCCGATCCAGAGCGGCACGTTCGCACTCTCAAGCCCATCGCCGAGTACAGCGTGCTCGGCCGGGGAACCGACGTCGATCAGGCCGGTGATGAGGTAGAAAGCAACGCGGAAACCGCGGTCCTTCGCGTACGCGATTCGGCGGGCAATCTCGGCCCAGTCCATGGGCAACGGCCGGTAATCGGCCAGGTTGCGGAACGTATAACTAGTCGGTTGATTGCCAGCTTCGGGTGTGCCTTCTCGCTCAAGCAAGCGGGGGTCGGCGATGTGTGAGAACACGGTCCACGAATCGTCGAGCATTCCGGTGTCCCGGTCGTAGCTGTACCTCCCGCAGCTGTCGTACCAGGCATGCAGCGTGAACGCTATTTTGTGCCTATCCTCCGGCGACACGATCTCACACATCGAGTCGATGTCCGCGAACCAGCCGTGACCGTTCTTTGACATGAAATCGTAGTGCTGCCAATCGATATCGTGCAGCCAGACCGGGCCTGCCGGGACATCCGGTGTCGCCATCTCGAACCACACCATCAGCGCATCTTCGATCGTCTCGGCGCGTTGGGCAAAGACCCTGCGCTCCATCAGGCGGTGCGGTCCCGCTTCGCTTCGATACGTCCAGGTGACGCGAACGGCGGATGCGCTCAGGTCGAGACTCACAAAGGTAGTAAATCCGGGATCGGTGCCGATCACCAGGTACCCGACCGCGTCCTCGAGAATGAGCGCCGGAATACCGAGGCGCTCACCGCTGCGGGGTATCGAGTTCCAACCCGGTCCTCGGAACTCGAAGGTGCTCCGATCCGGATTTGAGGTCTCCTCCAAGATTCCCTCATACCGTGGCCACAGGGCGCGGGATGGAGGCTCATCGAGTCGGATTGTGGCGGTAAGGAGGAGATCCGATCGCCAAGTCAGATCACTCTCAACGAGCGTGCACAGCAGACCCGCTTTTTCGCTGACGCAGATAGTGCCATCAGCAGGCGAGAACTCAATAGCCGAATCGCGGGCTTCAATGGGCACCGCAGGGTGGTCACCGAACTGGTAGGAGACTTCGAACTCCATTATTTCCCTTTTTTTCCGTCTGGAATTTTAATTTCTATTGAAGCAGGCTTCGGGGACTCCAGGTAAGGCCGATGGCGGATAGATCCGGCGCACTCATAACGCGGCCCCCTTCTACTCTTGCGCAGCGTTGGACCGCGCGGGCGGAGATCGGGGGCAGAGACCCCGGCGGTGATGGGGCCCCGCGGACGACGGAGTCACAGCGCGCTTAATGGACCCGGGGGAAAATTTAACGCCGGCCCGTGAAGTGATCCATCGTCTGGTTGATTCCGAAGAAGTCCACCACACGATCGAAGGCCCGCACCGGCAGCAGGCGAGTGGCTGGCATGATGCGGGCCAGTCGCGGCAGGATCAGCTGCTGGCTACCGGATTCAATGGCGTCAAGGACACGGCGGGCGACGTCGTTCTCGTCAAGGAGGGGCAACAAGCGA
Organism: Nakamurella antarctica; assembly: GCF_003860405.1. Lineage (NCBI taxonomy): Bacteria > Bacillati > Actinomycetota > Actinomycetes > Nakamurellales > Nakamurellaceae > Nakamurella > Nakamurella antarctica. The sequence continues at coordinate 1,128,465 of NZ_CP034170.1, read as the reverse complement.
GGAAACTTTGTGGTGACGCCGTCGAACATGCCCGTGTTGATGTAATAGGGGGCGAATATCAACGTGGAAACGTTACTTCCGCGGGCGCGGAGTTCGTTGCGCAGCGACTCGGTGAAGCCGAACGCGGCGAATTTACTGGCGGAGTAGTCGGTCTGTTTGGCTACCCCCACGAGGCCGGCAGCGGAGGCAACGGTGACGATAACCCCGCGGTCGCGGTCGCGCATAGCCGGCAGGAACGCTCGCGTGGTCCAGTACAGGGCAAGGGTGTTCACATCGAAGGTACGGATGATGTCCTCATCAGTGGCCTCCAGCAGGTCAGCGCCGGTAACGATGCCAGCATTGTTGATAAGCACATCAACCGGAAGGATCGACTTCGCGGCTTCGGCGACCCCGGCACGGTCGGCGACGTTGACGATCCCGACGGAAGCCACGCCACCGGCCGTCTGGATCTCGCCCTTCACGGCCTCAGCGCGTTCGGATGAGAGATCCCAGAGGATGACTTCGCTTGCGCCCCGGCGGGCCGCTTCAAGCGCCATCTGCCGACCGATACCACTACCAGCACCGGTGATTAAGACCCTGGCTCCGCGCAATGCGAGCCCACGAGTGTTCTTCCTGCTCATCACTATCCCCTATCCCGTCGGTATAGCTATTTTTGGTCAGAGCCCCAGTCTCGACTAGTTGCCAGCTCGCCGCTCTCGTCGCCACCGGACTGCCATGGCGCCATTGATCACTGAGGTCTCCGCAAGCAATAGTGCGCCCTTCGAAGTCGCGACAGAATCCAAAAACGACAACACAAGCTATTCCGAAGACCAGCGATAGAACCGCAAGAAGCACTATCCAGCGCCATGTTTGGGATCAGTGAGCGTTCGAACCACCTTCAATCTTCAATCCATCAGCGCCCATAAAAAAGGACCGCCCACCTGTTCGGTGGACGGTCCTGAAGCCGTTGTCGGGATGACAGTGTCTTGGTTCAGGACATCGGAATGGGGTGTCTCAAGACATCGGAATGGGTGTGTCTCCCGTCATCGGAATACTCATCCCGGTACATCCAGGACATGTCGAAAAGGAAGCTTGTGATCACCGCCGTTCTGACCGGCACCTCGCAAACTGAGGTTGCCTGCACCTACGGGGTGTCCCAGGGGTGGATCAGCCGACTGATGGTCCGCTACCACGCCGAAGGTGATATCGCATTCCAACCGCTTTCTCGACGGCCGAAGTCGTCGCCGAACGTCACACTGGAGTCCACTCTCACGTTGATCGTAAAACTGCGGGAACAGTTAGCGGGCCAAGGCTTAGACGCCGGACCGGACACCATCAGATGGCACCTGGCCCAGCATCATGATGTGACCGTGTCCCGAGCCACGATCAGCCGCCACCTCGCCCGCGCCGGACTCATCACCCCCGAGCCAAAAAAGCGACCGAAATCTTCCTACATCCGCTTCGCCGCCGAACAACCCAATGAATGCTGGCAATCCGACTTCACCCACTACCGACTGACCCAAACGAACGGTGCCCCCGGGACAGATGTTGAGATCATCACCTGGCTTGATGATCACTCACGTTACGTTCTGCATCTATCCGCGCACGCCAGGATCACCGGCATGGTCGTCACCACCACATTCGGCGAAACCATTGCCGCGCATGGAATCCCAGCGTGCACGCTGACCGACAACGGCATGGTCTACACCGCTCGATTCGCTGGCGGCAAAGGCGGACGCAACGGTTTCGAAAACGAACTGCGGCGCCTGAACATCACCCAGAAAAACGGCAAACCCAACCACCCGCAAACCCAAGGCAAAGTCGAGCGGTTCCAGCAAACCCTCAAAAAGTGGTTACGCGCTCAGACGCAGCAACCATCCACCGTCCCGGGCCTGCAAACCCTGCTGGACACGTTCGCCAAGGATTACAACCACCACCGCCCACACCGATCGCTGCCGCACCACGCCACCCCCGCGGCGGCATACGCCCTACGGCCCAAAGCCACCCCGACCAGCAACCGCACCGCCGATACCCACGACCGGGTCCGCGATGACCGTGTCAGCAAAGCAGGAACCGTCACCCTGCGCCATAACGGGAAGCTGCACCACATTGGAATTGGCCGAACCTACGCCGGAACCTACATAAAGTTGCTCATCCAAGACCTGAACATCAGCATCGCCGACGCCACCACCGGGCACATCATCCGCGATCTCACCTTGGACCCGACCCGCGACTACCAACCCATCCCACAACGACAAATGGCTGAACCTACAGATCTGTAGGTTCAGCCATTCCGATGTCCCGAGACATCACATTGTCGGGATGACAGGATTTGAACCTGCGACCCCTTGACCCCCAGTCAAGTGCGCTACCAAGCTGCGCCACATCCCGGCCTGCCTGGCAAGCCAGGCGTGTTCCAGGTTACCTCAGCAGCCACCCCGATTCTGACCAACCGCGCCCCGGCCCCGGACGCTTTGAACAATCACGCCCGGGGCGGGGACAATCGGCTCATCCACTTGAGGGAGCGGCCCGGCATGTCAGATTCGAACGTCCACCTTGGTCCGCTGCTGATCGCGCTGTTGGTCATATTCACCGCAGCGGCAGCGCTCCTGGTGCACCTGACTTTGCTCACCAAAGGCTCCGAGATCGTCATTGCCGCCGTACGTGCCACCGTCCAGTTGGCCGCTGTTTCCCTCGTCATCGCCTGGGTGCTCAAGTCCATGCTGTGGACGCTGGTATTTGTCGCATCAATGATCGTCATCGCCGCCGGGACGTCGGCAGGCAGAGTGTCACGGAACTATCGCCCGCGGGCCTGGTGGACTCTGGCTCCGATCGCGTTGGCCGTCATCCCCGTAGTGGCGCTGATCCTTCTCAGCACCGCGGTGCCGTTCAAACCCCTGGGTGTGCTGCCCGTGGCCGGCATCATCATCGGCGGCGCCATGACGGTGACCTCGTTGACCGGAAAACGGGCCACCGAAGAACTACACGCCCGCAAAGGCGAGTACGAAGCTGCGCTGTCTCTCGGCCTCACTCGCCGGGACGCCGTACATTTGGTGGCCAAACCCGCTGCCGCTCTTGCACTTCTACCAATTCTCGACCAGACCAGGACGGTCGGGCTGGTGACGCTACCGGGAGCTTTTGTAGGTGTGCTCCTCGCCGGCGCCAGCCCTGTGCAAGCCGGTGCAGCGCAGCTGTTGGTACTTATCTCGCTGTTACTGGTCAGCTCACTCGCCAGCGTTATCACTGTGGAACTGGTAGCCGCTGGCCGGATAGCAGGACCGGACGGACCAGTTCCTGAATAAATCCGGTTCCCGGATCAACACAGAACAATTTGGCGCCAACCACATCCCAGTATCGATACGCTGGGGAAAGAGACGGCGGCCTGAGCGTGTGACTTTGGCGCCCTGAGAGGCATCCATGTTTGACACCATCTTCGGACTCCCGGTCCACCCCCTGGTCGTCCACGCCGCAGTGGTGTTCCTCCCCTTGGCGGCAGTTTCGGTAGTCCTGGCGTCACTGTGGCCACGGTTTCGCAAATGGGCCGGTTGGGGTCCACTGGCTATAGCCACGCTGGGAGTGGTTTTTACCTATGTCGCGAAAGAATCAGGCGAAACCCTCCAGTCGCGACTTGGCATCAATGTCGGCAAGCATGCCGAACTCGGCGACTCGATGCTGTGGTGGGCGCTCGGCCTGCTCGTGGCTGCCGTCGCCGTCTATTACTTGAACAGGCAGCGGAAATCATCCAACTTGGTACCCAAATGGCTACCTATTACGGCAATCATTCTTTCGCTGGTGGGCGGGATCGGCACTGTTGTCCATGTAGTACGAACCGGGGACAGCGGCGCTGAAGCAGTGTGGGGCTCTACCACCAACTAACCGGTCAAGAACGGACTATCACCGCATACGATCCGATCCCAGCAAGCCGGTTTCCCTCGATCTCGCCGGTGTCGAGCAGAAGCGTCGCGATCTGGCCAGTACCCGGGTGGAAATCCACGTCCTGGACAACACCCAGCCGGCGACCCGCCTGCGTCAGCACTTGCTTCTTCACAAGCTCGCGGCTTTTGTCGGCCAGATAAGCGATGCGCTCATCAGCGATCTGGAGCGCGCTGGCGCCAGCGACTGTCACTGCATCAGGGCCAAAGCCGGTGATATTCGGCCAAGCGAGCGACGTACCTAACTCACCGGTCTTCGCCAAGGTGAGCGCAGCCACGGTCGCAGTCTGAGGATCGACGACGAAAGCCGCGACCTTACCCACAGTTTCCGCGTTGCCGGTGCTGACAACCTTGTGACCTTTTCCTTCGGAGAATCTCATCAGATCTGTCCTTCCAAACGTGCCCGGAAAGCGATGACCGCAGCGCCAAACCCCGCCAAATCATGAGAAACAAACTCGCGGGTGGCGTTTGGCACCATCAGGTGCTCCCCGGACGCTGACAACGTGTCAGGCAATGGGATCAACAGCCGACCGCTCTCGCCCATCCCCTCGGACGGCTCGATTTCATATCCCACTACGTCTGCGGCTTCGCCCGGGTTGTCGGCCACCTCAATGATCACATCGACGACTTTGCCCAGCGCGGTGCCGTCCTCGGTCAACACTTGCGACCCGAGAATGTCTCCACGGGAGGACGTTCCAGAAGCTTCCGCCTCGGCCAGCACATCGGCCAGCGGCACGAGGGACTCCTCGCTGGCGACCATGACCGCATCTGGTCCCAGGGCCGCAACGGATGCCCACGGGAGAGCAGTTTTCATTTTTCCGGCGAAGAATGACCTGCCGTTGAGGCTAAAACCACCCACATGACCGCCGTGAGCGGCATAGACAATGTCCTTAATCTCAGCGATGTCTTCGCCGTCGAAGGTCACCACGGGCCGTTTGGCGATCTCGCTCGCGCGCATCAACGTGCTCATGTGCGCTTCTTAGGAGTGCGTCCGGCGATGATCACGCCGCCCTGCCTGCGCTTCTTCTGGATCGCGACGAATCCGGCGAACGACACCGCCAGAAGTATCACCACGATGATCAACCAACCCCACCACGCCATTGCGCACCTCTTTGCTCCGTTGAACTGGACTGACCACGAACGACTTACCCAGCCTACGGAGTACTACACCTGGCAGCTGCGCCGAGACCACAATGTGAACTAAAAAAACACACCCGCACATCGCGGTGCATCGGCGCAGCAACACACAGGGCTACTTCTTGCGCAGTTCCCGCTTCTCGCGGACGCGCACGTTGATGCGGATCGGCGACCCTTCGAACCCGAATTCTTCGCGCAGTCGACGTTCCAGGAATCGCCGGTATCCCGCCTCCAGGAAACCGCTGGTGAACAGCACGAATGTCGGCGGACGGTTTGCCGCCTGCGTCGCAAACAGCACCCGCGGCTGACGTCCGCCACGCACGGGTGGTGGATTGGCCGCGATCACTTCCCCCAGCCAAGAGTTGAGCTGACCTGTCGGGATGCGCTTATCCCAGGATGCAAGGGCCGTGCGGAGCGCGGGGGCCAACCGGTGAACCCGACTCCCCGTCATGGCAGAAATATTGATCACGGCTGCCCACGGCACCCGCACCAAATCCCGTTCCAATTCCTTGTCGATCTGGTCGCGGCGCTCCTCGTCCACCAGGTCTGCCTTATTCAGAGCGATCACGACGGCCCGGCCAGAGTCGACCACCATCGAAATTACCCGCTGGTCCTGCTCGCTCAGCGGCTCTGACGAGTCGACCAGCACCACGGCGACTTCGGCAGACTCAATGGCTCCCTGGGTCCGAAGCGACGCGTAATACTCCATACCGCCGGAAAACTTCACGCGCTTACGCAAACCGGCAGTGTCGACAAATCGCCAGACTTCGTTGTCCAAGTCGACGAGCGAGTCGACCGGATCGACCGTGGTGCCGGCGACAGAGTCGACTACGGCGCGGTTCTCACCCGTGAGCTTGTTCAGCAGCGAGGATTTTCCGACATTCGGCTTACCTACCAGCGCTACACGCCGCGGCCCGCCGACGGCGTCCCAGATTTCTTCCGGGGTTTCCGGCAGCTTGTCGAGGATGATGTCGAGCAGGTCGCCGGAGCCGCGGCCGTGGAGCGCGGAGACCGCGAACGGCTCGCCCAGACCCAAGTTCCACAACTGCGCGGCATCAGAGACCGCGCGCTCGTCATCGACCTTGTTAGCAACAAGAATGACGGGCTTCTTGGAGCGGCGCAACACCCGGGCGATGGCCTCGTCGGTCTCGGTAGCGCCAACCATGGCGTCGACCACTACAAGAACTGCGTCGGATGTCTTCATCGCGTACTCGGCCTGCAGCGCGACTGCGGCTTGCAGCCCGTCGACCTTGGGCTCCCAACCCCCGGTGTCGACCACGGTGAAGCGGCGGCCGCGCCACAACGCGTCGTACGAAACGCGGTCACGGGTCACACCGGGGATGTCCTGCACGACTGCCTCACGGCGCGCAATGATCCTGTTGACAAGGGTGGACTTACCGACGTTGGGCCGGCCCACGATGGCGAGAGTGGGGACTCGAACAGCCTCGACGTGCTCGCCGGTGGCGTCTAATTCGTAGTCGCCGCCATCTTCCCAGCTGGCGAGATCCCCGTCGTCGGCCCAGGTTCCGTCTCCGGGCACCGCTTCTTCGAGCGGGCGTGCTTCGCTAAATTCAGTCACGTTATTTCCTTAATGTGCGGTTCTCGAACACGCCGTGACAGCGTTTCGACCGAATCCGCGCCACCCGATGCCGGCGCGGTACAGCTGAGTGAAGACCTACTGCGATGTTTCAGCCTGGTCCAACTCTTCGACCAGACTCTTTAGTTTCTCACGAATTTCCGCCGTCGCCGCATTCACTGCCGTCCTGCCCGCTCCAGGCAAGACCGCAAACGCCTCGCCGATGAGCACTTCGACCCTCGGACGAAACCGGCGACTCGTTCCGGTTGGACGACGGGTGCCGCGCATCGCGATCGGTACCACCGAGGCACCAGAACGGGCAGCCAACCAACCAGCCCCGTTGAACACGGACTCGACACCGCCGTCGCCGCGGCTTCCTTCAGGAAAAATTCCGATGCTGCCGCCGGCCTTCAACTGGGCCAGCGCACTCATCAGCGGCGCCCTGTCGGGAACATCGCGGTTGAGTCCGTATTGGCCGACGGCCTTCAGTAGCCAGCCCAGAAGCCCGTGGAACATCTCAGCTTTCACCAGAAACGATACCCGGCGGGGTAATGCGCCGAACAGGATCGGGCCGTCCAACGTGTTGGAGTGGTTGACCGCAAAGATCACGGGCCCAGTGGGCGGGATCCGGGCCACGCCCTGCAGCCGCATCCGATAGACCAGCAGCGCCAACACGATTCCGATGCGGCGTCCGCGATCTACCGCGTGCGCCTTGGTGTTCGGCGGTACCGGATCGGACGCACCGCCCAAGTGATGCCACCGCATCTACTGCCGCCTCATCTGATGCCGTCCCATCTGATGCCGCGTTGTGCGGCGAGCACCAGCACTGCCTCCACCGACTGGGCGATATCCAGGTCGGTGGAGTCGATCACGATCGCATCCGCAGCCGCCTGCAGCGGTGCGTGTAGGCGGTTCGAGTCGTAATTGTCCCGGTGCGCAATCGCTGCACGGACTACTGCGAGATCCGGGGTCCTTCCAGCGGCTCCCACTTCTTTATAACGCCTGCTGGCCCGGACCTCCTCCGAGGCCGTCAGGTAGATCTTGAGGGCCGCATCGGGCGCAATGACGGTCCCAATATCGCGACCCTCGACCACCATGCGGCCCGCACCTGCAAGCTGCTGCTGCCGTTCCTTGAGCCACTCCCGCACCGCCGGATTCGCAGACACCTCAGACACCGCCGTTGTGACGTGGACTGAGCGAATGCTGCGTCCCACGTCTTCGCCGGCAAGGGTGTGAACTTGCTCGGCCGGGTCCACGGGTGAGGCAAACATCAATGACGGCAATAGGTTTGCCACACCGACTTCGTCAGCTGGGTCGATGCCAGCGTTGAGTACGGCGAGGGTGACGATGCGATACATGGCGCCGGTATCGAGATACCCAGCGTTCAGCGCCGCTGCTACCTTGCGCGACACCGTTGACTTGCCGGTGCCACTGGGGCCGTCGACGGCGATGACGAAGCGGTCAGAATTCCCTGGCGCCTGCGTCACAGTCCGACCGCCCGATAGAGCAGGCCGATCTCCACAGGGTTGAGCTTGCGAATAGTTCCCGGACGCTGGTGTCCCAGTTGCACGTCACCGATCTTGGTCCGCACTAGGCGCGAGACCGGGTGGCCGACCTCATCGAGCATCCGGCGGACGATGTGGTTCCGGCCCTCGTGAATGACGAGCTCGAGGACTGCGCGCCCATTGTGCTGGTCCACGATCTCAATGGAGTCGACCTTGACGGGCCCATCTTCGAGCTGAATTCCCTTGAGCAGTTTCCTACTGAGGTCGCGCGGGATCGGGCCAGGAACTTCTGCCATGTAGGTCTTCGAGACGCCGTAGGACGGGTGCGTCAAACGGTGGGCAAGGTCACCATCATTGGTCAGCAAAATGAGGCCCTCGGAGTCGCCGTCAAGGCGCCCCACATGGAACAGCCGCTCGGTCCGATCTCGCACCAGCTGGCCGATATGCGGGCGGCCCAGGTCGTCGGACATCGTCGACAGCATGCCGGGTTCTTTATTCAGAGCCAGGTACACCTGGCTCTCACTAAAGCCCACCCGGTTGCCATCGACATGAATGACGGCGTTCTCTGGGTCGACCCGCATACCCATCTCGCGGACGATCAAACCGTCCACCTTGACGCGGCCTGCTCGGATCAGATCTTCTGCATGACGCCGAGAGGCGACTCCCGCTTGGGCAAGCACCTTTTGCAGGCGAACACCTTCAGGCTCTTGGGCTTTCGCGCCCTTTTTGGTGTGGGCGAAGTCGGCTTCGTCCCACTCGAACTTTGTATTTTCAGCCATCTCGATCACTCATCTTCTACTGCATCAATTTCCGGGAGCAAGGGTCCGAGCGCTGGCAGATCGTCCAAGGAGGACAACCCCAAACGCTCGAGAAACAGTTCCGTGGTGCGGTACAACATTCCGCCAGTTTCGGCGTCCGTTCCCACGTCTTCGGCCAGTCCGCGAGCCGTCAGGGTGCGGATGACGCCGTCCACGTTGACGCCTCGGACGGCGGCAATACGTGCACGGGTAACTGGTTGACGGTAGGCGATGACGGCCAAAGTCTCCAATGCGGCCCGCGAGAGCCTGCTTTGTTGGCCGTCCAATACGAACCGCTCGACCACGTGTGCGAAACGGTCCCGGGTGTAAAACCGCCAACCCCCGCCGAATTCTCGTAATTCGATTCCGGAGGAAGTTCTGGTGTACTCGGCGGCTAAAGCATCGAGCTCCGCACGAACCCGCGTGGCAGAAAAACCTACCGCGGACGCCACCGCGGTTTCAGAGACAGGGTTGTCGACCACCAACAGAATCGCCTCGATCGCGTGCGGCAGATCGTCCTCGGCAACAGCGGTGTCTGGCTCGGGGACCAGTTCGTTGTCGTCATCCTCGCCCGGCTCGGCTGTCAACTCACCATAGGCGACCTGCAGCACGCCGCATTCGTCTGCTTCGATCATTCGTATTCCTCACGGGTGGTTATTCCGGCGCTGGCATATTCCTCGCCGGTCCAGCGAACCTTCAGCTCCCCCAACGGTTCTGGTTGGTCAAAGAGCACCACAGCCTCCCGGAACAGGTTCAACAGACCGAGGAAACGAGCGATCACCTCCAGTGTTTCGGTGCAGCCCTCTACCAACTCGGAAAAGGTCAAGGTGCCGCTGGCAACAAGCATGTCCCGGATGATCTGGGTGTGCTCACCGACCGACACCGGTGAGCTGTGGATGTGAAGTAGGGATACCTGCTCCGGGGGTGGCTTCGGCGCGAAGACGCGAGAGGCCATGTCGTGAAAACCAGCCGCGTCTAAGCCGATGTTGACCTCCGGCAATAGACCGAGATACCTGGCCTCGAGGGTGACCGCACGCGGATAACGTCGCTGCGCGGTGGCCTCCAGTTCGCGGAACAATAGCGAAACCTGCTTGTACGCCTTGTAAGCCATCAAGCGCGCGAAGAGCAAATCCCTTGCTTCCAACAGTGCCAGATCGGCCTCGTCCTCGACATCGGCATCAGGCAGTAACCGCGCAGCCTTCAAGTCCAACAAGGTTGCTGCAACAACCAAGAACTCGGTGACCTGCCCAAGATCCCAGTCATTGCCCAGAGCTTTCAGGTGGCTGATGAACTCATCCGTCACGGTGTGCAGTGCCACTTCGGTGACGTCCATCCGGTGCTGGGATATCAACTGCAGCAACAAGTCGAAGGGGCCGTCGAAGTTTGCAAGACTGATGTGGAAGGACTTACTGGTCTGCTTTCGCGCCGGTCCGACTACGGCTTCAAGCGCCGCGCCGGATGCCCCAGATGCGTGACGAGCGTCAGTCTCTCTCGTCTCGGCGAGCGCCCCGGCGGGTAGCGATGCATCCGGCGGCGCGAACATCATCGAGCAATCACTTCCCGCGCCAACTGCAAATAGGCCTGTGCTGCAGCAGATGTCGGCGCGTAGCTGGTAATCGGCTCACCGGCGACGGTGGTCTCCGGGAACTTCACCGTCCGCGAGATCACGGTGTCGTACACCTGATCGCCGAACTGATCCACGAGGGTAGCGATGACATCGCGCGAGTGCATGGTGCGGCCGTCGAACATCGTGACAAGAATGCCGTCGATCGTGAGGTCGGGGTTGATGCGATCCTGAACCTTCGAGATGGTGTCGATCAACAGCGCCACCCCGCGGAGCGCGAAGTACTCCGCTGCCACCGGCATGACGACGGCGTTGGCGCAGGCCAGCGCGTTGACCGTCAGCAAACCGAGCGATGGCTGGCAGTCAATGAGGATGTAGTCGTAGGCGTGCAGTACGGGGCGCAGCGCGCGGCCCAGGGTTTGTTCGCGCCCTACCTCGTTGATGAGCTGCACTTCCGCTGCAGAAAGATCAATGTTGGCGGGAAGCAGGTCCATACCCGGAACCTTGGTGGGTACAAGGATGTCGGAAATCGACGTCGAACGTTCCAGCATCAGGTTGTAGATCGTGCGGTCCAGTTGATGGGACGGCACCCCAACCCCGCGGAGAGCGCGCCTTGGGGGTCTAGGTCGACAACCAGCACTCGACGGCCGTAGCCGGCTAATGCGGCTCCGAGATTAATGGTGGAGGTAGTTTTCCCAACCCCGCCTTTTTGGTTGCACATCGCGATCACTCGTGCGGGCCCGTGGTGCTCCAACGGCTCCGGCTCCGGGATCACCTTGATCGGTCGGCCTGTGGGACCGACCACCGGTTCGAGATCTTCGGCCGCGGCTTTCGCAGCTGCTCGTTCGCGCGCCCGGGCGGAGATAGCGCCAATGCGGCCGAGCTGCCCCGTACCCGCGTGGTCGGGTTTGCCGCCCGCGATGGCCGTCGGCTGCGCGAAGAGGGCGTCCTCGTGGCTCTCGCGCTCGCTGGCGCCTTCATCCGTGCGCGCTTCGCGCGTGGCCGTTTCGCCATTCGCCTCGGGCGCGGCGGACGCGGGGGCACTCTCGTAGCGAGTGGACTCGGCGGAACGCTCTTGGAATCGGCTTGGCGCTCCGGCAGCCGCAATCCAGGATGCGTCGTCCGGTGCGCTCATCGGCGTAACTTCTCCCTCTACCTGAAAACAGAAAACCCCAGGTCACGTGATTACAAGCGGGGCGTGCTCTCACTACAGTAGGCGGGTCGGGGCGACGCAGACAACGCGGCGCGTCGACAACTGCGGATGTAAAAATAATCCCGGCCAAGACCACGCGGCAGGGACCCTCAGCGGGCTCGCGGATGCGAAGTGGCATACACCTCTCGCAGGGCCTCAATCGTGACAAGTGTGTATACCTGGGTCGTCGTGACTGATGCGTGCCCCAGGAGTTCCTGCACCGAGCGGATATCGGCGCCGCCTTCGAGCAGGTGCGTGGCAAAGGAGTGGCGCATGGTGTGCGGCGAAACTCTACTGACCACACCCGAGCGCTCTGCTGCGGAGCGCAAAATCGTCCATGCAGCCTGCCGCGTCAACCGACCACCGCGGGCATTTAAAAACACCGCATGATTACTCCGGCCACCTGCGGCCAGCAATGCGGGGCGACCCCGGACCACATACGCAGCAAGCGCCGCCTTCGCGTACGACCCGACGGGTACATAGCGCTCCTTGGATCCCTTGCCACGAAGCTTCGCCGACTGCTGGTCGAGATCAACGTCGCCGATATCGAGTCCGATCACTTCGGAGATCCGCGCACCCGTTCCGTAGAGAAACTCCAGGATCGCACGGTCGCGCAGTTGTCGGGGTTCGTCCCCGATGACGCTGTCGATCAGCGCAGTAATCTCGTGCACCGGCAGCGCCTTGGGAAGTCGTTTCGCCGGGCTGGGAGGGTGCACATCGCGGGAGGCATCCAGTGCCACCACACCTTCCATCGCCAGGAATTTGTGCCACCCGCGTGCAGCTACTACCGCTCGCGCCGCTGATGAGGCAGCCAACGGCACTCGGCCATCGTCCCCCGCACGCAAACCAGCCAAGAATTGGGCAACCATAGCTGGGGAAACCTCGGCGGGTTCGGACACCCCGGCGGCCGTGAGGTACTGGATATACCTCTCCAAGTCTCGGCGGTAGGACACCAAGGTGTTCTGCGCCATCCCCCGCTCTACCGCAAGATGGTCAAGATAGGTCGCCAGTGCGGCACTCAGAGCCGGCGCTGGCGACGTCGGCAGGGTCACCGACCCTGAGAGCGGGCAATGATCCCGCCTGCGTCACCCAGTTCTTCGTGGTGTTCGCGGGGCACTGCCGGTCCGGTAACCCAGGGATCGTCGCCGGGCCGTAAATCCAATCCGTCATGCATCGCAAGGTGTGCTGCAAGGAGCCCTGAAACAGTGGCTCCGTTGACGATGTCGCCGCTCATCACCGCCGCCACGGCCACGGCCAGCGGCACCTTCACCACAGTGAGATCCGCCTCTTCATCGGTGATCTCACCCTGACGACCAATAATGCTCAGCCCCGTGGCGAGAAAAACCCGGACTGCCTCATCGGTAAATCCGGGCGAGGCGGCGACATCGACGAGCACCCGCCACTCGAGCGCGGCGTACCCCACCTCTTCGGCAAGTTCCCGAGCGGCGGCGGCCTGCGGCCCCTCCCCTGCAATATCGAGCAAACCGGCCGGCAGCTCCCAGAGTCGGCGCCGGAACGGGTGCCTGTATTGCTCAACAAGCACCACGTGGCCCTCGTCATCCACCGCGACCACAGCCACGGCCCGATCATGTTCCACGACCTCGCGGAGGGCACTACCACCGCCTGGCATCGAGACTTCATCCACGCGGACCTTCGCGATTTTGCCCTCAAAGACCCGCCGGGAATTGAGGACGGTGAAGATCGCGGGCGCCACGTCAGCGTCGGAGGTCCCCACCGGCGCTATCCCGCCACGGTTTCGGCAGAGGCCAATTCGGTGGCATCGGCGGTAGGCGCGTCGTCCGACTCCATGGGAAGCCGCTCGCCCTTGAGGTAATCAAGCGATGCGCGAATAAAGGCACTAAATAGCGGATGTGGACGAGTCGGCCTGGACTTCAACTCGGGGTGCGCCTGGGTGGCAACGTAGAACGGGTGCAATTGCCGGTCCAGCTCAACGAACTCGACGAGGTGTCCGTCGGGCGAAGTACCGGAGATGTGCAGACCCGCCGCTTCTAACTGGGGACGGTAGGCGTTATTGACTTCGTAGCGATGGCGATGCCGCTCGGAAATCAGTGTGCTGCCGTAGATCTCGGCGACAAGCGAGCCTTCTGTGAGTGCCGCCGGGTAGGCACCCAGCCGCATGGTGCCACCCATATCTCGTTCGCCTGAGATGACGTCGGCTTGATCGGCCATGGTGGAAATCACGGGGTCCGCGGCGTTGGCGTCGAATTCAGCAGAGTTGGCGCCGCCAAGACCCGCCAGGTTGCGCGCGGTCTCGATGACCATGCACTGCAACCCCAGACACAGCCCCAACGTCGGGATCCGGTTGGTCCGCGCGTAGGTCAGAGCGCCCAGCTTGCCTTCAATCCCGCGGATACCGAATCCGCCCGGGACAAGAATGCCCTGCACGTCACCCAATGCTGCCGCTGCTCCCGCTGGCGTCAGAGCATCATCAGACGGAACCCACTTGATCTCCACCCGCGTGTGGTTATCGAAACCACCCGCACGGAGCGCCTCGGTCACCGACAGGTAAGCGTCTGGCAGGTCGATGTACTTACCCACCAAGGCAATTCGGACTGTCTCGGTGGGGTTGTGTACGCGGTCAAGCAAGTCGCCCCAAATTGTCCAGTCCACGTCGTGGAACGAGAGGTTCAGCCGCCGCACCACGTAGGCGTCGAGACCTTCGGTGTGCAGGACCTTGGGGATGTCGTAGATCGAGGCTGCGTCGGGGCACGAGACAACAGCCTCAAGATCCACGTCGCACATCATCGAAATTTTGGCTTTCATCCCCTCGGGGATGTCGCGGTCGCTGCGGCAGACCAACGCGTCGGGCTGGATACCGATATTGCGCAGTGCGGCCACGGAGTGCTGGGTCGGCTTGGTCTTTAATTCGCCGGAGGGCTTCAAGTAGGGAATCAGCGACACGTGTAGGAAGAAAACGTTGTCCCGGCCCAGGTCGTGCCGCACCTGGCGCGCTGCCTCGAGAAATGGCAGCGACTCGATATCGCCGACGGTACCGCCGATCTCGGTGATGACGACGTCGGGTTGACCGCCTTGCGAGTCGGGGGCCGACATCGCGAGCATCTGCTCTTTGATCTCGTTGGTGATGTGGGGAATTACCTGAACAGTGTCGCCCAGGTACTCACCGCGTCGCTCGCGGGCGATCACGCGCGAGTAGACCTTGCCCGTGGTGACGTTGGCGTCCGCCGTCAGGTTCCGGTCGAGAAAGCGCTCATAGTGACCGAGGTCTAGGTCGCATTCGGCTCCGTCTTCCGTCACGAACACCTCGCCGTGCTGGAACGGGTTCATCGTGCCCGGGTCCACGTTGATATAAGGGTCGAGCTTTTGCATTGTCACCCGCAAACCACGCGAGGTGAGGAGCTGGCCGAGGCTCGAAGCCGTCAGACCTTTCCCCAACGATGATGCCACCCCGCCGGTGACGAAGATGTGCTTTGTCGAACGCGCTGATGGCGCCAAGACGACTCCCGGATCCGTAAGAATGCGACGACCTTTTGGCAATCACTTACGGGGTTTCACCCTAACAGCCTATGAGAATTTATGGGCAGGCCGAGCTCGCAATCGGCGTGGCGAGGCCTTCGGATCAGGCCTGTGGCTACCAGGTCAGCACGATCTGTGACGAGTCTCTCGCGCGAGCCCGCCCGGTCGCCGTTGACGCCGCAGGCCCGGTTCGCTCGCGCGAAACCGGGCCTGCGGGCCTACAAGGAGATGGTTCAGGTTGCGAGGCTGGGAATCCGCGCCTGAGCGGTGACGTCGCTTCCGTATCGGCCCGCCTTGCCAAGGTCTTGCTCAGCAAGTCCGAGCACTGTGGCCAGCCTGCCAGAAGCCAGATCGACATCGTCGACGGTCGTCACGCTTGCACTATCCGCCGTGTCTGCACGGATGACGCCGACGGCGCCAGTCGGCGCTGTGGCACTCCCCTGCCGGCCCGCCAGCACCACACCGTTGGCGGTCGTCTTGAGCTGGGCTGCCAGCGAAGCAACCGCCGCAGCGCGATCACCCTCGGATCCGCCGGTCGCGGCGCCGCCTGTCAGCACCACCACCAGACGACCCGCTTTGAGAGCGCCCGACGATCGAATGAAACCAGCGGTTGTCAGCGCAGACATGGCTTGCGTCGCCTCTGCTTCGGTCGCCTTGCTGGAGCCGCTCTCGTCCGCCACCAAAATCAGACTTAACAGCGATCCCATCAAGGTCCCCACATCCTGTACTTCCGGAAGCTTCTGTCCCGCCGGGATATTCGACGTCACGAGGCTTCGTACTTCCTGAGCCCGTGAGGGGTCCGTGAAGTCTGCGGTGAGCTGCACTTGTGAGGCCAAGACTGCGCCCGCTTTGCCCAGCAGAGCGAGCACAGCGTCGCGGTCGGCGGAATTAGCGTCGGCGGTCGTAATGAGGACCACCGTCGGGCTCGGGCGAAATATCCCGCGGACGGCAACATCGCCCACTGCGGCAGCGATATCTTCCGAGGAAGCCGCTCCAGCGCTCAACGTAGCGTTTTCCTTCTTCAACGCATCGCGCTCAGCCGTCAACGAGTTGGCATCGCCTTGCAACCCCGCCAACAGGGGGGAACTGATCTTGGTCGCGCCGAGCACGATGCCCAAAGCCAGCGCCAAGAACACTGCAGCAAGCGAAACAATGTGGTACCGCATGGAAATCATCAGAAAAGTCCCTTAACCCAGGTGGTGAATTCGCTCCACCAATCCCGGAACAGATCGGCGTAGGTGCCGGAAACATCGGAAACCAGCAGTGCCACCACAATTGCGGTCGCCGCTGCCACGATCAACAACAAGACCGCCCACCAGGAAATCCTGGCCCGATAGAGCTTCGACACCGCAGCGGCCTCGACAACCTTGTTCGCAACGCGCATCCGAACCAGGAAGGTCGAGGCTGTGGAGCCGCGACCGCGATCAAGCAGGTCGGTCAAGGTGGTGCGCATACCCACCGTGACGATGAGGGCTGCCTCATGCGCATCCACCAGCAGCAGCGCCAGGTCTTCACTGGTGCCGCTAGCCGGGAACGTGACGGCGCCAATTCCCAGATCCTGGACACGCTCCAAACCCGGAGCGTGTCCGTCGGTGTGGGCTGGAATCACTACTTCGGCGCCGGCCGTCAGCGTCTCCGAGGAGATCGACTCCGGATTTCCCAGAATGAGATCAGGTTTGTAGCCCGCTTCACGAAGTGCGTCCGCTCCAGCGTCGATGCCGATGAGCACGGGCCGGTAGTCGGCGATGTACTTCTTGAGCCCCTTGAGCTCTTTCGCCGTCTCCGCCGAGGCGGAGACGAGAAGAACTTGGCGCTCCTTCAGATCGGTGGTGATATCGGGTATCCCCACACCGTCAAGCAGCAGTCCGCGTTCCCGCTTCATGTACTCAATCGCGTTGGCAGCAAACGCCTCTAGTTGCGCCGCCATACCGGTCTTGGCGTCGATCAAGAGGTCGGCAATTGCTTCCGGAGTCTGAACGGTGCCGGTGCCAATGATGTCCTCGCCCGCGTACAGCGTGCCTTCGTCGAGACGCACCTTTGCGCCGTCTTTCAGTCGCGAGAAGACTTTGTCGCCTATCTCGTCGACGAGAATGATGCCGGAGCTCACCAGAATCTCGGGACCGAGATTGGGGTACCGACCGGAAATCGACGGGGAGGCGTTGATCACCGCCGTCACACCGGCATGAACCAGTGCTTCGGCAGTCTTGCGATCAATGTCCATGTGGTCGATCACCACAATGTCGCCGTTACCTACACGGCTCAGCAAGGTGTCACTGCGCCGGGCAACTCGGGCGACGCCTGTGACTCCTGGCAACTCGCGGGACGCGCGTGACAAGAGTTTCATGCTCCGATGGTGACAGCTCTCCCCCTGTCTAGTGGGGAGATTCGTGGGCGCGTCCTGAAGAAAAGAAACCCCGGGTCAGGCCAGCACGTTAAAGCGGGGACGCCGGGTTCTTGGCCAACTTGCGCTTTGCGGGAACACCCGACTTGCTGACCGCCTCCCCCGCGTTAGCAGGTACGCGGCTTTCTACCCCCACTGCCGTGCGAGCATCTCGGGCAATCTGGGCACGCGCGGCCGAGAGAAGATCGGCTGCATGTGCGCGAGCTGTTGCCGTATCGGTGCCGCCGAGCATCCTGGCAAGTTCGGTTTCGCGGTCAGATCCGGTGGCCGCCCGAACAGACGAGGAGCGCACGGCCCCATCTTCCGTGGCATTGACTACTAGTTGCCGGTCGGCGAAGGCAGCGACCTGCGCAAGGTGGGTCACCACGATCACTTGGTGCGTACGACCCAACCGAGCCAAAAGCCGGCCGATTTCAGTAGCCGCCCTGCCGCCGACACCTGCGTCAACTTCATCAAAGACCAACGTGCCCACCGGTTCTGCCTCGGCCAGCACGACTTCAAGGGCGAGCATTACCCGGGAGAGTTCGCCACCGGAGGCGCCGCGCTGAAGTGGCAGTTCCGGTGCATCCGCATGCGATGTGAGAAGAATTTCGACGCTGTCGAGACCCTCCGGTCCCGCAAGAAGGTGCCTCTTCCCCACGGTCACGCTCTCCTCGTGGCTGACGGCGACTTCCTGCTGCGACACTCCGATCCGCAGGGTGGCCCGACCCATAGCCAGGTTCTCCAGCTCGGACGTCGCGAGCCGGCCCAATTTCGCTGCCGCGGCCGACCTGTGGGCGGTGAGCTCGGCTCCTACCTTCGCCACTTTGACCGCCTTTTCCTGCTGCAATTGGCGCAGCCCCTCCAACACCTCCTCCGAGCTATCCAGGTCTGCCAGTTCTTGTGCCGCCGCCGTTGACCAGCGCAGCACGTCGTCCACGTCGGAGCCATAACGCCGTGTCAGGGCCTTGAGTGCAGCCTGACGCGCTAGGAGCTCCTGTAGCCGCTCCGGATCTGCGTCTAAGTCCGCTAAGTACGCTGACAGCTCCATGGCAGCATCGGTCAATATTGCACTGGATTCCCGCAACCCTGCTGCGATCTGTTGTAAGCGCTCGTCGTCAGAGGATTCCAAAAGCTTGCGGGCGCTTTCAACCATCCCTACCGCCTGCGCCGCGTCGCTCATATCCTCGCCGCCCACCAACGACACCCTTGCCTCGTCGGCCGCCGAACGCAATGCGTCCGCGTTATCCAGACGTCGTGACTCTGCTGCGATCTCGCGGTCCTCTGCGGGGAGAGGGGCTATTTTGGCGATCTCCTCCAAACCCAACCGCAGCACCTGCTCGCGTTGCGCGCGTTCCTGAATCCGCGCGACCCGGTCCGCCAACTCCGCCCGCGCACTCAGCCACTCCTTCCGAAGCTGCCGGTACTGGCCGAGAAGATCGTGCAGCCCCGCATATCGGTCAAGGACCGCACGCTGCTGGGTTGGGCGCAGCAGGGTGATCGCCTCTGACTGGCCGTGGATCGCGAGAAGGGTGTCGATGGCCTCGGTCAATGACGCCACCGGCGCCGAGCGGCCACCAAGGTGAGCACGCGTACGCCCATCTGAGGACACGGTCCGAAGCGCAATCAGCGAACCGTCGTCGTCAAGTTGCCCGCCGGCCGCGGCCGCGATGGCGCCGGCTGCGCTGCCCTCCCCGACCTCGAAACGCGCTTCCACCGTTGTCTTCTCGGATCCGATCCGAACCCGCGCTGCGTCGCCTCTACCGCCCGCGATTAGCCCGAGCGCAGTGACGACCATCGTTTTCCCCGCGCCGGTTTCGCCCGTCACCACGGTCAACCCCGAATGCAACTCCAAGACTGCGTCATCGATGACGCCTAGGCCTGTGATCCGGAGTTCTGTCAGCACCATTTCAACGTAGTACACCAGATCGAATAACGCGCTGGTCTACGTCCAAGTGTTGACAACCTAACGCCGTTTATCGCGCCATCCCTGAACGGGCAGCGAGAACTTTCGAGCCAATCGTGTCGAGAAGCGCTGCTCCCCTAGCCGCACCATTTTTACGGCCTGCTCGCCCCGACGCACTAACACTCGCGCTCCAGCGGGAACCTGGAGGATTCGTCTGCCGTCGCATGCCAAGACTGCAGCATGTCCCAACGGATCAATGTGTAGGCCTATTTCTACGTCCGGCGCGACCACCAGCGGCCGAGCAAAAAGTGCGTGCGCATTTGATGGAACCAGCAGCAACGCCTCCACCGATGGCCACAGGATGGGGCCTCCTGCCGAGAAGGCGTACGCCGTCGAGCCTGTGGGAGTGGCAATCAAAACTCCGTCGCAGCCGTAGGCCGACACTCCATGCCCGTCAACTTCAACGACCACGTCGAGAATGCGTTCACGCGTTGCTTTCTCGAGACTCACTTCGTTCAGCGCCCAACCGGTACCGATTACTTCGCCGTGGTGCTCAACGACTGCCTCCACCGTCATCCGGCTACTCACCGAGTAGTCATGAGAGCAAATGGCATCCACCACGGCGTCGACCTCGTCGGCATCGGCCTCCGCCAGAAACCCGACCCTGCCCAGGTTAATCCCTAAAATTGGGGACCCGATAGCGCGCGCTACCTCCGCGGCTCGCAGCAATGTTCCATCCCCGCCCATGGCCAGCACGAGTTCTACCGACTGGGCTGGTACTCCAATTGCGGCCAGTCCCAGCGCTTCGTCCTCCCCAGGGAGCGCCACCAGGTCGACGCCCGCTGCCGCCAGTCTGTCCTTCGCGTGGGTAGCCAACTCTTCGATGTCCCTGCGGCCGGTGTGCGCAACCAGGAGCACTCTGCGGCCGGTATCGGTAGTGGTCACGAGGGTCCCTGTCGCACAGCGGTTTCCACCATTTCGAGAACAGCTTGGGGTTCGATGGGGGTGTCTTTTCGGAGGTGAATGAAGAACTCAACATTGCCGCTGGGTCCGGGCAGAGGGGACGCCACGACACCGGCGAGGCCAAGGCCAATCGACGCCGCGGAGGTCACCACATGCACTACAGCTCCCGCCCGCAAAGCAGGGTCTCGGACAACACCACCTGCGCCGAGGCGGTCCTTGCCTACCTCGAATTGAGGTTTCACCATCAGCACGAGATCCCCTTCATCAGTGACGCATCCCGTCAGCGCTGGTAGCACCAGCGTCAACGAGATAAACGATAGGTCTGCCACTACGAGATCTACTGTGCCGCCAATAATTTCAGGTGTAAGAGTCCGCACGTTAGTGCGGTCATGGATGACCACACGGTCATCGGTTTGCAGCTTCCACACCAGCTGACCGTATCCAACGTCCGCGCAAACCACCTGGGTCGCTCCGCGCCGCAGCAGCACGTCGGTGAAACCTCCCGTCGAGGCGCCCGCGTCCAAGCAACGCGCACCGGCCACTTGCACCGTGGTGAATTTGTCGAGCGCGCCGATCAATTTGTGGGCTCCTCGAGAGGCCCAGTTCTCATCGGTCTGGTCATCGGTCACCAGCAACGCGTCGCCTGGCGCTACTGCGGTAGCCGGTTTCGTCGCCTTCTGGCCGGAGACGCTCACCCGACCCTCATGAACAAGGTCCGCGGCGTGTTCCCTGGACCTGGCCAATCCACGACGTACCAGCTCGGCATCCAACCGAGCACGACGCACCTAACGCTCCCCTCTGCCGGCAGGGAAACTGCGATGGCTCGGCGTGTTCCGGGCGGCCTTCTGCCCAAGGGAAACATGTTGGCCGACCTCTGTGTTCGATACCGCTCTGTTTGATACCTCTGTGTTCGATACAGTCGCCGCCAGCGCTGCGGTCAGGCCAGCATGGATGCGCGCGAAGACTGGCACTTGGTCTTGGAGTGAAAGGTCAGCTAGTGCTGCCAAGTCTTCGTCGATTCCGGTGAACGGATTCATCTCATGCGGCCTGGGGTCCACGCCTTGCCCTTTCTCGGATGTCGAGTCTCGCATCGTCAATCTGTCGGTCACACGACGAATTAATGTCGCCATCGTTGAGCAAACTTGGTGAAGCACCCACGGTATCTGACGGTGTGACCCCGACAGATCTGAAGGTGTGGTCCGGGTGGCAGTGCTGTGTTAAGGCGCTGCGGACCCCGTGAACTGGTCAGCACCGATTCCCAACCGCGCCAGTGCCACGGATGCCCTTTCATCACCCGCAGTCACCGCTGACACCCGGGTGTTCCATGCGACCTGTGCCAACGCCGCTAGAGCATGCAGCGCCGCATTGTCTTGAGCTCTATCGGAAGAATCGGCGCCAGCGCTTGCCACGGCCCTCAGGATAAGTGTGTCGTCGTGCTCATCCACCTGCCACCCTGCACCTCCTCCGAGCACCTCCACCACTGCGTGCGAATCGACCAACCCGCGCATGTCGAAGCTGACAAAGGTCGGACGGCGCGCGGGCGATGCGGTGAGTAAATCGGCGGGGCTGCTTACTCCGGTAAACACCAGAAGCCCAGCAACACCAGCAGACACGGCAGCCTCGATATCAGTGTCCAGACGATCGCCCACCACCAGCGGGGCAACAGAGGCCGATCGGAGGATGGCCTCGTCAATCATTGCCCGAGCTGGTTTCCCTGCCACCCTGGGATGGCAGTCCGTGGCCGCCATTAGCGCGGCAACCATTGCGCCGTTACCAGGGAGCAATCCCCGATCCGTGGGGAGCGTGGTGTCGACATTTGCCGCAACCCAGTCCGCGCCAGCTCGTATCGCCACACAGGCCTCAGCAAGCATCGCCCATCCCGTGTCCGGCGAGTGGCCCTGCACTACCGCAACAACGTCCGCGTTCGCCTCTCGTACGGGAACGAGGCCTGCCGCAGCAACCTCGTCAGCCAGGTAGGGAGCTCCGACGACAAGGACCACCGACCCCGGAGGATGCCGCTGAACCAGTAGGGCAGTTGCCGCTTGCGGCGACGTCAGGACATCGTCTTGAGTTAACGTGAGCCCCATTTCGCGGAGTTGAGCCGCCACGACTGCAGGTGGCCGCGAGGCATTGTTCGTCACGTACATAGGGCGGGACCCCGAAGCTAACACCGTTTTGAGGGTGTCAGCCACGAAGGGGATGGGTCGGTGCCCGAGGTACACAGTGCCATCGAGGTCGAGCAAAATGGCGTCGAAGTTATCTGCCAGTCCGCTCATTCAGCTACCGTCGAGTCCCCAGCCGCCGTCGCCCCATAACTGCCCGGAGCGTCGGAGAACAGCGGGATTGACAGGGTTGCGTCCGAACCCGCTACAGCAGGATGCTCCCGTTCTGCAGCATTCACGATGTGTGAGGGTGCCGCATGGTCGGTCGCCTCTTGGTGGATGTCGTTGCTGATCGCAGGGTCTGCGTCGCTGTTGTCGCCATTCGATGAGTCTTGATGAAAATCATCAACCACAGCTGACTCCTCACCTGCTGACTCCTCGTCAGGCGTCGAAGATTTGCCTTCTCGACCTGCACTGCCGGCGACCGCTGCTCCGGTCTCTCGAACGTCAGGCAAGGCTGGCCCGCTATCAGCCCCACCCATCGCCGCGAGCGCCGCGTCCGCTTCCTCCCGAGCCTCGAGCAATTCGGCAATGCGATCAGGCGCGTCAGTCTCCTCATCGAAGTCGGCGTCGTTGGCGCGGATGAACCACTCCAAAGCCTCTTCGTTCCGTTCTGCCTCGATCAACAAATCTGCATAGGCGTAATAGAGCCGCGCGCTGAAGCTTTCAGGCTTGGCAAGATCGAAACCGCTACCTTGATGAAGGTGCGCAAGTGCGGCGTCCAGTTGACCCATGTCCGCCCTCGCTCCTGCAACTACGATGCGCAGTTCCGCCGCACCCTCAGCGTCAAGCTGTAGGGCTTCGTCGCTTCGGGCGAGTTCTAGAGCGCGTTCCGGATTACCTTGAGCGCGCTCGCAATCTGCCAGGATTGCAACGTGCCCAGGCCCCCCGCCCATCCGGCGTGCGGCCCGCAGTTCTGAAATTGCCTCGGCCCATTCTCCCGCGCGGTAGGCGACCAAACCGACCGTCTCTCGAACCACCGCGATCCTGCCGCCTTTCGAGCGAGCAGCTCGCGCATGACGCCACGCTAATTCAGGGTCCTCCTCCGATAGACCGGTGGCCGCGACCATGTGAACGGCGACAAATTCAGCGCCTTCCTTACTCAGACCGCGAAGGTCGCGCATTATTTCTTTATCTAATTCACCAGGGGCAGCCCATTCAGGCAGTTCCGGCCAGTTCTCGTTAATGTCTTCATCGCGAATGCGAGATCCGCGCTCTTGCGCTCGACGCTGACCCCGATCGCCACGATCTTCAGGCGCGTAAGGCTCACGGAGAGGACGCTCCTTAAAAGGGACGTGAGCGTCGCGCTGATCGCGACGGTAAGCGTGGGGTTCCCGCTCCTGGAAGGTTTCTTGCGGTACCTGGAAGCTACGGGGTGAATCCGCAGTCGCGGCAAAGCTTTGGCTCAAGTCGCCGCCGAAAGGGGTCCGAGGTGCGCGAGCTTGTTCGTCACCGACAGACCGGTCCTTGGGGGCTTGACGGTCTTGGGGCGCTGGTCGCCCCTCCCGTACAGCTCGGTCCTCGCGTGGCTCTCGCTCCTGCCACGGCACGTGGCTCTCACGCGGTGACCGCTCCTTACGTGCGACGCGATCCTGCTGCGGTCCTCGGTCATCTCGGGGCGAACGGTCCTGCCACGGAGCGCGTGCAGCGCGATCATCAGAACGGCCCCGAGGGGCCCCATCCTCACTGCGAGGCGCACCTGCTTGGCCTTTGAACCCGCCGGTCGTAGAGTCTTGCCGCGGTCCTCGGTCATCACGAGGTGGCCGCGAGTCACGCTGGGGTCGGACGGAGTAACTCGAAGCGCCGCGGTAACCGCCTGCGCCACCGTCACGGCCACCGCTGCGATCGGAGTAGGAGCTCCCGCCGGTCGGACGATCGCCGTCACGTCGCGGCCGGTCGTTAAAACCTTCACTTCGACCGCGGTAACCAGATCCCTCGCTGCCCCGCCCGGTCGAGTTACTGCCATGGGAGTTGCTACGGCCGGCGCCCGCACCACCCTCGCGCCGGAACCCGCCGCCATCGCCTGCCTGACCACGGTCAAATCCGCTCCTTGCGCCAAAACCTGGCCGGTCATCGCCGCGATTGGAAGTGTTTGTGCCTCGATATCCACCGCCGTCGCCATCACGGCGCGGGGCTCGCTCCGCACCGAAGGGGTGAGGGGCCCGGTCATCAATCGACTCGCGCCCTTGACGCCCGTTTGTCCCCCTGTACCCGCCTGCACCTGCGTCCTGTCCGCGGGTTCCAGTCGGGCGATCGCCATCGCGTCGCGGGCCGTTCGCTCTCTCGCCGAATCCCCTACTGGGGGCTGACCGATCACCACCTCGGGGCTTGTCCGCACCCCGCGCAGATGCCCCGGCTGGGTAGCCAGCAGATTCCGGTCGGCTGCCGCTATCACGCCGGAATCCGCCATCGGCGGATTGGCCAGTATTCCGCCCGTCCGGGTTGACGTCCCGGTACCCATTGGCCCGCGCGACACCTTGGCGACCATCTCGCTGATCGGGTGCACGGTAACTACCGCTAGTGCGATCGTCACGCCCAGCGCCAGCTCCGCGGTAGCCGCCACCCGAACGATCATCACGGCCGCCGGAAGCCCCGCGGTATCCCCCGGTTGCGCCAGAACCACCACGATATCCGCCTGCAGCGCGATCGCTATCGCGAGCACCCGATCCTCGATACCCGCCGCCGTCGTTACTGCGGGCGTCGGTGTCATCGCGCCGTGGCCGAAAGCCCGAGTCGCGGGGTGACCCCGTTTGACCACCAAACGACGAGCGAGCACCGTCACCTCTACCGGACTGCCACCTTTCGCCCTGGCCCCTGTCGACAGTGGGGCGGTCACCAGTGGGTCGGTCGGCACTCGAGCGGTCGGCGCTAGGGCGGTCGTAGCTGGGCCTGTCGTTGTTGGAGCTTCGCGCCTGGTAGCCGCCGCTCGGGCGATCGTCACGATCGCGTCGGGCACGATCACCCTTGTTTTTGTCGAAGGGGCTCATAGCACTTCACTCCTGAACTTTCTGCCAGCACTGTTGATTTAAGACTTCTGACGACCCTGATACAGATCGATGTCTGGGTCTATCTTGCACCCGCGGTACCCGCAGGATGCCGTTGGTGACGCTCACTAGCCTCACCGAGACTGGACGTGGAACACCATCGCCGAGCGCGGAAACTAGACCGCCTTGACGCTACACACCCGAAGTGGGAACTCCCAGCGAAACTGGCATCTTACCCACTGAGCCTTGAAAAGTTCGCTGAGGGTTTCTCACCGCATTCCAAGGATGACGTTGGTGTTTTTGGGTGCAAAAAAGGGGAAACCACGTGGTGGTTTCCCCTTTTTTGGGAATGTTTGTCCGGCAGCGTCCTACTCTCCCACACCCTGGCGGGTGCAGTACCATCGGCGCTGTAGGGCTTAGCTTCCGGGTTCGGAATGGGACCGGGCGTTTCCCCTACGCTATGACTGCCGTAACTTTGCGAAAACATTGTGAGAGTGTTTTTTTGGGCACCCACCCACACGGTCAAGTGTGAAAGGTGGGTGCTTCGCTCTGTGTTTTCAGAGCTGCACAGTGGACGCGTAGCATTTTTGTGGTAAGTCCTCGGCCTATTAGTACTGGTCAGCTGCACACCTTGCGGTGCTTCCACTTCCAGCCTATCAACCCGGTGGTCTAGCCGGGGGCCTTAACCCACATGGGGTGGGAGTTCTCATCTTGAAACAGGCTTCCCGCTTAGATGCTTTCAGCGGTTATCCCTTCCGAACGTAGCCAACCAGCCGTGCTCCTGGTGGAACAACTGGCACACCAGAGGTTCGTCCGTCCCGGTCCTCTCGTACTAGGGACAGCCTTTCTCAAAACTCCTGCGCGCGCGGCGGATAGGGACCGAACTGTCTCACGACGTTCTAAACCCAGCTCGCGTGCCGCTTTAATGGGCGAACAGCCCAACCCTTGGGACCTACTCCAGCCCCAGGATGCGACGAGCCGACATCGAGGTGCCAAACCATGCCGTCGATATGGACTCTTGGGCAAGATCAGCCTGTTATCCCCGGGGTACCTTTTATCCGTTGAGCGACACCCCTTCCACAAGGTGGTGCCGGATCACTAGTCCCGACTTTCGTCCCTGCTCGAGATGTCCCTCTCGCAGTCAAGCTCCCTTGTGCACTTACACTCGAAACCTGATTACCAACCAGGCTGAGGGAACCTTTGGGCGCCTCCGTTACTCTTTAGGAGGCAACCGCCCCAGTTAAACTACCCACCAGGCACTGTCCCTGATCCAGATCATGGACCTAAGTTAGATATTCAGTACAATCAGAGTGGTATTTCAACGTTGACTCCACAATTACTGGCGTAATCGCTTCACAGTCTCCCACCTATCCTACACAAATTGAACCAAACACCAATACCAAGCTGTAGTAAAGGTCCCGGGGTCTTTCCGTCCTGCCGCGCGTAACGAGCATCTTTACTCGTAGTGCAATTTCGCCGAGCCTATGGTTGAGACAGTAGGGAAGTCGTTACGCCATTCGTGCAGGTCGGAACTTACCCGACAAGGAATTTCGCTACCTTAGGATGGTTATAGTTACCACCGCCGTTTACTGGGGCTTAAATTCTCAGCTTCACCACCGAAGTAGTTGACCGGTCCTCTTAACCTTCCAGCACCGGGCAGGCGTCAGTCCATATACGTCGTCTTGCGACTTAGCATGGACCTGTGTTTTTAGTAAACAGTCGCTTCCCCCTGGTCTCTGCGGCCGGACACCGCTAACCCGCATGGGATTTCACAGCACCCGGCCCCCCTTCTCCCGAAGTTACGGGGGTATTTTGCCGAGTTCCTTAACCATAGTTCGCTCGAGCACCTTGGTATTCTCTACCTGACCACCTGTGTCGGTTTGGGGTACGGGCCGCTAGAACCTCGCTAGAAGCTTTTCTCGACAGCATAGGATCACGCTACTTCGCCTCAATCGGCTATGCATCAGGTCTCAGGATTAATGTTCCAACGGATTTGCCTATCAGAACTCCCTACACCCTTACACCAGTATTACCACTGACTGGCGGCGCTACCTTCCTGTGTCACTCCATCGCTTAACTACTAGAAATTAGGGTCACGCGCTCCACGTCGCCATCACCCGAAGGATCCAACTAGCTTTGGGCGTTTAGCATCAAATCGTTCGCCATGGGCGGTTCTTCGCGGGTACCGGAATATCAACCGGTTGTCCATCGACTACGCCTGTCGGCCTCGCCTTAGGTCCCGACTTACCCTGGGCGGATTAGCCTGGCCCAGGAACCCTTGGTCATTCGGTGGGGGAGTTTCTCACTCCCCATTCGCTACTCATGCCTGCATTCTCACTCGTGTGGGCTCCACAACTGGATCACTCCGCTGCTTCACTGCCCACACGACGCTCCCCTACCCATCCACACGACTGCACCCCAACAAGTTGAGGCGGATCTGTATGTGTGAATGCCGCGGTTTCGGTGGTGTGCTTGAGCCCCGCTACATTGTCGGCGCGGAATCACTTGACCAGTGAGCTATTACGCACTCTTTAAAGGGTGGCTGCTTCTAAGCCAACCTCCTGGTTGTCTGGGCGACTCCACATCCTTTCCCACTTAGCACACGCTTAGGGACCTTAACCGGCGATCTGGGCTGTTTCCCTCTCGACTATGAAGCTTAGCCCCCACAGTCTCACTGCCGCGCTCTCACTTACCGGCATTCGGAGTTTGGTTGATTTCGGTAAGCTTGTAGGCCCCCTAGACCATCCAGTGCTCTACCTCCGGTAAGAAACACGCGACGCTGCACCTAAATGCATTTCGGGGAGAACCAGCTATCACGAAGTTTGATTGGCCTTTCACCCCTACCCACAGCTCATCCCCTCCATTTTCAACTGAAGTGGGTTCGGACCTCCACGTGCTCTTACACACGCTTCATCCTGGCCATGGGTAGATCACTTCGCTTCGGGTCTAGAGCATGCGACTCAGGTCGCCCTATTCGGACTCGCTTTCGCTACGGCTTCCCCACACGGGTTAACCTCGCCACATACCACTAACTCGCAGGCTCATTCTTCAAAAGGCACGCCGTCACAACCAACAAGTTGCTCGCTCCGACGGATTGTAAGCACACGGTTTCAGGTACTATTTCACTCCCCTCCCGGGGTACTTTTCACCTTTCCCTCACGGTACTAGTCCGCTATCGGTCATTAGGTAGTATTTAGGCTTAGCGGGTGGTCCCGCCAGATTCACAGCGAATTTCACGGGCTCGCTGCTACTTGGGATCCCACTCGGGAGAAACAGTGCTTTCGGCTACGGGGATCTCACCCTCTACGTCTGGATTTTCCAAACCATTCGCCTAACACCATAATTTTTTACTCCCTGCAAAGGCGGCAGCCTCCACTGAATGGTCCCACGACCCCCAACATGCAACACCTGCCGGCTATCACACACATCAGGTTTAGCCTCATCCGCTTTCGCTCGCCACTACTCACGGAATCGCGGTTGCTTTCTCTTCCTGTGGGTACTGAGATGTTTCACTTCCCCACGTTCCCTCCACAAGCCCTATATATTCAGGCCAGGGTGACAAGACATGACTCCTGCCGGGTTCCCCCATTCGGAAATCCTCGGATCTCAGCTCGGTTGACAGCTCCCCGAGGCTTATCGCAGCCTCCTACGTCCTTCATCGGCTCCTAATGCCTAGGCATCCACCGTGTGCCCTTATTAACTTGACCACAAAGATGCTCGCGTCCACTGTGCAGTTCTCAAAAAACAGACGAACCCAACCCCAACAGCACCACCAGCACACACAAACCCCCACCCCACAAAGGGAAAAGGACAGTATGTCGATGTGACACGTAGGTTGGCCCGAGAAACAACAAACAAAAACCCCGCCGCCACAAGTGGCATTGGGAAAGTTCCTGTTTATTCTTTCAGGACCCAACAGCGTACCTACGAAACCCCCCGGCCAACACTGCCCGTTCCTGAAACCCCCTGCAAGCAGAAGAGCTCCTGTACTAGACACAGATTGAACTACGAGAAATCCCGAACTAGTCAGCGTCCACCCATGAGCACCACCACAACACGAACGGTTGCGAAATGGCGTCCTGTACCAACACACACACAACGAACGTTGCCGGCCTGCTGGTCAGTTGCTCCTTAGAAAGGAGGTGATCCAGCCGCACCTTCCGGTACGGCTACCTTGTTACGACTTCGTCCCAATCGCCGATCCCACCTTCGACAGCTCCCTCCCACAAGGGGTTAGGCCACCGGCTTCGGGTGTTACCGACTTTCGTGACGTGACGGGCGGTGTGTACAAGGCCCGGGAACGTATTCACCGCAGCGTTGCTGATCTGCGATTACTAGCGACTCCGACTTCATGGGGTCGAGTTGCAGACCCCAATCCGAACTGAGACCGGCTTTTTGGGATTCGCTCCACCTCGCGGTATCGCAGCCCTTTGTACCGGCCATTGTAGCATGCTTGAAGCCCAAGACATAAGGGGCATGATGATTTGACCTCATCCCCACCTTCCTCCGAGTTGACCCCGGCAGTCTCTTATGAGTCCCCACCATCACGTGCTGGCAACATAAGACGAGGGTTGCGCTCGTTGCGGGACTTAACCCAACATCTCACGACACGAGCTGACGACAACCATGCACCACCTGTATACAGACCTTGCGGGGGAACCATTTCTGGAACTTTCCTGTACATGTCAAGCCTTGGTAAGGTTCTTCGCGTTGCATCGAATTAATCAGCATGCTCCGCCGCTTGTGCGGGCCCCCGTCAATTCCTTTGAGTTTTAGCCTTGCGGCCGTACTCCCCAGGCGGGGCGCTTAATGCGTTAGCTGCGGCACAGAGAACGTGGAAGTCCCCCACACCTAGCGCCCACCGTTTACGGCGTGGACTACCAGGGTATCTAATCCTGTTCGCTCCCCACGCTTTCGCTCCTCAGCGTCAGTATCGGCCCAGAGTCCCGCCTTCGCCACCGGTGTTCCTCCTGATATCTGCGCATTTCACCGCTACACCAGGAATTCCAGACTCCCCTACCGAACTCTAGTTTGCCCGTATCGAATGCAGACCCGGAGTTGAGCCCCGGGCTTTCACATTCGACGCGACAAACCGCCTACGAGCTCTTTACGCCCAATAATTCCGGACAACGCTTGCACCCTACGTATTACCGCGGCTGCTGGCACGTAGTTGGCCGGTGCTTCTTCTGCAGGTACCGTCACTTGCGCTTCGTCCCTGCTGAAAGAGGTTTACAATCCGAAGACCTTCATCCCTCACGCGGCGTCGCTGCGTCAGGCTTCCGCCCATTGCGCAATATTCCCCACTGCTGCCTCCCGTAGGAGTCTGGACCGTGTCTCAGTTCCAGTGTGGCCGGTCGCCCTCTCAGGCCGGCTACCCGTCGTCGCCTTGGTAGGCCATTACCCCACCAACAAGCTGATAGGCCGCGGGCCCATCCCCAGCCGAAAAACTTTCAAAACAACCACATGCGCGGCCGTTTATTATCCGGTATTAGCACAAATTTCTTTGTGTTATCCCAAAGCTGAGGGCAGGTTGCCCACGTGTTACTCACCCGTTCGCCACTCGAGTACCCGCAAGCGGGCCTTTCCGTTCGACTTGCATGTGTTAAGCACGCCGCCAGCGTTCGTCCTGAGCCAGGATCAAACTCTCCATTGAATGTATATAAACCACACCCACCAACCAGAAAAGGAAGACGAGCAATGATCAACAAAAGAAAGAAAACAGGCAACTCAAAAGCCTGCGATCACTGAATCGAAAAAACACTGACAAAAACAATAAAATTGAATTCGCCAATACAATCCGAAACCAAAAACAACCCAACACACCCCCACACCCACCCCAGGCACACAAGCCAGGACAGGAAAACAACGAGAGCGCACCAAGATAAAACAATTGGCACTGACTTTCGGTACGCTGTTGAGTTCTCAAAGAACAAACACACACCACCAACGACAACTAAGCCATCTTGGGGGCAACCTTGTCGACGTTACATGCTGTGTCCTGCAGTGTCAAACACTGGATTTCACTGATGCTTCGTGACCGGCAAGTTCAATTATGGACGCTCTCCAAAGCTTGTCATAAACAAGCTCCGCCCCACTCCGTGACCGGAGTTCGACTTCCTGGGGTTGGCTACCCCCATGGTCCAAACTTTCGTCTAACGCTTGGGCCGACTCGCTGATCAGACTGTGACGTCTTCACGCGAACTCGGGCGGGGCAACTTGTTAAACATTAGGGGGTGATCCAGGCTTCGTCAACCCAGCAGGTCATTAGGTCGGCTCGTCCTCCAGGCCTGCCCGCTGTGGACATGGACCGCTGTGAGCATGGGCCCCTGTATCGCCAGGGAAGCAAGCGGGGTGTCATCGATATCAGGTGCCGATCCGCTTGACCAATAAGCGCAATGGCTCAACGTCAAGCTGACTTCCCCTCGGCCAAACACACTCATGAGCATCAAACCCGCGCACTGCAGCGCCAATAGTTTTTTTGCTGCCTGCCTGAGTCATCCTGGGACCTAGTGCCACGCAGCCGCGCGTAGGGCGATCGCCGCCCTTCGCACCAGCCGGGACAGGTGGCGAGCCACCAGCCAGCAGGTGACTAGCCCGTCGCCAGCAGTTGGATCAACCGTTACGGTCAGCCAACCGCGCCGGCTGCCAGATTGTCGTCAACAAACGCGACCGGCTGGGTCGATCCATTCACCACCACTCGGGGCAGTCCAAACAGCTATATGCTCGCGGAATCGACCTGGTGCAGCTGGACCAAAGCATCGACACCATATCGCCATCTGCCGGATGCTCTTCCAAATGCTTGGAACGATTGCCGTGTTCGAGCGTGCCCTCAGGTCGGAGGGACTTCACAACGGGCTCACCGCTGCTGGGGCATGCGGCTTGATCGGAGGGTAAAAACCCTCACTCAGACCCCACTAGATCAAGATGGCGCTGCGGATGTAGGACCAAGTCGGAGATGTCCGCAAAACCAACTGTGCCTTCCCCCTGTTTGCCGCCGAATTCGGTGTCACCAGCCCCTGTCTGTCGAAATCTCGATCAAGCTCCAGCAGCTTCTCCACCTACCCCCGAGGGCTGGACCCTTCTGGGACCATCCAATGGGTTCGTCTGGGACCGTGATGGATCCGATCGACGATGGTTTGAGCTCTCCGGATGAGAATCTGACCGGGCATTTTTGCTCGAACGCCTGACGAACCGGTCCACAAGCCGCGTGTCCCCGTCACGTACTGCCCATGTTCGAAGTCGACTGCACGAAAGTCCCAAGGCGACTGCACAGCGCCCTCGCGTCTCGATTCATCTGGGATACGACTCAGTGTGGTCAAACAAGTCACCGGTCTGGCTCTGGGCTACTTCAGATCCCGTCGGAAGGTCCCCGGGCTGGGACAGGCAGAATCGGTCCGCGTGGGTTTCATCGATCATCGAGTGCGGGCCTCATTTGACGATGATGGGGTTTCCGGTGCTCCAATCGTGCCCGAGGAGAGAGCGAATCAGCTTCATACGAACTGCGCGTTCAAATATTGCAGTTGTCACTGCATCCCCGGGTGCGGGCGGCAGAAAAGGTTCGTAGTCCGTCTGCCAACCGAGCTCGCTCCAGACAACAGAGTCCTCTTGAAACGGCACGCGCGCTGACAGCACTCCTCAACCAAGGGACGAGCACGGGCAGAACAACAGACCAACCCGCCCGTCCTCGAACGCTGACTCCCTGGGAACGTAGTGGCATCCGGGCAATCGACGCCATCGATCAAGGCGCGTGCGGCGGAATGAATATAGGGGCTGGCGCCGCGACGGGAGCGCCCAGCAGTCGCAGCAAGCATTCCGAGCGCGTCTCGCTGTCAAAATTTCCCCAGCTCAGACGCGTTAAGTGGTGAGGAAGATCGAACAGCTCCTGCAGGCTTACTCCGTCGATCGTGAAATGTAGGGACGGCTTCGGCGGCTCCAACCCGGGACCCATATATTCGGCTGGGCTGACCACACCAACACCGTCTACGACGCCCAGCACGTTCATGCGGGTCACCTTTGCAGCGACTGACCACTATTGGCTGCTGCGGGTGGGCGGTCACTTCGACGGCACCTCGTGCGCTGTCCGGTGTTCAGGCTTTCGACTACCGAGTCTGCGGCTTTGTCCTCCGCAGCGGTTGCATCAGTTGACTTCGACTGCCCCGTCCACTTCGACGCAGACATCAGGTTGACGACGCCAAGCCCACCACTGGCTGTGTCTCGTAACCGCTGGGATACGCGGTGTCTCACCGGCAACCCGGAGGCAGTGGTGCCGAGGGGCCACTTTCGCACCGGTGAGGGCAGTCTGGGATACAGCCAAAATCGACGGGCTCTGTGGTTACGCCACCGAGCGTTTGGCGGCTGCGGTGCCAGCGCGAGCCACAGTTGTGGCAAGTGCCGACATTCAAATTTTTCGGGACGGCCAGGAACCGGGGATTCGGTATGGCCCAACTTCGTTGGCTCAACCTTAGCCAGCGGGAGACGCACCTTGTTGTCTTATTCGAACCCGGCGAGCACCGCTCCGCGGAGCGGGCCGATCTGCCAGGGAGGCACGAATGAATTCTTCTGAATCAGATATCTGTGTCCGCGGGTCCGTTCAACGTCCGTAATTGCAGCGGTGTTGTACCGTAGCCTGACAAACTTCTTTCATCCGAGCACACAGCCGCTTCAGAGTCTCTTAGCAGGAGGCTTGGTAGTTCCATCATGCAGTAGCAACAGGAAATACAGGTACTGATATCTAGGACCAAAGATCGCGCTAGTGGAAGCAATTAATAACAGATTCCAAACAAGTAAGCAGCCAACATTATTCCAAGGATGACGTTGGTGTTTTTGGGTGCAAAAAAGGGGAAACCACGTGGTGGTTTCCCCTTTTTTGGGAATGTTTGTCCGGCAGCGTCCTACTCTCCCACACCCTGGCGGGTGCAGTACCATCGGCGCTGTAGGGCTTAGCTTCCGGGTTCGGAATGGGACCGGGCGTTTCCCCTACGCTATGACTGCCGTAACTTTGCGAAAACATTGTGAGAGTGATTTTTTGGGCACCCACCCACACGGTCAAGTGTGAAAGGTGGGTGCTTCGCTCTGTGTTTTCAGAGCTGCACAGTGGACGCGTAGCATTTTTGTGGTAAGTCCTCGGCCTATTAGTACTGGTCAGCTGCACACCTTGCGGTGCTTCCACTTCCAGCCTATCAACCCGGTGGTCTAGCCGGGGGCCTTAACCCACATGGGGTGGGAGTTCTCATCTTGAAACAGGCTTCCCGCTTAGATGCTTTCAGCGGTTATCCCTTCCGAACGTAGCCAACCAGCCGTGCTCCTGGTGGAACAACTGGCACACCAGAGGTTCGTCCGTCCCGGTCCTCTCGTACTAGGGACAGCCTTTCTCAAAACTCCTGCGCGCGCGGCGGATAGGGACCGAACTGTCTCACGACGTTCTAAACCCAGCTCGCGTGCCGCTTTAATGGGCGAACAGCCCAACCCTTGGGACCTACTCCAGCCCCAGGATGCGACGAGCCGACATCGAGGTGCCAAACCATGCCGTCGATATGGACTCTTGGGCAAGATCAGCCTGTTATCCCCGGGGTACCTTTTATCCGTTGAGCGACACCCCTTCCACAAGGTGGTGCCGGATCACTAGTCCCGACTTTCGTCCCTGCTCGAGATGTCCCTCTCGCAGTCAAGCTCCCTTGTGCACTTACACTCGAAACCTGATTACCAACCAGGCTGAGGGAACCTTTGGGCGCCTCCGTTACTCTTTAGGAGGCAACCGCCCCAGTTAAACTACCCACCAGGCACTGTCCCTGATCCAGATCATGGACCTAAGTTAGATGTTCAGTACAATCAGAGTGGTATTTCAACGTTGACTCCACAATTACTGGCGTAATCGCTTCACAGTCTCCCACCTATCCTACACAAATTGAACCAAACACCAATACCAAGCTGTAGTAAAGGTCCCGGGGTCTTTCCGTCCTGCCGCGCGTAACGAGCATCTTTACTCGTAGTGCAATTTCGCCGAGCCTATGGTTGAGACAGTAGGGAAGTCGTTACGCCATTCGTGCAGGTCGGAACTTACCCGACAAGGAATTTCGCTACCTTAGGATGGTTATAGTTACCACCGCCGTTTACTGGGGCTTAAATTCTCAGCTTCACCACCGAAGTAGTTGACCGGTCCTCTTAACCTTCCAGCACCGGGCAGGCGTCAGTCCATATACGTCGTCTTGCGACTTAGCATGGACCTGTGTTTTTAGTAAACAGTCGCTTCCCCCTGGTCTCTGCGGCCGGACACCGCTAACCCGCATGGGATTTCACAGCACCCGGCCCCCCTTCTCCCGAAGTTACGGGGGTATTTTGCCGAGTTCCTTAACCATAGTTCGCTCGAGCACCTTGGTATTCTCTACCTGACCACCTGTGTCGGTTTGGGGTACGGGCCGCTAGAACCTCGCTAGAAGCTTTTCTCGACAGCATAGGATCACGCTACTTCGCCTCAATCGGCTATGCATCAGGTCTCAGGATTAATGTTCCAACGGATTTGCCTATCAGAACTCCCTACACCCTTACACCAGTATTACCACTGACTGGCGGCGCTACCTTCCTGTGTCACTCCATCGCTTAACTACTAGAAATTAGGGTCACGCGCTCCACGTCGCCTTCACCCGAAGGATCCAACTAGCTTTGGGCGTTTAGCATCAAATCGTTCGCCATGGGCGGTTCTTCGCGGGTACCGGAATATCAACCGGTTGTCCATCGACTACGCCTGTCGGCCTCGCCTTAGGTCCCGACTTACCCTGGGCGGATTAGCCTGGCCCAGGAACCCTTGGTCATTCGGTGGGGGAGTTTCTCACTCCCCATTCGCTACTCATGCCTGCATTCTCACTCGTGTGGGCTCCACAACTGGATCACTCCGCTGCTTCACTGCCCACACGACGCTCCCCTACCCATCCACACGACTGCACCCCAACAAGTTGAGGCGGATCTGTATGTGTGAATGCCGCGGTTTCGGTGGTGTGCTTGAGCCCCGCTACATTGTCGGCGCGGAATCACTTGACCAGTGAGCTATTACGCACTCTTTAAAGGGTGGCTGCTTCTAAGCCAACCTCCTGGTTGTCTGGGCGACTCCACATCCTTTCCCACTTAGCACACGCTTAGGGACCTTAACCGGCGATCTGGGCTGTTTCCCTCTCGACTATGAAGCTTAGCCCCCACAGTCTCACTGCCGCGCTCTCACTTACCGGCATTCGGAGTTTGGTTGATTTCGGTAAGCTTGTAGGCCCCCTAGACCATCCAGTGCTCTACCTCCGGTAAGAAACACGCGACGCTGCACCTAAATGCATTTCGGGGAGAACCAGCTATCACGAAGTTTGATTGGCCTTTCACCCCTACCCACAGCTCATCCCCTCCATTTTCAACTGAAGTGGGTTCGGACCTCCACGTGCTCTTACACACGCTTCATCCTGGCCATGGGTAGATCACTTCGCTTCGGGTCTAGAGCATGCGACTCAGGTCGCCCTATTCGGACTCGCTTTCGCTACGGCTTCCCCACACGGGTTAACCTCGCCACATACCACTAACTCGCAGGCTCATTCTTCAAAAGGCACGCCGTCACAACCAACAAGTTGATCGCTCCGACGGATTGTAAGCACACGGTTTCAGGTACTATTTCACTCCCCTCCCGGGGTACTTTTCACCTTTCCCTCACGGTACTAGTCCGCTATCGGTCATTAGGTAGTATTTAGGCTTAGCGGGTGGTCCCGCCAGATTCACAGCGAATTTCACGGGCTCGCTGCTACTTGGGATCCCACTCGGGAGAAACAGTGCTTTCGGCTACGGGGATCTCACCCTCTACGTCTGGATTTTCCAAACCATTCGCCTAACACCATAATTTTTTACTCCCTGCAAAGGCGGCAGCCTCCACTGAATGGTCCCACGACCCCCAACATGCAACACCTGCCGGCTATCACACACATCAGGTTTAGCCTCATCCGCTTTCGCTCGCCACTACTCACGGAATCGCGGTTGCTTTCTCTTCCTGTGGGTACTGAGATGTTTCACTTCCCCACGTTCCCTCCACAAGCCCTATATATTCAGGCCAGGGTGACAAGACATGACTCCTGCCGGGTTCCCCCATTCGGAAATCCTCGGATCTCAGCTCGGTTGACAGCTCCCCGAGGCTTATCGCAGCCTCCTACGTCCTTCATCGGCTCCTAATGCCTAGGCATCCACCGTGTGCCCTTATTAACTTGACCACAAAGATGCTCGCGTCCACTGTGCAGTTCTCAAAAAACAGACGAACCCAACCCCAACAGCACCACCAGCACACACAAACCCCCACCCCACAAAGGGAAAAGGACAGTATGTCGATGTGACACGTAGGTTGGCCCGAGAAACAACAAACAAAAACCCCGCCGCCACAAGTGGCATTGGGAAAGTTCCTGTTTATTCTTTCAGGACCCAACAGCGTACCTACGAAACCCCCCGGCCAACACTGCCCGTTCCTGAAACCCCCTGCAAGCAGAAGAGCTCCTGTACTAGACACAGATTGAACTACGAGAAATCCCGAACTAGTCAGCGTCCACCCATGAGCACCACCACAACACGAACGGTTGCGAAATGGCGTCCTGTACCAACACACACACAACGAACGTTGCCGGCCTGCTGGTCAGTTGCTCCTTAGAAAGGAGGTGATCCAGCCGCACCTTCCGGTACGGCTACCTTGTTACGACTTCGTCCCAATCGCCGATCCCACCTTCGACAGCTCCCTCCCACAAGGGGTTAGGCCACCGGCTTCGGGTGTTACCGACTTTCGTGACGTGACGGGCGGTGTGTACAAGGCCCGGGAACGTATTCACCGCAGCGTTGCTGATCTGCGATTACTAGCGACTCCGACTTCATGGGGTCGAGTTGCAGACCCCAATCCGAACTGAGACCGGCTTTTTGGGATTCGCTCCACCTCGCGGTATCGCAGCCCTTTGTACCGGCCATTGTAGCATGCTTGAAGCCCAAGACATAAGGGGCATGATGATTTGACCTCATCCCCACCTTCCTCCGAGTTGACCCCGGCAGTCTCTTATGAGTCCCCACCATCACGTGCTGGCAACATAAGACGAGGGTTGCGCTCGTTGCGGGACTTAACCCAACATCTCACGACACGAGCTGACGACAACCATGCACCACCTGTATACAGACCTTGCGGGGGAACCATTTCTGGAACTTTCCTGTACATGTCAAGCCTTGGTAAGGTTCTTCGCGTTGCATCGAATTAATCAGCATGCTCCGCCGCTTGTGCGGGCCCCCGTCAATTCCTTTGAGTTTTAGCCTTGCGGCCGTACTCCCCAGGCGGGGCGCTTAATGCGTTAGCTGCGGCACAGAGAACGTGGAAGTCCCCCACACCTAGCGCCCACCGTTTACGGCGTGGACTACCAGGGTATCTAATCCTGTTCGCTCCCCACGCTTTCGCTCCTCAGCGTCAGTATCGGCCCAGAGTCCCGCCTTCGCCACCGGTGTTCCTCCTGATATCTGCGCATTTCACCGCTACACCAGGAATTCCAGACTCCCCTACCGAACTCTAGTTTGCCCGTATCGAATGCAGACCCGGAGTTGAGCCCCGGGCTTTCACATTCGACGCGACAAACCGCCTACGAGCTCTTTACGCCCAATAATTCCGGACAACGCTTGCACCCTACGTATTACCGCGGCTGCTGGCACGTAGTTGGCCGGTGCTTCTTCTGCAGGTACCGTCACTTGCGCTTCGTCCCTGCTGAAAGAGGTTTACAATCCGAAGACCTTCATCCCTCACGCGGCGTCGCTGCGTCAGGCTTCCGCCCATTGCGCAATATTCCCCACTGCTGCCTCCCGTAGGAGTCTGGACCGTGTCTCAGTTCCAGTGTGGCCGGTCGCCCTCTCAGGCCGGCTACCCGTCGTCGCCTTGGTAGGCCATTACCCCACCAACAAGCTGATAGGCCGCGGGCCCATCCCCAGCCGAAAAACTTTCAAAACAACCACATGCGCGGCCGTTTATTATCCGGTATTAGCACAAATTTCTTTGTGTTATCCCAAAGCTGAGGGCAGGTTGCCCACGTGTTACTCACCCGTTCGCCACTCGAGTACCCGCAAGCGGGCCTTTCCGTTCGACTTGCATGTGTTAAGCACGCCGCCAGCGTTCGTCCTGAGCCAGGATCAAACTCTCCATTGAATGTATATAAACCACACCCACCAACCAGAAAAGGAAGACGAGCAATGATCAACAAAAGAAAGAAAACAGGCAACTCAAAAGCCTGCGATCACTGAATCGAAAAAACACTGACAAAAACAATAAAATTGAATTCGCCAATACAATCCGAAACCAAAAACAACCCAACACACCCCCACACCCACCCCAGGCACACAAGCCAGGACAGGAAAACAACGAGAGCGCACCAAGATAAAACAATTGGCACTGACTTTCGGTACGCTGTTGAGTTCTCAAATAACAAACACACACCACCCATGACCGCTAAGCCACATCCGGGGTGCACTTCATTTTCAAACGTAGTTGTCGAAGCCTTAGGTGTCAAACGAACACCGGGAAGTGTATTCCCAGTGCTAATCGGACTGCCAAGCCTAACGCCAACTTTAATTCAATCCCCGCCGAACGGGAGCGGACTCCCCACTCCCTCAGGAGTTGGACTGCGGATTGGACCTCGGCGCGAGCTATCCGCCCGCCTTGCGGCTTGCGTCACTTGCTCGGTGATCCGTGGTGCACTCAGAAAGTTACGGGCTGATGAACAGCGAGTCAAATCCCCTGTTTCGGTTATTGCTCCGGCATGTCGCTGCAGTTCAGCCGGGTGCTCCCGTGATGCAAATGAGCTCTGAGCGGCTAATGCGTGGTGAATTTTCACTGTGGCTTCAGACACAACATGTCGTGAGGCGAGTGGCTGGCCAGAGGGAACCGAGGCAGGGACCTAGTACTTCACCTTGATTCCGACGACTGATTTCTTGCCGCGTCGGAGCACCAGCCAGCTACTGTGGAGCAGGTCCGTCATCACCGGCACGTGGTCCGGATCTGTGACTCGTACGTTGTTGATATTTGCCCCACCCTCGGCAATGGTGCGGCGTGCTTCTGAATTCGATGTGACCAATCCACTTCGCTGCAATAACGCGACAATGTTCGGTAGGTCCCCATCGAGCTCGAGTACTCCCACCGCCGACAGTGCCGCTGCCAGAGTTGGTTCATCGATCTCGTTGATGTCGCCCCGTCCGAAAAGGGCGGTACTGGCGGCAATCACCTGTGCAGTGGTGTCCTCGCCATGGACGAGAGTCGTAACGTCTTGAGCCAATACCCGATGTGCCTGCCTGGCCTGAGGCTGCGCGGCCGTTGATTCGGCAAGTGTGGCGATCTCCTCCCGACTCCTGAATGTGAACACCTTCAAGAAGCGGTCGACGTCGCGATCATCGCTGTTGATCCAGAATTGATAGAAGTCATACGGGCTGGTCATATCCGGGTCGAGCCAGATGGCACCGCCTTCAGTCTTCCCGAACTTGGTGCCGTCAGCCTTCGTAATCAACGGCGTCGCCAGGGCATGCACGTCTGCCCCGTTAACCTTGTGAATCAATTCGGTTCCGCTGGTGAGGTTGCCCCACTGATCGCTGCCTCCCGTCTGCAATGTGCAGCCGTAGCGCCTATTCAATTCGAGGAAGTCCATCCCCTGAAGAATCTGGTAACTAAATTCGGTAAAGGACAATCCTTCGTCGCTCCGCAGTCGCGTGGCCACGGTGTCCTTGGCCAGCATGCGGCCCATCCGGAAATGTTTTCCGACATCCCGGAGGAAATCGATGGCGCTCATGGGCGCTGTCCAGTCGAGGTTGTTGACAATGCGGGCCGCATTGGCGCACTCGAAGTCCAAGTAGCGCTCCACCTGAGAACGAATGCGGTCAACCCAGACGGCCACTTGCTCAGAACTGTTGAGGACCCGCTCGCCGGACATCCGCGGATCACCGATGAGCCCAGTGGAACCGCCCACCAAGCCCAATGGGAAATGCCCATAGTTTTGGATGCGCCGCGCGGTGATCAGCTGTACGAGGTTTCCCATATGCAGGCTTGGCGCAGTGGGGTCGAAGCCACAATAGAAGGTCAAGGGGCCAGCTTCGAAAGCCGCGCGGAGATCGTCGTCTCCCGTTGTTTGCGAGATCAACCCGCGCCAACTGAGTTCGTCAAAAAGTGCGCTGGTCACGGGTACTTGAGGTGTTTGCTGCTCGTTCACAGGTCCTATCCTGCCTCACAGCTAGCGGTTGGAGTGCGTCACGGCGAGCTAAGCCGCGTCCTGCGAACGTGACGACGGTACTGGCTAACGGAGGCCTCTCCCGCAATCGAAAAACGCAGAGGTAGGTCATGGGCACTAGAAACTCCGACCCGCGGGCCGGTCACGGTATTCACTGGCCCTGCGAAGGTTCCACCCATCAGCCTCATGGGCGACGCCGGCGCACACAGGTCACCGCCGTTCGGGGCACTTGACACCTGCGCAGCTCCGAGTCCCAGGACCTTCGTCAGACGCGCAGGACCGGATGCTAATGCGGGGTCCGCAACACCTGCCGAGCCCCTGCGCCGAGCTGTATCAACCCCATCGATCACTTCGCCCGCGCGCAGCAAGACCGCACTCGCCTCACCGGGCAGACCTGTCACAATGTTGGCGCACCAATGCATCCCATAAATGAAGTACAGGTACAGATGACCGGCCGGTCCGAACATCACCGCATTGCGTGGAGTCAGTCCTCGGAAGGCATGCGACGCGGGATCTGTTGCACCCCCGTATGCCTCGGTCTCGGTAATCCGCACCGCCACCCGGTCCTCCCACTCGCCGGTAACGATGATGCGACCAAGTAGGTCGGCCGCAACCTCCATGCTGGGCCTGCTGAAGAACGGCCGAGTCAGGCGGGGACCCATCGGTGTCGCCAACTTCTACCTCCCGTGGGTGCAGATACGTTTCAGGGCAGTTGTTCTTGCCCCGGCCCTACAGCGAGGATCGTGCAAGCCACGCTCGATCCCCTTCGATTCGGACGCGCAGATCAGCCACTTGTTCGGCAACCCGCGCTGGCGCCGTGCCGCCCACCGAATCGCGCGAAGCCATCGAACCAGCCACAGTCAACACCTCTCGGACCTGGGGCGTGAGTCCCCCATTGATCGCCGCGAACTCTGCGTCGGTCAGGTCGTTCAGCTCCCGGTTGGACGACTCGGCCAGCTGCACGCACTCTCCGGCCGCCTCGTGGGCAACTCGGAACGGAACACCACCACGTACTAAAAACTCGGCGATATCGGTCGCAAGGGAAAAGCCCGCCGGAGCCATCTGGGCCATTCGTGGCAGGTTGAAGGTCAGGGTGGCAGTGAGTCCGGTGACCGCTGGAAGCAATAGCTCCAGCTGCTCCAGCGAATCGAAGAGTGGCTCCTTGTCCTCCTGCAGATCCCGGTTATATGCCAAGGGAAGCGCCTTGAGTGTGG
Organism: Nakamurella antarctica; assembly: GCF_003860405.1. Taxonomy (NCBI): domain Bacteria; kingdom Bacillati; phylum Actinomycetota; class Actinomycetes; order Nakamurellales; family Nakamurellaceae; genus Nakamurella; species Nakamurella antarctica. The sequence goes on along the minus strand of NZ_CP034170.1, from coordinate 1,085,438 downwards.
CGAGTAGGCCGGTCAAGTTTCCGATCAATCGACCCGTCTTTCCACGTGCCAATTCCGCAATGTCCGGGTTTTTTTTCTGCGGCATGATGGAAGATCCGGTGGCGTAGGAATCATCCAACTTCGCGTACCCGAATTCGACGGTGGTGAAAATGATGACTTCCTCTGCCCACCTTGAGATGTCGACCGCCAACATAGCGAGAACGAACGCCAGCTCGGCAGCAAAATCTCTGGAGGCAGTGCCATCGATGGAATTAGCGGAGGGAACGTCGAGGCCCAACTCCTTGGCGATAGCTGCAGGATCTAAACCCAGCGATGAACCAGCAAGCGCGCCTGAACCGTACGGGGAGATAGCCGCTCGCTTGTCCCAGTCTCGAATCCGGTCGATATCGCGGGCCAATGCTTGGGTGTGAGCAGCAAGGTGATGCGCGAGAAGCACCGGCTGAGCATGCTGGAAGTGCGTTCGGCCCGGCATCGCAGCTGCGTGATGTCGCTCAGCTTGGTCAAGGAACGCCGATTGCAAATCGGTGACAAGCACAGCCACTCGGCGCGCTGCGTCCCGCAGGTACACCCGAAACAACGTTGCTACCTGGTCGTTTCGGGAACGGCCAGCTCGAAGCTTTCCGCCCAGATCAACGCCAGCGCGCTCGATGAGGCCGCGCTCCAAAGCGGTGTGCACATCCTCGTCCGCTGCCGTGGCAACAAATCTGCCCGACTCGACATCGGCAGCGAGCTCATCGAGCGCCGTAAGCATCCCTGAAAGCTCCTGCGCCGTTAGCAATCCGGCGGCATTGAGCACCTTGGCATGCGCACGGGACCCGGCGATATCGTAGGGCGCCAAACGAAAGTCGAAGTGAGTGGAGGCGCTGAGCGCTACCATCTCAGGCGCAGGGCCGCCGGCAAACCGGCCGCCCCACAGCTTCAAGGGCTGGCCCGGAGTACTCATTCGCCCACCTGGCAGCGCACAATTTCTGCTGCACGTCCGGGAATCAGGCTGGCGGAATCATAACTCTGATGCTCGTTGTCGCCGCTCACACTGGCGGTCCACTGCGTCATGTGGTGGTGTACTCCTGCTCATTCTTTTCGGTGCTATTGATAAAGAACTGATGATCGGGTGGTGCTGCTATCGGGTGGTGGCTGCCCATATCGTGACAGCTGTTGCCCACCGCGACAGCATCGACACCCCGCATCTAGGCGCCCCCCGCCCCCGGGGGGTGCGCAAGATCGGCAAGTCTGCGGCCCAAGGCTGCTCCCGTAAGTCCGTCCCTTGCGACCACAAAAATGGTGTCGTCACCGGCAATCGTTCCCACCACGTCATCCAGGCTGGCCCGATCGATTGCGCTGGCCAGGAATTGAGCGGCGCCCGGTGGTGTGCGGAGAACAGCCAAATTTGCTGCGCCGTCGTAGGAGACCAGCAACTCGGCGAGGAGCCGCGAGAGTCGGGATGTGCCACCCGCCATCGGTCTTTTGCTGCCGTCTTCGGGGATCACGTACACCGGCGCGCCACCGTCGACACCCCTCACCTTGATCGCCCCCAATTCCTCGAGATCCCTCGAGAGCGTGGCCTGTGTGACGTCAAACCCCCGCGCAGCCACCAGAGCAGCTAGCTCAGCCTGCGATCGGACGGCCTGCTCCCGAATCACTTCTGTGATCCGAGAAAGCCTGGCGGCTTTGGTCCCCGGCGATCCCGGCGCATGTGTCATAAAATTACAGCCCCAGGTCCGCGATCTCGAGAAGGTAACTGAGTAGAGCTTTTTGGGCGTGCAGCCGGTTTTCGGCCTCGTCCCACACTGCAGAAGCCGCACCGTCAAGGACCTCATCGGTGATCTCGAAGCCGCGGTGGGCTGGCAAGCAGTGCAGCACGATAGCCCCGGCTTCGGCGCGGGCAAGCAGGGCCGCATTGACTTGGTAAGGCCGGAAGGGGCCGACTCGGTCCAGCCCGTCATTTTCTTGGCCCATCGAGGTCCAAGAATCCGTGACCAATACGTCCGCACCGTCGACAGCTGCCTGTGGATCGACGATCTGGGTGTAGGACCCACCAGTGAGATGGCCCCTCTCCTTGGCGTCAACTGCTACCTGGGGCAGCGGCTCGAACCCGTCGGGGGACGCCACTCGGACGTGCATGCCCGCGTTCGTGCCTCCCAACATCAGCGAATGGGCCATGTTGTTGTTGCCGTCCCCGAGGTAAGTGAGGGTAAGCCCGGCCAGTGCTCCCTTGCGCTCCCTGATGGTTTGCAAATCGGCAAGTACCTGGCAGGGGTGGAACTCATCGGTCAACGCGTTGATGACCGGCACGGTGGAAACACTGGCCAAAGCATCGATGCGACGTTGCGCGAACGTGCGAATAGCGATGGCGTCCACGTAGCGCGACAGCACCCGCGAAGTGTCCTCGATGGTTTCTTCGCGGCCAAGCTGCGAGGTGCGCCCATCTACGATTACGGGCTGACCGCCCAACTGCGCGATTCCGATCTCGAATGACAACCGCGTGCGGGTCGAGTTCTTCTCGAACACGACGGCGACGGCTTTACCCGCCAGCGGGGTGAAGCCGGTGCGGTTTCTCTTGTAGAGATCTGCGCGATCCAAGACGGTCAAGAGCTCCTCGGGAGAAAGGTCGTCGTCGCGAAGAAAATGCCGAATCATGTAGGAGTCCCTGGGGTGTCGATGCTGTCGAGGATGGCTGGAAGGGCCTGAATGAACGTATCCGCTTGCGCAAGCGTCAGATTCAGGGGCGGTGCAAGCCGGAGGACGTGTGCAGCTGGCGCATTAATGATGAAGCCAGCGTGCTGGGCGGCGAGCGACGCGTGAGCGGCGATGGGAGATGTCAGGACTACTCCGAGCAGTAACCCTGCACCGCGAACATGGTCGATCAGCGGATGCTGCACGCTCTCGATGCTGCTAATGAAGTGCTTCCCCAACGCCGCGGCGTGATCCAAAAGTCCCTCTGCTGCGATGGTTTCGAGCACTGCTAGAGCGGCAGCAGCACATATCGGATTTCCGGCAAAAGTCGAACCGTGCTGACCCGGCCCGATCAGGTCGGCGGCGCTGCCAATACCAATGGCCGCGCCTATCGGCAGGCCACCCCCCAACCCCTTGGCCAGCGTGATGACGTCCGGACGGATACCCGCACTGTGATGGGCGAACCAGCTCCCCGTTCTGCCGATGCCGGTCTGCACTTCGTCGACGACGAGCAGGATGCCACGCTCTGCGGTGATCTTTCGCACGGCGGCGAGATACCCATCCGGCGCCGGGACAACGCCAGCCTCGCCCATGATCGGCTCCAGAAAGACTGCTGCCACATCTGTGTCGACAACGCCAGCTAGAGCGTCGATGTCGCCGTAAGGAATATATTCAACTCCGCTGGGAACCGGCTCAAACGGGATCCTTTTAGCGGGCTGGCCGGTGAGAGCTAAGGCGCCCATTGTCCGGCCGTGGAAAGCTCCCTCGGCGGTGATGATGCGGGGGCGCCCGGTCAACCGCGCCATCTTGAAGGCAGCCTCATTGGCCTCTGCCCCCGAATTGCAGAAGATGACTTTGCCGTCGTCGATGGCACCTGCGATTTCCAGGAGCTTTTCGGCGAGCGCAATCACAGTGGGATGGGTAAAAAAGTTTGAGACATGGCCGAGTGTCGCCACTTGGCGCGAGACCGCTTCCACAATCGCGGGATGTGCGTGGCCCAGCGCGTTCACTGCGATACCGCCAAGAAGGTCAAGGTAGCGCTTGCCCTCAGCGTCAATGACGTAAGAGCCATCGCCGCTGACCAACTCAACCTTTGGCACTCCATAGTTATTCATCAACGAGCGCTGCCACCGCACGGCAGCGTCTTGGTTCTGGGTTGTCACGACTCGTCCGTTTCAGTCACTGGGAGTTCACTGCTGAGAGGTCCTGCGGCGATCGGCGCAGTGCGGATCTGGGCGTTGTCCTGAGTGGCCGCTGATCTGGCGCCGTCGATCACCATCGTGCCAACCCCTGCGTCGGTGACGATCTCGAGCAGCACCGCATGCGGGGTACGGCCATCGATCACATGCGCGCGGGGTACCCCGCCGCGCACGGCCCGCAAGCAACCTTCCATTTTGGGCACCATCCCCGCCTCCAGAGTGGGCAGGAGCACCTCGAGATCATCTGCGGTGATCACGGACAGCAGCGAAGCGGGGTCTGGCCAGTTCGAGTACAAACCCTCAACATCGGTCAGCATCAACAGCTTTGACGCGCCCAACGCGATCGCTAGCGCAGCGGCGGCGGTATCGGCGTTCACGTTATGCACGACACCGTCGATGTCGGGCGCCACGGTCGCGATGACGGGGATCCGGCCCGCGGCGACCAGATCGAGAACCGCGTCAGGGTTGACGCTGGCTACATCGCCCACCAGGCCGATGTCGGCTTGGACGCCGTCAACTGAGACCGTCCGGCGTGCGGCGGTCAATAAATTGGCGTCCTCGCCAGACATGCCCACGGCGAATGGACCGTGCGCGTTAATGAGGTTCACCAACTCCCGGCCCACCTGCCCGACCAATACCATTCGAACGATGTCCATGGTTTCCGGCGTAGTGACCCGGAATCCGCCCTTGAACTCTCCCGCCACATTAAGCCTTTTCAACATGGCGCTGATCTGTGGCCCGCCGCCGTGGACCACGACAGGCTTGAGCCCCACGGTGCGGAGGAACACCATGTCTGCTGCGAACGCGGACTTCAGATGCTCATCTGTCATTGCGTTTCCGCCGTACTTGACGACCACTATTTGGCCTCGCCATTTCAACAACCAGGGCAGAGAGTCTGCCAGGAAGCCGGCACGCGCTGCTGCCGTCACGGCTTCCACGCGTCCCCGTCCCTCGGTCCGGGGAGTTGCCTGCTCGTAGGCAGGGGTCGAATCCGCCTGGGCGGCATTATTGCTAGAAGAGCTGTTGCCAAACGAGCTCGCACTCATGTTGAGTACGCCGAGTTCTCGTGGACGTAGGCGTGCGAGAGATCGTTAGTGACGATCCTCGCCTGTTCAGTGCCCGCGTGCAGGTCAATGGTGACTTTCGCCTCGCGGCCGCTCATATCCACCCCTGCTCGGTCGTCGCCAACGCTGCCACCCCGGCAGATCCAGACATCATTGATGGCGACGTCGATCTGGTGTGGATCGAAAGCAGCGCGGGTGGTGCCCACTGCTGCCAGAATCCGGCCCCAGTTGGCATCGCCCCCAAAGAACGCGGTCTTGACCAGATTGTTGCGAGCCACGGCGCGACCGACTTCGACCGCGTCATCCTCGGTAGCTGCATGGACCACCTGAATCGAGATCTCTTTGGTGGCGCCTTCTGCGTCGGCGATCAATTGATGCGCCAAGCCGGCACAGGCTTTCGTCACTACCGCTTGTAGGACGGGCTGAGGAGGCCGAACTCCGGACGCACCGGAGGCCAACAGGAGCACGGTGTCGTTGGTTGAGGTCGCACCGTCTGAATCCACGCGGTCGAATGTGACCCGAGTTGCTGCCCGCAGAGCGGCGTCAAGGTCGGCGCTACCTACTTCGGCATCCGTAGTGAGCACGACCAGCATGGTGGCTAACCCGGGGGCTAGCATTCCCGCACCTTTGGCCATCCCACCGACGGTAAAACCCGGGCCCTGGATCAGAATATTCTTCGGCACGGAGTCCGTCGTCATGATGGCGATGGCGGCGTCCGACCCGCCTGTGGCACTGAGCGCAGCGTGTGAAGCGAGCACGCCCGCGGCGATCTTGTCCATCGGTAACCGTTCACCGATGAGACCAGTGCTGCAAATTGCAATCTGCTCTGCCGGCACAGCGAGTAAAGCGCCGACGTGCGCTGCTGTGTCAGCGGTGTCGCCGTAGCCGCCCGGGCCCGTGCACGCATTCGCGCCACCGGAATTTAGGAAGACGGCCGAGATGACGCCGCGCCCGATAATGCTTTCGCACCATTGGACTGGCGCAGCCCTGACCCTATTTGACGTGAAAACCGCTGCGGCGTCATATCTTGGGCCATCGTTGACCACCAAAGCTACATCGGGTTTCCCCGATGCCTTCAGCCCTGCAGTAACGCCCGCCGCCCTAAATCCTGCTGGTCCGGTTACCGTCATGGCGCAATCCCCACTGTCGTCAGCCCGGCAGTTTCGCTGAGTCCCAGGGCTAGGTTGAAGGACTGAACTGCCGCGCCCGCAGTCCCTTTGGTTAAATTGTCTAGTGCAGCCACAGCAATAAGGACACCGGCGTCAGGGTCTAAGGCAACTTGCAGGTGCAGCGCATTCGACCCCAGGGTTGCTTTTGTTACAGGCCACTGGCCCGCAGGCAGCAAATGGATAAAAGGTTCTGCAGCGTAGGCATTGTCGTAGATTTGCCGCACCAAGCTGGCACTGACCCCCGGCATCGCGGGCGCTGTCACCGTGGCAAGAATGCCGCGGCTCATCGGCACGAGTACTGGCGTAAACGATACCGTGACGGGCTTTCCGGCTGCTGCGGAAAGATTCTGGACCATTTCCGGTGTGTGGCGATGAGTTCCGCCCACGCCATACGCCGATGCTGAGCCCAGCACCTCGCTGGCAAGCAGGTTCGTCTTTAAAGATTTGCCAGCGCCCGATGTCCCGCTAACCGCCACGACGGTTACAGCGGGCTCGACGAGTGCGGCTGCCAACGCAGGCGCCAGAGCCAATGATGCGGCGGTCGGGTAACAGCCCGGCACCGCGATCCTCCTAGCGCCGCGCAGGTTGTCCCGCGCTCCCGGTAGCTCTGGCATTCCGTACGGCCACGTTCCTGGGTGCGCCCCTCCGTAGAAGCGCTCCCACGCGGCTGGGTTGACTAGACGATGATCGGCGCCGCAGTCGATAACAACGATCGATGACGGGAGCTGCGCGGCGATCTCCGCGGAATGCCCGTGCGGTAGCGCTAAGAAAACTGCGTCATGGTCAACGAGCACAGCGGCAGAGGTTTCGCTCAGCACTCTCTCGGCGAGAGGTACCAGATGCGGATGGTGTTCACCCAGGGTGCTGCCAGCGTTGGAGTTCGCGGTCAACGCTCCAATTTCGACATCGGGATGACCCAGCAAAAGGCGGAGTAACTCCCCGCCCGCATATCCGCTGGCTCCAGCAACCGCGACACGCAACGTCATCTACTCGTCCCTCGTCCCTGGTGCCAGACACACCATCATTGGTGTCGGGAGACCGCCCATTCGCAGGTCCCGTCTACCCGCCAAACTATACACTTCACTGTATTGTCATACATAGTCGTGGCGCGTGTCATCCGCAATTTTTGCGCGTACGTTTACCCGCCCCGCAGGAAAGGGCATAACCCCACCATGACGCAAACTCCGGAAACAACCCCGTCCATTCCCCCGCCAGATGCACCGCAGGTCCCCCAGCCGGGATCTGCACCCACCCCTAATCCTGTCCCCGATGTTCCGCTGGTACCAGGCGTCGAACCTGAGTGGCCCGCGCACACTATGCCCCGGTAACTCGCCAGGTACCCGGATCGAGCTCACCGGCCCGAGCTCACCGGCCGCACCAAGTGAAACGCAGGGTGAACTCAGCGCAGAGTTCCCCCGGAGACCGCAAAGAGCAACAGGTCCAAGGCGCACACGGCGATCATTGCCGCAAAAAGGGGACGGCGCCCGGGCCGCCGCACGCCCACGACCGCACCGACGACAGCGCCCGCTCCGACCGCAGCCAAAATTACTAGCCGCCACCACGACCACGACGTCGACGGTCCCAGCAGCAAAACGCCCGTCGCCGCCACTAACAGCAGCGGGCCAACGATTGCGCTGCCGCGCGCACCGAGTCGATGCGGTAATCCGCGAACCCCCGTGGCCTCGTCGGCAAGTAAATCTGGGAGCACATTGGCGAAGTGGGCCGCCACTCCCAACAGCGATCCCGCTGCCCACGCCCACCACACGGGGAACGCGTGATCGGCCAAGGCGAGCGTGGCAATCGCTGGAAGTGCGCCGAAAGCGGTCACATAGGGGAGGAATGAAAACACCGTCGCTTTGAGACCAAGGTTGTAACCCCACCCCGAAATGACGATCACCCACGCAGCACCCGCTGCACCGATCCCCAGGGTCAAGGGTAATAACAGCGCCAGTACTGCCGCCGCGATAGCCGAGTTGAGAACCAGCCGAGAGGAAACCTCGCCCAGAGCCACGGGTTTGTCCGCACGGAGCACCGCGGCGTCTCGACCGCGATCCAGGAAATCGTTCGACCAGCCGATCGAGAGTTGCCCAGCCAAGACGCACACTGCGATGAGCAACGAACGCGCGATGCTGTTTCCGGCCAGGAGCCCCAACCCACCTGCAAACACCGTCACCGCGCACGTTGGAAGCGGATGTGAACTCAATGCCAGCAGCCGAGCACTGTGCAACAGGGGATGCCGGCTCATCCCGTGATCATAAGCATTATCGAATTACGTGACCGGACCGCGATACAGCTTGAACGCTCTGGCAAACCGACTTCTGCGCGACTGCTCATCGCTGACCACCTGTAAATGGGGTACGTGCGTACGCTGACCGCATGACGTCATTGGCCGCGGTCTTCCCGGTGCTTCCGCAGCATCGCTACTCGCAACAAGAACTCACGCAGGCTTTCGCGGAGGTTTGTATGCGCCCCGGCGACAACGTTGAAGTGCTAAAAAGGCTGCACACCAATACCAAAGTCAACTCCCGCAACCTAGCGCTGCCCCTGCACCGATATCGCGAGCTCGATAGCTTCTCCGAGGCTAATGACGCCTACATCGCGGTTGCGGTGGACTTGGGCAGCCAGGCTGTCGTCGGAGCCCTGGCACGTGCCGGGATCGGCGCCCACGAGGTAGACCTCATCATCTTCACCACTATCACCGGGGTAGCTGCGCCTTCCATCGATGCGCTCGTCGCCTCGCAGGTCGGACTGCGACCCGACGTGAAGCGGTTGCCACTCTTCGGCCTCGGCTGTGTCGCCGGCGCCGCGGGTATCGCCCGTCTGCACGACTTTTTGCTGGGGCATCCGACCGGGGTGGCAGTGTTGTTATCGGTGGAATTGTGCTCGCTCACCATCCAGCGCGACGATCGATCCATGGCAAACCTGGTGGCCAGCGGACTTTTCGGGGATGGCGCGGCTGCAGTGGTTGCCGTAGGCGCCGACCGGGCAGCTCAGACAGGAGTGACTGGTCCTTGCGTCATCGACTCGCGTAGCCATCTTTACCCTGGCAGTGCACGAACAATGGGGTGGGACGTGGGCACCAGCGGGCTCAAGATCGTTTTGGACGCCCAAGTGCCGGAACTTGTCCACCGCTACCTTGGGCAAGATGTGCGCTTGTTCCTGAAGGAACACGATCTGGAAGTTGACGGAATCGGTTGTTGGGTCTCCCATCCCGGTGGACCGAAGGTGATCGAAGCAATAGAAACCGAGCTCGACTTGCCGCCGGCGGCGTTGCAACTCACCTGGGAGTCCCTGAGCCGGGTCGGCAATTTATCCTCCGCCTCCGTCCTTCACGTGTTGGACGACACGTGGCGGCTAAGACGTCCGAAAGCCGGAACTTCCAGCGTGCTCATGGCGATGGGCCCCGGTTTCTGCTCAGAACTGGTGCTACTGCAATGGTGAAACCGTACTTGGCGCTCGTCGCTGCAACCGGCGTCGAGCGGCTCATCGAGCTCCGTGTCTCGAAACGAAACATCGCGTGGAGCTTGGCTCGGGGCGGGCGCGAAACCGGCTCGGGTCACTACCCTGTGATGGTCGCGTTGCACTCCGGCTTGCTCGCGGGATGCGCCATCGAGGCGCTGGCGAAGAGAAGGAAGTTTCGCCCGCGAATAGGCTGGCCAATGTTGTCCGTTGCGGTGCTTGCGCAAGGGCTGAGATGGTGGTGCATCACCACGTTGGGCCGCTCGTGGAGCACCAAAATCGTGGTGGTACCAGGCACGCCGCTAGTCCGCAGCGGCCCCTACCGATATTTCTCCCACCCCAACTACGTCGCGGTCATTGCCGAAGGCGTTGCTCTGCCGCTGGTGTTTGATGCACGTATCACCGCAACAGCTTTCACCCTGCTCAACGCCGGTTTGCTCACTGTCCGCATCAAGGCCGAGAACCGTGCATTGGCCGGAACATGATCGATCTGCTGATCGCGGGTGCGGGCCCGGCTGGACTAGCGACCGCGCTGTACGCACACCGCGCCGGACTTGAGGTTCTCGTTCTGGAAACTCGGCAGCCCCCGATCGACAAAGCCTGTGGCGAAGGGCTGATGCCCGCCGGAGTGCGCGCGCTGACGGATCTCAAAATATCGCTTCACGGTCGGCCGCTGCGAGGCATTCAATTCTCGAACCACTCCCGCACCGCCATAGCGCCTTTCAGCGATGGGACGGGGATGGGAGTTCGCCGCACCACACTGCAAACGGCCATGCTTCACGCCGTCCAAGACGCTGGCATCGAAGTGCGAAGGGCATCGGCACTGCCGTTAACCCAGAATTCGAGCAGTGTCAGTGCCGGCGGTATCAGCGCGCGATATCTCGCCGCCGCCGACGGCCTGCACTCCCCCATCCGCGACCGGCTCGGGATGACGCTCAAGCCTGCGCCTCGGCGCAAACGGTGGGGGCTTCGCCAACACTACGAATGCGCGCCCTGGTCTGACATGGTGCAGGTGTACTGGGGCAAGAGGAGCGAAGCGTACGTCACCCCGGTTGCCGACAACCTGGTAGGGGTAGCCGTTCTCAGCTCCGATCGTCGGTCGTTTTCCGACCAGCTCGCTGATTTTCCGCAACTGTTGGAGCGCCTGCCCGCCCATGCCGCCACCACCACCAGAGGCGCCGGCCCCCTGCTGCAACGAGCCAGCGGACAGACGGCGGGCCGAATACTTTTGGTGGGCGATGCCGCCGGCTACATCGACGCGCTGACCGGCGACGGGATCTCCACCGCCGTCAAATGCGCAGAGAAGCTGGTTGACTGCCTCGTTCTTGGCTCACCCGAGCTCTACGAGGCCGCCTACGCGAAATCCACGAGGGACTACCGCCGCATTACCCATACGCTTCTTGCCGTCGCCCGCAATCCTGTCCTTCGGCCCGCCATTGTGCCGGCCGCTGGCGTGGCTCCCGCAGTGTTTCGTCATGTGGTGAATCGACTTGCTCGCTGACTACATCAGAGGAAGCGAGGCTGGGGGGCCACCAGGGAACGTCACCGACCAGCGGTGCGCGCAGTCGCCGCTGAGAGCGAACGTGTGAAGCGCAGAGCATCAGCAACGGCGCCCGTGCCTTCCGCATCGGCGCTGATCCGGATCGCTAGATCGTCACCCGTGAGCGTTCCGGTGTAGCCATGGTCGGCGTCGCAATTTGGATCCGGACACGACGCCGCCTCCAAATCGACACGGGCAACTCCACCCCAGCCAATGGTTAACGTCATCTCGCGGCCCAATCCACCGCTGCGATACTTCGCGGGATCGGCAACAACATGGGTCAACATCACCGTCCGCACCGAGTCCAGAGGCACCGCCTCCGAGGTTGCCACGCCATGCGCCGCTGGCGCGGGCACCGGCATGTCGTCGCCGGGATTGAGATCGTCTCCGTGGTCGTCTGCGTGAACAAATACCAGGCGCGTGGGTGTCAGCACCAAGACAGACAGATGGCGACGAATCGACTCACTATCGAAGGTTGTCTCGCCGTGCACGAGAAAGTCCGTAACCTGCTCGCCGGCCACCGCAATGTCAAGGACATCGGCCACGAAGGCCGGGTAGTACCCCGCCGCGTCAATCCGCTTGGTCAGTTCTCGAGGCAACGTAAATGTCTCGTTCATTTCAGCCTCCCACCAGTTCTACCGCCAGCAGTGTTCATCGTTGGGTTGCCTTGAATGCAGCTGCAGCGGCGGCAACGGCGCTGTCCCGGACCTGAGTCGCCTCGGCTGCGGTTAATGTGCGCTCGCTGGATCGAATCACTAACGCGAACGCCAGCGACTTCTGGCCAACGGGCACTTGGGCGCCCTGGTAGACGTCGAAGAGTCGAACGGAGTCGAGCAGATCACCCCCTCCGTCAAGCAAAACTGCCGTCAACGCCGCTGCGGTCACGCTCTCATCCACCACCAGTGCAACATCCATGTTGACCGCGGGGAAGCTGGTGATTGCTGGCGGCACCGGCGCTGTTCTCACGGGCAGTGCGCTCAGGTTGAGCTCCAGCACCACTGTGCGGGGTGGCAAGCCTAAGCGCTCCACTACGGCGGGGTGCAGCTCGCCGGCGTATCCCACCGGCCAGTCGCCCACCCTGATGCTCGCGCACCTGCCCGGGTGCCACGGCGCATTGTCGGCGGCCACCACCGACAATTCGATGCCTGCGGCACGGCCGATGCGACGCGCCAATTCGATAGCATCTGACCAGGTGGCCGGTCGCCCCGCGCCCCACCAGCCGGAGTGATCAACGTTGCCCACCAACACTGCCGCCACGTGCTGCGGCTGAGCGGGAATGCTCGCATCCAACACGGCGCGTTCCTGCGGGGTTGGTGGCTGTCCGGCGGACAGTTGCGGCGGCCTGGGTGCGTTCGACTTCGGTAAGAACACTGTGCCCAGTTCGAACAGAGCGAGATCTTTGGATCCGCGAGAAAGGTTGCGTGTCAGGGTTTCTAGCAGACCCGGCAGCAGAGTCGTTCGCATGGACGGCCGTTCCGAATCCAGGGGATTGAGCAACGAAGCCGCCCGCCGACGGATGTCATCTGCTGGCAAACCGAGCTGATCGAAGTCCTTCGGACCCACGAACGGGAAGGCGAGTATCTCCACTAAACCTGCGGAAGCTAGATCCGACGCGACGGCGCGCTCTCGGCGCTGCGTCGGGGTCAGCCCTGTGCCAGCAGGCGCGACCGGCAAGATCGAATCAATGGAGTCGTACCCTTCGAGCCGGGCGATCTCTTCGACCAAATCGGCGGTGCGCAACAGGTCTGGACGCCACGTGGGCGGTGTCACCAACAGGATCGACGAACCGGTCTCGTCGGCCTTTGCCTCAATGGTGCAACCCACCTGAGACAGCCGGCGCGCTGTCACGCCCGGGCCGAAAGGGCGGCCCACAATGCGCTCGGGCTCGCCAATAGGAAGCACGACGACTTCCGAAGCCTTCGGATTACCGACGTCGGTACGGTTCGACCACACCCGCCCGCCTCCGTGGGCCACTAGCAAAGCGGCGGCGGCTTCGGCGGCAACAGCGGTGATAGCAGGATCGACCGCCCGCTCGAAACGACGGGATGCCTCGGAGGGTAATTTGAGTCGGCGGGCAGTCCGGGAGATGACCGGAGGGGTCCAATGGGCCGCTTCGATCAGGACGTCTGTAGTCGCATCAGAAATTTCGGTACTCGCTCCGCCCATGACACCGGCGATAGAGATGGCGCCTGAATCGTCGGCCACCACCAGGTCGGTGTCGCGCAGGGTGCGGGTGACCCCGTCCAGGGTGCTGAGCATCTCCCCCGCTACCGCTCGCCGGACCACGATGTCGCCGGAGAGTGCTGCCGCGTCAAAAGCGTGCAGTGGTTGACCCAACTCGACCATCACGTAATTGGTGACGTCGACAGCGAGCGAGATCGCCCGAATTCCTGCCGCGGCCAACCGCCTGCGTAGCCAGTACGGGCTTCGCGCCTGCGGGTCGACATCGCAAACCCTGACCATCACGAACCTGTCGCAGCCCTGCGGGTCGTCAATCCGGACCGGCCACGCATGGTCGCCGGTTACCTCTGTCTTCACCTCTGTCTTTAGCGCGACACGAGCGGGATCGGTGAACGGAACCGCAAAGGCTGCAGCCAATTCCCTGGCAAGCCCCCGGATCGACAGCGCATAGCCACGATCCGGTGTCACCGCCAGTTCGAAGGTGGTGTCGGAGCCGCCGATTAGTTCCCGGGCGTCGCTGCCAACCTCGGCGTCGTCGTCGAGCACAATGATGCCGTCGTGGTCGGTCCCGACCCCCAGCTCGGCTGCCGAGCAAATCATGCCGTCGGAAATCCGCCCGTACGTCGAACGGGATGCAATAGTGAAGTCTCCTGGCAGCGTGGTGCCCGGTAGCGCCACCACCACCTTGTCGCCCTCGACGAAATTCCTTGCGCCGCAAATGATCCCGCGCTCGTCCGTTGCAGTGCCATCCTCGCCGAGCTCGCCGTTGCCAGCGCCGACCGCAACACGACAGAACCTGATGGGCTTCTTGAACTCGGTGAGCTCCTCAATGCTGCGGACATGACCGATCACCAGTTGGCCCACGGTGGGCGGCGGCGTGTGCACACCCTCGACCTCGTGGCCCATCCGAATGAAGGCATCACTGATCTGTTCAATAGTGGTGTCAGCGGGCAGTGCCACGTACTTGAGTAGCCATTCCAGGGGCGCGCGCATCGAAATCAAACCTCCGTCGTGAAGGCCGCGCTAAATCGCACGTCGCCCTCGATCATGTCCCGCATGTCGGGGATGGAATTGCGGAACTGGAGCGTGCGCTCCACCCCCATTCCGAACGCAAAGCCGCTGTACTCGGCTGGATCCAACCCGCACGAGATGAGCACGTTCGGGTCCACCATGCCGCAGCCACCCCACTCCACCCAGCCAGCTCCGCCCTTCTTCTCGGGGAACCAGACGTCCAGTTCTGCACTGGGCTCGGTAAATGGGAAGAAGTGCGGCCGCAGACGGGTCCGGGAATCGGGTCCGAACATCGCCTTGGCGTAGTGGTCCAGGGTTCCCTTGAGATGTGCCATCGTCAAATGACGATCAATCGCCAAGCCCTCGATCTGGTGGAACACCGGGGTGTGGGTCGCATCGAGCTCGTCCGTGCGATACACCCGACCTGGGCACACCACGTAAATGGGCGGAGTTCGCTCCAACATCGCCCGGACCTGAACCGGGGACGTGTGGGTGCGCAGCACCAAGCCGGATTCCGAGTCCGGGCTGGCGCCTACCTGCGAGAGTGAGTCAGCGAGATAGAAAGTGTCAGCGGTCGCGCGCGACGGGTGATTCGGTGGGAAGTTCAGCGCGTCGAAGTTAAAGAACTCGGCCTCGAGTTCGGGGCCCTGCGCCACCTCCCATCCCATGGCGATGAAGGTGTCAGCGGTCTGCTGCATCATCAACGAAATAGGGTGCCGTGACCCTCGAGGCTGGCGATCGAACGGCAGGGTGACGTCAACTTTCTCTGCCACGAGCATGCTGGCCTCGCGCTCAGCGGTGAGCACCACCAAACGCTCCGCGTGCTGGGCCGTGATGTATACCAGCGCAGCGTTAATTGCCTTGCCCGCGGCTGCTCTCTCGGAACCGGGTAGCGTTCCCAGGTTCCGCCTAGCCAACAACACCGGTGAGCGATCGCCCAGATGCGCCACTTTTTCCGCCGTCAGCAAAGACAGGTCAGGCGCAGCCGCAAACGCCGCCACCGCCTGTTCCGATGCCTCATTCAGCTGCAGCTGAATATCTTGGGACCCATCATTGCTCGTCATCGTGTTCCCGTTCCCCGCACATTAGTTCCCGCATCGCTACGAACCAGGACTTTCATCACGCGCTCGTAACCCACCGGCCTCGTGAGCGCTTAGTGCGTTAATCAGACCGCGTGAGCATAATTGATCCTGCCACCACACCACTCCCACTCGCTGCTCCTTGCGGCCGGTAGGGTCGTCGATTATGTCTAGTACCAGTAGCTTCCTGGCCAAACTCCTTCGCTCCGTAGTCGAGACCTTGACAGCGCCGACGTCGAGAAAGCCGCCACCACCTAGGCCCCCGGTAGCTCCCAGGCAGGGCCAGGTGAAGCCGACCGGCGCCACCCATGCATCCCCTGCTGACCAAGCCGAATCGGGTCGCTATGGTCCTACAGCGACGTTGGAGGTAGATCCATCGAACGTGGGAGCCGTCAGAATGACGTACTCGCCCAAGGTGGATGGAGATCCCGACCCGGGAGAAATCGTGTGGACCTGGGTGCCCTTCGAGGAACGCGATGGCCGCGGTAAAGACCGCCCGGTGCTGGTAGTAGCCACTCTGCCGACGGGAAATGTACTGGCTGTGCAGCTGACGAGTAAGCAGCATGACGGGGATTCGGAGTTCGTATCAATCGGTTCGGGCAACTGGGACGGCGAAGGCCGTCCGAGTTGGATCAACATCGATCGCGTCTTCTCGGTACACCCCCAAGGCATGCGGCGCGAAGCTGCGTCGCTCGACAGGCCTCGATTCGATCTCGTGAAGGCGGCATTGACAACGCGCTATCGGTGGAGCTAGGCGGCCGGCGCAGAGTGCAGCGGTGCCCGGCGCAGAGTGCAGCGGTGCAGAGTGCAGCGGTGCGGCGCCCGGGGGCCCGCACCGCTGTTTCTCCCTCTGTGACAACTCTTCCGCGAGCTCCGAACGATCAGCCCTGGTGTCTTTGGGTTGACGCCGAGGCGTAAAGACACAGGGCGGCAGCTGTCGCCAGGTTCAGCGACTCTGCCTTGCCATGGATTGGGACCTTGACTGCCTCGTCGGCTGCTTCAATCACGGACTCGGGCAGGCCATGGGCTTCCGATCCGAAGATCCATGCGGTGGGCAGGTCCAAAAGCCCGTCATTGCGTGCTTGATCCAGATCCACTTCAGCACCGCCAGTAGTGGCCAGAACACTTAGTCCTGCAGCTGACAGTTCCGCCATGAGCTCCAATGGATCACCCGCACGGACGATCGGCAGGTGAAATATTGAACCCGCGGAGGCGCGAACGGCCTTGGGATTGTAAAAGTCCACCGAATCGCCCGCGAAGATCACCGCATCTGCCCCCGAGGCGTCGGCGAGACGCACGACGGTTCCGGCATTGCCGGGATCGTTGGCATCCACGAGCACAGCAACGAGCTTGACGCCGCTGCTGACCGCCTGGGCCAGCGAAACATCGATGGCTTTGCTCCGAATGAATAATCCCTGCGGTGCCTGAGTATCCGAAAGGAAAGACGCAGCCCGCGTGGTGACAACCGTGACTTCAATGCCGGCCGCGAACGCTGCCCGCACCAGATCTACGTGCTTGGTCGCAGCATCCGAGGTCATGTAGAGCTCGTGCACGATGCCCGGGTTGTTCCTTGCATAGGCAATGGCTTCGCCGACTGCCTGCGCTCCCTCGGCCAAGAACTCCCCGGCCTCGGTCCTGCGCGATCGACGGAGCAATCGGTGAGCCGCCGCGATCCGCGGGCTACGTTCACCGAGCGCGCCATCGACGACGTCGTCGGCCTCCAGATCAGGTCCTTCATGCAGGAATTCGGCGTCCCTTGATGAGGACGCGGACTTACCTACCGGCAGGCCTGAGAAATCCCGACCCGAGTCGGAGCGGCCCAAAGAAACCGAACGCCCGGCCGGAGTACCGGTCGGGCGTCGGCGGGGGCGCTCATTGGCGCTCAGGCTGCACTCTCAGCATTTGCATCGCCCACCGAGGGCACTGCTTCACGAGCGATCTTCACCAAAGCGGCGAAGGCAACGTCTTCGTGCACGGCCAGTTCGGCGAGGACCTTGCGGTCAACCTCAACGCCTGCAAGATTTAACCCCTGGATGAAACGGTTGTACGTCATGCCGTGTGCACGGGCCGCTGCGTTGATGCGCGCGATCCAGAGCTTGCGGAAATCGTTCTTACGCTTGCGACGGTCGTTGTAGGCGTAGTTGAGCGAGTGCAGAATCTGCTCTTTAGCCTTGCGGTACAGCCTGGAACGCTGGCCGCGATAACCCGCAGCGCGCTCCAGAGTTGTGCGGCGCTTCTTATGGGCGTTTACCGCCCTTTTGACGCGTGCCACGGCACACCTGTCTTTCTACTTCGACGCGAGCTTCGCAACTCGCGCATGGACATTCGGGAAGGGGAAGTCTGGAAAATACTTACTGCTGATGCGGTATTAGATACCGAGCATGCGCTTGACGCGCGGCACATCAACCTTGGCAACATCGGTCATGCCATCAACACGACGCTTGCGGGTCGAGGACTTGACCTCGAGCAAGTGGCGCTTGTTGGCCTGTTCGCGAACGAGTTTGCCGGAGCCGGTCATCTTGACCCGCTTCTTCATCCCCGAATGTGTCTTCTGCTTAGGCATTTCTTCCTCGCTGATCTGCGTGCATCCCGCCCCCCGAGTTCGAGGAACGGGTGCCGATGAATTCCACCGGCACGGTAGGGAGACTCCGGTGACGGACATTCCCTGAAGTCATTGTGAATTAGTTACCCGGTGTAGCCGCTGGTTTCGCGGCCGGTTTGGGCTTGGGCGCTGGTTTTGGAGCTGCAGGCTTTGCGGCTGCAGGCTTAGGTGCCGGCGTCCTTGCGGCCGCAGGCTTTGCAGCTGCGGGCTTTGCGGCTGCGGGCTTTGCGGCTGCGGGCTTAGGTGCCGGCGTCCTTGCGGCCGTCGGTTTCGGCGCCGCTAGTGATGGCGCCGCAGCAGCTTCCGAAGCTTTGAGCTCGACCGGTTCGGCCACTTCCGGCCCAACGTCCACTGCAGGCGAGTCGGAGTTCTCTGCGTCAGCATTGGCTAGCTCGGAACCTTCGGTTTCCACAGCTTCGGATTCCACAGCTTCGGTTTCCACAGCTTCGGTTTCCACAGCTTCGGTTTCCACACTGGTGGATTCCAGTACTGCGGTTTCGGTACCGTCATCCGCCTCAGTCGAGGTCACGTTTTCACCCTGCATCGCAGGGGGCGCGTCCGCGGGAGCGGGCATCCGAGCAGCCCCGCGCACCTTCGCAGGAACTTCCGGCTCTGCATGCGCCCTGGGCGTTTTCGCCGGAGCCTTGTGCGGTGCGAGCACCATGATCATGTTGCGGCCATCTTGTTTCGGCGCGCTCTCAACGAAGCCGAGCTCCGCGACATCACCAGCGAGCCGCTGCAGCAAGCGGTAGCCCAGTTCCGGACGGGACTGCTCCCGACCGCGGAACATGATCGTGACCTTGACCTTGTCGCCAACCTTGAGGAACCGGACCACGTGACCTTTTTTAGTCTCGTAATCGTGCCCATCGATTTTTGGTCTGAGCTTCATCTCTTTGATGACGGTCAACACCTGATTGCGACGGGCCTCACGGGCCTTTTGTGCGTTTTCGTACTTGAATTTGCCGTAATCCATGATCTTCGCAACCGGCGGACGGGCCGTCGGCGCAACCTCGACCAGATCGAGATCTGCCTGGACAGCCATATCCAGCGCCTTACCGATCGGAACGATCCCGACCATTTCGCCGTCGGGTCCGACTAAACGGACCTCAGGGACGCGAATCCTGTCATTAATGCGTGGCTCGACGCTGATTGAGTCCTCCTGAAGACTGTGTGTTAGTTGCCAGCACTTGCGTGCCGGGTTCAAGACCGATTGGACCCTGCCAGGGCCTTCTCGTTCATCTGTACTTGTACTGCCCTTCAACAACAAAAAATCCCGCTGCCTTGGCAACGGGATCCGAGCGCGCGATCGGCGAACGCCTCAAAGGCGGACGCGCACCGCAGCCAGCACCCTGCTTGGCGACAAGCAGAAAAGCAGTGAAGCTGCAGGACCGTACCCGGCCGCGTGAGCAGCTTCGGGTGGGAGTCGGACTCCACTTGCTTGCTCTTCGGTTTCCCTCAGAGTGGTCGCACCTGCAAGGCTACTACACGTGACTCCTGAAGAACGAATCCCCTCCGAACATCCGACCCCTGCCGCTCTTGACCCCATCGATCCGCATCGTGGATCGGACCGTGAAGTTGGCCTTCGTGCTCCAGCTGACGGACCCGGGCGGATCCCTCTTGATCACAGCCACCGCGGCGACGTTCGCGACCTTGCCGATATTCAAGCAGTGGAGGTAATTTCGCGGGCTGCTGTGATGTTGATGAGCGCAGCTGCAGAACAGTTAGGACTTTCTTCTCCAGACCCCGACAATCCTGCTCATCGGGATTTGGACGAGGCCCGGCATCTCATTACCGCTCTTGCCGGTTTGGTCAATGCAGCAGCACCAGACCTGGGGCCACACGCTGCGGCCTTCCGGGATGGACTAGCGGGGCTTCAAGGCGCGTTTCGCGAGTACTCGCTCTACCCAGACGAGCCCGGATCCGGGCCCGGCGAGACACGCCGACGCTAAACGCGCAGGGCGTTGTAGACGGATCGGCGCTCAGCGGGTCACACCGGGAGCGGCTCTGACAGCTGCCACATCAGCGACCACCGAATCGCTTCTTAGTCTTTCCCTCGGCAGCCCGTTGCAGGTCAATTTGCTCCAGTCGACCGAGCGGCCGGTGGGGGTCTGGCGCTGCCACTCTTCGTGCGGCTGCCTCAGGAGAAACCACCGGCGGCGGCGAGCCATATTGTTTAAAGAGTGCGCGGAACTGTTGAAGCGCTGCGACTGCTCGCTCCTTATCCATTGCTTGAATCGCCATGACGGCCACCATCTCGTCGTCGGCGAGCTCCAGTTGCGAGTACTGCGACCCCTCGGGGAAAGCCACCCGGTGAATCAACGGCCATTCAATGGTTTTCTCACCAAAAATATTTCGGACTTTGACGACATCGGCGTACACCCGCAAACGGGGCCTAGCGACCAGCATCATCCCGCCGGCGAACAGTAATCCCAACACGATCATGGAAACCGCGTCCGCAGTACGGAAATAGACGCCGGTGGTGTCCGACCGTAGCGTCACACCAACCACAGCGGTGACAGCGACGACGATCGCAGCGCCTACACCTGCAAAGTAGGTGATTTTGCGGGGCCGTACGGTCAGTAGTACGGGGTTGTTTGTCGTAGTCATTATTAAAATCCCACTCGTGCCGCAGGCGCGCGAAGTTCGCGAAGGGTCAGTGCTGTCGCAAGGGCTGCCACCATCGATTCAGCGCCCTTATCCTCGGCGGCGTCCACGCCGCCCGCTCGGTCGATCGCCTGCTGAAGCGAATTCACCGTGAGTACTCCGTTTCCCACTGGCACGCCGGTATCCAGACCCACGCGCGTCAGACCATAGGTGACCGCGTCGCACACGTACTCAAAATGTGGCGTCCCACCGCGCACGACGAGGCCCAAAGCCACCACCGCATCGTGGTTGGACGCCAACTGTTGCACCACCACTGGGAGTTCGACCGAGCCTGCGACGCGCACCACAGTCGGAGTCGCTGTGCCGGCTTCGAGAGCGACCGCCAGTGCGCGGGTAAGCAACTGGTCCGTGATCTCGCCGTGCCACTGGGCGACAGCGATCGCCACTTTGATGCCGCTCGCGTTCGGGATAGCTAGCGCCGGACGTCCTTCGCCGCTCATATGCGCTCCTTCGGGGTCAGAGGTGAGTGGGCCACAGTGGTTGCTTCCGGAAGGTCCGAAGAGGCCAACCACAGCTCGTCTGGCTCGTCCAGGTCGAGAAAGTCGTGTCCCATGCGGTCTCGCTTAGTGGTGAGATAGCGGATGTTCTCCGGGTTGGCGTGGACGGGCAAAGCCACCCGCTCAACAATTCGCAACCCGTACCCTTCGAGCCCTGCACGCTTGGCAGGATTGTTGGTAAGCAAGCGCATGGAGCGAATCCCTAATGCGGCCAGGACCTGGGCGCCAGAGCCATACTCTCGGCTATCAGCGGGTAGGCCGAGTTGCAAGTTGGCATCTACTGTGTCGGCGCCGTTATCTTGCAACTCGTAGGCGCGTAGTTTTTGCAAAAGCCCAATACCTCGGCCTTCGTGCCCTCTGATGTACAGAACGACACCCCGACCTTGGGCGGCTACCGCATCCAACGCCGCATGGAGCTGGGGGCCGCAGTCGCATCGCAGCGATCCCAGCACGTCGCCCGTCAAACATTCGGAGTGCACACGGACGAGCACATCCTCCCCGTCGCCGATCTCCCCGTGGACCAAAGCAATAAGTTCCTTACCGGTCACTTTGCTGAGAAAGCCGACGGCCCGAAATTCCCCCTGCGGCAGCGGAAGCCGCGCGTTGGCTACTTCCTCCACCTGCACTTCGGTACGGAGCCGATAGGCAATCAAGTCGGCAATGGAAATCAGCGCCAGTTTGTGCACCTCGGCAAAAATACGAAGCTCGGGCAGCCTGGCCATCGAGCCGTCGTCGTTGACGATTTCAGCGATCGCACACGCAGGTCGCAGGCCAGCGAGAGCTGCCAGATCGATCGCAGCTTCCGTGTGTCCCGGTCTCGTGAGCACGCCGCCCTCGCGGGAACGCAGGGGAAACACATGCCCTGGCCTGCTCAGGTCAGATGCCTGCGTAGCTGGGTCTGCCAGCGCGCGAATGGTTTGCGCCCTATCCGATGCAGAGATACCCGTGCTCACACCGATCTTGCTGTCCACCGAGATGGTGTAAGCGGTTTGTTTAGGGTCGGTGTTGACCCGTGTCATCGGGGAGAGTTCCAAACGGTCACAATCGGCTGCGTCGAGAGGCACGCAGATCACCCCGGAGGAGTACCTGACGGTAAATGCGACCAGCTGCGGCGTCGCTAATTCGGCGGCGAAGATGAGGTCACCTTCGTTCTCGCGGTCCTCATCGTCCACCACCACCACGGCTCGCCCAGCAAGAATTTCGCTGATCCCGTGCTCGATCGAGTCGAAGCCAGCCGCTGTCGAGGCGCGCTCGGAAATTGTTTGGCCCCTTGATTCTGGTGTGCTCATGATGTGGTCTGGTTTCTGTGTACGTCCTCGTCGACGACCGACGCGACTAGCGGCTCAGCGAGCCCAGGATGGGCGGTCAATAAGCGCTCGACATACTTGGCCATCACATCAACCTCAATATTGACCAGCGCCGCCACCCCATGACGTCCCAGAGTAGTAGCCTCTCGTGTTTCCGGGATGATGCCAACCGTGAACTCGGATCCGCGTGCGGTGTCCGCGACATCAATGACCGTGAGCGAAATCCCGTCCACCGCGATCGATCCTTTGCTCGCAATATATTTGCCGAGCGCCACCGGAACGCTAATCCGGATTTCGTCATAGGCCTCGAAGTGAACATGAGACATGATCTGCCCGATGCCATCGACGTGGCCTTGCACGACGTGCCCGCCAAGCCTGGTCGCTGCAGTAACCGATCGCTCCAGGTTCACGAAATCGCCCGCTTTCAGAGCTCCGACTGTGGTCCGGATCAGTGTCTCCGCCATTACGTCAGCGGTGAAGGTACCTTCGGACTGATCCACCACCGTGAGGCACACACCGGACACCGCGATGGAGTCCCCGTGTCCCGCATCGGTTGTCACCAGCGGGCCGCGCACGGTGATCCGTGCATCCTTGCCGTCGGCGGCAACTGCCAGTGCAATGATTTCGCCACGTTCTTCGACGATTCCCGTGAACATCGCTGTGCCTTCCTCGGTGCTGTCTGCTCTGATGGTGTTTTCGTTATTTGTTCGTGGCTGGCCTCGGTGCGCCCGTCAATTCCGACTACTTCAGTGCGGCTAGGTCGAATACTCACGGAGATCCAAAACTTAAGGAATCTTGGCAGCCTGGGCAATCTGGCGCAGTTGGGCCACCGCTAGCGCCGGGTTCTGGGCGCCGAATACCGCGGAGCCGGCGACAAAGCAATCAGCACCCGCCTCTGCTGCGGCCTCGATGGTGTGTGCCGCGATACCCCCGTCGACCTGGACCACGATTGTGAGGTGCCCGGTATCCACCAAGTGCCGCGCCAACGCAATTTTGGGCACCATTTCAGAAATAAAAGACTGGCCGCCGAAGCCCGGTTCCACTGTCATCACCAAAAGCGTGTCGAAATGGGGCAAAATTTCAGCCCAGTCCGCCAGGGATGTCCCCGGCTTCAGAGCAAGGCCCGCCTTCGCGCCCGCTGCTCGAAGGTTTTTCGCAGTGGCAACCGCATTCGACGCCGCTTCCGCGTGAAAGGTGACGTTGTACGCTCCGGCCTCGGCGTAGGCCGGAGCCCAGCGATCCGGATCATCGATCATGAGGTGACAGTCCAATGGGATATCCGTGGCGGCGAGCAGAGACTTCACTACCGGTAATCCCAGCGTCAGGTTAGGCACGAAATGGTTGTCCATCACGTCCACATGCAGCCAATCGGCCCCCCGCACCGACTCTGCTTCCACGCCGAGTTTGGCGAAGTCAGCCGACAGGATGGAGGGGGCAATCAGCACATTTTTACTCACCATGCCAGCCTAGTTCGTCCCCTCGGTCTGCCCGGATGATCAGCGGACAGACTTACGCATGATCGCCAAGAACATGGCGTCCGTTCCCTGTCGATGTGGCCACAGTTGAACAGTCGGTCCAGCACCCAGTTTGGGCACACCCGGCAGGTAAGGTCGGGCGTCGACAAGGTCGAGTCCTGCAGGCCTAGCTGCGACGATATCCGCGGTTTCCGCCAAATGCGGTGAGCAGGTGACGTATCCGATCAAGCCACCGGGACGGACGAGGGCTGCCGCGGAGATCAGTAGTTCCGTCTGCAGCTCCACCAGTTCGGCCACCGATGCGGGTGAGCGACGCCACCTTGCTTCGGGCCGGCGTCGCAGCGCGCCCAACCCTGTGCACGGTGCATCAAGCAATACACGGTCATAGGTCTCGGGCGGCAACGTCGTCGAGCGACCGTCCGCCACGTGAACTTTCACGGGGAGGCCGGCTACCGCCTGCCGCACCAATTCCGCCCGGTGCGGGGTGATCTCTATCGCGTCCACCTGTGCGCCCCGCTCCGCAGCGAGCGCACCGATCACTGCCGCCTTGCCCCCGGGACCGGCTGCCAGATCCAGCCAGCGACTATCCGGGCCTTCAATTTCCGCGTTGATGAGCGCAAGCGCCACCAGCTGGGATCCTTCGTCTTGGACGCCGGCCAAGCCTGTCGCCACAGCTCGCAACCGGCCGGGGTCGCCGTCTGGCAAGTACACCCCGTACGGGGAATACCGCGCGAGTTCGCCGACAGATTCTATGACGAGGTCAGCCACACTGATCCGCCCGGGCCTTGCCACCAAGTGAACTTGAGGTCGCTGGTCGTCGGCGGTCAGCGCCTCGAGCAACTCGTCAGATTCAGCACCGAGGGCGTCATTGATCGCCTCTGCTATCCATCTGGGGTGCGCGGTTTGCATCGCGTAATGGCCGATCGGGTCGGTCGCGATAGGTGGCGCCAGCAAATCCACCCACTCCCCCTCTTCGCGCTCGCTGACGCGACGCAGTACCGCATTCACAAATCCGGCTGCCCCAGGTTTCGGCCCAGTGCGAACCAAGTTCACCGTCGCCGACACTGCAGCGTGCGCAGGTATTCTCGTCCGAAGGAGTTGATAGGCGCCCAATCGCAACGCATCATGTACGGCGCCATCCAACTCGGCGAGCGGCCGCCCCGAACCTTGCGCGAGGATGGCATCCAGCAGTCCCATGGCCCGGCAGGTCCCGTAGGCAAGTTCAGTTGCCAGGCCTGCGTCCCTGCCGTAGATTCGCCGATCATTTAAGATCTTCGGTAGCGCGAGATTGGCATAGGCCCCGTCTTCGCGCACAGCCCTGAGGAGATCGAGGGCGGCTTGCCGTGCGGGGTCTGGAGTCGGTGGCTGCTGGGTGCTGGGCCGCTGCGGAGGCCGAGTACTTCCCTTACGGGCCGGACCGATGGGTCTGCTCATTAGTTCGCCTCGTTGATCTCGTTGGACTCGATGGTCTCATTCCTCATGGCTATCTTTTCTTGAACAGACGCGAAGGCTTCGCCTTCGCGTGGCCGGACGCCTCGCGCCCAATCCGCCGCACCCATCACGTTCTTACCCTGAGGCTGAACGAAACCGAGTCTTAAAACGCCAGAACTGCTGCCTACCAGCACTTCTCGTTTGGAGATCTGCAGCTCGCCGGGGCGTAATTCCGGGGCCGATCCATCGAGGACCTGGGCCGTCCCAACTCCCAGCCGTTGCCCGCGGAAAGTAGTCCACGCGCCGGGCTCCGGAGTGAGTGCGCGAATCAATCGCTCTATCGCAAAAGCGGGAACACACCAGTCGATCTCAGCATCGGCGACGCTCACTTTGCCCACGTGGCTTACGCCATCGAACGGTTGCGGAACCGGAACCAACGAATTGTTGTCGATTCCGTCCAGGGTGTGTACCAGCAACTGCGCCCCGGATACCGCGATCCGATCGAGAAGAGCGCCGGCGGTGTCCGACGGATGAATTGACTCGATCACAGTGCCAAACACCGGACCAGTATCCAATCCAGCTTCGAGTCGAAACGTCGTGGCTCCCGTCAATTCGTCGCCGTAGCGAATCGCTGCGTACACCGGCGCGGCGCCGCGCCATGCGGGCAGCAACGAGAAGTGCAGGTTGATCCACCCGTGAGTGGGTACTGTCAAAATCGCCGGCGGGAGAAGTGCTCCATAGGCCACAATTGCGGCCGCGTCAGGCGCTAGCGCGACTAATTGCGCGAGGAACTCAGGGTCGCTCGCAGATGTCGGGGTGAGGATAGGAAGATTGAGTTCCTCGGCAGCAGCGGCGACCGGGCTCTGGATGAGAGTCCTTCCGCGGCCAGACCGAGCCGGCGGACGCGTCACCACCGCGATCACCTGGTGCGCGGAGCTCATCAGCGCGAGCAGCGCAGGTACCGCTGCCTCGGGAGTTCCGGCGAAGATGATGCGCAGGGCGATACTCCTTCATTGAAGCTGTCAGATCTTTAACGCTGACAGCGGTAGGCAACGGCCGGACGAGTGCCACTCACACGCAGCTCTGCCCAGCCCGGGCTGCAGGGCAGGGCCGCCCGCAAAGTCTACGGACTCTCAAGCTATCGTCTGTGCCGTGGAGTGGTGTCGAACCGGGCACCGGGATGGGATGCCTTGTCACTCGAGGTGAGCGGGCCGAACAGCTGACACCCTTCATTGTCGGGGACGAGCTCGCTGCGCCGACAATTTCTGACCCGTTCACCCCGCGGGCGCCTCCTGGTCACCGATTCTCGCCAGCTTCAGAGCCGCCGCCGGACCGTCTTTCAGGAGAACCGTGAAACCTGCATCGTCCAGTATCGGCACCTTCAAGGCGATCGCCTTGTCATATTTCGACCCCGGATCGGTGCCCACCACGACGAACGCCGTTTTGTTGGAAACTGACCCCGCGGCCTTCGCGCCGCGTTCGAGTAATGCGGCTTTGGCTTCGTCTCTGCTGTAAGTGATCAAAGAGCCGGTCACTACCACCGACAGGCCAGCCAAAGTTTGTTCGGCCCGCTCTGTGACCTCGTCCTGCATGCGGACGCCGGCTGCGGCCCATTTGTTGATAATGGCGCGATGCCATCCGATTCCGAACCACTCCACGACTGCCGCTGCAATCGTCGGGCCTACTCCGTCGACGGCGGCAAGCTCCGACTCTCTCGCTTCGGCAATCGAGGCTGACCGCACAGGAAGTAGCTCCGTGGCTTCGCCTCGAACCTCCGCTATCCCGCGGTCATCCGGAGTGCCAGCCAATCCATCAGGCCCATTCACAATCTCGCTAGACCGATCTGAGCCGGCCAGCCGCAGCTGCGCGAGTCCTTCGTCTGGAGCCAGTCGCCCAAAGTGCTGGGCGAGAGCACGAGCTGCGGTGGGTCCTACATGGCGGATAGAAAGCGCAACGATTACCCGCCAGAGGGGTTGCTGTTTTTGGATTTCCAGGTTCTTGAGCAATTTTGTCCCGGTAGCTGACAGCGCGCCCGCCTTCGTGCGAAACAGCGGCGCTACGATGAGGTCCGCTTCGGTCAACGCAAAAATATCGCTTTCGTCTTGGACGACGCCCGCCTTCAATAACGCTGCTGCGGCTTCGTAGCCCATTCCCTCAATATCGAAGGCCCCCCGCCCCGCCAGGTGGTAAAGGCGTTCTCTGAGCTGCGCCGGACAACTTCGGGCATTGGGGCAGCGGATATCTACGTCGCCCTCTTTCATTGGTTTGAGTTCTGTGCCGCATTCCGGGCATTGGGTGGGCATCACAAAGGCCCGCTCCGAACCGTCTCGAAGGTCTGCAACTGGTCCCAAAACCTCGGGAATGACGTCGCCGGCCTTCCGAATGACGACGGTGTCTCCGATCAGTACTCCTTTGCGCACTACTTCGCTGGCGTTGTGCAACGTCGCCATGCTTACCGTTGAACCAGCAACCAGTACCGGTTCCAAGACTGCGAACGGGGTGACTCTGCCCGTACGGCCCACGTTCACCGCGATATCGCGGAGTGTGGTCGTGGCTTCCTCCGGCGGGTACTTGTAGGCAATTGCCCACCGCGGCGCCCGCGATGTTGAACCAAGGCGTCGCTGGGTCGCGATCTCATCTACCTTGACTACAAGCCCGTCTATATCGTGGATGACGTCGTGCCGGTGGTCGCCCCAGTAGGCCACCCGTTGCAGCACTTCGGCTGGAGTGTCGACCACCAGGTTGTGCGGAGAAATAGGCAAACCCCACGCCCGCAGCCGCTCGTAAGCCTGCGACTGCGATTCAATTTCGAACCCCTGCCGCGCGCCGATGCCATGGCACAGCATTGAGAGTTTGCGGGTTTTGGTGATGCGAGGATCCTTTTGCCGCAACGATCCGGCTGCAGAATTTCGGGGATTCGCAAACGGGGCTTTCCCCGCAGCGACCAGCTGGGCATTCAGTTCTGCAAAGGCGTGCAGCGGGAAAAAAATCTCGCCACGAACCTCGACCAATTCGGGAATATCGTGGCCACCGTCATCTCGAAGCTGCTCTGGGATTTCGGCAATTGTCCGCACGTTCAGCGTGACGTCCTCCCCCGTCTGGCCGTCGCCGCGGGTGGCAGCTCGAACCAACTTGCCGTGTCGGTAGGTGAGGTTGATGGCGAGCCCGTCGATCTTCACTTCGGTCAGCCATCGGACGCGGCCACCGGCGTCCCGAGCGACGCGCTCGAGCCAAGCTGCCAGTTCCTCGGGTGAAAACGCATTGTCCAGCGAGAGCATTCGCTCAGCATGTTCGACCGAGCCAAATTCTGTTGAAAAATCGCCGCCGACTCTTTGCGAGGGCGAGTTGGAGGTAAGCAGGGCGGGCCAGTCACGCTCCAAGGCAGCCAACTCATTGAGCAGTACGTCGAATTCGCCATCTGTAACGACCGGGGAATCAAGTACGTAGTAGCGGAACTGATGGCGCGAAATTTGGTCCGCTAGCTCGGCATGCCGGCGTGCGGCCTCGACCTGCGCCGCAGCTGACTCTGGCTGCTGTTTATCTTCACTCACTTGCCGAGAATATCTGTCGGCACCGACAAGGGTGGAGCGCCCAGTCGCCGCAGGCTCACCCAGCTCACCAACGTCGGGCGCAGACTACAACGTTTTCTATCGTTGCCCCAAGAAAGTAGCAAGCAACCGGCGCCACCATCCCGGCGCCCGCGGCTCTGTCTCAGCAGCGGTGGCTCTGTCGCCGATCCGCGGGTGAGCAGTTGTATCTTCACTGGCCAGTTCCGTGGGATCTGCCACTCCCAACAATGTGGCCCCAGCTTGCTGCGGCGCGAGGGTGAATGCGTACACCATTATCTGATCAGCTGGAATATCGTCACTATGGGGTGGCCCGCCGATTGCGAATCCGAAGTAGGTTCGGAGTGCTTCAGCGCCAAAGTCACTGAGCTTGAAAGGTAGCTCGGCCTCGAGATCGCAATCGGAGCCGTATTCTCCCGCCCAAAACGGGGCCTCAAAGTGTGACTGTGTGCCTTCGTCGATAACCACGCCTGCTGCCGGGGTAAGAAGAAGCTCTCGAATGACGGCGCCGCCCGCAGCCCATGCCTCCAGCGCCACAGCATCAACGATGCTGCTGGACATTAACCTGGTGGTAGACCGGCCACCCGCGACCACGGCAGTAGATCCCGGCAGATCGACTAAATCCGTGACATCGGTACCCACGATCAACGATGTTTCACCGAACGTCCCTGCACAGATCGTGTTTGGCACTCCTGCACACGCTTGGATCAACGAAACGGTGCCTTTCGCAGCGCCTATCCTTCCCGGGAAGACCTGCTCCGCAGTGCTGCGCGCGACTTGCTCGGTGCCGAGGGGGCGGTAAGCCAGATCCAGGCGCGGCAGTTGCGCAGAAAACGCGAGAATCTCAAACTTCGAACCCACTCTTGGACGCTCCTGCCGGCTCGAAAAGAACTCTCCTACCGCAGGCTTAGCGTAGACCTCCCGCGGGATTCCTGAATCCAAGTCCGCTCTACTCAAGCGGCGAAGCGGCGAAGTGGCGCACCGCCGCCGAGTCGAGCAACTAGATCACAGGTGAGTGCTGCTCACTAACCCAGCACCATTCAGGTTTCCGGCACCACTCTCGTCTCCAGCACCGTTCAGGTTTCCAGCACCGTTCAGGTTTCCAGCACCGTTCAGGTTTCCAGCAACGGCGGAGCCAGGCGAGGTGCTAATTCGAACTATCGAACGCGCGACCATTTGCAATGTTGAGGTAAACGTATCGAGCTCCGCGGCACTGAGCTCACTCGTCGCGGCCTCCAGCAGGTCTACAAAATCGCGGTGGACCTCGGCCATCATCTCGTGCGCCTGCGGCGTGAGTTCAAGATACAAACTGCGTCTGTCGTTTGGGTGGTCCACTCTGTGCAGGAGCCCTGCATCCACAAGGCGCCGCGAAATAAACGTCACTGCAGCGGTTGTCATATCCAGATACCGAGCCAGTTCCTTCGGTGTCACGCTGATCTCGGCAGCCACCCGAAATAATGCTCGGAGTTCACTTGGCGAGAGCTCTGCATTTTGACCGATTCGCTCGCGATTTCGCTGCATGACGTTCACGAACTCGACTGCCGCTCCTGGAAATCCGACGAGGGTATGGGAGAGCCCGGTGTGCGTACTCACGGCGCCCTCCAGTCCCTTGCGAAAACCCAGTCTAACGGGGGTGAAGCAGATTACATCGCACTCCGTGACAAACTGTTGACTTTATAAGTAACTTAGTAGTTAAGTTACAGCCCTCAGCAGTTCCCCATCCGTTCAAGGAGGATCCAGTGATTCCCGACATCCTGTCGCACGGTCAGTACGACACCGTGTACAACTTCCTGTCGCTCGTCATCGCGTCGCAGTTGTTCACCGCATTGTTTCTACTGATCTCGCTACCGCGGATCCTGCCCCGCTACCGACAAGCGATCACCGTGGCGATCATCGTCTGTGGGATCGCCGCCTACCACTACTTCCGCATCTTTGACTCTTTCAAGGAAGCCTTCGTGACGACCTCCGTCGGGGGGACCGGCGACTACACGCAGGCCGTGGGCACTGGATTTAATGAGGGCTACCGCTACGTCGACTGGTTCTTGACGGTGCCACTGCTGCTCGTGGAACTCATCGCGGTGTTGGCGCTCGCGCGGAAGGTTCAGTCCGGTCTTCTGATGCGCCTCGTGCCTGCGGCTGCCTTGATGATCGCGCTCGGCTACCCCGGCGAAATTAGCGGCGAGAACTCGCTACGCATCATCTTCGGCCTGCTCTCCATGATCCCGTTCGCCTACATCCTGTACATTTTGTTCGTTCAGCTCAGCAAGTCGCTGACAAGCCAGCCCGCATCAGTGCGCACCACGTTGAGCCGCCTTCGCTACCTGTTGGTCATCAGCTGGATCGTGTACCCCATTGCCTACGTTCTGCCACTGTTCAACGCTGGCGGCGGCGACGCTTGGGTGTCAAAGCAGGTGGGCTACTCGGTGGCTGACATCGTTGCCAAGGCCGTGTACGCGCTGATCATCTTTAGTGTGGCCAAGGCGAAGTCCTACGAGGACAGCTCGGAATTTGCTGCGTCAGAGCGCTCACACGAAGACGCTGTCAAAGGACGTAAGTAAAGAACTTTAGGCAGGGTCACGTTCTTCGACCCTCCCGTATGACGGATAGTTAAGAGCGCGCCCTCACCCGGTAACGGGGAGGGCGCGCTCTTGTTTACCCGCGCAACTGAAGCGCAGACCTATGGGCACAGCATCGGGCTTCGACTGCGAAGCGTTGCTTGCATGGCAGAGGGCACTCTAGGAGTGCCGATCAGGCCACTGGCAACAATCCCTCGACCGGATCGTTTGATCGATTGCCCCCTCGCCAACGCCGCAAGGTCGTCAATCACGCCGCTGGCCGCGCGGTGGTTCCGCGAACACCTACATCGGCTTCTCACCGATTATGTTCATCGGCCCGGCCGCAGGTTTAGTTGAGAGCGTCGCCCAGCAGCCGCGCGACATCTCGGCTCAGTGTTAATGCGCGTGTAGACCAATCCGCGCTTGCGTTGGCCAGCCCACAGGTAGGTGTCGGCACCACCTGCTGGGCCACCGTGAGCGCTGAGAACCCCAGCTTGCCCGTCGGTTCGGTTATCGGCTTAGCCCATTCGGCAAGTGCAGTCGTCGCCGTATCCCGACGGCCCATGCGAGGGTCGGAATCCTTCGCGTCGGCGCCTTGCAGACCAGCCGGGCGAGTGCTTGGGATAGTCCCCGCTAAAAAAACTATGCCGGATTCCATCAATTCGCCGAGTGCGTCGAGAGTAGTCGTCTGCGATCCGATCAGGGTGAAATCCGTTGCAAGAGCGGCGAAACCGGCTTCTGCCAAGAGCCGGAGCGGCGCCGCAGAGTCGCAGCAGTGCACCACTGACCGCTCTCCCGCCGCATCCCGTAACCCTGTGAGAATCTCTCCCGCCCGATGGTGTGCGACGGCGCGGACGGTGCCGAAACCGCTTGCGGTGGGCAACGTTCCGGCCAACACCTGGGGCAGTGCGGGCTCGTCGATCTGGACGACGACCCGTGTCCCAGGCAGCCGGCGCTCGATGTCCGCGACGTGTGAGCTCAAGCCTTGGGCAAGCGAGGCTGCCACATCGTCCACCGCTCCGTAATCTACTAACGCGCGATGCCCGGAAGGCACTTCCATCATCGCGGCTAGTGTCCAGGGGCCGCAGATCTGAATTTTCACGTATTCGGCGCCGGCGTACGTTTGCTCCATCGCGTCCAAGTCCCAGGATAGAAAGTCCTTGGCACGCCTACCTTCTCGCGTGGGCCTGCGGGAGATACGCCATCCTGACGGCACCACTTCGGCATAAATGTCGACCAACAGCCCCGCGGTCCGGCCAACTTGGTCTGCGCCTACGCCGCGGCCCGGCAGTTCGGCAAGGAAGGGAAGTTCGGGCATTTCACCCGCCACTATCCGCGCGGTTTCTGCCGGGTCAGTTCCCGGCATGGGGCCGAGTCCGGTCGCGGCGCCGAGATGCCAGGGCCTCGCGGGTGAGCCGTCGAGCTCTGATGAGTTTCGGCGGGAAACCATCAAGCCGCACGCACAATCGTGGCCGACCCAATGACGTACTCGTTACTCGTGTCGTACAACACGACAGTTTGGCCTGGGGCGATACCGCGGACCGGTTCGTCTAAGCTGACCCGGACCTGGCCGTCGACGAGGTCGGCGCTGCCACCAATAGTGCCCCCGTGTGCGCGAACCTGAACCACCGTGCGCAGCGGAAACTGGGGGCCACCCCTGCCGAGAAGACAGGTACTCCAGCCACAATGACGGAAACATCAAGCCGCGCCGAGGCACCCACGGTCACGGTTCCCGAGATTGGTTCGATGTCCAGCACGTAGCGGGGCTTACCGTCCGCAGCGGGGCGCCCCAGACCGAGGCCCTTGCGCTGACCGATGGTGTAGCCATAGGTGCCTTCATGCTGAGCCAAGACCTCGCCGGTCTCAATATCCACCACCGGGCCCGGCTTGGCGCCGAGCTTCTCGGTCAAATAGCCCCTGGTGTCGCCGTCCGGGATGAAGCAAATATCGTACGAATCAGGCTTAGAAGCGACAGAAAATCCCCGGCGCGCGGCCTCTGCTCGCACCCACTCCTTGTTAGTGCCCCCCAGCGGAAAGATACTGTGAGCCAACTGATCCTTCGTCAGGACAGCAAGCACGTAGGACTGATCCTTGGCTTCGTCGACCGAGCGGCGCAGGATCCCGTCTTCGATCCGGACGTGGTGTCCGGTGACAACAGCGTCGAAGCCCAAAGCCAGCGCCCGATCAAGCAACGCACTGAACTTTATTTTCTCATTGCATCGCAAGCAGGGATTCGGTGTGCGGCCTGCGGAATACTCGGAGAGAAAGTCGGCGATCACGTTTTCCACAAAATCAGCTGACAAATCCCATACGTAGTAAGGGATTTGCAACAAATCACACACTCGCCTCGCATCCGAGGCGTCTTCGATGGTGCAGCAGCCGCGGGATCCAGTGCGGAGTGTGCCCGGTTGCCTGGACAGAGCCATATGCACGCCGGTGACGTCATACCCAGCCTCGACTGCCAGGGCTGCGGCCACTGCTGAGTCGACACCGCCGCTCATCGCTGCGAGGACTTTCATGGTGTGTTCTTCACTTCCGGGATCGAGTGCGGACCGTTGATCATCAGGTGGCAAAATTGCGCACCGCCTGCCCAGCTCATCGCTTGCGAGAAGCTGCTAGGGATGCCCGACGGGCGCGCTCCACCACGGGGCCGATAGCATCGAGAACCTCCCGGACGTCGGCAATAGTCGAAGTATGGCCGAGGGAGAACCTAATTGCGCCCTTTGCCTCTTCCTCGGGCACGCCCATGGCGAGGAGCACATGAGAGGGTCTGGCGACACCCGCAGTGCACGCCGACCCAGTCGAGCATTCGATACCGCGAGCGTCCAGCAGCATCAAGAGCGAATCGCCGTCGCAATCGGGAAACCGCAAGTGTGCGTTGCCGGGCAACCGACTGGGACCTTCACCGACGCGCGACTGTCCCGGATCGCCAGCCAGCACTACATCCGGAATCTGC
The DNA here is from genome assembly GCF_003860405.1 of Nakamurella antarctica. Taxonomy (NCBI): domain Bacteria; kingdom Bacillati; phylum Actinomycetota; class Actinomycetes; order Nakamurellales; family Nakamurellaceae; genus Nakamurella; species Nakamurella antarctica. The sequence goes on along the minus strand of NZ_CP034170.1, from coordinate 1,051,010 downwards.
TCTCTGATGCCGTTAATCAACGCCTCCCGCAGGTCTGTGAGCATCTCGGCCCTGGCCGCCTGCTGGGTTACGGCATCGGTGACGGCGATTGAAAACGCTACGATGGCCGCGACATCCAAGGTCCCAGAACGTATTCCACGCTCCTGACCGCCTCCGTGCACGATCGGTTGGATGGTCGCGTCGCGCCGCAGCAACAGTGCCCCCACACCGGTGGGTCCGCCAATTTTGTGCCCGGTGACCGTCATGGCATCCGCGCCGCTTTCTGCAAAGTCCACAGGAATCTGCCCCAGTGCTTGGACCGCGTCAGTGTGCAGAGGGATCTGCTTGGAGTGTGCGACCTCGGCAAGCTCGCGGATCGGGTTGATCGTACCGACTTCATTATTTGCCCACATCACGGACACCACCGCCACATCAGCGGGGTTCTCGGCAATGGCGGCGGCGAGGGTGTCGGCATGCACGCGGCCATAATCGTCCACCTCCAGCCAACCGACTGTGGCGCCCTCGTGCTTTTCCAGGAACTCGACAACGTCGAGTACCGCGTGGTGCTCAGTGGCGCTCGCCAGAATGCGGGTCCGCGCGGGGTCGGCGGCTCTGCGCGCACGGAATATCCCCATCACCGCAAGGTTGTCCGATTCTGTGCCGCCGGAGGTAAAGATGACCTCGCTGGGGCGAGCCCCGAGATGCTTGGCAATCGACTCTCTCGACTCCTCCACCCGGCGACGGGCCGCGCGGCCGGAGGTGTGCAACGAGGAGGCATTGCCGGTCAGGGTCAATGCCTGGGTCAGGGAAGCTATGACCGCCGGGAGAACCGGGGTGGTCGCAGCGTGATCGAGATAGGCCATCGCTGCTCCAGAGTAGTCGCCCCGCGAGAATTTGGTGGAACTACTGATGCTGAGCAACCCCTGCGGACCGCGATTGCACCTACGAAAGAAGGCAAAATACAAGGGTCCGGCTTGGCTCCACGCGGAGCTAAGCCGGACCCTGTTCAGACATGTGCGTTATGGCACCAGCACTGCAGCGGGGTCGGCGGCCGGGTCGTTGCTGGCAGGTAGTGCACGAAGTTCCGCAACTTTGGCAGCAACGCGGGCGCCATACTCGGCATCGGCTTTCGCAAAGTGCGCGACAGCCCGATCAACGATGTCCTGGCGAGAGACGCCGCTGATGGACCCAGCAAGTGCGTTGACCAAACGGGTCTTGGAGTCTTCGTCTATCAACCGGTACAGATCGCCTGCCTGGGAGAAGTCGTCATTGGCGTACCTGTGCTCGGCCGGATAGGAACCCGCGGGGCCGTCAGTGTTGATGCCGGTGTAGAGCGCCTCACCAGTTTCAGACGGACCGCCGAACGAGTTGGGCTCGTAATTTTTGGTACCTGCGCCGTTGGTGCTGACGGCTGCGGCTCCGTCGCGAAGGTGATTGTTGACTGGCGCGGAATGCGGCGCGTTGACCGGAATTTGGAAGTGGTTGATGCCCACGCGGTAGCGATGCGCATCGCCATATCCAAAGAGACGTCCCTGCAGCATTTTGTCCGGGCTCGGACCAATGCCTGGCACGAAGTGAGCCGGGTTGAAGGCGACCTGCTCGGTATTGACGAAGAAGTTGTCCGGCCACTTGTTGAGGGTCAGCACCCCCACCTGGTGCAGCGGGTAATCCTTTTGCGACCACACCTTCGTGAGATCAAAGGGGTTCACCTTGTAGGTGGGGGCATCCTCGAACGGCATGATCTGCACCTTCAACGTCCACGACGGGAATTCGCCTCGGTCGAGGGCGTCGCGCATGTCGTTCAGGTGATACTCCGGATTACCTTCGGTGACTTCGAGCAGTTCGTCGTCGTGCAGGTTTTGGATGCCCTGGTTGCACTTGAAGTGGTACTTGATCCAGACGCCTTTGCCCTCACCATTAACCCACTGGAAGGTGTGCGAGCCGAAGCCGTCCATATGGCGCAAGGTGGCCGGCCGACCACGGTCACCGAAGAGCCAGGTGAACTGATGCGTCAGCTCCGGGGACAGGCCAAAGAAGTCCCAGACGTTGTCCGGCTCCTGCACCTTGGTGCGCGGATCGGGCTTTTGGGTGTGGATGAAGTCGGGAAACTTGAGGGGGTCGCGGATGAAGAAGATCGGGGTGTTGTTGCCGACAAGGTCGTAGTTGCCCTCCTCGGTGTAGAACTTGACCGAGAAACCACGAGGGTCGCGGGCTGTATCAGGTGCACCTTGGGATCCGGCAACAGTGGAGAAGCGGGCGAAAACCTCTGTGGTCTTTCCGATCTCAGACAGGAATGCCGCCCGGGTGTACTGCGTGACATCGTGAGTGACGACGAACTCACCATGCATTCCACTACCCACCGCGTGCACGATGCGCTCCGGGATGCGTTCCCGGTTGAAGTGCGCGAGCTTTTCGATGAGGTGGTGGTCCTGAAGCAGAATCGGGCCATTGGGGCCTGCGGTCTGCGAGTTCTGGTTGTCGGCTACGGGAGTACCCGCAGCGGTGGTCAGCCTGGCGTCGGTCATCAGCACATCCTTGGTATGTCGAAAATGAGTAAGCCTTGTCTACGAGCGCGAATGCGTACCGAGCCCGACCTACGTCTCTTATCTTAGACATAGTCCAAAATTGGACAAGGTCGGATCTAGCAGGGTTGCCGGGTAGGTTGAGGGAATGGAAACCCTGACGCAGCGGCTGACTGGCCGCGGTTGGCGCATGACGGCGCAGCGACGCGTCATCGCGCGGGTTTTCGACGCTGCTGGCGCGGAACATATTCACCTGACCGCCGACGACGTTCTCGAACGTGCGGTCGCGGTCCTTCCGGAGATCAGCCGCGCAACGGTGTACAACACGCTCGGCGAGATGGTGGACGCCGGCGAGGTACTTGCCGTCAACGTCGGCGACCGCGTCACCCGCTACGACCCCAATGTGGCAAAAACGCACCACCACTTAGTGTGCGAAGTATGCAGTTCGATCTTTGACGTTCAAGCAGAGGTGCTGCCGTCTGCCAACACTGCTGACGTCGCGGCGATTGCCCCCGGATTCGTAATCGAATCGGCTGACGTGATATTCCGCGGCCGGTGCGCTTGCTGCCGGTAGATCACGTCCTGGTTGAGCGCCCGTGCGACAGCGTTAAATGCGAGCTCACATAGCCGCCTGCGATCTACGGCCGCCACCCCCGTACCCGCGATCGCGGGTATCGCCGGTAACCAGTTGACGGTGACTGTGAGCTGCCTGCACGTGAGGACGCGGCGCACAGAAGCCATCACATTCATTTCACCGACAAACGCTGCAGCAGTAGTGCTCTGATGGCCCTGCCGGTACTGCAGCGCCACGGGCTGCACCACCACGGCCGCGTCGATAGCCGCCTGGAACGCCGATCGGTAGAACTCGTCGACTGCTCCCCCACAGCGCGTGGTCGCCTCCGGGAAGATTTGGACTCGGTGGCCCTGCCGCATTGCGAGCGTCATCTGTGCCACTACCGACGGCAAGTCGCGCCAACAGCTGCGACGCACGAACAGCGTTCCGCATTTTCGAGCCAACCAGCCGATGACCGGCCAGTTCCCGACCTCCGATTTCGCCACCGGAACCATAGGAGCGGCGGCGCTCAACACCAGAATGTCCAACCACGACTGGTGATTGGCTACCACTAGGGAAGGACCACTCCTCGGTGCGCCGATTGATTGGACACTGATCCCCAACGCGCGCAGCATGCGCGCCGCTATCGACCGCAGCGCCGCAGACTCGCGGGCGCGTCGGCCATGGCCGCGCCACCCGGTCCGAGCTCCGACCAAAAGTATCGAAATGGCTACCGCAACTGCAGCTCTCACTATCCGGAAAAGTGCTCGCGGCGTCGATGCGCGCACGAAATCCCCCGCAGCACAGCGTGAAATGCACGTCGGTAGATGCGTAGTGCTTCCGGCGCACGACATTCGCCGCGTCGGCCAGATCGCAGAACTAGCGGCGTGTGTCTTCATCCCGCCTCGACCATGCCGAGAAAATATCCAAGATAACGCTTTTCGGTCCGCTCTAGATCGAGCAGCACCAAAAGGTCTGCCGTATTAAAATCTGGATCACACGCGGGCGGACCCAGTACCACTGCACCCAAACGTAAATAACCTTTCAGCAGTGCGGGTACGCGCGCTCGCAGTGGCCGCGTGACTGCAAGGTCATTCCACCGAAGTCTGGGAGCGCATCGCCTTCCCTCAGGATCCAAGTGCTTGGCCTGCACCACATCCCACACATGTGCGGCCTGAGCACCGCCATCAGCCAATGAAATCGATGCGCATCCGATCACATAGCGGTAGCCGGAGAGAAACATGTACCGGGCAATACCACCCCAAAGGAGCGCCATCGTTGTGCCGTTCCGGTGATCCGGATGCACTGCGCAGCGGCCAGCTTCGACAGTGGCGGGCATCAGGGACTCTAAGGCAGCAAGATCAAACTCGGCGGCTGAGTACAGGCCGCTACTGCGCGGGTGCGCGTCGTTGGCATGCGGAGGAAGCAGCCGGTAGGTCGCGACCGCCTCGGGTTGCATGTCTGGGCTTAGTTGGAACCAGACGATGAGATGGTCGCAAATGTCATCGAACTCGTCGGCGTCCACTTGCGCCGGGCCCGGTGTCGATGCCCCGCCCTCACGTTCGAAGACGACGAAACGCAGACGTTGGGCAGCAAGGACTTCCGCCGACGACGTGGCCGGCCGGAGCTGGTACGGGGTCGACTGGTGAGCAGTAATTGCGGGAAGAAGCGCACTGGTGGTCACACTTGACAACGTTCACAGAGCTACAAGCACGCCCGTTGGCTACCACCCGTCAAGGGAGTGAAAACTCCATGAACGACAGAAAAGACCCGGCCGAAACGAATCGGCCGGGCCCTGTCTGGCGATGGTCAGCCCTTGTGCGCCGCGACCGCTTCGGTGAGCTGCGGTGCAACTTTGAAAAGGTCGCCCACAACGCCATAGTCGGCAATTTCGAAGATCGGTGCGTCCGAATCCTTATTGACAGCAACAATTGTCTTCGCGGTCTGCATACCTGCCCGATGCTGGATTGCGCCGGAGATCCCCAGCGCAATGTAAAGCTGCGGCGACACCGTGGTTCCCGTTTGCCCCACCTGGAATTGGTGCGGGTAGTACCCCGAATCGACCGCCGCCCGCGAGGCGCCGACGGCGCCGCCCAGTGCATCAGCCAGGTTTTCCACCACGGGGAAGTTCTCTGCCGAGCCCACCCCGCGCCCGCCGGACACGACCACAGTTGCGCCGCCGAGTTCCGGACGGTCGCCCGCTGGCTCAACGTGCACGGCGACAACTACGGCCGAAGCCGCTGGGTCTACCGAGAACTCCACTGGCACCCGTGTACCGGCGCCCGGGGACGGCGCCGCATCGATCGAATTCGCGCGAATGGTGACTACGGGGATGCCCCGAGTGACCTTCGCGTGAACGGTGTAGGAACCGCCAAAAACCGAGTGGGTGCCAACGATGTCGGAATCGATATCGACGACGTCGGCAAGCATTCCGGAGTCGAGGCGAACCGCCAGACGTCCCGCGATTTCGCGCCCGTCGACGCTCGCGGACAGCAATATTGCCGCCGGTGAGGCGAGGGCAGACGCCGCGGCCAACGCCGCAACCGCCGGGGTGATCAGGTAGGTCGCCGCGTCGTCAGACTCTGCAACATAGATTTTTTCCGCGCCCAGCGCTGCCAGTTCGGCCGCGAGTGGATCAGAGGTTCCGGGGATCCCCACCACTACCGCTGACGGGCTGCCAATTCGGGCGGCGGCAGTCAGTAATTCACCGGTGACCTTCCGGAGTGCGCCCTCAGAATGCTCTACGAGTACTAGTACTTCAGCCATGTTCGTCCTGCCTCTCAGATCAATCGCGATGCGGCCAGGAATTCCGCAATTTTGGTTCCGGCTTCGCCTTCGTCAGCGACCTTCTCACCTGCGGTGCGCGGCGGACGGGGAGCCGCGTCGATCACGATTGACCACGCATTGGCACTCCCCACTTCGTCGGCCGAAAGCCCTAGATCAGCCAGTGTCAGGGTGGTCACCGGCTTTGATTTCGCCGCCATGATGCCCTTGAAGTTGGGGTAGCGCGGCTCGGCGATCTTCTCCGTCACGGAGATGACTGCGGGGATGGTGGCGGTAATTTCGCTGTACCCGCCGTCGACCACGCGTTCGGCCTTCAAGCTGGTGCCGTTAATTTCTACAGACCGGGAGAAGGTGACCTGCGGGATTCCCAGACGTTCGGCGAGCATTGCCGGTACGGAGGCGGTTCTGCCGTCGGTGGATTCGTTGCCCGCGATGACAAGGTCAAAAGTGAGAGTTCCCAAGGCGGCGGCAATCACTTTCGAGGTCGCAAGGGCGTCGGATCCGGCCAAGGCCGAGTCGTTAATGTGCACTGCTTTGTGCGCGCCCATCGCAAGGGATTTGCGCAGCACCTCGGTGGCGCGGTCGGGGCCCATAGTGAGAACCGTGACCTCACCACCGTGGGTTTCGGTGAGTTGTAGGGCGGTCTCCACCCCCCGTGAGTCGATTTCGTCGATGATGGCGTCGACGGCGTCGCGATCGAGAATGCCATCGGCCTCACGCAGCTTTCGCTCGGAATAAGTGTCGGGCACTTGCTTGACCAGAACCACGATGTCCATGCCGTGAGTCCTCTCAGTAGGTGTCGGCGCCGACGATCTGCCAGGCCTGAAGCGCGCCCCGCGAAGGGCTCGGACGAAAACTAAGCGATCGCTTTGCTTCTGCCCATCTATCCCTAAGCTATCGCTTAGGTCGAGCTGAGTCGAGCGCCCACTCAGTGGAACGTGTCACTCTTGATAGATGATCAACGAGAAAAACAAAGATGCCGTCATCCCCGTCATCTCTCTTGTGCGTTTTGTCCTACTCATGTCCCTGTTCGTCGCCGTCCTGCTGTGCTTCACCTTTCAGCCGCCTTTCTATGTCTGGCTCATCCCCATCGCCATCCTGATTCCGCTGGTCGGGCTGGTAGCCATCTGGTACCGCGACCGTCCCACTGGACCCCGGCCGTAACTACTAGCGGCGATTAGTTACGGTGGGCCGATGACGACCGCACCGCACAGCTCCTCACCCGACGTGATCCCGGTAATCCTGGATGTGGATACCGGAGTTGACGACGCCCTGGCGTTGATCCTGGCTGTCCGACACCCCATGCTCGACTTGCGAGCAGTGACGTGCGTCTCTGGCAACACCAATGTGGATCAAGTGGTCGCCAACACCCAATACGTATTGGATGCTGCCGGAGCCGGGGATGTGCCCGTCGCTCGAGGCGCCACACGGCCGTTGCTGGTGCCGCCCCATCACGCCACGCACGTCCACGGCCCGGACGGCCTCGGTGGATTCTCCCGGCCATCCGATCGACGAGTAGTCGGAATGCACGCCATCGATCTCTTGCGGCGCGAGCTGATGGCTGCCATCGGAACAGGGGACGCCATCACAGTGGTCCCCCTCGCGCCGATGACAAACATTGCGCTCCTGCTTCGCACCTACCCGGAGGTTGCCCCGGGAATTGCACGAATCGTCTTTATGGGTGGCTCGGCTCAGACCGGGAACGCTACCGCGGTTGCCGAATTCAACGTCTTCGCCGACCCCGAAGCAGCTGCCATAGCCATCGCCGCGGCTGGCGAACTCAGCATCCCGATCACCATGTACGGCCTCGATGTTTTCAACGATGTGCGGATCGGCCGCGAGCGCGCCCACGCTATGCGTGACTCCGGCGACCCTGCGGCTCAGTTGGCTGGCGCACTGCTCGAGAACCAAATGCGGGTTTTCGGCCTGGACGATGCCACGATCGGCGATGCTGGCGCGGTATGCGCCGTCATTGATCCTGAAGGTGTGACCACTTCTAACTACTCTGTGCGGGTCGAGACGTCGGGGATGCACACCAGGGGCCAGACAGTAGTGGACCGCCGAGCCTGGTCAGGCGACAAGGCAGACGATCCCACTGTGACGGTGGGTGCACATATCGACGTTGCCCTAGATGTCGACGGCGAACGGCATGCCAACGTGTGGCTCAGCTCCTTCGCGCCGCCGTCGAGATAGATCCGTTTTCATTCACTGGATATTCTGGATTCTTGAATCGGCTCACTCTAGCGCTTTCGAGTTGTTCGACCAGCACGATGAATGAGCTTTCCGCACGTTCTCGATCACCCGTCAACAGCAGGTCCAAGAACAATCCCCGCAAGCCCGCAAGGCACAGGCCAGCTACGGGAACTGCACTCTCGTAGTTGATTCCATCTTTGGCGCAGCCGTCGGTCAAGTACTCCATCCACACGTCTCGGGAATCTCTGGCAAAACGCGCGTAGGCCACCGGCTGGGCAAAGGCGCGCGTCGAGACGAAGAAAAACAGTTGCATCTCCCACAAGTTATTCAGGTAGTGCTCCCACATTCGCCGAGCAGATTCAGCCAGACCGGTTACTGGTCTCTCCCGAAGGAATGCACTGGTCGTCATCCGACGCAGGGACGTTGCTTTGATCAAAATTTCGTCGCGACTGCCCAGATGGTAAATCAACATTCGACTGCTGGTGCCCAGGAAATCAGCCACCGTGGCAAGTGAGAATTGCTCCACCCCATGGAGTCTGATGTAGCGAAGGATTCCATTAAGAAGTTCCTCGGATCGGCCGGACATGCCTGTATCCGCATGTGCAGCAGTGTGGTCGGGCGCGGTAGACATCAGATTTCCGTTTCGGCAGAAGCAGTGGTGCGGCGCATCCGGGGTACTGCGAGCAACATTTGTTTGGAATAAGGGTGCTGCGGATCAGTGAAAAATGTTCCTACGTCTGCGGTTTCCACTATCTGCCCGCTCTTCATGACGCTCACTCGGTCACAGAGGTAGTTCACTACCGCCAGGTTATGGGTGATCAGCAGCACGGTCAGTCCCAGATCCTTCCGCAGGTTCTCAAACAGCGCCAAGATGCTGGCCTGGGATGACGCGTCCAGCGCGGACGTGGGCTCATCAGCCACCAGGACGGTGGGCTGCACCGCGAGAGCGCGCGCGATAGCTATCCGCTGACGCTGCCCACCCGAGAACTGCCCGGGGTAACCACCCAGTGCACCTGCCGGGAGCTGCACCAGATCTAAGAGTTCGCGGCTGCGAGCGGTAATCTGCCTCTTCCCGACGATGTCGTGAACTCGCAGTAATTCTGAAAGAACCTGGCCCACCGTCATTCTCGGGTTTAACGAAGAGTAAGGATCTTGGTAGACCATTTGCACCGCGCGGCGCTGCTTCACCGAGCGGTGCGTCGGTGGAAGCAGCACGCCTGCAAGCCGAACCTGCCCTGCAACCGGAAGCAGTTGCCCGAGAACCGCTTTGGCCAGCGACGTTTTACCAGACCCGGATTCCCCTACGATTCCGTGGATCTCACCGGACGCCACGCTCAGTGTGGCGCCGCGCACTGCGATGGCACCGCCGTAGGCGAGAGTGAGCCCGCGGATATCGAGCATCGGATTCGTCATAGGGTGGTCCCCTCCTCGTGGCGAGGCCCCAGTTCGGGAACTTCCAGCACCGCGCTCAGCAACTGCTTGGTGTAGGGGTGCGCAGGATGGTCCACCAACTGCCCAGTGGGCGCGTCCTCGACGACTACACCTGCACGCATCACCAAGATTCGGCTGCACACATGGCTGACCACAGCAATATCGTGGCTGACGAAGAGGATAGTCAAGCCCAAATCTCGTTGCAGCCTTTCAATCAGACCAAGTACCTGGGCGGCCACCGTGACATCGAGTGCGGTGGTGGGCTCATCACACAGCAGTACATCTGGGTTGCTGGCAAGGGCCATCGCGATGAGTGCGCGCTGTCGCTCACCGCCGGAGAGTTGGTGGGGGTAAGCGGCAGTGCGTGCCTGAAGATATCCCAGCCCCACCTGCTCCAAGAGTTCGCGAGTCCGTGCGGATGCTCTTTTTCTGTCGAGACCTGCGACGTAACGGCAGATTTCGGTGATCTGCTTTCCGACGGGCATGAGTGGGTCGAGGGCGCTCAGCGGTTCCTGGGGTATCAAAGCAGCGCGGCCGCCGACGCCCGCGCTGCCGCTGGTGATCCGCACTCCCGCGGGAAGTATGCCGGCGATCGACTTCAGGGTCAGGCTTTTGCCCGAGCCTGACTCCCCCACTATGGCGACTGACTCCCCAGCAGCAACCGAAAAGCTGACGCCGGCAATAAGTTCTGTGTTGCCAGCTGAGACGAACAGATCCGAGACGTCTACGGAAGCAGTGGCTAAAGCGGCCTTCATTTCACCCGCCAGACATCTGAGATTCCGTCGCCCAGCAAGGACAAGCCGATGCCCGTGAAGACCACGGCGGCACCGGGGATCGCACAGATCCACCACTTGGTCGCGACGAAAGCCTGCCCGTCATTAATCATCGTCCCCCAATCGGGTACCGGCGGCGAAATCCCCAACCCCAAATAACTCAGGGTCACGACGGCGACAATGACGAAGATCATGTCGCTCATCAGGAGTACTACGGCTTGGGTGATGGTGTTGGGCAAGATGTGTCGCAGCACAATGCGGGGGTGACTGAGTCCGCCCCCGCGTGCGGCGATCACCCATTCCGAGTTTCTCAAGGCTCCGGTCGTACCGCGGAGCACTCGTGCGTAGGTCACCCACCCCACGAGCGCCAACGCTACGTAGATACCCCTCTCGCCCGCCCCGACGGCGAAGACCACTGCTATGACAATGACGTAGAACGGGAACGCGACTACGGTTTCGACGATTCGGCTAATAATCCAGTCGACCCAGCCCCGGCAATATCCGGCGAGGGTCCCCACTAGGACGCCCACGACAAATGGCGTGATCACTGCAATTCCGGCCACAGCGAGGTCCGTCCGTGCTGCAAACAGCAAGCGGGAGAGGATGTCTCGGCCGAGCTGGTCGGTTCCCAGCAGGTGGCCGGGACTGAAAGGTGGTAGCAAGCCGCCGCTCAGGTTTTGCTGGCGAGGGTTACTACCGGAAAGCAGCGGCGCGAACACTGCTGCCAGCACCACCGTCACCGTCATCACGAGTCCGGCCACGAAGGCGGGCGTGCGGCGCATCCGGCGCATCACCGTGTCTGATTGATGGGCTGCGCTCCACTGTGAAGGCCCCGCAGGGGCTGCTGCTGATGGAAGTGGTGACCTCTGGTTTTCCGTCATTGCGCACCCGGCCGGCTGTTGCGTGGATCGAGACGGTGCACCGCGAAGTCGGTCACGAGGGTGACGGCGACAACCACCACCGCACTGAACAGGGCTATTCCCTGCACCACGGGGAAGTCTCTGTTGCCAATGGCCTCAAACATCAGCGCTCCCAACCCGTTGATGGCGAACACCTTCTCGACAATGAGGGTGCCACCGACCAGGTACGCGACATTGAGCCCAAACAATGTCAGAGTTGGCAGGGCGGCGTTGCGCAAAACATGCCTGACGAGGATCCGACGGGAGGGCAGCCCAGCAGCCCGCAGGGTGGACACAAAATCTGCCTGAAAAACCTCCAGCAATTGGGCGCGCAACGACCGAATCAGCGGGGGGGCAATCGTGATCGCCACTGCCAATGCTGGCAGGATCAGCGAGGCAAACCCGTTGACGCTCCCCCCGACCGGGAGCCACCCGAGGCGCACCGCAAACACCAGGACCAGCAGGAGTCCTATCCAGAAGATAGGCATGGATAGGCCGATTGCTGGAATGATTCGGATCAGCTGGTCGAGGAGGCGATCGCGGTGTGTCGCCGCGAGCAGCGCCATCGGCACCACGATCACAGCGGTGAAGACCACTGACAGTGCTACGAGACTCATGCTGATTCCTGCACGAGCTGCAATCAGTTGCCTGCTCGATACGTCGAACACCAACGAATTGCCTGTGTCAGCGTGAAAAAAGACCTGGCCCATAAAATCGAGTAACTGCGCACCGATCGAGCTATTCAAGCCCATCTTCTCCCGGAGCGCCGCCAAGGACGCGTCGCTGGCCTGATCCCCCAGGATGGCCGCCGCCGGATCCCCCGGGACTAGACGGAGTAAGAAGAAAGTAGCAAGGACGACACCGATCACGACAGGGATGACGGTGAAAGCCGTGCGCCGAGCCCAGCGCAGGGCGCCAGGTGTGGGGAGAGTGAAGGCCTCACCGATCATCGCAGCGCCTCCCCTGCTGACGTCATCTTCGAGCTACTTACTCTGTTCCTACCTCTGCACTCCTACTTCGAAATCCAGGCGTCCTGAAAACGTACGCTGCCGTTCGGTAAGACCACGAGGCCGTGAACGGTGGCAGAGGTTGCTTTGATATTGGGCGTGTAGGCCAGCGGGATGTAAGGCGCATCGCCCGCGATGAGATCTTGGATCTGGGCGTAGATCGCTGCCCGATCCGGACCTTCGGCCTTCGTGCGGCCCTGCTGGATCAGCGCGGTGACTTCCGGGTTGTTGTAGTGCGTCCAGTACGCGTTGGTGCCAGCATCAGGGTCGGCCTGAAAGCTGATAATTCCATTAGGATCGGCCACATCGCTCAGCGCGCTATTAATCATCATCGAGTAATCAAAGGCTCGAAAGCGTTCCCGGAAAGCCGCAAGGTCAATGGATTCAATCTCGACCTTGATGTTGATCTCGGCGAGGGCGGCCTGGATGATCTGGGCTTCCTGAGCGCGCTTGCTGTTCCCGCTTGCGACCATCAGCTTGGTGCTGAATCCGTCTGGGAAAGCTGATTGCTTCAATTCTTTCTGGGCCGCGTCAACGTTGAAGTTGAGAGTTTTGGTCTGCGCGTTGTAGTCCGGAATTGTTGGCGGCAACAACGACCCAGCAACGGTGGCGGTGCCAAAACTGGTCGCTTGAACTAACCCTTGACGATCCAGCGCGTAAGAAACCGCTCGTCGAACGAACCGGTCGCTGAAATGGGTGTCCAGATTGTTGAAAAACAGCGTCTCGATCTCCCAGCCTGGCGTGTTGCTCACCGCAAGCTTCGAATTCGACTCCAGCTCCGCGACGTTCGCCGGTGAGACTTGGTCGATCGCGTTAACTTGGCCGCCCTGCAACTGGGCGATCAGCTGCGTGTCTTCCGGCACCAAGCGGTAGATCAGCGAGTCGACGTAGGGCTTGCCCGGCTGCCAGTACTTCTTGTTTGCCGTGAAGGTCAAATCGCCCCCCTGGTCCCAGGTGGCGACGACGAACGGTCCGGTGCCGACCGGCTTCAAGAAGAATTTATCCTCGGCCACCCCACCAAAGTCGGCAGGCAAAATCCCATTCGAAAAGCCTGCCAGCTCCGCGAGAAACGGTGTGTAAGGAGCAGAAAGCTTGATGACGACGGTGTTAGCGCCTTCCGCCGCAATGCTGGTGATGGGCGCCGCCAACGGAAGCGGCCCGCCAACCTTGAAGTGACGGTTTAGGGAGAATACGACGTCGGCCGGGGTGAGCGGGGCGCCGTTGGAGAAAGTGACCCCGTCGCGAAGCGTGAACGTCCAGGTGAGCCCGTCAGCGCTGGATTCGTATTTGCTGGCCAGCCATGGCTCCAAAGCGCCGTCTGCATCGAAGGACACCAGAGATTCGAAAATTTTATCGATGGCGAAGGCGTTGTTGGCGGTGATCTGATTATGCAAATCCAGCGAAGTGGGAGCCTGTGTGCGTCCGAACGTGATGGTGCCACCGGCCTGCGCAACGCCAGCAGATGTCCCGGCGGCCGACGCGCTGCTGCCTGCCGGTTGCTGCGGATCTGCCGCTCCAGATGGCGCTGCGCTAGTAGCGGCGTCGGAGCTACCGCTGCATCCGCTGACAAAGATGGCCACGGCAGCGACCGCGGCGATGAGCCGATAGTGCTTGCGGCGTCCTGGAAGTGCCAACATTCTTAAAGGCCCCAATCGAGGGAAGGGTGGAACACGAGGTTGTCCCATGTCTGCACTATGGCGACACCGCGCGCTGCGACGCTGGGGTCTTTCAACGATCGGACAGGCCGACTGTAAGGCCGTTACATTGGAAGTGTCAAACGTTTGTGACGAGGGTGACCGCCACTGGAGGACCAGCCGCGCGGGGCGCGTGTCGCGGTGTCTTGAGCGCATTCTTCGATGCCGTGCAACCGGAAGGAATCTGATAGCTCAATTCACGCTTCTCAGCCAGATTTTCCTGAGCGGATTCATAGGAGCGCGCCTACGCAGTCCGCATGACGATGCCGCTGGAGCTAGCCAGCCTGGATTTATGTGAGGTGAACGATCTGTCTCAGAAATTTTGGCCGAGAGAACGTACGCACCCCAAAATCCGGCCCACAGCGTTGTCAATCGATGCATACTCCCCTGATGAGGACACCAACGACGCTAGACCAAGACCTTTGGGGCAAGAAGCTGTACCCGGGGAGAGAAACTCCTGGAACCGTGAAGTGCGGAAAATCAACGACGATTCAGCTGTCAACTATCCGCTCATTGCGCATCTGCTTGATAGTGCGGCAGCGGCCCAAGCCCTTTTCGACAAGTGGCTGCGTCCAGGTTTGAAGCAAATGATCGCTGACGCTGTCGCCGGTGGTGATGTCGTTTTGGCCGAAACCAAGATTGCGGCGGTGGCAGGCATTCATGATCTGGGGAAGATCACCCCGGCGTTCCAAACACGCAGCTGGCATTCCGGGCATGACTTGGCCAGTAGTAAAGCTGCTGCTTCACGGCTTATTGATGGCGGCTACACGTTGGCCCCGGCAAGGTCTGAGAACAAGGATCTTCGGGATATTTTCGCCCATCACGATTACCTCGGCCTGCATCACCTTCTGAAGGCTTTCCCTGCCGAGGACGACCCGGTTACCGGCTCTGAATGGCCTGCTTTTGTGGTTGCCGGGCACCACGGATCTTGGAAGAACACGCAGATGACGGTGGGGTTGAAGAACATCCTGGTTTCCAAGATTGCGGCCCAATTTTTCACTGATCCTTGGACTGATCAAGCCGATCTTCATCGTGAACACGTGCTGCGTTCGGTGGGCGTGACCAAGGACAATTTGTTCAGCCCGATGGTCGGCACCGAACCTCAAAAACACGATGTGCTGATTCTGATTACCGGGCTGATCATGTTGGCCGACTGGATTGCATCCGATCACGCGGCGTTTGCGTCCGAACAACTGGAAGACCCCGATTGCGAGTTGGATCCAGCTGCTGACGGCCC
The DNA here is from genome assembly GCF_003860405.1 of Nakamurella antarctica. Taxonomy (NCBI): domain Bacteria; kingdom Bacillati; phylum Actinomycetota; class Actinomycetes; order Nakamurellales; family Nakamurellaceae; genus Nakamurella; species Nakamurella antarctica. Next base: position 1,035,938 of record NZ_CP034170.1, on the reverse strand, counting down.
CGGCTGGGTTGCCTTCCGCCGGTTGGAGATGACCCGCCGGATCGTTGAAACAGTCGGTGTTGCGGTGCAGATCCCGAACTTGTTGGACTCGGTTTTAGGTAAGCACGCAGCCAGTCCCCGTCAGATTCAAGCCGATGCTCTCACAGTAGTGCGCGGTATGTGGATTGTTGCCGAGCCAACAGGCCGGGGCAAGACGGAGGCAGCTCTTATTCGGCATGGGAACACCACGCACGCCGAGGGTCTCATCTTTGCGTTGCCGACCAGGGCTACCGCCAATTCGATGGTGAAACGAATCGACGGTGTTTACGCCCATGCCAATCTCCCGGTTCGTCTTGTTCATGGCCGGTCCGGGATCAACGCGGCCAGCACCAGCGCAGTGAACTCGCATGCACCGGGTTCTGCTCACACGCACAGCGGATGCATCGGCTGCCCGGAGGATTTTTCTTTCCTCACCGGTCCGGGGAAGAACTTGATAGCTCCGATCACTGTCACCACATGCGACCAGGTTTTGAAATCTGGCATTCGTGGCCGAAACAAGGCCGTGCAGCTGCTGGCAATAGCTAATCACCACATCGTTCTGGATGAGGTTCACACCTACGACCATTACCAAATGCGTTTGCTGGAGCCGGTTCTGCAGTGGTGCGGGCGCACTGACACTAGGGTGACGCTGCTGTCGGCGACGCTGTCTTCCGAGCAGTCACAGAAGTTGGTGAAGGCGTATGGCGGCGATACTTCGGCGCAGCAAACAGCTCGCGCAGCCAGCTACCCATCTCAGTCACTAGTGGATGGAGGCTCGTGTGCTGTCACCCAGACGGCGCCGGGCCCCGTCCAGAACCTCATCTTCGACACTGTGCAGGTGTCCGACCAGCCCAGCTCCCACGCTGACTGGGTTATCAAGGAGTTGGCAGCAAACCCCCGGGCCAGGATCGGGGTGGTCATCAACCGGGTTGATCATGCCATCGAGGTCGGCACCAGGCTTCGTGCGGCTGGCATCTCCGCGTTGGTGCTGCATTCACGGATGACTGAAAATCACCGGCTGGATGTGGAGTCGAAACTGGTTCCACTTCTGGGGAAGGACGGCAACGGTCAAGGTGTGGTGGTGGTCGGAACGCAGGTCATCGAGGCGAGTTTGGACATCGACTTCGATTTGATGCGAACCGATTTGGCCCCGGCCGCCTCGTTGATTCAGCGGGCCGGCCGGTTGTGGCGGTTCGGTGGTGCGGGTGTTCGCGCCGGCAGGATTCCTAGTTCATCTTTGAGAACGCTGGTTGTTGCGGCTGCGTTCACCGGGGCGACTTTGTCTGTTCGGGATCAGCTTCCTTACTTGTTCGCCGAACAGGAACGAACGTGGGACGCGTTGAACGCCCTGCCCGGCGGTCTACTTGCTATTCCGACCGGGGTGAAAGAACTGGTGGATGCGGCGGCGTTCGACATCAACCGGTACCGCAAGGATCCGGCTCACAATTTCGAGTTCGCGAGTGCGTGGAAGCGGTGGGATGTGGCGAAGAAGATTGTGATCAGTCCGCCACACACAGTTCGTTCGACAGATCATCTCGACTTGGTGGAGATGACCACGAACTGTGATCACAACGGAGATGACCAGGACCAGAACACCCGGTTTCAAGATTTGCCGTCGTTCGGTTTTGTACTGCTGGACCCCAGTGGCACCAACAGGTTCGCTTCGAAAATGACGGTGGACCAGTTAGGTGGCAAGTTGTCGAAAGCTCAAGTCAATGACGCTATTGGCGCCTCGCTGAAAGTGTCGGGAAGAACGCTGGAGCTGATGTCGGTGGCAAGTGCAAAGCTCTTGGAGGGCGCGAAGTGGTGGCCCCAAAGCAGGTTGCTCTCAAATTTGCGACCCGTGCAACTAGATCAGGTTTCCACACTCCTTTACGACCCAATTTTCGGACTTACCAGAAAGGCAACGGCATGACAGTGGCAACAGGGCAGGGCATACCAGTGCAAGACACACCGGTGGATGAGACAAGGGATGACAAGAAGAATAAAGCCGACGTGATTGTCCCGGCCGAGGTGGACTTCAACTTTGCTTTGTCGCCGTGGATTCCGGTTACCTACCTCGATTCCACTCACGGGCAGGTGGGGCTTCATGAACTTTTTCGCAACGCCCATTTGATCAACGGCATCAAGCTGCCGAACCCGGTGGAGTTGTTCTCCGTCTACCGGATTCTGATGACCATCGCTCCGGTCCTGGTGTACCGGCAGTCTCTTAACAGCGACCGACCTGGGGTTTCGGATGGCCGAGGGATTTCCCGAAACGGCTTCTGTCCCAATGCGGTTGACGAATTCTTCAACGAGCTCGCCGGTAAATTCAACCTGACCGGCGACAACCCCTTCATGCAGGTCAACAAGATCGACGCGAAAGCGAACCCCAAATTTTTGACCCTCCATGCAAGTGCGCCAACTGCAAGTGGTCAGTTTTGGCGAACCGGGAAATACTCCCTCACCTCATCAGATCCTGCAGATCTTGCTAAATCGCTTGTCACCGCTTGGTTCTACTCACCTCCCGGCAATGCGCAGCAAACCATTGACGGGGAAGCGATCAAATCAGCGGGGTCGATCGGGTTCTCCAAAACTCTGGCCGGCGCTGGTAGAAACATCAATCAGTTTTGGCGAACCGGCTCAAACCTGGCCCAGTCGGTTCTGTTGAACACCCCTGATCGCTGGGTGGGACCAGGGCTCCCCGCCTATCTGGATAGGGATGCGGAAATATCAGGCCAAGAGTTGAGCACCGATCCGAGATCGGTGTGGGCTGCTGGATTCTCCGGTGTTTCCGTTCAGTTTTTGGCTAGTAAAGATGATCCATCATCTGTCACGCATGTTTGTGTCGGCGGGTCCGTTCATCCCCACGTTTCGTTCTTGCGCGATGTGGCTCAGGCAGCTTCGAAAAGTGCTGACCTCAAAACCAAGTCGCTGGGATCTTCCTTCCTGGAGCTGGCTCGTATTTCTGATCCCCTGCATCTGACCCGTCAGTGCCTGAACAAGCATAAGAAGCTGGTTCGCGTTTTCATGGGCGGACTTGGTCTTCCGGGTCACTCGACACACCACATGAGGGAATGGTTGAAGATTTCCAAGGGGGAACCGGAGGAAACCACCAGATTTGTCGCCTCTTCTACCAGCGCGGATTTACAAGTTCTGCTGCTGATAGGTGGTGGCACTTCAAACGGTCCTGTGTACACCTACGCATCTTTGGTGGCGGGCATTTCTGCCGGCATCGAAAACCCCGACACAATGACCGAACCACATCGGGATGCACTGGTGGAGCTGGTTTGTCACATCATCGGGGAGACGGAGAAATCCAGTTCGATTGTTCTCAGTGTTGAGAGGGCAGCCGAAATAATCTACCCACCGAAACCTCCTTCCCCCGGAAGACTGGCGGTGAAATCTCCGGAATCAACCTCGTTGAAAGAACGAGTGATGGCCGGTTTTTACAGCTCCGGGGAACAGTTGCTCGATAAGGCTCTCGCAGACTCGGAGCGGGGCTTGAAGGTGGACAGGGAGCTTGTCAAACAGTGGCGACTAATGACAGCTCGCATCTTTGACGAGAACACCGCTGGCCTCAACCGTGGGCGACTTTCCACAAAGAAGTACAGGGCGCTCAACCACCTGCTGGGCGAAGCTCATGCCGCCGGGTTCGCTCCGGTCTCGAACTGAACGCATATATCAACTAACAAAGGAAGCGAGAAGCCAATGACCGCAGCGCAATCCGCACTAAGCGCGGTAGTACCCAGGGGTGATTCCGAAACGCAAACTGCGAACCCCTGGTCCGAGTTGGGCCGATACCTGATGTGGGTGGGGCATCGAACACGAAACTCTGTCGGCAATGCCAGAGTTCGAGTGGCGTTGTCCGGAGGTTTACGAGATCACATCTCAGCGAAGGTTTACAACGAGGTTGAACTCAAAAGGGTGGACGGTATTCCGGGTAGGCCAGATGCCAAAAATCTTGGCCTGGTTCGCGCCCTGGGGCTGATTGCCAGTCATCCACGATCGAAGATTGACTCGAAGGATTCAATCGGAACCTCGCTCGGCAAGCTTGTGGCCCAAACCCGAACCAACAGTGACACCTCCCAGACGATGATCTCAATGTTGAACACCTCCAACCCAAAAAATGCAGTGATGCTCATCAACCGAATGCTCAGCAGGTGCGAAGACCTCGGAATCCCCTGGAACGCAGCGTCTTTGGGTCACCTAGTGATCAATCTCCACATTGGTGGACAGACCGCTAAGAGAGCCCTTGATCGGCTGGCTAAGGATTGCTCCCGGGCCAGCTACCCCACCAGCAAATCGGCGAAGGATTTCGCCGAGGCCAGCTAGAAAATATCCGTCAACATTCGGGTCAAACAGAATTTTTGGCACCGCACCACACACAGTGACCAGCAGTGGTGAAACCCACCAAAACTTATGCAGTATCGACGATTTGGAGAAGCACAGTGTCAAAACGCAACTACATGACCTTGCACATTTTGCGGTCACTATCCAGCCATCAACGCAACCGTGGATCAGATGGCGCCCCGAAGAAGTGCGAGGAGGGAGGGGTGTCCCGCTCCTACCTTTCTTCCCAGTCGATCAAGCGAAACGCCCGGGTTCTGTTTGAAACCACCGAGCAGCGAAAGTCAATTCGCTCCAAGGTGTTCGTTCCACTTCTGTGCGACCTGGTGACTGCGGAACTCACCCGGAAGAACCCGGCCGACACGGTAAACAAGGTGGCAGTTGAAGAGCTGTGCGAGCGGTTCGTCAGCACTCTCACAGCGGGCGAAAAGGAGACCAAAAAGCCCGCCGCGAAGAACGCCAAAGGTAAAGAGTCCGCCGAGGTTTCACCTGAATCGGGCACAGCAACGCCGGAGACCTCCGATGGCGGCGACTTTGACGGGGGCAACAGCAACGGCGGCAATGACAACGACCCGAAGTCAACTGCGGTGTGGATTTCCGAGATCGAAATCAACGCTCTGGCAGGTGTTATCGCTACTCGGATCGCCGATCTCTCACGTTTCACTGGGCGTGGAAGCCGCAGTGTGCCAGCCAAGGAAATCACTGATTTCCAGGCTGCCGTCGAGCAGATTTTTTCCGAATCCGGAATGAGTTTCTCAACTCAGTCCCTTGCTGTTTCCGCTTTCGGCCGGATGTTCGCCAACCAGTCAAAGATCAACGTTGAGGCTGCTGTCAGTGTCGGCAACGCCACCACCACTCACCTGGCTGACGAAACCTTGGATGAGTACATCACCGAGGACAATCTTGGTGAAACCAACGCCGCCGCCTACATGGGTGTCAAGCTCAAAACTTCCGGCACGTACTACTCGACCATGACTATTGATCGGGAGCAGCTTCGACGTTCCTGGAGCCGCTACACGGAAGCTGATCGGGTTGATGTGGCTGACTTCATTGATGCTCTGATCCTGGCTTTGCCGACCGGTGGATCAAACAGTGCTGACGCTCCCCCAGTGCCGCACATTGTGATCGCCGAACAGCAGTCTTGCCCGACTGCTTACACTTTCGAAACACCTGTTTACGCAGCTAACGGCGCCGCTGATGGCACCGGCGGTGGTGGTTTCTCCGGTCCGTCTTTGACGGCTTTACGTTCGGAGTTCGATGCGGCCCGCGATTTCAGCCCGAAAGCTTTCGGCGATTATGTTTTCACCGTTCCGCGCCGCACCGACTTAGCGGCTTTCGCCGCCCCTGATGGGGCCGTGGACATCAGCGCCGAGAAGAAGAGCCGCGACGACCTCGTTGAGTTTGTCACCAACTGGATCTTGGAGCCTGCCACGGAAGAAGCCGCGTGAGCACTTTGCTGCTGCGGTTCAGTGGACGCCAATCGTGGGGAGCCCCAGCAACTTTCGCGGTTTACCCCACCGAGAAGGTTCCGACCCGCAGCGGAATTGAAGGTTTACTAGCTTGTGGATTGGGGGTGTTTCGCAAGTTCGACCCCCGCATTGATGCCACCCGGATGACCGATTTCCCTGAGTGGTTCCCCGAATTGAGCATCACAGTGCGAGCCGATCGGTTTGGTGCCCCGCTGGAGGATTTTCATCTGATCACTCGGCAGCACCGAAAAGTTCTGGGCAGCAGAGGGTTCTGGAAAGGGCTGGAAATTACAGCCGATTCGGTGGATTTCGAAGATATAGAAAACAAGAACAAAACCGAGAACAGAACCAAGCTGTCTTCTGTTAAATTCGACCCCGTTTCCAACCATACGGTTCTGACGCCAGCCGGGGTGAAATGGATTGGTGAAAACGCCATCTCCCGGCGTCACTATCTCAGTGATGCCGAGTTCATGGTTGCCATTTCGCATCCTGATGATCGCATCACCGATCAGCTTCTACAGTCGGTCAGCAACCCGGTTTTCGCCACTTATTTGGGTCGCAAGGCATGCCTACCGAGGTTCCCATTTGTGTTGGGTGTTTCTGATCTCGGCGCTGATCAACTGCTGACCGATTTGCCGACCACCAGACGCAACCAGAAGCTCAGAAAGCTGCTCTCGCAGGCCCCCAGTGACTCGCTGACAGGCTTCGACGATGATACCGATGAACTTGACCCGATGGGGGCTATTCAAAGGGTCACCGCTTCGAACCGCAAACCGGAACAAGCATCGTTGTCAGTCCACCGAATTACCTCAAACATCAACCCCACCAGCGGATCTGTTCAAGTTCCGGTGGTCAAAGATACGAAGGAGCAACTCGCATGGGTATCGCCACGATTGAGTCGCTGAACACCGAACAGGCATCAATAGTTCAGGAAAACCTGGGTTTATTCCTGGCAGCCATCCCGATCACCCAGGGCATGAACTGGGGGCGGGATCACGGAGCTGATCACCGCACCGTCATGGGTCTGTTCGGCCAGTTCGAAGGTGACCCGAGCACCCGTCGCGCCGAGGCTGGGATCTTATTTCGCAGCGGACCAGGTGCTCGCGGCGTTGTGTTGGTGCAGTCGAAGGTGAAGCCGATCAACCTGCCATCAGGTGCGGCAGTGATCACCGACGGCGGCCTGGTAGCCGATGTCGGATCGGAGGTCACTTTCCAGATTGCGGTCAACGCGGTCATCAGCAAGTCCCGGTCCAACTTCCGAACCCCGGCAGCCGATCCGGTGGAATGGGCGAGGAAGAAGTTAGCGCCAGCCCTGTGGGTACAGGACGCCAAACTTGAAGACATCAAGATCACCACCTCGGCAATGTCCGGGGCGCTGGTAATTTCCAGCATCACGGGCATCGCCACGGTCACAAAGAGGGAAGCACTGGCTGACTTTGTGACAAACGGCGTGGGCCGAGCAAAAGCTTTTGGGGCTGGCCTTCTCACCATCCAAAAGTGATGCTAAAACTACACTAGGGCTGGTATCTTTGCAGATCAGGAAGCATGTTCCCCGCACACGCGGGGGTGATCCCACCTTCGGGCCGACCCGCGAGTCTGCGGAATGATGTTCCCCGCACACGCGGGGGTGATCCCGAATCAGACGAGATCGGTGTACGCGACGAACGATGTTCCCCGCACACGCGGGGGTGATCCCAACTACGTCAACAACCTCGGAGCCAGGCCCACATGTTCCCCGCACACGCGGGGGTGATCCCAACTTCGAAGAGGACTCGGGGTTCGTAGATGCATGTTCCCCGCACACGCGGGGGTGATCCCCTCCACAGTCAACGCAACACCATCGCGGCCCAATGTTCCCCGCACACGCGGGGGTGATCCCTCGGTCCCGGACCCGGTGGTGTCGGTCCCTGTATGTTCCCCGCACACGCGGGGGTGATCCCTTCACCTGAGCCAGTCGATGGCGGCGGGGCGCATGTTCCCCGCACACGCGGGGGTGATCCCACCGTTCTGCAACACATCAGCGGACACCCGCTGATGTTCCCCGCACACGCGGGGGTGATCCCGCCCCGTGGCAGGGTGCCCGGTTCAAGGTTGGATGTTCCCCGCACACGCGGGGGTGATCCCGGCGACGGCCGCCTCGACGCGGCGCAGCAAGTATGTTCCCCGCACACGCGGGGGTGATCCCAAAAGCACGACGCCCATCACCACGGATAGCGAATGTTCCCCGCACACGCGGGGGTGATCCCGTCGCCGGCCTATCCGGCGTGCCCACACCGCAATGTTCCCCGCACACGCGGGGGTGATCCCCGCTTCCGGAGTCTCGTAGTCTCGCGGGTCAAATGTTCCCCGCACACGCGGGGGTGATCCCGGTGGAACGCAAGGCAACCTACATCGCACAGGATGTTCCCCGCACACGCGGGGGTGATCCCCACGCTCGCCGTTGGAGCCGCGACGATGGTCGATGTTCCCCGCACACGCGGGGGTGATCCCCTCGGGGATCGCATGGTCGCATCTATTGATCCATGTTCCCCGCACACGCGGGGGTGATCCCTCTCGACGTTCTCCGGGAAGCGCCACCTGTTGATGTTCCCCGCACACGCGGGGGTGATCCCTGCGCTGGAACAGCCCTTCCGCAGAGCCGATCAATGTTCCCCGCACACGCGGGGGTGATCCCTCCCCCAAACTCTCCGGACGACAACCACCATCATGTTCCCCGCACACGCGGGGGTGATCCCGGCACGTTCGGGTCGGTGACGGTGAAAGAACTCATGTTCCCCGCAAACGCGGGGGTGATCCCAGGTGTTGGTGGTCGGTGGTGAACTCATTTCAATGTTCCCCGCACACGCGGGGGTGATCCCAAAGGAGGTTGCGCCTACCAGGACAACGGGATATGTTCCCCGCACACGCGGGGGTGATCCCTACAAGCTGCCGCACGACGACGAGATGGCCTTATGTTCCCCGCACACGCGGGGGTGATCCCGCGACGTTCTCGGCTACACGTGCCGCCAGCCGATGTTCCCCGCACACGCGGGGGTGATCCCGCTTCAGTCTGAGCAGACACTCACCATCTACCATGTTCCCCGCACACGCGGGGGTGATCCCTGGTTGCCGTTGGCGTCGAATACGTCGTTGGGATGTTCCCCGCACACGCGGGGGTGATCCCTCGGTCGGTCCAGCCGGACCTGTTGGCCGATAATGTTCCCCGCACACGCGGGGGTGATCCCTGTTGGACCATCTGCATGAAGATGGCGTAGGGATGTTCCCCGCACACGCGGGGGTGATCCCACCACATCGAAGAGGCCGTCTCCGAGGTTGCGATGTTCCCCGCACACGCGGGGGTGATCCGCAGAAAGCAATCTCGCCAAACTCAACCGGCTCATGTTCCCCGCACACGCGGGGGTGATCCCTCGATCGGTTGGCCCGGTCAGTCCCCGACGCCATGTTCCCCGCACACGCGGGGGTGATCCCCCTGACCCCTCTACACCGGAGGGTGGCCCCGCATGTTCCCCGCACACGCGGGGGTGATCCCGCCGGCTAAACCGTTGCAGCGCAACCTAACGAATGTTCCCCGCACACGCGGGGGTGATCCCATCATGACAACCACCTAACGACGAGGGAAACAATGTTCCCCGCACACGCGGGGGTGATCCCCGCACTTACGGCGCGGGCGGCGTGTCGGGTCTATGTTCCCCGCACACGCGGGGGTGATCCCTCGCCCAGATCGACCGGCTGCCCGAACTTGTTATGTTCCCCGCACACGCGGGGGTGATCCCGGTTGTGTGGTCGCCGTGGAACAGGTTGGCCTATGTTCCCCGCACACGCGGGGGTGATCCACACAAAAACGCGGCCCCACTTCGACGGGGAGTCATGTTCCCCGCACACGCGGGGGTGATCCCCCATCACGTACCTCCAAGTCGGGGGCCGATGTATGTTCCCCGCACACGCGGGGGTGATCCCGCTCGCCTGTCGCGGATCTCCCAGGCAACCCGATGTTCCCCGCACACGCGGGGGTGATCCCCAGATTGGATGGATGAACTCATGGCCCGCGAAATGTTCCCCGCACACGCGGGGGTGATCCCTCGACCGCCATCGCTGCATCTCTGGGCAAGGGATGTTCCCCGCACACGCGGGGGTGATCCCGGCGCCCCACCCATGTCGCGGGTGGTGCGCCGATGTTCCCCGCACACGCGGGGGTGATCCCACAAACCGTTTCCTTGGCGCCGCTGAGTTCGCATGTTCCCCGCACACGCGGGGGTGATCCCAGTGCCTACTCGCCCGGTGCCCTGACGTTGCCATGTTCCCCGCACACGCGGGGGTTGTCCCCCCATCGAAGCATCCCGCAGCGAAAGCCGCCGATGTTCCCCGCACACGCGGGGGTGATCCCAGCATCTTCGCCGAGTCCTGGCCCGGTCCGCCATGTTCCCCGCACACGCGGGGGTGATCCCAACGGCTACAGCGAACATGCCGGGGTGGACGTCATGTTCCCCGCACACGCGGGGGTGATCCTGCCGCGACGGAAAGACCGAAGCGAAGGAAACCATGTTCCCCGTACACGCGGGGGTGATCCCTGCGGCGGCAGCTCAGACGACTGACTAACCGAATGTTCCCCGTACACGCGGGGGTGATCCCTCGACACCCTCGGCCAGCCCAGAGATGGACTTAATGTTCCCCGCACACGCGGGGGTGATCCCACGTTTGGCCCGACCCGCGAGTCTGCGGAGTGATGTTCCCCGCACACGCGGGGGTGATCCCGAGGCCACGTCGTCGCAGCCCTAGAGCTGGCGATGTTCCCCGCACACGCGGGGGTGATCCCGCTCGCCGCTCTTTCTCAACTCAATACCAGGAATGTTCCCCGCACACGCGGGGGTGATCCCAAACGGGAGCAGGTGCGGCAGGCAGGTAATGCATGTTCCCTGCACACGCGGGGGTGATCCCCGTCAGCGACAATCGTTGCCAACGGGTCCGTGATGTTCCCCGCACACGCGGGGGTGATCCCGACAGTGCTTTGGAGCTGGAACGGTTGCGGGCATGTTCCCCGCACACGCGGGGGTGATCCCTGCGGATCCTCACCGAAGCTGACACCCCCACCATGTTCCCCGCACAATGTTCCCCGCACACGCGGGGTGATCCCCCGGTTGCGGACCTTCCCGGTGGCCCTCGTGATGTTCCCCGCACACGCGGGGGTGCTCCCGGGCCAGCGCCGAATCCGGGCGGGGTGTCATCATGTTCCCCGCACACGCGGGGGTGATCCCTGCGGAGTGGTGCTACTCAGGCAGTCGGCCGCATGTTCCCCGCACACGCGGGGGTGATCCTACCCACACCGGGGCCACCCCGGCGGCGCCCAAATGTTCCCCGCACACGCGGGGGTGATCCTGTGTAGTCCACAAACTTCCCGTCCCGATGATCATGTTCCCCGCACACGCGGGGTGATCCCGTTTCGGCCTGAGCGGCTGGCCCTGCCAGCTCGCGTTCCCCGCACACGCGGGAGTGATCCCGTTTCGGCCTGAGCGGCTGGCCCTGCCAGCTCGCGTTCCCCGCACACGCAGGGGTGATCCCGCCTACAGTCAGCGCCGGAATGTGAAACTCCAGCGTTCCCCGCACACGCCGGGGTGATCCCGACGACGCCGCCAAGTCCGCCGACGTCGCCCTGTGTTCCCCGCACACGCGGGGGTGATCCCGGGCCCTCTTTGAGGCCGTCGTCCGTGCCTGCGTGTTCCCCGCACACGCGGGGCTGATCCTGCCGGTAGTCCCGACGGTGCCGACTCCGGTAAATCTTCACCGCACACGCAGGGGTGATCCCCGCTGGACAGGCCAATTCGGTGTCACCACCGAATGTTCACCGCACACGTGGGGGTGATCCCTCTTGCTCGTCCGCTGCCGCGGTGATCGACGTATGTTCCCTGCACACGCAGGAGTGATACCCCGTCAAGCATCGAGGAAAGGACAGGGCGAGATGTTCATCTCCTATTCGGCTGTAACCCCATCCCCCGGCGGGCCTTCGAACATGGATGGTGGGACGCTCCATTCTTCTGCGCTCGGGCCGATATGCGCTTGAGCGTGCATCTGCCTGCAGATCCTTCGCGAACCATCAACGAGTGCGGCAGTGCACTATTTGAGGAACCTAGCGTCTACTCCACCATCGCTTTCAGTGCCGCAACCGCCGCGGCTCCACCAAGCCCGGAAACTCCACCCCCACGCCGAGATCCCGCTCCCGCCAACAGGATTCGACTACTCCCTTCGACAGCAACACCCTGCTGCTGCGCCGGAGCGAACGCCTCTTCGTCGTCATCGAGGAATGGCCAGGACAGGTCGCCGTGAAAGATGTTGCCGCCCGGCATGTTCAACGATTTTTCCAGGTCGAGTGGGGTCGCAACATCCACGCACAGCAAACCCGTCTCGTCCCGGGCCAAACAATCTGCCAGCGGTTCGGCGAGGTGCCGCTGCAATCCCGCGAGCGCGGCAGCTGTCACCTCACCAGCGGCCCCCGCCGGGTCTGTTTCGAACAACGACGGGGGGTGTGCAGACCGAAAAGGGTGAGCGTGTGGGCCCTCTCGCCGTTGAGGATCGAAGTGTCGCTGAGCGAGTGGCAGTAAACCTCCGACGGCAGGTGTTCGCCGACCTCTCCCGCGGCGCTGGCCCGGTAGGCCTGTTCCAGCTGCTCGTAGCCCTCCTCCAAATGCATGGTCCCAGCGAAGGCGATAGCGGGATCAATACCGGAGGCCAACTGGGGCAACCGATCCAGCAACATGTTGACCTTGAGCTGGGAGCCGACAGGCTTGACAGAGTCAACGCCGCGCCAACCGTCCAGTACCACTGGCGCAACAGCAGCCAGCAGGTACGCGGCGGGAAAGTTCAGCCGGCCACCGCGGACCGTTTCGCCGGTGACGACGACGCCTTCCGCAGTCTCCGTGACCGCATCCACCGAGAAATTAGTGCGGATCTGCACCCCCACCGCCCGCGCGCGCTCCCATAATGCGTCGCTGAGTGCGCCCATTCCGCCGATCGGCACCTGCCACTCTCCCGTTCCGCGACCAATCAAGTGGTAGAGAAAGCACCGGTTTGCGAGGAGGGATTCGTCCGTCAGCGACGTGAAAGTGCCGATCAGTGCATCGGTGGCAACTATCCCCCGCACCGTGTCGTCGGCAAACCTGCGCAACAGCATTTCCGACAATGGCTGCTCGAAAAGATCGGTCCATAGTTGTTGTCCCGCAGCGCCTATTACTCGTTTTTGCACTTGCGTCCTACGGAGCATCGGGCCGCGAAGGTGCGGGGCGAGGGCCGCCGCCATCGCAGCGAGTTCGCCGTAGAGCTGCTGCCACGCCCTGAACTCGCTGGCGCCGCCGGTCAATGCTGCAAACGATGCCTCGGTAGCCGCACCCGGTGAGCGCTCCACCAGCAGCCCACTCGCGTGGCCGTCACGCACCGTCGGGGTGTAGGAGGAGGTGATTCGTGAAGCCAGGGGCAGTGCGATGCCGAGTTCGGCGGCGAGGTCGTCCGGGAATAACGACACCAGGTAGGAGTAGCGGCTCAGCCGGGTCGGCCGGCCGGCGAAGACGGGCTCCCCGAGCGTCGCCCCGCCCAGATGCGGACTACGTTCCAGCAACAGGACCGACTGCCCGCCGCTCGCTGCCAGAATGGCTGCCACCAAGCCATTGTGACCACCACCCACCACTACGACATCATGTCCGGCCACCGGTTTGCTCACCTTCTTAGTGCGCCGTAGGGCATATGCTCACGCGTGCATACGCCGCGAATGGTCCGCCGCAGCTTCGCCTTCAGGGTAGACAACCGCTCGGCAACTGTCGGCCCACCGGCCTACAGTGTCGGACGTGCTTGCTGATACTGCCTTGGCTAACCCCGTGCCTGCTTCTCTGCAGAAGTCCGACCCTTCGACCCCTGCTACACACCACGGTTGGATCCGCAGGTTGTGGCGGGCCTGCTGGCAGCACCGCGCCATCACCGTGCTCGCGGGCTCCGCTGCACTCGGCGGAATCGGGATCGGCGCGCTGGGGCCATTACTGACAAAGTTCGTCATCGATGACGCCCGTGCGGGTTCCACCGCCTCGCTGGGCTGGGTGATCGCCGCGCTCGTCGCCCTCGCCTGCGTCCAGTTCGGCGCCGCCTTCTTGCGGCGGTGGTCTGGCGGAAAGCTCTCCCTCAACGTCCAGCACGATCTGCGGACGGCTGTTTTCGCTGCCCTGCAGCGGCTCGACGGCGCGATGCAAGACCGACTCCGGACAGGCCAAGTGGTCTCCCGCGCAAACTCCGACTTGCAACTGGTCCAAGGGCTGCTTTCGATGGTTCCGTTGACCGCAGGGCAGGTAGTCCTGTTCGTCTTCTCTCTCATCATCATGGTGTTCCTCTCCCCACTTTTGACGCTCGTCGCGCTCGCCGTCGTGCCTTTGGTGGTGGTACTCACTCGCGCCACTCGATTAACGGTGTTTCCCGCGACCTGGGCTGCGCAGCAGCGGGCAGCCGAAGTCGCCGAAATTGTGGAGGAGGACATCACCGGGGTCCGCGTCGTCAAAGGATTCGGGCAAGAAGATCGAGAGATCGGCAGACTCCGAGCAGCCGCATCCGAGCTCTACCGGCAGCGGCTTCGCAGCATCCGCTTGGCCGCCAAATTCAGCCCGGCTCTGCAGGCGGTCACTGGTGTGGGCCAGGTGGGGGTGCTCGCACTCGGGGGCTTCTTGGCCTATCAGGGCAGCATCAGCCTCGGCACGTTCACCGCATTTTCCGCATACCTGGCGCAAATCGTCGGACCCACCCGCTCGTTTGCCTCGCTTCTCATCATTGCCCAGCAGGCCAGAGCTGGGGTGGAGCGGGTTTTCGAGGTCATCGACTCCAAGGCGGGCATCGTCGATCCCGCACATCCCGCAACCTTGCCGGACGGCCCGCTGGGCGTGCGACTTAACGACGCAGTGTTCGGCTATCTAGCAGATGAAAAGGTTCTCAACGGTTTTAGCCTTGAACTCGCACCGGGGGAAACTGTTGCCCTTGTAGGCCCGTCCGGGTCGGGGAAGTCGACCATTTCGCTGTTGCTGCCACGCTTTTATGACGTTCAGTCCGGGGCAGTGGAAGTGGGCGGCCACCCAGTCGCCTCGTTGTTGCTCGGCGATCTGCGCGCCGCTGTTGGCGTGGTCTTCGAGGAGGCATTCCTGTTCTCCGACACGGTGGCGGCCAATATTGCCTACGGCCGGCCGGATGCCACCGCGGCAGAAATTGAGGCCGCGGCGCGCGGCGCAGAGGCCGACGAGTTCATTCAGGCACTACCGCACGGGTACCAGAGCGTAATAGGCGAACGCGGTCTCACGCTCTCCGGCGGGCAACGGCAGCGACTGGCCCTCGCACGAGCGCTGTTGACAGATCCACGCGTTCTCCTCTTGGATGATGCGACTAGCGCCGTCGACCCCGCCACCGAGGCCGCCATCCACGCGACACTCCGCGCTGTCACTGCCACCAGGACGACACTGCTGATCGCGCATCGCCTCTCGACACTGTCGTTGGCGAATCGCATCGCCGTCGTCGATCGCGGACGAGTCGTTGACAGCGGGACCCACCACGAATTGCTCCATCGATCGGCTCTGTATCGGTCGCTGGTAGGCGCGATGAGCACGACCTCAACGACAGATAACACTGACCTGGCCACTCCCGTCGACGACGCCGTTCTCTGGCCCGCAGCCATAACAAGTAATCCTGTCCCGACGGGTTCTGTTTCCAGAACCTCAGCGGCGAACCAGATCGCAGTTGGTCGGGGCGGCGGCGGTCGCGGCGGCCCGGGTGGTTTCGCTGGAGGCTTTCTCGGCGGGCTGCCCGCCACCCCGGAGTTGTTAGCTCAAGTCGATGCACTCCCTCCGGCCCTCGATAGCCCGCCTCCGGTGGATGTGGTCGACGAGTCGGCCGCACGGTTCAGATTGGGAAGTGCGCTGCGCGGCGTGCGGCCGTTGCTGCTCGTCGCTATTGCTCTCGTCGTCCTGGATGCCCTAGCCGGTCTGGCGTTGCCGATCCTGATCCGAACCGGAGTCGACAACGGCGTCGCGGGCGGGGTGCTTTCCGTCATTTGGTGGGCATCGCTGGCCGCTTTGGCCGTCACCGTCGCCGACCTCTTCATTCAGCGTCTTCAAGCTATCGCCGCGGGCAGAGCCGGCGAATCGGTGCTCTACCAACTTCGGATGCGGTCCTTCACCCACCTGCAGCGGCTTGGCCTCGACTACTACGAAAGGCAGATGACGGGCCGCATCATGACCCGGATGACGACAGACATCGATGCTCTGTCAACGTTCCTACAGACTGGCCTGACGACCTCGGTGGTGTCGCTGGTGACCTTCGGGGGCATCATCGTCGTGCTTCTCGTTCTGGACATTGAGCTCGCCCTCGTGGCGTTTGCCGCCATCCCCGTCATCATTCTTGCGACTTTTGTCTTCCGGCGAATATCCTCTCGGGCCTACAACGATGCACGTGAAAAGGTCTCCATCGTCAACGCTGACCTGGCCGAGAACGTCGCTGGCCTGCGGGTGGCCCAATCTCTCGGTAGGTCTCAGTCGAACGCAGCGGCCTTCTCGGCCCGCAGCGATGATTACCGGCGATCGAGAATGCGCGCCCAGACTGCAATCTCGGTGTACTTCCCCTTCATTGCATTCCTCGCAGAAGGTTCCACAGCGCTGGTCTTGTGGGTGGGTGCGGAGCGGGTGGTCGGCGGGGCACTGACCATCGGAACCCTGGTGGCGTTCGTTCTGTATTTGGATTCCTTCTTCTCCCCCATCCAGCAGCTGTCGCAGGTTTTTGACGGTTACCAGCAGGCCAGTGTCGGCCTTGCCCGCATTGGTGATCTGTTGGCGACGCCCATCAGCACCCCCAGCGGTACGCAGCCGGTGTCGGCTTCAGGACTACGCGGCGAGATCGACCTCACCAAGGTCAGCTTCCAGTACGGCGCCGCAGCCAGCCCAGCACTGATTGACGTCGACCTGCGAATAGCGCCCGGAGAATCAGTGGCCGTCGTGGGGACGACGGGCGCCGGTAAATCGACCCTCGTCAAGCTCATCGCCAGGTTCTATGACGCTTCTTCCGGCACGATCGAAGTGGATGGCATCGACATCAAGGACTTCGAGCTCTCCGGCTACCGCCGCAGATTGGGGTTGGTGCCGCAGGAGACCTACCTCTTTGCCGGGACGGTCCGGGACAATATTGCCTACGGCCGGCCGGACGCACCGGATGCCGAAGTCGAAGCTGCCGCTCGTGCCGTCGGCGCCATCAGTGTCATCGCTAGGCTCAGTGACGGTTTCCTGCACCAGGTGGAAGAGGGCGGGCGCAACCTGGCAGCTGGCGCGCGCCAACTGATCGCGCTGGCTCGGGCCGAATTGGTCGACCCCGATGTGCTCTTGCTGGATGAAGCCACTGCATCGCTGGATCCCGCGGCCGAGGCGGCTGTTCTCGACGCGACCAGCCGGCTATCCCGCGGCCGGACGACGATAGTCGTCGCTCATCGCATGACCACGGCCGCAGCGGCCCAACGGATCATTGTGATGGAACACGGACGGATCGTGGAAATGGGCCGTCACCAGGATCTCTTGACCGCTGGTGGTCCCTATTCCAAGCTGTATGCGAGCAACACCGATCGGGGAAACACCTTCGGACACTGATGAGCCCGCCCGAAACGCGCGAACCTTTTTCAGTCTCGATTGACCCCGGGCCGCGCCAAAGGTGACGAGTGCGACACAACGGGAGAGTCCATCCTGCATCCGCTGGCCAAAAGGGCTAGATTCGGGGGGCCAACTTTCCTCGATTCCAGAACAGGCGGAGAACGACAGTGTCGTCAGCCACCGTGCCCGAATTCGGCCCCAACGACTGGTTCGTTGAAGAAAAATATCTGCAGTTCACAGCAGACCCGAACAGCGTCGACGAGAGTTGGCGAGAGTTCTTCGCCAATTCCAAGGCGCCGTCGGCTGCTGCCAAGCCCGCTGGTGGAAGTGAAAACGGAGGCGGTGGCTCTCCAGCAACAGCGGCAGATCCCGCCGCACAGGCTGCCCCCGCAGCAACTCCGGTCGCTACACCTGCTCCGCCCGTGGCAGAAAAGCCGGCGGCAGCTGTACCGGCCGCGCCTCAGGTAGCAAAGCCGCCAGCACCAGCAGCAGCCGCACCAGCCTCGGCTGCGCCCATAAAATCGGCTGCACCCGCAAATTCCGCTGCACCCAAAGCTGCCGCCCTTACCTCGACACCGCCCAAGGCGGTGACGCCCGATAAGCCCGAAGTACGCGCTCCGCTCCGCGGTATGGCCGCTGCCGTGGTCAAGAACATGACCACATCCCTCGAGGTCCCCACCGCAACATCGGTGCGCACCATCCCGGCGAAACTGTTGTGGGACAACCGCATCGTCATCAACAACTTTTTGAAGCGTCAGCGTGGGGGGAAAATTTCCTTCACCCACTTGATCGGCTACGCCATCATCAGGGCGCTCGATGAGTTCCCGGGGATGAACGCGCACTTCGATGACACCGACGGTAAGCCCGTCATGGTCTCGCCGAGTCACGTCAACCTCGGACTGGCGATCGATCTCCCCGGCAAGAACGGTCAGCGCAGCCTCGTCGTGCTTCCCATCAGGGGCTGCGAGACTATGAACTTCGTCGAGTTCTGGAAGGCTTACGAGGCCGTCGTCGCCAAGGCGCGCTCTGGGGCCTTGACCGCCGAGGACTACGCGGGCACCACCATTTCGTTGACCAACCCCGGTGGCATCGGAACGGTGCATTCCGTCCCGCGGTTGATGAAGGGCCAAGGCACCATCATCGGTGTCGGCGCGATGGAATACCCGGCTGCTTTCCAGGGTGCCTCCGAGCAGTCTCTAGCGGACCTCGGCATTTCCAAGGCTTCTACCCTCACCTCGACCTACGATCACCGGATCATCCAAGGCGCCGAATCCGGCCAGTTCTTGAAGCGGATTCACGAGTTGCTGCTGGGCGAACACGGCTTCTTCGATGATGTTTTCACCGCCCTGCGCGTGCCGTATGAGCCGGTCCGCTGGGTCACCGACATCCACCCCGGCCGCAATGGCGCTGTCGACAAGACCGCACGCGTCCTAGAACTCATCGACGCCTACCGAACCCGCGGCCACTTGATGGCGAACACCGACCCACTGAACTACCGGCAACGCAAACACCCCGATCTTGACGTGCTCTCGCACGGGTTGACGCTCTGGGATCTGGACCGCGAGTTCCCAGTGGGCGGGTTCAACGGGCAGCAGTTTATGAAGTTGCGCGATGTTCTTGGGGTGTTGCGCGATTCTTACAGCCGCACCCTTGGCGTTGAATACATGCACATCATGGACCCGGCCCGCCGTCGCTGGATCCAGCAGCGGGTCGAGGCCAAACGCTCCAACCCGTCGCCCGAGCGCCAAAAATACATTCTCGGGCGCCTCAACGCTGCGGAGGCTTTCGAGACCTTCCTGCAAACAAAATACGTCGGGCAAAAGAGGTTCAGCCTCGAAGGCGGCGAGACCGTCATCGCGCTGCTCGATGCAGTGCTCAATAAGGCCACCGAATACCACCTCGACGAGGTCGTCATTGGCATGGCCCACCGTGGCCGGCTCAACGTGTTGGCCAACATCGTGGGCAAACCGTACGCCAAGATCTTCCGCGAATTCGAAGGCAATATGGACCCGGGCCAGACGCACGGGTCCGGCGACGTCAAGTATCACTTAGGCGCGGAAGGCAAGTACGTCCGCCCGTTTGGTGAAGGCCAGGTCACCGTGACGCTGGCGGCTAACCCCTCCCACCTCGAGGTTGTGGACCCGGTGCTGGAAGGGATTGTGCGAGCCAAGCAAGACATCATCAATCGCGGCGAAAGTGGTTTCACCGTGCTGCCGATTGCTCTGCACGGCGACGCCGCATTCGCCGGCCAAGGCGTGGTCGCAGAGACCTTGAACCTGTCCAAACTCCGCGGTTACCGCACCGGCGGCACCGTGCACGTCATCATCAACAACCAGGTCGGATTCACCACCGCACCCGAGGCTTCCAGATCCTCGGAATATTGCACCGACGTCGGAAAGATGATCGAGGCGCCCGTTTTCCATGTCAACGGCGACGACCCCGAAGCCGCCGTTCTCGCCGCAGAACTGGCCGTGGAATACCGCCAAACCTTCGGCAACGACGTCATCATCGACATGGTGTGCTACCGGCGACGCGGCCACAACGAGGGTGATGACCCCTCGATGACCAACCCATTGATGTACCAGATCATTGATGGCAAGCAGTCGGTCCGCCGGATTTACACCGAGGCCCTGATCGACCGCGGCGATCTGTCGCCGGAAGAGGCGGAAGAGGCCCTCAAGGACTATCACCGCCAACTCGAGCGCGTCTTCAACGAGGTCAAAGAGCTCGAAAAGAGCGTCGCGGTGGTCTCGCCTTCGGTAGAGGAGGAACAACCCATACCGCCAAAGGTTGATACCAAGATCAGCCTCGAAACACTTCATCGCATCGCTGACGCGCACCTCGAACTCCCCGAAGGGTTCGTGGCGCATCCGCGAGTAAAGACTGTGCTGGAAAGGCGCGTCCAGATGTCCCGCGAAGGCGGCATCGACTGGGCCTTTGGCGAGCTGATCGCCTTCGGCGCCACCGTTATGGGCGGCAGACTGGTGCGGCTAGCTGGCCAGGACTCTCGGCGCGGCACGTTTGTGCAGCGACACGCGGCTCTCATTGATTGGCATACGGGAGCAGAATTCCTTCCACTGCAACATCTTTCGGAAGATCAAGAGCGATTCCTTGCCTACGATTCCGCTTTGACGGAGTACGCGGCGCTGGGCTTCGAATACGGCTATTCGTCGGTGAACCAGGATGCGTTGGTGCTGTGGGAAGCCCAGTTCGGTGACTTCGTCAACGGCGCTCAGTCGGTGATCGATGAGTACCTCTCGTCCGGGGAAGCCAAGTGGAATCAAAAGTCCGGCGTGGTGCTGCTACTCCCGCACGGTCACGAAGGTCAAGGACCTGATCACACCTCGGGGCGGATCGAACGGTTCCTTCTCCTGTGCGCCGAAGGTTCGATGACGGTTGCGGTTCCCTCGACGCCCGCAAACTACTTCCACCTTTTGCGTCGTCACGTGCTCGACGGCGTCCACCGCCCGATGATCGTTTTTACACCCAAGTCGATGCTGCGTAATAAGGCCGCGGTTTCATCCGTCGCCGACTTCACCGATGGCAAGTTCGAATCCGTACTTGCCGACCCGCAGGTGCAGGACGCGTCAGCCGTCACGTCCGTAGTAATGTGCACCGGCAAGATTTACTACGAGCTTGAGGCTCACCGAGCGGCGAACAACATCACCGACACCGCGATCGTGCGAGTGGAACAGCTCTACCCTTTACCCAAGCGGAAGCTCGCCTACGTCCTCGACCATTACCCCAACGCCACAGATTTCCGCTGGGTACAGGAAGAGCCGAAGAACCAGGGCGCCTGGCCGTACATGGTCGAGGCGTTGCCCGAATCGATACCGCGCTTACTCGGCGTCAAGCGGGTCTCCCGCCGCGCTATGGCAGCCCCGTCGGCCGGTTCGATTCGCGTGCACGAAGTCGAACAGAAGCAGGTTATTGAAGGCGCGTTCGCGCGCTAGTGCGCTGTAGTTTTTCAAGGGCGAGGGCCCGACCAGGCACGTTTGGTCGGGCCCTCGCTTTATGTCAGATCCGTATCCCGAAACGACGAAAAGAGGCTCCCCATGGCTACCCCGCACATTGCCGCCGAACTGGGCGATTTTGCACCCGACATCCTTATGCCGGGCGACCCCCGACGCGCCAAAAGGATCGCGGAGGACGTCCTCACCGATGCCCGACTCATCACCGATGTGCGCGGAATCCTCGGCTACACAGGCACGTTCGAATCTCGCCGGGTGTCGGTGATGGCATCAGGTATGGGCCAGCCGTCCATCACGATCTATGCCACTGAGCTTTTCCAGTTCCTCGGCGCGAAGCGGATTATCCGGATCGGCACTGCGGGCGGCCTCTCGCCGAAGGTGGCCATCGGCGACGTCGTGGTCGGCACGAGCGCACACACCGACTCGGCGATGACGGCGGCGCGGATCCCCGGCGTGCATTACAGCCACGCCCCCAGTTTCGCCCTCGCTTCCGCAGCTGTCGCGGCCGCTTCGGCAGCCTCGTCTGATGGGTCCAAAGTCCACGCCGGTCCACTATTTTCCAGCGACCACTTCTACCTGTCCCGGCCGGAGCTGATGGCCGGACTCACCGCGTACGGGACGTTGGGGGTGGAGATGGAAGCCGCTGCGCTGTACGCAGTGGCTGCCGAGTTCGACGCCGAGGCACTGGCGATCGTCACTGTGACCGACTTGATCGCCACCGGCGAGGGCATGTCGTCCGATGATCGCGAATCCAAATTTCTCACGGCAGTGTCGCTGGGCCTAGCGGCTTTCAAGAACTCCTGACAGCGGTGTAGGTGCGCCCACTCGCTACGGTGTGTCCAGCTCTTTGAATGGACACACCGATGTCAGCGATCTGCGTCTGCTGCGGGCTGCTTTTCTTTGCTGACGGCGGCGCAGCAACGCGGCCGATCAGCGGTGTTAACGGATATGTCCGCATCGCCCGCGATGCCCGAAGGAAAGCTAGCTGATCATTCCGTTGGGCGGTGCGGGGCCGACACCCGCAGCGTAGTCAGCTTGCCGCAGTGCGCACACTTCGTGCGGCGCCCTTGGCGTGCTTTTCGATGAACATGGCGGTGTCGGCTGCGGCAAGCGTCTCCTCGAAGCTCGAACCGATCTGGATCATCGCAGTACCGACGCTGCCGCCGACCAGGTGGCGGTTGCAGTGGCTGGACACCGGCTCGTCGAAGACCTGGCGGAGGCGGTTCGCGAGCGCCTCCAAGGCTTCAGGGCCCACCCCCGGGAGCATCGGGACGATCACCGCGAACTCGTCCCCCCGGTCCTGGCCACCAGGTCCTCCGCACGGGCACAGGAACGCATCCTCGCGGCGAGCACCCGGAGGACATCGTCGCCGGCACGGTGTCCGAAGGTGTCGTTGACCGCCTTGAAATCGTCGAGGTCCATTACGACCACCCCAACCCGGCCACCTTCTGCGACGGCCTCGGCGCCCCGCTTCATGAGCAGGGCCCGGTTGGCGAGCCCGGTGAGCGGATCATGCTGGGCGGCATAGGTCATCTCATCCCTGCTGGTCTGCAGCGCCTCGGTCATCCTGGCGTGCTCGACCGCAACAGCGGCGTGTTCGGCAAATAGCTCGAGTATCGCGCACTGCTCGCGGGAGGGGAGGCGACCGTCGCGGGGCAAGTCGACGCTCACCGTTCCCAGCAAAAGGCCGGACGGTGCCACCAGCGGTGCGAACAGCGCGTCCAACGGGTGCCACGCTTCGGGGTCGTCGGTTGCTTCCAGATCCGGTACCCACCAATTGCTGGCCTGATCCTCCGGCGGGATGAGCCGGTGGTCGGAAAACAGCAGTCTCCCCCACCGCTCAGAATCGCTCTCCTGCGCCAACCGGCCAAACATCGTCGCCCAGTAGTCACCGGGTGACACCTTGCCCAGCAGCGCTGTCCGCGCCTCGTCCGATCCTTCTACCGATACGACTTCGAAATCACCGGAGGGCCTGCGATGGTTAATCCCCACCACGGAAAAGATGGTGGCCTCCAACACGCCTCGACTCACAGCGTCCAACGTCTCAGTCAGATCCAGGCTGGCGTGGACCCGCCGGGTCACCTGCTGCAACACCCGGAGCGCCACCACCTCCTCAGGCACCGCAGTCTCGCTAGGCACCGCAGTCTCTTCATGCACCGCAGCCCCGTCAGGCACAGGAGCTGGACCCCCCACGAGGGCAGCGAAGCTCCTGATCAGAGAGCCGATGTGTGCACGAGTACCCACCACCGTGCAACCTTATTCCGCACGCACCAGGTAAACAACCTCCTTGCCCCCCGCAGGACCCGATGAGGCAACAGCGGGCTAGTACTACGCGGCTACATATAGCTGTGGGCAAAGGCTGGTCCGAACTTTGCTCTTCTCCTGTGATCTTGCTGAACGTTTCAGCGATGCCGAAATCCTGTTCCTGACGTCGGTTGTGCTCATGCACAGCGGGCAGAGGCGAACCTTTGAGCGATGCAGCGACCCGATACGCTGAGCCGGTGCACACTGGCCTGGGCGTCAACGCTGTCGTCATGGGGCTCGTCATGTTTTTCGTATTTTTCGGTGGAAGTTCGCAACGGATCACAGGCATGGGGTTCTCGCTGGTGGCGGCCCCGTTTTTGGTGATCGTCCTCGGCCCCGTCAGCGGGGTGTTGATCGCAAACCTTTGCGGCGGAACGTCATCGATGATGATCCTGTCGCGAGTGTGGGCAGACGTGGAGTGGCGCAAGGTTGCGGTGCTCCTGCCAGCGGCATTCGTGGGGCTCGGGATCGGCATCGGGGTAGCAAAAGCGACGCCGATCGCCTGGCTCGAGATCATCATTGGGTTAATGGTCGCCATTTCGCTCTCCATCTCGCTGCTCATTCGCTCGCGCCGGCACATAAGCGGCACGGTGCCGCTTGCCACTACGGGGGTTTTCTCCGGGTTGATGAGCTACACCGCGGGGGTGGGCGGCCCGGCAGTCAGCGTCTATGCGGTGCTGAGCAACTGGCCGCAGACAAAGTTCGCCGCGACGGTCCAGCCCTATTTCGCCGTTACCGCCTTCTCGGCTGTCCTGGGTAAATACCTGTTCATCGAGGGCTCAGTGCCCACCCTGCAGTGGTGGATCTGGGCCCTCATCGGCGGCGCGCTACTGTCCGGTGTGGCCTTTGGCGACTGGGCCTCGCGGCGGGTTAAACCGGCGCAGGCGCGGACGGCGTTGATCGTCGTCGCCTACTGCGGGAGCCTTCTGACGGTCTGCAAGGGAGCGATAGACCTGCTCGGCACCTGATCTTCATTTCGGTGCCCAAAGATTTCTGCACGAATGTCCGAGGTCAACTGCATCGCGCTCTTGTGTTCGTTTGTCTTGATTCCGATGAGTTACGAGGCACTTCGGTTATGAGACACGGGGCTGCCGCGAATGTGTGCTTCACGTGCCCGATCAAGGACCGACTGTCTGCGGCGAGGTGATCAGGTGTCGGAGATCTCGCATTCGATCACCCGAACAATTTCTGGCAGGTCCATCTGGATCGTCTGACGAACGATGTCAGAGTTCACCAAGAGGTAGCCGTGAGCGATGCTATTGCGTATCCCCCACATGAACTGCCAATTGTCACCGAACAGACCGGTCCTCACCTGCGACTCGAGCCGGGTCAGTACCTCCATTCCGGCCGACAGCCTCATGCAGATGGCATCAATAACCAGTTGGTTCAAGTTCTCATCGGCCGCATATGTGTGTTGGCCAACTCCAGATGAATCAGCGCCTCGCGCAACAGCTCCTGCGCCGGACGGCTCACAACAACACCGCTTCGGCATAGACACGCTCACGCAGGTCGGGCCGAAGAGCCGACTCGGGCACCAAGTCGATCGGCGCGCCCAACAGATCCGAGATCCGTTGTTCTAGTCGGCCCAGCTGCATCAAGCTGAGTGGGCCCATCGTCGTGAACAGCAGGTCCACGTCGGAGCCGGGGTGATCGTTGCCCATTGCGACGGACCCGAAGACACGCACCCGGGTGCCGCCCGCTTCGGCGACGAGCTGCCGAACCTGGCTAGCGTTGCGGCGCAGATTTCGTGCCAAGGGCGTCGTACCGTGGAAACGCAGCAGCCGTGATACTTCTGGCTGGCTCCGACCGATTTCCCGGGCAATCTGAGACTGCATCATGCCCTGTGCATTAGCCTGCCTGACCGCGCGGACGAGCTCGGCGCGAGCTTGCGCAGTAATCTCATCGGAGTGGCGAGCTACCTCCGCCAGCAGGATGGCCATAGGGCCAATATAGCAAATGCTATATCTGTCGACCGGAGCAACTATTCGTTGTAGACAAGGCATTGGTCACGCGGGCGGTCGCGCTCGCCGCAACGAGGGTCCTGCTCGAGGGCTCCACAGCGCAGTTCAGGCACAACGAATCGGTTTTATGCCGTCTTGCAACCCATGGAATACGACGTACTTAGTTGATGAGACACCAATCTTCCGGAATTGTCGCTTCAGTTGCCCCGATAGTCGGTCGCTCTACAGCACAGCGAAATTCCGATAGTTGTTGCTGCTTGAGGGACACCCGCATACGCGGGGATCGTGAATGATTCAGGAATGGACGAACCGCGGCGACTGCTGGACCCGAGTGTCGGGGACTGGATTAATGCGCGCCTGGTTCGCGGCGAGTCCTCTATGGGTTCGCGGGTGCGGTCCGTAATCCCCACCGGGTTCCAGCGAGTCGTTCGTGACGGCAACGGACGTAGCGGCAACGTCGACCCTGATGAGGGGTCGGTACCTGTGGGGACCCTGACGGCCATTCTCGATCACTGCTTGTGCGATGGCAACGTCGTTCAGGGAGTCTGGCTCGGTTTTGGGACCTGGACCTACCGATGGAATGGCGAACCCGTGTTGCCAGGATGGGGTGGGCGCGAATACCGGCTTTTCGCCACAGCGAAGGCAGCGATCACGACGTGGCCGGGAATGAGTCCCAGCTGGCCGCAGTCGGCCAATTTGATCTGGCCGGCGGACAATTCGTGGTGCATTGCGACGGAGATCGATTGGGACAGCACGTTGGTCGCCGGGTCGACGGACATGACCGATGCGATTCTTGCTGATGTCAGGCTGGAGTCGTTCGTCGTCGAGTACGAAGACGACTTGAGTTGGTGCGGCAACATATTGAATCCGCGACCGGACTGGCTCGCCCGACAATGCCCCCCAGACTGATCGGTCACCGATCTGGGCGAGTTACAGATCGGTTACCGGCACTTTGTCGACATTCGAAAAGGCCTGCACGAATGTCCGAAGTCGACTGCACAGCGCGCTCATGTTCGTATGACTTAACTCCCATAGGTTACGAGGCAGTTTGGTTACGAAGCACCTGTGCTGAGATTCGGCCAAAGTTCCGATGTGGCGTTTGTCCGATGTGGCGTTCGGCTGAGGGATTGATCGACCCATTGCTTGACGGTACCGCGCGCGGTACCATGGCGTCTGCCCAGTGTCGCCAAGATCCTCGAAGCGATGCAGCGGAGTACGAAAAATGTGGATTATCAGGATCTGTTGAAGGTCTGCGTTGAGTACTTCGGCGAGTCGCGTACGACCGGAGGTTCGCATGCGGTTTTCAAAATGCCCTGGGTCGGCGACCCAAGGATGAATATTCAAAACGACCAAGGCAAAGCGAAGTCTTACCAGGTCCGTCAGGGTTTGGCAGCCATCGAGAAGTTCGAAGATGATGGGAAGAAGCCATGAGCAAGGCTGTAGGTACGCCGCGTCTCGCGGATCGGTTCTCTTACTCGGTTTCCTACTCGACCGACGACGGTAGTTTCGTGGCTACCGTCGCTGAGTTCCCATCGTTGTCCTGGATCGCCGAGGAGCGGCGTGCAGCGGAAGACGGCCTCGTCGCTGTGGTCGAGGAAGTTCTCTTGGATATGGAGCACTCCGGCGAGTCTGTGCCGCAGCCTTTCGGCGAGCGCGTGTTTTCAGGAAAGTTCAACCTGCGGTTGCCGACCAGTCTCCACCGAGAGTTGGCGCTGAGAGCCGAACGTGAGCATCAGAGCTTGAACACAGTCGTGGTCAGCCTGCTATCTCGCCGCACCTAAACCCCTAGGTCTGCACGCCGCGATTACATGCATAGTTCGCCGTGGCTCGATACCCGGGGACCTGCCAAAACTGCCGCACCTTAACTGAAACGTGTCATCAAGCGGAACGGCCAGCAGACGTTTCAGGAGCAATTGCAACGTTTTCAGGTAATCTCTCATTGTCGAAGTCCGAAGCCGACTGCATAGGACTCTCCTGTTCGTACGCCTCGATTCGCTCGGGATGGTGGGCACTTTTGGTTACGAGACAGGTCTGCCGCGCTTCGTTTTCGGAGTTGGCTGCGAGGCGTCGAAGGGACCCAGGGTGACACCGATGCCCGAACTTGTAGCGCGGTCCTCACGACGAAACGGCAAGCGATACCGGCCACTTAGGGCGGCGCCATCTGCACCAGTTGGTCCAGTCAGCGTTAGCTACGGAAACAACATTCAGCAGCCATAATACCGCACCGAGATTCTTATTAATTGTAATCGAACGTATAACAGCAAGCGAGGGCGCAAACGGCACCGTTCGAGATTTCGGGATACAGTTCGCGAAATCGCTCCGCAGCCATTTCGCCCATTTGTACAAGATCGGCGGCAATGTTATTCGCGCTAGACTCATAAAACTCTTCAGTTAACCGCTTTACGATTGGAATCAATTCCATTGCCTGATTACTACCAAACCGTTGGGCTAACTATGCATCGTCGCGGGACGGCCATGAAGCAGCGTCCCAACCAGTCCAGACGACGATGGCGTGGCTGACGAGCGAGGCGTCCTTAATCATGGCGTCCTCCAGAATAGGGCACTGCTGCCGGGTCATGGCTTCACTGCTGTGATCGAAGATTCGTGGGGGCCCTCTATCAGTGCGGGCGTTCACTCACGTCGCGAACAATTGTCCGTCAGGCAGTCACGCAACCGAAGGGTTACGAGGTGCATTACCGGGCCTAAGCTGACGATGAGTCAGCGCGACTGTGTCGCAACCCATGGATTACGGGGCACTTTGGTTATGAGACACCGATCTACGGAAATTGTCGCTTCAGTTGAGCCGATCGCCGTACAGGGACGTGCTTTTCGCTCGCTGCGCAGGTTCGTCGTCGGTGACCACGGAACTCTTTTCGCGGGACGCCCGCTACCTGCGGAGAAGTTGGGCGTCTGCGAGCTGTGGGTATGAATCAGACACCAAGCAATACGCCATCGGGAGACTGAAAGCGCGCGATGACCTGCCCCCATGGTTCGGTGCGGACCGGGACATAAACCTTCTGCGGTGGCCGATCACCGCCGGGGCAGAGCGACATTCCTGGGAGGACAGACGATACTGCCTAAGTGCTCTATATCCGCTTCGAGTCACCGACGGCAAACAGTCATGGTGCCCATATAGGGATATTTGCTCTGACTAACGGCCTCGCTCGATCCGGGCGGCTCAGCGCCAACGAATGGTCGTGGTGGCGTTCAAACAACGACTGGTTCAATGCCGCGTACCCGGACGCAGCCACTGTCGACCCCACACTGTTTGACCGGACCAAAAACCCGATAGTCACCTGCTGGTTCAAAGACACGGCCACACACCTGCTCGACCAAATCGACGGCTATCTGCAGCTACATCAGCGCCACGAGATTAGTTGCATCAGGCGCCAGGCCCCGAACCCTGGACGCGTGCTTTACGACGACGACGTCCAAGTCGTCGTCGCACCACTCTCGCGCATTTCGTAAACAGGTCCCCTTACCGACTCCATCGGCAGGGCCGATATTCGTAGTCGAATCATATTTTCTGCCTGCAGTCGTCAGCTCTCGTTTTCCGAAGACGACTGCACAACACACTCGTGCCCGTATGCCTCATTCCCATGGGAGGCGAGGCACTACGATCCACCGATCTGCCGGAATTGAGGATTCAAAGGCGCGATAGAAGCGACCCGCGGCAGTAATGTGGCCGAATGGCGCACAGACCGAAGTCGGGACCGAGATCCGCGACAGAAATTATGGCAGAAGTTGCCGAGCGCCTGCGTTCTGACCCCGAGTTTCGGGCGGCCCAGGAACAAGCCGCGTCAGACCGGAGCGCTGCTCGGGCCGCACTCGACGTTGCGCTTCGACCCGTGGTTGAAGATCTTCGCTCCGCGGGACTCGACGTTGATTCAGTCTGGGACCTGCACAAGATTCCGGGTGCGATCTCCGTGGCATTTCCCGTCCTGATGGACCATCTGCAACGGGACTACCCGGATCGGGCGCTTCAGGATATTGCGACGGCACTCCAACACAATTCTGCACGGCTGCATTGGGTCGAACTCAGGGAGCTGTATCTGAGCTCGACGAGGACAGTCATACAGGACGGGGTTGCTGGAGCCATGAGCCTCGTCGCCCGGAGGGAGCACTACCCAGACCTGTTGACGTTCCTCAAGTTGGATCGCCTCGGCACTTCGCGGATCTACTTCCTGCGCCCCGTCAATCGCATAGGCAACCGAATCTCAGCAGGGCTGGGGCGAGCGGTCGTAGAACCGCTGGCCCACGATCCTCAATTGGGTATAGAAGCCACAGCCATCCTCCAGGGCAGGGGCCCGAACCAGTAACCGTGGGAAATTAAGTGTCTCGTTCTACGCGCTCGGATGATGACCTAGGGCAGTTGTGTCGCAACCCATGAGTTTTGAGGCACTTTGGTTGTGAGACACCGCTGGGGCCAAGGGACCCCGACTGGGGATGACCTTAAAAGATGGAGGGTACACAGCAGGAAGCAGCCCCATTGTCCCGGCGCTGATTTCGTATTACGTTAAACCTATGAGCCTGGACGATACGACTAATGGTGTGGCGGTCTCTGAAGAGCAGATCTCTGAGTGGGTCGTGGAGGCTGAGGCAAACCCGAACATCGAGGCTTTGAAAGTGCGCGGCCGTGGACGTCCAGGCAGAGGCGCGAAACCGTCGCAGGTTGTCGCGTTGCGTCTCACCATCGACGAGCTGGCGAGCATCGACGCTGTTGCTGAGCGAGAGCACAAGACACGTTCAGAACTTATTCGTGAGGCGCTGGCGAAGTACGCCGCGTGAAAGTTCACAACACGGCACTCAAACATGGGGTCTCACCTGAGGACGCAACACAGGCGGCATCGTGTCCAATCTGGATCAAGGATCTCGACGTTGACTCCCCCACACGACAGCTTCGTTGAGGCTTCGACACCCAGGGCAGGCTCCTCGAGACGGTGGCGCTCACGTGTGACAGCGGAAACGAACTCGTCATTCACCCCATGAAAGCAAGACCCCAAATGCTCGACCTGCTTCCGTAGTTCCCGACCTGCGGAGGGCGGTGCTAAGTCGCAACTGTCCTGAATCCCATTGGTTTCGAGGCACATGGGTTACGGGGAAGCAGAGGGCCTCAACTCGAGTCGGCAGAAGACAATATCGCGCGCGAGCCGAACGTCTTGCGGACGCATCATCTGGCTCTCTAAGCGGTCTGGAAGACGTAGCTGTGTGGCTGTGTCAGCTCACCTTAATAGCGGTCTCATCGTTGCGTTTTCTCATATGCGGTGTGGTGCGGTGTAGCCGATCAATATCTCGACCGTCCGCTCATAGGGCAAGCGGGGTGCGCCGGATGCGATGGCAAGAGCCGCTCGCTCAAACGCTGCCGAGAGAATGTCTGTGAGTGCGTCGAGGTCATCGGGCGCCATCACAGGCTGGAGAGCGCTGAGGTCGGTGCGCGGTTCGGCGCCGCCCACGACACGCAGCAGAGTGGCCGCAGCTTCGTCGCTTAGAACAGCCGGAGCCTGGAGGAGCAGAGGCTCATTGCTTCCATGCGTCGCGGTCGCGTCGAAGTAGGCTAAGAGGCCTGTTTTTAGCGCTGCTCCGTTAATAGCGACGCTGATCTGCTCGGCCTCGCAGGCAGTAACCGCGTGGAACAGGTATCTCTTATCGCTGAACAGTGGATATAGCGCACCCCTAGTCAGCCCTCGTGGAGACGCGCTCCTCGAACAGCATGTCCGTGACGGGCGTCACTGAGTCCACCAGAGCCTTCTGATCGGCTGCGCTGAGCTTGTCGAACGCGGCCTTCTGATCCGTGTCGCCCACTACCTTTTAAGCGAGCGTCAGGCCCCGTGCAGCACTTGCTCCCTCTGGAGCGGAACTCGTTGCACCAGCCGGTACCACATTAGCCAGCCCGATCGCCATGGTCACAAACTGCGTGGTGAGCAGTTTCCTCATCGTGATGGCCTTCTTCAGTTTTCCCGGCCCTGTTGCCAGGTTGCTTTGCGGGCACCCGGCATTAGCAAGGATGCAAAGGCCCCTACCCCGACAGCCCATGTAGGGTCAGCCTGACGAACCGCTGACCAGTAGCACCCCGATGGCCGCCGCCGCAAGGACCGCGGCCGCACCGATTGCCGCGGCAATCTGATACAGCACGCGAACCTGCCCTCCGGAGCGCCGGCCTTGGATTAATCCCGTGATCGCCGCAGCAAGGCCGAGGGGCACCGCAAGAAACCAGAACCCAGCGAGCAGCACCGCCAGCAGGGCCAGCACGACCAGCGACAGAGGCGCCAGGACTCGCCCCCAGCCCAGTTCGATTGGGGCGTCGGTGGACAGATCGACAATGCGCTCGACCGGACCGAGGTCGTCCAGGACGCCTCGCACCTGCGCAAGTGTCGGCGACTCGATTTCAGCAAGAGCCGATTCGATATGCTCACGGACCGCTTCCATAACCTCGGTCGCCTCCTCCGGATCCTTGGAGGCCATCGATCGTCGAAGGTCGCCCAGGTAGGTATCGACCAACTGTTGTTGGCGCGCACCCAATTCTCGAGCTCTCGTACCGCTCATTTACATCGCCTCCCGTAGAACGTCGGAAACTGCTTTACTGAACGGCCCCCACCCGGCAGCGAAACCGGCCACGGATGTGAGGCCCTGTGCTGTGAGCGAGTAGTAGCGCCGAGGCGGCCCGGTAGGCGACTCCTGCCAGGTCGTTTCGACCAAGCCTTGTTTGCGCAACCGCGACAGCAGTGGGTACAGGGTGCCTTCACTTGTCAACAGGTC
This sequence comes from Nakamurella antarctica, assembly GCF_003860405.1. Taxonomy (NCBI): domain Bacteria; kingdom Bacillati; phylum Actinomycetota; class Actinomycetes; order Nakamurellales; family Nakamurellaceae; genus Nakamurella; species Nakamurella antarctica. The sequence goes on along the minus strand of NZ_CP034170.1, from coordinate 1,003,491 downwards.
CGGATGAACCGCGAGTCGCTTCGCGATCGCCAACCCGTAAGTGGGCCCGGAGATCATGCAGGCGAGCACGCAGTACTCGAGAACGCCCTTGCGCATTTGAGCCGAGACCGGCAATCCAGGTACCATGTAATACAAGATACCTCGATCTGTAGATGCTCACCACCCCCCGATAGAGGGACTGCGATAACCGCGGGAGCGTACGAGGACACACCAAAATCCGAAGAAATCTGTCTCCTAGCAGCGCAAACCCGGTCGTCGCCGTCACCAAGGTCTCCCTACGACTCTATGGACTTATTTACGCCGGAATATCTCGCTGCGGAGAACGCAGTGAACCACTACACCAACTGGTCAGCATTTGCAGTTGCCAGCAAGTCGCGGGGCGCTGAACCGCATCGCACGCCTCAGATGCAGCCATACTGACCGCATGACATTCAAGGACCGGTCCACGAGCATGTGGTCGTGGTGGAAACGAAACGCCCTGGTCTTAGCAGCCTTGGTCACTGTCCTTGTCGGGTCAGTAGTTTTCCTGCTCGCACCCACCACTGTGCCTGCGTTCGGCTGGACCGCCTACACGCCGCTGTCGTCGAGCCCTGACTACTCCACGCCGACATATTTCACCGACGGACACCTCGTTGGTATTTCTCTTGCCGTGCTCGGGTTGATCATGCTCGCAGGTGCTATCGGCTTCCGGGTGGGCTCGACGAGACGAGCCCCCTAACGCCGACCGTCTGAGCAACAACTGGACAGCTCGCCGACCCGCAGATCAGCGCCCGGTTGCCGATCCCTTCTAGGACACTCCCCCAAGGCTGACGTGAGTCTAGGTGGCTGGGTGACTGCGCCGTTGGGAATGGGGTGGCCCAGGGCCGTGTCTACGGTCCGAAGCAATCCGGGCCAAAGCGCCCGGCATTTCAATGTTCGAAGTCGCCCAGTTGGATGTCGATGTGGACTGCAGAACGACCAGCATTCAAGCGTCACCGACATGTCTGACCGTGCCTAGGGAGATGGTGAGCCGGCCAGATTGTGTCGCAACCCATGGGTTACGAGGCGCATAGGTGATGAAACACCGGACTGCAGCAAAGGTGTGCTTCACGTGCCCGATCAAGGTCCGGCTGTCTGCGGCGAGGTGATCAGGTGTCGGAGAACTCGCGTTCGATCATCCGGACAGTTTCTGGCAGGTCTATCTGGATCGTCTGACGAACGATGTCAGAGTTCACCAAGAGGTAGCAGTGAGCGATGCGATTGCGCATCCCCCACATGACCGCCAATTGGCACCGAACAGGTCGGTCCTCACCTGCGACTCGAGCCGGGCCAGTACCTCGATTCCGGCCGACAACCTCATGCAGATGGCATCAATAACCAGTTGGTCCAATTTTTCATCGGCCGCGTACGAGTTGGCCAACCTCAGATGAACCAGCGCCTCGCGCAACAGTTCCTGCGCCGGTCGGCTTACAACAACACCGCCTCGGCATAGACACGCTCACGCAGATCGGGCCGAAGAGCCGACTCAGGAACCAAGTCGATCGGCGCGCCCAACAGATCCGAGATCCGTTGTTCTAGTCGGCCCAGCTGCATCAAGCTGAGTGGGCCCGTCATCGTGAACAGCAGGTCTACGTCGGAGCCGGGGTGATCGCTGCCCACTGCTACCGACCCAAAGACACGCACCCGGGTGCCGCCCGCTTCGGCGACGAGCTGCCGAACCTGGCTAGCGTTGCGACGAAGATTTCGTGCCAATGGCGTCCTACCGTGGAAACGCAGCAGCCGTGATACTTCTGGCTGGCTCCGACCGATTTACCGGGCAATCTGAGACTGCGTCATGCCTTGTGCATCAGCCTGCCTGACCGCGCGGACGAGCTCGGCGCGAGCTAGAGCAGTAATCTCATCGGCGTGACTAGCTACCTCCACCAGCGGGGTGGCCATAAGACCAAGATAGCAAATGCTATATCCGTAGATCGGAGTGACTATTCGTTGTAGACAAGGCACTGGTCAGACGGGCGGTCGCGCTCGCCGCAATGAGGGTCCTGCTTGAGGGCTCCACGGCGTAGTCCAGGCACAATGAATCGGCTTTATGCCGTCTTGCAACCCATAGGTTTCGAGACACTTCGGTTACGAGACACTGGGCGGACCTAACTCGGGCTCATCGGAGCTGATACCGCCCGGAAGCTGAACGTCTACCGCGTTCCTGGACCGACAGTTTCCGCGGCTTCGATGATGAGGTCTTGGATCGAGTCATCGAAGTCTTCGAGCTGGCGGAGACTGTATCGATGCATTGTCACCTTCTTCGAGGTCGAGAAGGATGTTCTCGGCTTGGGATTAGTGACAGCGCGCTGGAGTTCGATGCCGATCTCGAGGTAGTGGCTTTTGATGTACGCGGAGGTGAAAGACCGCTTGCGTGCATAGGTGACGTCGGCAGAGTGGATCCGTTCCTCGACATCGGGAAGCTTCCGGCAGAAACTGCGAAAAGCCCAAATCTTGGCGAGGTCGTCTTCGTCGAGTCCGTCGGTGAACTCTTCCCAGTGAGCATTGGCCATTCCCTGACTGTAGAGAGCGCATCCAACCAATGCCATGGTGATTATTCGGCGAGATCTCCGCGGTCAGGGTTTAGGGCCGTCACGAGCTTATGCATGGCGGACGCGGCGGATTCTGACGCAGTTGGACCGAGTGCGGAAAGGCTCGACATTAGAGCTGTCAGCTCCGCAATGTCGAACCAGATATTCGCTCGATGGATCAGGCGGGGGAGGCTTGCGCCTCCGCGTCGCCCGGCCCGCACATCGATGGGAACACCCGAGTGGCGAAGACGCTGAACGTCGCGGGCTATCGTTCGGCGGGAGACGCCGAACCAGTCACTGAGCTCGCGGAACGAGACACGGTCGCCTCGGCGGTGCAATATCTCGACGAGTTGCTGATGTCGCTCCACACGGCGCAACACCAGATGGTTGTCGCGTGAGGCGGCTGCAGCAATCATGCTGTCGATACGAATCCCTCTTAAAGTATGACACCGGCTTGTCTTGGTTGATTGTTAGCCTAGCCCCATGAACGCTGACACGATTGCTGACGACTTCTTTGACACGTACTCACACGCCCTCGTTGCCCGCGACGCGGACGTAGTGAGCAGCCTGTACGCCACACCCGCGCTGATCCTTTTTCCGGGTCAATCCATCGCCGTTTCCGAACCCAGCCAGACCGCCGACTTCTTCCTCCAAGCGTGGGAGCAATACGACGGCATCAAGCACACCACCACCGACATCAATGTGGTCGCACGAACCCAACACAGTGTGTGGGCCGACGTCACCTGGCATCACGACAACGACACCACCGAACGGATGATGTACCAACTGGTCAATTCGGAGGATGGGTGGAGAATCGCAGTTCTCACCGCGCTGGACGAATAACTCCTCGAGCCTGATGATTCTCCATTGCAACCCGCGGTTCTGTCTGCAAGGACCGCCCGTAAACCGGACAGCCTGACGCTTCCCCGCTGGTGGTTGGGTGAACCCACCGACTTGCCTACAGGTGCCCGTTTAGGCGTTTCGACATTAACCCCGATGAGCGAGCGTCCTGCGCTCGAGCTGGCCGGGAACAGGCAGTCTCACAACCCTAGGAATACGAGGTGACTCACCGGCCAGCCTAGAACGCAGGGTGCTGACCGGCCATTTTTCGTGCAGTTCAGCACGCGTTTCCACGTACCGCGATTCTCGTAACTATGTCTCGCAACCTTCTGATTGAAACTGCCAACACACCATTACTTATGAGACACCTGTAGGACAGCATCTCAGCACTCCACTAATCGTCAACAAGCGGATCTCAAAACCGCTGGGATTCGGCGCGATGACCTCTACATCGATCACGGAGTCTCCGGTGCGCAAGCGTTACGCCCCCAGTTGACTCAAGCTTTCGACGCGCTGATCGAAGGCAACACTCTCGCGGTAAGCACGCGATCGGCTCGAGTATTCGGGGATCGCGGATCAGGTGCCACGCTGTTGACCGTGCGCCTTTACCTGTCCTCCTACCAACTGGGTGATCACCCCGAACTGTTCTCCGCGCTAGTGAGGGGAAGCAAACGGGGCTGGCTGATCGCGAACGCACTCGACGGCGTCGATGACGATCGACGCCTCGCAGACGTTGAGAGTCAGATTCAAAACCTCTCATCGATCGGGCTCACCGCTGAGAACTTCGACCTACGGAACTTCACTCCCGACGACGTAGAGGCGGCGTTTGGGCACCCTGACTTTGTGTGGGTGAGGGGCGGCAATGTGTTCATCCTTCGCATGGCGATGGCACGCTCGGCATTCGATCGCCTCATCGTCGCCAGGCTCGCCGCCGACGATCTCGTCTACGCAGGGTTTAGCGCGGGCGCCTGCGTCCTAGCTCCGAGCCTGCTGGGGCTGGAACTTTGCGATTCGGTCGTTGACTGTCGTGCGGAATACGGCGACGTTCGTTTCGCCGGATTAGCTGTCCTGGACCGCGCCGTTGTCCCGCATCTTCAGTCGTCCGATCACCCCGAGACAAACATCCTTGGGGCAATCGCCAAACGGTATGACGCGAAGGATATTCGCTACTGGCCCCTCCGCGACGGCCAAGCATTAGTCGTCGACGGTTTCAGCTCGCTCATTCAGTCCTGACCGCGACGGGTGATCCGGGCTGCGGTCCTCTCGGGCACGGGTCAATGTCAAGAAGTCGCATCACCGAAGTGCGCCGCACCCCCTAGGGACTGACACATCCGGCCCCTGAATAGGCCGACACACGGGATTGGGGCCACCGCGAACTATTCAGCTGATCACTGGCGATCGCCGGCTACGGACGTCGTGGTTGAGGTGCTGCGGGGTTTATCCGCGGCGAGATAGCAGCTGACCACGACGGTGTTCAAACTCTGGTGCTCACGTTCGGCTCTCAGTGCCCACTCACGGTGGAGACTGGTTGGCCACCGCAGATTGAACCTCCCTAAGAACACGCGCTCGCCGTGAGGCCCCGGCACTCGCTCGCCGAAGTGCTCCATTTCCGCGAGCACCTCTTCAACCACAGCGAGGAGGCCGTCCTCAACTTCCCGCCGCTCCTTCTCTACCCAGGACAGTGAAGGAAACTCGGCGACAGGAGCCACAAACCCACCGTCATCTGTCGAGTAGAAAACCGAGTAGGAAAACCGATCCACCAGACTCGGAGAAACTGGAGCCTGGCTCATCGCTGCTTCTTTTCCTCTTCTAACTTCTCGATGGCCGTCAAGACCTGACGGACTTTGTACGCCTTCGCTTTGCCTTGGTCGTTTGGATGTTCACTCTGGGCTCGCCCGACCAGGGCATCGTGAAAACCGCGTGCGAACCACCGGTCGTACGAAGCTCGCCGAAGTACACACCGCACGCCTCCGACGATCTTGGCAGCGCTTGGAGTCAACGATGGAGCCGCGCGCGGTACCACCAAGCAGTGGGTCGGTCCTTCTCACGGTGACAGGCGTTTTCACCCATCGACACATCACACTGACTCATCAGCGCACGCGAGTTCCCTTGCGCCACACAGCGTGCGTCAGGGGAACACCCACCCGATAGGCCAGATAATCCTCCGAAGGTGCGTCCAGCACGTGGATGTCAGCCCGCGCACCGACCCCCAGGTGGCCCACATCGCTGCGCCGCAACGCTTTTGCCCCGCCCGCGGTAGCCGCCCAGATTGCCTCCGCCGCCGTCATCCGGCACTGCAGGACCGCAAGGGCAACCGCCAGCGCCATCGACGTGGTGTACGACGAGCCGGGATTGCAATTGGAGGCCAACGCGACGGTGGCGCCGGCGTCGATCAGCTCCCTTCCGGGCGCTGCGGCTTGCCGGGTGGAGAGGTCGCAGGCGGGCAGCAGTGTCGCCACCGTGTCCGAGCTTCCCAGTAATTCCAGATCTGCTGAGCTGAGATAGGTGCAGTGGTCCACCGATGCGGCGCCGAGTTCGACCGCCAAAGCCGCCCCCGGTCCAGCGCCGAGTTGGTTGCCGTGGACCCGCAATCCGAGGCCCGCGGCGGCGCCAGCGGTGAGGACCTGACGGGACTGCGCCTCGTCGAATGCTCCTTGCTCGCAGAACACATCGATCCAGCCCGCGTACTCCCGCACGCCCTCCAGCATGGGGCCGCAGACCAGGTCCACGTACCCCTGGGCGTCGTGGCTGTACTCCGGCGGCAACAGGTGCGCGCCCAAAAAGGTCACTTCGTCGACGCCTGCGGCGCGGGCAATTCGCGCCGACCGGATCTCGTCCTCGACCGTCAAGCCGTAGCCGGTTTTTGTTTCGACGCAGGTGGTTCCGCCCGCCGCCATCTCTGCGATAAGGCGTTGGGCGCGGCTCAACAGCGCGCCGTCAGAACTGGCGCGCGTTGGCCCGACGGTGGCCATAATCCCACCCGCTGCGTACGGCGCTCCGGCCATCCGGGCAGAGAACTCCGCCGACCTATCGCCGGCAAAAATGAGGTGCGAATGGGAATCCACCCATCCCGGCAACACGCAGCGCCCGCCGAGATCCACGGCGGTATCGGCTTCCGGGGCATTGATAGCGCTCCCCACCCACACCACGGATTCGCCCTCGAAGACCAAGGCGGCGTCCTCGATGAAACCCAGCGGCGCACCGAACTGCAAGTCGTTCGTCACCAGGCGCGAGATTCCCGTCAGCACAGTCGATGTCATGGGCTAATCCTCGAGATTGCCTTACCAAGGAGCGGACCCGGGTCACCCAGATCGACATGGATGCCGTCCCGCGCCACCACCCGACCACCGATGACGACGACCGCCACGTCTGCGGCGCTTGCCGACATCAGAACTTGGGCGGGGTCGCTGCCAGCGGTGCGCGCCGAGTCGAGCCGGACGGCAACCAGATCTGCTGACGCCCCCACCCGCAAGCGGCCCGCCGGCGAATCGATGGCGTCATGGGAGGAAACCGTTGCAGCGTGCAGCAACTCCGAGGGTGAGAAGCGTCCGCGAATCCCGGTGGCGAGCCGCTCTCCGTACTCGAGCCCACGTGCCTGCGCGAACGGATCGGTGATCACGTGTTGATCCGAGCCGAGCGAGATCACTGCGCCCGCGTCGGCGAGCAATCGCGCCGGCCCAATACCGTCCGCCAGGTCAGCTTCGGTGGCCGGGCACATGACAATAGATGCGTGGGCATCGCCCAGAAGCGCGATGTCGGCCGGTGAGAGATGAGTGGCATGCACGGCCGCAGTTCGGGAGGTGATCGCGCCGTTACGCGCTAACAACTGCGTGGGACTGACGCCGTGAAACTGTTGGCAGGCCTCGTTCTCGGCCGGTTGCTCTGACAGATGAACGTGCAGCACTCGCCCGCTCGCTGTGCTTACGACGGCGGGAAGTGCGTCTTCGCCCACCGCGCGCACGGAGTGGATCGCTACACCGGTCCGGAGATCTGCTGGCAGCGCGGCAACGCGGTCAGCCCATGCACCAACGCTGCCGTCTGAAAATCGCCGCTGAATCTCACCGACCGGCTGGCTGAAACCGCCTGCCAGGTAGGCAACATCGAGCAGCGTGACGGCAAGGCCGGCCCGGGCGCCCGCTGCAGTCACGGCTAAGCCCATGGCGTTCGGGTCCGAATACGGAACACCGCCCGCGCCGTGATGCAGATAGTGGAACTCCCCCACCGCGGTGATGCCGGCGCAGACCATTTCGGTATAGGCCGCTACCGCCAACTCGTACATGGTGTCCGGGTTGAGGCGATCTGCAAATTCGTACATCGCGTCGCGCCAGGTCCAAAAGTTGCCTGCGCCACCGCTCGCTGCATGAGTTCTGCCGCGGAGTGCACGGTGAAAAACGTGAGAGTGCGCATCGGCAAATCCTGGCAGCACCAGCCCCGGCAGCCGAACCGCAGCAGGGGCCATTGCTGGCTCGATCGATGTGATAACGCCTTCGGTGCAATGGATGTCGATAGGCCCCACCAGTTCGCCGCCCGCCAGCCCAGTGACCCAGGCCAGCTCCGCCCGATACACCGTCACCGGGTTAGCTTTGCGAGAACGTCTGCCAGCGCGTCGATCCCCACGAGGGCGTCCGCTGTCTCGGCGTGTTCGGCCGGAGAGTGTGAGATGCCAGTGGGGTTACGTACAAACAGCATGGCCGTTGGGAGGAATGGCGCCAACACCCCCGCGTCGTGCCCGGCCCCGGTGGTAATGGTGGGAACCTTCAACACTCCATTCAATTCCAGACCCAGCGCCGGATCAAAAATAACGTCGTCGGAGAAGGACTCGCGCCGCACCACCAACGAGCACCCTTCCAATTCGGCCTCAATCCGGGCCGCCGCGACAATCGCATCCACCAGGGCCGCAGTGGCAGCGGCGCCCGGAACCCGCGCATCAAGCCAGAGGTCGACGCTGGAGGCAATCACATTGGAGCCACCCGGAACGGGTACCAACCGGCCCACGGTCGCTACCGCACCCGCGTGTTCTGCCAGCAGCCTGCGGGTTGCCAACACCGTTGCGGCCGCTGGCAGCATCGGGTCCTTGCGGTCCGCCGGGACAGTGGTGCCAGCGTGGTTCCCGGTTCCGGTAAAGGTGAAGCGCCATCGCCCGTGCGCCACGATTTGACTGCCCACGGCGATCGCCGCCTGCGGGTCGACCTGCTGCAGCAAGCGCCCCTGTTCGACATGGAGTTCGACGAACGAATCAATCATCGCCAGACGCACCGGATCCGGACCGAACTCGGCCGGATCAATGCCCACCCTGCGAGCGGCATCGGCTAGCGAGATGCCATTCGGATCACGCAACCGCCGGACGTGGTCGGCATCACTTATCCCCGCCATCAAGCGAGACCCCAGACACGGCAGGCCAAACCGACCGCCCTCCTCTTCGGCAAAGCAGACTACGGCGATGGGTTTGGTGGGGACATGCCCGCGAAGCCGCAACTCGTCCACCGCCATCAGCGATGACACGACCCCCAACGGACCGTCAAACGCGCCACCGCCGGGAACTGAATCCAGGTGCGACCCGGTCACGACGGCCCCGGGGCCGGGGCTGCCCCACCATGCCCAGACGTTGCTATTGCGGTCGGTCTCAACTTCCAGGCCGCGCCGCTGGGCCTGCTCGACGAACCAACTGCGTAGGGCCATTTCGGCGTCATCGAAAAGGTGGCGCGAATAACCGCCGCGGGTCTGGTCCCTCCCAATCGCGGCCAGATCTGACCACGTCGAAGTAAACCTGCTGTTCTGAGAACCCGCGGCAATCTTCATCTCTCACCTCTCGTTGACTAAAACCCTCTGGCACGTCAGTGCTATTCGCCCTCGCGCATCGGGATCCGGACGCCCTTTGCGTCAGCCACGGCCTCTGCTTCCTCATAGCCTGCATCCACGTGCCTGATAACGCCCATCATCGGGTCGTTGGTCAGCACTCGTTCCAGTTTTTGAGTGGACAGCGCGGTGCCATCCGCGACGGTGACCTGGCCGGCGTGGATGGAGCGGCCGATTCCCACGCCGCCGCCATGGTGAATGGATACCCAGGTGGCGCCAGATGCGGTGTTCACCAAAGCATTCAGCAACGGCCAATCCGCGATGGCATCGCTACCGTCGGCCATCGCTTCGGTTTCGCGATACGGCGAAGCCACCGAACCGGAATCAAGGTGGTCGCGGCCGATGACCAGGGGCGCCGAAAGTTCCCCGGAGGCAACCATTTCGTTGAACCGCATCCCGGCGAGGTGTCGTTCGCCGTAGCCGAGCCAGCAGATGCGCGCCGGCAGGCCCATATGGGCGATCTTCTCCGGAGCCATCCGCATCCAGCGTTGCAGCTTGTCGTTGTCCGGGAACATCTCCATGATCACCTTGTCGGTGGCGGCGATGTCGGCAGGATCGCCGGAGAGCGCGGCCCAGCGGAATGGGCCCTTGCCCTCGCAGAACAGTGGACGAATATAGGCCGGGACGAAGCCCGGGAAGTCGAAAGCCCTGCTGTACCCGGCCAATTGGGCTTCGCCGCGGATGGAGTTTCCGTAATCAAATACCTCGGCGCCCGCGTCCATAAAGCCCACCATGGCCTCGACATGCGCGGCCATCGAATCGCGCGAGCGGTCGGTGAACTCTTCCGGCTTCTTCGCTGCGTACTCGTGCCAATCCTCCACCTCGATGCCGGTGGGCAGATAGGACAACGGGTCGTGGGCGCTGGTCTGGTCGGTCACGATATCGATGGGGACGCCGCGCCTCAACAGTTCCGCGAAGACCTCCGCAGCATTACCGATGACGCCGACCGAAAGCGCCTTGCGATCGTTCTTGGCCTGGACGGCGAGTTCGATTCCGTGGTCGAGGCTATCGGCGACCACATCGAGGTAGCGGGTCTCGACTCGGCGGTTCGCCCGCCACGGGTCACATTCGACGACGAGGCACGCACCGCCGTTCATCGTGACCGAGAGCGGTTGCGCACCACCCATTCCGCCGAGGCCAGCGGTGAGAGTCAAGGTACCGGCGAGGGTTCCGCCGAACCTCTTGTCCGCCACCGCGGCGAAGGTCTCGTACGTTCCCTGAACGATGCCCTGGGTGCCGATGTAAATCCAGGAGCCAGCCGTCATCTGGCCGTACATGGTGAGCCCCATGGCTTCCAACCGACGGAACTCCGGCCAGTTCGCCCAATCGGGCACCAGGTTTGAGTTGGCAATGAGGACCCGCGGCGCCCACTCGTGGGTACGCATGACGCCGACAGGCCGGCCCGACTGGACGAGGAGGGTTTCGTCCTCCTTGAGATCGGTCAGGGTGCGGGTGATGGCGTCGAAGGACTTCCAGTCGCGTGCGGCTTTACCCGTGCCGCCGTACACCACCAACGCGTCCGGGTTTTCAGCCACATCGGGGTCGAGGTTGTTGTGGAACATCCGCAGCGGCGCCTCGGTGGCCCACGAGCGGGCGGTGAGGGTGGTACCGCGGGCGGCGCGGACGGGACGGGGACCTGAGGTCATGGTCAAACTCCTGATTCTTGGGTTCGGGTAAAAAGTTGGGCGACACGGCCGGACGCAACGAGTTCTACAACAAGATCAATTTCAGCTCCGAGGTGGCGATCCGGCCCCGGGCCCGCCACCCTGGTACGCACAAGGTCCCGCACCGCGCCCGTCACGGGGCCGGGCTGCAAGGGCGCGCGGAAGTCCAAAGCCCTAGCGGCAGTGAGGATCTCAATGGCAAGCACCCGCGTGAGTCCGTCAACGGATTTGCGCAACTTGCGCGCCGCATGCCAGCCGAGCGACACGTGGTCTTCCTGCATCGCCGACGACGGAATCGAATCCACCGATGCGGGTACCGCCAGTCGTTTCATCTCTGACACGATTCCGGCCTGGGTGTACTGGGCGATCATGTGGCCTGAATCGACGCCCACCTCGAAGGCCAAAAAAGCGGGTAGCCCGTGACTGCGGCTTTTGTCGAGCATCCGGTCGGTGCGGCGTTCGCTGATCGAAGCAACGTCAGCTGCTGCGATAGCAAGGAAGTCTAGGACGTACCCCACGGGCGCGCCATGGAAGTTACCGTTCGATTCCACTCGGCCGTCGGGCAGTACCACCGGGTTATCGATGGTGGAGCGAAGTTCTCGCCCTGCCACCGTCATTGCGTGGTCCAGCGTGTCGCGGGCGGCGCCGTGTACCGCTGGCGCGCACCGCAGCGAATACGCGTCCTGCACCCGTGTGTCGTCGGGACCGGCGTGCGAGGCGACTATCGGCGAGTCGGCCAGAACCGCGGCGATCCGGGCTGCCGCGGTCGCTTGACCGGGGTGCGGCCGAAGTGCCTGCAGATCAGCGCTGAAGACTTGGTCGGTGCCCATCAGCGCCTCGACGCTCATGGCGGCGGCGATGTCGGCCGTGTCGAGCAACATCTGTAAATCGGCGCCAGCCAGCACAAGCTGGCCGAGCATGCCATCGGTGCCATTGATGAGCGCAAGACCTTCCTTTTCGGCCAATTGCACAGGGGCCAGACCTGCTGCGGCCAGGGCTTGGGCCGCGGGCATCCGGACGCCTCGAACATCGTCGACCTCACCTTCGCCCAGCAGTGTCAATGCCACGGCGGAGAGCGGCGCGAGGTCGCCGGAGCAACCCAGCGAACCGTATTCGGAGACAACGGGAGTAATGCCCGCACTGATCAAACCCGCCAGCAACGTGGCGGTTTCCAGCTTGATGCCCGTCCGGCCACTCGCCAGCGTCGCCAGCCGCAAAAGCATCATGGCGCGCACCACCTCGACCTCGACCGCTGGACCGCTGCCCGCGGCGTGCGACCGGATCAGTGAGGTCTGCAGCGCAGCCCTGCGCTCAAGAGGAATGTGAGTTGTCGCGAGCGCCCCGAAACCGGTGGAAATCCCGTAGTGCGGGTTGACATCGCTTGCCAGCGCATCGATAACAGCGCGGGTAGCGGTAATTGCGGCCGCAGCATCATCTGTGATTACGACGCCCAGGCCCGCGCGCGCTACTGACCACACGTCAGCTGGCGACACCCCATCCGTGCCCAACGACACCTTTCCCAGTGAGATCTCCGCACCCTCCACGAGGGGAATTGGTAGTGACGGTGGGACCGTGTTGGGGCGAACGCCGGCTGCGGGGACGGGGGTGTTCATCCCTGTATTCGACGCCCTTCACGTGGCTACCAAAAGGGGTCTGGCGAGATTGGTGTCCGGAATACCGGACAATCAGCAGTATGGCATCAATGCACCCCAGGGAGGGCGGAGCTCCGGCCCTGCGGAAAGGGCTCTGTGTCCTGAACTATCTCGCCTCCCGCGCGACCCCGCAATCGGCGGCGACCATCGCTCGCGAGCTCGGGCTCCCCCGATCCACCACCTACGATTTGCTCACCGAATTGGCGGCGGCAGGATTCGCTGTTCACATTGCCTCCCAACGGCTTTGGGGTCTTGGAGTTTCTGCGTTCGAGGTTGGAACCGCATACTTGCGACAGGAGCCGCTGGAGCGCGTTGCCCGCCCGATCCTGCACCAGCTAGCCGCCAAAGTTTCCATGACCGCTCACCTGGGGGTGCTGCACGGTGCTCAGACCCTGTATGTGGTGAAGGAAAAACCGACGAGCAATTTCCGGCCGCCCACTCTCGTTACCGAGGTGGGGGTCCGGTTACCCAGCCATCTCACGGCCACCGGTCTGGCGATTCTTGCCTTCCTGCCCGCAGCGCAGGTCCGAGCTTTACTGCCGGGGACGGACAGTTTTGTCGACCGCACCGGCCGCGGCGCCCGATCCTTGCCGGAGCTTCGCCGTTCGCTTGCTGCAACGAGAAGATCCGGCTGGGCTGTGGAGGACGGGTTGGTGAGTGCTGGGATGGCGTCGGTCGCGGCGCCTGTTTTCGATCACCGTTCGATGGCCGTGGCGTCGATCGGGGTCACCTTCGCCCATCTGTGCCAGCCGACGCCGGCCCGGCTGGCAACAAGTGAGTCCGCCACCAATGTGCCAGCGGACGCGCAGACTCCCTGTGACCAACGATGGCCCGAACTCGCGGCCACCGTGCAGGCTGCGACCGCCGCCGTCACCGCAGCACTGGGCGGCCACTCGCCAGTGTGAGACCCGCGCGGTGCACCGGCTAAAGTTTGACCATGATTACTCGCGAGTTGGCCGTCAAAGGCGCCTTCGAATTCACCCCGCAGCAGCATGGCGACGACCGTGGCGTGTTCATGGAATGGTTCAAGATCGCCGATCTCACCGCCGCTATCGGCCACCCCCTCGAACTGGCCCAGGCAAATCTGAGCGTTTCCCGAGCCGGGACCCTGCGCGGGATCCACTTCGCCGATGTTCCCCCGGGCCAAGCCAAATATGTCACGTGCCCTGCGGGCGCCGTGCTCGACGTCATCGTCGACATCCGGTTGGGGTCACCAACTTTCGGTGCTGTCGACGCAGTACTTCTGGACTCGGTGGACCGTCGGGCGGTCTACCTTGCCGAGGGCCTTGGCCACGGATTCTTAGCGCTCGAGGACAACTCGACCCTGACCTACCTCTGCTCCACCGGCTACAACCCCGGCGGCGAACACGGGATCCACCCCCTCGATCCGGCTCTGAAATTGCCATGGCCAGAAGGAATGGAGTTCACCCTGTCCGGCAAGGACGAGGCTGCTCCCACTTTGGCGCAGGCGCAGGCCTCTGGCCTTCTTCCGTCGTATGAGGTCTGCATGGCGTACGAGGAAAGCCTGCGGCACCGCGGTCACTAGACCCACCACTCCCTCAGCCCTTGGCGCCACCCCGAGAAAGGCCATTCTTGAGCAACTCTCGCATCGCCCTCATTCGGCACGGGCAAACCGAGTGGAGCCAGTCGGGGCGACACACATCGGTCACAGACATCGACCTGACGGCATTCGGCGAGGAGCAGGCCACACGAATCCCCTGGGTTCTCCAGCGGCTGGGTATTGCGCCCACAACAGTGCTCGTCAGCCCGCGGTTGCGCGCCCAACGGACGGCGGCGCTGGCCGGTCTGGCGGTGACACAGACCGATGACGAACTCGTCGAATTCGGCTACGGCGACTACGAAGGCCTCACCACACCCCAGATACGTGAGTTGAACCCGGCGTGGTCGGTGTTTCGCGACGGGGGCGCCGGACCAACCGGCGAAAGTCCTGCACAAGCGCAAGCTCGCGCCGACCGAGTGCTGGGCAGGGCCAGGGCGGCAATGGCGAACGGCGATGTCGCCTTGGTCTGTCATGGCCACATTTCGCGGGTTCTAGCCGTTCGGTGGATTGAGCTGGCGGTTCAGGCAGCACAAGGCATCGCCCTTGACCCGGCCGCAATTACCGTTCTCGGAGACCACAACGGCTTTCGGATCATCGAACACGCCAATGTCCCAGACCTCACCCACGTCGTCTAAGAGTTACTGCGCAATCGAAGCAGCCCCAAGGTTTGAACTTTCTGACTCACCCACCGTTTTCACCGAAAGGCCTCATCGTGTCCGACCCTCGCATTCGACCGATCCAGCTACAGGATGTGGACGCGGTCGTCCAGCTGGTGCACGACCTCGCCGACTACGAGAAGCTGCCCCAGCTGTGCTTCCTGACGACGGACAAACTCATCGCGTGCGTATTCGCCGACTCCCCCGCCGTCTACGGCCACGTTGCCGTCGTGGGTAACGTCGTCGTCGGGTATGCGTTGTGGTTCCTCAACTACTCCACCTGGGAGGGCGTGCATGGGATCTATCTCGAGGATCTCTATGTATCACCCGCGCACCGCGGCTCGGGACTTGGCAAGGCGCTGCTGGTCAACCTCGCCTCGATAGCCGCCGAACGCGGCTACGCCCGAGTGGAGTGGTCGGTGTTGGACTGGAACACCCCCTCCATTGACTTTTACTCCTCGCTCGGTGCGGTGCCGATGCAGGGGTGGAGCGTCTTCCGGCTCACTGGTCAGCCATTGGCCCAAATAGCGGCGGGAAACTCTTAATCCACTCAGAACTGGATTTGCTGACGAGAAGTCCCACGCTCGCGCCGCCCAACACCATCATCGCCAACCCCGGAGCCAGCTGCCCGCTCGGGAAAGCTAGATAAAAGCCCACCAACAGGACGATCAGGTTGATCACAAGCGCTGGGGTTCTCGCCCACCTTCGCCCTTGGAACAATCCCTTGCTGACAGCTGCGATCAACACGGTGAGTGCCACAAAGTACGCAGCGGTGGCCAACGCCCATTTGAGGTCGGCGTCTTTGCGCGCGGCGATCACCACGCCCGCCACCACTAAGACTGCGAATGCTTCGAATGCAGCGACCAGTGCGACGATTCGCACCGTCGGCGGCGGCAGGATGGACAGCGGCGGTGGATCAACAGGAGCGCTCACCGGTCCAGATTAGCGCCGCGCCAGCGAGCCTGACTGCTCCCGGTTGCGCCCCACGCATAAACTTCACTCTCGATGCGCGCTCTCTTGATAGTCAACCCCCACGCCACCGGCACCACCGCTCGCCGACGCGATTTTCTCTCGCATGCGCTGGCCAGCCAAATGAAGCTACGAATCGCCCACACGGAAAACCGCGGCCATGCGGCCGAACTTGCTGGACACGCGGCGACAGCCGGATTTGACCTGGTGGTGGTGCACGCAGGAGATGGCACGGTGAACGAAGTGGTCAATGGCCTGCTGACGTCGGGAACGGCTCCGGAGAAGGTTCCGCAGCTGGCGATTGTGCCGGGCGGGTCGACCAACGTCTTTGCGCGAGCTCTGGGGATGGACGCGGACCCCACCGAGGCGACGGCCCAAATCTTGGAGGCGCTATCGACACGGCGCAGCACTCTCGTATCGCTCGGGCTGGCTCGCATGGACGGCGGTGCCAGTCGCTATTTCACATTCAATGCTGGCCTCGGCATCGACGCCAGCGTGGTGTCCCAGGTAGAAAAACATCGTGCCACGGGCAGATCGATCTCCAACGCCATGCACGTTCGCGAAGCCATCAAGCTCTACCTGGGGTCGGGTCGCCGGCCGCACTCGTTGCAGGTGGAGCTACCAACCGGTGAGAGCGCACCGGACTGCCGGATGGTCTTTGTCTCAAATGTGGATCCATGGACATATTTCGGCAATCGCGCCATCCGGACGAATCCCACCACCACACTCGCAGGTGGATTAGGAGTCTTTGCCTCCCGGAGCCTCAAGCCGATTACCCTCACTCGTATCGGCCTGTCCATGTTGCGCAAGGCAGGAAACCCCCGAAGTCGCAAGCTGTTTCGGGTCGATAACGTCAGTGGCGTAAAAGTGACCACCAACACCCCCGTCGACTTTCAGATGGACGGCGACTACCTGGGTCAATTTTCCCGTGTCGAGTTCGTCAGTGTGAAAAACGCACTTCGGGTTGTTGTTTAATGTCCTGATTGTCAAATTTCTCACTGGAAACCGGCCTTCCGCAGGCCCACTGGAAACCAGCTGAATCGATCCCACCGGCTGCTAGCGCTAAAAGTCCGTAGCGCGGGGCAAACGTGAGATACGCAACCTCAAACACCAAAACCCTTGACATCTGCTGAGAGCGTGAAAGCATTCACAAGGTCTGCATTAGGAACCACGCACTCAAAGCGGTATAACCCAGCTTCGTTCGGCACATCGATCGAAGTGGGTCGTAGCCTTCGTGAGCTGCCATAGTTCCATCGATGCGTACCACTCGAACACGAACAAAACAGAACAGAACACCTAGAGAATCTCACGACGATGTACTAGGCACCACCACCAGCGATTCCCCACCCTCGCGGGCATCCCCGCAATCACGTCTCAACCAAGGAGTAACCCATCATGGACTGGCGCCACCGCGCAATCTGCCGCGACGAAGATCCCGAGCTGTTTTTCCCCATCGGGAACTCCGGGCCCGCACTACTGCAGATCGCCGAAGCTAAGGCCGTGTGCCAGCGCTGCCCCGTGACCAGCGATTGCCTGAGCTGGGCAATCGAAACCGGCCAAGATGCCGGTGTGTGGGGCGCCATGAGCGAGGACGAACGCCGCGCACTCAAGCGTCGCCGCGCTCGCGCACGCGCACGCAGCCTGTAACCCGTCAAAGTTCTATTTGCTTCATCACGAAATACCGCAACATCGACTACTCAAGGACCCCCGATAGCCCTCTGCCGTCGGGGGTTTTTGACTGTCTCTACGGCTTTAGTGGTGGTGCACGGACTACCGCGTTGAATACCTCAGCCGCGGTGGAGCAGCGGAACGTGCAGCGTCACCTCGGTGCCCTCCCCGTGCTCGCGTGGACGCATACTGATCGAACCGCGCAATTCCGCATCCACCAACGTGCGGACGATCTGCAGACCCAGGCCCGTCGCCTTCTCCAAAGAGAATCCGATTGGCATCCCCGCACCATCGTCGGCGACCACGACGTCGAGCGATTTCGCTGACCTATCTACCGTGAGTGTCACGCTTCCCCCCGGGTGGTCCGCAGAAAAAGCGTGCTGAACAGCGTTTTGCACGACCTCCGCTAAGACCATCACCATCGGGGTGGCAAGTTCGGTATTCAGCACACCAAACGACCCGACGCGGCGCACGCTGACAGAAGTCTCCGCAGCGGCGACCTGGGAAAGCATCGGAACCAACCGGTCCACGATGTGATCGAGGTCAACCCTGTCGTCGGCGGAAGTCGACAGGGTCTCGTGGATCATCGCAATCGTCGTGACCCGTCGGGTGGATTGGCTTAACGCTCGCTGCACGGCCGGTTGGTCACTCCGCCTTGCTTGCAACCGGAGCAGCGCCGCC
This sequence comes from Nakamurella antarctica, assembly GCF_003860405.1. NCBI lineage: Bacteria > Bacillati > Actinomycetota > Actinomycetes > Nakamurellales > Nakamurellaceae > Nakamurella > Nakamurella antarctica. The sequence goes on along the minus strand of NZ_CP034170.1, from coordinate 985,398 downwards.
ACCGTCTGCAGGTTGTTCTTGACGCGGTGGTGGATCTCCCGAATGGTGGCGTCCTTACTCAGAAGCGCGCGGTCGCGGCGACGAACTTCCGTCACATCCCGCAGCAGTACGAGGGCGCCGGCATTGCGCTGCTGTGGCCTGAGCGGAAGCGAGCGAAACAGAACGGTGGTTCCGCGGGCCTCGACCTCCATCCGAAGAGCCTGACGGCCCTGGAGAGCCCCCGCTATACGCGCAGCAAGCTCCGCACCGTCGAACGGGTCGCTGATGAGTTTTCGCGTCCGAGCGGTCAAATCAGCGTCCACTAGTGCATCTTGGAGACCCATCCGGTGGTAGGAGGACACCGCGTTGGGACTGGCGTACGTCACCAAGCCCGCGGCGTTGAGTCGCACCAGTCCATCGCCCGCCCTCGGCCCGGTGAGAATTTCCGAAGATTGCCCCGGCGGCGGGAAGCTCCCGTCAGCAACCATCTGAAAGAGATCGTCGGCGGCTTCCCGGTAGGCGAGTTCGAGCCCGCTCGACTGCCGGCCCTGCGCGATGACGGTATCCCGGTTCATGACCGCAATCACCGTTCCCTCGTGCAGCACCGGCACCACCGCTCGGCGCGCTAGCACCCCGCCGGGCAACTCCACTTCCGGCTCTGTGGTGATGCGTTGTTCAGATCTGGCGAGAGTCGCCGCCGGATAGTTTTTGGCCGACACCACCCTCGACACCAAATCGTCCACCCAGGCGGTTTTGCCTGTGGTGGGCCTGACATGGGCGACGCAGAGAAACCGGCCCGCAGAAACCTGCACCCACATGCCAACGTCGGAAAAAGACAGATCGGAAAGTAGTTGCCATTCCGACACCAGCCGTTGGAGGTGCGCCACCGCCGAGCCTGGAAGCGTGGTGTGTTCGGCGAGGAGATCCGAGAGAGTTGACATCGGTTATCAGCGCCTAGACGCCCGAATGATCATCGAAGGCGCGGTAGGTGCGCTGGGCCATGGTGATCCGAGATCAGGAGATCTCGGCTATCAAGTCGCCTTCTTGGACGACCTGACCTTCGCTGACAGCGATCGAAGAAACAACACCGTCCACTTCGCAGATAACGGGGATCTCCATCTTCATGGATTCCAGGATCACCAGAGTGTCACCGTCTGCGACAGTGTCCCCCACTTCGACCAGTACTTTCCAGACGTTGGCTACCATTTCGGCGCGCACTTCCTCGGCCATCGCCGTACCTCCCACCGCGGAATCACACCGCACCAAAGTTGTTGACGTTGCCGAAAGGAATTTGCGGCAGCGTCGTCAATCCAATCACGAATGGCGAATGCGGGTCGCCAAACGTGGCACCATAGAGGCAGCCAAGATCACTCGAACAGCGAAGGGAGCAGCCATGAGCAAGCGCGGACGTAAGCGCAAGTCCCGTAAGAAGGGCGGCGCCAACCACGGTAAGCGTCCCAACGCCTGACCGAGGACGCCAAAAACCCCGCCCCCCTCTTTGGGGAGAGCGGGGTTTTCTGCATCTGGGAGGCACCTACACCTCAGCGCGGAGGGCCAGCCTTCAGAGCCTGCAAAAGCTTCTCTCGCAACACTTCCGGTGCCGCGTCCCCACCACACTTGCGATGCAGCAATGCTTTGAGTTTCTCACCCACGTCGCTGTGATCCAGACACGGAGGGCAATCATCCAAATGCGCCCGCATCCGTGCCCGCTCATCAGGATCTAGTTCGTTATCCAAAAATACCCACAATTCAGAAAGTACGTGCAGGCACTCCGGCTTCAGCACCGTGTGGCCGCTTCCCGCCACAGTTTCCGGCTCGGGCAGTGCGCTCGTCTCATGTGTCGTCATGGGGTCACACACCGCTTTTCATAGTCGCAGCTGACAGGTTTGCAGGTGATTCAGACGCGGCGGGGAGGGTCGAATCCACGGGGGTACGGATAAACCCGGCTTCCCTGGCGTAGTCCGTCAAAAGTTCCCGCAACATGCGTCGGCCCCGGTGCAACCGCGACATCACTGTGCCCAGCGGTGTGTCCATGATGTCGGCGATCTCTTTGTAGGCAAACCCCTCGACGTCCGCTAGGTAGACAGCGATCCTGAATTCCTCCGGGAGTTCCTGAAGTGCGTTCTTGACATCGCTATCCGGCAGGCGGTCCAACGCGTCCATTTCGGCCGACCGCAACCCGGTGGAGGTGTGCGACTCAGCGGCGGCGAGCTGCCAGTCCGTGATTTCATCCGTCGGCGAGACCTTGGGCTGGCGCTGCTTCTTGCGGTAGCCGTTGATGAATGTGTTCGTCAAGATCCGATAGAGCCACGCCCGCAAGTTGGTGCCTTCGCGGAACGAGGCAAAAGCTGCGTAGGCCTTGAGAAACGTTTCTTGGACCAAGTCTTCAGCATCGGCGGGGTTGCGCGTCATGCGCATGGCCGCCGCGTAGAGCTGATCCAGCATCGGCATCGCCTCTGTAGTGAACCTGGCCGACAGTTCCGATTCCTGCGGTCCGTTCGCTGGCCTATCAGCATGCCTGGCTTTCGCAGAGTCCGTCACAATGTCCATCCGCTCCTCTGGGATTGCCCGCCCACCAAGGTCGGGCGGATACCTACCAGGCGAGGGTACCCGTGTCCGAGATTCGAACCGCGCCATCGACTGCGCCACGTCACATGGCAGCGTAAAGACCTTTGGCAGCGTAAAGACCTTTGGGGCATCGATGACGGCAGCGTGCGGACGCTGTTTCGTGCTAGCCACGCTCATGTGATGGGCCTCCTATGATTTCCTTTCTGTTCAACGTCGACCGGTGCCTCGACATTCCGCCCCCGGACATTCCGCCCCCGCACAGCAGCCCCGCCGACGGGCTGAATTGGCAACTACGCAACTGTGCCTCTACGATCCGGTTTCATGGCCAGCGCTTCAACTCCCGCAGTAGCAGCCCTGGTGCGCGCCAAAATCGCACACACTCTCCACCCCTACCAGCACGACCCTCGTTCTACCGCGTTCGGCGACGAAGTGGTGCAAGCTCTCGCCCTGGACGCCCGGCGCGTCTTCAAGACCCTGGTCGCACAGGTCGACGGATCTTTGACAGTCGGTATTGTGCCCGTCGCCGCGCATTTGAACCTCAAAGCCCTCGCTAGCGCCGTAGGCGGTAAGAAGGGCGCGATGGCTCCGGTAGCCGAAGCCGAGCGGTCTAGTGGCTACGTCGCCGGCGGGATCTCGCCGTTGGGACAGCGCAAGGCGCTGACTACCGTCATCGACGCTTCGGCACTGGGCTTCGAGACCGTCTTCGTCAGCGCCGGCAAACGGGGCCTCCAAGTCGAGTTGCGGCCAGCCGACCTCATCACCCTCACCAGTGCCCGTAGCGCTGCCATAGCAGCATTCGACTAACAATTCCGGCGTGATTCACCGTGGGCAGTTAGAAAACTGCGGGGGTCCACCAGCTGTCGATCAGCTCGCGAGTCGTGTGGTCCTTCCAGGTCGCGACAAGTAGATAAGAGTCGCGGGGACCGGCGAGGAAATCGGTCCACAGTTCAGCGGGTTTCGACGCATCTTCCGAACGGTAAAGAGTGCCCGCCGTCTCGTCATTGCGGGTCCACGGCTCGGTAAGAGCGAATTTTTGGGTGGCGAGGAAATCCGCTTTGGCTTTCTTCGACGGAAAGTGCACCAATTCGATGGCGACTTTATCCACATCGGTGCAGGTGATGAAACCATCCGAGCCCACGCTGTTGGCGGTGGTGGAGATGTCGCACGTCATGCCGGCATAGCCCTTATCGTCAGGCGTGGCCGGCAGCAAGGAGCTGAACTCATCGACCATGTACGCGAGCGCACCCCAGGGAGCGGTCACGGTGACTGCCACGATGTCGCTGAAACCCGAGGTGCCGCTGGCGTTCTTAGCCGCGACCTGGAAGTTGTAGCTACCGGGCACGTAGTTCTTTTCGGTGAAACTGTTAGCTGCGCCCGAATAGACCTGCTCGCCGTTACGCATAACGACGTACTCACTGGCGCCCTTGGTCAGGTCCCACGACATCGTGACCGTCCTGCCGTTCTCGGAAGACACCAGCCCACTGGGCGTCGCAGGAATTGCCTGAGCAGCGCTCGATGGCGTCGCTGGGATATCGGCAGCGGTAGTGGCGGACTTGTTGCTGATCAGTACCAACGTGACCACCGTTGCCGCCATCACCAACACCGCAACGAGCCCGAGAGCGAGCCACTTGATACGGCCACCCCGGCGCCCCGACGCTGCCGAGGACCCGACGTCATCCCCACTCGTGGCAGCCGCATGTTTGATGAGCCCGGACGTCGTTGAAGGTGCGGCCTCGGGCGGTGGGGGTGTCCCCAGAGACCAGCGGGAGGGGCCCGTGTCGAAGCCAGCCCCAGCAGCGCGCCACGGGAGGATGCGCTCCAACCCGGCAACGAGGTGGTCCAGTTCCGCGGGATGTCGAGACCCCAACTTCTCAAACCCGACGCTCCTGTAATCCTGCCCGCTACCGACGGTGATTTCGATGAATTCGTCACCATTAACGAGGCGCTCCAACGGAAGTCGCGGTGGTAGATCGAAAAATCGAGCGCGATTAATCAACCCTTCGATCACATCGCGATCAGCGCCCGGCAGGTTCTGCGTCAAGATGGGGCCCAGCTCTGTGACTCGCCCGGGCGCAGTCGGCCCAGTGCTGCTTGTCACCCTGCGCACCGTGATGTGAAACGGCGGACGATATCCTTTCGCGCCGCCAGCCACCCCTGCAGCAGCGAGCGCGTGGGGCGCCGCACCGAGCCCGGGAGCAGCGGTAGCTATCGGTGCTTGCTCCCGCGATGCGTGGGAATCACCAGCGCTCGCGCCCGGTGAACCTCCCGCCAAAGCCGCCTTCGCCGCAGTGGTCAACTCGCGACAGGTGCTGTATCTGTCCTCGGGGTTTTTGGCCAGTGCTTTGGCAATGACGGCGTCAAACCCGATAGGCAACCCCGGAATCGCCTCCGAAGGCCTTGGCGGTGGCTTCTTCAGATGCGCCGTCATCGTCGCGAACGGGGTCTGTTCAGGGAACGGGACACTCCTGGTGAGTAACTCGTACAGCACGCATCCAAGGGCGTAGATATCACTGCGTCGGTCGACAGGTTTTGCTTCAATTTGCTCGGGCGAGGCATACGCTAGCGTCGCGAGCAAGTTGCCGCCACCGGTGAGTTGTTGGGTTTCATCGAGGGGCTTCGCGATACCAAAGTCAGTGAGCAGCACAGTTTCCGGGTCACCCGCATCATCCGGCGGCGCCAGCAGAATGTTCGCCGGCTTGACGTCTCGATGCAACAGGCCGTTGCGGTGCGCGAAGTCCAGGCCCGCACCGGTTTCGCTGATGATGTGCACCACTCGCGCTGGCGTCATCGACCCGTCGTTGAGCGCTGCCACCTGCGCGGCATCGGAGCCAGCGACGTATTGCATAGCAATCCATAACTGGCCTTCATACGACCCGCGGTCGTACACGGCCACGATGTTGCGATGAATCAATCTCGCCGCGAGGTCTGCTTCCCGCTCAAACCGCGCGCGAAAGCTGTCGTCGGTGGACAAAGCGGAGCTTAAAAGTTTCAGCGCGTCTCTGCGTGGCAGCCGGGGATGCAGGGCAAGATAGACAGATCCCATGCCGCCAGCGCCCAGCACTGACTCGATGGTGTAGCCCGCAAAGGACTGCCCCGGCGAATAATCCACGGTATGTTTTTGCTCCCACCCAGTTCGCTGAACCTGTTCACAATAGCCAAGACGTGGACGGTCTGTCGTGCTTGAAGCGGCAACCGTGATCCCATTGGTCCCTCAGCGTGGCAGCATCGGTTCGCCCGCACGGCCCTCGATGCGCGATTATGGCGGTATGCCCTTCTCTCCCACTGTCCGCAGCGCTTCCACTGCTCAGTATCGCGCCGCTAGCTGTCGCACTGCCAGCCGCGCCCCCCGAGCGGGCAAGTAGTGGCTTCCCGCGCAGGTTCCCGCGCAGGCGACTGGATGGCGCCCACCACCACTCGACCGGTGATCGGAACAGTGTGTGTTCCGGGCTCCAAGTCGATCACCAACCGCGCTCTCATCTTGGCTGCGCAGGCCACTGGCCCCTCCATACTGATTGCGCCGCTGCGCTCACGGGATAGCAACCTCATGGCTGCCGGGCTGCGGGCCTTGGGCATTTCGATAGAAGACCACGAGGACGGTAGTTGGCTCGTGACACCAGGGCCCGTTGTCGGGCCAGCCGATATTGATTGCGGTCTAGCCGGCACGGTGATGCGTTTCCTGCCGCCGCTGGCCGCGACCGCTCGCGGCGTGGTGCGTTTCGATGGCGACCCACACGCTAGGACGCGTCCGATGGCGACAGTGCTAGATGCGCTGCGCGACCTTGGCGCCGACATCGCCGGCGAAGGCCTGCCTTTCACCATTGCTGGCCACGGCGCGCTCGCTGGCGGCGTCGTCACGGTTGACGCTGCCGCGTCCTCCCAGTTTGTTTCCGGGCTGTTGCTTTCCGGCGCCTCGTTTGCTGGTGGCGTCAGCGTGATTCACCGGGGCGATCCGGTGCCCTCACTTCCGCATATACAGATGACCGTCCTCGCGCTGCGTCACGTCGGTGTTGAGGTAGACGACAGTGAACCCAACCGCTGGACGGTGCGCCCCGGTCCCGTGTCGCCATGGACCACCATCATCGAACCAGACCTGTCCAATGCCACTCCGTTTCTCGCCGCAGCCGCCATTACCGGCGGGGCGGTGACTATCAAAAATTGGCCGTCAAGTACGACCCAGCCGGGCGATGAAATCAGGATGGTGCTGCAGCGGATGGGCGCCTCCGTCGAACTCGTCGACGGCGATTTGACGGTCACCGGTCCCGCACAATTGCAAGGCATCGATATCGACCTACACGACATCGCCGAGCTGACGCCCACCATCGCAGCGTTGACGCTCTTCGCCGCTGGCCCCTCCCACCTGCGGGGGATCGGCCACATCCGAGGGCACGAAACTGACCGGATCGCAGGCCTCGCTGCCAACATCACTGCGCTCGGCGGTGATGTGCGTGCCGATCACGACGCGCTGCACATCACCCCCCGCGCCTTGCACGGTGGCGCGTGGCCCGCATATGCCGACCATCGGATGGCGACGGCGGGGGCCATTGTCGGCCTCTTGGTTCCCGGTGTTTGTATCGACGACATCGATTCCACCGCAAAGACTCTGCCCGATTTTGACCGCATGTGGGACGATCTGCTTGGCGGCGTGTCCTGAAATCCCTCGGAGATCGATGGGATAACGATGACGTCCGGGTCCGCCCTGGGCGCAGTTCACGCCCCCGCACCAAAACCAGGCCCGACCACAACGACGCCGTCGACGGATTTGTGATCACCGTCGACCGCGGCCGTTACACCTGTCTGGTCGACGAAGGAAGGAAATCACAGCGGCTGGTGACAGCCATGCGCGCCAGAGAATTGGGCCGGCGCGGGGTGGCCGTCGGCGATGTGGTGAACATCGTCGGCGATGCATCCGGAAATTCCGACACCCTAGCCAGAATTGTGCGCATCGCCGACCGCACTTCGGTATTGCGTAGATCCGCCGACGATACCGACACCGCAGAGCGGATCCTGGTCGCCAATGCCGACCAGCTCGTCATTGTCTGCGCCCTTGTTGATCCGGTACCGCGAACAGGATTCATCGACCGCTGCCTGGTCGCGGCCTATGCCGGGCACCTCGATCCGGTGTTGGTGCTGACAAAGGCCGACTTGGCAGACCCTGCCGAGCTGATCGCCGCCTATGCGGATGTGAAACTCTCGATCCAATTCACCGCCAAACACGATGATGTGATCGAAGGGATCGAAGATCTTCGAAAGCTGCTGCAGCACAAAGTCTCTGTGTTAGTGGGTCATTCGGGCGTGGGCAAGTCCACCCTGGTAAACGCGTTGGTCCCGGATGCCGATCGCGCTGTCGGTGGACTCAGCGGGGTGGGCAAAGGACGCCATACCTCCACATCCGCGCTCGCACTGCAGCTACCCACAGGCGGCTGGGTGGTAGACACGCCGGGTGTGCGCTCGTTCGGATTGGCGCACGTCACCGCTGACGACCTGCTCGTTGCGTTCGAGGATCTCCTGCAGGCCACAACGCGGTGCCCACCCGGCTGTGGGCACGGCGAAAGCGAGAGCTGCGCATTGGATGCTTTCGTCGCATCTGGCGGCGCCACCGATGCCCGCTTGACGTCGTTTCGTCGTTTGCTGTCCTCGTTGGCCGGAGTCGAAACAGACTTCTAGGTAGCACCTTCCAGCTCGACCCGCCGCGGTTGTTCACAATCCAGGAAACCGCCAGCGGTTTGTCCACATCTTTGTTCGATCGACCATCAGTGTTCTGGCAAGAGTGGATCGTAAGGTGGTGCACTCCTTCAATCTGCCCATCACGCTCGAGTCTTTGACGGGTATCCAGTCCCTCGTCATCACCTGCCCGGTAGGCACCACGTGGGGCAGCGTGTCGGAGCGAGTGTGCTTGCTGGGTGGAGTTGCCTCCGGGGTTTCGTGGTTCGTCGGAGGCAGAATGGCGCAGCCCGATTGGGCACTCGGAGCGGCCCCTTTGCTCACTGGAGTTCGACTTACTGCGCAGCCTGTGACCCACCGAGGCGATGCCGTGGGCGTCATCGGTGTGTGCTGCGTCAGCGGCCCCGATGCTGGCGGCGAAGTTCCTCTCGAGCCGGGGAAACTCGTTCTCGGCCGCGATAGCGCGGCCGATTTGAGTGTCAACGATCCGCAGATGTCGTGGCGACACGCCAGCGTCGCCCTCTCCACAGACACCATCGAAATACGCGACACGGGTTCCACCAATGGCGTTATCGTCAACGACGCCGCTATCGCAGATACCGCGATCATCACCGAAAAGTCGCTCATTCGCCTAGGCGGCAGTCTCTTTCGCGTTCGATTGATGCGCCAGCGAGCAGCCATCCTGACAGCCGATGGCCGAGGCCGTTGGGAGGTGACCAAACCCGGCAGGGTCAGCACCACGTGGCGGTCCCCCGTGCTCACAGTGCCCGGGCCCGCCCCCACTCGAGCACGGCGCGCTTTGCCCCTCCTGGCGGCCGGAATGGGCGCAGCTTTAGGGGTGGGCATCGCCGTCATTACCGGCTACTGGACGTTTTTACTGCTCGCCGCGCTCGGCCCGCTGATGATGCTGAGCACCGCGGTGGCTGACCGCGTCAACGGCCGCAAATCTCACAGACGAGAAACCGCGGACCACACGCTTCTTCTCGCCAACCACATCGGCGCGCTGAACGCGGCAATGGAATCTGATCGAGAGGATGCCTGGGATCGGTTCCCAGATCCGGCAGAAGTCCTCACGCGGGCAGCTGGACCCTCGGCACGGCTCTGGGAACGCGGACCTTCCGACGACGAGTGGTTATTCCTGCGGGTGGGCGTCGGTACTCGGAAGACCCGATGCGCGATGCCGGAGCCGCCCGATGTAGCCGACGTTCCCATCACCTTGGACCTGGCGCGGGCGGGCACAGTCGGCGTGAGTGGCGAAAGCCAGGACTTACTACGTTCGATCCTGGCCCAGCTGGCCGTGCTTCATTCGCCCGCGCAGCTTCGCATCGTCATCATCACCCGTGATCCCGACTTCTACGCGCTCCGCGATCTGCCCCATTCACGCGCTCCAGGGGCGGGATTTGGCTCGGTGGTCAGCTCACTCGACGCAGCAGCCGCGACCATTGCCGCGCTTCGGTGTGAGCAGCCTGTTGGCCGCACCACTGTCGTAATTCTCGACAATGCGCATCGTCTGCGCGCTATCCCGGGTTTGGCGGCGCTCCTCGAGAGCGCTGGTAGGGCCCGGAGTGCTACGCCGGCTCCCCGTGAGGAGTCAAGGGTCCTCTTTATTTGCCTGGAGGATGATGCCCGGAAGCTTCCTTCCCACTGCCGGACACTGGTTCACGTCAGCAACGGCCGAGTCGTCGTGTCTGACTCCGAGGGGACGGTAGAAGCCGAGGCCGACGGTGTCAGTCAGCGCAGGCTGTTGGATCTCGTGGCCAACCTGACCCCGTTGAGCGCCGGGGAAGCGGCCGGGGGCTCCCTGCCGCAACAGATCGGCCTGTCGATTCTGATTCCCGAGGTGTTTCACAAGGTCGCTGGCCCTCAAGCGTTGCGCAATCGCTGGTCTCGGCCCAGCGTCCGGTGCGTCATTGGACGCGGACGCGATGCAGACTTGGCCCTCGACCTCGACGCAGACGGACCCCATTTTCTCGTCGCCGGCACCACCGGATCTGGAAAGTCCGAACTGTTGCAAACATTGGTGGCGTCGCTGGCTTCCGCGGCTCCGCCGCAAGTAACCTCTTTCCTGCTAGTGGATTACAAAGGCGGGTCTGCGTTCGCGCACGCCGCATTACTCCCGCATACCACCGGTCTCGTGACCGACCTCGACCCTCGCTCGGCGGCTAGGGTACTGACCAGCCTTCGGGCCCAGATCCGTTCGCGTGAAAAGGATTTGGCTGCTTTGGGCCTTCCCGATTTGTTGCGATGGCGCGCTGTGTGCCCCGAGACTTGTCCGCCCAAATTAGTGATCGTCGTCGACGAATTTGCGGCTATGGCCGCCGAACTGCCAGAGTTCCTGACCGGGCTGGTCGACGTCGCGCAGCGAGGTAGGTCCTTAGGAATCCATTTGATCCTTGCTACCCAGCGCCCGGCAGGCGTCGTAAGCCCAGCCATTAAGGCAAACATCACCGGCCGGATCTGCTTACGTGTCGCCGACGATATGGATTCCACCGACGTCATCGACGCACCCATCGCGGCTTCCATCTCCCGCGTTACACCAGGCCGCGCTTACTTGCGCAGCGCCAAAAACCAGCGGGTTGCCTTCCAAACCGGCCGGGTTGCCGGCCCCTGGACAGACCCTGACGCCGAGGCCGTGATGGTCCGGCTGCGCAATCCGGATGGAACGATGCACCCGGAGGCTGACTGCGCGGTTCGCGCGCCGGATGACCTGACCGATTTGGGGGTTCTAGTAGCGCATTGCCTCAGTGCCGCTGCCGACCTTCCACCAGTGCCGCGCCCCTGGCTACCGCCGCTACCACCGCTGTTGGACCGGGCAACCGCCGCTCATCTCACGGGTGGCGAAGATGCCCGCGGCGCACTAGGAATGCTCGACATTCCGCATGCTGGCCGACAGGAACTCCTATCCCTACCCGACGGCTCAGCACTGTTTCTCGGCCCCGCCGGAAGCGGCCGCAGCAGCGCTCTGCGCACCCTGGCGCAGGCGCACCTACACCGTAATCCGCTGACCCAATTGATCGTGCTGGACTGCACTGGTGGACTGCGCGACCTCGCCTCGTGGCCAGCATGCACTACGTACCTCACTGGAAGTGAACCGGCACTTTTGGCTCGGGTCACCGACCGGCTCACCGAGGAGCTGATCGGCCGATCGGGTGCCGAGCACTCCCCCACACCTGTGCTGGTCATTGTCGATAACTGGGAGGCGACCGCGGCCGTCATGGACCCCGTCGACTTCGGCGCCTGCACTACCAAACTCGCCGAACTTGCCGCGCGAGGACCCACCAGTGCAATTCTGGTGGCGGCTGGTGCCAGCTCTCGGCTTCAGCACACCAGAGCAGCGGTCGGATTTGCCTCGCGATGGGATTTCGATGACCCCGGGGCGTCCTCCCGGAAGCACCGCGTCGACGGCGCGCCCCTCCCTGACGAAGCAGCGGTGCCGGGGCGCGGGAGCACTCCCGGCGGTGCGCAATTTCAATTGATGGCGCCCACCAACGACATCCCTGGCACTGGCTCACTGCCAGCAACCGCGGTGATCACGGTGCGTTCGCTCCCCACTTCGGTCTCACGCTCCGCCCTGCCCTCCCCCACACAGCATGCTCTGTACTGGGGGCTGGGCCATGACGACGGGCGCCCCGTGGCCTTCAACGCAGCAATCGATCAAGGATCAATGTTGATCGCCGGGCCACGCCGCAGCGGTATCAGTAGCGCGCTGCGCACCATCACCCAGGCTGCACTGCACGCTTCGATTCCAGTGCTAGCAACGGGTATGGGGAGGCTGAGTCCGGAAAATCAGGCTCTCACTTGGCCTGGAAATCCTCTTGTCTGGGTAGATCTGCGGGCTGGCCCAGCAGCACTCGAACACGCTTTCGCCGCGCATGAGGGCCCGCTGCTGGTGATTGTTGACGACGGGCACGACCTCCAGGATCATCCTGCTGGCACAGTCCTCACCCGTTTTCTTACTGCGGCTGGTCCGGGCCAGAACCTCGTCATGGGGGTGCGCTCCGACCGGCTCGCCAGGACCTTTCGGGGGCTCATTGCCGACGTCGCCGCCTACCGACGCGGCATTCTGCTGCAGCCTGATGGCCAAGACGGCGCAAGCCTGGATGTCCAACTGCCGCGGCGAAGGGGGTAACGCCTCCTGGCAGAGGGGTATTCGTCGATGCGGGGACCGCCACCCCTGTTCAGGTTGCACTCGGCGACGTGGTGAAGCTGGGAGGTTGAGACATGCGTTCAGCACGCTTCGTGGTGGACCTCGCTGGCGACCGGGGCGAGCTCGGGGCGCTTGGCGCCCATCTCATCGCCCGAGGACTTACCGCTCAGCCGACGCTGCACCCAGGGCAGGACATGCCCCCGGTAATACTCGGCTTGCGCCAGGAGTGGGTGTTCGGGCAGGGCCAAGGCTGGCGCCTCCTCGGTCCATTCCACCGGGTAGGGAATGTCCAGCGTTCGCAGTACCCGGGCAGCGACCTGCTGGTGGCCGGCTGCATTGAGGTGCAGGCGGTCTAGGTCCCAATATCGTGAGTCCTGCAGTTGCGCCTCGTCCCACATATCCACCAGGTCAGTTCCACGTTTGAGTGCGATGTCTCGGACGCCACTGCAAAATCTGTCTCCGTAGGAACGAATGACGCGTCCGAGCGGTAGATGACCCGATGGGTTGGCGCCGGTGAACAGAACTACGCGGATCCCATGGTCCACCATCCGCGCCACCACCTGATCGCACAAGCGAAGGAGGGAGGCGATATCTGAACCCAAACGCAGGATGTCGTTGCCACCGGCGGCAAACGTAATGAGGTCGGGCGCCATTTGTAAAGCAAGTTCCATTTGATCATCGACGATCTGGCCGAGCAGTTTGCCGCGGATAGAAAGGTTGGCGTAGTGGAATTTGGAGTCCTGCACAGCGTCCACCTTGGCTAGTTCACCCGCCACCAAGTCGGCCCAACCACGCATAGTTCCATCCGGCCGGGGGTCGCCCACACCTTCGGTAAAGCTGTCACCCAGCGCGACATACCTGCTGATCGTCATGGAACTACCTCCACTTTCCTTCGGTGGGTCAGCTCACGCTGACCGCCCAACGCCGCTGCTGCGAGCGTCGGTACCCCCATGGGCGGCACCACCGATTTCTAGCGGCGTCCCTGGCGACCTCGCTGAGATCACAGGGACCCAGCAGCAGTGCCGAATAAGACAATTCGTGACTATAGCCGACAAGTTACCGATCAGTAACACCCTGCACGCTTCCGCAACATCTCATGTGACCCAAGTCACTCCTGCATTAAGCATGAAAGTTCATGTTTCCTCGCGTCGTGTGGAATAGTGTTGCTCAGTAGTTGTTGAGAGTTCATATATCCCAGCGCAGTACCGCCCACATCACTTGGAGGATTCACCATGACAAGCACCGCAACGACACCCGCATCATCAGCGTTGACCACCGGCACCTGGACCGCTGACACCGTCCACAGCGACGTCGCCTTCAAGGTTCGTCATATGGCTGTCGGCAAGGCCAAAGGAACCTTCGCGTTGACGTCCGCGACGCTCACCGTAGGCGCCGACGGTATCGCTTCCGCGTCTGTTGTCGCAGTCATCGATGCCGCGAGCGTCGTCACCAAGAACGCAGACCGCGACGCGCACGTCCGCTCCGCCGACTTCCTGGACACCGACAATTTCCCGACGATGACCTTCGCCTCTACACAGGTCAAAGACTTTGATGGCGAAACCTTCTCACTTCTGGGCGACCTCACCTTGCACGGAGTCACCAAGGCCGTCACCCTCGAAACCGAATACCTCGGCGAGACCGTCGATGCCTACGGCGCGACCCGCACCGGCTTCTCAGCGCACACGAGCATCAACCGCAAAGATTTCGGCATCTCCATCGAAATGGGCTTCGGCGCAGGTAATGCCGTTGTCGCCGACAAGATTGAGATCTCCCTCGAGCTGGAATTTGTTAAAGACGCATCCTGATTTCACTAGGGCCTGACATCTCGGTTGCTTGCCTTCGTGAGCACCGGCGCCTGACTCTCACAGCCTTGGTAAGCCCCCGTACCCACTTCCGACGAAATGGGAACGGGGGCTTGCGTGGATGTGCGACTTGGTCAGCCGTCAAACCCGAGTTCAGCTACGAGGTACGAAATCTCGTTCGGGGCATACCAGCCAAGCTCGTAATCCTGTGCGCTTCCCAACACGAACTCGGCATCCAAATCGCCCATATCCGCAGCGTCGATCACCGTCACGGCCGCAGCCACCGCATCTGAGGCGTCCGCTCCGTCTACGTGAACGGATGCGACCACATTCCACGGCACCGGGCCGGCCACGCGCACCACTCCGCGATCAAGGTCATCGCGCACGGTTACCTCGGAGACGTCCGCGGCTACCACCACTCGCAACGCCAGACGGGGCTCTCCCAATTCGGTGCTGCTTTCCTGCGAGGCGATCAGCCGCAGGGATGCCCGCGCTGCATCCTGCATCGCGAGGTACTCCAGCTCTTCAATATCAGCTTCGGGGTAATTGGCGGTCAGCCCCGGCGTGACTGCGAAAGCCGTTCCATGCGGTGGACGCAGATAGCCATCCCGGACATCAGCGGCCAAGTTCGTTAAGGTACTGGGCAAATAAATCCTCACGTTGACTTCTTTCCAGGTCTGTCAGTGGAGCCACGTCGACTGGTAGCTGGTCGCGGATCCGGCGCCGTGGACAGCGCCGCGGCAGGATCCGGCGGGGCCGCCTGAGGTCGGGCGGGCGCGGGCTTGGGCGCGGGCCGAACGGAAGCCGACTTCTTGGCGGCTTGGATTTGAGATACTGCGATCTGCGCCCCGGAACCCTGCGGGACAGGAGCCTTTGGCCCGGAGGTCGCCGGTGAAAAGGCCTTACGGGCTGGAGCTTTGCGGGCCGGGGCCGGGGCCGTTACGGGTTCCTCACCCATCACCGGTGCAGGGCCTGTTTTCAACCCGCGAAGCCGGCTAGATCCCCCCGAATGGCGAACAGCTCATCCACCGACTCGACCAGCAGCTGAGCCAACTCTGCGATATCCGGCAGCCCATCCCGATCGGCTGTCAGTCCGAAAAATACTCCGCCGTTGTAGGAGGTGATCGAGATCGCCAACGCTTGCCCCTTGGCAAGCGAGGCCACGGGGTACATGGCGATTACCGGGGCCCCCGCCGCATAGAGAGGGATCTGCGGTCCGGGAACGTTGGTGATGAGCACGTTGTAGAGCCGTCGGGACAAACCGGAACCCACGCGGGCCCCCAACGCGTGCAGGGTCGGCGGCGCGAATCTCCCCAATTCCATCAGCGAATCGGCGTCCATTCCCTGGCCCGACTCATGGTGGCTTGCCATCGCGAACGAGACTTGGTGGAGCCGCATCACGGGGTTTGGCTCCGAGACGGGTAAATCAATCAAGTGGGTGATGATCGGCACGGCCTCGCTGACCGTCTCGGCTGCTGGGTCGACAGCGGCCGGCTGGCGCACCGACATGGGGACCATCGCGCGCAGCGTTGTCCCAGCAATGACGGGCTCTCCCCGCGAGAGGAGAAAGGACCGCAGTGCGCCGGCGATGATGGCCAGAATTACGTCGTTCACCGTGCCGCCGTGCGCTTTCCGGATTGCTTTCACTTCGGTCAAGCTGATGTGAACACCGTGGAAACGACGTTGCCCGGACACCGTTACGTTCAGCGTCGACCGCGGGGCGGGTCGAATGGTTCGGCTAGCGATCCGGAAAAGTTCAGAGAATGTATTCGCCACACCGGATGCGGCGGTCCGCGCATCCAACGCGGTAAGGCGGAGAGCGTCAACAACTTCAGCGGGACGAGACGTGATGTCGGCCAACGCGTCCACCACCAGATCAATGTCGCTCGGCGAGGGTGCCGGGAGCCAAACCTGCTCGGGCAACTGCTTGGGGTGCGACGAGACATCAAGGATCGCCGCAGCAACGTCGACAGCGCCGACCCTATCGACCATCGCATGGTGAGTTTTGTTGATCAGTGCTACCCGACCACCCGAAAGGCCTTCCACCACATACAGTTCCCACAGCGGCCGCGACCTATCCAGCGGTCGTGAAATCAACCTGCCCACCAACTCTGCAAGCTGCTCGTCGGTGCCGGGCCGCGGCAGCGCCGAACGGCGAACATGGTAGGTCAGGTCGAATTCTTCATCGTCGACCCACACTGGCCGGGCAATGCGCCCGGGGATGAATCTCACCTTCTGCCGGTAACGCGGCACGAGAAAGAGTCTTGAAGCGATCAGGTCGTAGATATCGGTGTAGTCGAAATCGGCGCGACTGGGTTGGAGCACCACCACCCCTCCCACGTGCATGGGTGTGGTCAGGTCCTCGGTGTAAAGGAATCCCGCATCCGACGGGGAAAGCCGCTCGCTCATGGCGCCATGGTGGCACATTTCTCCCCACCATGATCGCGTCGCATCATTTACGCCACGGACTCCGACCGCGCCGCGGCTACTTGGAGCGCCAAAGACATCAAAGCTTTACGCAAACCGGATGACGGCGCCGCTACCGACAGCGCGAGTCCCAGATTCCATCCGGCGTCCGTTGCCGCCCTGTCTTCGGGCAGCGACTGTAGAGGCCGAACCCCGCTGAAGCGCTCCAGCGCTGCGCTAGCCTGGCCAGCGGACCAGCCGGTTTTGCGGATTCGATTGAGCACGACCATAACCTGCGGCTGCGGGGCCACCTCCTTGAGCTCGGCGAGTGCGCGCACCAACCGGTCCATCCCGGTCGGATCGGCGCAGCCCACCACGAGGACCACATCAGCCTCGCTCAGCACAGCCAAAGTCGCACCATTGCGTCGTGGCGCCATCGTGTCGAAACTGATCTCCTCGTCCGCTTCCAGCGACCAACCACAATCCACCACGGTGAGATCGGCCATCTTCGACCCGAGTCCGAGAACCTTCGGTAGTGCTGAAGGGCGTAACTCTGGCCACCGATCAGCACGCGAGATTCCAGTCAGCAGCCGGAGATTAGGGGTGACCGACCAACAGTGTCGGATCAATTCGGCAGCATCCAGCCGTCCGTTGGCAGCCATCCTGCACGCACCGGCCAGCCCGGGCGACTCGTCGAGGAGACCAAACGCACTAGCGAGCACGCCGCCGTAAACATCTGCATCGATCAGCAGCGTGCGATGACCAAGTAGTGCGCACTCGTCGGCGACTCCCATCGCGACAGTGCTTCTCCCCGGAGCTCCCGTCGGCCCCCAGACAGCGACAACAATGCCGACGCCCCTGCCTGAAGCGGCCTTGGCGGGGGCAACCTCCGGGCTGATGGGCGGCTGTGAGCGTCTTAAATCAGACTGCCCCACGGCACTTTCGGGGTGGTTAGCCAACTCGGCCACGGCTTCGTCTGCGACAGCAATCATGTTCTGGACACCCGCGTCGTCGGCAACGAGTGCGGTGATGCCCAAAGCCAGCAGGCGCGCCCGCGCTGATTCCTCTCCCGCTGGATAGACGCCCACTGCGGCGACTGCGCACAGTCGCAGTCTCGAAATGGCTTCGGTATCCAGCTTGCGCAGGCTGCTGTCCAGCACCGCAATGTGGGCCCGACCGGTGGCCGCCGATGCCAGGACCTCGGTTATGTCGGCGCACCTACGCACCACGGTCATCGCCGAGTCTGGCCGATCCAGAATCGCTACCAACTCGGACTCCCATGCCTGGCCACTGCCGGCGGTCAAGACGCCGCCCATCAACTACCTCCAGCCACGAGCACCACCACCGCGCTACCGTCGGGCAGCGTGCGAACGAGCCGGTCCGCGTCCTTGGAGCTGAGTAACACTGCCAGCTGGTAGCGGTTGGCGCCAGCACCCGAAAGCCCTCCGGATGACGGCGCCGTCACTGACTGAACGGTGAGATCGGCTTGCAGCAAACGGGTTCGCTCCCCGCCGGTCGAACCGCTCGGTGAGGCAGGAGAAGTCAAATACAGATCCACCGTCGATCCGTGCCCCACCCCGGGTGGCATCGCCTCGGGCTGTACCGGAATAACGACAATCCGGCCACGCTCGGTCTCGCCCATTGCACTGCTCGGCAAAAGCTCCCCCCCTCCGACCGCGACAGCCAGGACTGCGCCAATGGGCGGGTCAACAGCGGCGAAATAACGAGGCGCAGTGTGCGCCAAATTGACCTCAACGGCCACCAAATCACCAGCTGCCAAAACGGTGCCCGCAGCGAGGCTTCGCGTAGTCGCCCACACCGGAGACGTCTGGGAACTGGCACTGACAACTTTGGCTCCGATGACGACGGCCAGCACCACCAAAACCACACCGCCGATGATTCTCGGGTCGAACCAACTTCGCGAGGCCAACCGACGCGGCGTCGGCGGCTGTTCCCCCACGCCTTCAGCACCACTGCTAGAAAGCGCGGAGCCAGGACTCTCTCGGTGCATTGACACTGTTTCCCCCATTCAGCCTTGACGGCTCCCCCATGTGCGCAAAACGCGATAAACATATTCTGATCGTGCAAGAATGGGTCGATCGGGTTCCAATGCGGTCAAATCAATTCAATCGAAAATAAAGCTGGTCCCCGACCGTCACGCGATTACCTTAAATCGACACCCTGTCACTGGAGTTCCGAATGCCCCCCACCCACAAACTGACCCTAGCTCACCTGGACCAGCTGCGCCTAGAGCCTGGCCACCGGCCACTATCCGCCTCGGCGTGCCTACCTCCTGCCGGAATCGCTGGGGACCATAGCGATTCCTACGTATCGGCCGTCATCCAATGACAGAACAGCGATTCCTCACGCTGGCCGACGTGGCGGAGATTCTCAATATCTCCGCCAGCCAAACCTATGCACTCGTCCGGTCCGGAGACTTGCGAGGGATCCAAATCGGTGGCCGCAATCAGTGGCGGGTGGAGCGGGCAAAGCTCGAGGAATACATCGACCAGGCGTACGTCCGATCGGCAGCGGCATTAGACGACCTGCCATCGACACTTCCAGCTGATGCATAAATCATGGCGCGCCGGTCCGATCTGGGGTTAACCCAGAGGCCTGGCGCGCACCACCTCCACTGCAGCTAGCGGAACCGTTACTACGGACTGCACAGCCGCAGAACGCCTACTCTCCCAAGGCGCATGGACTGCCACCTCAATGAAATCTGCGCCGACACGATCCAGCGTGCCAGCAATTTCCCCTCCACCCCCGAGTGACACAGTGACGGGTGAACGATCGCGCGCCACGGCCCGAAGTGCTCTGCGGAAATCTAGTTTGGTGGCAATTCCGGATGGCGCGGCACCGGTAGCCGCCCTCAAACCTTCCACGAAATTCACGGCTGCATGCGAGACCATCAGGTCCACCCCATGACTTTCGTTCACCAGCAACCAATCGACTCCGGCCCGAATTAGCACCCCTGATGCGGCGCCTCCGGAGGACAATCCGATTCGAATCGGCGATCCCACCGACCCCGCGAGCCGCTCGACAAGTCTCACGGCTCCGACGGCTACCCGTTCGGCATCCGCCAATTCGGAGCGATCCTGGGCCTGCTCCAGTTCTGCGAGTTGGTACTCGAGGTCAGCAAAAAGATGTTCCCAGCGCATGACGCCACACCGAACCAGATTTTGCGCTTCACGTCAATGCGCAGTTCTCAATGAGGATTAATCGCACGGAACCGACGAGTACGAGATAACGGGGCGATTCAGTTAAGCCGCCCACCGTCCTTGACAGCAGTTCATCGTCACCTATTTACTTCAAATTATGTCAAACGATGTCATACACCATCATTCGCAGCATGCTCCGCAGAAGCACATCAGTACCCCCCGCCATCAGACGTGGTCCGCTCGTGCCACGTTTGCAGGGACGGTCGCACTACTGCTTGCCATCACCACCCAGTTGCCCTCGCCGAGCGCACTCCTTTACGCGGGCACTGGAAGCTCGGACATAACTGCTGTTCACGGCGCGAATGCAGCCCTCGAGACCGCAATTCTGCTGCTCGCTTGCGCTACCGTGTGGTTGCTGCTTTGCTGGTTGACGCTCAGCGCTGGCCTAGCGCTGATGGTGACCGCGCTGCCCCGAACTTCTGCTGTCGTCGCGGGTGCACTCCTACGGCGCGTCACACCCCTGGCCGCCAGACGCATGCTTCTGATGGCGATCGGCACCGGGGCGGTGGCAGGCCTCACAGCGTGCGCACCCGCGTCAAACAACGACAGCTTCTCGCTCGTAGCACCCCAATCCGCGAGCGCCACCGCCGGCGAGGAGTCACTAGGCCACGCAGGGCCGGGCGGGGTCCCACCTGATCGTCAAACATTCCTGTGGAACGCGGATTGGCCATCGGCGGCTAATCAGGTTGGCATCGAGGCAGCGCCTGCCATCCAAGATGCGCAACCGGCTGCCGCAGAAGTCGGGCCAACACCACCTCCTCCACTTGCTGACGTCGACTGGCCTACATCGCCAGCGACGCAGGCCACCTCACCCGACGGAATCGACGGAGCAAAGGCAGCGGTCTCGGGCGCCACCGATCTTGCTGGCGGCGCTGGTGACACCAGCACTGCCGACGCCGCAGACCCTCTGATCGAAGGGGCGACATCGTTAGACCCCGTCACCGTCCTGGCCGGCGACTCTTTGTGGTCGATAGCGGCCGACCACCTCTCCCCGGGGGCCAGCGACGAACAAATCGATAGTTGTTGGCGGGCATGGTATGTCGCGAATAGCACCGTGATCGGCCCCTCCCCTGACGCGATCGACGTCGGAATGAAACTGATGCCACCGACGGTGAGCGCATGATTCCCGGCCCGAGGCGCGCCTCCTTCACCCAACCACGTGTCACCTCGTTTCCTAGTGATTGCGAACCATCATGACTACAGCAGCCTTCAACACCACTGCCCTACTAAGTTCTCCGCTACCGCCCAGGGATGAGCACCAACCTCGCACGCTCGTCACCACGCGCCCTTACCTGTGCGCTGTCCCCGCATGCGAACCGCCCTTCGACGACGATCCCGCGAACGCTGGATGGCCGCGAGGTCCTGTGGGGCGCGGTGCCCCACCGAGCTCCCGATTCCAGCCACTTTCTGAGCCGTCCCGGCGTGCAGCTCCGAGCCCTCCACCTCGCGGGGTGACGGCGCATTCACCAGGGACCTTTTCTGCGGTCCAGGTTCGAGAAGCCGCACCCGCAGCGAACGCAAAGGCTTGTGCACCAGCAACTTTGACAGATAGTGCCCCACGTTGGGCCGCACCTACTTCCCAGCAGTCGGCTGGCGTCAAATCAGGGCCAGCGGCGCCTACGACCGTCATAGATGCGATGGTGCCAAGTTGGTCTGAGGAATCGGACTGCGGTATTACTCGGACGCCAACTCGAGATCTACCCCCCGCTCGTGAAATCGCGGGAGTCCTTTCCCGCGCGGTGGTCGAGGTAATGACAGGTTATCGCCAACTAGCCCAGCTACGAGTCCATTGTGCTCCAACGGTTTTCGCCGGTCTGGCTCGAATGATCACGCCGGCAGGCACGCCGCCCCGGCTTGTGTCCGTGCGCTCTAGCGAACCCGCCGACGGCGTTGTGGAGGCCTGTGCGGTGTTTCGGCGTCAAGAACGCACCGCAGCTCTTGCATTCAGGCTGCAGGGCATCGACGGCAGATGGCGAATTACCGCCCTGCAGATCGGCTAAAGCCGGACGCCCCGCCAGCCGTGGAATGCGACTTCCGTTAAGACAGAACGCCCCGCCAGCCGTGGAATGTGATCTCCTTCGGTGGCGGGGCGTCCTAGCCATTGTCACTCGCCGCTGGGGCGTCCGTGGCACTGTTTGTACTTCTTGCCGGAGCCACACGGGCACGGCGCGTTTCGGCCGACTTCCTTATCAGCCCCACTGTTTCCAGACTTTGACTTGGTGGTGCCGGTGGTCTCGGTTCCGCCAGATTCGCTAGGTCCGGAATACGTCAACGCTTGCTGCTTACCCACCGGGGCACCTAAACCTTTGGCCCGCAACGATACCGGGGCAGAATCTGCAGCGGGAGCAACCGCTGCCTTCTGCTGGGTCGGCAGGGCCTCCATCGGGCGCCTGCGGCGCTGCTGGACAACCGGCGCCGCCGCTGGTGCCGCCGCTGCGCCTTGGGTGGAAGATACCTGGGGGGCTTGGCTCACTTGGCTAGGAGCTTGTTCGCCCGGCTGAGTTACCTGAACTTGCAGGTTGTAGAGGAAGCCAACCGACTCCTCTTTCAACGCCTCCAACATCGACTGGAACATGTCGAAACCTTCACGTTGATATTCGACCAGCGGATCACGCTGAGCCATCGCCCGCAATCCAATGCCCTCTTTGAGGTAGTCCATTTCGTAGAGATGTTCGCGCCATTTGCGATCCAAAACCGACAGCACCACGCGACGTTCAAGTTCACGGGTAATGGGTGCGGACAGCGTTTCTTCCCGCTTGGCATAAGCCTCGCGGGCATCGGCCAAGACAGCGGCCTTGACGGTTTCGGCGCTGAGTTCTCCATGCTCCTTGGCGATCGACTCAGGCGTCACACTGATCGGGTACAGGGTCTTGAGCGCAGCCCAGAGAGTGTCCGTGTCCCAGTCCTCGGCGTACCCGGTACCGGTAGCTGAGACCACATAGGCGTTCACCACGTCGGTAACCATGTTCTGGACCTGCTGGTGCAGGTCCTCGCCAGCAAGGACGCGGCGACGCTCTTCATAGATGACGGTGCGCTGCTTGTTCATCACCTCGTCGTACTTGAGGACGTTCTTGCGGATCTCAAAGTTCTGCTGTTCAACCTGAGTCTGGGCATTCTTGATTGCCTTCGACACAAAGCTGTGTTCGATCGGCATGTCCTCGGGCATCCGCAACCTGGTCATCAGCATTTCTACGGTCTGACCGCCGACCCTGCGCATCAAGTCATCGCCCAGCGAGAGGTAGAACCGCGATTCGCCAGGATCCCCCTGACGGCCGGAGCGCCCCCGCAGCTGGTTGTCGATGCGGCGGGACTCGTGCCGCTCGGTTCCCAGAACGTAAAGGCCACCCGCTTTACGGACCTTTTCCGCTTCTGATTTGGTTTTCTTGGTGGCTTCTTCCACAGCATCAAGCCACCCGGCCTCGTACTCTTCCGGGGTTTCAGTGGGGCTCAGTCCCTTGTCGCGTAATGCGATGTCAGCCGCGAATTCGATGTTGCCACCCAGAATAATGTCGGTGCCACGGCCAGCCATGTTGGTGGCGACAGTGACGGATCCGGCCCGGCCAGCTTGGGCGATGATGGCCGCTTCTCGTGCGTGATTCTTGGCGTTGAGCACCTCATGCGGGATTCCAGCGCGGAGCAGCTTTTTGCTGAGCAGCTCGGATTTCTCCACGCTGGCGGTTCCGATGAGCACCGGCTGACCGTTTTGGTGCCGAGACTCAATATCGGTGACGACCGCATCAAACTTGGCGTCTTCGGACTTATAGATCATGTCCGCCTCATCGAGACGGACCACTGGCTTGTTCGACGGAATCGGCACCACACCGAGACCATAAGTCTGGGACAGCTCGGCGGCCTCGGTCTGCGCTGTTCCCGTCATACCGGAAAGGCGCTCGTAGAGTCGGAAGTAGTTCTGCAAAGTAATGGTGGCCAAGGTCTGATTCTCTGCCTTGATTTCCACGCCTTCTTTAGCCTCGATGGCCTGGTGCATACCCTCGTTGTAACGACGGCCATGCAGCACGCG
The DNA here is from genome assembly GCF_003860405.1 of Nakamurella antarctica. Taxonomy (NCBI): domain Bacteria; kingdom Bacillati; phylum Actinomycetota; class Actinomycetes; order Nakamurellales; family Nakamurellaceae; genus Nakamurella; species Nakamurella antarctica. The sequence continues at coordinate 961,593 of NZ_CP034170.1, read as the reverse complement.
GCCTGTGAACTCGTCCACGATCAGGACTTCGCCGGAGACCACGATGTAGTCGCGGTCTTTCTTGTAGAGCTCTTTGGCCTTGAGCGCGTTGTTCAAGAATCCGACCAGCGGGGTGTTGACGGATTCGTAGAGGTTGTCGATCCCCAACGCTTGCTCAATCTTGGCGACGCCTTCTTCACTGACACCCACGGTGCGCTTGGATTCGTCGACCTCGTAGTCGGCTTCCTTCTTCAACCGCGGGACAAGCCGAGCAAATTCGCTGTACCACTTGGAAGACTGGTCTGACGGTCCCGAAATAATAAGGGGTGTCCGGGCCTCGTCGATGAGGATCGAGTCAACTTCGTCGATCACTGCGAAATGATGGCCACGCTGGACGAGACCATCATGGCCCCACGCCATATTGTCGCGCAGGTAGTCGAACCCAAACTCGTTGTTGGTGCCGTAGGTGATGTCGGCTTCATAGGCGATCTTGCGCTCGGCTGGCGAAAGTTGCGACAAAATTACATCGACCTTCAGGCCCAGGAAGCGGTGGACGCGCCCCATCCACTCGCTGTCTCGCTTGGCGAGATAGTCGTTCGTGGTGACCACGTGCACGCCCTTGCCGGACAGCGCATTTAAATACGCAGGCAGGGTGGACACGAGTGTCTTGCCCTCACCTGTTTTCATCTCTGCGATGTTTCCCAAGTGCAGCGCGGCGCCGCCCATGAGCTGGACATCGAAGTGTCGCTGGCCCAGCGTGCGCTTGGCAGCCTCGCGGACCACTGCAAACGCCTCAGGCAGCAGGTCGTCCAAGGTCTCACCGTCGGCGACGCGTTGTTTGAACTTGTCGGTCAACTCCCGCAGTTCGGCATCGCTGAGGTCGACATAATCAGCCTCGAGCTGGTTGATGTGGTCAGCGATTGATCGCAGTCGCTTGACCGTCTTGGATTCGCCTGCGCGCAGCAGTCGGGACAGAACCACGTGTTCACCCTGTCGTCATTCGTGAATTTTCGTTTGGTCAGCAACCACCACCCGTGTGGTGAGGCACTGGACGTGCAAAAGGCCCATCAACCGAGGGCAACCCCGGCCTGTCCATGGTAGGCGCAATCGTGATGAGCGTCCGCGCATTGGGGCCAATGACCCACGGGCGTCAGGCCCAATTCGCGCAAAAGCCGTGATGGCCGGTCCGCAATGCTGCTTCCTCTCAGCTACCGGCTGATGGAATCACCCTAGCGGCCACCGTCACGGCCTTTGCCCACACCCACAGCGCGTCTCTCAGCGCTCAGCCTCCCAGCCTTCGCACCCTGCGTCAGGAAAGCCGCAGCAGCCCGTAGTCGAAGCCGTGTCGACGATAAACCACCGTCGGCAAGCTGGTATCAGCGTCATTGAAAAGGTAAAAGTCATGCCCGACAAGTTCCATTTGGAACAAGGCTTGATCGACGGTAATTGGTTCTGCTGGGTGATCCTTCACGCGAACCACCCGGCCTGGACCACCGTCGGCGCCTTGTGCGAAATCGGAGTCATCTAACTCATCGGAAAACGCGCTGTGGTCACGGTGATCAGCGCTCTCATCGACGCTGCTGGTCTCTGGTAGCGCCAGCAGGGCCTCGTCTGGGGCCACCATCGCACTGATCGGTGTTCGCTCGTGCTGCTTATCGTGCCGGCGATCCGCCGCTCGCCGGGCCCGAGTCTCTAGCTTGTCCACGGCCTTTTCGAGGGCGGCGTAGAAATTTTCTCCCTTGCCCTCAGCGCGAACGGCGGGGCCCTTGGTCACCAGGGTGATTTCGACCTTTTGGCAAACTTTGGCCTGCCGGCGATTCGTCTCATGGGCAAGTTCGATCTCGGCTCGCACGATTTTGGAGTCGTAGCGTTCCAAGCGATCGAGTTTGTCCGCGACCTTGGCGCGGTAGTGCTCCGGGACTTCGACATTACGTCCGGTCACAACGATGTCCACTTTTGCCTCCTGGCGTTAGCCTTTGCCCGACCTCAGCAGTCGGTGCACCCATGCAAATGGAACTTCGATCCCGAAACATCCTGCCGGGCTCGACGCTCGCCAGAAGAATCCGGGATGTCCAGCCCAAACTACTCGACCCTTCAACGAACGCATAGACCGGCCCCAGCCCATCGTAAAAACATTTTTACCGAGAACAGTTTTCTGCGGTCTCACTCCTAGCAGGGCTTGGGTGGCAGCACCTTCGGATCAGCTAAATGGCGCGGCGGTGGCAAGGACAAGAATCGCCTGCACCGACAATTGGAATTGGGCTAGGGCCTCGCTCGCAATGGCGCTCGTGGCACCCGTGGTGAAGACATCATCGACCAGCACCACGGCAGCGCCGGGCGGGGGGCAAGCTCTCACGTCGCAGATTATCCGGCCCCGCAGGTTACGTACTCGGCTTGCAGCATCCAAACCCACGGAGTCCCGCGCTGCCCGCGATGTCGACAAACAGGGCGCTACTCCCACATTTGACCCGTGACGAGAGAGAATCGAGGCTGCCGCCACCGCCATAGCGGTTACCGGGTCACCGCCGCGAGCCCGTGCAGCCCACGCCCGAGAGGGAGCCGGAACCAGCCATAGCGGCGTAGTGAGCACGGAGATACTGAGCAGCCTCAGTACGCCCAATCCCAACGACTCCCCCAGAAGCGCCGGTAGGTCGCGGCGACCTTTTTCCTTCCCCGCCAGGACAGCAGCGCGCACCGGCCCCCGGTACCTGGCGAATGCGTACACGGGTGGGAGGCTGATCGCTGACGACTCAGGCACGAGCACTCGGCGCGGCCTTGCGGACAGCGTCGACGCGCAGTTGGCACACCACGGCACTGGAGCTCCGCAGCCGGGACAGGTGCGGGGCAGCACTAGGTCGAGAACCGTCTTGATCACGCTGTGAAGGATGCACCCCCACCGGGGCGAGCGGGCAGCCTCGGATGCCGATGTGGATCGAATCCGCCTTGTGGATATCCGCCCCCCGAGAATTTTCTACCTGGGATAAAACGGATACGTACCGGTGAGAACTTGCCCAAACGACCCAGCGGTTTCCCAACTGGCGCTCGAATCCTCGCCGACAAGAGCCCAAATTCGCCCTTCGAACGCGACCAGCGTCGGGGTGCCTGCACCGATGGCCGTGACGTCGCCGATGAGTCCCTTGGTGCTCAGAGCGGTCCGCCGCCTGCCGTCTAAGCCGATGGAAAAGACAATTCGGTAGGGGCTGGTGGAGCTGTCAAAACCAGCCACCAGAAGATTGAGAGGGTCCTGCCAAGCAATAGAGGCCACCTGGAGCTCGGAACGGATGTTGGTGACGTTCAGGATCGTCGCCTTCGAGCCGAGACCGCCAGCGGGCCCAACAGGCGAGCCGTTCGGTTCGCCGCTGCTGGCGCCATCGCCGCTTACGTCTGCCCCGTCGGAATAGACGATGACAGCCATATAGAGCTGCTGACCGGCGATGAGGGCCACTCGAACACCGTCGGGCGAAAGCGCGAGCGCGGTAAACGGGCCCTTGATTGATGCCAGCGCGGCGCTATCCACCGGCAAAAGGGAACCCGAAGTGAGCATCCGCTGCACCGAAGGTTTGGTCGCACCGTTGACGAGAATCCACGCCTCGTCACCGGTGCGGTTGAAGCTGGGGGCGGTAATGGGAGCAGCCGAGGTGTATCTGACCTCCAGAGACTCCCGCTCCAGGGGGCGCCTATATAGAACCTGTATTCGTCGCCAGTCGCCCCGACTGCAGCGAGCGCACCGGTGGACGCGGACATCGCCGCTTGGGTCAGGTTGAGGTAACCGCTGCCGGCATTACCCCACACCGGTTGTCCGTCCAGCGACGCGATCCCACCCTCTGCCACGTAGTAGCCCTGCACCGGCGCAGCATCGGTTCCCGGGACAGCGCTCGGGTTGAACGAACTCAGCGAGCTCGCGGTCCACACCGGCTGTTTGGGATCCAGCGGCTCACCGTCCAGAGTGATCGCGATGTTCACCGCGTCGCGGGAGAGTGTGTACACCAATTGCGCCGCAAGCGCTCTGCGCGTGGCTGCGGTGAACTGCGGGCGGGCGCTGATGGTAGCCGTGTCCACCTGCAGGTCCACCTGCAGCACGGATTGATCATTGGCCTTAATGTTTTTGCTAACCCGCAGACCCGAGAACTCGCTCCGCACAGCTGGTTTGAGGAATGCGCTGGGCCCCTGCAGCATTTTGTCCACCAGAAGGTCCGCGACGAGTTCGGGTTGCTGCTGATTCGCATTCACGATCCAGCGCCGGTCAGGAACAACAACGGAGGCCGTGTGGTCGAGAAAGTAGACCTCGCGTTGCGTGTAAGCAACGTTGAAATCGGCCACCGTCATGATGAGATCGGCGGGTAGGGTGTCGATTCGCCACTGACCGTCCTCTTGGGCCAAGGTCATCGTCACCTGATACCCCAGGCTTTCAGTGGACTGATAAGAACCATCAGCCTCCAGATAGCCGTCCGTGACCCCGCTCAGAAGAACTTTATTTTCATCCTTCGCGTCAGGTTCGATGCGCGGGTTGGCCGCTAAAATTATGACCCTGCTGCTGGTATCAGCCAATTGCCAACTCGCCTTGGCTGCTGTCGTCAGGTACGCCCGGGCTGAGGTCAAATATTGGTCCTGGTCGACTTTGATAGCTTCTTGGTAGAAGCCGCGCACGATTTCCAACGGGGTCAGCCCCGGCGCGACGTTCACGGGATTAGCCGCAGGTCCCGCGCCCGGCAGCTGCGTGTAATCCACCGGGGCGCCGGCGGAGGGCACGCCCGTACAGCTCGCAAGACCCACAGTCGCAGCGATCAGCATCCCCAGCGCTACCGTCTTCCACGAACGCTGCTGTGCGCGAGACGGGTAGTGCGTCATACCGTCCCCCTCCGCTCTTCGTCCAGAGAAGGTTCCGCGTCTGTGTCCAGGCCAGAATCATGGAGTGCGGCTGGCTCGGGGTCATAGTTGTGCTGAGAGCGTGCCCACGCAGTTTCTGCTGGCATGTGTGCCTTCAAAACGATGCTGGGCTGCTCTGCCGCAGCTGACGCAACGAGAGCCACCGGCGAGACTGCTGCGAAGGTCAAACCGTCCTCCAAATAACGACGTTCCGGCGAGGAGGCGGCGAATCTGGTGTGGTCCTCAGATTCACCTTCTGCGCCGGATTCTTCGGGTGCCAGCGGTAGCGGCGACTCGGTGAGCAGTGTGCCACTCACTCTGGGCAACGTTAGCCGGAAGCGTGAGCCGACTCCGGGGCGTCCGTACGCCTGCAACCAACCTCCGTGCAGCTTGGCATCCTCCATGGCGATGGCCAGGCCCAAGCCCGTTCCGCCCGTTTGACGCTGCCGTGACGGGTCGGCCCGCCAGAATCTGTTGAAGACCAAGCCGGCCTCCCCAGGATTGAGTCCCACTCCGCTATCGGTGACCGAGATGGCCGCAGCCTGACTATCCGCTGCGAGCTGGATCAGGATGGGGTTGCCCTCCGCGTGATCGATGGCGTTCGCCAAGAGGTTTCGCAAGATGCGCTCGATTCGGCGGGAATCGATCTCGCTGTGCGTGGGAGCCTCTGGAACGTCAACCACGATGTGAACGCCAGCATTGTCGGCGATGGTCCGCACGGCGGCAACGCTGTTGGCGATCGTTGAACGCAAGTCGATGGGTTCGGCGCTGAGCTCCGCCATCCCCGCGTCGTATCGGCTGATCTCCAAGAGATCTGCCAGCAGATCTTCGAACCTGTCAAGTTCGTCCACCATCAACTCTGTAGAACGGGTCAGATAGGACGGGAGGTCGGCGCGGGCGTCGAATAAGAGGTCCGCTGCCATCCGAACTGTCGTCAGCGGCGTCCGAAGCTCGTGGGAAACATCTGAGGTGAACCGTCGCTGCAGTGCGCCAAATTCTTCGAGTTGCCGAATCTGAACCTTGATCGCCTCGGCCATTCCATTGAAAGATCCTGCGAGTTGGGAGATCTCGATGGGCCCCTGCACCGGCATTCGCTCGTCGAGTGCGCCTGCCGCTAGCCGTCCGGCTGCGGCGGAGGCCAACTGAACGGGCCGAACGACTTGGTGCGCAATGAGAGCGGCGATACCGGTCAGCAGGACCACCAGCACACCACCACCGGCAAGGAGCAGATTTTGCACCACTGCTACCGACCCGGTTTCGGCGGTCAGCAAATAGATCAGATAGAGCTCGAATGTGGTGTCACCGCGGGCTACCACCGGTACCCCCACGACGAGTGCGGGTACCGTCGATCCGTTCCGAACCACGGAGGTGTATTGCGTCGACAAATAGCCCTCCACCACCCGCTGCCGAAGCGCAGCAGGAACATCGGCGATTGGCCCCACATCGACTTCGCCGACAAGTCCCCGCGTAGAGGCCAGCGCCGGTTCGTAGACACCTGCCGTGGAACCCTGCGAGGTGCTGTCGGCGGTTCCGGGCACCGTTAGCACGTCCAGCGTCCGGTTCATCAATCGCTTGAGCTGGCTGGGGTCGGTGTCCGCGCCATCCAAGGCTGCGCCGACATCAGGGCGAAGCGCCTCGGATTCAGCGATAGCGGCGTCGCGCTTGTTTTCCAGAAGCCGACTGGTGATCTCGTTCTGCAACACAAACCCCAGAGCGACGATGACAACGCCGGACAGGATAAAGGTGGCAACGATGACGCGGACCCTCAAGGATCGGGCACAAAAAAACAAGAGTTCTTTAAACCGTCGACGTGAGAAGGCCGCCCGCGACTGCTTGGGTGACCCGGGGCTGCGGGACCCCCGGCTGCGGGACCCCGGTGAACTTTCGGCCGCGAGCTCGGCGCGCACAGCTGACAGATCGATCGGCCCAGTGGGCACGTCGTCAAAGTCGTCCCTCGGCAGCTTCTTACTCATCAATCGTCATTATCCTCGGCGGGTTGAGCTGCCATCTCCCACCGTCGCCCTCTCGCAGTTGATTTCGCGATGCTGCCAGCTACAGCGAACCCGCCTTGTAGCCGACCCCCCTGACGGTAAGGACCACCTCGGGGCGCTCTGGATCCTTTTCGATCTTCGAACGCAGACGCTGAACATGCACGTTGACCAAACGGGTATCGGCGGCGTGACGGTAACCCCAGACCTGCTCCAGCAACACCTCACGGGTGAAAACCTGCCGGGGTTTGCGAGCTAACGCAACGAGCAGGTCAAATTCCAGTGGCGTCAGCGCAATCTGCTCACCGTCTCGGATCACCTGGTGGCCAGGGACGTCGATATCAATGTCAGCCACTCGAAGGCGTTCAGCAGCCCCCACATCGGTCTGGCGCAGACGGGCCCGGATCCGGGCCGTGAGTTCCTTCGGCTTAAACGGTTTCATGACGTAATCGTCAGCGCCCGCCTCAAGCCCGAGTACGACATCAACGGTGTCTGTCTTCGCGGTCAACATGATGATCGGCACGCCGGACTCGGCGCGGATCTCCTTGCAGACCTCCAGCCCGGATGTCCCTGGGAGCATCAGGTCGAGCAGGATCAGATCGGGGTGGGTTTCGCGGAAAGCTTCCACTGCCTTGGCGCCGTCGCGAACAACGGCGGTATCGAATCCCTCCCCACGCAGCACAATCGTGAGCATTTCTGCCAACGCCGGGTCGTCATCCACTACTAAAACGCGCGATCTCATCCCCCTATGGTGCCACCCGCGGACTGATGGGTGCAGATGAGGGCAATCCGGGCGAGTCGGGCAGCTTCGACGCGAGCCCGGAGCGGCCGAGATCATGACACGATTGCCAGGTGACATCAACTCCTCATACCCCCGATCCCAAAAAGCACATCGACCACCTCGGAGCGCCGTGGCCTGGGTTGATACCGCTTCGACCATTGGGAATCAGCGAAATATTGACCTCTGCTGTGGTGCTGGTGCGAACGCACGCAGCGGTCTTGCTGCCCTTGGCGCTGCTCGTCAGCGCGCTGGGAGCCGCCACTGAATTTTTGGTGGTCGCGAACTTGGATAGCCGCGCCGCCTACTTCGACGGCAGCTGGGTGCAAAACATTGCCGATGGAACGTCCACTTCTATCCCGAGCGCGGTCTACCTGCCGCTGCTGATTTCCTTGATCGTGGGCGTACTGGGTAACTGCATCATTTCTGGGATCACAACCGTGTACGCCACCGAGGCGTCCCTGGGCCGCCGGGTTAACCTGGCTGGATTGCGCGAGAGACTCCGCGGGAGGTGGCTTTCCTTAGTTCTCATTACTGTGATCACCGTTGCAGCAACCGCTCTCGGCATATTCCTCCTCGTGATCCCAGGAATCATCATCTTTGCAGCAACCACGTTTGCCGTGCCAATTTCTGTGATGGAGAAGAGCGGGGTGCGGGATTCGCTGCGGCGATCCTGGCGACTGAGCTCCGGGCTGCGGTGGCGCATTCTCGGCGCCGCATCCATCACGGTGGGGGTCGGATTCATCGTGTCGATGGTGGTGCTGCCGATACCCACCGATCTCGGATCACTCGCTCTGAGCCTAGGCGTTAGCGCGCTCATCAGTGCGTTTATGACGCCTTGGACATCCGGTGTCATCGCATTGCTGTACATCGACGCAAGGATGCGCAAGGAGAACCTGGCCACTACCCTGCAGGCGGCCGCTGATGCACGCCAGTAAATAGCGATCTCCGGTAGGAGTCTGGGCAGGTGTGGACCGGGGTCATCCCGCACGGGTGTCGGCTAGGCCGGTCCGAGCAGATCTGCCGGGATGGCGACGGACCCATCTGCCTCCGGCTTCAAGATTCGCCACGGCGAAAGATACTGCCCTGCAGCAAGTTCGGCATACATCGCAGCCGTGCGCGCTTGCAACGCGCTGTCTGATTCAAAGCTATCCAGCGCACGGTTATTGTCTCCCGCGGCCCGACCGCGTGCACGTGCGGCGGCAAGAAGCACCGGCACGTCAAGCAGGATCTGCAGGTCCGGGCGCGGGATCTCAAACCGATCGACTTCGAGGTCCGCGACCCACTGCGCGAAGTCATTGGGGTGTGCGGGCCCGCCGAGGCGAGCGCTGCCGTAGGCCGCGTTGGAGCTGATGTATCGGTCAAGCAGAACGATGTCATTCTCCGCAAGGGCCGCTTCAATGTCTTCGGCAGCGCCTTGGCGATCCAGCGCAAAAAGCAATGCCGGGCCGTAGACCGACTCGGAGAGATCTCCGAGTCGGCCATACAGCGCGTCTTTCACTAGATCCGCGTGGACACTCATTCCGTACCGCGGGAATGCAAGCCGGGCAACGGTTCTGCCCTGCTCACCCCACTTGCGGGCCAAGCTCGCGGTGAGCGTTGCTTTACCCGATCCGTCGAGTCCTTCGACAACGATCAGCCTGCCCACCGCGGTCCCCCTTTGCGTGCTCGAACTGCTAGTAGCGGTAGTGATCTGCCTTGTACGGGCCTTCGACATCGACGCCGATGTACTCGGCCTGCTCCTTGGTGAGCTTGGTGAGCTTGCCACCGAGTGCCTCGACGTGGATCTTGGCAACCTTCTCGTCCAGAGCCTTGGGCAGGCGGTAAACCTCGAGGTCGTACTCGTTGCGCTTGGTGTACAGCTCGATCTGCGCGATCACCTGGTTGGAGAACGACGCAGACATCACGAAGGACGGGTGTCCAGTCGCGTTGCCCAGGTTGAGCAGGCGACCTTCGGACAGTACAAGCATGGTGCGGCCACTCGGGAATGTCCACAGGTGGACCTGGGGCTTGATTTCCATCTTGGAAATCCCAGGAATCCTTGCAAGGCCTGCCATATCGATCTCATTATCGAAGTGGCCGATGTTGCCAAGGATCGCCTGGTGCTTCATCGCCAACATGTGTTGGGTCGTGATGATGTCCTTGTTGCCGGTGGTGGTGATGACGAAGTCGGCGTCGCCGATCAGGTCGTCGATGGTGCCGACCTGGTAACCGTCCATGAGGGCCTGCAGCGCGCAGATCGGGTCGGTCTCCGCGATGATGACGCGTGCGCCCTGGCCGCGCAGGGACTCGGCGCTGCCCTTTCCGACGTCGCCGTAGCCAGCGATCAGGGCTACCTTGCCGCCGATGAGGACGTCGGTGGCGCGGTTGAGGCCGTCGATCAGGGAGTGCCGGCAGCCGTACTTGTTGTCGAACTTGCTCTTGGTGACAGAGTCGTTGACGTTAATGGCCGGGAACAAGAGCTCGCCGGCGGCAGCGAGTTGGTACAGGCGCAGCACACCGGTGGTGGTCTCCTCGGTGACGCCCAGGATGTTCGGGCCCATCCGGGTGAAGTAGGTGGCATCTGTCTTCAGCGACTCGCGGAGCAGGTCGAGGATGACGGTCCATTCTTCGGAATCTGATTCGTCAGCGGACGGGACAACTCCTGCGGTTTCGTACTGAAGTCCCTTGTGCACCAACATGGTGACGTCGCCGCCGTCATCCAGGATCATGTTGGGTCCGGTCACTGTCTCATCGCCTGCCGGCCAGCGCAGCATTTGATCGGTGCACCACCAGTACTCCGGGAGGGTCTCGCCCTTCCACGCGTACACCGAGACACCCTTGGGCTCTTCGGGGGAACCAGTGGGGCCTACGACGGTGGCTGCCGCGGCATGGTCCTGGGTCGAAAAGATGTTGCAGGACACCCAGCGCACGTCGGCGCCGAGGCTGACGAGGGTCTCGATCAACACTGCGGTTTGGACCGTCATATGCAAGGAGCCGGCTATCCGGGCGCCCTTGAGCGGCTGCACCTCTGCGTACTCACGGCGCAACGCCATCAGGCCCGGCATCTCGTGCTCGGCTAGCTTGATTTCCTTGCGGCCGTATTCGGCCAGCGACAGGTCGGCAACCTTAAAGTCCAGATTGCCAATGCGGTCGGCCACTGGGGCCGGGATGGTTGACGTCACTTCAGTCCACTCCCTCAACGGTGTGGCGCCGCGTTATCGCGGCGCTTCGGCCGGACTCGGGATCTCACCCTGCACCGGACGCCCCCGCGGGGCGTGCATGTCAGGCTTCAGGATACCGGCTGGGGCGGCCTGGGGCCCGTTCCGGCCTTGATAACGCCTCCGTGCCCGCCGATCCTGCCTACATTCTGCCGAGTGGTCGCTCACACCCGGGATGCGCCAATTTTCCGGGGCTGGGTGACCACTCGGCGGGCACCACACATGCTGCTAGACAACGGAGAGGTCGTACGGCGCCATTCGCGGGTCGACGGTCGCGAACTTCAGGGCTTCCGCCTGACATTGGGCGATCAGCATCCGGTCGAACGGGTCACGGTGGTGAAAGGGCAGCGCCCGCAACAGTTCCGCATGCCCGAATGTAAATAGAAGTTCGTCAAAGCCAGCGTCGAGAATCGCGCTGGCTATTCCCTCCGGCACCGTCAGTTTCCCCACCGAGCGCTTGATCGAGATCTCGGCAACCGTCACTGAGGATACAAAAATTTTGTTGCTGCCATCGGTGAGGATTTCCCGGTGCGATCCCGAGAGTGCGTCATCCCCGCTAAGCCACCAAAGCAGTACGTGGGTGTCAACGAGAACCTTCATTCGCCATACCCCTGCTCGTCTTCGCCGAGGCCAAGGTCATCGAAGCCTTCAGCAATGACGATCATGCCCTTCAGGGACCCTGAAACCCGATCAGGACGAATGGTGCCTAGCGGAGTCAGCAGAGCTACTGGTTTCCCATTTCGCGCGAGGGTGATGATCTCGCCAGCCTCGACCTGAGCGATGAGTTGAGAGAGGCGCGCTTTTGCGTCATAAATGTTTACTGTCTCCGCCATTGGCCCATTATCGTCACTTGACTTGACTTGACTAGGTCTAGTCAAGTCGCATCAGATCTCGAATCGGGATCACGATGATGGGACTCGACGCGCCCGCTGCACGCTGCTCGCTGTTCGCTGACCCTCCACCGTGGGTAGCATCGCCACATGCGCGTCATCATCGCCGGGGGGTCCGGTTTTCTAGGAAGGCAACTGGCCAGGCGGTGCGTCGATGCGGGCCACGACGTGATCATTTTGACGCGCACGGTGAATCCTGCCGTCCCCTTCAAACAACTGGAATGGGATGGCAAGACCCTCGGCCAATGGACCGAGGCATTGACCGAAATTGGCCCCGTAGCGGTCGCGAACCTTGCCGGGAAACTTGTCGACTGCCGCCCCACCGCAAGCAACATCGCTGCCCTGCGAACCTCCAGAGTCGATGCAACTCGGGTTCTCGTGCTGGCGTCGCAACTTCGCAAAGAGCCTGTCTCCCACTGGCTTCAAGCCAGCACAACGGCAATCTATTCGGATGCGGGTGAGTTGCACCTCGACGAATTATCAGATCTCCCCTCCCCCGGACTACCCCAGATGACGGGCGTTGCGGCAGCGTGGGAAGCGGCTCTCGAAGGAGCCAATACCACTAGCAAAACGATCCTGCGGACATCCATCGTCCTCGCGCAGGGATGCCCTGCCTGGGACCGGCTTACCCTACTTGTCCGCTGGGGCGTTGGCGGCACCGTAGGTCGCGGCCAACAGTGGACGAGTTGGATTCACATTGAGGACTGGCTGCGCATAGCAATGGTGGCTCTTGGCCTCGACCCGCAACTCGCAGCGCCCCAAGGCGTGGTGGTTGCCTCGAGTCCGCACCCGGTACGTAACCGTGAATTGATGGCGACTCTGCGATCACACCTCGGCCGTCGCGGTATCCCTACCCCTTCGGCGCTCGTCACGCTCGGGGCTATCGTTCTGCGCACTGATCCGGCGCTAGCGCTGACCGGACGCTTCGTCACCTCGACGGTCCTGAAAGATGCAGGATTCACCTTCCGGTATCCCGATCTTGATACAGCTGTCACGCACATACTGGGCTAGGTTTCACGGCCCGCAGCGGGCGTTGCTGCAGGGACCGCGCTTGGGTCAGGGAATCAAGGTGGGCCACAGACATACGCTGGGCCAGTGCCTTAACCCAACACCTGTCGGATCTGCTCAAGCATGCGCGCCGCTGCGTCCTGCAACCCGGCGGCGCTCGGCCCGGCGGACAACACCTCACGGCTGGTGGTGGGGACAACATTGGCTAGCGCGGAGCCGAAAACTGTCCGCAAATCTTCGGCGGTCGCTCCCTGAGCGCCCAGCCCGGGCGCTAATAGCGGGCCGTTGACGCCGGAGACGTCAACGCCAGTAACCCCCACGGTCGCGCCGATTACTAAGCCCACTGAACCCATCGGAGAAGCTCCAGCGTTGGCGGCTCCAGCGGCGTCGGCGATCGCCTGCGCCACCATGCGACCGTCAGCTTGGACGGCATGCTGCAGCTGAGGTCCTTCGGGGTTAGACGTCAACGCCAGCACGAAAACCCCGCGCCCCGTCTGAGCGGCCATATCTAACGCGGGCTGCAGGGAGCCAAAGCCCAGATACGGCGAAATGGTCACTGCGTCGGAAGCCAGCGGTGAGCCATCAGAAAGATAGGCCTGCGCGTACGCGCCCATCGTCGAACCGATGTCACCGCGTTTCGCATCCATCAACACCAAGGCCCCAGTCTCTCGCACCTGGACGAGAAGCCTTTCCAGGACTGCAATTCCAGCGCTGCCGAAGCGCTCGAAAAAGGCCGACTGGGGCTTGAAGATCGCCACCTGCTCCCCGAGCGCGGCCACCGTGATGTCGACAAACTGCTGGAGACCGACAGGAGAATCCGGTAGCCCCCAGGACGCCAACAGTGCTGGATGCGGGTCAATACCGACGCACAACGGTCCGCGGTTGGCCATTGCCGACGCCAGCCGGGCGCCAAAAGGCTCGATCATTTGTCGTCCAAGGTTTGCTGTGAACGGGGTGAACCGAGTTGTAATTTGTCCATCGCTGCAACGGCCTCGTTGATGCCGGCGATCAGTCCCGGGCCGCCGTAGATGAAACCGGTGTACACCTGCAGCAAGCTGGCGCCCGCGTCCAACAGAGACAACCCGTCAGCCGGTGTCATAATGCCACCGACGCCGATGACGGGCAGATCGCAGTGGGTTGCGACGAACTTCACCACTTCCCGCGAACGGACGGTGAGGGGCGCACCGGAAAGGCCGCCGACCTCCGCGGCAGCGCGAGCGTCCCTGGCCACCAGGCCATCTCGGGCAAGCGTCGTATTGGTCGCAATAACGCCGGCCACCCCCGTATCGGAGCAGGCTTGCAGCACTTCGGCTATAGCCTGGTCCGTCAGGTCAGGCGCAATTTTCACCAGCACCGGAATGGCGCGCTCGCGCACCGTGCTGTCGAATGCCTCGGTCGTCAGAGCTGCGAGAAGTTCCGTCAACGGTTCCTTATCTTGCAACGACCGCAGGCCAACAGTGTTGGGCGAGGAGACATTCACCGCGATGTAATCAGCGTGGGGAAGCAACCTGCGAACTGAAAGCACATAGTCGGCGCTCGCTTCACTCACCGGAGTCACCTTGGATTTACCGAGTGAGATCCCCAGGGGCACACCGATGGGACCAATCCCGGCCAGCTTGTCAGCTAGCGCCAGCGACCCGGCGTTGTTGAATCCCATTCGATTGATGAGGGCGCCGGAATCTCGCAACCGGAACAGCCGAGGCTTTTCATTTCCCGGTTGCGGCATCGACGTCACGGTGCCGACCTCAACGTGCCCGAAACCCAGTGCGGGCCAAGCCTTCAGCGCAACACCGTCTTTATCCATCCCGGCGGCGAGCCCGACAACGGACGGAAAGTCAATGCCAAATACGGTGCGCGGCGCACGGTTTGCCCTGCCGAGTAGCCGCAGTGCCGTCACACCGCCGGAGTTTCCCGACATACTCGCCAGCCAGGCGAGGGTGCGGTGATGGGCCACTTCGGCGTCACCGCCGCCCAGCCGAAAGAGCATCGGTTTCGCCAGCCGTTGGTAGCCGAAGTTGGCTACTCCCATGACAACGTTTCGTCCTGGCTCGCAGCGGCTGCCTGTGCGAGAACCGCGTCGGTCAGCAACTTCTGGATGGACTGGAGGGAGGCAACCCCTACATCCTCGCGCATCAGGGCCTCGATCCCCTGCACCGCAGCGGCGGCGCCGGCAATGGTGGTGATACACGGGATGTCGGCAGAAATTGCGGCCGTCCGAATCTCATACCCATCCATCCGGGGGCCGGACTGACCGTAAGGAGTGTTGATCACCAGGTCGACGCGGCCAGCCTTAATCATCTCCACGATGTTTCCGGGACCTTCGTGATGTTTGCGCACCGATTCAACCGTGATCCCGTGGCGGCGCAGCATCTCTGCGGTGCCATCGGTGGCCAGCACCGTGAATCCGAGATCGGCGAGCCGTCTGATCGGGAAGGCGAGGGCGCTCTTGTCCTTATCGGCGACGGAAACGAAGACAGTCCCGCCCACCGGCAGCGACCCGTAGGAGCCCGCCTGGGACTTGGCGAACGCAGCACCGAAGGCCGCATCGATCCCCATAACCTCACCGGTGGAGCGCATTTCGGGACCGAGCACCGAATCCATGCCCGCACCATCCGCGCGGCGGAACCGGTGGAACGGCATGACCGCTTCCTTGACGGCCACCGGCGCCTCGGGTGGCAACGTGCCCGCGTCCCCGATCGGCGAGAGCATGCCTTCGGCGCGCAGCTGGGCGATGGTGCTGCCCGTCATGATGCGCGCCGCGGCCTTCGCCAGAGGCACAGCAGTGGCTTTGGACGAGAACGGCACCGTGCGGGAGGCGCGCGGGTTGGCCTCCAGCACGTAGAGAGTTTGGTCCTTCAGTGCGTACTGCACGTTCATCAGTCCGTGCACCTTGATCCCGAAGGCGAGAGCTTCGGTGTACTCGCGCACTTTCGCAATGTCGGCCCGGCCCAGCGTAATCGGCGGCAGCACACACGCCGAGTCACCGGAGTGAACTCCCGCCTCTTCGATGTGCTCCATCACGCCGCCGAGGTAGACCTCCGTGCCATCGCACAACGCATCGACGTCGATCTCGATCGCATCATCCAGGAAGCGGTCCACGAGAACGGGGTGACTGTCGGTGATCTCGGTCGCCCGCGAAATGTAGTCAGCCAATGAGGCCTCGTCATAGACAATTTCCATTCCCCGGCCGCCGAGGACGTACGAGGGTCGGACAAGCACCGGGTAGCCGATAGCAGTAGCTACCTCTCGGGCCTCGGGGAAGGAAGTCGCCATTCCATACGCGGGGGCGGGCAGTCCGGCTGCCTTCAACAACCCGCCGAAAAGCCCGCGGTCCTCGGCCATGTCGATGGCATCGGGTTGGGTGCCAAGCAGGGTCACGGGGATCCGGACGCCGGAGCCGTCGCGCGAGACGATCGTGACTTCGTCGAGGATGCCCGCCAGCTTCAGCGGTGTCTGTCCGCCCAATGTCACGATGACGCCTGCGACAGAGCCCGATTCCTGTTCGGAGGCAATGACTTCGAGCACGTCCTCGGCCGTCAACGGCTCGAAGTACAACCGGTCGGAGGTGTCGTAATCGGTCGACACGGTCTCCGGGTTGCAGTTGACCATCACGGTCTCAAAGCCAGCGTCCCGCAACGCCATCGCCGCATGTACGCAGGAGTAGTCGAACTCAATACCCTGACCGATCCGGTTCGGCCCCGAACCGAGGATGATCACCTTGTCCCGAGTGGCCTGGGATGCCACCTCCGTCTCGGCGGCTGGATCTGTTTCGTAGGCCGAATAGTGGTAAGGCGTCGCAGCTTCGAACTCGGCGGCGCAGGTGTCCACCGTTTTGTACACGGGCCGGACGCCGAGCTTCCAGCGCAGCTCGCGCACCGCAACTTCGGTGCCCAACTCGGTATCGCCCGCTGCAGCGCGCAAAGAAGCAATCTGGACATCGGAGAGGCCGTACCGCTTGGCCTCCCGAAGCAGGTCGGCATCCACGGACTCGGCGTTGCTGATCGCGTTGCCGATGGACTGGATCAGCACGATCTGATCGAGGAACCATGGGTCGATGCCGGTGGCCTCATGCACTTGAGCGACGGAGGCGCCGAGACGCAAAGCCCGCTCCACGTGGAAGATTCGACCGTCGGTGGGGATCGCCGCGAGGGACAGCGCCACTTCGACGCTCGCGCCTTCCGGGTCGGGGGTGGTCCAAAATCCGAGGTTTTTGGTCTCCATCGAGCGGAGAGCTTTGCCGAACGCTTCGGCGAAGGACCGCCCGATCGACATGCCCTCCCCCACCGATTTCATCGTGGTGGTGAGCGTGGTGTCGGCGCCCGGGAACTTCTCAAAGTTAAACCGGGGAATCTTGACAACCACGTAGTCAAGCGTTGGCTCGAATGCGGCCGGGGTGGCCTTGGTGATGTCGTTGGAGATCTCGCCGAGTGTGTAGCCGATGGCCAATTTGGCAGCAATCTTGGCGATCGGGAAACCCGTAGCCTTCGAGGCAAGTGCCGACGAGCGAGAGACCCTCGGGTTCATTTCGATGACGATCATTCGGCCCGTTGCGGGTTCGATCGCGAACTGGATATTGCAGCCACCGGTCGCGACGCCCACTGCTCGCAGCACTTTCAGACCCATATCGCGCATCTGCTGATACTCGCGGTCGGTCAACGTCATCGCCGGCGCCACCGTCATCGAGTCTCCGGTGTGGACACCCATCGGGTCGATGTTTTCAATCGAACACACCACGACAGCGTTGTCGGCACTGTCACGCATCAACTCGAGCTCGTACTCTTTCCAACCCAACACGGACTCTTCGATAAGCACCTCGGTGACGGGCGAAGCGGACAGCCCGATAAACGCCAAATGCTCGATATCCGCGTCGGTGTAGGCCATCCCAGAACCCAAGCCGCCCATGGTGAATGACGGCCGGATGACGACGGGCAGACCGAGATCCAGCACTGTCGCCCGGACCTCTTCCATGCTG
Source organism: Nakamurella antarctica (assembly GCF_003860405.1). NCBI lineage: Bacteria > Bacillati > Actinomycetota > Actinomycetes > Nakamurellales > Nakamurellaceae > Nakamurella > Nakamurella antarctica. The sequence continues at coordinate 943,912 of NZ_CP034170.1, read as the reverse complement.
TGGCACACAGCCGATCTCGGCACGTCGCCGCCGATCTCGCGAACAATGTCCTTGAAGATCTGTCGGTCTTCTCCGCGGTGGATCGCCGGAATGTCGGCCCCGATCAGTTCCACGTTGTGCTTGGCGAGGATGCCCGCCCGATCCAGGTCGATCGCGGTGTTCAGCGCGGTCTGGCCTCCCAGGGTTGCAAGGATCGCGTCCACCGGGAAGCCTGCGGCGGCCTCCATCATGATGACCTTCTCGACGAAGTCGGCGGTGATCGGCTCGACGTACGTCGCATCGGCGTATTCCGGGTCCGTCATGATGGTGGCCGGGTTGGAGTTGATCAGGCTGACCCGCAGGCCTTCCTCGCGCAGTACCCGACACGCCTGCGAGCCGGAGTAATCGAATTCGCAGGCCTGCCCGATGACGATCGGACCGGAACCGATGACGAGGATGTGCTTCAAATCAGTGCGGCGGGGCATAGTTCAGACTGCCTTCGTGGAAACGTTCTCGGACATGAGGAGAATAAAACGGTCGAACAGGTAGCTTGCGTCGTGCGGCCCAGCGCTGGCCTCGGGGTGGAACTGCACCGAGAACGCTGGCACGTCATGGCATGTCAAGCCTTCAACGACGCCGTCATTGAGGGAGCTGAAGCCGACCTGAACGCCCCCGAAAGCTGTCTGCAGCACGTCGCCAGCAGGAGCGTCGACGGCGAACCCGTGGTTCTGGCTCGTCACGAGGATCTGTCCCGTGGCGTGATCCACCACCGGCTGGTTAATCCCTCGGTGCCCGAACTTGAGCTTGTAGGTGCCGAAACCCAGTGCCCGGCCAAGGATTTGGTTGCCGAAGCAGATGCCGAATAGGGGGATGCGGCGCTTCAGGATCTGAGCTGTGAGTGCGACTGCTGCGTCGGCGGTGGCCGGGTCACCCGGGCCGTTGGAGAGGAACACCCCGTCGACTCCCAGGGCCTCGATCTCCTCGATGGTCGTTTCCGCTGGCAGCACATGGGTAGTGATCCCGCGTTGCGCAAAGCTGCGAGGGGTGTTGGCTTTGATGCCCAGATCGATGGCGGCGACGGTGAATCGCTGCTCCCCTATCGCTGGCACCGTGTACATCTTTGTTGTACTGACCTCGCTGGTCAGATTAGCTCCCACCATGCCGGGCGTAGCCTGCACTGCAGCCACCATCTCCTGCGGCGTGCCGAGGGCGTCCCCGCTGAAAATCCCGCATCGCAGTGCTCCATTGGTCCGCAAATGACGCGTCAAGGCTCGGGTGTCAACGCCGGCGATCCCGATGATGCCCTGCTTCTCCATCTCCTGCGGCAAAGTGCCGGTCGCCCGCCAGTTCGACGGCGCGGGCGACAAATCGCGGATCACCAGTCCCGCAACATGAATGCCCGACGACTCGTTGTCCTGCTCCACCCAGCCGGTGTTGCCGATCTGCGGCGCGGTCGCCACGACCACTTGGCGGCGGTATGACGGATCGGTCATCGTTTCCTGGTAGCCCGTCATACCGGTGGCGAAAACTGCCTCTCCGAACGTGGTGCCACCGGCGCCGAAACTAGTTCCGCCGTAGACCTTCCCGTCCTCCAACACGAGGGCGGCCGGGATCTTGCTCATGCTGTGGCTCCATTGCTTTCGGGTGTGCTGTCGGTGGTGGTCGTGCTGCTGCTGTGAGACGTAACGAGGGTTCTTGCCGCTTCGATCCAACCCCGCTGGGCAAAAAGGTCGTCAGTGCGAATGCCACTATCGACAGGTGTGTCGCCCCAGTTCCAGGTGATGAGCAGGATCGCATCAGGCATCCCCATCACCTTTCCGGCGACACCGGGGCCAGCCGAGATCGCGACGACGTCGGCCGCCGGGATCCAGAGCGCGTCCTCGCCAATACGGTCGATCAGGATTCCGAGCGGGCTGACTCGCACCGCGGCTTTGGCACGACGTCCGACGGTCTGCACCACCACGCGGTCCTGCCAGCGACTGGTGTAGGTAGTCGAGATGTAGACCCCGGTCAGATCCGGGCTCAGCGGCTCGCCTGCCTCCCGCGGTGCTACCGGACGCGGTCCAAATTCGGTTTGACGCTTCCCACGGTTACGCCATCCCAACAGCAGCAGCCCTGCTATCACAACGCACAACACCGCCAAACCCAGCGTCCACCACAAGCGCGGCCAATCCATGGTTACCTCTTTCGTGATTCCAGATGTTTCGTACCGCAGGCACCACCAAAATTCAGCCGACCAACTGGCCGTTCAACACGGTGGGGCGTCCCCGCAAGAAGGTTGCCATCACCGGAGCCGGCAACTCCATCCCCTCGTAGGGCGTATTGCGCGAGAGGCTCGCGAGATCGGAGCCACGAACTGTCCAGTGCGCCTTCGCGTCCACCAGCACCAGGTTTGCTGGCTCCCCCACCGCAATGGGCCTGCCGTGGCCAGCAAGCACACCGATGGTGGCGGGCGCCTCCGACATCACCCTGGCCACCCCACGCCAGTCGAGCAGGCCCGGTTCGACCATGGTCAGCACCACAATCGACAACGCAGTTTGAAGGCCGAGCATGCCAGGGCTGGCCTGGTCCCACTCGCATTCCTTGTCCTGGATAGCGTGTGGGGCATGGTCGGTCGCGACGATGTCGATCGTACCGCGGGCCAGACCACGCCTGAGTGCGTCGATGTCGGGGCTGGTGCGCAGCGGCGGATTCACCTTGAACACGGGGTCGTACCCCACCGCTGCCTGATCGGTGAGCAGCAAATGGTGCGGCGTGACCTCTGCCGTGACCTTGGTGCCGCGAGCTTTCGCCGCGGCAACGATGTCCACCGATCCTGCGGTGGAAAGGTGGCAGATGTGCAGCCGTGAATCGACGTGGTCAGCGAGCAGGCAATCGCGCGCAATGATCGCCTCTTCCGCTACCGCCGGCCACCCTGTCATCCCCAGCGTGGCCGACACCGCGCCCTCGTGCATTTGCGAACCGACGGTAAGCCGGGGCTCTTGCGCATGTTGGGCGATGACACCGTCGAAGGCCTTGACGTACTCCAGCGAGCGACGCATCAGCAGCGGGTCGGACACGCAGTCGCCGTCATCTGAGAACACTCGCACCTGCGCCGCGGAATGCGCCATGGCCGCAAGTTCGGCAAGTCGTTCGCCTTTGCGGCCAACCGTGACCGCGCCGATCGGTTGTACATCCACCAGCCCGGCCGCTTGGCCGAGCCGCAGCACCTGCTCCACCACGCCCGCGGTATCGGCGGTAGGGTCCGTATTCGGCATCGCGAAAATTGCGGTGTAACCGCCCAAAGCCGCTGCGGCCGAGCCTGTTTCGACCGTTTCGGCATCCTCCCGACCAGGCTCACGCAGGTGCGTGTGCAAGTCCACCAGCCCGGGCAGCACGATCAAGCCAGCGCCGTCAACGCGTTGGGCACCCGCAGCATCGGGATGCGTAACCGCGTCCTGACCCATCGCGGCAATGATCCCATCAACGAGGAGCAGATCCTGGCTCTCTTCCCCGTAGGGGAGGGCGCCGGTAATCAGAATTGCGAGGTCGGCAGACATGCCCGGTTCCTTTCATTTGAGAAAACGTGGTCATGACGGGCGTTCTCAGGTTCGGGCGGACAGCAGGAGGTAGAGGACGGCCATCCGAACGATGACGCCGTTGGCCACCTGCTCGACGATGACGCTGCCGGGGCCGTCGGCGACGCTGGGCGATATTTCCATACCGCGGACCATGGGCCCCGGGTGCATAACGATGCCGTGATTGGCGATCAGTGCGCGACGCCGGTCGTCAAGCCCGTACTGGCGGCTGTACTCGCGAGTTGTCGGGAAAAACGCGTCGCCCATCCGCTCGCGTTGAACACGCAGCATCATCACCGCGTCCACCCCCGCTAACGCGCGGTCGAAGTCGTAATCTACCGTCACGGGCCAGCTTTCGATCCCTTTCGGGAGCAGCGTTGGCGGCGCCACCAGTGTCACCTGTGCCCCGAGGGTGCTCAGCAGCAGCACGTTGGATCGCGCAACCCTGGAATGGATGACGTCGCCGACGATCACGATTCGTTTACCCTCGACATCCCCCAAATGCTTGCGCACCGTGAACGCGTCGATAAGCGCCTGAGTGGGATGCTCGTGAGTTCCGTCGCCTGCGTTGATGACGTGGCCGTCCACCCAGCCGGACAGTTGGTGCGGGGCGCCGGAGGACGAGTGCCGGCACACGATGGCGTCGGCGCCGATGGCCTGCAGGGTCCACGCCGTGTCCTTTAAAGACTCGCCCTTGGACACCGACGAGCCCTTCGCCGAAAAGTTGATCACATCTGCGGAAAGTCGCTTCGCCGCGGCCTCGAACGAAAGGCGCGTGCGCGTCGAATCCTCATAGAAAAGGTTGACTACCGTGCGACCACGCAGGGTGGGTAATTTTCGGACCTCGCGGCCTGCAATTGCTTGGCCAATCCGCTCAGTGGTGTCCAGGATATGCAGCGCACTTTCCCTGGTCAGGTCGCCAGCTGACAACAGGTGCCGAGGCAAGCCGGGCGATTGGGCTGTAGGTGTGCTCATGGCGCCCTTTTTAGCTCAACCGCGTCATAACCATCTGTTTCGGTGAACCGGACGTCCACCGAATCGCCCGCCGCAGTCGGGATGTTTTTACCGACATAGTCGGCCCTGATGGGGAGCTGTCGGTGTCCTCTGTCCACCAGGACGGCGAGTTGCACCACACTGGGCCGGCCATACTCGCGCAGCGCGTCCAGAGCCGCTCGCACGGTCCTCCCGGAGAACAGAACATCGTCGACGAGGATGACAGTCGCTGCTTCGATACCGCCGACGGGCATGGAGGTTTCCTCCAGAGCTCGAGGAGCCTTATGCCGCAGATCATCGCGGTAAAGCGTGATGTCGAGGGACCCACAAATGGGGGGTGCTCCGCTGAATACCTCGAGTCGCTGGGCCAACCTCACAGCAAGAACGCTCCCCCGAGTGGGAATGCCCAGGAGGATTGGCGGAGACGATGAATCTGCCGTGCGCTCCAAAATTTGATGGGCGATGCGATCGACGACGCGGGCGATTTCGCTGGGCGTCAGCAGCAGTCTTTGCGCTGAAATTTCTGCGGGATCGGTAGCGGTATTAGCCGGAGGGGGCGACCGATCAGCACCGGCGATGCGTGGTGGAACCGTCATGAATTTCCTTTCCCGCCTCACTGGACGGCTTTAAAGGATTTCTTTTCTATACCGACTCTACCGAACACGACTAGCTCTCCCGCACCATGACGTACAGTAGCCCTGCGCGACTCTATGTAATCGTTACCCGCTTTGGTGATTGTCGAGACTGTTCACCATCACGGAGCGCAACCGCAATTGTTCCCCGCGTCAACGAAAGGCTGTCATGTCCGAAGATTATGCCCGCGCACTCGGAGCCAGATTACGGGCCATCCGCGCCCAGCAGGGCCTGAGTTTGCATGGCATCGAGGCAAAATCGGAGGGCCGCTGGAAAGCCGTGGTGGTGGGTTCGTACGAGCGGGGTGACCGCGCCGTTTCGGTGGCCAAACTAGCCGAACTCGCCGAATTTTACGGAGTTCCCGTTGCCGAGTTGCTGCCAGATGCGCGCGCTGCCAGGCGCGGCCCCGCCACTCAGAAACTGAAGATCGATCTACACCGCCTCGGTGAGCTGCCCACGCATCTGGCGGGCCCCCTTGCTCGGTATGCCGCCGCCATCCAGTCCCAGCGCGGCGACTACAACGGCAAGATCCTCACCATCCGTGCTGAAGATCTGCGCTCCCTCGCAGTGATCTACGACATGACTCCCGAAGATCTCGTTGACCAACTGGTGCGGTGGGAAGTGCTGCCGGAAGGCTCCGAGCTCTCCTGACACCCCAATGTCACAGTGCGGCCGCCCCAATGGGACGGCCGCACTTTTCGTTGTTCTTGCTTAGTCTTGCTGCGGGTTAGCACCCAAGGAATCAGCACCGTGGGTATCAGCACCGTGGGTATCGGCACCGTGGGAATCGGCACCGTGGGTATCGGCACCGTGGGTATCGGCACCGTGGGATCCCACCGTTTTTGGCGAAGTTCGCGGCACGGACACCATGATCTGGCCCAGCACACCGTTGACGAAGCGCGGGGAGTTGTCGGTCGAGAGCGTCTTCGCGAGTTCCACGGCCTCGTCCACCGCAACCGCTTCGGGCACATCGAGGGAATACAGCAGTTCATAGACCGCGATCCGCAGGATCGCGAGGTCCACTGCTGGCATCCGGCTCAGCGTCCACCCTTCCGAGTACTCCGAGAGCAACGCATCGATCCGGCCATGATGCTCAGCGACGCCGCGCACAATTTCCTCTGCGTATTCGCCCATGGGGACCGCCTCGGCCTGTTCCGCCCTTTGGGTCATAACCGTGATGGGATCAACATCTCGAGCATCGGCGGCAAAAAGGACATCAAGGGCGCGTTTTCGGGCTTTTGTTCTGGCCGACATTAGCTGTTGACACGACCGAGATAACGACCATCGCGAGTGTCCACTTTGATCTTGTCGCCGGTGTTGAGGAACAGCGGCACCTGGATTTCGGCGCCGGTTTCCAACGTCGCGGGCTTGGTGCCGCCGGTGGAACGGTCGCCCTGCAAGCCGGGATCAGTATGAGAGACAATCAGTTCAACGGAAACCGGATTTTCGATGAACAGCACGACGCCCTCGTGGGTAGCAACCATCGCCTGTGCGTTCTCCAGCAGGTAGTCCGCCGCGCTCCCGACAACCATGGCCGGGATATTGATCTGGTCGAACGTTTCTTGATCCATGAAAACGAAGTCGTCGCCATCACGGTAGAGGAACGTCATATCGCGCTTATCGACGGTCGCGGTGTCGACCTTGAGGCCAGCATTGAACGTCTTGTCCACGACTTTGCCGGTCATCACGTGCTTGAGCGTGGTCCGCACGAAAGCGGGTCCCTTGCCTGGCTTCACATGCTGAAACTCGGTGACAGTCCAGAGTTGTCCCTCAAGGTTGAGAACCAGGCCATTCTTCAAATCGTTGGTCGACGCCATTAATCACTCCTCATTGATACGAAATTGGTGCTGGTGTGTCACTGCGACCGGCGTTGCGGATCTTCGCCAGACCGGGAAGCCACTTTTCGCCGCGCAGGCTGCGCCGGTGCGGCGCGCCCGTGGCTTAGAGCACCACAAGATCCTTCGTGGTCAACGTCAGCAGCTCATACCCGCCCGGGCGAACCACTCCGCTGTCCTCGATCCGGACACCACCGCGGCCCGGCAGATAGATACCGGGCTCAACGGTGACGACCATGTCGGAGGCAATAATACCGGTTGAAACGCTGCCGATCGTCGGTGCTTCATGGATCTCGAGCCCAATGCCATGCCCAAGGCCGTGCAGGTAAAACTCCCCGTAGCCCGCGTTCTCGATGACCTGCCTTGCAACGGCGTCTACCTCGGTGCATGCGGACCCTGGCATACAGGCCAGCCGACCTGCCTCTTGCGCTGCGGACACCACGTCATAAACCTCACGCTGCCAGTCGGCGGGTTCACCCATGACGAAGGTGCGCGTCATATCGGAGTGGTAGCCCGCGAACCGCGCGCCGAAGTCGATTTTGACGAAGTCCCCAGTGTTGATGACGGAGACAGTGGGCCGGTGGTGTGGGATCGCACTGTTAGCGCCCGCGGCCACGATGGTCTCGAACGCGACGTCCTCAGCGCCGAGCCGGCGCATCCGCTCGTCCAGGTCCAGGGACACCTCCCGCTCGGTGCGGCCCGGGCGAAGTTCCCCCGCACTCAGAAGGTCCTCGAGTCCGGTATCGGCCACCGCGCACGCCTGTCGGAGAAGTTCAATTTCGCCGGCGTCCTTGACCGCACGCAAATCTTCTACGAGATACGACACCGCCTGCAGCGCAACCGACTCACCCGCAGCGTGTAAGAGCTCCGCATGTCCGTTGACGGATACCGCATCACCCTCGAAACCAATAACGCCTCCTGCGGCCCTCGTGATCAGAGCCAGATCGCAGGGCCGATCGATGACCCGCTCCAGGTCTGCCACCTGCTCGGAAGACTGCGTCACGTACCGGCCGTCGGTGCAGAAAACGGTTGCTTCCTCGGACGCCGTGCCGACCAGGAGCGCCGCGTTGGAACCGGTGAACCCCGTGAGGTAGCGGATGTTGAGGACGTCGGTGACAAGGAAAGCATCGAGCCCGAGGGCCGCGGCTTTGGCTCGGAGGGTCGTGCGGCGGGCGGCGTGAATAGCTGGCATTACTTCATACTTTCACGCGCGGTGACGGTGCGCCTTGTAGCCGAACGCACTAATGGGCCACGCAGCGGTACTTCATACCCAGCGCTGGGCGTGCGGTGGGGCAGGACCGAGCAAATGTAGTCACAAGGAGCGGGATACGAAGCGAGTCAGCCCAAGGAGACGAGGCCCGGCGACGGTTTTTGGCCGGCCACCACGGAATACGCCGCCGCGAGCAACATCGGGTCGGGGCCTTCGAGGCGGGAGGTCTTGCCGAGTCCGTCGAGGATGACGAACCGCAACATGCCCGAGCGCGTCTTTTTGTCCGAGCCCATGATCTTCACCAGGTCGTAGAACGCACCCGGGTCATAGGTGGTGGGCAGGCCGAGACTGTGCAGCACCGTGAGGTGTCGGTCGGCGGTTTCGTCATCCAGACGGCCAGCTGCGCGAGCGAGTTCGGCGGCGAAGACCAACCCCACGGATACTGCGGCGCCATGACGCCACCGGTACTTTTCCCGCTTCTCTATCGCATGGGCAAGGGTGTGACCGTAGTTCAGAATTTCGCGAAGGTCAGATTCCTTCAAGTCCTTTGCTACTACTTCAGCCTTGACGGTGATAGCGCGTTGCACCAGTTCGGCCAACTGTGGCCCAGTCGGGTCAACGGCGGCCTCGGGGCCTGCCTCGATGATGTCCAGGATGATGGGGTCAGCGATGAACCCGCACTTGACGATCTCCGCCATCCCCGCAACCAACTCGTTGCGCGGCAACGTTTCCAGTGTTGCAAGATCCACGATCACCGCGCTGGGTTCGTGAAAAGAACCCACCATGTTCTTGCCAGCGTCAGTGTTGATACCGGTCTTCCCACCGACCGCAGCATCAACCATCGCGAGCAGGGTTGTTGGTACCTGGACGATCTTGATGCCGCGCATCCACGTTGCCGCGGCGAACCCGGCGAGGTCGGTGACGGCGCCGCCGCCGAGCCCCACGACGACATCGGTTCTGCCCAAACCCATTTGGCCGAAAACGTTCCAGCAGAACCCGAGCACCTCAAGGTTTTTGCCATCTTCGGCATCGGGCACCTGCACCATGTTGGTGTCGATGCCCGCTTCGATCATCGCCTCGCGAACCACTTCGGCCGTGGCCTTCAGTGTTTCAGTGTGAATTAGCGCTGCTTTCGCGCTCCCCCGAGCGGCTTCAACCAACTCGCCAAGCAGCCCTCGTCCGATGGTCACGTTGTAGGGCGCAGGGGTTTCTACGCGGACCACTACGGGCGCCGTTGATGTCATGTGTTCTGCTCCTCCAACCAGGCCGCGATGGCGTCCACCACCTGATCGACCGCCAACAGGTCAGTGTTGACTTCGAATACTGACACCTCTTGATACAACGGCACTCTGGCGGTTAGCAGCGTCTTAAACGTGGCACGAGGGTTGATCCCGACCAGCAGTGGCCGGTTGGCCGCCATGCCGGTTCTGCGGACACCTTGGTTCATCGACACAGCAAGGTGAATCACCGCATGCCCACTAAGCGCCCGCCGGTTCTCCTCGGCTAGGATCGCGCCGCCGCCCAGGGACAAAATGCCGTCATGTTCGGCCAAAGCTGTTCTCAATGCCTGGGTTTCAAGTGCGCGAAAGGCTGCTTCGCCGTCGTTGGTGAAGATGTCGGGGATATCGCGGCCGGCTGCTTTCTCAATATCTCGATCCGTGTCTCGGAACGGAACCCCGAGCCTGCGCGAGAGTGCCGCCGCCACCGTTGTTTTGCCCGCTCCGGGGGCGCCGACGAGGACGACTAACGGACGGCCAGCCACGAGAGGACCTACTGAGCGACCGGCGCGGTGGCGCCGATCGTCTCGAGGTAGGCGGCAACATTCCGCTTGGTCTCCGGAACCGAGTCACCACCGAACTTCTCCAAAACCGCCTGCGCAACCACGAGTGCCACCATCGCCTCGGCAACCACGCCAGCAGCCGGAACCGCACACACATCGCTGCGCTGATGGTTGGCAACAGCGCTCTCGCCGGTGCTGACATCAATCGTGGCCAGTGCGCGGGGAACAGTCGAGATCGGTTTCATGCCAGCGCGAACGCGCAGCACTTCGCCGTTCGTCATACCGCCTTCGATGCCGCCGGCACGGTTGCTGCGGCGCCTGACACCCGGGTGGACCGGGTCCATTTCGTCATGGGCCGCGCTGCCGCGTCGACGTGCGGTGCGGAAGCCGTCACCGATTTCGACACCCTTGATCGCCTGGATACCCATCAATGCCGCCGCGAGCCGAGCATCGAGTTTGCGGTCGCCGGAGACGAATGAACCGAGCCCTGGCGGGAGTCCGTAGACGAGTACTTCTACCACGCCGCCTAGGGTGTCGCCGTCTTCTTTGCAGGCTTCGATCTCGGCAGACATCGCTGCGGTCGAATCTGGATGGAGCGAGCGGGTGGGGGAGGCATCAATGGCGTCCCGGTCGGCGGGGGTCGGCAACGTTCCGTCGACGGCGTCGGCTTCTCCGATTGCCACGACGTGGGAAACTACTTCGGCGCCCAGCACCTGCCGGAGAAAGTTTTGCGCGATGGTCCCCAGGGCAACCCGGGCCGCGGTTTCGCGCGCCGAAGCGCGTTCCAGCACCGGCCGGGCGTCGTCGAAACCGTACTTCTGCATTCCCGCGAGGTCTGCGTGGCCGGGGCGCGGCCGCGTTAAGCCGGCGTTCCTGGCAAGGCCTGCAAGGGTTTCCGGGTCGACCGGATCAGAAGCCATGATGGTCTGCCACTTCGGCCATTCCGAGTTAGCGACCTGCACAGCGATGGGGCCGCCCAGGGTCACACCGTGCCGGACTCCGCCGAGCACGCTGACCACGTCCTGCTCGAACTTCATCCGCGCGCCACGGCCGTAGCCAAGGCGCCGACGAGCGAGCTGGGTCGAGATCTCCGAACTGGTGATCTCAACAGCAGCGGGTAGGCCCTCAAGGACGGCGATGAGAGACGGGCCATGGGATTCGCCTGCAGTTATCCAACGCAACACGAGGTCAATTCTCCCACGGTTAATAGTGGGTCCCCGCCACTGCGGGACGTGAGCACAACCACGGGCGGTAGGAAAGTCCACCCACCGCCTCCCGGAAGACTAGTGCGCCGCATCCCAGGCGGCCATGGCGTCGTGGACGACCTTGATCGCATCGTCGACGTCGTCGGTGACGTGGATGAGGTCAAGGTCCTTCTCGCTGATTTTCCCATCAGCCAGCACCGTGTTGCGAATCCAGTCGACGAGGCCGCCCCAGTATTCGGAGCCGAAGAGCACCACCGGGAACTTCGTGACCTTCTTGGTTTGGACCAGGGTGAGGGATTCGAAGAGTTCGTCCAAAGTGCCGAAACCACCCGGAAGGCAAATAAAAGCCTGGGAGTATTTGACGAACATCGTCTTTCGGACGAAAAAGTAACGAAAGTTGATGCCGAGATCTACGTAGCGGTTCATCCCCTGCTCGAAGGGCAGCTCGATGCCGAGCCCGATCGACTGCCCGCCCACGTCTTTGGCGCCGCGATTAGCCGCTTCCATGATGCCGGGCCCGCCGCCGGTAATAACGGCGTATCCCTCATTGGCCAGAGCCGCACCTATTGCCCTGGCCTGCGCGTATTGCGGATGGTCGCGAGGGGTTCGCGCGCTGCCAAAAACCGACACCGCGCGCGGAAGCCCGGCCAGGGATCCGAAGCCTTCGACAAATTCGGACTGGATCCGCAGCACCCGCCAGGGATCGGTATGCACCCAATCGGTCTGACCGCGGGTATCGAGCAATCGCTGGTCAGTGGTGCTGGACTGCGTGCGCTGGTCGCCGCGGAGCACCAAGGGCCCACGAAACGATTCTTCGACGGGGAGCTCCGCCGCTCCGGGCTTGTCTGCATCCACTGGCACTGGCGTCTCAATTCGTCGGTCAAGAAATGCTCTGGTGAGGCCACGGTAGTCAACCCCGAAAAATACCCTCCGGCAAAACGCCGTCAGCTGGTCAGATAAGCGCGCAACACCGCTGCCATCTCGCCAATTTGTTGCAGTGACACGCGCTCCTCGCGGGTGTGGGCCAGCGAGGGGTCGCCTGGTCCGTAGTTGATGGCGGGGATGCCCAGCGCGGAGAATCTGGACACGTCGGTCCAGCCGAATTTCGCAACCGCGACGCCGCCCGCAGCCGCGACGAACTCAGCGGCGGCGGCAGCAGCCAGTCCGGGCTTGGCTCCCATGGCCATTTCGAGTATTTCGACGTCAAACCCCGCGAAAAATTCTTCAAGATAACGAGTCACGTTGGCGGCGTCCCGGTCGGGGGCAAACCGAAAGTTGATCCGAATCACGCACTCATCAGGGATGACGTTGCCCGCCACACCGCCTGCAATATCTACCGCGTTCAAGCCCTCGCGGTAGAGACAGCCATCGATGTCGACGTCGCGCCCCTGATAGTTCGCCAGCCGGGCAAGCACCTCCCCCGCGGCGTGGATAGCGTTGACGCCCATCCAGGAGCGAGCCGAGTGGCTCCGTTTGCCAGCGAACGCGATCTGCAGCGCGGCGGTGCCCTGACATCCAGCTTCGACGGCGCCATTGGTGGGTTCGCCCAGGATGGCCAGGTCCGCAGTCAACCACTCCGGTAGCTCGCGTTCGATCCTGGTCAACCCGTTTCGTTCGTGCTCGATCTCTTCGCACTCGTAAAAGATGAAGGTGAGGTCCTTGGTCATCTCAGACGGTTGTAACGTCCCCGCAAGGGTAAGCAGCACCGCGTCGCCAGACTTCATATCTGTGGTGCCGCAGCCGTGCAGAATGTCGCCGTCCAGGCGTGAGGGCACGTTGTCTGCGATCGGCACCGTGTCAATGTGACCCGCTAGCAGAACCCGCTGCTCGCGCCCCAGGTTGCTCCGAGCCATTACCGAATTTCCGATTCGGACTACTTCCAGGTGCGCGGCGCGTCTGAGCGCAGCCTCGATGGCATCGGCGAGCGGCCCCTCCGTTCCTGATACTGACGGAATGTCCACCAACACCTGGGTGAGAGCTGCAGGTTGCAGTGTGAGGTCGAGGTTCGGGGCGGCAGAAACGGACTGGCTCATGGGATCTGAGCCTACCGGCGGCGATGGAACTGCCTGTCCTTGCAACCGCACGCGCACTCGCACGTCCGTCAAAAATGAGCCCCTGAAAAAAATGATCCCGCTGAGAAAAATGATCTCGCTGACTAAACTGGAAGCAATGCGAACGCTTCCCAAAATCCTGATCGCGCTCGCGGTCCTAGCGCTGATCGCCACTGGCGCAGTATTCGGAGTTCGTGCGTTGTTGGGTTCCGATGCAGCGGTTGGCCCAGAATGTGTGGTGCAGAGCGACCCCAAGGCGCCGGCCACCGACCGGCCCGTGGTTGACCTCGGATCTGCCACCCAGGTGGCCGCGCCCATTGCCTTGGCTGCGGTGCAGTTACAGCATGCATCCACCATCAATGCGGTCGGTCTGGCCAAGCAGCTGAGTACCCGGGCCCGGACTATCGCGGTGGCGACGGCACTCCAAGAGTCTTCTTTACGGAACCTGCCAGGCGGTGATCGCGACTCGGTCGGCCTCTTTCAGCAGCGTCCTAGCCAGGGCTGGGGAACTGTGCAGCAAATCAGTGACCCGGTCTACTCGGCCGGCATATTCTACGACCGACTGCTCCAGGTTCCGGATTGGGAGTCACGACCGCTCACCGAGGCAGCTCAAGAGGTGCAGTACTCAGGACATCCAGAGGCGTACGCCAAGTGGGAAGTCGAAGCGGCGCAACTGGTTGGAGCCCTTTCTGGGGGTTGGGGCACGGCACTCTCCTGTCGTGACGGGGCCGCGGCCTCCACCGCGCCTGTGCCCCCACGAGCTGTCCCCACCTTGATGGCAGCGGCCTCGCCGGGTCTGGCCTCCCTGATCGCAGCGGCAAATGCTGAGCTGGGAACCATTGCGGTAGTGGCGGTCTCAGCAGATGGGAAGGAAGTGGTCGTTACCATCGATGTCCCAGTCCTGGCTGACAGCGACAGGGCAGCAATGACGCTGGCGCTGTGGACGGTAGCGCACGCCGCGTCCGGACGACTTAATTTGGTTGCTGTCGCGGGTGCCCGTTGGCAGGGAAGTTCCTGGGGCGCAACGGAAAGCGCGCTGCCTGCTGGTCAGGTCCGGATTAGTGTCGCTGGCTAGTACAGCGACTTCCCAGCTGAGTAGGTGTCGCCGGCGCGCCGGATGTCGGTAACCTACGGCGTATGACCGATCTGCAGGGCGCCTTCGGCGTCGGACTCGCCACCGTCACCGCCGCCGGGACAATTCTTGACGTCTGGTATCCCAAGCCGGTGCTGGGCAGGGAAACCGCCGATGCCCACATTGATCTTTCCGCTGCAGAACGCACCGATGCCATTCGCGAGGTGCGGCTATGTGTGGTCCGCACCGAGATCACCGACCTTGCGGACGCCGCAGTCGACACTGCCGACGTCTATCTCCGGTTGCACCTGCTCTCGACAAGATTAGTAAAGCCGCGCAGCATCAACCTGGACGGTATCTTTGCCCTGCTGCCCAACAACGTGTGGACAAATCTTGGCCCCGTCCCTGCGGAGAACATCGATACTGTGCGTCTGGCAGCAGCGATTGCGGGTACTCGACTCTCTGTCTACGGTGTCGACAAGTTCCCTCGGATGACGGACTACGTCGTGCCTTCCGGGGTCCGGATCGCCCACGCCGATCGCGTGCGGCTGGGCGCGCATCTCGCTGCGGGAACCACCGTCATGCACGAGGGCTTTTGTAACTTCAACGCCGGGACACTCGGTAGCTCCATGGTGGAAGGACGAATTTCGCAAGGGGTACTAGTCGGCGACGGCAGCGACATCGGCGGCGGCGCCTCGATTATGGGAACATTGTCCGGCGGCGGCAGCACAGTCGTGTCGATCGGCGAGCGCTGCCTCCTCGGTGCGAACGCGGGAGTCGGTATCAGCCTTGGCGACGACTGCATCGTGGAAGCTGGCCTCTACGTCACAGCCGGCACAAAACTGCACCTCCTGGAAGGCAAATCCACCAGGGTGATGAAGGCTGCCGACTTGTCGGGTCGCTCGGGATTGCTCTTTCGCCGCAACTCCATCAACGGCAGTGTCGAAGCCCTGCCTCGCGCTGGCTCCTGGGGGGGACTCAACGTCGCATTGCACGCTGGTCAATAGCGCCGTGAGCCACCTTGAAGGTGGGAAGGCTCAGGCTGCCAGACGCTGGACTGCGGCTGCGATCCGTTCGTCCTTTGCAGTCAGAGCCACTCGGACATGTTTGCTTCCCGCGGGTCCATAGAAGGTACCGGGGGCGACCAGTATGCCCATTTCGGCAAGATCGTCGACGGTCTTCATCGCATCTTCGCCGCGGGTACACCAGAGGTAGAGCCCAGCTTCGGAGTGGTCGATCTGGAAACCAGCATCCCCCAAAGCCCGGATTAAGACCTCGCGCCGACCTGCATAACGAGAGCGCTGAGCGATGACGTGTCCATCGTCGTCGAGCGCGGCAATCGCCGCCGCCTGCATAGGCGACGGAACCATTGAACCGAACTGTTTGCGAATCTGCAGCAGTTTCGCCACCAGATCGGGGTCGCCGGCGAGGAAGCCGACGCGGTACCCGGCCATGTTGCTCCGCTTGGACAGCGAATGTGCCACCAGCAAACCCGAGTGATCCTTGCCGCAGATCTCCGGATTCAAGATCGAAAGGGGGTGGGCGTCCCACCCAAGATCGATGTAGCACTCGTCGCTGACGAGGATCGTGTTGTTCGCTCGAGCCCACGCCACCGTTTCCCGCAATCCTGCAGCAGAGGTGACTGCTCCGGTCGGGTTGGACGGGGAGTTGATCCAGCGCAAGGCCACAGTGACATTGCCGTAATCGGATGGCGTGTCGCCTCGCACCACGGCGCAGCCAGCGGCGATCGCTCCGACTTCGTACGTCGGGTAGGCAAGTTCCGGGATAGCGACAACGTCGCCCGCGCCGAGACCCAACTGCAACGGCAAGGTCGCTACCAGCTCCTTCGACCCGATGGTGGGCAGCACCGCTTCGGGGTCCAGGTCGGGAACCTCGTGAGTGCGCTGCAGCCAGCCCGAGTAAGCCCGGCGAAGCGATAATTTCCCGTGGGTGGTCGGATACCCGGGCGTGTCACACCCAGCGGCGAGAGCCGCGCGCACTGCGTTGGGTACCTTGTCGATCGGAGTACCGATGGAAAGGTCGACAAGGCCATCAGAATGCTTGGACGCCTTCGCCTTCGCCGCCGCAATCGAATCCCACGGAAATGCCGGGAACCGAGATTGCCAGTCTGGATCCATCACATCAATGACCCTCGCCCATCGGGGGCAGCGCGGCGATCAGGGGGTGGTCCTTCGGGATTTTGCCGGTACGCGAGGCGCCGCCGGGCGAGCCCAAATCTTCGAAGAAGTCGACGTTGGCCCGGTAGTACTCTTTCCACTGCTCGGGCACGTCGTCTTCATAAAAAATTGCTTCCACCGGGCACACCGGCTCGCAGGCACCGCAGTCCACACACTCATCGGGGTGGATGTACAACATCCGTTCACCCTCATAAATGCAGTCAACGGGACATTCTTCGACGCATGCACGGTCGAGAACGTCCACGCATGGTTCGGCGATCACATAGGTCACAGCAGCACTCCACGGCTTATCTCGGGATTACTTCTCTTCAATCACATCGGCCTGACGCTCGGACACCGCCCAAAATTAACGCACGTAAGCGCTTTGCGCTGCCCGATCGCGTTGTGATGCTGGCCGACTTCCCAGTATCCCCTTCCGAGGCCCCGGCTGCGAAACCGGCCTGGCGTCGGGGAGTTAAGCAACTGCTGTAGGTGGGGCCTTCACGGTGGCGTACTTCGCTATCTCACGCTTGCCCCAGCTCCCTCCGAGCGCGACCGCCCCGGCCAGCACCCCGGCGCCCAAAAGGATCACGCTGCGCCATTGAATAGCTCCCCCCACAGTTCCCGGCAAAACGGGATAGCCCAGCGTCACGGTACGACTGAGCCACCATGACACCAGCAACCACGATGCGAAGGGGAGTGTGGCCAGCAGCAGGGATTCAGTGCTTGCATACGCCGAACGAATGGACCAGAAGATCACGCCGGCCCCCAGCAAGGCAGTGATGGGAAGCGGAATTCCGGCCCAATACCAGGGGAGAAAAAACACCCCAAAAAGCGCCGTAGCCCCGCTCAGCAGTGCCAAAAAAAGCGCCAACAAAATCCCCGCCGCCCGGGAGGGGGCGCTCCGCGAAGCCGCAGGCGCACTGTCCACCACAACCGGATCAGCCCCTGCCGCGCCGGGGTGTGCGGGCGTGTTTCCCCCGCCATTCATGGAGTTGGCCTCGCCAGTCCGGCTGGTCTCAGCCGCCGAAACCTCAATGACGCCCAGCGGATCAGTCATCGCTGAGCCCGGCAAAAATATCGTCAGCGGCCACCTGAGTGTGCGAGTCGACGCGCGGTACCGGAACGCCAGCGAGCAGCTTGAAGTACTCCCGGCTCATCAGCGGCTGCGCAATTCGGTTCGACAACGCAAAACCGTCAGTCAGCAATTCCACCTGGGTAGCGTGAGCGGCCAAGGCAGCCCGCCGCTCCCTCTCAACATGGCCAAGATCTATTTCCACCACGATCTGCTCTGCAGGCGCCAGGTACCCCAGATCTGCCGGCACGCCGGGCAGGTAGCCATCGGGAACCACGAACGCCGCGAGCGCTGCTCGCGCAGCTTCGTCAGGCCGAACCACCGCCAACACTCGGGGTACCCCGGCGCTGAGCGCCGCTGCGACTGTTACCTGGTGGGCCGCAACGTGGTCCGGATGGCCGTACCCACCGTCAGAGTCGTAGGTCAGCACCACGTGCGGAGCAATCTCTTCGATGACCCGGGCTAGCGCGGCGACGGCGCGACTATGGTCGACTCCCCCCGCTGCGGCATGGGTAAATGCGCGCGGGTGGTGCGCCGACGGTGTGCCCACCATTCCAGAATCACGGAACGCACCGATGCCGCCCAGATAGCGGTGGTCCCGCACGCCCAGCGCGACACAGGCAGCCGCCAGCTCCCCGTGGCGGTAGCCGCCGAGTTGATCGGCTTCAGCGGCGACCAGCCCGGCCAGTGCGGGTGGGATAACTTCGCCTTCTTCGCCAAGAGTGCAGGTGAGGATGGTGACTTCGACTCCCGCTCGGGCGTAATGGGCCAGGCTGCCACCCATTGTGATCGATTCGTCGTCAGGGTGCGCATGCACCGCCAGAAGTCGCCACGTCATACCCGCAGCCTAGAGGCTTCGAGCACGAACCTGTGTCCGCTGCCACCCGGGAGGGCCCCGAAGGGCTTAGGAATTACCGCTGAAATCAAGCCCCGAGCCCGGAATCGCTGCGAGTAACGCCTTGGTGTATTCCTGTTTCGGATGCGCAAACACCTCATCGGTGCTCGACTTTTCTACGATCGCCCCGTCCTTCATCACCAAAACATCATCGGCAATTTGTCGGACCACAGCCAGGTCGTGGGTGATGAACAAGTAGCTCAAGCCAAGTTCGGCCTGCAGGTCGTTGAGAAGGTTCAGCACCTGGGCTTGGACCAGCACATCAAGGGCAGAGACAGCCTCATCGCAGATCACCACCTCCGGATCCAACGCCAGCGCCCGAGCGACCGCAACCCGCTGCCGTTGACCGCCCGAGAGCTCGTTGGGGAATCGCCTCATGGCAGTGGACGGCAACGACACCTTATCGAGAAGTTCTCGCACCTTCTTCTCCCGCGATTTATTGTCACCGATGCCATGAGTGCGCAAGGGCTCCTCAATTGTGCGGTAGATCGAATACATCGGGTCCAAGGAGCCGTACGGGTTTTGGAAAATCGGCTGCATCTTGCGCCGCATCGCCAACAGCTCCTTGCCCTTGAAAGCGGCAATGTCGTGGCCATCAATGGATACCTTGCCGCTGGTGGGATCCAGCAGGCGCAGCACCATCAGCGCGACGGTCGATTTACCCGACCCGGACTCCCCCACGATCGCCGTGGTGGTACCCCGCGGCACCACGAACGAGACATCGTCGACCGCGGTGAAGGAATTACTGGAGCCCGGGGCGCCGCCGCGGATTTTAAAAACCTTGGTCAGGTTTTCGACCTCGATCACGTTATCGCCGCGTGCTGCTTTAGCTGCATCCGACACCGAGCCGTCGCCGCTGGAACCATGCGTCGAAGTGCGGGCACCGCCTTCGACCCGAGCGACCGTGGATTGCAACCGCCTCGAAGTGAGCGACGGAGCAGATGCTACGAGTCGTTGCGTGTACGGGTGCTGCGGGTTTCGGAGCAGCTCGAGAGCTGGCCCCGATTCCACCACCTGCCCCTTGTACATCACGACCAACTGCTCTGCACGCTCTGCGGCGAGTCCCAGATCGTGGGTAATGAGGAGTACGGCAACCCCCAGCTCGGACGTCAGCTTGTCCAAGTGCGTAAGAATCTGTTGCTGGACCGTCACATCGAGCGCTGAAGTCGGCTCGTCAGCGATCAACAGTTTCGGCCGAGCCGCCAGCCCGATGGCGATCAGCGCACGCTGCCGCATTCCGCCGGAAAACTCGTGGGGATACTGCTTGGCGCGTCTCGCCGCGTCGGGTAAGCCCGCCTCGCCGAGGAGTTCCACCACTCGGGCATCGGCGCCTTTGCCCTTACCCAATCCGTTGGCCTTCAGCGCTTCTTTGACCTGAAATCCGATGCGCCACACCGGGTTCAGATTCGACATCGGGTCCTGCGGGACCAGTCCGATGGACGATCCCCGGAGTGCGACAATTGCCTTCCGGGAGATACCGGTGATCTCTTTGCCCTCGAACAGGATTTTTCCACCGGTGACCTGGCCGCTGCCGGGTAGTAGGTCGATGATGGCGTGCGCGGTCGTGGACTTCCCCGATCCGCTCTCGCCCACGATGGCCACAGTCTGCCCGGGGTACACGGTCAGGTTCGCCCCTCGAACGGCTGGAATCATCCCGCGCTCAGATTGGAAACCGACATCCAGGTTTTGAATTTGAAGCAAGGGTTCAGCGTTGGAATAATCGCGCTGCTGGGTGGGTTGCTTGGCCATCGAAACAGAAGTATCCGTCATCGCTTCCTTGCTTTCGGGTCTAGCGCTTCTCGGACTGCATCGCCCAGCATGATGAACGCGAGCACGGTCAGCGCCAACGCTGCCGCCGGATAGAACAGGACCATCGGCTGGTCCCTGATGGAGGCTTGCGCGGTGCTGATGTCATTACCCCAACTCATCACGCTTGGCGGCAGGCCCAACCCGAGGAACGACAACGTCGCTTCCACCACGATGTAGATACCGAGCGAGAGGGTGGCGATCACGATGACGGGCGCCAGCGAATTCGGCAGTACGTGCTTGCGCAGGTTCTTCATCCGGGAGTTGCCCAGTGCCGTTGACGCCACCACGAATTCGGAGTTGCGCACTGAGATCACCGCGCCGCGAGTAATGCGCGCGACCTGGGGCCATCCGAACGCGGACAGGACTAACACCACGCTATAGATGGTCGTTCCGCCTTTGAAAAGCTGCAGCAAGACGATGGCGGCCAGGATCAGCGGAATGGCAAAGAAGATATCCGTCAGCCGGGAAATCAGCGTGTCCACAATGCCACCGAAGAATCCGGCGATGGCCCCGAGGATTCCGCCGACTATCACCACCAGCACGGTGGTGAGGGCGCCGACGGCAACTGAGGCCCGAGCGCCATAAATCGTCCGGGCAAAAACGTCGTATCCCTGTTTGGTAAATCCAAATGGATGGCCCGGTTCGGGATTGCCGAGGGACCGGGAAAGAATACCCAATCGAGGGTCTTCCTTGGTGAAAACGCTGGGAAAAGCAACCACAAATAAAATAAACAGGATAAGCACTGCGGCCACAATAAAGATTGGGTTCTTCCGTAAATTCTTCCAGGCTTCCATCCACAGACTGGCCGGGGCTCGGGACTCGTCCAGCGAATCGGTGGCCAGTAGCGGGGTTTCGTCGACATTGGCCACAAAATGTTCCTGGCCGGGGCGGTGGAGTGCGCGGCCTTCTGGCCCTTGACTGTTAGACATAGCGGATCCTCGGGTCGAGAATGGCGTACAGCAGGTCGACCAGCAAGCTGGCCACGATGAACACCAGGATCAAGACCGTGACGATCGAAACAACCGTGGGGGCCTCCCCTGCTCTCACCGCCCGGTAAAGGGCGTTGCCGACCCCCGGGATATTGAAGATCCCCTCGGTGACGATGGCGCCGCCCATCAACGCGCCCAAATCTGCGCCCAGGAACGTCACCACTGGGATCATCGAGTTCCGCAACACGTGCACCGTCACGACTCTTCGCCGAGATAATCCCTTGGCGGTGGCGGTGCGGACAAAGTCGGCGGTGAGATTTTCTGCCACGGACGTCCTCGTGAGCCGCAGGACGTAGGCCAGCGAGACCCCGCCCAAAACGAACGCGGGCAGGAGAAGGTTGGCGAACGTGGCGTTGCCACCCACGGTGGGATTAACCCAGCCGAGCTTGACACCGAAAACGAACTGCAGGACGAAGCCGAGGACGAAGACCGGAATGGCGATGATCAGCAGGGAGAAAATCAACACCGTGCCGTCGAAGAATCCGCCGCGACGCAGTCCTGCCAGCAGTCCGAGGCCGATACCGAGAATGCCCTCTACTGCCAACGCCATAAAGGCCAATTTGATCGTCGTGGGGAAGGCGCTTTGCATGACTTCGAGCACTGGGCGGCCGGAGAAGGACTTGCCGAAGTCGAACGTCACGACTCCTTTGAGGTAGTACAAATATTGCTGGAAGAAGCCCACATCGAGGTGATACTGGGCGCGGATCTGCGCGGCCACTTGCGGATTCACCGGTTTGTCGCCGAATAATGCGGCCACCGGGTCTCCTGGTAGCGCGAACACCATTGCATAAATCAGCAGCGTCGCCCCGAGAAATACTGGGATGAACTGCAGGAGTCGCCGACCGGTGTACCACAGCATGGATGCCTCTTCCGTTTAAGGCAGATGTAAAGGACAGCGAAGTTTAGGCAGCAGCTTAACGCGGCATCCGCCTCAATCAAAGCACTAACCCGGCGCCGAACTCCCTTTTCGGGAGCGCGGCGCCGGGTCGGATAAAACTAGGCCTTCTTTTGGATCGCGTAGTAGATCGGCTGGCTATCCCAACCGAATTGCACGTTGGAGACGTTCGTGGAGAATCCACCGGTCACGTTGGAGTACCACAGCGGGATCGCGGGGAGTTCCTTCAACAGGATCTCCTGGGCCTGCTCGTAAAACTTGTTGCCCTCTTCGACGGTCTTGGCAGCTGAACCCTCGCCGAGCAGCTTGTCGAACTCCGGGTTGGAGTAGTCGCCGTCGTTCGAGCCGGCTCCGGTCTTGTAGATCGGTCCGAGGAAGTTGGAAACGCTGGGGTAGTCCGCTTGCCATCCGGTGCGGAAGCCGCCCTCGATGGAGCGGTCGGTGACCTGGGTCCGCAATTCTGCGAAGGATGCGTACGGCTTGCCTTCGGCATCAATGCCCAAAGTATTCTTGATGCTGTTAGAAACGGCATCGACCCACTCTTTGTGCCCACCATCGGAGTTGTAGGCGATGGTGAACTTGCCGTCCCACGGGGAGATGGCGTTGGCTGCTGCCCAGGCCTTCTTGGCACCGTCCGCGTTGAACTTCAGCACATCTGCGCCCTTGAGCGAGTCACTCCACCCGGCAATAACCGGGGAGGTGAAGTCGCTGGCGGGAGTGCGGGTGCCGCTGAAAATAATCTTGGTGATTTCGTCGCGGTTGATGGCCATCGAAATGGCCTGGCGACGCAGGTTGCCTTCTTCACCCGAGAAGTGCGGGTCGCGGGCCGGAACGGTGAAGGACTGGAACACCGCGGCTGGCTGGTTGACGCTGCGGCCGGGTAGGTCAGTCTCATAGCTGGTCAACGAGCCTGGCGGGATACCGTCAATGACGTCCAGCAGATTGGACTGCAAGTCGGAGTAGGCCGCTTCGTAGGCTTGGTAGAAAGTAAACGTTAAGCCGCCGTTTTGCGGCTTGCGATCGCCGGTGTAGTCCGGATTCGGCACCAGGTCGATCTTGACATTGTGCTCCCATGAGCCGGGGCCACTGAGCATGTACGGACCGTTACCCACCGGGTTCTCGCCAAATGCCTTTATATCCTTGAAGGCCGAGGTGGGCAGAGGAGCGAAGGCCGAGTAGCCAAGGCGCAGCGGGAAGTCCGACTGCGCTTCGGTCAAGGTGATCGTGAAGGTGGTGTCGTCGACCTTCTTCAGGCCCGACATGGTCTTTGCCTTCGGCGCCGGCAGGCATGTTGCCTTGCCTTTCTTGTCCGGCGGGCCAGCGTCCTTCTCGCAGTAGTTGACGTCAGCAAAGCCCTCGATCGGGTCGAAGAAGTACGAGCTCAGCTGTGCGTTGGTGACATCGGCGCCGAAGTTCCAGGCGTCAATGAAAGACGCCGAGGTTACTGGCTCTCCGTCGGTGAACTTCTGGCCAGCCTTGAGCTTGACGGTGAAGGTCTTGGAGTCGGTGGTCTCGATCGACTCAGCGGCCTCCATGTGGGTTTCGCCCTTGGCGTCGTAGTACACCAGCTTGGCAAAAATGTTGTCGATGATCCGGCCGCCACCCACCTCGTTGGTGTTGCTGGGTATCAAGGGGTTTTGGGGCTCGGTGCCGTTGGCGAGAATGACGCCGCCGGTGGCTTCAGCCGGAGCTGCGCTGCTGCTGCCAGCGTCGCTGCCCGCTGCGGAAGATTCGGTGCCCGCTGCCGAAGATCCGGTGGCGGCTGGGCCACTCGAATCACTGCTCGTGGTCTTCGAGTCACTGCCGCACGCGCTGAGAAGCAAGGCTGCTCCCGCTACGAGCGCAGTGACGACTGAAAGTTGTCTTTTCATCTACTCATTTCCTCCTTGGACGGGCCGAAATTGCGGCGGGGGCAGCCTGTTTGACTGCCGAGCGCCCAAAGCCGAACTGCCCGACTTCAGTTCTGGCGACTGGTGACTTCTTGACTCTACGAACAACGGCGTCCGAGAGCGCCGTCTGGCCACTCATTGTGACCGAAGGGTAACTTACGGAAGCCTGCCGCCACCGGGCAACCTCCACGGGAGGTTTTCCGCAAAAGCACCCCTCTACGCGTAAAATTCGTCTTTACCCGCGTAGGGCGAGGGGAGTATCCGCACGTGGCAGCATGGGAAGTGTGGAATCCTTTCGCGCCGACCCTGATCCTGACCGCGGTTCCAACTCAGCTGTGGCCGCAGACTTCGTTTTTCGGCCACGGGTCGGCTACTTCGCCTGCGGTTTGTGGGCGGTGTTAGCAGTTGCGTGGATTGTGCTGGCGATTCGCGATGCTGGGTTGTCCGGGCTCTGGCAAATTGCCCCTGCCAGCTTCATGGGCGTGCTGGTCTACGCCACCTGCGGCCGACCATGCGTGATTGTCGGAAGCGAAAAAGTATTGCTTCGCAACATCATTCGTGACGTCGAGGTGCCCTTCAGCCAACTCGAAGCCGTCCACACGCAGTACGCACTCACGTTGCTCACCACCCAGGGGCAAAAATTTGTCGCATGGGCCGCTCCTGCGGCAAGCAGGTACAGCACCGCGCGAACCACCGAATCTGATGTGAAAACCATTGGGTGGGACGAACAGTCCGATGGCCCCGTCCCTGCGAGCGCGAGCTTGCGGAGCGACTCCGGTTCCGCTGCCGCCATTGTCCGTAGAAACTGGCGGGTGGCGCGTGCGGCTCTTGTCGAGATTGGGCCAACCCCGGGAAAGGTCGTTATTTCGTGGTCGGCCCCCGTGCTTGTTTCGTTGGCGGCAACATTGCTCGCAAGCGTGGTGGTGCTCGCGCTGTAACGAGCGCCCGGGTCTAATCCGAGTCGGCGCCTGCGGCCAGCAGCGCTCGTCGCTCGTCCCTGCGGGCAGCCTGTTCGTCCGGGTCCGGTACCGGCGCTGCTGCTATCAAGCGACGAGTGTAGGGGTCCCGTGGACGCAGCAAAATCTCCTCCCGGGTTCCCAGTTCCACCAACAAGCCTCGATGCAGCACCGCGATGGTGCTCGCCAGGATCTCCACCACTGCGAGGTCATGGCTGACAAACAGGCATGCGAACCCGTACTGCGACTGCAAATCTTTGAACAACTCGAGCACGTGCGCCTGCACGGAGACGTCGAGTGCACTCGTTGGCTCGTCCGCCACCAACAGCTCCGGCCCCAGCGAGAGCGCTCTGGCAATCCCTACCCGTTGACGCTGACCGCCGGAGAGCTCGTGGGGGTACCGATTTCGGTAGGACTGCGGCAGGCGCACCGATTCCAGCAGTTGCTCAACGCGCGCATTCAGGGCGGACTTTCGCAGTTTCTCGTGCAGGTAGAGCGGCTCTCCGATGGATTCGCCGATACTCATCCGCGGATTCAGCGAAGCCGCGGGGTCTTGGAACACGATTGCGCATTTGCTTCGCAACGGCCGGAGCTGCTTTTGGGTGAGGCCCTTGATCTCGGTGCCCGCTACCTCGACGCTGCCGCTCGTGACAGGAAGTAGCGCGGCTACCGCGCGGCCGATAGTTGTTTTGCCCGAGCCGGATTCGCCGACCAATCCCATCACCTGGCCCTGCTCGATGGAGAAGGAGACGCCCTCCACTGCCCGGAATGCTGGAACCCTTCCCCGTCCCGGGTACTCAATAGTCAGATTCGATACCTTGAGCGCGGGAACAGTTGCGGTGCTTTGCTTTTCGAGCTTTGCGGCTCCTGCCGGACGTAGCGAAGCCGATCCCGTCACGACCGCCCCACCTACCCCCACCCGGCCAGCGGCACTCACCCGTGTTTCGGTAAGAGCCACTTCCGCGCCCAAATGCGGAACTGCGGCCAGCAACTGTTGGGTGTACTCCTGCTGTG
Source organism: Nakamurella antarctica (assembly GCF_003860405.1). Classification (NCBI taxonomy): domain Bacteria; kingdom Bacillati; phylum Actinomycetota; class Actinomycetes; order Nakamurellales; family Nakamurellaceae; genus Nakamurella; species Nakamurella antarctica. Next base: position 917,898 of record NZ_CP034170.1, on the reverse strand, counting down.
GGTGAGCGAAGATCTCGCGGACCGTTCCGGCCTCGACGACGCGTCCCTGGCACATAACCACAACGTGATCTGCGAGGTCGGCGACCACCCCCATGTCGTGCGTGATCAATAAGATTGCCGAGTCGAGGCGCTGGTGGAGATCCCTGAGCAGGTCAAGGATCTCGGCTTGGACGGTCACATCGAGGGCGGTAGTCGGTTCGTCCGCGATCAAGAGGACGGGATCACAGGCAATCGCCATCGCGATCATGATGCGCTGACGTTGCCCGCCCGAGAGCTGATGCGGATACAGGTTGTAGCGACCTTCGGGATCGGGCAGATCGACCAGTCGTAGCAATTCGACCACGCGAGCTTTGGCGTTGGCCGGGCTCACATCGAAATGGCTCAGCAGCACCTCGGCAACTTGAAAACCCACTGTGAGCACCGGGTTCAGTGCCGTCATCGGTTCCTGAAAAATGAGGCCTATGTCTTTTCCGCGAACGGATCTCAGCAGCGGCTCACGCGCATTGATCAGCTCCGTGCCGCGCAATGTGGCGCTACCTTGCACCCGCGCGTTGGGAGCCAACAACCCCAGGATCCCCATCGCGGACACTGATTTGCCCGACCCCGACTCCCCCACCACCGCAAGCACCTGGCCGGGCAAGATATCGAAATCGACATCTTCCGAAGCCATCACCCAGGTTCCGTCAACCGAGAAGTCGACACCCAACCCCCGAACCCGGAGTATGGGGTCCTTCGATCCAGTCTGATGCGCCCCCTTGGGTGCAGATGCGCGAGGCCCCGCGGGGCCTAGATCAAATACCATGACATGGTTCCTTAAGCCTTGGAACGGATTTGGCGGGGATCAAACGCATCCCGAAGCCCGTCTCCGACGAAGTTGATGGCAAGGGAAATCGCCACGATGAACAGACCCGGCCACCAGAAGAGGTAGGGCCGGACATCCATGGCCTGCCGGTTCTGCTCGAGCAGCAATCCCAAGGATGTATCCGGGCTTTGGACGCCAAAACTGAGGAAGCTCAGAGCAGTCTCGAGCAAGATCGCCCCAGAAATCGCCAGCGTGGCCGAGACCGTAATGACGCCAATGGTGTTCGGCAGGATATGTCGAAAAATGATCCGGCGGCTGGATGCCCCCACCGAACGCGCAGCATCGACAAACTCCTTTTCGCGCAGGGAGAGGAACTCGCCCCGGACGATGCGCGCGAGCCCGGTCCATGTCAGAAGCCCCAGAAACAGGCCAAGAAACACGATGCTGCTGCCGCTCACTTTGTGGCCAACTACAGCTGCGACAGCAAGGAGCGGAATGGTGATGATGACATCCGTCATCCGCATCAGCACCGCCTCGATCCAGCCGCGAAAATAGCCGGCCAAAGCGCCGATGACGGTCCCGACCACGGTGGCGACAATGCCCACGATGAAGGCGATGATGATGGATTGCTGCATCCCCCGCATCGTCATCGCGAAGTAGTCGCGGCCGGAAGAGTCTTGACCGAATGGGTGATCACCGAGGCTTGGCGGCCAGACCTTTAATGTCGGCTTCCCGCCGTCGGTGAGTGCAGGTTCGAAGGTGGTGTACTTGTGTTTCCACCAGCCGCCAATGGGCCCAAATCCGATGGAACTGAATGCCGTAATAACGATGAGCACTAGGACCACCAGCGCGATCATCGCGGCCTTGTGCCTGACGAAACGTTTGAATACCAAACGGAACTCGGTCTGCGCTGCAACCGGACCGCCGAGGTCGGAAGGGCCGTCTTCCATTCGGACCAACGATTGATCCTGGCTGGCCAGGGTCGTCATTTCCAGTTCCGTTACGGGGACGCGACTGGCCGCCGCCACGGCATCCGGTTCTAGTGGATCCACTTCTGGCTCCAGTGGATCTGAGGTGGTGCGGTCATCTGTCATGTGCTCATCCCAATCGAATACGTGGGTCGAGGTAGGCGTAAGCGATATCTGCCAACATGTTGAACAGCACCGTCGCCGTGCCCGTGATGAGGAAAAACGCCATCACCGGGTTCGGGTCCACGTTGGTGATGCCGGTGGTGAACATCTTTCCCATCCCACTCCAGCCGAAGACTGTCTCGGTGATCACCGCGCCGCCCAGAATTCCCGCGAAATCAAAAGCCACCAGGGTGGCTAGCGGGATCAGTGCGTTCCGGAACGCATGCCGCACGATCACGGTCCTGTTGTTCAGTCCTTTGGCGCGCGCGGTACGGACGTAATCCTGGCTCATTACGTCCAGCATGCTCGCCCTCGTGTAGCGGGTGTACCCGGCGAAGGAGATCAGCATGATCGCGATGGTGGGGAGTAGTAGGTACATCAGGTAGTCAAGGTTGGTGGTCCAGAAGTCTGCGTTCAGGTTGGGCGTTTCCGAGCCATTCGTCTTGATTGGCCGGCCCCCGGTAGCAGCGAACAGTGCTGGGTAGGACCGAAGAAGCCGGTCGACGACAATCAGGATGCCCACGGTGAAACCCGTGGTGGCAGCCACTCTTCCGGCCAACTTGGTGCTCTGACCACCGAGCAGGCGACCACTGACGACACCTATCAGCATGAGCAGGACCAGCATGCCGATAACGGTCAACCAGTTCGCCTCATCGAGCAGTGACTTCCCCGCTATCGAGATGACGACGCCCACCACCACCGTTGCAAGGCTGGAATACAGCACGGGACGATTGCGCGCGTCGAGACCAGCAAAGAGCGCGCTCCACCCGAGAGCTGCCGCAAGCCCGAACACCGCGACGCCGATGACGCCGAAGTACGGGGTGACGAAAAAGTTGGTGGACAGCAGCAGATAGATCACCAGGAAGGTAGCGGCAAACCCGGCCCCGAAAACTGTGAGATAGCGCCGTCGCGTTCCGCCGATGATGAGGGCCCAGAAGAGTCCAGCCACTGCGGCGAGCAGCGCTATTCCCCCGTAGGTCAGCGTCGGACTGCCGAGCCACGTGTTCAGGTCGATGGCAATGTACTGCTTGAGCAGCGTCGACACCCAGAAGACCGGGAGCGAGAAGCAGAGGAAGGCAACGAATGTCACGGTGTAGTCGAAGACGCTGTACTGGCGAAGGGCCGTCACGACGCCGGTGACGACGCCGAGCACCAGGGCGAGCAGCGTCGCGACAATAACGAGCCGCAAGGTCGAGCCGATGGCCGATTGTAGCTGCGGGAGTACAGGTTTCCCGTCGCGGTTCAAACCGAGGGTGCAGGTATCCGACCAGGGCCACAGGCACTTCCCGACATCGCCGAGCCAGAGGAAATATCTCCCAGGTACCGGGGTGTCGAGGTTGAGCGCGATCGTGCGCGCCGCGATCTTCGTTTCTCGCAACGATCCTCGAAGTTCGAGCAGATCTTTGAGCGGGTTGTCAGAAAACGCCACCAGTACATAGGTCAAAGCAGTAGAGGCCAGAATAATGAAAAAGGAAACGACCAAACGTCTCCCAATGAAGACAAGCACGCGTCTCCCCCTAGCGGGTGGCCCGGCCGGGCGCGATATTTGCGCCCAGCCTGCCTTGGGTGTGGATGAGAAGGCGGTGGGACGCCTGAAGATCTGGCGCCCCACCGGCACTGCCGCTGTGTCCCGAGAACATCTGAGCGAGCGCTGCCACTCAGCCGATCTGACAGGAAGCAGTTACTTCGTCTTCGTCCACTCGTAAGCATTCCACGTGACCCCGGCCTGCGTCGGGTTGTAGACAGCCCCCGAAAGCTTGGAGCTGAAGGCCACGAGGCCCGGGTTTGCGTACAGGGTCAAGTTGTAGGGGTTAGCCCACAGTTGCTCCTCCATCGGAACCTTAAGCTCTTCTGCCTTGGTCCGATCAACGGTGCGGACGACCTTGTCCCACGCCGCGTCGACGATCGGGTCGCTGTAGCCGCCGAAGTTTTGGCTGCCACCGGTCACGTAAATGGACTGACCGGATGCTACGAGCCCCGAGCCGGACCAGCCGAACACTGCAACGTCCCAGGTTCCGCGCGTGGTCAAAGTAGTGAAGACATCGTCATCCGGCTGGTCGATGATGTTGAAACCCGCTTGATCACAGGAGGCCTTGATGACCTGGACCTGATCGCCGCGCAGCGAAGACTTTCCCGAGCGGATGAAGCGGATGTCGTAGGGCTGAGTAACTCCCGCCTCGGTCAGAAGTGCTTTGGCGCCAGCGATGTCGACCTTGTCGTACAGCGTTGCGCTGGGGACTTGGCTCAAGATGTCCTTGTAATTGCCTTGGGCCGGCAGGAACTCGCGGAGATTAAGAATTTGTGCGCCATCAAAAACTGGCTTGGCGAACTTGTCGACGAGTTCTTGGCGGGGCACGCACTTCATGAAAGCCTGGCGGATTTTGGGATTAGCGAGCTTGCCTTCCGGCGAGGTGTCGAAGTCGATGTGGCTGAACGTGTAGCCCTCACCCACCTTGTAGGAGATGGCGTCCGGCTTCGCCTTCAACTGGTCGACGATGTCGCCCGTGACGTTGGACGGATCGAACGAGTCGATCTCACCGTTGGCCATCGCTTGCACCCACTCTTGGTCACTGACGAGCTTGAAAACCAAGGTGTTCGTCTTTGCCGGTGTTCCCCACCACTTGTCGTTCTTCACCAGCGTCAGGTTGCCGTTGGAGCCGTTCTGAACCTTGTACGGCCCGGAGGACGGCAGGATCGCGGTATCGGGAAGCTTGGGTAGGTCAACCTCGTAATCCCACCCCGTGTTCCAGAAGTCAGCGATCTTGGTGATGGTGGCGGTGTCGTTGTTCTGGATCGCGGCCACGAGCGCAGCCCCATCACCGTCAGTGCTTAGTCCGGCTCCCTTGGCGGCGATATGCGCCGGCATGAAGCCCGCGCCCAGCACCTCCCAGTCTGCGTACGGGTCGGTGAAGACCATGGTGAACGACTTGTCGCCAGCTTTGCCTTCGGGCATTTTGACTTGGGCCCAGCCGTTGGTGCTGGCTGCCTGGAAGAGGTCGGTGGCGTTGCCATCGGCGTCCTTGCCGCCCGGGTGAGTGCCCGAGTATGCCGCCCATGCCAGGAGGGCATCGTCGTAGTCGATAGGAGTGCCGTCCGACCAGACAGCCTTGTCCGCAAACGTGTATTTGACAGTCAGCGGGTCGTCGGAGGTCTTTTCGTAGGTACCGAATTCGGTGTCCGGCTTGATCGAGCCATCCGGCTGCACGTGGACGAAGGCGCCTTGCGTGACGTTATCCACGTAGGCGCAGTAGACGCTGTTGGTGGCTGCGGTGTTGCAGTTATATCCACCGGTGGCCTGTTCGTAGCCAATGTTGATGGTGTCCGCGAGCGAGTCCGATGCCGCACTACTCGTGGGAGCAGCGGAGCTGTCGCTCGACATCGCACCTGATGACGCCTCGGAGCTGGAGCTAGTCGCAGCGACGCTGGGAGCTGTGGTGGCAGGCGTCGCTGCCGAGTTCCCTCCTACCGAACCCCCGCAGGAGGACAGAACTAGTGCCGTGCCCGCGACCAGCGCGGTCAAGCTGAGTGCTCGTGTTCTTTTCATCTCTTGTCCTCCCGGAGTTACCGGATCGATCCTCGTGAACGGTCCCCGTCGACCGTCAGCGCATGAGCCGACTAGCAACCTCTCGTCTGTGTGACACCCGAACCTTACGAACTTGTGGGTTATCTGTGTACGCGAGGGTTCGGATCGTGATCGAAAGGTGACCCTGGCTAACTAATGGAACCCCGAAAGTGGGACACCGTTAGATGCCGGCGCAAAACCTTTGGGCCTGTAGCACATCGTCACAAGAATGTGCGGCTGAGGGTGCCCCATACGCCAAAAATGTTTGCCGGAATTTTCTACGGCACTGTTATTTGGACGTCGGCCACTGTGGCAGGTCGAGCAGCGGCCCGCCCCACAACTGCTCGGACGCATCAGCGGGTTCGACCTGAAACTTCGCGAGCGCGGGGCCGAGAGCCAGCAGAAGCACCGGTTGCGCCAGCGGGATCGAATCCATCCGCTGCCACAACTCGTCATCAATCAGTGTGAATGCTTGGGCCGCAGTGATCGCACTGGTACCGGGGCGGGCGTAGGTACTGACGGTGCCCACGGTGGGGAGGGGCGAGGACATAGGCGGATTTTCGGCTGCCCTTGCGGTGGAAGAACCGCCCGCGGCCGGTGTGCCCGTGGTCGTCGCGGCTACCGGGGACTCCCCCGATTGCGCCGCTTCCGGTAGCCCTACTTCCGGCTGCACCACGATCGGCTGGTCACCGCCCAGCAAGGCCGTGAGCTGAAACGGCAACGGGTCTGGGCACGGGTCCTCGCCGCCGTTGCCGAGAGGGCCTGCGACTGTCGTAGGTGGCGCCGTCCCGATAGGGGTCCTGATGGGTGTTGCAGTGGGTGTTGGTGCTGCAGTGGACGAGGACGCGCTCGGCCGTGTCGACGAAGGTGGCAGGGACGATGCCGATAGCGAGGGTAGCGCTATTACGGAAGGGTTCAGCGCGGCGCCACAGCCCAATTGCGACACCGCCTCCGCTGCGTCCGAAGCGCTCCTCGGCACGGTCTGCAGGAGCGCATCCGCCGGGGCTTCGACGGCCAGCGCCGCTGCAAGATCGACCGGCGCCAACGGCAAAAGGTTTGCGACGATGCCGTTTTCTGCAAGCTGGGACTGAATTCGCACAGCCGCTGCGGTCAGGTGAATGTCGTCGACCGGATAACCGAGGGTGATACTCAGCACAGCCGCATCTTGGCGGTAATACAGTCCCGACCGCTGATAGCCCGCATCACCCAGTTCGGACGCGACGCTGCCGGTGTTGCCAGCCGATGTTGCGACGTGGACCGGATCGGCTGGAAGTTGCAGCTGGGACACCGGAGCCGTCGAACCCGCAGCCCACCCCAGCGAGATCGACGACTGCAGGCTCTCCTCGTCCAAGGCCGCGGCCACACCGCGGCGGATGGCCGGGTTCGCGGTCAGCCGCCCGGGTGAGGTGTTGAACCGCAAGGAGGTGAGCGAGGGTTGCGGGATGGGTTGCAGCCGGACCGCCCCCGGTCCGCCGACGGTGTTCGCCGCGGCCTGCTCCAGCGTGCTGGCCGTGACGGCGTCGGGGCTCAGGTAGAGCGCATTGACGTCGCCGCGGGTAAATGCATTCAGCAAATCTTCGCTGGACCCGGTGCGCAGGACGACCGCTGACGGCCCGGGTGGCTTCGCCCAGTACTTGTCGTTTCGCGCCAGCTTTATCTCACCTACCACCGCGTCATACGAGGTCATTTTGTACGGTCCGCCGGCCACCGCGAAACCACCGGTCAGCGCTGCGAGAAAGCCGCCCGGATTATCTTTCACGCTTCGGGCAGGCAGCAGCGGTGAGAACAGGGTGCGCCATTGCGCATAGGGCTTCGCGAACTGCACGATCACCGTTTTACCGGCATCAGCCGAGGTGATGGCCGAAATCAGCTGGTAGCCACCAGGACTCACCACGGAACCCGCTAGCTCGGGGTCGATCATCTGTTGCCACAGATAACTGAAATCTTCCGCGGCAATGGGCGTCCCGTCAGACCATGCCGCCCCCCTGTTCAACGAATACGTGACGGTGAAGGGGTCGAGCGAGGTCACGGCAACACGATCCACCAGCGCAGTCGGCGCCGCCCCTGGACCGTCATTGCCGGGGGTGAATACAGTGGGCAACACCAAACCTGCAATCGCCCTGGCAGCCGGTGAAAACTGTTGCGCCACATAGGGATTGAATCCGCTAATGACACTGTCGGTGCCGATTGAGATCAGGTCGTCGACTACGGGGGCCCGTGGAGCGGTGTCGCTCACCAACGGGGGCAACGCCGCCGGCAACCCTGGCGGGGTACATCCGGATACCAGTACGGACAGCATGAGGAATAACAACACCCGCCGACCGCGACCTTCTTCGAGGCTGCGGCGGCGGGTGATGTTCACGCTTGTCACTCTAGGGTTTGCGCCCAGCAATACTTACTGCTTCTTGGTGCGGCTACGGGTACGGGCCCGCTCGTTGGCGTTCAAGTTGACCTTACGGATACGAGCAGACACCGGGGTGATCTCCACGCATTCGTCGTCGGCACAGAACTCAAGTGCCTGCTCCAACGACAGCGCGCGCGGCGGCACGAGGTGGACCAATTCCTCGGAAGAAGACTTCCGCATATTGGTGAGCTGCTTTTCTTTCGTGATGTTGACGTCCATGTCGTCGGCGCGCGAGTTCTCGCCGACAACCATGCCCTCGTAGACCTCGGTGGTCGGCGGCACGAACATGGTGCCGCGCTCCTGCAGGCTGAACATTGCAAACGGGGTGGCCTTGCCCGGGCGGTCGGCGACGAGGCTGCCCGTGGGGCGGGAGCGCAACGGGCCAGCCCATGGGCCGTAGCCGTCAAAGATGGCGGACGCGATGCCGGTGCCGCGGGTGTCGGTGAGGAACTCTGTGCGGAATCCGATCAGGCCACGCGAGGGGACGTGGAACTCGAGACGCACCCACCCGGTGCCATGGTTGGTCATTGTTTCCATCCGGCCCTTGCGCACCGCCAAGAGCTGGGTGACGTTGCCAAGGTATTCCTCGGGAACGTCGATGGTGAGGCGCTCGAACGGCTCATGCACTTTGCCGTCCACTTCGCGGGTGACGACCTGCGGCTTGCCGATAGTGAGCTCAAAGCTCTCGCGGCGCATGGTTTCCACCAGGATCGCCAGCGCCAATTCGCCACGGCCCTGAACTTCCCAGGTGTCCGGTCGTTCGGTGTTGAGAACCCGAAGAGAGACGTTACCGATCAGTTCGGCGTCGAGCCGGTTCTTCACCTGACGTGCGGTGAGCTTCTTGCCGCCGTCTTTTCCAGCCAGCGGCGACGTGTTAATGCCTACCGTCATCGAGATGGCAGGTTCGTCGACGGTGATGGGTGGAAGCGCTACGGGGTTATCCGGATCGGCCAAGGTCTCGCCGATGGTGATCTCGGCGAAACCTGCCACGGCGATCAAGTCGCCCGCGTAGGCGGTATCAACCGGCACACGATCCAGCGCTTCGGTGATCAACAATTCGGTGATTTTGGTCTTGACGACTGTGCCGTCGGCCTTCATCCAGGCAACCTGCTGGCCCTTCTGCATGGTGCCTTCGATGATCCGGCACATGCCGATCCGGCCCAGGAACAGGGAGGCGTCGATATTGGTAACCTGCGCCTGCAGCGGTGCGCCTTCGGTGTACTGCGGGGCGGGAATAGCAGCAAGGAGGGTATCGAAGAGCGGGTCGAGGTTTTCGTGGTCCGGCATCTCGCCGTCCGCCGGTTTGTTCATCGATGCGCGGCCCGCGCGGGAGGCGCAGTAGACGATCGGGAATTCGATTTGCTTGTCAGTGGCGTCGAGGTCCAAGAACAATGCGTAGGTCTCGTCCACAACTTCGTCGATGCGGGCATCGGCGCGGTCGGTTTTGTTGATCACCAATACGACTGGCAGGTTGGCCTGCAGCGCCTTCCGCAGCACGAAACGAGTTTGCGGCAATGGGCCTTCGGACGCATCCACGAGCAGGACGACGCCGTCAACCATCATGAGGGCTCGTTCGACTTCGCCGCCGAAGTCAGCGTGGCCGGGGGTATCGACGATGTTGATGACCATGTCGCCGCGGCGGACCGCGGTGTTCTTGGCCAAAATGGTGATGCCCTTTTCGCGCTCCAAGTCGTTGGAGTCCATGACGCGGTCTGTGTGGAGGCTGCCTTCGCGGAATGCGCCGGACTGCCACAGCATGGCGTCAACGAGGGTGGTTTTACCGTGGTCGACGTGCGCGACGATGGCGACGTTTCGCAGATCAGATCGAACGGTTTTCGTGGTTGAAGCAGATGTCACGCGTGAAGCTCCCAGCGGTTTGGCCGCCGCGAAACTCGCGGAAGCGCTGTAATGGTGCATGGTTGGGCCACTACTCTCAGGCCCAAGCCGAACAGCGCAGCTTTCAAAGACTACCCGTTGGTGACCGGTGTTGGTCCCACATTGGCGCAGCTAGATACGTCACACCTGCACTGGAGCATCTGCGGTGTTCCTCTACCGCCACGAAGGCAGCCGTAGAAATCCTTTGGGTTAAATGCGCTCTCCGGGCTTCATCACCGAAACGGGCGTCACAGCTACGGGAGGAGCCGGGAATTCGTCGCCCTCTTCGACCTGGGTGGGGTTGAGCACTCGGTAGAGGAACGACTTCGTCCGCTCGTGCTGCGGATTCCCGATTACCTGGTCCGGGTGGCCCTCCTCCACGAGATACCCGCCGTCCATGAAGACGACGCGGTCGGCAACATCGCGCGCGAAGGCCATCTCGTGCGTAACGACCATCATCGTCATCCCATCTTTCGCGAGACCCTTCATCACTGCCAGCACCTCGCCTACCAATTCGGGATCGAGGGCCGAAGTCGGTTCGTCGAACAACATCAGGTCTGGGGTCATCGACAACGATCGTGCGATGGCGACCCGCTGCTGCTGTCCGCCGGAAAGCTGTGCGGGGAAGGCATCTTCCTTATGCGACATGCCCACGCGTTCGAGGTTGCTCCGAGCGATCGTGTCCGCCTCGGACTTGGAGCGCTTGAGCACCTTGGTCTGGGCAACCGTAAGGTTTTCCAGGACCGAGAGGTGCGGGAAGAGGTTGAAGGACTGAAATACCATGCCGATCTTGCGACGGACGCCATCGATATCGACGTCGGGATCAGTCATCTCCGCCTCGCCGACGAAAATCTTGCCCGCGGTGGGCTGTTCGAGCAGGTTGACGCAGCGGAGCAGGGTCGATTTTCCTGAACCGGAGGGCCCGATGACGCACACCACTTCACCGTGGTTAACGTCCAAGCTGATGTCTTTCAACACCTCTACGGGTCCAAAGGATTTCCGCAAGCCCTGGATGGAAATCGCAGGAATTGCACTAGCTGTTGAAGTCGAGGGGGTCGTCACTTCGGTTCACCTGGCCCTTGCGTGCTTGATTTCGAGCCGTCGCACCAACTGGGACAACGGAAGTGTGAGGACAAGGTACAGAATCGCGATGACCAGGAGTGGGGTGGCGCTCGCCTGGGAGGTGAGGACGGTCTGGCCCAGCTTGGTGAGCTCGTACTCCTTCAGGGTCAAACCCAAGACATAGACCAACGACGAATCTTTGACAAGCAAGATCATCTCGTTGGTCAGCGGCGGGATCACGATCCTAAAGGCCTGCGGGAGAACGATTGTCACGAGAGTGCGCCCCGAGGACATTCCCAACGTACGAGCAGCTTCGACTTGGCCCTTCGGGACGGCCTGGATACCAGCGCGCAGGGTTTCGGACATATAGGCGGCAGCGGTGAGGCCGAGCCCCACCGTCACCGAACCGAGGAGTCCTCCCGGCAGCGTAAACCCAGCAAAGGCAATAGGAATCCCGTAAGCAATGAGAAACAGCACCACGAGCGCTGGCAATCCGCGGAAGAGTTCGACATAGGCCATGGCGAGAGCGCGATACGGCATGAAACTTGACAAGCGCATCAATGCCAGGACTATCGCCAGGACCAACCCGAACATGAATGAGCAAGCTGTGTAGAGCAAGGTATTGATCAGAGCGGTCGTGATGACCCTCGGGAACATCCCCCTCGCCACATCCCAGTTCAGGAAAGACTTCGCGAAAGCCTGCCAATCCGCGACCGTCACAATTACGGCTATGACGGCCAGTCCAATTAAACCTTGAACGAGGCGGGTAACGCGCAGCTTTTGACGTCTGGTCAATGCCATGGGAGCTCCGATATTTCTACGAAGGACGGCTCAGGGTGGGCGGGACGCATTGAGCGCACCGTTATGGTGCACCTCAAAGCAACCGGTGCGAGCAGCGGGGTGAGACAAAAGGCGGCCCAGAGTGGTTTTACACCACCCGGGACCGCCCGGCGTACACCAATCAGCTCGCAGGAACGTCGCCGATCCACTTCTTGTAGATATCGTCGTAAGCCTTGTCCGCCTTGAGTTCCTCGAGGGTGGCATCAACGACAGCCTTGAGGGCGTCATTACCAAGCTTCATGCCGATGCCGTACTGATCGCCGGTGTCGAAAGAAGCGGTGACCTTGAACTTGCCCGCGTTCTTGTCAACCAGGTCTTTCCACACTGGGGAATCGTTGACTGCGGCATCGATCTGGTTCGTCAGCAAGGCGGTGCCCTGCGACGGCAGATCCGGGTATTCGACAACTTCGTAGCCGTTCGCCGCCGAGTTTGCATTCAGGTAGTCAAGGCCCACGGTGCCAGCTTGGCCGCCCACGCGCTTGCCGGCGAGCGACTTAAGGTCCGGGTAGTCATCGGCCGCACGGATGATCATTGCCTGGGTTGCGTTGAAGTACGGCTCCGAGAACAGGATCACCTTCTCGCGCTCCGGGGTGATCGACATTGCCGCGGCAGAGGCGTCACACTTGCCAGCCTTGGTGTCGACACCGGCCTTGATGCCTTCGAACGGGGTGTCGACAATGGTCTGCTCCACGCCAAGCTTCTTCGCCACGGCGTCCATGATGTCCACGTCGAAGCCGACAATCTTGCCGGTGCCGTCGTCGAACTGGAACGGGGCGTAGGACAGGTGGGTGCAGACCGTGAGCTTGCCACTGGCGATCAGGGTGGCCTTGGCAGCGTCGAGGTCGACAGCACCGGCGGAGCCCGCTGAGGAGGCCATGGCAGAACTCTCAGGCGTGGACGCCATGGCGGAGCTTTCCGTCGTCGACGCCATGGCGGAACTCTCAGGCGTGGACGCCATGGCGGAGCTGCTCGAAGCAGGAGTCGACGCGGCTGTCTTGGCATCTGACGAGCCGCATGCGGACAGCAGCAGTGCGCCAGCCGCAGCACTGGCGATCAGCCAAGTGCGGGTCGAACGCGTGGTGGAAACGGTCACGAGAACTCCAAATCTGTGATGTTGGGGTCAGGTCGACCCCCGCGAACATAAAAAGTGTGTGGCTCGCATCCTGCCATGCGTTGTGTGACGAAGTGATGACAGGCACATCACAGGTTCGCATTGAGGGCAGCCGCCAGGGCCGGAAGAACCACAACGTCCCCGGGGAGCCAATCCACTTCACCCAATTGATCAGCACGCAACCACCGAACCTCGTCGTGCTCGGTCAGCAGGGGCTCGCCAGCTAGTAGCGTGACGCGATAGACACGGAGGATCTTCTCAACGTCAAGGGCCACGTCGTCGCCGATTTGCTCGCCCACCTCGACAGCCATTCCGAGCTCTTCATGCATCTCGCGGACCAGAGCACTCTTGTCAGACTCCCCCGGCTCAACCTTCCCACCTGGAAGCTCCCACTTGCCTGCTAACGACTGTGGGTACGTCCGGCGCGCCGCCAGCACCGCGCCGTCGCGTATTACCGCCGCGCCCACCACCACGACGTTCTCGTGCATCACGAGCGTCACGATGCCGAGCAGGGTCTGGAGGGCAAACACCACGGGGCGACGAAACCGCCCTTGAAGAACGCGGGAAATACCTGTCGAAGCGCCCGCGCTCCGCGAAGACACCAGCTCGACGGTCACCACCGTTCCCGCGCCGGTGGAACCCATGCGCACCCGCACGCAAGCGTCAGTCGCGGTCCCGGTAATGACCTGAAATTGCGGCAATCCATCAACGATGACGACGTGAGCCAGCCCGGCGCTGGCATGTCCCTGCCGGAACCGAACCGTCTCGCCGCCTACCCACGGAGTCTCGCTGCCCCCTGGCGCGGAGGCTGCGGCAGGTCCAGCGGAGCTCGGAGCGATATCGAGCTCGAACCCGAGGGCGCCGGCGGTTCGCTGCCACACATCGATTCGCAGCAGCCCCCGTCGGATACGTTCCGGGTCCACTTCAAGCAGGGTTGCAGCACGCAGCGGTGCTAGTTGCCAAGTCACGCCTTCAGCGTGCCACTCTTTGCTGCGCCAGATGGTTCGTGGGCTTCGGCGCAGCCGCGGGGGTTGCTGCGGTCAGGGGATCAGCGCGCAGCCCGCGCTGTCGAGCCGAAGCGTGATGTGCTCACCCGGGGCTACTGCCGAATCAGCATCGACCAGCACGGTCATATTCCCCCACCCCCGGACGTCGACCCGCACCAATGCGTGGTCCGGGGCCAGCGTGACGAACTGAACGAGCGCGTTAATGAGACCCGCCGGGTCCGGGCGTAAAGCATTGGGGCGCAGCGCCATTCGCTGGGAAGTATCACCACCCTGCATCACGCTTGTACGCAGCTCGGAATCTGACAGGTAGGGCATGAGCAACGACGCTGGCAGCACCGAGGTATAGCCGACGAAACGCGCCACCCATTCGTCGACAGGGTTATCCCAGACCTCGCGAGGGGCACCCTGCTGCCTGATACGGCCATCGTTCATTAACGCCACCGAATCCGCGATTCCGAACGCCTCTCCTTGATCATGGGTGACAAAGATGGCACTCGTGCCGGTAGTGCGCAGGATGCTGCCGAGGTCGATGAGCAGGCTTTCGCGCAGCGACTTATCCAGCGCAGCAAGTGGTTCGTCCAGCAGCATCAGACGCGGCGTGGGCGCGAGCGCCCTTGCCAATGCCACGCGTTGGGCCTGACCTCCCGAGAGTGTGGCCACCTGCCGGCTTTCAAATCCGCCCAAACCCACTACTTCAAGCAGTTCGAGAACCCGGACTCGTTGGTCTGCCTTGTTCATGCCCGCTACTCGCAGCCCGTATCCCACGTTCGCTCCGACGTTCTGCTGCGGGAAGAGCATCCCGTCTTGGAACATCAGACCAAAGCCCCTGCGATGCAACGGAATTGCGGCCAAATCGGTTGCGTCGTAGGAGATTACTCCGTGGCGCACGGGCTCCAGGCCCGCTATGGCGCGGAGCAACGTGGATTTGCCGCAACCGGACGGCCCCAGAAGTGCGAGGATCTCGCCACTCGACACTTCCAACGTGACGTCGTCCACGGCAACTTGGGGGCCGTAGGTAACGCTGACACCGTCTACTCGCAGTGCCATCAAAATGCTCCTATCCCGGCGGCGCCTCGCCTGGCGCCTACCGATCTATCTACGAGGAAGACAGCGCCGGCACATACGGCCGCCAGGATGATGGCCGCCGCGCAAGCCATGCCCAGGTTGCCCGCCCCGGGGCGAGAGATGAGGCGGCCAATCAGTATCGGCAGGGTGATCCGTTCCGGCCGCGCGACGAAGCTGGTGGCCCCGAATTCGCCCAGCGCCACCGCGAACGCGAAGGCGGTGGCCCCGGCCAGCGCCCTGGACATGATGGGGAGGTCAACCGTAAGCCACACCCGCACCGGCGATGCGCCCAGCATGCCAGCGGCCTGACGAAGTCGGTCGTCGGTGGCGCGGAGCACAGGCAGGATCATCCGGACTACGAGCGGCGTCGCCACCATCGCCTGCGCGATGGGCACGAGCAGTGCAGATCCGCGAAAGTCCAAGGGCGGCTTGTCGAGCGCGATGAGAAACCCGAAGCCGACGGTCGCCGCGGACACCCCCAATGGCAACATAAAAAATCCATCGAGCACTGTTAGTGATCTGCGCGCGGCCGCCTGCCTCGGCTTTCGCGCCAGCACCATCGACAGCAACACGCCAAGTGTGATGGCCAGTGCCGCCGCGATTGCGGCGGCACTGGCGGAATTGCCGAGCGCCGTCCAGCCCGACACGATCAACAATTGCGAGTCGCCGGTGCTGGCTAAAGCATCGAAATTACCGAAACCCCAACCTGTTTCGGTGTGCAGCGACCTGCCCAGAAGAGTCACCATCGGAGCAACCAGCAACGCCACGACCACCCCTGTCACGAGCACGACCGGCCAATCCGCGGCACTCACCCGGGGTTTCGCACCAACGTGCGATTGCAGGCGCAGGGTGGACTCGGTGCGATGACGAATGCGAGCGGCTATCCCCAAAACTGTTCCTACCAAGAGAATTTGAACAATGGAGAGCACCGATGCGGTGCGCAGGTCGAGCATTTGCGTGGTCTGCCGGAAGATCTCAGTTTCCAGAGAATTGAACTTTCCGCCGCCGAGCACGACCATGATGCCAAAACTCGTAGCGCAAAACAGGAAGACCAGGGTCCCCGCTGCGGCGATCGCTGGGCCCAGAGCTGGCAGCGTAATCGTCAAAAACGCCCGAGTCGGGCTCGCGCCGAGGGCTTGTGCCGCTTCCTCTGGTCGCTGGTCCAGCTGCGCCCAGGTGGTCCCCACCGTCCGCACCACCACCGCGTAGTTCAGAAACACTTGGGCGAGCAGAATCGCCCACACGGTGCCGTCGAGCCCCCAGGATCCAAGCGGACCGCTGCTGGCGAACAGGGTTCGAAACGCCAGCCCTACCACGACCGTGGGGAGCACGAATGGGATCGTTACCAGTGCCCGCAGGGCACTACGACCGCGAAAGCTCCTCCGGTACAGCAAGTGTGCCCCGGGAATACCTAGCAGTACCGACAGCCCTGCGGAGACCGCAGCCTGCCATAGCGTGAACCAGGCGACCTTGAAAAATCGGGGCCTGCCCACGACATCGGCAAAGCCCGTGAGGTCAATTCCGGTAGGGCCGCCGCCGCCAGGTCCGACAAGTCCGCGGCCCACCAAGGCCACCACCGGGTAGAAAAAGAAGGCGGCAAAAATACCGAGCGGAATCAGCGCGGCCAGCACCAATCCCATTCGGCGGAGCAGCTTTCCTACCCGATCTTCAGGGTGGGCCCGAAGCGGTGGCTTGTCGTTCATGGTCTGCGCTTATTTTCGCCCTCAGCCTTCAGACCTCAGCCCTCGACCAAGTCCGACCAGTCCTGTATCCATACATCCCGGTCCTTCGAAATCAGCACCGGGTCAAGGGCAATAGTGTCCGCCGGGGCCTGCGCGAACTTCACCCAGTCGGCTGGCAGCGTGGTGGCCTTATCGACGGGATAGACGTACATCTGTTGGGGCAAGCCCGCCTGGAACTCCGGGGACAGCATAAAGTCGACCACCTTGTGGGCTGCTTGAGGGTTCTTCGCTCCCGCGAGCACTCCCACGTATTCGACCTGCCGAAAACACGTGCCTGCAACGATGCCGGTCGGCGCCGTCGCAGCGCCGGGGGGAGCCTCTGCCGGCGGCGACGAACCATAGGACACCACCAGCGGGCGGTCCCCCTTGCCGGAAGAGCCAGAAAAGTCGACGTTGTAAGAACTTTCCCAATCAGCTTCGATTTTGATGCCGTTTGCTTTCAACGCTGTCCAGTACTTCTGCCATCCGTCGACGCCGCTGTGCCCGATGGTTGCGAGCAGAAACGCCAGACCGGTGCTGGATGTCGCAGCAGATTGTCCCACCAAAAGATTCTTGTATTCGGGTTTGATCAAGTCCTCGAGGCTGGTCGGTTCCGCGAGACCTTTGGCGCTGAACCATGCGTGGTCGACGTTGACGCACACGTCGCCGAAGTCGACTGCCGTCAAGGAGTTGTCGGCGTCAAACGCGTACTTGTCGCTGCCCATCGGCAGTAGCGGGGATGTGTAGGGGGAAAATACTCCCGCTTGGACGGCTCGGGAGGCGAAGGTGTTGTCGATGCCGTAAGAGACATCGCCCAGCGGGTTGTCTTTGGTGAGCACCAACTGGTTGGCCAGTGCATCCTGCGCCAGGACCGTCACCGTGAGATTGTTTGCCACCTCGAAATCAGCGAGCACCTTCGGATCGACGCTGAACGAGTTGTGTGTCACAAGGGTGACCGCCGCCGGCTTGGACCCCACTCCTGCAGGTGAGTTCGCAGGGGAGTTTGCTGCGGAGTTTGCTGAAACCGCGGGATCCGAACTAGCGCATCCGGCCACGATAGCGGCGAAACACACGGCCAGCGATGTCGCCAGGGCATGCCTGGAAGACGCTGGCCTGCTGCGTCGAAAACTGTGAGAAATGCTGTTGTACAACATGTGTGCTCCTAGCGGGTCGCATCGGTAGCACGGGAGGGGAAAAATACTGCGAGATTACGACGTCCCTGCGCCAGCATGATCTGGATCAGGTTCGACGGTCAGGGGATTCGTGCCCCTATCTCAGCCCGGCGCACCGGACTCCCGTGTCATTACAACTTCTATGCTAGCGCGTGCGCGCGGCGGCGCCAGCCTCGGAGGGTGCGGCGGCGCTCGCCACCCCACGGTTGACCCAGCCCAGCACGCCGATCGTGGCCATGCCGAGAACGACATAGATCAGAGCAAGGCCCGACGCCCACCCCGGGCGCGAGGAGATCTCGTAATTATTGGGCTGTGCGACCAAAATTGACACCACGTAGCTGTAGGCGGCGATCAGCCACGACATCGCCAGGATTCGCACCGCGCGCTTTCGGCTGTGCGGGCCGAAGAAACACCACATCAGCAGCGGCACAATCCAGACGTAGTGATGAGACCATGAGATCGGCGAGACCAACAGACCCAAGAACTGCACCACGAGGAACGCCGCCGTCCGATCTTGCGCTTTCAACGCCCTCATCAGCGCCCAGATAGCAAGCGCCGCTGTAGAAACGACGGCAACAATCCATCCGGTGGGCAGATCATCCTGGCCAGCAAGGCGCGCCAACGCACCGCGCCACGACTGGTTGATGGCACCAAATATGGGGCCGGTGCGGGCGGGGTCGAAGATCAACTCCGTGAAATAGCGCTTGGTTTCCGAGGGCAGGAAGATCGCGGCAAAGCCGACGGTAGAGGCAAACCCGAGGACGCACCATAGTGCCGCGAGCCACCTGCGCTGCATCAGGTAATACAAGCCCGTGATGGCGGGCACCAGCTTGATGCCCGCGGCGATCCCGACGCTGGACCCTGCCCACCACTGCTTCGCGGTCACCGCGCCGGCGAGCAGAAGTGCCGCCAAGAACACATTGATTTGACCATAGTTAAAGGTCGTTCGGACCGGCTCCAACCACGACGCACATGCGGTTGCAGTAATTAGGACACCGCGCAGGTGGGCGACGGGCTTGGCAGCGTCCTTGCCCGCGCGGCCCATCAGGTGCAACGTGAAATAGATGATGAGGGCAAGCGCGGCGAGGCTGGCCAACTGCCAGGCGATGCGTGCGACGGTCAGGTTCAACGCCGCTAGCGGCGTGAACAGGACCGCTGAAAATGGTGGGTAAGTGAAAGGCAAGTTGACCGGCTTGCCTGACCCAGAAATGGAGTTGCTGGTGGCGTCATAGAGCGAGCCGTCAAATGCCCAACCGACGCTGTCGATGTAGACCGAAAGGTCGATCATTTTGTACGGATCCGCGCCGGCAAGCGTAGCGCCCACTTGGGCGAGCACCGCAAGAGCCAGAAGTGCCCACGGCGCCCAAGACGATGCCACAATCCACCGAAGATGCCGCATCAGTACTGGTTGGCGATCTGCGCTAACGCCAAGGCCGTCGCCGGAGTCAGCGGCAGCTGCGGGAGGAGCAGAGCGTTCGTGACGTGGTAGCAGTCGGGCCTTCCGGGCCACACCAATCCGGACTCGACGAGATTGTTGTCGAGCTCATGTATCCAGGTACCCCGGGTGGGCTCCACGAAATATCGAGCGGCATGGTCGAAAAGCTTTTCATACCAGTCCGAATACTGAGGATCGCCGGTGACCCGCAGCAGCAGGGCTGCGGCGCCGATCGCCTCGGCAAGCACCCAGAACAGCCGCGAATCGATAATGACGCTTTCGTCCCAGCCCACGGTGTAGACAAAGCCGTCACGGCCATCGGCGTGCCATCCGGTTTCGATGGCGCGGTCAAACAACGCCTTCGCCGCAGGGATCATCCACTCCCCCGCGCCCGGATTCGACGCATCCACTTGGACGAGAAGCCTTGCCCACTCGAGGAAGTGGCCCGGAGTGGCGCCGTAGGGCCGAAACGGATGCGCTGGCAGATCTTTGTTGTAGTCCGGTAACGCGTTCCACGTGGCATCGAAATGCTCTGGCAGGAGCCAGTTGTTGGCTCTCGCAGCGTGGTTGATCAGGAAATCACAGATGCGGACAGTACGGGCAGTGATCGCCGGATCGCCCAGCGCGTCGCCAGCTGCGAGGAACGCTTCCACCAAATGCATATTCGAATTGGCGCCGCGGTAGTCCTCGCAGTCACTCCAGTCAACGGCGAAGGACTCTCGCGCCAGGCCCGCTTCTTCGTCCCAGAAATGGTCGTCGATCACACCTTGTGCTTCGCGCAGTAGTTCGTCCGCACCCGGCCTTCCGGCTATGGCCGCCGACGAGCAGGCGAGGAGGACGAAAGCATGGTCGTAAGCAGATTTACGACCTGGGACGGGCGCCCCGTCATCAGTAATGGCGCTGTACCACCCGCCGTGCTCTGCGTCGCGAAAGTGCGACTGTAAGGCGCTAATGCCGTGATCGACGAGCGAGAGAGCGCCCGGTTCTCCGCGCAGGTGCGCCAGCGCCGCGACATAGGTGGTGCGGCAGGTGATGTAAAGCTCGCGCTTCCGACCACGATCCACCCGGCCATCAGCGCCCAAATACCCGAATCCACCCTCGGCCAGTCGTGCGTTGGCAGCGAATTGGAACTGCAGGCTGACTTGATTATTGAGCCACGCCACGTGGGAAGGCAGGGTCAGCCACGACGAGCGAGGGGTCTGGAGGTGGTGGGTCATTGACTCATTCTTTATCACCGGGTTGCGGCGGGTAAACACTGCGCAACGTCAGCAGTCCAGGACAGTGGCGGCGGCTCAAAAGAGCAGCGGCGCCCACAAGCAGCTGCTCAGGAATAAGGGTCCTCGCCCGACTCCGGGCGCCTATCGATGGAAGAAGGACTGTTCCCGTGTCGTCTTTCTCTGAATTTCCAGTCACCACCGTGCACGGCGAGGCCACCACCCTCGGCGCTCTCACCCGCGGTGGGCTCGCTTTGGTCGTCAACGTGGCGAGCCGCTGCGGCTTGACCCCGCAATACACGGCGCTAGAAGCCCTGCAAGCGCGCTTTTCAGGCCGCGGATTTACTGTGATTGGATTCCCGTCGAACCAGTACGGCGGCCAAGAGCCCGGAACGTCCGCGGAGATCGCGCAGTTCTGCTCCGCTACCTACGGGGTCACATTTCCGATGTCCGCAAAAATCGACGTCAACGGCGCTGACCGCGATGCTATCTAACCGTCGCTCACCCGGGCGGTCGACGCCGACGGGGAGGCCGGTGATGTGTCCTGGAACTGTGAAAAGTTTCTGGTGGGTGCCGATGGCAGGGTCATCGCTCGGTTCCGCCCTGCCACCTCGCCAGACGCGCCGGATTGTGGGCTCTTCAGACTTAGTAGGACTTAGCGGTTCTGGTTGGCTCCCGGCGCGATGCTCGGGTGCAAGCGAATCTAATTCGTCGTTCGTGGTTTTCGGTATTTCTGGACCCGAATGCGACACTGCCTACGCTCGAGCCGTCGCTGTGGGGGCGTAGCCGCGATGGAGTTGACGATGCGGTTGTAGCGTTCGGTTTTGCCGTTGCTGATTCCGGTGTTGATGCCGGCGATGATCGATGGTTGCCAGATGGTGATGGTCCACGCCAAGCGGCGGAGTTGCGGAACGTCGGCGTCGGCGCAGTGCTGGTAAAAATCGATAAGCAGGTTCCAGACCTGAGATCTGCCCGGGTTAGTCCCAGCGAGGGACAGCACCGAGCGGAGCTTTTCCTTTGCTTGCCAACACTTTTCCAACCCACCGGTGGGGTCGGCGGCGCGAATTGCGGTGAGCATCTTGGTCAGCTCATCTTCGGTGAGGTTCTTCGCGGCCCGCAGCAGCCGGTTACGTTGACCCCACTCAGGATCAACTTTTCGGCCCCTACGGCCGCGCCTGGTCCAGGCCAACTCCCGCCGGTATTGAAGTGATTGCTCGGATGGCGAGCATCACCAAATGAAACCGGTGCACGACCACCACCGCGTTCGGCAACGCAAGCCTCGCCGCCCGTGCGTATGCAGTCGACGGATCCATCGAGACGTGGGTGATCCCGGCCAACCAGGTCGGGTCTTGGGCCTGCAACCAGGAGATCACCACCTCGGAGTTCCGGCCGTTCACCTGCGCGAACAGTCCACCGTTACCGCCCAGATCAACCAGGCCGGTGTCGAAGCGGTCCGTCCACTTCCCTGACCCCGGTATCGGGGGCGAATTCGTATTTGCCTTTCCCGCGACGGGTTTCATCAATCCCCAACACCGTCACAGCAGGCGGCGCATCGGGTAGGACCTGCTGAGTGTGGGCGATGAACGCGTTATGCGCGATCCGCCAATCCATCCCTAACTCGGCGGCGACCGAAGCCACCGGCCACAATCCCCAATCGCCCTACCCGCCTGCTGCCGGGTCCGGGTGGTGATCCGGGCCTTGGCTGGGACCTGCCCGGGCAGGTTTTCGGTGAACACCTTCCGCTCACACTCCGGGACCCGGCAATGCCACTTCTGCTTACGCCACAACAACAATGGGATATCAGGGCCGATCGGTAAATCCCGCGGCCGAGTCGTCACCCACCGCCGTGGCGACCTCGATTACTGCCAGCACGACGGGCACCACCCCACCAACTCCGGGTCGGTCCGGCACAACGCCACCCGCCGCCCGGATCGTCCTGAACGACCCGCTCAACGAGCAATCCGTCAATACCTAGCAGAAGCGAACTACTCTGGCCCAAGGCTCGTGGTCCTTCGATCTGGTCGTGTGAGAACAACCAGCCTCAAAGGCCACGAGCCTTGGCAAGGCCCAACACGCCAACGCGCACATCACCAGCAAAGGCCTACTAAGGCTGAAGAGCCGCCATGAGAGAAGTGACTTGTGCCGGTGTCGCACGCTGTCATGTACGAGAGTTCGGCTTGGAAGTTCCGTTTTATGGCAGTCCAAAAATGTTGTGGCGCAAAATTGCACCGCATCCAGCGCCTAGCGGTACGGAGCCATGCGTGCGTGCCAATCTAGGCGTGTGGAAGGCCCGCCCGAAGCACATCTTCCAGTTCGGGCATTGACATCGGCATCACATGGCTAAACCGGATCGCTTCCATGTAAGCAAAAGTACAAGCACTTTCCTCTTGTCCTTGAAGGAAAATGGTTTTCACGTAGCCATCGTCGACACTTTCGACCAGCCCGTTCACTCCTTGGGAGAACCAGGG
Organism: Nakamurella antarctica; assembly: GCF_003860405.1. Lineage (NCBI taxonomy): Bacteria > Bacillati > Actinomycetota > Actinomycetes > Nakamurellales > Nakamurellaceae > Nakamurella > Nakamurella antarctica. The sequence continues at coordinate 895,030 of NZ_CP034170.1, read as the reverse complement.
AGCACTCACGCGCGTCACTCCAGCCGCTGCACGCAAGGACTCGCCTGCTTTCCACACGAGGTACTTTCCAATTTCGAAGCGGCGATTGAATCGGCCGGCAACCGCGAGTGTGCCGCGATCAGGCTCCTGCGTGCTCAAATTTAGTCGGTCTTCCGAAGTGCCGATCCTGTAGGCCAAGCCTCCGATGCAAAATACCTGGTAACCGTCGTTGTCTACGAACGGCGGTTCACTCGCTCCAGGCCCCAACTGCTTTTCCAAATTTCGCCACATTGAGAGTTTAGTTTCGAGTTCAAAAAACTCAGGTAGGACCTCATACCTGTTATCTCCGTTGAACGTATTTTTATACTCAAACATGACGAAGATACCCCGCATCTATCAGGTCCAATATTTGTGCTTCGTAGCCTTCTGGGCCAATTACCATAAATTGTGTCCCACCCCCAGGCTGCGCGAACCAGGGCGCAATCACTGACTGTGCGAGGCTGTAGCCCTCAGGTAATGGGGCATCCGTGGATTCGTACGTCCGATACGGCCGACTGGCGGCGTCCGGAGGCAACGACCTCATTCGAAGCTGCTCGCCCTTAGGATAGAAAAATCGGCCCGTATCTTCACCTAGTCTGTCGAACTGAGAAGACGAAGTTTTGGTTTTGCGAAACATAAACATAGTCTACCCCGTAAGCAAGGGTTTGAGCCATGGTTGGAAACTAGGTCGGATCGTTAGATTTATTACGCCGTCACCCGACTCCAGAACCATTGCCAGCGACTGACCCCTGAGCCCATACGCTCCTCGATCTCGTCCAGCGACAGAGGCATGATGTTACTGAATCTTGCCGCATCTGAGTGACCAAGTGTCGTCAGGCTTTTTGGTTCTCCTGGCAGCACAAGGGATATGGTAGCCCCGTCGTCCGTGGCTTCAATTCCTGGGTTTATGTCTGACACGTACAGGTCAGCATCGAGCCGCGGAAGCCCAAGAACACCCCTTGCGGAGGCACACGTTTCCCAGAGGAGAAATTTCTCTAGCTCCAAGAGCCGACTGAATTTCACGACGTTTCTTGAAGCTCCTCTTTCTTGTGTCCTTAAATAAAACGAAGTATCTGATGGCTGAATCGCATATTCCAAATCTTCCGAATGAAAGACCTGGAATCCGTCGCTGTCTATAGTAGGTGGACTGATCTGTCTGTGAGTTCGACTGGTTTCGATCATGCGCCATGGAGCTAGCCGAGCCTCAATTTCCACAAACTCTGGAAGTACTGTAGAATTGCCGCCATCTTTGACCATTATTTTATGAATCCCCACTCGAGCAGTTTCTCCACGGATACTTTTTCGCCGGAAATATCAATCACTACGTATTGCGTGCCGCCCCCCGCCTGGCCGAACCACGGCGCGATTATCGATTGCTCAACATGTGAGCCCGGCGGTAGCGCCTTTCCGGTTGTTTGGTAGGTTTTATAAGCTTTGCCGAGACTCTCGGGAGGAATCGAACGAGCGGTGAAGAGGTCGCCCGGCTTGCCCAGAAAGGCCCCCCGTTCGCTACCGAATCGGTCGAATTGAGTTCCGGTCGGCAAATGAGTCTTAACTTCGGTGGTGCCCGGCGCCGATCCGTTATGGGCGGGCCAGACCGGAGTCCCGGCTGGCTCAACAAAAGTTTGCCGGAACTTAGCTTCCGTCATCCCCCCGAAGCGCTCGTACCCTCTTGAATAGGCTGAGGGCACACCCATCTCTGGCCGGAAAGGGTTTGAAAAACCGCTTAGACGACCCAGTGACCTACCTGCTGCTGTGCTTACCGCGAAGTCCCCGACGCGTTGGTTGGCGCTGGCTAATGGTCTTCGTGCGGCGGCGAGTGCTTTGGCTGCGCGGGCGGCGGCGGCGGAGCCCTTAACACCGGCGCTCGCTGCGGCGAGGGTTGATTTCGCGGCTGCAACGGCTGTGGGGGCGAGTTTCTCAGCGGCGCGTACGCCTTGAGCGGCGCCCTTGGCTGCGAGACCGCCCGCCCTGGCGTAAACGCCGCCCGGGATCACGCCGAGAGCGTCCATGGCAATTTCTCCCCAAGACACGTCCTCGCCGGCAATTTTGCGGCCGGAGTCCACACCAAGTTTGGCTGCACTTACTGCCATCAACGCACCGAATGCTAAGGGCGCCAAAGCGGGCATCAACACAACTGCCACGACAGCCAACACGACTAGCACAATTGTCAGCTTGCCCAATGTGTCGGAGACGCCTTCCCAGAAGTGCGACCAGCCAGATCTGTTGTGCATCCCCATGTCCTGCGCGTTGTGCAGCGTGCCTTTTACTTTGGAGTCAGCACTCCTGCGGTCGTCAGCTAAGGCGCGGCGTTGTTCCAGTGCGGCTTGCACTCGGGCTTGCGCGGCGGCTACCTGCTCATCGTGGGGGTTCTTACTGGCTGCCGGATCCGGCGCGGTCAGCAACACCACCGCCGGATCAGCAGGTGGGGGATGTTGCCAACCTGCCTGCGCCGAAGCAGCAGATGTGTGAGCGTGTTCAGCGGAACTCAATTCTTGGTTGACAACCCCGGCCCGGTACTGGATTTCGTCAACATCATTGGCGTAGGTGCGCATTCCATCGGCGGCCTGAGAATACGAATCATGCAACATCAGCAGATGCGAAGGCAGATCTGCGATCCGTCCACGGAACGCATCAGCGGAGTCGCCCCTCCAAATCGCATCAGAAGTGTTGTCATGCAACTGTTGCAAACGCTGCCGAGCCGAATCTGCATCTTCAGCGACAATTCGAAGCTCCTCCGCAACTGCCCACATAGCATCCACACTGCCCAACTCCGGATCATCTTCCGTCCACGACGCCGCACTCATTCCGCACCACCGGAAACGGACTCGCCTGAGCCGTCAGGCTCACTGTCAATCACGATGTCGGTGCCTGCTTCAATTGCGCATCAGGCTTGGCTTCAACGAGCGCGGTGGGAGCAGCAACAGTGATCGGGGTATCCCATTCGGTCATGCTCAGGTCTATCGAGCCTGTGGGATCAGAGATCAACGCGTGTAAGGGCCATGGCGCGCCAATGGTCGACACGAGAATCGTTCCGACAAGTACATTTTGCTCGGTAAGCAGCACCTGAACTCCCTCCCCCTCAACTCCGGCGGTCAGCGAGCCAGTTGTATAGCTGAGCAACGGTTCGGGGTTGTTAAGCGCGATTCCGATCAAAGACACGGGAGAAGTGAGCGCGATCAGACTCTGCGCACGGGGATCCAAATTGGCCCAATGCACCCAACCGTTCGTAAGGTCTGGCTGCTCGATTCGCTCTGCCATCTCTTTATTGCCCTTTACATATACACCTGATGCGTCATGAATGACATCAGCGGAAAGGTCACCGATGACCAAAGTTGCCGTGTATACGTCCTGGGTACCTTTGGTATCAATGGCGGCTGAGTTCAAGGGCTTTCCAGCCGCTGAGCCCTCCACCGACGACGCAGCCGAAGGCGAGTTCCCGCTGAATGGTGATAACGCGCTTGTAGGTACGGCGGGGGTTCCGAGCGCTTCGTCGAAGGCGGCCGCTGAAGCTGTATATGTGCCCTTAACATGGACACCTTTGGTCTGGGTAGCAGAAGTGAAGCTGGCAGCCAGAATAGATGGTCCTTCGGACTTTTCAATGCCGTTGCCTTCAGCTTTCGCCGTTGATGCCTCCGTCGCCAAGGGCAGTGCGTTAACACTGCCTGCGCCCGATTCGGGGGCAACGGCAGACGAGAGCACCGCTGAAGAGGATTCGGCAGATGATGTTGTGTTATGCTCCGAGCCCGAGCTGGTGTACGGTGATTTCCGCAGCCAATGGGACAGTTTTGGCTCGACCGACGTCGCCGTTGCCCTCGATGAATTCCAGGACGGGTGGAAAGACGGACGACAGAAAATCATTGAGGAGATCGAGAGTCTAAAAGGCGGAGTCGACGGTGCTTTAGACGACTACGTCGCCATGGAATCTGGGGTGTCGTCGAACTTTGCTGAGTCCGGTGTCAAGACCACAGAGGTGCGCAGTGGTGGCAACTGATGTCGCGCTATCAGTTTAGTGTTTGGTTGCCGGATGACTGGTGGCTCTTCGACCTTGAATCCGACCGAATTTCTGATCAGGTTGAGCGCTTGCTCAATCAGACCGCTGCGATAGATCCAGCTGTAGCTGCCCACCGGGGGAAGTTGGAGAAACTGGTACGGGACTCGTTGCGGACCGCGCGGGGACAGGACTTGACCTTCATGGCAATGTGGGGCACCTGGTCCGAAGACCTTCCCATAGTCGCTAACTTGACCGTTGCCATGGTGGATAGGCCCTCTGGTGACGATTCGGCGGTGCTCATGTCACAACTCACTCGCAAGGCCAAGGCCAAAGTCGAGGTAGTGCGTTTAACTGACATCGACGCAGCGGTAGTGCATTCCCGATATCGGGATGTGGGCACTCACCCGCAATACGGTGGGAAGTTCGAATCTGCTGTGTGGCAATGGTTTATCCCGACCCCTGACGATCGGGGCTTTGCTGTTGTTACAGCAAGCACACCGTCAGTGATCCTTGAAAATGACTTCAACGAACTTTTCGGAGAAATTGTGGACTCCTTCACCTTCGAGGACCCCATCACCGCCCAGCCGCCGGACAGTAAGTCGACGGGTACTTCCGTTTCCGGTGGTGCGGAATGAGTGCTGCGTCGTGGACTGAGGATGTTCCGGAGTTGGGCAGTGTGGATGCTACGTGGGCTGTTGCGGAGGAGCTTCGAATTGTCGCTGAAGATGCAGATTCGGCTCGGACGCGTTTGCAGTAGTTGCATGACAACACTTCTGATGCGATTTGGAGGGGCGACTCCGCTGACGCGTTCCGTGGACGGATCGCGGATCTGCCTTCGCATTTGGTGATGTTGCATGATTCGTATTCTCAGGCCGCCGAGGGGATGCGGACCTACGCCAATGATGTTGAAGAGATCCAATATCGAGCCGGGGTTGTCAATCAAGAATTGAGTTCCGCTGAACACGCTCACTCATCTGCTGCTTCGGCGCAGGCTGGTTGGCGACCTCCGCCGCCCGCTGACCCGGCGGTGGTGTTGCTGACCGCGCCTGATCCGGCAGCCAGTAAGAACCCCCACGATGAGCAGGTAGCCGCCGCGCAAGCCCGAGTGCAAGCCGCACTGGAACAACGCCGCGCCTTAGCTGACGACCGCAGGAGCGCTGACTCTAAAGTAAAAGGCACGCTGCACAACGCGCAGGACATGGGGATGCACAACAGGTCTGGTTGGTCGCACTTCTGGGAAGGCGTCTCCGACACCTTAGGCAAGCTGACGATTGTGCTAATCGTGGTGGCTGTCGTGGCAGTTGTGTTGATGCCCGCTTTGGCGCCCTTAGCGTTCGGTGCGTTGATGGCAGCTAGTGCAGCCAAACTTGGTGTGGACTCCGGCCGCAAAATTGCCGGCGAAGACGTGTCTTGGGGAGAAATTGCCATGGACGCTCTCGGCGTGATCCCGGGCGGCGTTTACGCTCGGGCTGGCGGTCTCGCAGCCAAGGGCGCCGCTCAAGGCGTACGCGCCGCTGAGAAACTCGCCCCCACAGCCGTTGCAGCAGCCAGAACGTCTCTCGCCGCAGCAAGCGCTGGTGTCAAAGGATCTGCCGCCGCCGCGCGCGCAGCCAAAGCACTCGCCGCAGCCCGCCGACCATTAGCCAAAGCCAACCAACGCGTCGACGACTTCGCGGTAAACAGAGCAGTGGGTAGGGGACTGTCCCGCTACGCTGGATCCGCTGCGAAGGGCGAAAGTAAAGCCGCGGCGGGAGGCGGTCAACAATTCGGCACAGAAACCACACATGACCTAACAAACCAGGTAAATCGCCTAAATGGTTCTACGACACAGACTGTCGAAAAAGAAGTAAGCAAGCAGGTGGCCACACGGGCGTCGGGTCCTGTGAGTTACAAGCGCCCAACCAGCTTCCGAAAGGATGTCAGGAGTACTGTATGGGAGAACGCACGCGACGTCAACGGCGTCGTGTACGACCGGACGGGCGTAGTGATTCACCCAGGTGACCCATGGCAGATGGGTCATGAGTATGGATTCGAATTTAGAAAGCACAGAGCCAGTTCTGAAGTCCGGGGAATTCCGCGAACCCAATTTTTAGACGAACATAATAATCCAACTCACTACCGTCCGGAGCTACCCGCTTCGAATGCAAATCATGAAGGAGAGGCGCCGGATGACGTGTACTTTGGCCCATGATTCTGCCGACAGGCTGTTAGAGGCCCCCCGTGTCCGATGAGCGCATAGACCTCAAAAAGATCGCGCAATCTGAGGCCCGGCTGTTCCAGGATGCACGGCCGATGGTGCGCCGTTTTATTAGTGACCACAATGATGATGTTTGGGTCGATGTGATCGAGTCGCGGGACCTGCCTACGGTCGGCGTTAGTTCCTGGGGCACAGTGGGGATGTCGAAGTTCAGCACCAAGAATCGGATTGGTAATCGCTCACTGAGAGTTGAGATTATAGGTGTTTGCAGCTCAGGAAGTGACGAATTCGGCCAGATGCTCGCTTCCTGCGCATTCAATCTGGCGACTGGTAAGTTTGGCGTCGCTCCTGGCGTGATTTTTCGAGATATCGTCTCCGACTATGCAGGTAATATTGAAATGAAACATATCCTTTTTGTGACTCCATTCTTATGGGACGAGATGGAGATTCCAGATATCGTGAGTGACGGTCATGTCATTACTTGGCTACAAGCCGTGCCGGTTTCGAGTGAGGAATTTGATTACTGGGAAAAGTTCGGCGCAGAGGCTTTAGAGGATCGATTCGTCGAAGCTGGCATCGATGTATCTGACTTGCACAGAACATCAATAATGTAGGTCTTTAAGGGGGCTCATCGCAATTGACTGTGTAGGCCTGGTCTGAATCCGCCGGTTTCGAATAGGGATCGAGCGGTGTAGTTGGTGAGGTTGCGGAAGCCGAGGGCAATGCTGCTTAGGTGTTCGAGTCGGCCGTTGATGGCTTCGGTGGGGCCGTTACTGGCCCTTCGGACTTAGTAGGACTTAACTGGTGATGTGCTTTTTGGCGTGTTGGGTCTGATAGGGGATCGCGGCGCTTGTGACTGGTTATTCTCACACGACCAGATCGAAAGACCACGAGCCATTGGCCAGAGTGGTTCGCTTCTGCTAGGTATTGACGGATTCCTCGTTGAGCGGGTCGTTCACGACGATTCCGGTCGGCGGGTGGTGCGTTGCCGGACGGAACTGGTGTTGGAGGGGTGGTGTCCGTCGTGTCGGCAGCAGTCGAGGTCGCCGCGGGGATGCGTGACTACCAGGCCGCGGGATCTACCGTTCGGCTCGGATTCCCCGTTGTTGTTGTGGCGCAAGCAGAAGTGGCACTGCCGGGTCGCTAAGTGTGTGCGGAAGGTGTTCACCGAAAACCTGCACGGGCAGGTCCCAGCCAGGGCCCGGATCACGACTCGGGAGCTACCCTCGGCGGGTTAGTCTGGCTTCGGAACGGTGCGAACGGTAGGGATGGCGGCAGATTCGGTTAAATAAATCTGAAACTCGTTTTTACCTATCCGCAAAAATCTCATATTCTGGGTAGCCCATCCTTTTCCCTCACAGCAATCAGGGGGTGCCTGGATTCAGGCCTCTTCACGTAAAAGGGTTTGAATCGCCGCCACACCTTCTTTGACTTGCTGGGTTGAAACCCCCAAAGTGGCCCCGATTAAACCCATATCGGTTATGCCGCCGAAAAACAGTCGGAACGCATCAACAGAAACTTCCGGCCACCGTAAACTGGTCAAATCACATTTTGCCAAAAGCTTGCTATAAAGAGTTTCAGCGGCGGTTTCAGCTAACACCTCATCCCAAGTGGTGTCAGCAACACCTGAAAGACTATCCTTCAGGGTCGCCCCATTGCTGTATTGAAACTCCAGGGACGCTTGAACAGCGGTTACAGCCTGAATTTCCTTCACATCTGCCACGGTTAAATTCACGTCTACGGCGATTTGGTCATAATCAACCGGAACGTTTTTCACTGCGAAAGCTTCCACAGCTGCTCTAATAACTCTAGATTTACGACCCAAAGGCACCGAAAGTGGTAGGGCTGCTTCCCAAGCGTCACGAATTTCAGTGTGAATACATGTTACAGCAAAAGTTGAAAAAGCTGTTTGTCGCTTGCCACCATGAAAGGACCAGGCTTTCGCCACGGGCATGGGACCACCTGGGTGGTGATGTGAGGGTGCCATTCATTGGTGCTGCTGGTCAATAGCTACGGTGTTTCGTTGGCGGTAGGTCGGTCCTTCGACGATGAGGGTGTGCGCTCCGGACGTGAGCCGGTCGACGGCGGATTGGGCGAGCATCGGGTCTGTGGTCATGGTGAGCCACTCGACCGGTTCGCGGTTTGAGGTGAAAATCGTGGATCCTTTGCGGTGCCGTTCGACGATGAGTTCGTAGAAGTCATTCGTGGTCGTGGAATCCAGCGGGCGGAGGGCGAAGTCGTCCAGGATCAGCAAATCCAACCGGACCAGTCGGCGGAACTCTGCGTCCAGGGTGTTGTCCAGGCGGGCGGCCCGCAGTCGGGTGAAAAGCCGGTCAGCTCTGGCCATGAGCACGGTTTTTCTTCTTCGGATTGCGATGTGCCCGAGTGCGGTGGCGAGGTGGGTCTTGCCGACCCCGACGGGCCCGAGGATGATTGTGTTGGTGTTGTTTTCGGTGAACCGCAGGGTCGTCAGGTCCGACCAGAGCCGCCGGTCGTAGGTCAGGTCGGGCAGTTCGTTCCACGTTTCCAGCCGCAGCAGCGGCATCAGCCCGGAGTTCTGCGCCCGCAGCACCGCCGATCTGGTGTCCCGCCTCGACACCTCATCGGACAGCAGCAACTCCAGGAACGCGTGATGACTCAGGTTGCGGGTTTTGGCCAGTGAAAGTCGTTCAGGCAGTGTGTCTTTCATCCCGGAGAGCTTCAACGACCGCAGCAGTGCGGTGAGGTCGTTGCCGATCGGGTCGGCCGGGGCTGTCATGGTGGTGGTCATCAGTTGTTGCCTTTCGCTGGGTCGGCTGCGCTGCGGATGGGTGGCACGAGGGTGAGAGTTGCTCTGCCTGCTTGGAATTCGTCGGGTTGGCGGGAGAACCTGCCTGCTGGGTGACCAGCCGCGGCCGGCAACACCGGCGGAGTGTTCTCCAATGCTTTGGTGAGCATCGCGTCGATTTTCCCGACCGCCACGACATCCAGATCCAGCGCAGTGCCGCACGCCGCATCAACCGGGTGCGGTCCGTGCCGGCGGACCAGGCCGAGAAGCCGGTAGACGGCGCGCATCCGGGTCCACGGCAGCGGATCATCCAACAACCTTTCGGCGTAGATCCCGATGTTGGTGCCGTGACCTGCGCAGGTGGCGACCAGTTTGTCCAGGTCGCGCATTGCGTAACCGACGCGTTCGGCGGGGAGGTCGGCCGGGTCGGTGTGCCGACCACCGGGTTTTTCCCTGGGGTGGGTTTTGACCAGCTGTCCGCGGTGAAACAGTTTCACCAGCTGGCTGTCGGCGCGGGCGTCCAGGGTGTGTCCGATGAACTCGCCTGGGACGGAGTACAGCGCTTTGCCGATCTCGATGTGGAAGTCCCGATGCACTTTCACCGCTCGCAGGATCGGCACATCGTAGGCGGGTTGAACATCCTGCATCGCAACAAGTTCAGTCTCCCGGAACACGTCCAGTGGTCGGGCAGCGATGGTGCCGTGCATCCGCATCCCGGCTACTTCGGTGCACCACTTCGTTGCCGCGGCCTGGGCTTGTTCCATGCTGAGGAAGTTTTCGCCGGCGAAGAAGTTCCCCCGCACGTATTGCACCACCCGTTCCACCTTCGGTTTGTCCTTCGGCGAGCGAACCCGGGCGGTATCGGTGTGAAACCCGGCGTGCTGGGAGTAGTCCAACCACCCCACAGACAGCTGCGGATTCACCGCATCCGCCTTCGCCACAACAGGTTTCATATTGTCCGGCACCACAACCTTGAACACACCGCCGAAGAACGACCAGGCTGCTTCGCAGCCAGCGACCACCGTCGCCAGGGTTTGGGAGAAAGATAGGAATACGAACATGTGTGCCTGGCTTCACTGCGGTGAAGATCAACGCGTGCACCTTCCGCCTGCGTCCGGTTTCCGCGTCGTTGATGAAACCCATTTGGGCGAAGTCGATCTGGCATTCCACCCCCGGATCACCATCCACCACCCGGACCGTGGTGTCCCGCGGTCGGAAGCCGCACTCACCGGTGGCGAAACGGTGCAACGTCCTAGTACGGCACCACCGTGCCGGACCGGCGAAGCAGGACCTCGATCTTCACCAACGACAAGCCCTGATTCACCCACCCCGTGATGTCGGACTGCCTGCCCAGCAACACATCCCACGCCGCGCCGTGACCACCGGGCCGGTTCGGGCGGACCCTGGCAATGACGTCCCCGATCAACTCATCCGACAGCGCTGCCGCCCCGGCGCCCCGGGCCAGGCCCGCCTCGCCGGCAGCCTGCACATAACGGCGGGCCGTTTTCCGGTCCACCCCGGCGCGCTGGGCGACCGTCCGCAGACCACCACCATCCAACCAAGCCCGCAGCACCTCACGAACCTCAACCACGTCGACCTCCCGGAACGCCATCAACGACCTCCATGTCACCAAACAGGACATGAACATCAAACGGGCACCCCCAAACCCAGCGTGTCAGCACACGCCGGGTGGTCCCATAACTGGCGAAACCGTGGTCCCATCCCAATGGCAGAAATCCGGCCCACCCGGTCCCTTGACCGTGGCAGGCGACAGGCCGGGGTCCGGCAGGACGGCGGCCCGCGCAGTCAACGCGCGTTGGACGGTCCACCAGCCGATCCGGTGAGCCCTGGCGGTTTCGGCGATCGAACGGCCCGACAGGACATCCGCGTCGACCACCGTGTTGGCGAGCCGGCTGGTAGACCCGGCGTACGGCCGGACCTGCGGGGTGTGTTCGGTGAACGTGGCCTTCGCGCACCCGGTGTTGCCGCACCGGAATCGGAGCTTGTACCACCAGGCGGTGACCGGGCCGCCGCCGGCCGGGATGTCCCGTACCCGTTGGAGCTTGCGGACGTGTACCCGAGTCGAAGGCACATGGCATACAGGGCAACACATTTGGGTGATCCCGGTACCGATGACGACGTCCCGCCCGGTGGCACTTCGCCGGGCGTCGATCACGTGGAAATCGGGCAGGTGGAACAGCACCGTCGCCGGATCTCGGCGAACAGAAGTAGCACGGGGCACGCTCGTGGTCCTTCGAAGTCGACTTCCTTTGTGTGGTAACAAGCAGTCAACAGCAAGGGCCACGGGCACGGATCCACCATCACGCGGAACGGTGGAGAGCCCGTAAAAGTGCGTTGGGACAGGGCACCTTCGGTTCTGGATGCTTAAAAAGATCCCGCGAACTTTACGAAAATTTTGCAACTCTGCCGGGAAATCGCCCAATCCGTGCAAATATTGCTTGATTGTGAGATGTCACCCGTCGGTGGCAGCAAAACCTCGAAAGGTCCTTGTGAACAAATCATTGATGCGCGGCGCGGTGGCAGTCACTGCAGCGCTAGGACTGGTCTTCGCACCAGCAACAGCATTCGCCGACCCGGCGCCGGTCGCCGGCCCCGCTGCTGGCGGGACCGCTGTGAGCGGGATAGTTCCGGTCAGCACTCTCAGCTTCACCCAGGTAAGCGCTGGTACCTATTTTTCGGCAGCACTGGATTCGGCTGGCAACGCCTACACCTGGGGCTGGAATGATGACGGACAATTGGGCAACAATACCCTGGGAGACAGTCTTATCCCGGCCAAGGTCCCAGCACCCGTGGGCGTCAAGTTCACCCAGATTTCCTCCGGCGCACGGCACGTCGTGGCGTTGGGCAATAATGGCAAGACCTACGCGTGGGGCTACGGCGACTTCGGGCAGCTGGGCAACGGGCTCACCGCCAGCAGCTCCGTCCCTGTCGAAGTTACGCTTCCAGCAGGCGCAACTTTCACCAGCATCGATTCTGGTAATTACTACACCGTTGCACGCGGGTCAAACGGGAAAACCTACGCGTGGGGTGACAACTTCTTGGGGCAACTCGGCCAGGGCGACAGTGGCAGCGGTACCAACCGGGCAGTCCCCGTCGAGGTTCCCCTTCCCGTTGGCGTCACATTGACATCCTTCTCGGCCGGTGCCAACTTTGTGTTGGCCCTCGGTTCAGACACCCAAATGTACGCGTGGGGTCACAACGTCAACGGACAGCTGGGCGATGGCAACCCGGTCACCTCAGTGAAAAACCCGACTGTTGTGCCTTTCCCCGTAGGAGTCGTCTTTACCCAAGTTTCTGCTGGTGACAGCCACTCCGGGGCAGTAGACGCCGCAGGGAATGCCTACACCTGGGGAAACAACCAGTACGGCGAAATCGGCAACGGGAACGTTGGCACGGACTACTCCACCCCACAATCTGTGACTCTCCCGGCGGGTGTAACTTTCAGCCAAATAACGACCGGCCCGTATGTCTCGGAGGCTTTGGGCTCGGACGGTAAAAACTATGCTTGGGGTAGTGGTAACTATCAGCAGCTCGGCGACGGCACCTCCGATGATCGGCCTCTGCCCACGGTGGTCCAGACCCCCACCGGGGTCACCTTCACCCAGGTCGCAATCGGCGACCAACATACCGTCGCGCTAGGCTCCGACCTCAAGATTTACACCTACGGGGAGGACTCCAACGGGGCGCTCGGCAATGGCCCCGAATTAGCCAGCATCGTTCCGGACGTCATCTCCGATGTCGTAGCGACGTCGGTTCTGTACGGGGCTAACGCTGCGACAGCGCTCGCGAATAGTGATGACGCCACTTGGACTGCGGTAACCCCGGCCGGTTGCGGCCCAGTCGACGTCACCGTGCAGTACCGCCTGATGGATCAAACCCTGCCCGCTGAGGTATTCCCGGCTGCGTTCACTTTCGGTACCGCCGCTGCTGTCACCACACAGCCAATCGCTGGCGCGCTCCCAGCCGGCGGCGGTAACTTCGCCGCATCCGTCGCCTTCTCCGGAGACGACGCACCAGCAGTGCAGTGGCAGTCCTCCGTCACCGGCGCAGACCCGTGGACCAACATCGCAGGCGCTACGTCAGCGAACTCCGCGCTACCCATCACCAACACGACTTTTATCCGAGCCGCAGGTACCAACTGCTATGGACAGGTCTTGTCCGCATCCGCTCAGGTCACCGTGGCTGCAGCCGTCGTCAACCCGGTGGTCCCGCCCAAGCCGGCAGACCCCGTGGTCCCGCCCAAGCCGGCAGACCCCGTGGTCCCGCCCAAGCCGGCAGACCCTGTCAAGCCCGCAAGCCCGCCGAATGCTGGCAACCTGCTTGCTAATACCGGTGCACCCGTACTTCCGCTCATGCTGTCCGCATTTGCTCTGCTACTCATTGGTGGAGCCACAACATTCCTCTCCCGGCCTGCGAACAGGAGCCGAAACAGCATCTAGCACTTGCTCTCTCGTGCCCGCGTTCACCTCGCCTTCGGAATGGGTGCACGCGGGCACCCCTATTTCCGGGTGCAAGACCTCTGCAACCAAAATGCCTCTGCGCGGGGCGCGCGTAGCCTGGACACGCCAGCACACCCAGACCTGGTGCACCGACCGCTTCGAAGGAAGTGGGCTCTAGGGCCCCTCTCAGTGCGAATTTTTTCCAGGCAGCCCTGCCGCGAGTGTGACGACGAGACGAAAATGACGCACCCAGCTTCAATTCCGACACATGCCCCGCCACTGGGCAGTTCCCCAGTTCTGCAGCAACGGTGGAGCGAAGTGACGTTCTTGCACTGGCGCGTTGATCCCAGCGTGGTGGCGCCGCATATGCCAGCGGGGTGCCGTCCTGACGTCATCGACGGGAGCGCCTGGGTGGGGATCATCGCTTTCCAAATGTCACAGAGTTCGTTCTTTGGCAGCCCAAATGTGCCGTGGCTGGGCAACTTTCCCGAGGTAAACGTGCGCCTCTACTCCATTGATGAGCACGGCCGGCGAGGCGTGGTGTTCGCCAGCCTGGAGGCATCGCACCTCATACCCGTACTCGTTGCCCGGGCCGTCTTCGGTCTTAAATACCAGTGGGCCTCCATGCGGATCGGCCAGCGCGACGGCAAAGTGGCCTACCGCACCTCCCGTCACGGCAACCCCGCAGCCTCCTCGCACATCATCGTGCGCCCAGGTCACGACGTCGCAGCAAACGCAGAACTGGCCAGCGACCCGATTTCCACCTTCCTCACCGCTCGATGGGCGTTCCACGAGAGGCATCTGGGCCGGACGATTTACTGCCGAAATCACCATGAGCCCTGGCCGCTACAGCGCGCCGAACTTGTGTACCTCAACGACTCTCTGATGGCCGCCGCGGGTTTCGAAGGCCTAGCCGACCGAGCCCCCGAATCAGTGCTGTACGCCTCCGCGATCACCACCGTCTTTGCGGCGCCACAGCTGCGCTAGCACCAGTGCATGCGCTAGCGCCAGTGGATGCGGTGGCAAGAAACGTCGGTCACCGGTCTGCCGAGCGGAATTCAAGACGAATGTCCGACCGAGTCACTGCGCCCCAGCGCAACGTCGCCTAGCCCTGGCTGGCAACGCTACCGTTGACGCGCTGGACAACCCGCCACGGATTGTCATCGCGCAGGGCCATTGGTAGTCGTTGGGCCGGGAACGACTGGAAGGCCACAGGGCGCATAAACCGTGCGATCGCCGACGTACCCACCGAGCTTGATGCCGAAGTAGTAGCGGGATAAGGTCCACCATGCTGTTGTGCGTAGCTCACCGTCACTCCCGTGGGCCAGCCGTTCCACAGCAACCGACCGGCCTTCTCCCGAAGCAAGCCCACGAGGTCGCCAAGGTCGTCATCGTCCTCGGCCTGCAGCGTTGCCGTCAACTGGCCTTCGAGCAGTTCAACCAGCGCTGGCAACTCGTCTTCCGTCTCGTATTGGACGACAAGTGAAGCAGGGCCAAACATTTCACGGTGCAGGATGCTCGGATTATTCCGAACCACCGCCGATGTCGTGCCGAGCACGCTGGGTAAGGGCACTGGTGCGTTGCGGCCCTGCACAATGACGGATACCCCGTCTTCTGCAGCGACGGCGCGGAGCGATTCTTCGAACGCCTCATGGAGCCCGTCGCTGAGCATTTCGGTCCCCGCAGATCCCAGCAGCGCGCCACTGAGTGCGCTACTGATCTGATCCCAATCACCCGCCGGTACGAATAGGAGGCCCGGCTTTGTGCAGAATTGCCCCATTCCCATGGTGAATGACATGGCAAACTCGCGAAGGATCTGGTCCCCTCGCCTTGCCCAGGCCTTCTGGGTGACGACGACGGGATTGATGCTGCCAAGTTCTCCGAAGAACGGGATGGGGACGGGGCGAGCGCAAGCTCGATCAAACAACGCGCGACCACCAGCCGTTGAACCCGTGAACCCCACCGCTTTCACGAGGGGATGATCGACGAGCATCTCAGCGGCCGCGCGGCCCACCACCGAGCCGAAGAGGCCTTGCGGAGCGCCCGCCGCGGCGAGGGCTCCGCTGACCAGCTCGCTCGTTCTCAACCCCAGCTTCAGATGGGCACTGTGGATTTTATGGACTACAGCGGCGCCAGCGGCCAGGGCCGATGAGCTATCGCCACCAATAACGCTGAACGCGAACGGAAAATTGGAGGCGCCGAATACACCGACGACACCCAGCGGGACATTCATTCGCCGAATGTCGGGCCTCGGTCCCATTCCCCATGATGCGTCGCTGTGGTCGATCGTGGCATCGAGGTGGAATCCGGCTGTGATCTCCTCGGCAAGCAGGCGTAACTGGAAAGCTGTCCGCGTGAGTTCGCCGGTGAGCCGCGCTGTGGCGAGGTGAGTTTCCTCGGCGGCCAACCCGATTAATTCTTCCGCGTTGGCATCGAGTGTGGTCGCGATCGCGGTGAGCCACTCGGCTCGTTCTGCGGGGGAGGCAGCCTGCCCCTTGAGGAATGCCGAGTGCGCTGCCTCGATGAGAGCTGCGGTGTCCGCAGCGGTGCTGGCTGTCATGGTGTGCTCCTGATTTTTGTTGGTGAAAGGGGTCCGAGCCAGGTGAGGGATGGTGGTTCGCGAGAGCCGATGGAACTCATGGTGGGAGGAGTTTGTCCTGCGTGTGCGGTTCTCTCCAGGATGTCCAGTCCAAGACGTGGGTGCCGAACGCGATCTACTGCAATCGACGGCAGGGGGGTTTGGAGATATGCGCCGCTCAGGCAGCTACTCGAAGCGCTTCGCAGCCTAAACGTCAAATTGGGTGGTGCGGGGGGGCTGTTTGCGTCGGCCGTCTCGTGGTACTGCCGGAATCTGCCAACGGTGTCCGGAGATAGGAACGAGACGTCGGGCGTCGTTACGCCCGAGATCACTGCCTCGACCGCATGTGGCCTTTCGACGCTGGAGGTTTCTACCGGCCATATGCGGCCCTCGGGTAAACGCCAGCCCGAATCGGGCACCAGCTGCCGCTCACCGAAGACGGCTGCAGCGGACATCATGGTGTCTTTCGCGGAGGGAGAGTGCCCGGTGGGGGCTCTGGTGGCGCGCCCGGTGGGGGCGTGATCGACCGCATTAGCCAGCCGTGCCCGCGACTGGCGAATAGCCAAGCCGCGACGAGATTCGTTGGGCGCCCGCCAGTACCGCGTCCCGAATTATTTCGGTCCGATCCGGCGTCATTCGGGCCAATGGAACCGAGATGCTGATAGCAGCAACGCAATCACCGACGACGTTCCTGACGGGCGCCGCGATGCAGTTCACCTCGAGGTTCGATTCACGATCGTCGTATGCCACCCCCGTCTGCAGGATGGTCGCTAGTTCGGTCCTGAGCACCGCAGGATCGGTAATGCTCCGAGCGGTGAGAGCCTCGAGTTCACCGTTGCCGAGCCGTGCTTCCAGCTCCGCTGTCGTCAGCTCGGACAGCAGTACTTTGCCCAAGGCTGTGCAGTGAGCTGGCAGTTGGCGTCCGACGGCGGAAACGAGCCGAACTATTCGATCAGGGTCAGATCGCGCGATGTAGAGCACATTTCGCCCTCGGAGCACGCCTACCTGCACGGTTTCTTCCACCTGCTGCGTCACGAAGGCAGCGATCTCTTGTCCCACTCTGGCGACGTCGAGTTTTCCTGCGTATTTGCTGCCCAGCGAGAAAAGTTGTGCGCCCAGCCACAGGTGGCCCTCCCCCACTGGTTCCACAAAACCGCGTTCTCGAAGTGTGTGGATCAGTTCGTACACAGCGGTTCGAGGCAACCCCAGGCGCGCGATGATCTCGGCCGGACGGACGGGGCCGTCAACGGAGCCCAGAAACTCCAGGATCTCCAGACCGCGGTCTAAAGCGGGGACCACGCGCATCAGCGCTTTGCCCGCGCAGCCACTGCCTGCGTGCCCATGACCATCTCCATCTCGCGAGTTCGATATTTCGAACACTGTTTTACCTATGGAACAGCCTAAGTGTGCGAATGGGTCAGGTCAAGATGACCACGGCTTTCGGAACCAAGATGAACGCTTGAAGTTCACCGCTTGAGTAGATATGGCGCTGCCACTCACCCGCGCGACCTTTCTCAGTGATCGCGCGGGCTCTCCTTCTGATCCGGTCAGCCCTTAAACGTCTCGAAGATCTTCGAGTAGTTAGCAGTCGCCTCGTTGTCGCAGGGCGGGACGGGCTTTGCCAAGTCGTAGCCCGGCGGAATTACGATCGCGGGGCTGCTAGCAAGCTCGGGTTTCATCAGCTCATCCGTACCTTTCACACCCGATGCGTAGCCCTGAAAGTTCACCGCAACCGCCATATTCTCTGGCTTCAGCATCCAGTTCAGAAAGGTCTTGGCCTGGTCAACATTCTTAGCACCGACTGGAATCGCGAAGTTGTCTTGCCACAGATTCACGCCTTCTTTGGGATAGACGTACTTGAGCGAAGGCCTCTCCAAGGCTGCTCGATAGGCGGCGCCGCTGTAGATCATCGCCATCTTCTCCTCGCCGGTGGCGAGCCGTTCCAGAATGCCGTCGCTGTTGATGGTGCTCACACGAGACTTGAAGCTTTTGAGCAGATCCTGCGCCGCCTGCAGTTGTGCGCCATCCTTGGTGCAGGGTTGTGCGCCGGTGGCGCGCAAGGCAGCGTTGACCGCCTCAACCTGGTCGTTCTGGATGCCGACCTTCCCCGCCGATGCGGGCGGGTTGAAGTAATCCGCCCATGAATCTATCTTTTCGGTGATCACCGCGCTGTCGTACATGATGGAGTTCGTGCCGTAAAGGTAAGGAATCGTATACTTACGGCCCTGATCAAAATAGACGTCAAAGAATGAATCTTTGATGTTGACACCGTTCGGCAAGCTCTTAGCATCGAAAGGGAGAAGCAAATTGGAATCTGCCAGAATCTTCACCATGTAGTCGGTCGGTACCACTACGTCATAGCCTGCGCCATTTGAGGCGCGCAGCTTTGCTTCAAGATTCTCATTAGAATCATAATAGTCAACATTAAGCGTAATCCCAGTATCAGTCTTGAACTTCTTAATAAGATCAGCGGGGTAGTAGTCACTCCACGTGTAGAGATTGACCTCTCCGCTGGTGGCCTCGACGTATCCTTTGGGCGAGTCTGTGCCTTTCGACGCGTCGGAACCGCCGCTGCACGATGCGAGGGCCAACGCACCCACGACAGGAATGACGAGAGCGGAGACGAATCTGCGCCCAAACCTAGTACTAGCCATGCCGTTTTCTCCTTTGTTGAGATTGCAAAAATGTAATGGTGGTAACGATGATTGCGAGTAGTAGGAGCATCAGAGCAATGACGTTCACTGCGGGACTCGCACCCTTACGAATAAGGCCAAATAGAAACACGGGAAGCGGGGTAGAGCCCGAACCTGCCAAGAAATTCGAGATAATAAAATCATCGAGCGAGATGACGAACGACAGAATGGCTCCGGAGATAATGCCCGGAACCAACAAGGGCAACATAATTCTCCGGAATGTCTGCCACGCGCTCGCACCAAGATCTGTAGCGACCTCAAAATAAATAGTGCCAAGGCTCTTGAGGCGTGCACGCAACGGCATTAACGCAAATGGGATGCAGAACGAAGTGTGCGCCAGCATCAGAGCAGCCATCCCGGGTTGCAACCCGATGATCCGGATAAAGCCCAACGTCGCGACCGCGAGCACAATTTCGGGGATCACCAGCGGCGCTGTGAGGACAGCGGTGGCAATACCACTGCCCCTAGCCCGCAACTGATCTACCGAGAGCGCAAAAAGCAGGGCAAAGATGGTGGCAAAAATCGTTGCCACCGTGGCAATCTCCAGCGACACTCGAACGGACTTCAACAGGTTGGCATTCTGCGCCACGTCACTGAACCAGCGAAGACTGAAACCCTTCCAAATCAGCGCCGAGTCACCGTCATTAAACGCGTAGACGGACGTGATCAGAATCGGAACATACAGAAATACCATGCCCAAAATTGCGACTGGGCCTACGCCGGGAAAGTCGCGGAGCCTGAGTCCGCGCGCGGCTTTGCGAACCGGCATCACGGCACGCTCAAGGCTGCCGGGTTCGACGGGTTGAGAACTCATAGCGAAATCTCCACCTTCTTGCCCGCTTTTCGAGAATAGACAGCGATACCCATCAGTGCGAGCATCAGCATTATCAGGATGATCACCGAGAGCGCGGCGCCGAACGGCCAGTTCCGAGCGTCACCAAATTGAGAGGCAATGAGATTTCCGACCAGTAAGACTTTACCCCCACCAAGCAGTACCGGCTGGACATAAGAACCGAATGCCGGCATGAAGACCAGCAAGACTCCCGATAGAATACCGGGGACGGCCAACGGCACGATAATTCGCCGCAAAACCGTTACTTTTCTAGCGCCTAAATCGTAGGCAGCCTCCGCCAAGCGGAAATCGAAGCCTGCGAGCGAGGCGTAAATGGGAAGCACCATAAATGGAAGAAATGTGTAAATAAGGCCTATTTGCGATGCCAGTGGTGTGTATAGAAGTTCCATTTTTGGCAGTCCCAGAGCGGTCGCACCACTGTTGACGATACCGTTTTCATTGAGAATCAGAATCCAGGCATAGGTGCGAACGAGAAGGTTCGTCCAAAACGGGATGGTGATGAGGAGCACGAGCAAGTTCTGCAGCCGTTGGGGCCGAGTTGCAATCCATAGCGCGATAGGAAACGCGAGCACCAGACACACCGCAGTGGTGATGAGTGCTTGCAGCAAGGAATCTCCGAAAACGCGTAGGTAGCGTCCGTCGAAAACGGTTTTGCCGACAAAATCACTCTGATACAAAGCGCTGATATAGGGCTCCAGCGTGAACTTGTAGACGACACCGCCACCCTGGGCGGGGCGAGACAAGAATGAAAACAAGAAAATGATTGCGAGTGGGCCCACAGTGAACAGTGCTGCGACTAGAAGAGCAGGCGTTGTGCCCGGCCACGAGAATTGTCCGCGTAAATGCGTCGGCTGGCGCCGCTTTGCCTCGGTGCGGACAGAAAGGTCGGTGCTCACGACGCAGACTGAGTTTCGGGAATCAAAGCTCGCAGCGACGTGACATCGGTATATAGAGCCACTTCGGCGCCAGGGAGGATGTCGACGTCAAAGGGCGGGGGCACCCGGATGGCGATTTCCGTGCCGTCCGCCAGTTCGACCGAGCATCGCAGGTCTGTGCCCATGTAGACGAGCTTGGCAAGGACACCGGCGGCGAAGTGCACCTCCCGTGGAGAAAAGGTAAGGCGCTCGGGACGAATGGCCAGGGTGACTGTGCCGTCGGGAGTCGGCACCACGGAGCTGAGGTACACCGAATCGCCGCTGGGCAGTAGCACTTCCAGACGTTCGTCAGCCCCAGCACCGACCCGGGTCGCCGGTGCGACTACAAAATTGGTCTCACCCACGAAGTCGGCCACGAATCGGCTGACGGGTTGCTCATAGATCTCTTCCGGGGTGCCAATCTGCTCGGGCCGCCCCTCGTTAAAGACGGCAACGCGATCGCCCATGCTCAACGCTTCGTCTTGGTCGTGGGTGACGAAGACGAACGTAATACCGGTGGCCCGCTGCAGACGCTTCAATTCGGCCTGCATGCCCCGTCGCAGTTTGAGGTCGAGCGCGGCCAGCGGCTCGTCAAGTAACAGCACTTTCGGTTGCTTTGCCAGCGCCCGGGCGAGCGCGACCCGCTGTTGCTGACCGCCAGAGAGCTGGTCGGGCTTACGGTTGGCCATCTCCGACAACCGCACCAGGTCGAGCATCTCAGTGACGCGCCGCGCAATCTCAGCCTTGGGTTTACGTTCCATCTCGAGACCAAAGGCAATATTCTGCGCAACGGTCAGATGCGGGAAAAGTGCGTACGACTGGAACACCGTATTCACCGGCCGCTCGTGTGGGGCAAGCAGGTCTATGCGGAGACCGCCCAAGTGGATTTCGCCGCCATCCAGCGTGTCCAGCCCCGCGATGCTCCGCAACAGGGTGGTCTTCCCGCACCCCGAGGGACCGAGCATGACAAAAAACTCGCCCTGACGGATGGTGAACGACACATCATCGATTGCATTGACGTACGTCTTTTCAGGCGTGATGAAGGTTTTGCGTGCCCCTGCAATAACCAAGTCCTGCGACCCAGACTCCGGGGCGTCACTACGGTCGAGCCCTCTTGTTGTCGGGGTAGACGTTGGCGTCGGCACCTGGCTGCCTCCTTCGCGAGAACTTGGTGATCACCCTGGGGTGCTGTTGTGTTCGGTAAACCTAATGCGATTAGATTGACTCGCGCAAGCATTCGAAAGTTTCGTTAACCAAGTTGAAACATGCCGTCGGCGCAGTTCCCGCATACAGCCAAGGAGGTCGCTCATGTCTGAGGAAGACAAGCCGGCAGCTGCCCCCAGACGCCCGGGCCGACCGGCCAAAGCCCTGCTTACCCAAGCCGACATTGCGCGGGGGGCGCTCGCGATTATTGACGAAAAGGGTTGGCACAACTGCACTATGAAGGCCCTCGCGCAGAGTCTTGGGGTCCGATCCCCTTCGCTTTACCACCACATCGACGGGCAAGGCGCCTTGGTCTCTCTGGTGCGCGCGCTCATCGTCACCCAGATTCACGACCCGACCATTGTCGACCTGCCGTGGGATGAGGCGATCCGTCGATTCGCGATTGCCTATTACCGAGTCTTCTCAGCGCATCCCAACACCATCCAGGTGCTCAGTACGACCCCGGTGCGCGACGCCGACACCGTCGGGATGTACGAGACATTCGTCCGGGTTTTCGTTGGCGGCGGGGGTGAGATCGGCCGCGCGTTGGGGGCATTGATCGAGCTGGAGAATCTCGCGCTCGGGTTCGCTTACGCAGCGAATGCCGAAGAGGTGTTGCTCGACCCCTCCTTTGTTGAAACGTTCAGTGCGCCGCTACTCGCAGAGGCAACTCGGAGCCGCACGGACCAAGACGGAGTGTCCGAAACAAGCTTCCTTGGCCTGCTCAACCGCTACATCGACATATTGCGGCGCGACTTCGAGGACGCCGCAGTCCACGCCTTTCCGCATCACCCCATGACGTCCACCGACTCGGAAAAAGGACCCCACTCGTGACCGACCCCACCCGTACCCCTGCGCAATTGTTGATCCACTCTGCCCGCGTTTGGTCGAACGGCGCCATGCTGGAGCACTCGGCGCTCGTCGCCGATGGCGGCAGGATCCTCGCGCTGGGCGGAGAGGAACTTCGGGAAAACTATGCGGCTAGCCGGGTTATCGACGCGGGGGCGGCCTTGTCACGCCCAGTTTTGTCGACGCACACGCGCACCCCGCCATCGGCGGCATCGAGGCACTGAGGTGCGACCTCACCAAGTGCGCCAGCGCAGAACAGGTGTACGCCGAGATCGCGAGGTACGCCGCTTCGGAGCCCGACCTCCCATGGATCCTGGGCGGAGGGTGGCGGATGCCGTTCTTCCCCGGCGGAAGCCCGCGCCGCGAGGATCTCGACAAAATCGTGCCCGATCGGCCAGTGTTTCTCATCAATACCGATCACCACGGCGCGTGGGTCAACAGCACAGCGCTCGAGCTGGCAGGCATTGATGCGACGACGCCCGATCCCGAGGATGGGCGGATCGACCGCGACTCCGATGGCGTGCCGAGCGGAATGTTGCACGAGGGGGCCGCTGACATCGTCGGAGCCGTACTGCCCACCACCACTAGCGAGGAGGTTCGCGCCGGGGTGTTGACCGGGGAACGTGTCCTTTTCGGGTTCGGTATCACCGGTTGGGAGGAGGCCATTCTAGGTAGCTACGCGGGTTACGAAGATTTCACCCCTTACTACCGAGAGCTGCTTGACGAGGGGCTTCTGCGGGGACGCGTGAGCGGAGCGCTGTGGGTATCGCGCGATTTCGACGGCATGACCATTCCTGAATTCGTCGCAGACCTTGAGCGACGCCGCGACCAATACGCGCGCGCCGGGTTGCGCCTCGACACCGCGAAAATCATGGTCGATGGGGTCCCGGAGAACGAAACTGCGGCTATGGAAGAGCCCTACCAAGCGGAATGTTCGTGCACCGGCGGTCGGGGCCTCTCCTACTTCAATGCCGAGCAACTCTGCGAGCTGGTGCCGCTGCTCAACGCTCGCGGCATTTCCGCCCACTTTCACGCTATTGGCGACCGGGCTGTCCGCTACTGCCTCGACGCCGTCGAGGGGGTGCCCGCAACAGATCGTGCATCCGTCCGCAACCATATTGCTCACCTCCAGGTCATCAACCCGGACGATCTCGCTCGCTTTGGCGCCCTGGGCGTGACCGCGAACATCCAGCCACTGTGGGCCTGCCTAGATGCACAGATGGCGACTATGACGTTGCCGCTGATGGGCGAGCTCCGCAGCCAGTGGCAGTACCAATTCGCCTCTCTCGAGCGTGCTGGGGCGAATATTGTCTGCGGGTCTGACTGGCCCGTTTCTACCTCTGACCCTTGGCAGGGCATGCACGTGGCGGTCAATCGCCGCGCCCCTGGGGAGACCGAGGCGGAGCCCCTGCTCCCCCACGAAGCACTTTCGTTGGCCTCCATCTTGACCGCCTACACCCGCGGTTCGCACGATCTACTAGGGATGCCCGGTGGCGTGATTGAGGTCGGCGGAGTGTGCGATCTGGCAATCGCTGATCGAGATCCTTTTGCTGGCCCGGCTTCTGACATCTACCTGACGCGCAACGTGCTGACCACGCTTGACGGGGAGATCGTCTTCGAAGCCGAACCGAGGGCGTGAGCTTAACGCGGATTCCACCAGGGTGGGTTTGTGTTGAGGGGACCTATTTCTGCAGACGGATTAAGGAAGTTTGTCTGTTTTCCTAGTCGTGGACACTGATTGCCTATAGGTTGCTAGCCATCCGGTACTGACCGAAGGGCGGGTCCGATGAGCACCGACAACCCGATGGATCCGTTCGCCGAGAACCCCCCTCGCGAAAGGCAGTCCCGGACTCTCCTCTTCGTGATTCTGGGGATCCTCGGGGCGCTCCTCGTCGCCGGAATCGTCCTTCTAGTTTTGTTGTTGAAGACCAAGGACGAGAGCGCCTCCCCCGGGACGTCACCCTCAACAGCCACGAGGTTGGGGACGGGAACTCCGGTAAGCGCGGCACCGCCGGCCAGCTTGGCTTCATCCAGCACTACTGTCGCAGCCAGCCAGATACCGTCATCTTCCGCCGCCTCCTCCACCGCCGCGACCCCCACCACCGCGTCCTCCACCGCCGCGTCCTCCACCGCCGCGACCCTCACCACCGCGTCATCCACCGCCGCGACCTACACCACCACTACGACACCGACCGCTACGACATCTACTCCAACGATGACAACCGCCGCGGGCCCCACTTTCGAAACTCTCACCACACCGATGACGGAAGCCAGCTGTTCCATGGGTGGCCCCGGCTTCGATCCCACTCGGCCACCTGTGAAGGTGAGTTGGACCAGCACAAAGGCAGCGCAGGCATGGTTTGTACAAGGGACCAGCGACGCCGCAGACTCCGGATATATGCAGATCCCGGTAAACGGCACCCAAGCCGATTTCCCGTTCGAGATCCAATTTGCCTGTGGGACGGATAGCAGCACCTACACGATTACTTTGGTCGGCACCGACGGCTCTCACCTGAGTAAAAGCTGGACCGTGCAAAACACCGGAGATGTGTTCTGACCAAGGGCGCCAGCGGCGTCGTGACTGGCTGATGACGAACGCTCTCGCCGCCGCTCGTGCCGTCCGGAACACCCGACCTTTCACCCAATCAGTGCCTGCGCCCTGGGGTTAGAACTCCGTGCTTGGCAGGTCCTTTTCGCCATCCACAATCGCTTTCAGGATGCGCTCCGCGACCCGGTCCGGGTCTAACGCCTGGCCGAACTTGGGTGCTGAGCCTGCGATCGGGTGCTCTGAAAGCTGCGTCGCGGTATGGCCAGGACGGGCATCGACCAAGCGGACACCGACGCGACGGTATTCGCGAGAGGCAGCAACCACGAACCCCGCAAGACCAGCCTTCGACGCGGAATAGGCAGCAAGACCCGCCATTGGCATTTCCGAAACGACGCCGCTCAGCGTGATCACGAAAGGCTCGCGGCCCTCTTTCGCTGACGCTGCAAGATGTTTCGCACTCGCGGTGATCAGCAAAACGGGTCCGATGGTGTTGACGGCGAAAAGCTCCTCCAGTGTCGCGGGTTCAAGTTCCGAGGCGGCGCCGAATGCGACGACACCAGTGGCAACGACGAGACCGTCGAGCCTGCCGTGCTGAGCCAGGACACCTGAGACCGCTTCTTCTGCTGCAGCGGACGTACGGAAATCGGATCCAGTAGAGCGGGAAGCTCGTACTACGGTGGCGCCCGCTGCTTCAAGCTGGGATGAGATACGAGATCCCAAACCTCCGCTCGCGCCAGCGACCAGGACTACTGCACCTTCAAGTGTTGTCATCACTCCAGGGTAGAGCTTGCCGCGGTGGGGGGTTGCTGAGACGAGCTGCGGGCGGCGCACTTATCGCTCGCAGTCAATTCAGGCCAAAAAGCGAACCGGCCAGATGCCGAGGGCTGATCTGCCCTCGGCACCCGCGTAATACAGCGTCAGCTCTCAGACAGATACTTGAAAAAATCGCTGAACGCCGCCGCTGACGTTGCAGGAGACGAGGGATTTTTCGATAGCCACTCGTCAAGGCTGACACATTGACTCAGATCCATTCCATGCGCAGCGGCGATCTTGTGCACCTGCATCGGAATCCACTTATTCAATGCCAACCACACTCCAAAGCTTCCTACCAAGCTCCCTATTGCCACCTCCAGCCTTTCGTCCACCAATCCCATCGGCACGCTTCGGCCGTTCATGATCGAATGCCTCCCCAGCGGCAGCGGCCTCCTTCCATAGAAGGGAGCCAAAGCATCGTTGTGGTCGCGGCACGTTTTGCAGGCGAGCCAAGAAAATTTGATGGGTCCGCCGGCGGTATCCCTCGCGCAGAGAGTGCAGACATCAACCATCCGTGCCACGTCACATTTGGGCCATTTCTCCCTCTCCGCATCGCAGCGGCAGGTTTGAAAACGCACAATAGGTTCGTCGCTACCCTGCGGGACCGTCCTGGTTCTTTGGATGCCGCCGCAGAGAATATGCAGCGCATGGTCGTTCGATATGATTTGCCGTTCTGGGAACGTCGCGTGCGGACGTTGACCCACCTCTTGCGGCTGAAGGTGCTAGCCGCCGGCTCTTCCCTTGGGGCACCGTGCAGTGGAAATGGCGCGGTTGCCGGGATGACGGGCCAAGTACCCGAACTGCCATCCGCTCTGGAGCTGACTCAGAAACTGACAGAAGCCACCGACAATGTGCGTCCCAGCTTCGGAGGGGATGAACACAGATCGCGCATGCGGTCACGGAGGAAGGAACGATCACGGGACCAAATCAGACCCAAGACCAATACTTGCTCGATGTCAGCGTTCTACCCGGCCGTCTGTCACACCGATACATGCGATCCCGCCAACAGCCATCGTCATCATCTATAAGTGCCGTGTCGGATCCATCCGCTGGTGCAGAATCCGGACCACGTCCACACTGTCGGTGCTCTCGACGTAAAAGACCAAGTGGCTACCGATGCTGTAGCGACGGTACTGGCCAGGAATTTCGTCGCACGCCCGTCCTCGAAGTGGATCAGCGGCGATCCGCTCGATCGCTGCCCTAATCTCGAAGATGTAGATCTCGGCTTGGTTGGAATCCCAGCGCTCCTGAGTGAAGTCCCACATCGATGAAAGATCTTGCCGCGCGGCCGGCGTGAGGCGGTAACTCTTCACGACCTCTTCGACTCTACAAACTCGTCGAAGTCGAACTCTTCCGGTGCACCGCTCTCTTCGCCAGCTACTAATGCGCCCCTGAGCGCCGCCATCTGCGCTTCCTGATCTTCCAGCAACCTCAGGGCGGCGCGGACGACTTCGCTGGCAGACCGGTACCGTCCGGTCGCGACTTCACGGGAGAGGAAGCTTGCGAAGTGGTCGTCCAAGCTGATTGAGGTGTTTTGCGCCATGCCGAATAGTACCAAAGGTTGGTAAGTTGCAGTATCTCAACGCTCTGTGAGTGAATCTCGGGGGTCTATGCACTCGAGATACCCTCTGCTCAGACGTCAGGTCGGAACGCGACTAGACGTTAAACCGGAACTCCACAACATCCCCATCGACCATCACGTATTCCTTGCCCTCGATCCGAGCTTTGCCGGCCTTACGCGCCTCGGCAACCGAGCCGAGCGCGACAAGGTCTTCGAAAGAAATAACTTCGGCCTTGATGAAGCCCTTTTCGAAGTCGGTGTGGATGACACCCGCTGCCTGCGGCGCCGTCCACCCCTGGTGGATCGTCCAGGCGCGGGCTTCTTTTGGCCCGGCCGTCAGGTAGGTCTGGAGTCCGAGTGTGTGAAAGCCCGCGCGGGCAAGCGCATGTAACCCTGGTTCGTCTTGCCCGACGGATTCGAGAAGTTCCATTGCGGATTCGTCATCGAGTTCCAGAAGTTCGTATTCGACCTTCGCGTCGAGGAATACCGCGTCGGCCGGGGCAACTGCGGCGCGAAGTTCGGCCTTCTTCTCTTCGTTCGTCAGCACGCCCTCGTCGGAGTTGAACACGTAGAGGAACGGCTTAGCCGTCATCAGCGAAAGTTCGCGCAGCAGCGCAATGTCCACTTTCTTGCCGACAGAGAAGAGCGTGTTGCCCTCGTTCAGCAGGGTCTGGGCGATCAGAGCTGTCTCCAGCATCGCCTTTTTTTCCTTCGACAGCCGCGCTTCCTTCTCCAGCCGCGGAATTGCCTTCTCCAGGGTTTGGAGGTCCGCGAGAATCAACTCGGTGTTGATGGTCTCGATATCGGAGAACGGATCAACCCGTCCGTCGACGTGCACCACATCGCCATCATCGAAGGCGCGAACCACCTGGCAGATCGCATCGGCTTCGCGGATGCTGGCCAGAAACTTGTTGCCAAGCCCGGCGCCTTCGCTGGCGCCCTTTACAATGCCCGCGATGTCAACGAACGACACCACGGCAGGGACGAGCTTCTGGGAATTGAAGACTTCGGCGAGCTTGTTCAACCGCGGATCTGGCAACGGGACCACACCAACGTTGGGCTCGATGGTCGCGAACGGGTAGTTCGCGGCGAGCACGTCCGATTTGGTCAGGGCGTTGAACAGGGTGGACTTGCCAACGTTGGGCAGGCCGACAATTCCGAGAGTCAGGGTCACGAGAGATGATTCTAGGCGTGATGCGGGGCGCGCAGGGCCACCTCGATCAGGCGGGAAGGAACTGCTTGAGCAAGGGAATTTGTTTGCGCGCAGGAAGGAACGCCAGCGCCGCGAGGATCCACAATATTGGCAGGTTGCCCATCAACTGAGCCCACCAACCCGCGCCAGACCAGTTCGGGGCGTAGTCGGCCACGTATTTATCCAACGACACCAGCCACCCCACACCGACCACCAACAAAGCCACGCTTGAGTAGAACTCCCTCGTCTTGGGCGCTCCACGCAACTCGACCAGTCGGTGGGCTAGCACGATCACCGCGGGGATCACCCACACCGCGTGGTGCACCCAGGTCACCGGCGAGACCATCAGGCCGGCCATACCCGCCAAAGCCATCCCCGCCATTTCGTCGCCTGCGCGGAAGGCGCTGCGAGCACGCCACAATCCGAATGCCACCACGATGCCGGCCAGTAACACCCACACCGCTTTGCTGGGCGCTTCGGGCGAGGCCAACCGAGCGAGGAGTCCGTTGATCGACTGGTTGCCGCGGGTGTCGACCAGGCCCACTCGGGAGGTGTCCCACAGCACTTCGGTGTAGAAGTTCAACACCTCTTTCTGCGCAAAAATTATTGCCACCACAGAAGCCACCGCCGCAGTTGCGGACGCAACGATGGCAGCCCGCCAGCGGGCGGTGCACAGCAGATAGACGATAAAAATGCCTGGTGTGATCTTGATGGCCACCGCGAGGCCTATCCCGATCCCCATCCACTTCGATCCCCTGCGCTGCAGGAACAACAGATCGAAGGCCACAAAAAGACCAAGGAAAATATTGACCTGCCCGAACGACAACGTCAGGCGCATCGGCTCATAAAGAAACGCGACGCAGGTGATGAGCCCCAGCAGAACTAGGCCAGTGGCCCCGTTGATGCGGACGGAATCTCGCACACAGAGCCACACGAAAGCCACGGCCGCCGTAATAATCAGCACCAGCGTCAAAACCTGCACCACATGCCAGGGCAATAACGTCATCGGCCACATCAGCACGGCGGCGATGGGTGGGTAGGTAAACCCGAGACTGCCATTCAGCACATCCGGTTGCGAATAGCTGTAGAGGTATCCCCCGCGCGCCCAGTAGGAGACCGCGTCATAATAAATATGCAGGTCGAACTGGTTTCGCGGCGACCCAAGGCCGCGTCCTGCGCCGTAAGTCGCCACTGCTGCCAACAGGACCAGCAGCGCTGCACCCGCATACGCAGCGGCAGAGTTCGTGCCGAGCCACCTGACGAACCGCCGTGCAGCGGTATCAGCTTCAGGCTTTCCTAACACGCGGCACTCGCTTCGCCCGGCGCGCGCAGCACGGACACAGCCCATTCCGACTCGGCAACGAACGGATCGAGATGCCAAGTCGCAAAACGATGTTCGAGGGTCAAACCGACTGCTTTTGCTGCGTCATCGAATTCGGCAACCGTGTATTCCCTTGTGGTGAAGAAGCCTGTCACGATTCGTCCGCCTGGCTTCAGAAGAACCAGCAAGTTGCTCAGCACCGCCTGCTCGGTCCCAGGTGCGAGAAAGACCATCACGTTCCCCGGCACCGCGATTACGTCAAAACTGGCAGGGCCCCCGGCGGCGGTGATTACAGCGGAGCTCACAGTGAGTAGGTCGTGTGCAATCAGATTGGCTTCCGGATGACGTTCCCGCCCGATTTTTACCAGCCCCACGTCTTTGTCGACTCCGATTACATGATGCCCGGCCGCGTGCAGCGCCGCGGTAACACGGCCCATGCCACAGCCGGCATCCATCAGGTCGGCTCCGCGCGGCGCCATCATGTCGACGAATCGCGCTTCACCGCTTAGGTCGCTGCCTTCGTCGAACATTGTTTGGAATTTGGCGACGTAGTCGTCCCAGCGCTCGCCAACGATTTCGTTTTCCCAGCGGGTGGCCGCAGACGCAGATGCCTCGGTCGGCGTCGCCGGGCTGGAGTCGGAGGTCATAAGTGTCAGCGTGCCATGGCGATACTCCTTCACGCACAATTTCATGCGTAACTCCCACCTGACGTGTGAGCTCACACAGGCACGAAGCCGTGTCCGATTTCCGCTAGTAGGACGAGTCTGCAGGTGGCACAGTAGGCCGCATGATCCTGGATGACGACGTCGCCTACCGGGCAGTAGAAACTCGAGACGCCCGGTTCGACGGGCAGTTCATCCTCGCGGTGCGGACGACAGGAATCTATTGCAGACCAGCGTGTCCAGCTCGCAAGCCGCTGCGTCGCAACGCCGCGTTCTTCCCCACCGCAGCCGCCGCGCAGGCCGCGGGCTTTCGCGCCTGCCGTCGTTGTCTTCCCGACGCCGCGCCGGGCTCGCCGGAGTGGAACCTACGCGCCGATACAGTCGGGGCTGCGATGCGATTGATAGCCGACGGCGTCATCGACCGCGAAGGCGTCCCCGGGTTAGCGACGCGGCTCGGCTACACCTCGCGCCACCTCAACCGCATGCTGCTCGCGGAGTTGGGCGCCTCGCCATTGGCTCTGGCGCGGGCGCGTCGCGCCCACACTGCCCGCCTCCTACTGACAACAACCTCATTACCCATCAGCGAGATAGCCTTCGCAGCAGGCTTTTCCAGCATTCGCCAATTCAACGAAACGGTGCAGGAAATTTTTGCCACAGCGCCCTCCGAGCTTCGACGCGATCGCCTGTCGCAGCCAGGGGGTCCCGGTGTCATCACGCTACGACTGCCCGTTCGCCAGCCCTTTGACGGCAAGGGGCTGCTTGCCTTCTTCGCACTGCGCGCTATTGCCGGGGTCGAGAAAGTGCACACCCATTCGTACACGAGGTCGATGCAATTGCCGGGAGCGCCAGCTGTGGTCGAATTGACCATGCCGTCCCGCGCCGAGGCTTCGGTGCTCGCGAAACTTCACTTGGGCAGCCTGGCTGACCTCACACCGGCGGTAGAGCGCTGCCGCAGGATTCTCGATCTCGATGCCGATCCGGTCGGTATCGATGCACTTCTCAGTGCGGACCCGGTGCTCGCGCCCAGAGTCGCCGCGATTCCCGGAATTCGAGTGCCGGGCACCTCCGACGGCGCCGAGCTTGTGGTCAGAGCGATTCTGGGTCAGCAGGTTTCGGTTGTGGCTGCGCGAACGGCGGCCAGTAAACTGACTCATCGGGTGGGGCACCGACTTCCCGAAGAGCTAGCGACAGCCACCGGACTCACCCACCTCTTCCCCACCTCAGCTGCACTTGCCGAACTTGCCGATGTCGACATCGGTGGTCCGCGCAAGCGCGCGGCAACACTGCTGCACGCCTGCCGCGACCTCGCCAGTGGATCACTCGTGATCGACCCTGGCCGTCGCTCTGCTGACCTACAGGTCGAACTCTGCGCCCGTACCGGCATCGGCCCGTGGACAGCTGGCTACCTTGCCATGCGCGTGCTCGGCGACCCCGATGTGCTGCTGGCAACGGACCTGGTGCAACGCCAGGGAGCCAATCGCTTGGGGCTTGGCAGTTCCCCCGCCGCACTACGCGCGCGCGGGGCACGCTGGCGCCCCTTCTCCTCCTACGCGGGCATGCATCTGTGGCGGGCGGCTAGCATCACCACGACGAAAGGCCCGTAATGACAACAGCTCTCACCCACACCCAGATCACCCCGGCGGGCGCATTCACCACCATTACCGCCGATGACGAACTGACGGTTCTGGCTGCTGGCTGGACTGCCGACACTGCTCAGTTACTCCCGCAGGTGCATTCAACCCTGAGACCGACCTTGCTGCGAGTGGCCGAGTTGAAGGACATTGATCAGGCGGTTGGCGCCTATCACTCGGGAGATCTGGACGTGGTCAACTCCTTTGCAGTGCACCAGGAATCCGGGCCGTTCATGATGCACGCCTGGAAAGTCCTGCGCATGGTTCCCGCTGGCGCTCCCATCACCTATTCCGAATACGCCTCCCGGTCTGGGCGGCCGCTGGCGATCCGGGCCGCTGCCACAGCGTGCGCGCGCAATGCGGCGGCACTGTTTGTTCCCTGCCATCGGGTGCTCCGCCTCGACGGCAGCCTCGGCGGCTTCCGCTGGAGCCTGCCCGTAAAGCAGTGGCTCCTTGACCACGAATCGCAGCGGGTCGCCGATACATCGGTCGCCGGCAAGGGATAAAACTGCGACTGTCGGTGCGGCCCGCCATGCTGGCAACCATGGATCTTTCTACCGCCGTGATTGCGCTGCTCCTGCTGGGTGTGGGTCTTGCCTGCGGCTTCTATCTAGGGCGACTCTCGGGCCAAGCCGCCGGCCGCACAGAGGCTGAGCGCACCGACGCCGTCACGGTGGGCGCGCTGTTGGCCCCAGCCGCGGACGCCCTCGTGCGCGTGGAGTCTCAAATACGAGACATCGAACGCGATCGGGTCGGTGCCTACGCCGCACTGAGAGAGCAAATCGGCGCCCTGCATCGCACTTCCGCTGACCTGACGCACCAGACCAAGACCCTCGCCGGGGCCTTGCGAACCCCGCAGGTGCGGGGGCGCTGGGGAGAAATTCAGTTGGAGCGGATCGTGGAGCTCGCGGGGATGGCTGAACATTGTGATTTTGATACCCAGATGACAACGGGAGTCGCCCACGCAGACGGCACGTTCACCAGATCTCGTCCCGACTTGGTGGTGCACCTGTCAGGCGATAGGCATATCCCCGTCGATGCAAAGGTGCCCTTCACCGCGTGGCTCGAGGCGATGGACCGCGGCGAGGGGCCAGAAGCGGCTGCCTTGCTCACCGCACATTCGCGGGCAGTCCGCGCTCACGTGGACGCGCTCGCGGCCAAGTCGTACTGGCAACTGTTTCAGCCGGCGCCAGAATTCGTCGTCATGTTCATCCCCGGCGAACCTTTACTCGACGCAGCGCTCGTGCGCGACCCAGGACTGCTCGATTACGCATTCTCCCGCAACGTCGTGATCGCCACCCCCACCACACTCATCACCTTGCTACGCACTGTCGCCTTCAGCTGGCGCCAAGAGAAACTAGGTGCCAGCGCGGCCCAGATTCACACCCTCGGAGCGGACCTCTACAAGCGCCTTTCCACCATGGGCGAACATCTGGACAAACTCGGCGTCAGCTTGGGAAAGGCCGTCCAGTCGTACAACTCGACGGTTTCCTCGCTGGAATCCAGGGTTCTGGTCACTGCCAGAAAATTTGCCGATCTCGGAGTTGCCCCAGTAGAGATCCCCTTGCTTTCCCAAGTGGAGATCGCCCCGCGTCAACCTCAAGCCGTTGAATTGGTGAACGAGCCTCCGAGAGCGATCTGACCCCGAAATCGCCCAGCTCGCGATACCGTGGACCCGTGAGCCTGACACCGCACCGCCGACTCGACCAAGCCCACGCCTGCGTAGTGACCACCGCGCGCGGCGTTCCGTGGTGGGGCGCCGTCCTGATCGCCGCAATCCTGACGGTGGGCGGCACCGCCTACGACATTGGCGCCAACAACGAACTGGGCTGGCCGTCCCGCACACTGTCGATCCTCGGCGCAGTGATCTCCGTGCTCGCCGTGCAGCGGCGCTCGATCTTCACTCCGATGGTGCAGCCGCCACTCGTCGTTGCCACGAGCTTGCTGATCTGTACCCTGATTTTCTCCAGCGGTGGGGTTCTTGATCTCGGAATCAAGCTGGTGGGGGCATTCCCCGCGATGGTGATGGCTACGGTCGCAGCTCTGATTCTGGGCATGATCCGGTTTATTGCCCAGCCACTTCACGGAAGCAGAGCTCGGCCCGTGAGCACCCACTACTAAGCTCTCAGCTACGAGGTGGCAGCCCGGATCTCGGCTGCTGGCCGCAGATCCTTGCGCAACTCCTTCGGCAACGAAAAGGTCAGCGTTTCTTTCGCGGCCGTAAAGACTTCAACATCCTCGAATCCACGTTCGGCAAGCCATTCCAGCACCCCCTCCACCAAATCCTCTGGCACTGAGGCTCCGGAGGTCAGGCCGATCGTGCTCACACCTTCCAACCATTTCTCGTCGATCTCATGGGCGTAATCCACGAGATAAGAAGTCCGGGCGCCGGCATCAAGCGCGACCTCCACGAGACGCACCGAGTTTGAGGAATTCCGAGAGCCCACCACCAGCAGCAAATCGCAATCGGAAGCTATCTGCTTCACCACTTCCTGGCGGTTCTGCGTGGCATAGCAAATATCGTCGCTCGGCGGCGCTGTCATCAGCGGAAACCGCTTACGCAACAGGCCAACCGTTTCCATCGTTTCGTCGACGCTGAGCGTTGTCTGGGACAGCCAAATCACCTTCGCCGGGTCCGCGACTTGCACCGCTTCAACATCGGCTGCGGTATCGACGATCTGGATCGAATCAGGGGCCTCACCGTAGGTACCTTCCACCTCTTCGTGGCCCTTGTGTCCGATCAACACGATGTCGTAGCCCTCGCCTGCGAAACGGACGACCTCTTTGTGCACTTTGGTCACCAGCGGGCATGTGGCGTCGATTACCCGTAAGTCCCTCTCGGCAGCTTCGGTGTGTACCGCTGGGGAAACACCATGCGCTGAGAACACCACCAGCGCCCCCTCTGGCACCTCGTCCGTCTGATCAACAAAGATCGCGCCGCGCCGTTGCAGCGTGCTGACCACGTGCTTGTTATGCACGATCTCCTTGCGGACGTACACGGGCGCGCCGTACTGCTCCAGCGCCTTCTCCACAGTGACGACCGCACGGTCAACCCCCGCGCAGTAGCCACGAGGGGCAGCGAGCAGGACACGGCGAAGTGGGGAAGTCATACTCCCGATGGTAGTTGTAGGGACGACAGGGCAGGCGCGGTTGCTCTCTGTGCAGCGTTGGATCTCACCTATTGCACACAATGTCGGTGCCATGAGGCAGGCTTATCCTCATGGCCACATCATTTCCATTCGTGCTTCGAATTGCAGCTGGCGTCGTCTCCGACACGGTAGATGCCATCCGCCGCCTTCCCGCCGAGCTTCCCAATGTGGGTGTCAGCCTCGTCGGGCGTGCCGCAAAGCTCACATTCACCCTCAATCAGGAGCTATCCGAACTCGCAATTCGAGGTGATCAAGCGCTATCCATGCTCAGCGGGTCTGATAAGGCACCGCCAGAGCGCACCGCCTGGTCCACCATCGACGACGAAGACGAAGTAGCAGCGGCCGACCCCCAGTCGGCTGCCCACTGGGATTCGGTGGCGGTAGCCCTGGCCGATGCCATTGGAGCAGATGACGCTGATTCACCGGACGCCATAGATCTGATAGCCACAGGTCCGAATCCCGCAGCTCCAAAGACCACAGCTCCAAAGACCACAGCCCCAAAGACCACAGCCCCAAAGACCACAGCTCCAAAGACCACAGCTCCAAAGACCACACCTCGGAAGAGTGCTGCGGCTACAACCTCGGCGGCGGCCACCCGAAAAAAGCCAGCGGCGGCTAAAACTCTGGGCGATGCGTCTGCAGTCCTCGACGGCGAACCCGCCGTAAGGCTCTCCGGTATCCAGACCGCGACGGGAGTGGACGCCGCGACCTTGCCGCTCGCGGGCCTTAAGGCAGAACTCAAGGCGATGGCGGCCGACGACGTGGCATCCCTGCTCGCTTTCGAGCATGGCCATAAGGCACGCCCGGCATTTCTCACGTTGCTGACCAACAGGCTCGCAACGCTCGCGAACAGCTGAGTGTGCCGATGACCTCCCAGGCGGAGCGACCTACCGTGCCGGACAAAGCCGCCGGTACGAGTCGGGAAAACCCTTGGCCGGTGCGGGCGCTTTCCCAACGGATGGCCGAGCACATCGCGAGGGCGCCGGCGGCGTGGATTGAGGGCCAAATCGCGCAAGCTAATATCCGCCCCAACAATTCGATTGCCTATCTGACCCTTCGTGACGCGTCGGCGGACATGTCCCTGCAAGTCACCTGCTTCAAAACCGTCATCGCCGGACTCACCCAGCCACCGGAAGAAGGTGACCGGGTTGTGGTGTTTGGGAAGTTCGAGTACTACACGGCACGGGGATCACTTTCCTTCCGGGTGAGCGAGATCCACCCCGTCGGGCTCGGCGAACTCCTGGCGAGGCTGCAACGGGTGCGGGCATTGTTGGCGGCGGAGGGTCTGGCCCTGCCGTCCCGCAAGAAGCAGCTGCCCTTCTTGCCTCAAGTTGTCGGACTCATCACGGGGCGAGCCAGTGCCGCAGAATCAGATGTCCTGGTCAACGCCCGCGCACGATGGCCCGCGGTAATTTTTCGTGTCGAGAACCCCACGGTGCAGGGAGCGAGCGCAGTCCCCCAGATAATCGCTTGTCTGCGCAAACTCGACGCAGATCCCGACGTGGAGGTCATTATTCTGGCCCGTGGCGGTGGGTCAGTCGAAGACCTTCTCCCGTTCTCCGACGAAACTTTGTGCCGGGAAGTCGCCTCCTGCAAAACCCCAGTGGTCTCCGCCATTGGCCACGAGCCAGACCACCCGATCGTCGATGATGTCGCCGACGTTCGCTGCTCTACTCCTACTGACGCCGGTAAGCGGGTAGTCCCCGATGCCGTCGCCGAGTTCCGACAGATTGAACAGTTCCGGCTCCGAGCACGTCGGAGCCTGACGGGGTGGGTCAGCACTGAGACCGCAAAACTCAACGGGTTGCGATCTCGCGCCGTCCTGGCCGATCCGCACGGTCCCATCAACGCGCGCACCGACCAAGTGGAACGCTTCACGGTGCGAGCGCGTTCGCTCGTTTCGCGGACCATCGAACGCGAGCAATCCGTTCTGGAGCAACGGCTTTCGCAGCTCAGCGCGTTGGGTCCGGCCGCAACATTGCGACGTGGGTACGCGGTGGTACAGGTTGCTGGTCACGTCCTTCGGGATACGTCACAGGCCCCGGCCGGTTCCGCGCTGAGGGTACGCGTGGCCGACGGAGCGGTGCTAGCAATCAGTTCCGGGCCAGAGATGCCGACAACCCCATCAGGTACCAAAGACTCCGACTCCCGGAATACCTCCGCAACATCCGACTAAATCCACACGTGTTTTGTCCCGCTTCGAAACCTGAGGAATACCGATGAGCTCACCTAGAACAACAGTCGACACTTCGGGGACAGCCCCAGCCGCTGCGCCTCTCAGCGGAGCGGATGCTCCGCAACCCGCGATGTCCTACGAGGCAGCCCGCGACGAGTTGGCGAGCGTCGTGGCCACGCTCGAAGCCGGGGGGCTCGGGCTGGATGAGTCTTTGACGCTGTGGGAGCGGGGAGAGGCACTCGCTCGGACCTGCGCCACGTTCCTCGATGGGGCACGGCAACGAGTGGACACGGCTCTTACCCAAGCGGCGCAGAGCCAGAGCTAGACCTACTGCTTGACCACAGCTGCGGCCAATGTCTGGAACGCGGTGATATCTGCCGATCCGGTGATCATCAAGGTCACGCCGCCCACCGCCGTAACCCACGCGACTTCGGTGCGCTGACCGGGATAAACATCCCATTTCAATCCGCTGGCTTGGACTTGTCCGCTACCGCTGAGGCCCTGTCCAATTTCTTGAGCGACCACCACAGGCCCAGCCGCTGGCGACTCGACCAACGTGATGAACCGACCGTCCGGGAGTACCCAACCGCCGCGTGCCAGCGGTGCGCCCTGGGCGCCCGTAGCTGGATTGTTGATCGAAAAGGAATTCCCGATCCAATTCGAGGGCAACCCTTTTGGTACCACGGTGGCGAACTCTAAGGTCGCACCTGCGCGGCTAAACCCGTCGGTGACATCGGCGGTCAGCGTCTCACCCTCCGCGGGTCCGCCGGGCTGAAAGGACCAGCCCCCCATCGCTCCCACCACCAGGAGTAACGCCACCACAAGAACAGCCACTGCTACACCCATGTC
Organism: Nakamurella antarctica; assembly: GCF_003860405.1. Classification (NCBI taxonomy): domain Bacteria; kingdom Bacillati; phylum Actinomycetota; class Actinomycetes; order Nakamurellales; family Nakamurellaceae; genus Nakamurella; species Nakamurella antarctica. The sequence goes on along the minus strand of NZ_CP034170.1, from coordinate 856,602 downwards.
GCGCATGGTCGCATTACGTCGGTCAGCCACGCCTTCTATGGTTGCACGATCCGCGACCGGCGGGGTGGAGCTGACCGCTCTGACTTCGCACCGGGAACCGATCGAGCGCTGCAGACCCTCCTCATCCGTGGCGTGTAGCCCTCTCAACGAGGCTGAGACCCATCACACGGCTACCCGATGGCGACGTTGGACCCCGCGAAGCGATAACGTCGTTTCCATGGCAGAACACAATGGCGAGTTCCGCATCGAACACGACACCATGGGTGAAGTGCGCGTGCCTCGCGACGCAAAGTATCAGGCTCAAACTCAACGAGCCGTAGAAAACTTCCCTATCTCGGGACGAGGTCTGGAGCGATCTCAGATTAGAGCGTTGGCCCTGATCAAAGCAGCGGCAGCCAAGATCAACGCCGAGCTGGGGGTGATTTCAGGCGATGTTGCAACGTTGATTAGCACGGCTGCAACGTCCGTGGCCGATGGCGACTGGGATGGCGAATTCCCGATTGACGTGTTCCAAACCGGTTCCGGCACCAGTTCCAATATGAATACCAACGAGGTGATTGCGACGTTGGCCAACGAGTCCGCTTCCGCAGCCACCCCGCAAGGCCCAAAAGTCCACCCCAACGACCACGTGAATGCTTCACAGTCTAGCAACGACGTTTTCCCGACATCTATCCACGTGGCAGCGACAGAGGCCGTCGTACGGGATCTGATCCCGGCACTTGACTACCTTTCCCGCGCGCTAGGCCGAAAGGCCGAAGAGTGGGCAACCGTGGTCAAATCCGGTCGCACACACCTGATGGATGCCACCCCGGTAACCCTGGGCCAAGAGTTCGGTGGCTATGCGGCTCAAGTCCGTTACGGCATCGAGCGCCTTGAGTCGTCGCTGCCGCGGCTGGCCGAGCTGCCACTGGGCGGGACAGCGGTCGGCACCGGCATCAACACTCCCCGGGCTTCTCCGCAAAGGTGATCAGCGAGTTGGCTAGCGTTACGGGCCTGCCGTTCACCGAGGCGCGCAACCACTTCGAGGCCCAAAGCGCTCGCGACGGTCTGGTCGAAACTTCAGGCCAACTGCGCACTATCGCTGTCGGACTCACCAAAATCTGCAACGATATTCGATGGATGGGTTCGGGGCCTCGTGCGGGCTTAGCGGAGATCCACCTGCCGGACCTGCAACCCGGATCCTCCATCATGCCGGGGAAAGTTAATCCTGTTCTCCCGGAGGCCACACTGATGGTCGCCGCTCAGGTGATCGGGAATGACGCCACCGTCGCTTTCGCCGGGTCTCAGGGGAACTTCGAACTCAATGTGATGTTCCCGGTAATGGCGCGCAACCTCCTGGAGTCGATCCGGCTCATCGCCAATGTCTCCCGGTTGTTGGCGGACCGGTGCATCGACGGGATCGTCGCCGACGTTGACCGTTGCCTGGCATATGCGGAGTCGTCCCCGTCAATCGTGACGCCGCTGAATAAGTACATCGGCTACGAGGAGGCCGCCTCCATCGCAAAGCAGGCTCTGAAACAGAACAAAACCATCAAAACGGTGGTTCTGGAACGTGGTCACGTCACAGATGGCACATTGACCGCCGACCAACTCGACGCGGCTTTGGATGTTCTGTCAATGACGCACCCGTAAAGCCCTCGCCCCGCCGCACCCCGAGAGCGAAAGAGAAGCGGGGCCGGTCACTTTTCAGTGGCCGGCCCCGCTGTCGCGGGGGGACGCCGTATCGCGGTCGCGGGGGGACGCCGTATCGCTGTCGCGTGGGGACGCGGTATCTCGCGGGTTGACCGAAGTCAGGTGTCAGGAAGTCGTACCGTGCCCGTCGTCAGAATCATCTAAAACCGGTGCGGCCGAGGGTGGATCGGCCTCGCCACTTGTTCGCGTCGGTGGAACCTGCCAGACCGATGTAGCTCCCTCGGGTCCAGCGTCATCGGCGTGGACAGCGTACGCACCAGGATCGGATTCAGCGCCAGAGTCAGATTCAGTGCCAGAGCCAGAGTCGGCCGGGCTGAAAGCACCGTCTCCCGATGTTTCATCAAAGGCCGGTCGCCACTGCGACGTACTTGGCCCAGAGTCGGGCGAAATCGGCTGCCGCGCGGATGACGGCATCTGCGGGGTTGCTGGCTGGTCCTGAGCGGGCGCGGGGAACCACGCGGTCGGCTCATCGGTCGGTGACGCGCCCGCTCCGGGGTGCTGTGGCGTCTGGATGCGTTGCGTTGTGACATCGGGGGTGTACCCACCTTGGCCGGAATACAGCGCCGGGCCGTCGGAGTGGTTATGACCGGACAAGAGATGGAAGTCGCTACCGGAGTATCCGTAAGCGGCTGCCTCTTCGGGCGATTCCTCGAGCAGCGTCTGCGGTTCCGGCTCGCTGCTGACCCTGGCTTCGGCCAAGAGGAGGTTCTTATCCTCCTCTTCGGCGACCAGGATGGATTCCCGACGTCGGGATAGGTACACCGCGCCTGTCACCCCGCCGACGATCAACACCACAATGATGACGACCCACAGCCAGGCGAGATTGCTGCCCGACTTCTGGTCCGGAGCTGCTACCGCCGCGGTGGACTCCGCAGTGGTTACCGCGCTTTCTGATGTCGCGCTCTGTGTGCTGACCTCGGCTGAGCTGGTCGGGGCAACGCTGGCGCTTGTTGGCTCCGATGTGGTGACAGCGCTTGTGGTGCTGGGCGCTGCGGCGGCCACTACGGTGAACTCCGCGGTTCCGACTGTTCCTGACTCGACGCCGACCGCCTGAACACTGTGCAGTCCCGGCAGCAAATCTTTGGTGATGGGGAACGTGATGGTGACAACCCCGGCGCTGCTCGCAACAACCGGGGGGAGAGCGACAGGAGTTGAGAATACGGTGACGCCGACCTGCTCTCCCGGCTTGAACTGGGCGAAGACAACGGTCTGGGTACCGCCAACGGCCACCTCCGGACTGACCACGGACTGCGCTCCCACTGTCAGCGGAGCCGACGGCGGATCAATCGTGGTGGGGGTGGTTTCTGTTGTGGGCGTCGGCGTGCTCGTTCTCGGCGCGCTGGTACTCGCGGGAGTGCTGGCAGTGCTGGCAGGGGAGCTTGCAGGCGGAGCATCTGATGCAAAGGTGACTGGAATGAGTAAGTCGGCTGCTCGCTTCGCCGGGTCTCCCGTGGTCCGGGCAATAATGACGCAGTCGGCGTCGCCGCACACGGGCCCGACCCCGTCAGGGCTGGTGAGGACAATGTTGGCGGTGAACCCTTTGCCCGTCCATGCAACCCGGTTCCCCAGCGCCGGATCGTTGGACACCGTTGCCCACGCCTTGGAGGTGTTGGCGTCTGGAATTGACCCTCCGAGGCAATTGAGAAGTGGGGTTTCCGCTGCCGCCGATTTGTTGCACAGCGCCACGTAGACGTTGTTGGCGGGGTCAAAGCCCGCACCGGTCACGGCAATGGTCGCTCCAGATGGCGTCAGCGTGATGACGCTCTCGGCTGTCAGGGTTCGCATGTCTGCTGCGTCTGTGGAAGTCACTGGCGTCGCTGCTACGGCAGCAGGACGCACCGTCACGGCATCCGCCCCAGCGAAAGCGGGTGAGTTGGCCACCACGATGAAGGCACCGCAGGTCGCCAACGCCAGTAAAGAAGCACTGATACGGCCACGCTGCATAAGAATCCTCCTAGAGTGAGCTACCTGCCAACGGTAGAGCATGGGAAGTGTCCGCTTCCGCCGTCGCGTGCGGACCACCCAGACAAATCCGGCCAGCTGGGCAGCAGATTCAGCCCACTTCCGGAAACTCCAGCAACTCGGTGACGAGCGCGGCGATCGGCGAACGTTCCGACCGGGTCAGCGTGATGTGCGCGAACAACGGGTGCCCCTTCAGCGTCTCGACAACGGCGGCGATTCCGTCATGACGTCCGACCCGCAAATTGTCCCGTTGCGCCACGTCGTGCGTGAGGACCACGCGAGAGTTCGTGCCCATCCGAGAAAGCACTGTGAGCAACACATTTCGCTCCAGTGACTGTGCCTCGTCGACGATGACGAATGAGTCGTGCAGTGATCGTCCGCGAATGTGGGTGAGTGGAAGAACCTCGAGCATGCCGCGAGCTATCACCTCCTCGACGATGGCCGGCGACACCACGGCGCTGAGTGTGTCGAACACCGCCTGCGCCCATGGACCCATCTTTTCGCTTTCGCTGCCCGGCAGGTACCCCAGTTCCTGACCGCCCACCGCGTACAGCGGCCGGAAGACCACCACTTTGCGATGCGCCTTGCGTTCGAGCACAAGTTCGAGGCCCGCGCACAACGCAAGTGCCGACTTACCGGTACCCGCGCGCCCGCCGAGGGACACAATGCCAACCTCATCGTCCATCAGCAGCTCGAGTGCGAGGCGCTGCTCGGCGCTGCGGCCGCGAATCCCGAAGGCCTCCCTTTCTCCACGCACCAACCGAACCTGCTTACCCGCAGTCACCCGACCCAGCGCCGAGCCGGAAGCGGTAATGAGCTTCAACCCCGTATGGCACGGCAACTCTCGCGCCTCGTCGAGGTCGATAACGCTGTTTGCGAAGAGGGCATCCAGAACATGTGACCCCACTTCAATCTCGGTGGTGCCTGTCCAGCCGGAGGGGACGACGTCATGGGCGCGGTACTCGTCCGCGGGCAGTCCAACCGCAGATGCCTTGACCCGCAAGGGCATATCTTTGGTCACCAAGGTGACTGCGCGGCCCTCTGCGGCGAGGTTGAGTGCACACGCGAGGATTCGAGAGTCGTTGCTATCGTTTCGAAACCCGAGCGGGAGGATCGACGGGTCCGTGTGGTTGAGCTCGACATGCAGGGTGCCACCATCCACTCCCATCGGAACCGGGGCGTCTAGCCGGCCGTGTTCAATCCGGAGATCGTCGAGCAATCGCAGCGCTTCCCGTGCAAAATAGCCAAGTTCGGGATGGTGCCGCTTTGCCTCCAACTCGCTAATAACGATGAGCGGCAGCACCACTTCGTGCTCGGCGAAACGGGTAAGCGCTGCGGGATCGCTGAGCAGCACCGAGGTATCGATGACGTAGGTTTGCCTCCTCCCGTGTGGGGGTTGCATCGTTTTCGACGCTTCGGGGTGGTTCCCACGGGCAGGTGAAGTGTTGGCTGGATGTGACGTATGTACCGCTCGGTCTAGGGACACGGGCTATCTCCCGCGGGTGCGGCATCACGCACCCGGCAACCTCGAAGTTTTCGGGAAGTTCCTCACGCCCGCCGCTGACCACCAAGGCTCAGCTGCGACCGCGGCGGCCGGATGCCGGCCCCCTCGCAAACTGTGGCTGACCACATTTCACGATCGAAACCTCCCGTCCAGGTCGCTTCCCCGCGGCCCGTGAGTCGAGACGCTACGCGCCCCTATCGCGGCCAAAGGCGAAGACACGCAACGAATGTGTGAACGTTTGGTGTCGAAATGATCAGCGGTGCGGCGCGTCTAAAATGGCCGTCACAGGGGGGAACTGACCGGCGCGAGCGGCAACTTCACCCTGACAGCCAGCCCACCTGTTTGGGCGTGCGCGGCACTCACTGTGCCGCCGTGGGCTTTGACGATAGCGGCCACAATGGAAAGGCCCAGGCCAGCCCCACCACTTTCCCTGCTCCGCGCCGCATCCTCTCGGTAGAAGCGGTCGAAAAGCTTTGCTAGCGAATCAGTTCCGACTCCCGGGCCGTTGTCACTGACCTCGATCACGACACTGCGTCCCGCCGGGATGATGGCCACCGTTGCGGCGGTGCCCGCCGGCGTATGGGTCCGGATATTGGCGAGGAGGTTGGCGAAGAGTTGATGCAACCGGAGTCTGTCCCCCAAAACCCTGGGCACCTGTGCTGCGAAGCCCCCGGCCGCGAACCCGGGAGCCCCCAACCCGCCCGCCCCGAACCCGGGGCTGCCTGCGCCGAGACCGGCCATCCGCCATACCCGGCTCGGGTCGATCGCAGCTGCATCGTCCACCACTCCGGTCAATAATTCTGCAAGGTCCACCGACTCCGTGTGCATCGATTCGGTGGCGTCGGCCTGCATCAGCGTCAGCAAGTCATTGACCAGCGCGGCCATCCGCCGTGACTCAAAACCCATGCGCTGCATGGCACGTGCGACAGCGGCATCTTCGGGGAGTGCGCCAGCGGCGTAAAGATCGGTGTAGCCGCGCACGGCCGCCACGGGGGTGCGCAACTCGTGGGAGGCGTCGGCAACAAACTGTCGTAGGCGCGCTTCGGCGGCCTGCCGTTCATCCAATAACGCGCTAATCCCATCCAGCATGTCGTTGAAGGCATTGCCGAGGCGCTCCACCTCGACCCCGGAGTGGGCGGCATCAACTCGACGGTTGATGTCTCCGGCAGCGATCTGGTCGGCAGCTATCGCCATCTCTTCCAACGATTTGAGTTCGCGTCTGATCAGCAACGAAGCTGCCGCCCCTAGGAGGATCAGCAACCCGACCGAAATCACCAGCTCAGCCACTACCAGTTTGTCCAACGTGGATTCGATATCTTCGATGGGCGACCACACCACGAGGGTCACGGGCATGCCGTCATCGGATAGCAACAGGGACAGCGCCCGGTACGGTTCGCCCGTTGCCGCCTTCAAGGTGATGGGCGAACTCACGTCGGCATTACCGATGACGGGGCCCTCGGCGCCGTCTGCGGTGGGGATAGTGAGCACCAATCCGCCGCGCTGGATCACTGTCCAGCCGATCTCTCCGCGCAGTGGATTATTCGACGCGGATCGTTGCAAGCTTTGCGATGAGACGGTCGGTGGGAGGGAGGCGATCATCGCGGTGAGGTTGGCGTCGCGGCTACTCATCAACGAAGCTCGGACCACGATGGGCAGCGCGATATCGGCCACTATCAAGGCCACCGCGGCTACCGCAATTACCAACCCAATAAGTTTCGCCCGCAGCGACCAGCGGCGTCTGGGAAGTACGTTCTCGTTCGGCGGGTTGAACGAATAAGCAGAATCCGAACCAAGCGCGTCGATGATGATCGGGATCGGCGCGGTGTTGGGTCCCCCTGCGGGAAAGTCTTCTGCTTCCCCATCGACAGGTCCAGACCCGAGGGATGAAAACATTTCTGACGACGCCGCGCCCAGCGGCACCGCAGGCGCAGGGTCGTCGCCGCCCCGGCCAAGACCCCTACTTTCGTTGGCCACGCAGCACGTATCCGAAGCCGCGGTGTGTGAACAGCAGCGGCGTTTCGGCCCCGGAATCGATCTTGCGTCGGAGATAAGAAATGTAGGTTGCGACCACGGAATCGTCGCCATAGAAGTCGGTGCCCCAGACCGCGTCCAGCAATTGTTGCCGGGATAGTACGACGTTTGCGTTGATCATCATGTGACGCAAAAGCTTATATTCGGTGGGAGCGAGGTCGATGATCTGACCCGCGCGCGTGACTTGGTAGGTCTCCTCGTCCAGCTCAAGATCGGAGACGCGGAGCACCACCGAGCTGTCGTCGTCCGGCCGCACGCGTCGGAGCACTGCGGCTACGCGAGCCGCAAGCTCCTCCAGCCCAAAGGGTTTGGTCACGTAGTCGTCACCGCCGGCCGTAAGTCCGGCGATCTTGTCCGCGGGGGTGTCGCGAGCGGAGAGGAACAGCACCCCGGCATCAACGCCCGCGGCCCGGATCTTCCGCATCACTTCCAGTCCGTCAAAGTCGGGCAGCATCACGTCCAAAATCACCAGGTCAGGATTCTGCGCGATCGCTGCTTTGACCGCCTCCCGGCCTGTAGCCGCGGTGCTCACCTCGTACCCCAGGAAACGCATTGAGGTGGCAACAATGTCCTGCAACGACGGTTCGTCGTCTACTACCAACAGTCGGGCCTGATCAGCCATAGCGTGTTCCCCTTACCTCGCGCACCACCGATGGGTTCTGCGCATGTCAGATCACCACGAAGTGACGACCCACGGATGCTGGCCCTGTCACCGACCATTGTCCCTGAGCACATCAGATCACGGCCGGAGGCAGATGGGGGTGGAATGGGAAACCCGTGTGACCAGCAACCTCAGTGAGCCAGGGCACGCATCTCCGCTTGCACCACAGACGGGGTCAGCGGTTCGTCTAGCAACCGTTGGAACCGGGTAAGTGCGCTCTGCCCAACCGGCCGAGCCTCAAGCCACGGCCGCAGTAGCCGCTCCCCTTCCACATAGGTGGATGTGTAGGCGCGCCACAGCGGATCCGACATGAATCTGAGCATCTGGCGCGCTCGGGCCTCGTCCACCATCAGCCACCGCTTCATGTACGCAATGACTACATCTGGGTCGGTTCCTTTGTCGTGCAACATGATTGCCGCGTTCTGCCGGACGGTGTTCAACGGTCGGAGCGCGATCTCCAGAGCTTCGGCGAGGTCCGGGTCGTATGTTGGGCCGATGCCAGCGAGCACACCTTGGGCCCAACGGGCCCAGCCCGGTCCCACCGCGGCTGTCAACGCTAGGTCTCCAAGCCCTTCGGCCATCAGACATTGCGGAGTGTTCACCAGAAAGATGGTCTGCTCCTGCTGGTCTGCCTGCTGCACCAACAGCGACTCTTTGCGGCAGTGTTCGGTGTGGTGCCCGGGGTAGCACTCGTGGGCAACCAGCACGGGAAGCTGACTCATGCGGTGGCCGATATCGGCGTTTACCGCCACCCGCGAGGTGAAGTTGCCCAGGTAGTAATTAAATCCACTCCACGCAACATCACGTTCGATTTCGAAGCCAATATGCTCGTCCAGACCAGTCAAGCCCGTGGGTTCGACGACCCGCTCACGAAGCGCCGCGGCGAGGGTGGCCACCGCTTTTTCGACGAGCTCCGGCGGGCAGGCTTCTTGGGCTCGCAGCGCGCTCAGCCGGTCGCCGAGATCGCCGACGCCCCCGATCAAATCCGAGACGTCCTGGTGCGCCTGTTCGTAATCCTGCGTGGGGATCTCGGCAATCTCGACCTGAAAATACGAGTGCACCTCGGAGATGAAAGAAAGATTCTCACCTGCCAAGACCGCACCGCCGACCGCGAGTGCGTCCAAATGGCTGGTGATGAAGGCCGCGCGGTCAGGGGTCAGATCGGTATTGGCCACCTCGGCCGACAGCTGCGCCGCCTGCCGCCCCAGCTCGGCTGGGTCGGGTTGTTCCTCACCTGCCACCTGCGCTTTCAGTGCCGGATCACCGAAATAGGCATCGACGTAACCTTCGACGACGCGGTCGAATCGAAGTCCAAGTTTGAGGTATTCCGTTACCAGATTCACCTCCCAGACGTTACGCCGCAGGGATCTGCCCGGGCAGTGCTTCGCACTCAGGTGCCGAACCGGCGGTGCCTGGCGGCGTAGTCGCGCAGTGCGCGAAGAAAATCAACGCGGCGAAAATCTGGCCAATACGCATCAGTAAACCAAAACTCCGAGTGCACGCTCTGCCACAGCAGGAAACCGCCCAGCCGCTGCTCCCCCGACGTCCGGATCACCAGGTCCGGGTCCGGTTGACCCGAGGTGTAGAGGTGCTCGCCGATAGCGTCGACGTCAAGTTCGGCGAAGAGTTCTTCGCCGGTGAGCCCTTCATCAGCTTTGTGACGCAGCAGCGACTTCACCGCATCCGCAATTTCCTGTCGGCCGCCGTATCCCACTGCGACATTGACCTGCACACCTGTCCGGCTTTCGGTGCGTAATTCTGCGGCCGACAGTCGCGTCTGCATTTGGGCTGGGAGGCGTTCCAAAGCGCCAACGATACGTAGCTTCCAAGGCTGACCCGGCGCGGCAAGCTCGTCGACCACATCGGTGATGATCTCGAGCAATGGCTCCAGCTCGTCCAACGGGCGCCGCAAATTGTCAGTAGACAGGAGCCACAGAGTCACCAGGCTTATCTCTGCTTGCTGGCACCACTGCAGCAGTTCCGTGATGTGGGCAGCGCCGGCCCGGTGGCCGTCGTTCGGATCGGTGAGTCCAGCTTTTCGCGCCCACCGCCGATTGCCGTCGAGCATCACCCCCACGTGATGCGGACGCTGCGCCCCAATCAGGTCGTGGGTGAGTTTGGATTCGTACACGCGGTACAGCAGAGCGGGCCATCTCACGCAGCGGACCTTACTCGCCGCTGCGCTCTGCGCGTGTGAGAAACAGCGGTCCGAGCGTGCGGGGTTGGGACATCATGCGTGGTGACGCTGCTCATCACACCCTGCGAGAGTGTGCTGGCCTGTAACCTTGACCACGTGACAGACACCCGAGAACTTGCCCCAGCAGGCCTCAAGCCGAGGGCGCGTGGCTGGATTCACTTCTACTCGGCGATCGTTGCCGTCGTTGTCGGAATAGCCCTCGTTGTCGTCGCCGCCAGCACCGATGGGACGAAGGCAGCTCTCGCATGTGCGGTGTACGCCGTCACCATCATCGGGCTTTTTTCGATCAGCGCTACCTACCATCGGCACAATTGGGTTTCGCCCAGGGCGCGTACGTGGATGAAGCGCGCCGACCACTCGATGATCTTTTTGTTCATCGCGGGCACCTACACGCCGTTTGCGTTATTGGCCCTGCCGTCCACTACTGGCCGCTGGGTGTTGATTGTGGTGTGGGCTGGCGCCGTCGCAGGCGTTGTACTGAAGATGGGCTGGCCGCATTCCCCGCGTTGGGTGGGGGTACCGGTGTATATCGCGCTGGGCTGGGTCGCGATTTTCATCATCCCGGATCTGTTGAAGTACGCCGGAGTGGCTCCGGTCGTTCTGATGTGTGCCGGCGGGCTTTTCTACACCGTCGGCGCAATCCTTTACGCCATCCGTAAGCCCAACCCGTGGCCCGGGGTGTTCGGTTACCACGAGTTTTTCCACGCGTGCGTATCGCTTGCCGCCCTGTGCCACTGCGTCGCGGTGTGGATCATCCTGCTGTCGAACTAGTCGCGCAAAAATGCGGTGCCCCCCGCGCTGGGGGGACACCGCATATTTTTTGACGCATGAGGGCCTGCCCGATTAGCTGAGCTTGGGTCCTTGATCGCGCAGCTTCGAAACCTCTTCCATCGCGCCACGCAGTTCTCCCAGCCAGACGCTGGCATTCTCGCCGACCAAACGAACGGCCCAGGCTAAAGCTTCGGAGCGAGACCGGGCGACGCCCGCGTCGATCAGGGTGTCAAGAACCTGCCGATCGGACTGCCGCAGCCGCGTCATCACTGGCACCGACAGCGTGGTGAAGAGCTGTTCAGTGGCGCCGATCCGAGCCCCCCACGAAATGTGTCGCCCATAGCGATGTTCGGCTTGCCGGGCGATGTCGATTCGCTCTTCTCGGGTTTCCTCCCGAAAGCGCGCAATGCGGCCATCCTCTGCCGCCGCTAGAGCCGCGGCATCTGCCGAAGCATCAACGGCGCCGGACGAGGGCGGGGCGAGTTCGCCGACGACGGTGATTTCGTCGCGGTCGACAGAAACGGTGGGTGCGCTAACGAACCAGCCATCTGGCAACCGGCCAGCAAACCAGCCAGCCGCATCCGAGGCGTCGGGTCCATCGGCGCCCGGGCCCCGACCCCCGGCACCCCGACCCCCGGCACCGCGCCCTCCGGCCCCGCGCCCTCGGGGGCCAAAGCCTTTGCCCGCGCCGAAGCCCCGGCCGCCGTGCCCGCCAAAGGGGCCTTCGTTGACGCCGGTAGCTGATTGATCTGTTCCTGCAAATAGGGGTCTCACAGTTGTTCTCCTTCAATGGCGAAGCATGTCGTGCCTCCGTCACAGCGGCGGAGGCTCCTATGATTACATGCTTACATACTTTACAACTGCAAGAGGTGAGTAATCATTCCCGCAATGTCGGGAACACTGTCAACCCTCTGATCAGAAAGACTCTGAGCTGCATAAATAGAGATGCCAGCGGGGGTGATCTAGTGCCTCAATAGATCCGCAAGGTCGCCGACAGTGGTTACAGGCTTATCGCAGACAAATCCCCGACACACGTACGCCGTGGGTTTCCCGTTAACGCAGTCCCTGCCAGCCAGGAGGGGCCGACCGGAATCGGCCGCGTCATCGACACTCCCGACGTCAATGACGGACCCACCTGGTGCCGCTCGCCGGGCGGCACCGGCCAGTTCTTCCCGCTCCGGGCCGGGCAAGCCAAGAATGGCCACCTGCAGGGGGCCAGTGAGCATCGCCTCGGCCGTCGACAGCCACCGCCCTGCAGCACGCGGCTGCCGGCTGATTAACAGGGCTGCGCCACGCAGCGCCATCTCTGCCGCCTCACGAAGTGCTGTGTCACTGGTCAACGCGCTGTAGCCACACAAAGCGTCGGCGGCGGCGGATGCTCCCGCCGGAGTCGCTCCGTCGGTAGGATCCCGGGGCCGAATCACCAAAGCCGGTGCATCATCGGCGGTGTCGAAATATCCGCCCTCCCCGTCCGTGAAGTGCTCGCGGATGAGATCGAGCAACTCGCCAGCGGCCGTAAGATAATCGATCTGTCCAGTTGCCTGGTAGAGAGCCACAAGGCCATCGGCGAGGTCAGCGTGGTCACTCAGCACCGCAGAGGCATCGGCAGCCACACTGTCCCGCGAACTCCGTACCCAGCGTCCACCTGTCCGGTGCGCCGAAAATAGTGCCGCCACGGCAACTTTCGCTGCCTCGATCCACTCGGGGCGGTCGAGAGCCGAACCCGCCTCGGCCAATGCGGCTATTGCCAACCCATTCCAGCTCATAATCACTTTGTCGTCCCGGCTCGGCTGCGGCCGACCCGACCGGCTCAGCAACAGCCGGGCTCGAACATCGGCCCACCGATGTGCGTCGTCCGGGTCAGTTAACAGTTGCAGCACCGAGGAATCGTCTTCAAATGTGGCCACCGGACCTACCTCCAGCAGGTTGGCTGCCCACGCGCCGTCTGCCTCTCCGAGAACGTCGTCGAGTTCGCGAGGGGTCCACACATAGGTAAGACCCTCGACACCATCGGTGTCGGCGTCCAGCGCGGAGGCGAATGCTCCATTTTCCGTCCGCAAATCGGACAGAAGGAACTGCACTATTTCATCGCACACCCTCGCGGACAGCGAAGAGCCCGTCAACCGCGCATGGTGGGCATACACCCGGAGTAATAAAGCGTTGTCGTACAACATCTTTTCGAAATGTGGCACCACCCAGTCGGCGTCCACGCTATAGCGCGCAAAACCACCCGCCAGCTGGTCGTAGATTCCGCCACGGGCCATCGCCTCCAGCGTGCGGGTGGCTGCTGTCAGTGAGTCCACAGAGTTCGTTCTCTCGTAATGCCGCAACAGGAACTCGAGTGTCATCGACGGCGGGAACTTTGGAGCGCCACGGAAGCCGCCCCGGACCTGATCGAAGCTGCCCACAATCGTGGCGGCGGCATCGTCGAGCATCTCATTCGTCACCTCGCCGGCGGGCAGTGCTTGATTGGCGTCGCGCAATGCCTGCGTGATGGACTGCGCCGCACGCGAAATGGAGGCCTTATTATCCGTCCAGGTTTTCGAGATGGCCGTCAACAACTGCGTAAACGACGGCAACCCTGCGTGGGGTGTCGGAGGGTAGTAGGTGCCCGCGTAGAACGGGTGACCGGACGCGGTGAGGAACACCGTCATGGGCCAGCCGCCACGCCCTGTCAACGACTGGGTGGCCGACATATAGATGGCATCGATATCAGGTCGCTCTTCCCGATCGACCTTGATGGCGACGAAACCGGAGTTGATCAGTTCCGCTATGTCGGTATCTTCGAACGATTCGTGGGCCATGACATGGCACCAGTGGCAGTCCGCGTACCCCACGGACAGCAATATCGGTACGTCCCGGTCCGCCGCGCTCGCAAACGCCTCCTCACACCAGGGCCACCAGTCCACCGGGTTGTCGGCGTGCTGAGCGAGGTAAGGCGAGGTGGAACCGTGCAGTCTGTTGGCCATGCAACTACGCTACGGCGGTTAGGGGTCTTACCGATTCCCGGGCGGTTCTTCCGGGAAATCAGAGGTAGCTCCGCCGACTTCATGGGGTTCTGTTGCCTGCTCCTGCGGTAGGGCTTCGCTCGCCTCAAAGGCCGGGGGAACCTTCTTCAGCTGTCGCCCCATCGACTTGATGAGGAAGTACAGAGCGACTGCGAGAATCACGACGATCAGGAGCGCTACTGGTGCTGCCTTGCCGAATTCGGGCCCCTTCCCCGAGTTGGGGTCAAAATCCCCGGGTTGCGGCGCCGCCAGATAAATCTGAGATAGCACCGAATGCAGCGTCATTCCCGCACCCCCGCGAAGAGATCGTTCTCCGGGGCCGACGTCGGAACACTGGCACGTGCTAACTCGTAGTCATCGGTCCGCCAGACCTGCTTTTCAAGCTCGTGCGGCACCGCAAACCAATGCGCATCCGGGTCGATCTGGGTCGCGTGCGCCTTGAGCGCGTCGTCACGATGCTGAAAATAATCGGCCACATCAATGTGCGTGGTGGCGCGCTCGTAGGGATCCGGGCGCGGGTTCTCCGTGAACCGGGTGATCCAGTCCGCATAGGGTGACACGACCCCGGTAGCAACGACCGCGTCATTGATCGCGATCATCCGCTTCATCGAGAAGCCGACGTTGTAATAGAGCTTCGATACTGTCCACGGCTCGCCGGCGTCGGGGAAACGCGCGGGGTCACCGGCGGCCTCGAATGCTCCTAGCGATACCACGTGGCAACGGATGTGATCCGGATGCGGATACCCACCGGATTCGTCGTACGTGGTCATAACCTGTGGCCGGAATCGTCGAATGATGCGGACTAGCGCCTCGATCTCCTCCTCGGGATCACGGTGGGCGAAGCAGTTCTCCGGCAGATCCCAAGTCGCGGGATCACCCTCGTGGTACCCCGAGTCTTCGTAGCCGAGCCACTCATGGGCAACGCCTAGGATCTGCGCTGCCGTCGCCATTTCCTCCCTGCGCAGTTCAGCAATGCCCTCCATGTCAAGGTGCAGGTCCTTGAAACGCGGGTTCAGCAAGTCGCCCCGCTCACCCCCTGTGCAGGAAACAACCATCACACCGATACCGTCGGCAGAATACTTGGCCAGGGTGGCCGCGCCTTTGCTCGACTCGTCGTCGGGATGTGCGTGTACGGCCATCAGCCGCAAAGGTGCCGCTGCGGCGCTTTCGTTCCGGTCACTCAAGGTGGACAACTTCCTGCTAGTTCCAGTGCGATATAGGTTTTTTCGTACTGATGGAGGGCTGGAGTATGGCGTCGTGACGGGGCGTTACCCGAATCGAGCCAGTCCTACCATTCTGCCCCTCCTATTCTGCCTGCTGCGCTTGCTGGACCCGAAATGACGAGTCCAAGCCGGAGTCGTACTCGCGAGTGCGCAGCGCCCCCTTCTGGCTCAGTTTCACGCGTCTTCCGCCATCTCGCATGGCTGCAAGGAGCCTGCGTGTTACCCTTGGGTACAGATCCACGGCCCCGTCAGCGGGGCCGTCTGTGTTTGTAGTGGGGCTTTTGCGAAGATTTCGGTGTGCGAAGTCCGCCCCCCGCTGCGATGCAAACCCTGATTTCTCACCACCCTTCACCACACCCGGTGCGGGGCTGATCGCGTAGGTGCGCAAAGGAGTGTGCGATGAACGGAAAAGCCGTTACTTGGCTGACCCAGGATGCCTTTGATCGATTGAAGGCCGAGCTCGACTCTCTGGTTGCCGAGCGTCCCATTATCGCCGCCGAAATCAACGCGCGACGCGAAGAAGGCGACCTGAAAGAAAACGGCGGCTATCACGCTGCGCGCGACGAGCAGGCCAAGCAGGAGAACCGTATCCGCCAGCTCCAAGAACTGATGCGCGACGCTGAGGTCGGCGTCGCACCGCCCGACGACGGGGTCGTCGAGCAGGGCATGGTTGTCACCATTGCGTATGACGATGGCGGCACCGACAAAGAAACTTTCCTGGTCGGATCCCGCGAAGAAGGCGCCCATGGCGAGCTTCAGGTGTACTCCCCCAGTCACCGCTGGGCCAAGCAATTCTCGGTGCCAGCACCGGAGAAGCCCGCGAGTACACACTGCCCAACGGCAAAACCCAGAAAGTCGTCATCATCGAAGCGCACCCCTTCAGCGGCTGAACGCACCGTCTGAGAGGTCGATTACCGCAGCTGATCCATCCCGCGGCGGTAATCGACCAAGGGTGGCCAGAGACAGCGCCAGACTCACGCGCGCTGGCGGATGGTGAACCCCGCCGCCGAAACCGCCTCGGCGAGCTGCTGCGCGTGGTCGGCGCCGCGACATTCCAACCGCAGGTTCACTTCAACATCACCCAACGCAAGGGTCGAGCCTTGGCGGGAATGGAATACGTCCACAATATTGGCGCCCATCTCCCCTACCAACGCGACCAAACGCGCCAGAGAACCAGGGCGGTCGGGAATATCAAGCTGAAGCGTCAAGAACCGACCCGCAGCCACCAGTCCATGTTGGGCAACATGCAGCATCAACAGTGGGTCGATATTGCCGCCGGAGAGGACGGCGACGACGGGAGGGGTGAAACTTTCCGGCTGCGCCATGATGGCCGCAATGGCCGCCACGCCCGCCGGTTCGACGACAAGTTTCGCCCGTTCCAAGCACAGCAACATTGCCTGGCTGAGCTGGTCTTCGCTAACAGTGACAATCTCGTCCACAAACTCGGTGACATGGCGGTAGGTCAGGGCCGTCGGCTCCCCTACCGCGATGCCATCCGCCAGGGTGGACATCTGGGTGAGCCGTACGGGGTGACCCGCAGACAACGACTCCGGCCACGCAGCAGCCTTTTCTGCCTGAACCCCGATCACCTTGATGTCGGGGCGCAGTCCCTTCAGGGCAGCAGACATGCCGCTGATCAAGCCGCCGCCGCCCATCGCCACGACGACGGTCGCGGCTGTGGGCAGCTGTTCTAAAATTTCAAGTCCCACGGTCCCTTGTCCGCGCAGCACGTCGGGGTGGTCGAATGGGTGCACGAGCACGGCGCCGTGTTCAGCTTCGAACGCCCGCGCCTCAATCAGCGCCTCATCCAGGTTGGCGCCCGTGAGGTGCACCGTAGCCCCATAAGCTCGGGTGGCGGCCAACTTGGCGATCGACGCCCCCACCGGCATAAACACCGTCGAGTGCATGCCGAGAAGTGACGCCGCCAAAGCCACCCCCTGTGCGTGATTGCCAGCGGATGCGGCCACCACGCCAGCGGCCTTTTCGCACTCGTCGAGCCGCGAGATTCTGGTGTACGCGCCGCGAATTTTGAAGGAGCCGGTGCGCTGCAGGTTCTCGCACTTCAAGTGCACAGGACCGCCCACCTTGAGCTCAAGTGGACGCGATGACTCCATGGGGGTGTACCGAATGATCGGCTTCAGCAACTCCGCAGCCGCACGAATTTCCGGCACAGTAACGAGTTCCATGGATGACACCCCTTTCAGCGCAGCGACGTTGCGAGCGCGGTACTCCTATTATTCTGCCTGAAACCCGATTCGTCCGGTTCGCACTAGTCGAGTGCGTCTTTCAAGTCGGCCAGCAGATCCTCGATAGCTTCAATTCCCACCGACAACCGAATCAGGTCTGACGGCACCTCCAGATCAGAACCAACGACACTGGCGTGCGTCATCAAACCGGGATGCTCGATCAACGACTCCACCCCGCCCAGCGATTCCGCGAGCGTGAACAACCGGGTGCGAGAAACCACCTTGACCGCCTCTTCCAGACCGCCGACGACGGTGAAGGACACCATCCCACCGAAGCGCAGCATCTGTCC
The DNA here is from genome assembly GCF_003860405.1 of Nakamurella antarctica. Taxonomy (NCBI): domain Bacteria; kingdom Bacillati; phylum Actinomycetota; class Actinomycetes; order Nakamurellales; family Nakamurellaceae; genus Nakamurella; species Nakamurella antarctica. The sequence goes on along the minus strand of NZ_CP034170.1, from coordinate 839,017 downwards.
CGCAGCAACCTGATGGCCCGGGTGTTGTTCCAGCCCCGGGTAGTAGACCGTGCCTACCTTCGGATGCTGCAGCAGCATCTCGACGATCTCCTCAGCGTTGTCGCAGTGTCGGTCCATCCGCACGGCCAAAGTTTTAATGCCGCGCAGCGTCAACCAGGAATCGAACGGCCCCGCGACACCGCCCATGGACTTGAGGTAGAATCCGAAAGCGTCACCCAATTCCGGATCGTTGGTGATCAGAGCGCCACCGATCACATCCGAGTGGCCACCGAGGTATTTGGTGGTCGAATGCAGGACCACGTCAGCGCCGAGCCCCAACGGTGTTTGCAGGTAAGGGGTCGCAAAAGTGTTGTCCACCACGAGCTTTGCGCCGCTGGCATGGGCCATTTCGGCTAGCGCGGCAATGTCGGCGATCCCGAGCATCGGGTTGGTCGGCGTCTCCACCCAAATCAACTTGGTCTCGGGGCGCAGCGCTGCCTGCACTGCGTCCAGATCAGCCAGCGGCACGGCGTCATAACTAATCCCCCAGGGCTTCAGGATCTTGTCGATCAAACGAAAGGTCCCGCCGTAGGCGTCGTTGGCCATAATGAGATGGTCTCCGGGCTTCATCATCGCTCGGAGCGCGGTATCGGCCGCAGCCATCCCCGAGGCGAAGGCGTATCCGAATTTGCCACCCTCGAGCGACGCGAGGGCCGTCTCGAGCGCCGTACGCGTGGGGTTGCCGGCTCGGGAATAGTCGTACCCCGCCCTGGTCTCCCCGGCCACATCCTGCGCGAATGTGGAAGTCTGATAAATCGGGACCACCACTGCTCCGGTCACCTGCTCGGGATCTTGACCGGCGTGGATGGCGCGGGTGGCAAAGGAATCAACGGGTTCAATGGTCATAACACCCAGGTTATCCGGCTCCGGCACTACTGTGCGCGCTGGCCTGATCGCGGTTGGCTCTTACATCAGTGGGCGATGTAGCTCAACAGATCTGCTCGCGTCAGGACCCCCACCGGCTTACCGTCGTCGATCACCATCAGAGCATCGGTGTTCTCCAGTGCCGCTCGCACCTCGGCCACGCCCATACCAGCCCCGATCAGCGGGAACGCCGGGCCCATGTGCAGTTTGACCGAATCCGTCATGGAGGCTTTGCCGGTGAAAAGCGCCGTCAAGAGGTCCCGTTCAGTCACCGATCCGACCACTTCACCGGCCATGACGGGTGGCTCTGCGTTCACTACCGGCATCTGAGATACGCCGTACTCATGAAGGATGTGCACTGCGTCACGCACGGTTTCGCCGGGGTGTGTGTGGACCAGCGCGGGGAGGGAGCCCGACTTCGACTTCAGAACGGTATCGGCGGTTTCTGCCACGTGCTCGTTGAGGAACCCGTAAGACGACATCCATCCGTCAGAGAAGATCTTGGACAGGTAACCTCGCCCGCCGTCGGGAAGGATGACCACGAGGACGTCATCTTCGGTCAGATCTTTAGCAACCTCCAGCGCGGCCGCGACAGCCATCCCGCAAGAGCCGCCGACCAGCAAGCCTTCCTCGCGCGCGAGGCGACGGGTGATTTCGAAGGAGCGGGCATCTGAGACCGCGACGATGCGATCGGTGACTGTCTTGTCGTAGGCATCCGGCCAGAAATCTTCGCCGACGCCTTCGACGAGATAAGGACGTCCGGTGCCGCCCGAGTAGACGGACCCTTCCGGGTCGGCGCCGATCACCTGGACTTTGCCGCCGGATTGATCCTTGAGGTACCGACCAGTGCCGGAAATGGTGCCGCCGGTGCCGACACCAGCGACGAAGTGGGTGACCTTGCCATCCGTATCAGCCCAAATCTCAGGCCCCGTCGACTCGTAGTGCGAGGCCGGGTTGCTGGGGTTGGCATATTGGTTAGGCTTCCAGGCGCCCGGAATCTCGCGCGTCAGTCGGTCGGAGACGCTGTAGTAGGAGTCGGGATCCTCCGGCGCGACCGAGGTCGGGCATACCACCACCTCGGCGCCGTAGGCCCGTAGGACATTCCGCTTGTCCTCGCTGACCTTGTCCGGGCAGACGAAGACACACTTGTAGCCACGTTGCTGCGCGACCAGAGCGAGCCCCACGCCGGTGTTTCCACTTGTTGGCTCGACGATGGTGCCACCGGGCTGGAGCTCGCCGGAGGCCTCCGCGGCCAGGATCATCTTGAGTGCAATCCGATCCTTCACGGATCCGCCCGGGTTCACGTATTCCACCTTCGCCAGGATCAGCGGCTTGAGCCCGGTGGCCAGCGAGTTAAGGCGAACCAGTGGCGTCCCGCCGACCAATTCGATGACGGAGTTGGCGTAGCGCACAGTAATTCCCCTTTTGAAGACGATATGGATGATGTGCAGGTGTGTGGCGTGAGTCTGGGTGACGCTCGACGTCGAGGCGCGGAGCGAATCCCCGCTAGGTTATCGCTCCATTCCCCACAAGGCCGAGTTCGCTAGCAACGCGGTGGAGCTGTTCGTCGATTTCGGCGCGCGGAACCCCTGCATCGTGCGCGTCCGCGACGAGAACAATCAACTGATCGACGAGGGCATGAGCGCCCACGTCCGGCACCTGCAGTGGGCTGCGTCCCAGGCGCCCCGCGGTCAAATCAGCGAGCGTTTGCAACCGATCCCTCAGCGCACCGGCCCTGCCGTTGAACTTCCATGACGACAAAGACCAGACCCGCAGCCGCCGAACAATGTCGGAGAGCTGCGAGTCTGGTCTTGTCACAGGACTAACCATCGAGTGCGCACGGTAGCCGCGCGTTTTGGCTGGCTGGGAAGGGTTAGTTGGATCGCAGATAGCTGAGTAAGCGCAAGATCTCCAGGTACAGCCAGACCAGCGTCACCATCAGGCTGAAGGCGAAATACCAGGCCATGGTGGCCGGGGCGCCTTGCTTGATGGCACCTTCGATGGCATCGAAATCGAGCAAAAAACTCAGCGCTGCGACCACGATGATGACCAGCGAGATGATGATGCTGAGCGTTCCGCCGTCACGCACGCCCATATCAAAGCCGAGCAGCCTGGCCACTAGATTGACGATGAGGAGGCTAACGATGCCGATCATGGCACCGATGATCATCTTGGTGAACTTCGGGGTGACGCGGATCGCCCCGGTCTTATAGACGACCAACATCCCAATAAATACGCCCATGGTGGCGGCGAGGGCTTGGAATCCGATTCCCTCGAAACCCCTGATGCCTTCGAAAATTCCGGTGATGCCACCGAGGAATACGCCCTCAGCCACGGCATAGGCCAGAATCAGCGCCGGATTGCTCGAGCGCTTAAAGATGACGATCAACGCGAGCACGAATCCGACGATGGCGGCTGGAATTACCAGGCTGTAGATCCCGGGAACGATGGCCGATTTTTGCAAGTAAATCGTTGCCAGAGCAGACAGCAGGGCCACGATCACTACCGTTGCCGTCTTGGCAACGACGTCGTCGACCGTCAAATACCGCTGCGCCGCTGGCGATGTGGGCGGGGTGAACGACGGCTGGTTGTACATGTCCTGCAGGGTCGCCGCAGATGCGGCGGGAGTCGTGAAACTCCGCAGCGCTGGGTTGGTGCTCTTATTTGCCACTGTATTTTCCTCCATGGACCGATTCGGCCTGAGCTGGGTGATGCTATTGAGACAACGCATGCACGGGGGCAAAAGGTTCCCCCACCCCTCCATCCTAGGTGTGAAGTTCGGGTATGGCACGATCCGGTAATCACTCAGAATGAATACTGGCCCAGCCACCTGCTCAGACAACTCCGGGCGGCACGGCCGCAACGACGAGGAGACGCTCACATGTCGCAGGCAAAATTCAGTCCGAATTTTGGTCAACGCACCTACCGCGGGCTGACCAGCACCCGTTTCGCCCAACGGTGGTGGGTGGCAATGGGAGCACTGGGTTTATTGATCGTGTCGGCCTGTGCCAGTGAGGTCGGCGGCACGGCTATTGCTGAACCCGGGGCTGTCCCCACCTCAAAGACAATCTCCAGCCCCACCAGTGCCACCCCATCGAAGTCCTCGAGCTCCTCCGGTTCTACGAGCGCTACAGCGGGCACCACACAAACGACAACTTCTAACTCGCCGACTTCCGAGCCAACGACGGAGTCGTCTGATCCACAATCGTCTGCCTCGGATGACGGATCGGGCCTTCCGCCGGAGGGCAGCGAAGGCCAGACACCCCCCGGCGCCGTCCTCAAGCTGACCGATCCGGCCACTTTGCGAATCGAGTATTTTGATACCGGGATCTTCACCTTTACCGGTTTCAGCATCGTGCAAGGCACCGCCGAGGATTGGGTGAAGTACGGTGTCGACCCGGCGACCACGGTGGGTCTGCTGCCGTGGGTGGTGAGGGTGACTGTCAAGCAAGAGGCGGGACCGCTGACCTTTCAGTACTCCTCGGTGGAGAGCGATATCCGAATAATTACCGATCAGGGGCGCGAGCTGAACTACAGTACGGCGTACGGCTCCGACGATTGTAAGGGCGACTACTACACCGACGCGTATGTCCTCGGGGACTCCTACACGACCTGCACGATCTACGAAGGTGACGATCGCGCCAAGGTCGTCAAGCTCGAGTGGAACGGCTCCTACGACGGTCCCTACTACGACAACCCGGTGACGTGGACCGTCGCCTAATCTCGCTTCCTGGAGACGATAACCGGTGGTTCGAAGGCTTGAACCTGCGGTAGCGCCACCCCGAGGAGACAGACCTGAACGAGCGCATGGGCTCCGGAACACCCTTGCGCTAGGCGCGAAGTGCCCTGGTCGGTGGTTAACACGTTCGGGTTTCCGTGTGCACAGATTCTGCGGCCGTCGAGAATCTGAGGGTCGAACCACGCCCCCGTCGGAAGCTGTACCACGTCGCGCCTGATCGTTTCGGTGACCTGCACGCCTGCCAGACACTCGCCCTTATCGTTGAAAACGCGCACCACATCGCCATCGGTGATGCCTCTTTCTTTGGCGTTATCGGGATGCATCCTCATCCGTTCCCGACCGGACACTTTGTGGGCCATGCTGATTTCGCCCATGTCCAGTTGGCTATGCAGCCGTCCAGCCGGTTGATCAGCGATCAGATGGAGCGGGAACTTCTGGGCTAGCGGCGATCCCAACCACTCCTCTGGTTCGAGCCAGGTGGGGTGTCCCGGGCAGTCGTCGTAACCAAAGGAGGCGACGACGGGCGAGGAGATTTGAATCAAGCCGCTCGGGGTCGGGAGCCGGTGTGCCACCGGGTCGGCTCGGAACTGACCGAACATCACGTGATCTCGCGCGCTGTCAGCGCCCGGAACTCGCACATCCCCGTCCTGCCAGAATGTTTCAAAGTTCGGCAGCTCCGTCGGTTGTGATCCACCAACTTCTACCGCCCACGTGGAATACATCTTTTCCAACCATTCGCGCGGGGACAGGCCCTCGGTAAATTGTTGTGCGAACCCGAGCCTGTCGGCGAGGTCAGTAAAGATAGCGAAGTCGTCGCGCGCTTCACCCACCGGCGAGAGGAGGGCGTGCATCGCGATGACATGGCTATCTTGCCTGCTGCCACCGATATCCTCCCGTTCTACGGAAAGCGTGCAGGGCAGAACGATGTCGGCATGTTTGGCCGATGAGGTCCAATACGGCTCATGCACCACTACGGTGTCCACCGCGCTGAACGCGCGCTCAAGCCTGTCCAGGTCTTGGTGGTGATGGAAAGGGTTGCCGCCCGCCCAGTACACCATTTTGACATCCGGGTACCGCCGGATTTCGCCGTTGTATTCGAACTCCCCACCGGGGTTGAGCAGCATGTCGCTCACCCTGGCCACGGGGATAAAATCGTCGATGGGGTTGGGGCCCTGAGGGAATGCTGGCAGAGGCGTCATTCCGCGGCCCGCGCCCACATCGCCCATGGACCCGTAGCCGTGGCCGAAACCGCCTCCGGGCAAACCAATGTGGCCGAGCAAGCACGCAAGGTTCAGCGCCGCCCACATCGGCTGCTCTCCGTACTTGGAGCGTTGAAGCGACCAGCCAACGGTGATAAACGTGCGGCCAGCGGCCATGTTTCGGGCGAGCTCTCGAATCTTGTCTGCGGGGAATCCGGTGATCGACTCCGCCCACTCCGCTGTTCTTGGAGCGCCCGTGCTCAGGCCGAGCACGTCATGAGCGAACTCGTCGTATCCGTCTGTGTATGTGGCGATAAACCCTTCATCCACCAAGTTTTCGACGATCAGCGTATGCGCGAGCGCGAGCATCATTGCAGTATCGGTGGCTGGAACTATGGGCCACCATTCCACCTGGGAGTCCGCTGATTCAGCGCCCTTAAGATCAGGTTTGATCGGGGTCACCGCCACAATTCTGGTGCCGGCCGCAACCACCTCTGCGATGCCGGGGCGAGCATTGTGTACCGTAATTCCGCCCGGGACAACCGCCATGTTTTTGGTGGGGATGCCGCCGAAAGCGACTATCAGGTCGGTGTTGTCGGCGAGCTGCTGCCAGTGGGTGTGCTTCCGGTACAACTCAAAGGTGTTACCCAACAAGTGCGGGAAAATTACTTCGGAGCAGCCGGTTGAGTACGAGTTCACGCCGGCCACATAACCCCCGGCTTGCTTCAGGAATCGGTGCAGCTGGCTCTGCGCGTGGTGGAACCTTCCAGCGCTGGCCCACCCGTATGAGCCCGCATAAATGGCCTTATTGCCGTGGTCGGTGCGAACACGATCAATTTCGGCGGCGAGGAGGTCGAGTGCTTCATCCCATTCAAGCTCGACGAACTCTTCGCTCCCTCGGCGGTCCGCCGGGCCGGGGCCGTTTTCTAACCAGCCGCGGCGAAACGACGGTTTGGTAACCCTGGAACGGTGGGTGACCGTGGAGGCGATATTTCCTAGCAGCTCCGATGGGTCGGGGTCGTCACGGTGTCCGGTGATGGCAGTGATCCTGTTGCCCGTCACCGTTGCGGTGTACGAGCCCCAGTGCGTCATGTTGTTGCCAGTGCTGGACAAGCGAGCCTCCTTCGGTGCGGTTGAATTCTATAGCCGGTATCCGGCGTTCCCGGCACGAACTTCAACGGCTGCTCACCGCGTCGACGTACCGCCATTGGCCGCCCTCGCGAGCAAACCGACTGTTTTCCACAAGGCAGCCCGTTTCCCGTCCCAGGCGGTACGTGGCGCGAAATCGCACGGTCCCCGCCGACTCAAGCAAACTAGAGCCGCTGGTATCCAGAATCTCCAGCTTCGTCCACCGTTGGCGTGCATCGAGGTCGATCTCTGCTGGCCTGGTGGCGCTATGCCAACTCAAGCGCAGGTAGTCGGCCAGGCCCAGCGCGAAAGCGCTGTAGCGGGAGCGCATCAGCTGCTCCGCCGTCGTCGCGACTGTGTGTTGTTGATGCAGCGGGCCGCAGCACTGCCCGTACGTATAGCCGGTTCCGCAGGGGCACTGCGCGTCCTGCTGACGTTGTTTCATCAGACTTCCTACTTTTGCTCGGATGGAAGCTCAGCGGCCGCGGAACCCCGCTGCAGGCTCACCGCAATCGCGGCCACCACCCCCAGAACTGGCAGTGCTGGCGCAAACATCGGTGCGTAGGCGAGGAGCAACGAGCACAGCAGCGCCCCCATCGAAAGGGCGCCGATGACGAAAATCCGCGCCACCGTCGCATGGTGCCGAGAGTTGGCCGCATCCTCGATCAGCGAGGTCAGCGTTCCGGTGACGAAGGTGGTGGTAATCCCGGAATGCCCCGCAATACGCCTCGAAGCCGCCGTCTGAACGCCCATTGAAATCGCGGAAGTGATCAGAATGATCGTTTGGGTCATCTCGTTGGGCGTCGCCGATTCCAGCATCCACGTCACCCAAATCGCAGATTGCATCAGGGCAACCAAAACGAGTAGCGGGTAGGGCCCGGGTTCCGGCTTGCCCGGCTGGGGTCGTCCGTTGCGAAAAGAAAGGTAGAGCCCGAGCGCGAAGGCCGCACAGGCCGCCGCTGCATGAATGGCGCTGCGCTGGTAGTCCGGCCGTCCTACAAGCCCGAGCAGCACTAGATTTCCCGTCATATTGGCCGTAAAAATTCCGCCCAGTCCAAGGAAAGCGATGGCGTCGACCGCGCCGGACGTGATGGCCAACAGCACAAGCACTGGCCTGTTGTGTCTCAGGTTCCGACGCACTGCTGGTCCCTTTTCATGTGTGTTTCCGAATTTGGATCCCTCAGCAGCATCCCACGGCCGACTACGCGGGCCTGACAGCAATCCGGTGCTCAGAGGAGTTCGAAGATGGTCGCGTTGGCCATGCCGCCGCCTTCGCACATGGTCTGCAGTCCGTAGGCGATGCCGTTGTCGCGCATGTGGTGGATCAGGGTCGTCGCAATTCTGGCGCCCGAGCCGCCCAACGGGTGCCCGAGAGCGATCGCCCCGCCCAGCGAATTCATGAGTTCGGGGTTGGCTCCAATTTCGGCAAGCCACGCCAGCGGAACGGGGGCGAACGCCTCGTTAACTTCGAAGGCGCCGATCTGATCAAGACTGATACCGCTTTTTTGCAGTACTTTGACCGTTGCCGGAATAGGCGCGGTGAGCATGATGATCGGGTCAGCTGCCGCCACCACCGCGGTGTGCACCCTCGCGATGGGCGTGAGGCCATGGACCGCTGCGAGTTCACCTGTAGTGATCAGTAAAGCTGCACTGCCATCCGAGATTTGGGATGCATTGCCCGCATGGATCACCCCATCGTCGGCGAAAACTGTTTTCAGCCCGGCCAGCGACTGCGATGATGTGCCACGCCTTATTCCCTCGTCCCTGCTGAAGTCGCCTTGTTCGGTAGGCACGGCGACAATCTGGGCGTCGAAAGCGCCCGAATCCTGCGCCGCAGCAGCCTTCTGGTGGGAAGCAGCAGCGAACTCATCGAGCTGGGTTCTGGATAAACCCCATCGCTGTGCGATCATCTCCGCGCCGATGCCCTGGTTCGGGGCAAGGCCGTAGCGATCGGAAAATCCCTTCCCTGCAAAGGGATCTCCGCCCTGCAGGTTGCTCAGCATCGGAGTGCGCGTCATCGTTTCGACGCCCCCCGCCACCACAAAGTCATAGTGGCCGGCGATCACCCCGGCGGCAGCGAAACCGATGGCCTGCTGGGAAGAACCACACTGCCGATCAATCGTGACGCCTGGCACCGTCTCGGGCCAGCCAGCCGACAACAGCGCTGTGCGGGCGATATTGGCGCCCTGATCGCCCGACTGCGTCACGCACCCCCAAATGACGTCGTCGATCAGCGCCGGGTCTAGGTGCGTGCGCCCGATCAGCGCTCGAAGAACCACAGCTGATAGGTCAGCGGCATGCACGTGGGCCAAAGAGCCTTTGCGTCGGCCGACAGCTGTTCGAACTGCCTCGACAATGACCGCGTCGCGCATGGGAGAGTCCTTTCACAGCATAGGTTTTGCGACAATCAGCTCAGAAAGTTCGGTGGACGCTTTCCGACAAAGGCGCGAACACCCTCCAACCCATCGAGGCTGGCAGCGGCGGCGGCAATTGCCGCTGTCTCCGCATCCAAGGCCTGCCGCCCGTTGTTGATTGCTTGGTTCCGGATCAACCTCTTCGCGCTGACCTGCGCCGAGCGCGAGCCTTGCAACAGCGTCTGAATCGTCGATGCCAACCCTGCCTCGAGTTCGTCATCGGGATAGACGGCCGCGACAAGCCCTGCGTCGCAGAGTTCCTGGGCCGTGAGCAACGGATTGAGCAAGGCCCACTGCAATGTTCGATGTAAGCCGAGGGTGGCGGCCAGCAGCGTGCTGCCGCCATCTGGGGTTAAGCCGATCTTGCTGTAAGCAAACGTGAATCGCGCTGATCGCGCCGCCAACACGATGTCGGCCGCAGCCGCCAGTGGAAATCCAGCTCCCGCGGCTACGCCCTGCACCACACTGATAACGATGGCGTTGAGTCCATGCAATTCAAGAATGATGTTGTGCAGAATCTGGGCAGTTTCTCGCACCTGCGGTTCGGGGTCGGTAGCAGAAGCGAAGCTCTTGATATCCCCGCCCACAGAGAACGCTTTGCCTGCTGAACTCAGCACCACGATCCGCGCATCCGCCTTGCGGGCCAGGGCAATCCCGTGGGCAAGTGCCGCAAGTGAAGCGGGGTTAATCGGCGCGCCCCGTTCGGTTTCGGTGAGCACGATGCGGGCGACACCGCCTTCCAGCGTGAAGTTCTCGCTTTTACCGCTCATCGAACCACCCTCGCGTTTGTCAGTGAAACTGGTGGCCGGCGCACCACAACTGCGATCAGCACAACTTTCTCGCCCGCAGAATGATGTCGTCTTTATGGTGAGCGCCGTTGCCACCTTCCGGAACAAGTCGCGGCCGAAGCTCATCGAGTTCAACCACCCACTTCTCGTCGAGCATCGCTGCGACCATAGCTGGCCAGACGTACTCGGCGGGGTCGAAGTCGCCCTCGTGCGCGTGCGCTTCTTCCATCCCGGCGTGGTGGACCACCAGCAGCGTGCCGCCCGGCGCGACAGCGTCCAAGAGCGCATGTTCCGCAGCCGCGTCGAGAGTGCGCTGCAGCACCGGATAGTGCGCGGACACCAGATCAAATGACGCGGGCGCCAGGCCGGCTTCGGCGAGCCCAGCGTGTATCCAGGTGATATCGACGCCTGCCTCCCGAGCGTGCGCAGCAGCTCGCTCCAACGCCACACCGGAGACTTCCAGCGCCGTTACCTGCCACCCTGCCTGCGCCAACCACAGGGCGTCGGCGCCCTCCCCGCATCCCACGTCCAAGACCCGCCCCGGCGTCAGCCCGGCGGTCTCAGCAACGAGCGAGCCATTGGGGTTCCCGCTCCACATCCGTTCGTGGTCGGTGTAGCGAAGGTCCCATTCGGCCAGCACTTGGGGGTTTCCGAGGTAGTCCGCATCGGGAAAGGAGGAGGACTCTGCGCTATCAGCGTTCATAGACCAACCTTGCCTCTCCGAAGGCGGATTCACCAGTGGGACACTCGGGATAGGAGCAGTCCACTAGCGGCGTGAAGCGATCTGTACTCTTCTTGGGCAGTTGACCCTCCTCCCCGCTCTTGAAGGAGCTGAGCAGTATGCGCAAAGTTGTTGCAGGTCTGTTCTACAGTCTCGACGGCGTCGTGGAGGCGCCCCACCTCTGGCAGTTCGACAGCTTCGACGACCAGGTCGGCGAAGCCATGACGGGGATGATCACCGAGACAGACACCGTCCTGATCGGCCGACTCGGGTACGAACAGTGGTCGGAGTATTGGCCGACGGCGGATGATGAGTTCGGCGACTTCATCAACCCCGTCCAGAAGTTCGTTGCCTCAACAACACTCAGCCCCGAGTTGTCCTGGGAGAACTCGACGCTGATAGAAGGCGACTTTGTGGAGTTCGTGACGGCGCTCAAGCAGTCCGAGGGTCGCGACATCGCTGTCTGCGGAAGTATTTCGCTGGCTCGCCAACTCATTTTTGCGGGTCTGCTGGATTCGCTGACTCTGACGATGCACCCGGTGATTGCCGGGGCCGGAAAGCGCCTCTTCGAACCCACCGACCCTACGACGCGGCTGACGCTGGCCGGTTCGACCATCTCCAGCAAGGGCAACGCGATCTTGACCTACAGCCTGCTCGCCGATGAGCAACGTCTGGAGTCTGCAGTGCGCTATACCCACTCAGAACCCCACTCGTTGAAATGTGGGTGCCCTGATCGGCCTCTTCGTTAGGGAGCTATTTCGGCGAGGATGTTTCTGCCGATCATGAAACCAACCTGCCTCGCATTATCGAGGCACCGGATGCCGTATTCGGTTGACAGACACGTGACGCCCCCAAAATCGAGTTGGGAACCGGCCGGCAACGGCAGACCCTCCCCACCTGGCCGATAGGCGCCATCGGATACCGAGCACTCGACCCGCACTCCGGTTGGGAGGATCTGCACGGTTTGGCCGTAGTTGGATGCACATGTCACATCGGTAGGAGGCGTTGGATTCACGTAAGCGTGGTCTCTAATGTCGCAGACCACGCCGTCTGACGAGCCTTCTGGCGTATCGACTTGTATTTGGCACGCAATGTTCCCCGAGGGGCTTTGAAATTGTGCGCTCACACCCGATCCATACAACCCGGGTGCAACCGGACTGCCGTCAGAGCGCGGCTTAGTGAAGAGCTGATCGCCCGTCCAATCGCCGGTCACGCTGACGTACGTGACCCCAAAGTTGGTCCTCGACGAGGGAGAGGAAGACCTCGGGGCTGCCACCGTCGGGCTAGCCGCAGGCACAGACGCCTGTTGGCTCATAGTCCCCGCGTCGGCACTGACAGGCGCTGAACTAGCGGTGCTGGGCGACGAGGCAGTCGGGTCTGGAGCGCTGATTGAGGACGAGACAGTCGTGTCCGGGGCGCTGGTTGAGAGTGCGGATGTCGGTGATGAAATCGTGGACGAAGAAATCCCATCAGATCCGGTGCTGCACGCGCCGAGGACGGCCACTGCCGCCACCAACGCAGCGACCCGAACTATTCTGGTTATTTGCATGCCACCACGCTCCACTTCCACTCGTGATACCTCACTGCTACTGAGACCTTTACCCGATTTCGGGTTCGTCATGGGCGTGATCGGGCAAAGTCCAGGGCATGAATCGGAACGCAAACGAAAGCAATCGAAATCTATTCCTCGTCCTCGGACTCGTTCTCGTCGTGCTCGGGATCGCTTCGTTTTCAGCGCAGCCCATCATCGGCGCGGGCCTACTCATCACGGCGATCGTTGTCCTCATCGCAGTGGTGAGCCGAGGAGTTCGTCCCAAGTCATGACGCTCAACCTAGCCGCCCCGAATGTGAGTGCCCCTGGTCGGACTCGAACCGACACTGAAACGATTTTAAGTCGTCTTCCTCTGCCATTGGGATACAGGGGCCAAAGCCGGTGAACCGGCCGGTGTCAGCTTAGTCGGTGGGATGCCAGCGACAGTAACTCGCCAACCACTGCCTCCGGCCACGACAACCACCGCCCCCAGCCCGGCGGGCAGAACGTTACTGCCCCAGCGAAAGCGCTAGGCCGTCAAGGATGTCGTGTTCAGATACCGTGATCTGATCCAAATGCACGCGGTCTTGAACCAACTGCACCAGGGTGTCGAGGATGAGCGAACCGCCGCCGATCACGTCTACGCGCCCCGGATGCATGTATCCCAAAGCGGCTCGGTGGGCGGTGGTTGCGCCCAACATCAGCGTCGCCACTTCTGATACCTGGGTAGCGGAGATGCGTTGCAAATGAATTTTGGCCGGATCGTAGGTGGGTAAGTGCAGTGCGGCTGCTGCCACCGTGGTGGCCGTCCCAGCTACTGCAACCAGGGTTTTTATAGAAGCGACCGGAAGCGAATCCAGACCTTCACTCAGCACATGCGTCACGAGCTGCCGCGCCTGATCAATCTCGGCTTCGGTGGGCGGGTCTGAATGCAAAAGCCGCTCTGTGAGTCTTACGCAGCCGATGTTCACGCTGGCGGAGCCGGCGAGAGCTACCTGCACGTTATTCGTGGTTCCAATCACCATTTCCGTTGAGCCGCCACCAATGTCGACCACCATGTACGGCCCGCCCGATGCCGCCACTCCCCCAATGGCACCCCGGAAGGAGAGCTCGGCCTCCTCATTGCCGGTGATCACCTCAGGGTCTTGGCCCAACGTGCGCCGAACCATTTCGACAAAATCGTTCCGGTTGCTGGCATCTCGGGTCGCCGAGGTGGCCGCCATGCGCACCGACGTCGCACCCGAGGCGCGCAAGATCGCGGTGTAGTCCGAAAGCGCTGCCCACGTCCGGTCAATTGCCCCGGTTTGCAGCACTCCGGTCTGGTCGACACCTTCCCCTAGCCGGACGACACGCATTTCGCGGTGTACGTCGACCAGAGTGAAACCCGCTGGGGTGTTGATGACATCAGCAACAAGCAATCGAATGGAGTTGGTCCCACAGTCAATTGCCGCGACCCTCGTCATCGTGCGCCTCCGTGTGTTGTCACCAAAACCTTGAGATGGAATACCTTTTCAAGCACGTCGACCCTATCGTCGAGTCGCAAACCCACGGACTCGAGGGCACGTGACAAAGCATATGCGGCTTATGGGCGACAGGTGCTTTCGACCTTTTTACTTGCGTCAAAACTTAGTAGCTGACACCGGTTTCGGCGTAGAAACCCGCGATGTGGCGCCTCACTTCGCCCGCTGCTTCGTCACCCTCGCCCAGAGCCATCGCCGCCACCACTGCGTGATGCTCGGCGCGCAGCCTAGCGACCATCGACGACCAGTCAGGATAGGCAGCGACGGCCGCGGTCACGTAGGCCTGAATACCCTCGCGCATAGCCGTCATCACCGCAGTGATGACGGTGTTGCCGGCAAGCTCGGCCAGCATCACGTGAAACGCGGCGTCGAGTGCGAGGAATGCTTCTGGAGCGAGCGCGCTATCGTCCATGGCGGCTAACAACGCTCGTGCAGGTGCCAATAGGGCGGGCTCAGCGTGTACTAAAACGCTCGCTTCTTTCACCGCCCACGATTCGATAAGCACTCGTGCGCCGACGATATCGCCGACAGGCAAGTGACGACTTGCCAGATGCCAACGCAACGCTGACCCCATGGGGGCGGCGGGCTCCGCGATGACGACTGCGCCCGCTTCCGGTCCCGAACCCGCGCTGGTCCGAATCACCCCCATGGCTTCGAGGACACGAATGGCCTCGCGGACGCTGGCGCGCGAAACGCCGTAACGGAGCGCCAAAATGCGTTCCGCCGGTAACCGTCCCCCACGTCGAGCCGGCCCGCGGCCAAGTCCGTTTCAATTTGGGTCAAGACCACCTGATAGGACTTGGTGGTCGCCATTGATGTCCCCCCGCCGCACGCAACCCCTGTGGTCTGACCATAGAGTACCCAAAACCTGAGCGAGCGCCCACCGTAGGCTATGCCACCATGACCGATACCCCCATCACCCCGCCAGGCGACTTGCGTGCCTCCGACGCAGACCGGGAGCGGGTGGCGCACGCACTCAATACGGCAATGGCCGAGGGTCGGCTGAGCGTAGACGAACTATCGGAGCGACTCGCCTCCGTTTACGCTGCACGCACTCTGAGCGCTTTGGTCCCATTGACGACTGACCTTCCCGAGCATGGTCACCTGTGGCCAGCGGTCGGTGCTGCGGTGGCTCAAACGCCCTCCCCTGGCCTGAGCCGGGTCGGGGGCAATTACCCGGTGCTGAAGACTGCAATCGCCGTGATGGGTGGCCGCACCATTCGCGGACGATGGAAGATGCCAGCCAGACTCACCGCGGTAGCTCTCATGGGTGGCGTTGAAATCGACGTTACCCACGCGCAATTCAGCAGCGGCGAGGTCACCATCACCGCTGTTGCGCTGATGGGAGGGGTAGAGATCACTGTTCCCGAAGATGTCCGGGTCATCTGCAGCGGCATCGGCATCATGGGCGCGTTCGATGACAAATCGCACTGCGATTGTGGGCCCAACGCACCGGTGCTGCGGGTCAACGGAGTCGCCGTCATGGGTGGTGTGGAAATCAAACGTGCCAAGCCCGACCCTGAGTCCGTGAATCACCCCGACAAACAGCTGAGGTAAGTCCCAGCAATCGAGGAGCTAGCCAAATGACGCGCAGGCGCTCTCGCCGCGAGAATATTCGGCGAGCATGTTTACTGCCTCATCACCTAAGGGATTGACGCCCGGTCCGACTGCCAGCGAGTGCGCCACTAGGACGTGCAAGCACTTGACCCGGGTGGGCATTCCCCGGCTGTGACCGCTATTCCGAGGTCGTCAAGGGCTTTGCGCTGAGCAAGGTAGGACTCGTGCGCCGCGAGATAAGCAGCAGCAAGATCTGCGTCGAGCAGAAGCCGATCGCTCATTTCCTTCATCACCCCGCCCGATTCCATCCTGCCGATGGTGGAGTTGAGGACGGAGCAGCACAGATAAAACATGGTGGGAAACGGCGTGCCATCCTCGAGCCGCGGCATCGTCTGCACGACCGCGGGGATGCCGTGCCCACACCGAAAAGCCACGGCCTTCACGCCACGCGCCGGGCGGCCCAGTTCGATCGCCAACGCGGCGAAATCTGCCTCTGTTGGCGCTTCGAGCCTCGGCGGAAGGCCGAAACTGGGTGGAACTGGTGGGGGCGTAGGGGTTGTCACGTTCTCATTCTTGTCGATCATCCGCCAGCGCCGGGGGTGGCGGGGGCATCAGGGGCGGCGGAGGCATCAGAAACTGGTGTTTGATCGCCCGGCTGTCCCCCTGGGGAAGAGAGCGTGCCCCATAACGTCGAATACCAGGGTTGCGTCGTTGCCGTTGCCACGGGTGCTCCGGCAGCCGCTTCCGGTGCGACTTTCAGCACGGGAGCTTGGACAACGTAGACCGTGTCCCCTGGCATGACGTACTGCAGACGTTTTTTTGCCTCCGCTTTGATGTAATCCGGATCCGCCAACGCAGCCTGCTGGAGTTCCAAGTTCGCCACAGTCTGCTCCAAGGCCTGTCGCTGGGCTACTGCCGCGGCGAGCTCGGCGCGCTGGTCGAGGTAATCCCGGAGAGGATAGCCAAGCGAGAGCGCAACGGCCGCTAGAACCAACCCCAGGATGGCTACTTGCCGAAGCAGCTTTGACTTCAACGGCTTTCGTGCAGCTGGGCCACCGAGCGGGGCAGCCGGTGTGTTGGCCGCTCGAGTGCGGCGCCCGGGTCCGCTCACTCCGCCTGCGGTAGGTCTGGTTGCATTCGGCCGGACGGCAGACCTGGGAACCCGCCCGCCCGTCGAGTTCACGTCACCAGACCGCACCGTACGCGCACCGGCTCCCGACCTTGCGGGCCTGGAGCTGGTGCGCGGCGGGCGACGACCTGGTGTCTGACTCATGCTGCTGTTAGGAGCCCTGCTGGAACCGCGGGAACGCCAAGTCGCCCAAGTAACGGGCGGCATCGCCGAGGTTCTCCTCGATGCGAAGCAACTGGTTGTACTTGGCAACGCGCTCGGACCGCGCGGGGGCGCCGGTCTTGATCTGTCCACAAGAGGTTGCCACGGCCAAGTCGGCGATGGTCGTGTCCTCTGTTTCGCCCGAGCGGTGGCTCATCATGCAGCGGTACCCGTTCGACTGGGCCAAGGTTACGGCGTCCAACGTCTCAGATAGGGTGCCGATCTGGTTGACCTTTACCAACAGCGAGTTGGCGGCGCCGCGGCTGATTCCCTCTTCGAGCCGATCCGGGTTGGTGACAAACAGGTCGTCGCCAACGATCTGGATCTTATCGCCGAGCTGGCTCGTCAGGTCGATCCAACCCTGCCAGTCGTCCTCGGACAGCGGATCTTCGATGGAGACGATCGGGTAGTCGGCGACCAAGGACGCGTAGTAGGAGTTCATTTCCGCGCTCGTCTTGTGGCTGCCTTCGAACAGGTACCCGGCCTCGGAGTGGAACTCGGTGGCCGCCACATCCATCGCCAAAGCGATCTGGCTACCGGCGGTGTAGCCAGCCTGCTCGATCGCTTCGAGGATCAGGTCAAGCGCGGCACGATTGGAGGTCAGCGATGGCGCGAAACCGCCCTCGTCACCCAGACCGGTCGAGAGGCCCTTCTTCTTCAACACCGACTTCAACGAGTGGTAGACCTCGGCGCCCCAGCGGAGGGCTTCTCGGAAGGACTCCGCGCCAATAGGAGCGATCATGAATTCTTGGACGTCGACGGCGGTATCCGCGTGGGCACCACCGTTAACGATGTTCATCATCGGGACAGGCAGGATGTGCGCATTTGGCCCACCTAGGTAGCGGAAAAGCTCAAGCTCGGCTGACTCGGCCGCAGCCTTGGCGACGGCGAGGGAGACACCCAAAATGGCGTTGGCACCGAGGCGGCTCTTGTCAGAGGTGCCATCCAGGTCAATCAGTTTTTGGTCGATGACGCGCTGTTCGACGGCGTCGATGCCGATCAGTTCCGGCCCGATCTCTTCGAGAACAGCGTTGACTGCCTTCTGGACACCCTTGCCCAGGTAGCGACCCATGTCGCCGTCACGCAGTTCGACGGCTTCGTGCTCGCCGGTCGAAGCGCCGGAGGGAACTGCCGCCCGCGCGAGCGAACCATCCTCCAAAACAACTTCCACCTCGACGGTGGGGTTGCCCCGGGAATCCAGGATCTCGCGTGCTCCTATGAGTTCGATGGCCGCCACGGCGCATCCCTTCTTTTGCAGGATTAGTAACGATGAAAGCTTAGTCGGCCGCTGCTGAATGCATTTAGACACGCAAAATTGGCAGGTCTGATAACCGCGGTCTTAGCCTAGCGGGGCGCCGCAGGCCCGGTCAGGTGCCGCGCCGCGGCTGCCGGCTACCTTGTTTACCGAGAGCCTAGTGGCCCTTTTTTTGCAGCGCCTACAGGCGCGATCCGAGCGTCAAGAGCGTGGGTCCGGAAGCTGCACCCTCGCCATTACCGGAACCGTCGGCTGCGCCGCACGAGGCGCCAGTCGACGTCTGATTCAGCGCTGCAAGCCCCACGAAATGACTTGCTGCCTCTATTCTTTCGGAATCTGCGCGGCCATACGTCGTGGTGCGTTGGATAGCGCGACGCCCGATTGGCTCGGTGATAGCCCGCAGCTGCTCGACGGTCTGGAAGGAACCGAATTCGGAACCGGCCATCCGCGAAATAGTCTCCTCCATCAAGGTGCCCCCGAGGTCGTTGACCCCGCCGTTCAACATCGTCGCCGTGCCCTCGGGCCCGAGCTTGACCCACGAGGTCTGGATGTTGTCGATCGAGCCGTGCAGCATTAGCCGCGCGACGGCGTGGACGGCTCGACTCTGCTCGAAGGTGGCCCCGGCGCGTGCCAGGCCCGCGAGGTAAATAGGCGCATTGGTATGGATGAATGGCAGCGGCACGAACTCAGTGAACCCGCCCGTTTCTGCTTGCAAACGACGCAGCAAAGCAATGTGCGCGACCCAGTGCTCAGCCGTATCGACGTGGCCGTACATCATCGTTGACGACGACGGGATGCCCAGCGAGTGCGCCGTGCTGATGACGTCGACCCACGACTTGGTCGGCAGTTTGCCCTTGGTCAGCACCCATCGCACTTCGTCGTCGAGGATTTCGGCGGCGGTGCCCGGTATCGAGCCCAGCCCAGCGGCTTTGGCCTCAGACAGCCATTCCCGGATGGACATGTCGGCCCGGGTAGCCCCGTTCACCACCTCCATCGGCGAGAAGGCATGCACGTGAATATCCGGGACGCGGGCCTTAATCGCGCGGACCAGGTCGAAGTACGCGGTGCCGGGCCAGTCCGGGTGAATTCCGCCCTGCATACAAACCTCGGTGGCGCCGAGGGACCAGGCCACCTCTGCGCGCTCTGCGACCTCATCCACTGACAGGGTGTACGCATCGGCGTCATTGCGACGCTGGGCGAAAGCGCAGAACCGGCACCCCGTGTAGCACACGTTGGTGAAGTTGATGTTGCGATTGACGACGTAGGTGACGTCATCGCCGTTGACGCTTTTGCGCACGTCGTCGGCGAGTGAGCACACCGCCTCCAGGTCAACCCCCGTAGCCGTCATGAGCGCGAGAGCCTCTGCCCCGTCAAGGGACCCAGGGTCGTTCTCCGCTATTCGCAATGCTGCTGCTACCTCAGAACTCGTCGACTCCGGCGCAGAACGTTGCGCCTGCACCTTCTCCTTCAACGCGTCCCAGTCCCCGTACACGTCGGAGAAATCCGAACGCCGGTCGCCAGTGCGCCCGTCGGTATCGATCGACGTCGCGAGATCGGTCCTGCCCGATGACGACAGCGTCTCCTCCGGCTCCTGCCACGGCCTGCCCACTGCAATCACGTCAGTGCGCGCAAGCCCCGTGACAGGGTCAGCGAGCGCGTCGACATGCGCGCGTAGCCGCGGGTCCAGCCACGGCTCCCCCGCTTTCACGAACTCCGGATAGATCGTCAACCGCTCGGCTAAGGTGAAGCCCGCCGCTGCCGTGCGCGCCGCCAGGTCGTCAATCTGCGGCCACGGCCGCTCCGGGTTGACGTGGTCCGGGGTGAGTGGCGAAACGCCGCCCCAGTCATCGATCCCCGCGTCGATCACGGCCTTGAACACCGCGTCGCCGGAACCGATCAGGTTTGGCGGGGCCTGAATGCGCATCTTCGAGCCCAAAATGAGCCTGGCAACAGCGACGGTGGCGAGCAGCTCGGTGATTTCGGCATCCGGTGTGTGCGCCATTGCGGTGTCCGGCTTGGCACGGAAGTTCTGGATGATGACCTCTTGAACGCCGCGATAAGACCGCGCGACGCTCCGAATTTCAAAGATCGCGTCCACCCGGTCGGACAACGTCTCGCCGATCCCGATCAAGATTCCGGTGGTAAACGGAATCGACGAACGCCCGGCGTCATCGAGTACCCGCAGCCGCACGGCGGGTTCCTTGTCCGGGGAACCGTAATGTGCGCCGGACTTCTCGGTGAAAATCTCTGTTGACGTTGTCTCCAGCATCATCCCCATCGAGGGGGCGACCGGCTTCAGCCGCGCCATTTCCTCCCAGCTCATCACTCCAGGATTGAGGTGCGGGAGGAGCCCGGTGGTCTCGAGCACACGAATTGACATCGCCCGCACATAGTCGAGGGTGGTGTCGTAACCGGCTTCGTCGAGCCACTTCGATGCGGCATTCCAGCGCTCCTCGGGGCGGTCGCCCAGGGTGAACAGAGCTTCCTTGCAACCGAGTTGGCGCCCCTGCTCCGCGATCGCCAGAATCTCGTCCGGAGACAGGTAGGCCGATTCCACGCGCCCCGGTGTGGTGGCAAACGTGCAGTAATGACAGCGATCTCGACAGAGCCTGGTCAGCGGTATGAACACTTTTTTTGAGTAGGTGATCACGCCGGGCCTGCCAGCCGCGAGTAAACCCGCATCCCGAACGCGAGCCGCGGATGCCGAGAGTTTCATCAAATCTTCACCGCGAGCTTGCAGCGCAATCGCAGCTTCGGTGCGATCCAGTGCCACCCCGTCAGCAGCCCTGCGCAAGGCGCGGCGCATCGAAGAAGCGGTGGCCACGGGGGCAGATCCGAACAGCACCGGGGGGGCAGTAAATTGCGGAAGGCCAAGATCAGTCATGGAAGAACGCCGTTCGTTGCGAAAAGTTAAGCGGACCAGCAGGTTTCGCCGAACTCCTCGGTCGACGGCCGATCAAAAGCTAACGTGATCGGCCACCTACAACGGGCACATCATGCGGGCTGGGGTGTCCCCAGGCCCCAGCGCCGCCCGACGGTTTTACCTTGCAGGTGTTCGACGCCTGCTCGGGCAGCACTGGAGATAACTTCTCTTGACTCTACAACCGCAGTGTTAGGCAGAAATATCAGTAGTCCAGTTTCCGCAGTCGGGGCAGAATTTCCTCGCCGTACAGCTTGAGGAACCTTGATTGGTCCGGGCCCGGCGCGTGGAAGACCAGGTGGCGGAAGCCGAGGTCGAGGTAATGCTGGATTCGCTGGACGTGCTCGTCTGGATCGGTCGAAACGATCCACCGCGATGCGGCCCGTTCCACCGGCAGTGCGACGGAAAGCCGCTGCATCTGGATGGGGTCTTCGACCCCCATCTTCTCCTCCGGCGAAAGCGCCAGTGCCGCCCAGTATTTCGTGTCTTCCATGGCGCGGGTGCGGTCGTGATCGAACGAGACCTTCGTCTCCATCAACAGGTCGAGGTCGCTCAGAGACCGGCCCGCTTTCATCGCGCCTTCGTTCAGGGCTGGCAGCAAAATATCGCTGTACAGCGTGTCGGCCTTGCCGGAGGTGGTGATGAAGCCGTCTCCTACGCGCCCCGCCATCCTCGTTGCAGCCGGGCCGGAAGCACCGATATAAATGGGAACTTGTTTTTCTGGGCGGTCGTAAATGGTTGCGTTATGGGTCTGGTAGAAGGCACCCTCGAACGTCACCCGGTCCTCCGACCACAGGGTACGGATCAAGGTGATGGCTTCCTTCAGCCGCGCAAAGCGCTCCTTGCCATCAGGCCAGGGAATACCCAGCGGCACCTCGTTCAGCGCTTCCCCAGACCCGACACCGAGAATGACGCGACCGGGAAACATCACCCCCAAGGTGGCAAATGCCTGCGCAATAACGCCCGGGTGGTAGCGGAAGGTCGGTGTTAAGACGGACGTTCCCATGATGATTTTGCTGGTCCTGGCACCGAGCGCGCCTAAGAATGGCAGCGCTGCCGGGGCGTGGCCACCTTCGTGGCGCCATGGCTGCAAGTGATCGGAGATAAACACCGAGTCGAAACCGGCCTGTTCGGCTTCCACCGAATAGGCCAGCAACTCGTTGGGATCAAACTGCTCGGCCGATGCCTTGTACCCGAAACGAAGGGTCATGCTGCTCCTTAGCGCGCTGTGAACTACGGCAAACGTCGTTGGTTACCGCGGTGCCCTCGTCGGGAACCGATCACTTCACCATACGACGCGTTGGGCGCGAACGAACGAAGGGCATCAGGCCCAAGCGGTGGTCGAGGCAGCTCCGCTGAACGGCCGGACCAGAGTAATCTGCGGCGCCTCGATTGCGTCGGCGACCACCTTGGACACCTGATCAGCTTCGATCAAAAACCCATCGTGCCCGTATTCCGACCGCATGGTGACGAGCGGCTTCGCGCGTGGTGCCAGGGCTATCTCCGCCCCCAACTCCGGCGGGAACAAACGGTCGGAATCGACGACAGCGACCGTCAGGTCAGCAGTGATCCTGCCCAAAGCTGCACGCAAGCCGCCGCGCCCGCGACCCACGTCATGGGAGTTCATTGCTTCGGTCAGAACGAGATAGGAGTTGGGATCGAACCTGCGGCCCAACTTCGCCCCGTGATAGGAGATATAGGACTGCACAGCAAATCTGCCGCCGGTCGCAGGGTCCTCTCCCTCCTGCGCGTCTCGTCCGAAACGAGTGTTCAGCTCGCACCCGCTGCGGTAGGTCATGTGGGCGATCTCACGTGCAATTGCCATCCCGGCAAGCGGCCAAGCCTGGTCGTAGTAATCACCGCCCGCAAAGTTCTGATCCGAGCGGATTGCCGCGAGTTGTGGTGTCGTCCAACCGATCTGGTCCGCGCTGGCGTAGCCACATGCAGCAATCGCGACTGCGGCTTTGACCCGATCCGGGAAGCTCACCGCCCACTCAAGCACTCGCATGCCGCCCATCGAACCGCCGATGATCGCGTGAAATGTCTTAATTCCCAACACATCCGCCAACGCCGCTTCGGCACTCACCAAGTCGCGCATAGTAACTGCCGGAAACCTAGAACCGTAAGGCTGCCCATCTGCTGCAACTGACGATGGTCCGGTCGTTCCTTGGCACCCGCCGAGCACATTGGGTGCGATCACAAAGTACTTATCGGTGTCTAGAACGGCCCCTTGGCCGATCAGTCCGTCCCACCATCCTGGGGTCGGCTGCCCAGCTGCAGTGGGACCTACCACGTGAGCGTCACCGGTCAAAGCGTGGAGCACGAGAATGGCATTGTCCCTGGCAGCATTGAGCTTTCCCCAAGATTCAAAGGCCACTCGGACGCCAGGAAGAACCCCACCGTTCTCCAAATCCAGATCACCGACATCGGCGAACTGCCGCCACGCTGACGGCGAACCGCCATGCCAGATAGCGCTGGCGGGCACGTTCACACCCGAACGGGCTTGGGCGCCGTCAAGAAGACCGGCGGCGCCCAAGCCGGCTGGGTCACCACTGATGGTGACCCGAGCCGCGGGTAATGCGGGACGGGCTTCGCCGGCGCGACCGGAGGCATCGGCGGCGTTTCCGGAGGCATCGCCGGCGTTTCCGGAGGCATCGCCGGCGTTTCCGGAGGCATCGCCGGCGTTTCCGGAGGCACCGCCGGCGTTTCCGGAGGCACCGCCGGCGCGATGAACCACACTCATCAGCATGCCAAGGTCCGCACTCGATACATGACTTTGCCTCAGACCCCGGCGGCAGCCGGAACGGAGTCCTGTGGCAGCTCGGCGACGGTTGCCGCCGAGGTTGCCGCCGCGAACCCTGCCGTCAGATCGGCCAGAATGTCGTCGATGTGCTCCGTGCCGATAGCAAGGCGGATAAGTCCTGGCGTAACTCCGGTGGTGGCTTGCTCCTCCGGCGACAACTGCGAGTGGGTCGTCGAGGCCGGGTGGATTACCAGCGATCGAACGTCGCCGATGTTGGCCAAGTTGGTGAAGAGCTCCAGCGAATCACTGAAGACCTCACCCGCAGCAGCACCGCCCTCAATCTCGAAGCACACGATGGCGCCGCCGCCACGCGGGGAGTACTTAAGTTGCTTGTCGTGCCACGGACTGGACTCAAGTCCCGGGTAGGAAACAGAGGAGACGGCGCCGTGCCCCTCAAGGAATCTGGCCACCGCGGTGGCATTGCTGGTGTGCCGATCCATCCGCAGGCTTAAAGTCTCAATTCCCTGATTGAGAAGGAACGCGTTGAACGGAGTGGTTGCCGGACCGAGGTCCCTCATCAGCTGCAGCCGAGCTTTGAAGATGAACGCGACGTTGACGCCAAATAGGCCGTGTGGCCCGAGGTCGGTGCCCCACGTCAAATTGTTGTAGCTCGGGTCCGGGTTGTTGAAGCCGGGGAACTTCTCTGGGTCAGCGGTCCAGTCAAAGTTGCCCGAGTCGATAATGGCCCCACCCATCGCCACGCCGTGACCACTGAGGTACTTGGTGGTGGAGTGCACCACGACATCTGCACCATGCTCGATTGGACGAATGAGATACGGTGAGGGCACAGTGTTATCGACGATCAGCGGGATCCCGTTGCTATGCGCCACGGTCGAAACCCCCTCGAAGTCAAGGACATCGAGCTGAGGGTTAGAAATTGACTCGGCGTAAAAAGCCTTCGTGTTCGGCCTCACCGCCTGCTGCCAGGAGTCGAGATCGTCTGGGTCGGTGACGAAGTCAACCGTGATACCGAATTTCGGCAACGTGTAGTGCAGCAGGTTATAGGTTCCCCCGTACAGCCGCGGCGAGGCCACGATGTGGTCGCCGGCCTGAGCGATCGTTAGCAATGCCAGGGTCTCGGCGGCTTGGCCGGACGCTGTCAGTAGCGCGCCGACGCCGCCCTCAAGAGAGGAAATTTTGTCTTCGACGGCAGCTGTTGTGGGGTTGTGAATGCGAGTGTAGATGTTGCCGAGTTCTTCCAGCGCAAACAGTTTGCGTCCGTGGGCGGAGGAGTCGAAAGCGAACGCTGTCGTCTGATAAATCGGCAGGGCGCGCGATTTAGTGGTGGGGTCCGGTGCTTGTCCAGCATGAATTTGGCGAGTTTCAAAAGACCAGGTGTTACTCATGGAAGTCTCCAGAGGAAAGAAGTTTTTTGGGTGGGCAAAAGCGTGCGAAGCCTCGCGAGCCGTCGACGGCAAAAGCCCAAAGGGCTTGCGGTGAGAGGGTTTTCGCGCGTGCAGCGCAGTGGGGCGGTGTCGCGGATCAGCGCAAAAAACAGCGGCTTAAGTCAGCGACAGCAAAACATTCGACAAAACACAGCGGCGCTCCTTCGTAGCGTCAACTGGACCCATCGGTCGATGGGCCGCGCTTGCGTGTGGCTAACGTACGGCCAACCGCCGGGTCATCACCCAGGGCACCCCACCGCGTGTGGAGGGTTGCCGTCCAGCGAGCTGGGGCTTGTCGCTGACACTCATGACCTACCAGATCACTATACAGATGCTGGAGTTAGCCGTCTACCGACGCAGCCCCGGTAACGCTCGCGCCCCTGATAGGCCTGCGGGCGAACGACGAACCCGGAGCGGGCTTTGAGCGGAATCGATCAGTTCATGACTCAGCCACGCGAGAACTCCTGCGCCCACGTGCTTTTCATTATTCGGCCGTTGTGCTGGGTCGGCTACCCCTCGGTTCTGAAGTGACCAGTTGTTCGGCCTCGCTGGTGCGAGCCAGGCAAACAGCATGCTTGAGCTGCGTCACAAAGGACTGCTTCCGATGGCTTGGATTGGGACAATGGCCACATGACCTCGCGCATCGTTCCTACATTCCGCGTCCTTGCCTTCGTTGAATCGCTCACTTGGCTCGGCCTCTTGATCGGTATGTACTTCAAGTGGATCGCCAAGACCACCGAGGTGGGGGTTCAGGTATTTGGGGCCTTACATGGCGCCGTTTTTGTGGCCTATGTCGTGTTGGCCCTGCTGACCGCTTGCGGTCAGCGCTGGTCGTTGTGGACGACTCTGCTGAGTTTGGCCGCGTCGATCCCGCCGTTCTTCACCGTGTGGTTCGAGGTGTGGGCGAAGAAGACCGGGAAACTCGACCCCGTCACTCAGACTGTCCCGGTTAGCCGCTGAAAAAAGTGCGTCTGTGTGATCTATTTCTATCTTGAGACCACCAGCGGTCGCCACCACCTAGCAGGAACACAGAAGGGCCCGGCTCACTCGGATTTTGTCCGAGTGGGCCGGGCCCTTCTGTGTAATGAGAAACTAACTACCACTCAAGGCCGCCGCCGGTCTGGTACTCGATGACGCGGGTTTCAAAGAAGTTCTTTTCCTTCTTCAAGTCCATCATCTCGCTCATCCACGGGAACGGGTTCTCGGTGTCCTCGAACAAAGGCTGCAAACCAATCTGAACGCACCGACGGTTGGTGATGAAGTGCATGTACTGCTCGCACTGTGCAGCACTAAGGCCGAGCATGCCGGTCGACAAAGTCTCGCGGCCATAAGTGATCTCGAGCTCGCAGGCCTTGGCCAACATGCCGGAAATTTCGGCGGCGAATTCTGTTGACCACAGTTCCGGGTTCTCGATTTTGATCTGATTAATCACGTCGATACCGAAGTTGAGGTGAATCGACTCGTCGCGCAAAATGTACTGGTACTGCTCGGCGATTCCGACCATCTTGTTACGGCGTCCGAGGGACAAAATCTGAGCGAATCCGGTGTAGAACCACATACCTTCAAAGATCACGTAGAACGCCACCAGATCGCGCAGGAACGCCCGATCGGATTCGATGTCGCCTGTCTTGAACGAAGGATCCTCCAGGTTCTTGGTGTACTGCAGGGCCCAAGCGTCCTTCTCCGTGATGGAGGGCACTTCCCGGTACATGTTGAATAGCTCACCCTCGTCCAGGCCCAGGCTCTCGCAGATGTACTGGAAGGTGTGGGTGTGGACCGCTTCTTCAAAAGCTTGACGCAATAGAAACTGGCGGCATTCTGGGTTGGTCAGCTGGCGGTAGACAGCGAGAACGATGTTGTTTGCTACGAGCGACTCTGCGGTGGCAAAGAAGCCCAGGTTGCGCTTGAGCATCTGGCGTTCGGCGTCGGTGAGGCCGTTCGGTGACTTCCACAGCGCAATGTCTGCCTGCATGGAAACTTCGGTAGGCATCCACTGGTTGTTGCATCCGGCCAAGTACTTTTCCCATGCCCAGTGGTACTTCAAGGGCAGGAGCTGGTTGACATCAGCTCGAGCGTTGATCATCCGCTTTTCGCTGACCGAGACCCGGCCGCCGGCGGTATCAATGGCGCCGAGGCCACTTGCCGCAACTGCTGGGGCTGAGTCGCCCTCCACGTCGGTAAAAGAGGCCGCTGTATCGCTGCCAAAGGATGTTGCGAAAGTCGTCATTGTCGTCTCCTAATGTCACATTTGATGGAGTAGTTAGTGGAATGGTTGATGGTCAAGAAGTGAAGCTACTTACTGGCAGGCTTCGCACTCGGGATTCTCGATGGAGCAGGCCAAGACGTCGCTACCGGCAAGCCCGCCCGGCGTGAACTCCACATCCATCATGCTCGGAGTGGGAGCGGCAGCAGCCGCAGGCGTGACTGCGGTGGGCGCAGCTTCTACCTGCTGAATAGCAGCAGGCATCACGGCACTGGCTACTGGCTGTTGCTGAGGCGCGCTTGTTGCCTGAACGGCGTTGAGCTTTCCGTCGGTGCCGACCAGCGTCGATTTCTCCACGTGCGTTGCCGAAGTGGACCGCAGGTAGTAGGTGGTCTTGCAACCTGTGTGCCAGGCCATGCGGTAAATCTCGTCAAGTTTGCGACCGTTGGGCTGAGCTACATACAGGTTCAAGGATTGAGCTTGGTCAATCCACTTCTGCCGGCGTGACGCGGCCTTGATCAGCCAAGAACCCTCAATTTCGAAGGCCGTGGAGAACATTTCCTTGATGTCGGCCGGAATTCGGTCGATGGGCCACAGTGAGCCGTCGAAGTACTTCAGGTCGGCAACCATCACTTCGTCCCACAGCCCGCGTGCTTTCAGTACTCGAACCAGATGTTCGTTGACTACGGTGAAGTCGCCACTCATGTTCGACTTGACGAACAGGTTGCGGTACGTCGGTTCGATGGACTGAGCGACGCCAATGATGTTAGAAATCGTTGCGGTGGGAGCGATCGCCATCACGTTGGAGTTGCGCATTCCCTGGTTCTTAACTTTGGTGCGCAGCGTGTCCCAGTCCAAACGCTTGGTGTTGTCTTGGTCCAAGTCGCCACCTCGGTGCTCGCGCAGGATTTCTACCGAGTCAATCGGCAGGATTCCCTTGCTCCACAACGAGCCTTCGAAGGACCCGTAGCGGCCGCGCTCGGCAGCCAGATCCGAGCTTGCTTCAATGGCGAAATATGAAAGCTGCTCCATCGACGTGTCGGCAAATTCCACCGCGGCGTCAGAGGCATAGGCGATCCCGAGGTTGTAGAGGGAATCGGCAAAGCCCATGAGACCCAAGCCCACTGGTCGGTGCTGAAGATTCGACTTTCGCGCAGATGGGATTGTGTACATGTTGATGTCAATGACGTTGTCCAGCATGCGGACAGCGGTGGTCACCGTGCGGCGAAGACGTTCCACATCCAAACCCGCGGACGTGGTGTGCGCTGCAAGGTTGACCGAACCCAGGTTGCAGACCGCGGTTTCATCCTTGGATGTGTTGAGGGTGATCTCCGTGCAGAGGTTCGAAGAGTGCACCACGCCGACGTGCTGCTGCGGGGAACGCAGGTTGCACGGGTCCTTGAAGGTAATCCACGGATGGCCGGTCTCAAACAACATGGTGAGCATTCGGCGCCACAGATCCACGGCCTTGATCTGACGGAAGACCGTCATTTCGCCACGAGCAGCTTTCGCCTCGTACTCCGCGTACTTAGCAGAGAACGCTAGCCCATAAGTGTCGTGCAAATCAGGGACTTCGTCGGGGGAGAACAAGGTCCAGACGCCGTCAGACTCGACGCGGCGCATGAACTCGTCCGGCACCCAGTTCGCCGTGTTCATGTCGTGGGTACGGCGTCGCTCGTCACCGGTGTTCTTGCGCAAGTCGAGAAACTCCTCGACATCGATGTGCCAGGTCTCCAGGTATGCACACACGGCGCCTTTACGCTTGCCACCCTGGTTAACCGCTACAGCCGTGTCGTTGGCGATCTTCAGGAAGGGAACGACTCCAGAGGAGGAGCCGTTGGTGCCCTTGATGTGTGCGCCAATACCGCGGACAGGGGTCCAGTCGTTGCCAAGACCGCCAGAGAATTTGGCAAGGAGAGCGTTGTTCTTGATCGACTGGAAAATATCGTCAAGGTCGTCGGCAACCGTGGTGAGGAAGCAACTGGACAGCTGCGGCCGCGTGGTTCCCGCATTGAACAGGGTGGGAGTCGAGCACATGAAGTCGAAGCTGGAGAGCAACTGATAGAACTCGATCGCACGCTCTTCGCGCTGGACCTCGCGAAGGGCCAGCCCCATCGCCACCCGCATGAAGAACGCCTGCGGCAGTTCGTAGCGGGTCTCGCGGTGGTGGATAAAGTAACGGTCGTACAGAGTCTGCAGGCCCAGGAAGGTGAACTGACCGTCGCGCTCGCTGTCGATTGCCTGCCCGAGGCGGGTCAGATCGAATTCTGCCAGCAGCGGATCCAGTTGACCGAGCTTGATGCCCTGGTTGATGTAGTCGGTGAGGTAGGTCGGGTAGATCTGCTCCATATCCTTCGCGCTGGCCTGGCGGGGTGTGCCAGCCAAATATGTCAGCGCTTCGGTACGGAGGGTGTCGTTCAGCAGCCGCGAAGCGACGAACGAATAGTTTGGCTCGGTTTCCACCATGGCCCGTGCTGCCATGATCGGAGCAAGCCCCAGTTCTTTAGCGCTGATCCCGTCGTACAAGTTGGACGAGGTACCTGCGTAAACAGCGCCCGGGTTTACATCGGTCAAGCCTTCGCAGGCTTCGTCGATGATGGTCCGCAGACGGGCCTTATCCAGTGGAATACGACTGCCGTCGGCTAAGACAACGGTGAGTGTCGCTTCGACCACTGCCTCACCGGAATGTTCGCTGAGCAGTCTTTCTTCACGTGAGCGGCGGTGCTCCTCGCGGTAGAGGATGTAGGAGCGCGCAACCTTAGCGTGGCCACCCCGCATCAGCGCCAGTTCGACCTGGTCTTGCACATCTTCAAGGTTGACATGACGCTCGACGCCGTAGCGCTGCTGCAGCGTGGAAGCGACTTGCTCAGTCAGCTCCACCACGAGCGCGCGCAACCGGGAGGACGTGCCTGCGGAATCGCCTTCGACGGCGATGAACGCCTTAGTGATCGCGATCGCGATTCGGCTGGTGTCGAAAGGAGCCGTGGAGCCATTACGACGGACCACCGTCATGCTCGTTGCGGATTTACCCGAGTCGGCTCCGATGCGGAACGGCTGCTCTGGGTAATTGTCATTGGTGCTGACGTTGCTGACATCAGCAGTGGTCACATGCGGGGCCATGTGCTCTCCTTGCGAGCTAGTAAAAACCTTCTCGGCGGAACCGGATTGTCGAGGACTCGCGTCCTGGGAAGTACTCATGAAAAGAGTGTCCATGGCACCACCGACAATGGTCTGCCAACGCAGTCGACCGGGAGGTCTTAGCGTCCGCACCCTGGGTCCTCCGCTGCTGAACGCCCCTCGCGACCCCTCCTGTTGGAACAGGGGTGAGGTTCAGGTGCAGTTCGCCGCAGATCGCCAGAATATGTATGTTCGTCAGCTTGGTTAACAGCGCTGAGCCAGGTACTGCGCCTTGCTAGCGCCTCTGGTTTACTCTGCCATTTCGCATCAGGTTCACTAGCTAAAACAGTACATCTTGGGGTCGAAGATAGACAAGACCCCAAGATATCGATTTTCGGCGTGTTGCCGATCGGGCCAAACAGTCCACACACCATCCACCGGCAGTCCCGGCTTTCCCCCCGGCTATCCCCGTGATGTCCACAGGTGAAAACCCCCGTCCGACAGTGGCCGGTGCAATTATTTGAAGCTGGAACTGGGCGGACAGGTGCATTGATACAAGAGCCGAGACCGCCACCACTCGCCGGGGCAGTCACAATGTGGATAACCCAGCCCGTCGCGTGTCGCGCCTCCAGCCTGTCGCGTGTCGTGTCTCTGTCGGGCCAGTGACCTACTGTCAGTGAGAACTCGACGGTTCCGATCTCGGTTTCAACCGGTGCCGGGTCGGACAAAAGCTACTTCCCACACGGAGAAACGATGACGACAGCAACTCCCCCGCCCTTCCCGCGCTCGCTACCGCTTCCACGTACCCCCGACCCAGCCGCCGCACCACCTCAGCGCTGGGGAATTATGGCGCCCGGAGGAATCGCGGGCAGCTTCTGTCGAGCTCTCAACGAGCACACGAACCAGAAAATTACCGCGGTGGGCTCTCGTTCCCTCGATCGGGCCACCGCTTTCGCGGCAGCGCACGGAATTGACGCCGCGCACGGAAGCTACGAAGAGCTCGTAGCGGATCCAAATGTTGACGTCATCTACGTCGCAAGCCCACACTCCGAACATCATCGGCACGCGCTGCTAGCGATTAATGCGGGAAAGCACGTACTGGTGGAGAAGGCGTTTACGCAAAATGCACGCCAGGCTCGAGAAGTGGTCGCGGCCGCAGAACGTGCTGGCGTTGTGGTTCAGG
Organism: Nakamurella antarctica; assembly: GCF_003860405.1. Classification (NCBI taxonomy): domain Bacteria; kingdom Bacillati; phylum Actinomycetota; class Actinomycetes; order Nakamurellales; family Nakamurellaceae; genus Nakamurella; species Nakamurella antarctica. The sequence goes on along the minus strand of NZ_CP034170.1, from coordinate 807,321 downwards.
AAGCCATGTGGACAAGATTCTTGCCGCATATCGACGTGGTGCGGCAATTGCTTGCTGACGGCGCATTGGGTGAGGTCACCACGCTTTTCGCAGACCATGGCCAGTACTTTGCTCCCGACCCCAACCACCGCATATTTAACCCCGCGCTGGCCGGCGGCGCACTGCTGGATTTGGGGATCTACCCACTGTCGTTCGCCTCCTTCGCATTGGGGAACCCCACCAGCATCATCGCGAGCGGCCACAAGGCTTTCACCGGGGTTGATGGTCAAGTATCGGTGATTTTGGGCGGACCGGGTGGAAGCCAGGCACTCGTCAACACCACCTCGTACGCCAAAACGCCTACCTCCGCGTCAATCTCGGGTACCGCAGCACGGATTGAAATCCCCGGCCTGTTCTACAATCCCGCCTCAGTGTCATTGATTTCGCGGGATGGCTCAACGCTCACCTGGGATGCTAACCATCTCACCGGCAATTCCGGCCTGTGCTTTCAGGCAGCAGAAGTTGCCCGACTTATCGCAGCCGGAGCCCCGCACTCAGAATTGCTGCCCTCCACGGAGACCATTCAGATCCTCGAGACCGTTGATGAGATTCGGCGTCAGATCGGGGTCACCCTTCCGGGTGACAACGCTTGACGCCTATTCAGAGCGCCGCGTCAGTCGCGTTTTCCGGTCTGTTCGTACTCTCGGAGTCGGGCGCACGCTCAGCCTTGAGCGTGCGCTCAGCTGCAAGCATCCGCTCAGCGTGAGCCTTGGCGAGCGCGCGGACAGCCGTTTCCGGATCGTCACCGTTCGCTCCGGCTTCGTAGGCGAGCCGAAATATCTGGGCGGCGAGCGAGTCGCCATCCGGCAGTGGCACATTGAGCGATGACTTTGCTGCTCTTGCACCAAGCTTGCCAGCTAGAGCTGTGGCCGGAGCAGCCATCGCGACTCCAGCTAGAGCAGAATCGCGTCCCTTTTCGGCCTTCTTGAGCTCGTCCCAACGAAACTGCTGATGCACGGCCGTGTCCCCGGCCAAGGGCACGCCACTCTCAGGAGCAAAGACGTGCGGATGGCGCCTCGTCAGCTTGTCGGCAAGTCCCTTCGCCACGTCGTCGATGTCAAATCCACCCGGGCGCTCGGCAGCGATGCGTGAGTGAAACAGCACTTGCAGGAGCACGTCCCCCAGCTCCTCTTGAATTGCCACAGCATCATCGTCTTCGATTGCCTGGACGAGTTCGAAGCACTCCTCGACGAGGTACCGCAACAACGATTGGCTTGTCTGCGTCGCATCCCAGGCGCATCCACCGGCAGACCGTAGCCGGTCCATCACCGCGACCGCGGCCAACAACGAGGTACCCACCACATTCACAGAAGAGGAGCCGGTTGCTGGCGCCACTCCTGGCGAAGCGGGCAAGTGAACGGGAATTTCCGAGGCAGCCATACCTCATTATTTCACCGGGCGGCTCGCCTCCGAGCCGCCCAGTGAGATGTCAGGGTGCCGCAGGGCATCTGAATCGCTTGGTCGTCGAAACCTCGTACGCCAGAGAGCCACGACGCATACGCCGCAGAGCACTCCCATCGTGTTTGCGGCTACGTCAACAACCGAGCCCACACGCCCCGGAAGCAACAATGCCTGAAACAATTCAAGAAGGACCGAGAACATCGTTCCCGAGATCAGCGCCGGCCACCCTCGGCCACCCACCAGTATTCCCAGGACGCCAATGGGTACGAACATGACGACATTTGCAAGAAATTCGACGAGCTCAAAGGTGATGAAAGGAGGAAGCCACCCCTTGTTGGCGGTGTCAAGCCACGCTCGCAGATGTGACTGTGCGCCAGCGGCGGGGCGGTTGGGTGAAAGGACGATGCACAGCACCGCTATCACCGCCACCACCATGAGTAGCCACCTCACCCGGTAACCAGCAGCCTTCACGATGGATGTACCTTTCGCCGGACCGAGTTCCCGCGTCGCCGAATTGGGGCGAGCAGTTGCCACGGTCAGCTTCCGGTACTCAGTTCATGATCGCTATGGGAGACCGAACCGGCAATAAATCTGCGCAGCAACGAGCTGGAGGTATGCATCGTGTAGGGAAAATACATCACCTCTACACCTACAGCGGCAAAGTCCGCTTCGAGCTTGGCGCCCTTAGTAGTCCCGCGCCAATCATCGCCCTTGAAAATGATATCGAAGTGAACGGACCGCCAGGTGTCCAGCTTCTCCGGAACGACTTCAGCCACAGCGCGATCGACATAATTGATACTGCTGACGATTTCGAGGCGTTCGCACAGAGGCACCACCGGCGACTTGCCCTTGGTCAGTAGCGACATTTCGTCGGATACGACCCCAGCGATGAGGAAATCACACTGACTCTTGGCGTGCTTGAGGATGTTGAGATGACCAATGTGGAACAAGTCGTAGACGCCAGGGGCGTAACCAATGCGCATGGTGGAGTTTCCTTCACTGCTAGCCGTATGCACGAAGCAAATTCAGGTCGAGATCAAGGGAGTGACAACTTCGGTGCTATTACCCTCGAAGCGAGGATTCGCGACCACCTTAGTGTCGCAACAGCCTCTTATGCCATATTCATTATCACTCAAAGAGAGCATTGGATCCTATCAAATCCACTTAATTCACTCGAATGAGACTTTCTGCAGCGAGCATCGGTAACCACCTGTTATGTCCGGCCTACGGTAAGCAAGCACCGGGTACCTTCAGGAATTATGGGCAGCCAAGCGCCACCTAGACCTGAGGCCTATTCAAGGGGCGTACTAGAGAATGCGCGCAGGATTTCCGACGACGGTCGCGCCAGCGGGCACGTCTTTCGTCACCACCGCGCCAGCCCCGACGACGGCTCCATCGCCGATGGTGATTCCACCGATCACAATGCACCCTGCTCCGAGTTGCACGTTGTCGCCAATCGTGGGGCAGGGACCGGTTGCTCCTTTATTACCAAGGGTGACGTTTTGGCGGATGGACACATTGCTACCAATAACGGTGCGATCGTTGATGACGATGCCCACCCCATGAAAGATCCGGAGTCCGGGGCCAATGCGGGTCTTCCACGGAATCTCGACACCCAAGATCCACTCAACGAGGAGTCTGTAGGCAATACCCACTCCGATGGCATAGATCCGTGGTCGCACATCTAGTGGGGTCCTCAGACGATGCGCGATGCGAAAGCAGACCACTACAAACTGCCCCTTGCTCTGACCTCGATTAACTCTGATGTCCTCGCGCAGGTTCATTGTTGTCCTCAGGTTTACTCGGTGCCGGCTCCGACGAGCATGACGTGGGAGCCGGCACCCAGAAAAATCAGCGTATGAGAGATGCCGACATGGTAAAGCTGATATTAGGCGTGCTCTTGTAATTCAAATGTGTTGAAACGGAAATGCTGTTGGCTCCGCTGACCAGAAGGTCGACTGGAACGTTGATCACTATTGGCGCGGCGTTCGCAGCGGTGGTATTCACCGCAGCATTGGCATACGTCGCGTTGGTGATCGGTCCGGCTGACACTCGAGTGCGTCCCACTTCGGTGCCGTTCACGTAGACGACAACGCCATCGTCGGCAACGGTTGTGAGGGTGAATCCCATGACGCTGGGGGCATCCGTGATGTTCACGGTTTTTTTGAAATACGCCACTGGTGTCCGATTGGCTACCGGCACATTGATATCGGTCGCCATACCGGTGGCTCCAAATCCGATCGGTGTCGCTCCGGTGGACCAACTGCTGGAATCGAAGGCGGTGCCACTCCAGTCGGCGGCCGGGCCGGCCGGATTGTAAAGATATGACCACTGGTCTCCCGCACTTACCACCGTTTCCGGCGGATCAACCGGCGGCACAACCGGCGGCACAACCGGCGGCACAACCGGCGGCACAACCGGCGGCACAACCGGCGGCACAACCGGCGGCACAACCGGCGGCACAACCGGCGGCACAACCGGCGGCACAACCGGCGGACAACCGGCGGCACAACCGGCGGCACAACCGGCGGGACAACCGGCGGCACAACCGGCGGCACAACAGGCGTCTTGTACGTTGCCACAGCCGAAAGCTCGAAGCTCATGTTCGATGTGGACTTGTAGTTCAGGTGCGTAGTTACCGCGACGGTGTTCTTACCGTTGACGAGCAGTTCCACAGGAACCTGGATCACGACAGGAGTGGCGCGTGCGGCCGTCGTCGAGATCGAGGCGTTGGCGTAGGTCGTATTGCCGACGGCTCCTGCTGACACTCTGGTACGTGCCACTTCGGATCCGTTGACGTAGACGACCTCGCCGTCATCAGCCAGTGTGGTCAACGTGAGCGACTGAACAGTTGATGCGTTGGGAACAGTGAACGAACGTCGGAAGTAATTGACCGCCGCGCGATTTGAGGTTGGCGCCGGAACGTCGATGTTGGTAAGCAATCCGGTGGTTCCAAAGCCCAAGGGCGCAGCACCCACGGTCCACGTGCTGTCATCGAAAGATGTCGCCTTCCAGTCAGCTGCGGGGGCAGCTGCTTGATTCCGATAAGCCCACTGCGAGCCGGCAGGGATGAGATTGGGATCTCCGGGCTGCGGTTGAGGGTCCGGCGGTGGCGGAGTTCCGAGCACCGCGCTGCTGGCAGAGCGATTGTTGCTCGCATCGATGGCTCGAACAAAGAATCGATCTGCGCTGCTCACTACGGAAACGGTCGCGGTCAAAGTGGTGGTAGTGGCGATCACCCTGTCGTTGCGGAGGATCTCGTAGGTGACTGGGCCTGCCGCATCAGTAGACCCGGACCACGCCAGATTCACGGTCGTCGGTGTGGTTCCAGTGCTGCGAAGTCCCGTGGGTGCGCTTGGTGCAGTGTGGTCGTTCAAGGGGAATCTCACGAAGCCACCAGCCCATTGGCTGGCCGTGGGACTCGTGCGAGTTCCCGTCAGATCGCCGCCACTCCAAACGGTTCCATCCTTGGCGACGAAAATCGCCCACACACCTGCGTTAGCGCTGGACAGTCCTGGCGGGTTGAAGCTGGGGATGAATTCACCCGTGGCGGAGTCCCATGCACCGATCCACTGGATCTTGTCAGCTTGATTCCAGTTGTACCCGGGGTCTGGCCAGGTAAGAGAGTTTTGATAGGCCCAACTTCCGCAGTGGCATCCGCCATAAACGACAGTCCCCGAGGTATCGATGGCTTGTAAGTCACCGCCGATACCGTGCATGGTCGTGCCGTTGACCTTGGCGAAGGTCGTTGATGAGAAGCCGAAGATCGAGTGTTCTGACCCTCCGACGTACACCTTGTCGTTGACCGCGCGGATTGCCTGCTGGTAATTGGCTCCATTGCTGCTCCACACGGGGGCCCATGTGGGGGTAGCCAGGGGGGCGCCGGAAACGGTCTGCACCGCGGCCGCTTTCAGTGCGGGCACCCCCTTCGAGCTGGTGAAGTAACCCGCGGCGTACATCCGCGTGCCGTCGGGGCTCACATCTGTATCCATGATGGTTCCGTTGAACTCAGGGTTCCAACCGCTGTCCGGCGTCCCCGTGGCCCACTGGATGCGGGCGGCATTGCGGGAGTAGATCGCCGTGGTGCGTGTGCCACCTGTCAGGTGGGTGAAGGCCCCGCCGAGGTAGACGTAATCACCAGAAATCGAAATGTCGCGAATGGTCAATGCTCCACCGGAAACACGGTTTTCGATCTGGAGATTCCAGTAGCTGACTGATTTTCCCGTGTCGGGCTCCAAAAGGACGGTGCCCTTCGCGGGCTGTCCGTTCGCGATAGTGAATTCGCCAGCTGCCAGGAGCTTGCCGTTGGGTAATGCGAGGACCGACTTGACCTGGCCATTGAAGGTCGGCTTGAACGTGGGGATGAAATCGCCAGTGGTGGAGTTGAATGCTGCCAGGGCTGGTTGCTCTACTTTGTTCGCACCTGTCGCGTTGGCTCCCTTTTGAACAAACTGGAAGTTACCTGCGACATAGACAACGTCGCCGATCTGTCCGAAAGACTGGACCTCCGAGTTGCCCTCTGCCGTCCGACCATTAAAACGCCCAATGACGCCCCAACTCCCTGGCAGCGAGTACGAGCTCGCCACAGCTTTCTGCGCAGTGGCTTCGGTGCCTGCGTCAGGGATAGCCGTGTAGCTCACGTCGGCCGCGCGCAGTTTCGGGCGAACGTAGACCTCGGCGTAGGGAATGGGTGATCCACCGTTTGCGAGCGCCGACCACATGAAGGTGCTCGCGTTATTCGACCCGGTGGTGACGCTAGGGCCGTAAGCAAAGCCAGCAACCCACTTCTGCGAGAGGGTGTAGCTGAAGGTGGATCTCAGGTATCCGCTATCCAGGCCGAAGTTGGCTGTGGCGCCGCCGTTGACCTTGCCGCTCTTATCAAATTCAAACCATTGCGTGGAGTGACCGGCCGGAACGGTCCAGACCCAGCGATCCCGATTGGCCCATCCGAAAGTCACGTTCTGCCATGTACTGCCGCTCGGGTCCTTCGCGCGCAGAACACGAACTCCGTCGGTGAGTGAGTCGACGCGGGTTTTGTTGAGCAACCCATCAACAGTCCGGGAATCCAGTTGAACCATGCCGAAGCCTGCGGGGGATCGATTCGGTGTCAAGAGATCAGCCGGATCGCCCTGGCCCAGGTAGTTGTCCTGCCAGTCGTTGCGACCCTTACCGATCATCACCCAGCCGCCGCCGTCATAAGTCATATCGCAGTAGAAGCGTTGTGGTGCTTGTAGTGCCGGGGTCTGAAGCCAGTACGGGCCATCAACACTCGACGGGATGTTTTGCTTAATGTCCCAACAGGAGGGGGCAGCGCGGTCGGCGCTCGTCCCGTCGGCTACCACGGCGTCAGCCGAGGCGGACACCGAGAAAAAGCCTTGGGCCACTACGGCAGCGGCCATCAAAGCACTTGCTAGTCCGAACTTTCGTAATCGCACGCTGCGCTCCATCCTGTCTTCGGGGGCAGTCTTGCTACAGCATGTGCATGCTGTGAGGTTGTTACCACCCAAATGGAGCATAAGCAATCGTGTCAATTTGCGCAATACGGACAGAGAGTTACCGTTTGCTCACAGGAATCAACAGTGATGCCCCCAAACGTGCAGACTATCCTCGTCCTGGCCTCGCCCGGAGATCGCTGAGCTTGAGCTTGTGCGCATCCAGACGGCACCACACTGCTAGAAGCACCCCGCCGAGAGCGACGCTCAGAGCCAGCGTCCAATTGTGTGATCCATAAAAGGTTCGAAAAACACCTGCTGGGATCCCCACACACATACTGGGCACGAGCAGCCCGTACGCCACTGCAGAAGCGTCCACGTTGACTCCCAGAAAACGGTGGACCTCGAAGGCGGCCATGCAGGCATCAATCATCATGCTTGCCGCCCAGCTCAACGCCGCCCCCTCGATTCCCATCACGGGGACGAGGACCAGGTTGCCAGCAACATTGACGGCAAGGACTATGGCTTTGTTGAAAGCCGCCCAGCCACTGCGGCCACTCATCAAGAGCACGGAATGAATATTCCCCGCCGCAAACGTAATTACTGCGCCCACCGACAGGATGACAAGAACATGTGAGCCAGCCGCGAATCCCGGACCCAGCCAACCGAGGATTGTCGGCGCGTAGATGGCAAGCACGATGTAAATAGGAGTACTGAAGAGCACAAGCCACGTGGCCGCAGTCCCGTAAAGCCTTTGCACGCCGGGGATGTCACCGCGATGAAGCAGAGAGCTGAACTGCGGTGAGACCACTACCCGTAAAGCTGTGTCGACGATCAAGCCCGCGGCGATGAATCGACTCGCGCCGCCATAAATGCCAGCCGCCGACGCCCCCGCTAGCGCGCCTACCAGGATGAGGTCTAGCCACAGCAGGGATTGCTCCAGCCCCGCGGATAGTGTCCGCGGCAGAGCGAAACCTAAGATCTGCGAACGTCGCTCGCGACTGGGCCAGTTCTTTCTGCGGCCGCGATCGGTGCCTGCAGTGAGCTTGCGGATCTGTACTCCGAGCAGAACAAGAGCGCCCACAAGCGCAAACGGCAACGGGGCCGCCCACGCCCAGACGGCTGCCAACGCCGAGCCAGCAAACCACAGGCTCAGAAGCACAGCGATTGGACGCGCCGCCGGAAGCGCGATGCTCCCAATTGCTACGTACGGCAGTAACTTGCCGAGTCCGCGAATTGCGGCCAGAGCTACCAGGACAAGCACTGCAACTGGAACTGCCCAGCCCAGGGCAACCAGCGAAGAGCCTAATTCTCGAGACTCAACTGCAGAATCACCGATAACTACCGGACCCACGAGTGAAATTAAAATTCCCGCCAGAATCCCGGCGGCAGCACTGATCGCAAACAGGAAGTTGACCGCGGAACGAATCTCCGAACGTGCGTCGACCAACAACCTCGGCATCAACCAAATTGCGGCCGAATCCATCCCGAGCTTGCCAATGCTGACGGTGATCGCGAATATCGCCGTCGCTTGCAACACGACACCCGAGCCAGCTTCGCCCAGACCACGAGCTAAAACAAAAGTCAGAGCAAACCCCATCACAGCGCTGATGGCTGCGCCGCCGAAGCTCGCGAGTCCCCCCCGTGCAAGACTTCCGGACTCAGAACCTCTCTGTGAGTCCTCGGCGTCAACCGTCTTCGACATGGCTCTTCCTCGCCTCGCCTCGCCCGGCAGGCTGCGGCGAGGAAGTAAAAATTAGTTTTCTGGGATAGTAGTGCCGTAATCCCCCTGCGATACACCAACGGTACGGAGCATCACGATGGACTATGACGAGGAAAATCCGCCCTTGGATGCAGCGGTCAATCCTGAGATTCCAGAAAAGGCTGAGGAGCAGACCAGAGCCTCCCATCGAGCTCCTGGCCGCTCCACTTCAAAGACCATTGCTATTGCCGCTTCCGCCGCACTGGTGGTTGTCGCTGCAGTAGTGGTGGTGATCGTGGTCAGTAACAAAAAAAGTGATTCCGCAGATAGCACCCCCACGGTCGTGACCTATTCCGCGACGTCATCAGATACCACTGCGCCGACCGAGGCAGCAAGTTCGCTGGCGACCAATTCCGCTCTCACTACAGTCGAATCCATTCCCACCGAGATCGGCGGCGGATCGGCGTCAGCCCCCGCCTCCGTGACGTCCGTCGAAGGGTCACCAGCAGTCGAAGCGTCGGCAGCCCCAGCCAATCCAGCGTCGAGCGAATCGACCACAGTGGCGGCGCCACCGAATGTTTCCAACCCCCCGACACTCCCCAGGCGTCGGCGATGGTCGGCGACGTGCTGGGCAGTGCGGTCGACTTGGTCAACGGCACTGGCGACACTGCTTCGCTGAGCACCATAGCGACTGGCGCTTTGCTGGGCGAACTCCAAGCAAATGCTGCTGAATTCGCCAATAACGGCTGGCGTCAGGAGGGTGTTCCTACTATCGCGTCATTGGCTATCTCGGATGTCGCACTGAATGCGGATCCCCCCAGCATGAAGATTCAGGTGTGCTTGGATTCGTCCTCTGTTCGCATTTTTGACGACTCGGATCTTCCGCTGGATAACGCTGGAACCCCCGCACGGAGCCTCAACATCTACGTTATGAAGTTCATTGACAACAAATGGATTCTCAGCGAGCACACGTTCCCAGATAACGCTGATTGCTAAGAACCGGCAACAGCGAGATATCAGTCCTGGAACTTTTTCGACAGTATTTGTTTGACCAACCTGAAGACGAAGGCGGGATTGCCCACCACATAGCGCTTTGCTAATCGTCGGGGCTCGAGTGCGAGCCGCCAGAGCCACTCCAAACCTGCCGCAATCATCCATCGGGGCGCGCGCTTATTGTGGCCGCTGGTCCAATCAAAAAGGCCGCCGCAGGTAAGCGCAACCGGAACCAACAGCTGGCCACGGGAGTTGGCAACCCACTCCTGCTGCAACGGGTCTCCGAGACCCACCAACAAAACGTCGGTGCCGAAATTATTGATCTTGTCGATCAGGGCTGGCATGTTTTCTTTACTGACGTAGCCATCCGAAGTGCTGCATTGAAGGCCGGGGGCAAATTTTTGCAATCGTGCTGCAGCTAGTTCTGCTACCCCCGGCTTGCCGCCGAAAAGAAAAATACGTTTGCTGTGTGCGGCGCATTGTTGGACTAACGGAAATACGAGATCAGTGGTAGCGATTCTTTCGCCAACATCGCCGCCCAACAAGCGACCTGCCCACACCACCGATTGCCCATCTGCGTAATTGAGATCTGAGGCCTGGACAAGGTCCCTAAAGGCTTGATCCTTTGCGGCTAGGTTACACACGTGCGCGTTGACGCCCACAGCAATATGGAGACCCGGCAGCGTTGTCCAATCCAACAGCTGGTCGACTAGTTGATCCATGGTGAAGTTGTCCACTCGGACTCCGACTACTTCAACAGATTTATTCTTCTCGTGCATCAGCGGCGCTTCCGGGGTGACCTACCGCCAGCCGGGCTACGACCGGATACTCGTCGGGTATTCGACGTTGTGGGGGTGGGTCCGTTCGATGGCCTCCGGATGGCCTCTGGCTGCGGGTCAGCATCACCCGCTTCAGCATCACCCGCTTCAGCATCACCCGCTTCGGCATCCCCAGCTTCAGCATCACCCGCTTCAGCATCAACCGCTTCAGCATCACTCGCTTCAGCATCACCCGCTTCAGATGCGCCAGCTGATGCCGCCATGACGGGTCTGTGGTCTTCAGTCTCGTCTGCTCTGGGGTCCGGTGTCGCGGCTTCAGCGGGCGGGTGATGGGCCACCTCTCCCCCGAAAGAGCTGTCGTCGAATGCTTGGTAATCAAAGTCATCATGGTCACGGGGTCGGTCGCCCAAGGCGCGGTCGCCAAAAGAGCCATGGTTGACCGCTGCTCTGCCTGAAGACATATCGGTGTCCTCGGGACTGGTGTCGTGGTGATTTTCCAACAGCGCCTGCGCGACGGCCTCGGACCGATAATGGGCCACCGAACGCGCCAAGTTCGAGGCTCGAATAGCGGCGTGGCTCGGCGCAACCGAGTTGCAAATACGCCCCCGCGGAACGATCAGCGAGCCGAGCACCACTACCCCCGCCTGCTCACACTCCGTTACCAGATCAGAAATTGACGTCGATGTCGCGGCTTCTTTCTCGATCACCACCACCAAGGCGTCGCACAGACGCTGCGTGGCAATGCGAGTCGCGTGTTCGGTGTCGAAGGGCAGCACCAAGACCATCAAGCGGTCAGCGCGGTTGCGCGCAATGCGGCCTTTGACCTCATCCGTCAAGATGTGATCCGCGTCGGAAAAGTCGGTACCCGCAGCCGAAAATAACAAGTTGAGCGAGGGGGCCTTGTCGGACCGGAACAGGCGGCCTTGCCCGCCCTCGGCAGGCATCAGGTCGAGCGCGACAATGATCCGGTCGATCGAGTTGGTCGCCGCCGCTGGGATAATGAGGTCAACCTCGCGCCCTCCCTGCGACAGGACCAGTGCAAGGTTCAAACCTACGTCCGAGAGTTTCGCGCCGGTGGCCTCGAACAAGACGATCACGCCGACGCTGTTCGGCATCGTGGAAATGATGCGCTCGCGAGCAAGGCGTAAAGCCTCGTGATCAGCACCAAAGGCGGGCAATGTGCCCTCTTGCAACGTTAATTCTGCCAGTATCGGCCTCCTGGTAGCGCGTTCGACATCTCGCCGGCTGCGCAGTCGCCGGTCAACAGCATTGACCACAAACGCCAGGATTACACCTAAAATTAACCCTGCTATGCCCCCGGTCGCTAGGACGGTAGCTGCGTTCGGGGCGCTCACTACGGCGTTCTCGGCTGCAAGCGAGAGGACGGAACCACCAGTGGTGTCTATCCGCTCGAGGGTGCTTTTCTGGGTGAGCAGACTGTTGATTTCACTGGTGGCAAGCTCACGGTCGCTCGCTGCCTGGTTGGCCCTCGTGCTGTTGGGCGCGGCAAAACCGGCGCGAGTGTTGGTTTCGGTCAGAGACTTGCGAAGCTCGGCCACCCGCTTGTCGATGGCGTCCACCGTAGTGTTGACGCGCCCCTGCGCCTCGGTGGCTCGAAAGTTGAGATACGCAGCTGCCAGTGCATCCGCGCCTGAGCGCGCCTGCTCAGCAGTGGAATCGGTGTAGTTGAATTGCAGCACCGTGGCGGCGGGAACTGTTGTCACCTCTAGGTGGTCACGGACCTCACCAATAGACCGGCTAGTAGACATCTGTTGCACCGCAAGCGAACTCACGACATAAGAGGTTGCGATTTGCTCCTCTGTCGCACCGTCGAGCAACCCCGAAGCGGACTTCGATGGATTAAACGGATCCGTTGAGATCACGAAGACGTTGACTTGCGTAGATGCAGTGACAGCGCTGGGGGTAAAGACGAGATAGCCGAGAGCAACGACGATGCCCGCCACAAAAAGGACTGCCAGCACACGCCAGCGCGAGGACAAAATGGCGGCATACTCCCCCACGCGAACCTCGTTGCGTTCATCCTGCTGGCCCATATCACCCTGCTCCCTGATATCGAACGCCGTCAGCCTTACTCGCCCAGCTTCGCGTCGTCCTCCATTGTCCCTCATTAAGACGCGCTGTCTGGTCATCCTCAGAAGCTGTGGGGCGCGTTCTGTACTCCTCCGTATTCTGTCGCCCGCCCCATCGCTTTTACGTCCGCGGGGTAACGGGCAACAGATTCGCCAGCGCGCCAGAAGAGGTACAAACTGATGACGTGAAACCCCACACCACCACTGGCCCGCTGGCACGCACAGTCGTGGGCAGTGAAAACCTGGGCGGCACAAGTTTCCTCGATTCACCGTCCCACCCGCGTGTCTTTCCCACTTGGCCGCTCGCATTGCCCCTCGCCGGCTATCCACTGTGGTGGGTTCTCGGCCTTGGCGACATGATCTGGCCGGTGACGGCGATCCTGATGAGCTTTTATTTGCTCCGCGGCCGCTCCGTCCGGGTGCCTCGAGGACTCGGAATCTGGCTGCTGTTCATCATCTGCATGGTCGCCTCTGTCATCGAAATCGACAGCTTTCCCCGGCTGATCGGGTTCGTCTATCGTGCGGCGCTGTATCTGGCGGCCACCGTGGTTTTTATCTATGTCTACAACGCTCGCGCTGCTGTGACAGTTCAGTACGCAGCAGGTGTCTTAACCAGCTTTTGGCTGGTTATCACCGCGGGCGGATACCTGGGTGTGTTCGCGCCACTGTTGTCTTTCAAGACTCCCCTGGCATTCATTTTGCCGCAATCATTGCTGACCAACGACCTCGTGCGAGAAATGGCCTTCAGACGCGTCACGCAGTTCAACCCCGAGTCATATTTCATGTTCGACCCCCGACCCAGCGCCCCTTTCCTGTACACGAACGCATGGGGGAACGCCTACTCGATTCTGACGCCCATAGTCATTGCGTACATGTTTGCGGTCCGGGGTACGTGGAAATTCTGGTGGCTGCTCGCGGCACTCCCGCTTTCTTTGGTGCCAGCTTTCCTCACCCTGAACCGCGGCATGTTTGTCGGACTAGGGGTCGCGGCGCTCTACATTGCGATCCGCTCGGTTGCCGTGGGGAGATTTCGGGTCATCTCCGGGCTGCTAGGGCTGGGAGTTCTCGTCGGTCTGGCCTTCCTAGTGCTCCCAATTTCCGAGAGACTGACGCAACGGTTGGATACCAGCAGTACCACCGCCGATCGAGCCAGCCTGTACGGCGAAACTTTGGCACGGTCGCTGGAGTCCCCGATCTTCGGCTACGGAGCGCCCCGGCCGTCCGTATCCGCCGGCATCCCTTCGGCAGGGACGCAGGGACAATTGTGGATGGTCCTGTTCTCCCACGGATTTCCGGCCGCTGCGTTTTTTGTAGGGGCGTTAATCTGGGCCGTAGTCAGAACCCGCAGGCATCACAGCGGAATTGGGTTGGCAATGAACACCGCCATCGTCGTTTCGCTGGTGGAAATAGTCTTCTACGGCATCATCGGAACAGGGCTCTGCATTGTCATGATCTGCGCTGGCGTACTCATCCGCCCCCGCATCGCGAGCGCCAACCAGCTCACAAAACTGCAGCCCGATTCATTACTGCCGTCGTAACGTCTGTGATTCTTTGCGCAAGTTTTCGTTTCACCAGGTAGCGTTCGGGACGCTCAAGATGGTGGATTGCCGCCTTGAATCGGCGTCCGAACTCCCCCAGTTCGCGCAGCAGGTCCGCCTGTGGTGTCGCCTGGTCCGCACCGATAGCGACCAACCGGCGAGAGGGCTCCCCCAATCTTTGTACAGAGAGCAACGAGAAAGCCTCTGCGATAAGGGGATCCGACCAGGACCTGTGGCGCCACTCGGTCGACGCGGTGATCTGGCTCGGGTGCAGTCGATAGGCCAAACCCCACAACGCAAGCCTTCGCAGGTCCGCGCGGGCTGCGGCAAGGCGGAGCCACAAATCGTAGTCTTCGCTGGGTACGTTTCGGTAGCCACCCACCGAGACCACCGTTTGCCGCAACGCGGCCATTGTCGAATGAGCAACCGGATTCGACAACATCAGGTAGTACGGGAAAGCGCGGTCGCTGATCGCGAGCGGGGCCGTCGGTGTGACACGCTTTCGCTCGGGTCGCCAGTCAACTCGGTGGGTAAAGACCACATCGGTTCCAGAGCGCAAGGCGTGGAGCTGTTGGATGAACCGCCACGGCAGGCTGTAGTCGTCAGCGTCCATTCTGGCCACATATTTACTGTCGGTGATTTCCAGCAAATGATTCAACCCCATAGCCACGCCCCGAGATTCGTCGGAACTATCTATCCGGAGCCGGGAATCGACGATGGTAGCCAATTTGCTGACAGTTCTATCGGTACTGCCATCATTGAATACGACCAGTTCCGAATCTTTGGGCATCCCGCGCAACGTGGAACGTACGGCGCCTTCAATGGTCTGGTCGCCGTTCTTTACTGGCAATAGGACGCTGAGAAGCGGCATATGGCAGAACCCTCTCTGATGTTCCGGGTTGCTTACAGTCCGCGGCCGCGAAGGTTGACGAGTCGAACCATCAGGCCCGCCGGAGCCAGACGCGCCGCCACCGCGTAGGCAGCGTAGGCGCGCAATTGACGTCGGTCACCACCGATTGCCAGTCTGGCCCATTTCTTCGCCGCCGGTCGATTACCCAGCGCTGCATGTGCAAAGGCGATCTGGCCGGCGATCCTCGAGGTGCCCGCGGGACTGGTCTCGAATTCTGGGAACTTGTTCAAGAGATAGGTCAGCCCTGCGGCGATCCCCTCCCATTTGCCGGAGAAGAAGGAGGGCCGGTTCCAGTTAACGATTACCAGCGGCTCGGTAACACTGAGCACGGGACCAGTGCGAGCGGCCCTAAGTAGGAGGTCATAATCCTCGCCGTAGGACGCCGGCAACTCCTCGTCCACCAACCCGTACCCCGAAACCAAGCCGGACCGTCGCATCAAAAACCCGGAAGGGTGCAGTTCGGTAATCCGGGACTTGAGCAAGTCGGCGAACATCACCCGACGGGGCGGAAGGCGAACATGCTCGCCTTTTTCGGTGTGGATCCGAATGCCGGACCCGACGAGGGCGGCGTGTGGGTCAGATTCCCAGATGGCCATTTGCCGCGATAGCTTCGGGGCCAACCAATGGTCATCGTCATCACAAAACGCTACGTATTCGCCGTGAGCAGCTTCGATGCCGGTATTACGCCCACCGGCCAGACCCTGGGTCCGGGCGTTGGAGATCGTGGTCAGGCTCCGCCGCGCTGGAACCTCGATATCGCCAAGCCGATCGATTTCAATGTTGTCGTACACAACGATCAACTCGATAGGACCCTCATAGTCTTGGGCAAGAATGGCTCGCACCGCCACCCTCAACAGTTCGGGCCTCCCGCGAGTAGCAATGATCACGCTCACCAGAGGTGGGTTAACAGGTGCAGTCACGAGGAGAAGTCCTTCGCTGCTAGAGGGATCACGATTGGACGGAACTGATTTACCCGGCTGTGGGACTGCCTATTTGAAGCAATTTCTTGTATTTGCGTCGCATGGATATCGCTGCATGCGCGGAGTTCACAACCAGCATCGCCGCGTAGAGCCAGAGAAATAACTGTGGATTGCCCCAGGCCACGAACAGCCAGCAAAAAGTTCCCGTATCCGTCGGGATCAGCACGAAGGATTGGCGCCGCCCGGTCCCCGGCGCGGTCACTGCGAGCCCATGGAACTTTGAAAGTTGCTCTGCCAAAATCTGACTCATAAACAGCCCTACCGCTTGGAGGCAGTACAGAATCGGCAGCACCAGCGTCCAATCCGGCAGACCTGCACTCCGAAAGATTCCGACCATGACCGCGAGGTGGATGGCTGGAATCCGGATCGCGTCAACCACGTGATCGACCCATTCCCCCGCCGGACCCGATCGACCCGTCAAGCGGGCTACCTGACCATCTGCAGAGTCGAGAAGATACCCGAACGCGAAGAGCACAGCGGCAGCCACCCCGCTCCACCAGGTAGGCCGGATCAGCACAAGAACCGTGATTCCGACCGCTGATATCGCTGCGCTAATGACGCTCACCATATTGGGTGTCAAGCCCCAGCGGTAGGCGAGGGCCGCGACATACTTTGCCATCCGCCTATTCACCCAGCGCGTGTACGCCGGAACTCCCAGCCCCGGCTTTTGCGCATGGGCGAGCTGTCTGACGGCCGCTGAATACGACAATTTATCCGCGGAATCTGCGGCCGTCCCCACCATTACACGCACTCGCATTCGCCGAATCGATCACATCACAAGTGGGCCACTTGCAACTATTCCGAGGCCGCCCTCACTGTCAAGGATTGTATTTCCACACCCGGACGTAGTCGATATCGTAGGACGCATCGGTAGTCCATTCCTTGTGGAGCGGATCTGCGTACCCCATCCACCAAAACCCAACCTGTGTATCGATGCGAATATTGACCCCTGCATCGGTAAACGCGGTGTTGAACCACGGGTTGTCTTTGGTAGTCGGCGCCCACACCAGCGCACCGTCGTAATAAAAGCGCATCCCCGCAGGGTCCCACTCCAGCGCCCACGTGTGGTAGCCGCCTATTACAGTCGGAAGTTTTTTATTCAAAGTGCTGACTCTGACTGTGCCAGCTTCGTGGTTGGTGGACTGATGCACGGTGCTGGAAAAGGTGCCCTCGGGTTGCGACCCCATCTGGTCGTGGGGAGCGCCGATCGCCTCCATGATGTCGATCTCACCCAACCCGCGAGAGTCTCGAAGCCAGAAGGCGGGCCAGATGCCTCTTGAGGCCCCCGTCACCAACGGCAGCTTCGCACGCATTTCCCATCGCCCGTAACGCTGCGAAAATAGCCCAATGGTGTCGATGTACCCGGTATTGAAGTACCTCGGGCGTTCCGTGCCGAGAACAGGATTGGCAAGCCACTGGGTGGCAATACTGAGGTTGCCGTTAGCCACCTTGACTTGGGACGCTGAAATAATCGCCTGATCGTAGGCTAGGCGAGTTTTGTCGCGAACGCGCCACTTGGTCGAGTCCACCGTGGTGGCGTTGAACTCGTCCCGAAATACCGGGGCGCCCCAATTCGCCAGCACCGCCGGATCTGCCGGTGGCGGCGCCCCCAGTGTGGAACTGGTGGCGGGTACTAAGGAGATAGTGGTCGAGGGGGCAGCTGAACTCGCCCCGCTGACCTGGATAGTTTCCGGTGACGTTGCCGAAGCTGCCGGCGCGGCAGGAACCGCAGAGACTGGGGGCTGAGCGCCAGTCGTCTGAGCGCCAGTCGTCTGAGCGCCAGTCGTCTGAGCGCCAGTCGTCTGAGCGCCAGTCTGGGGCACGGCTTCACTCAGAGGCGATTCCGACGTCAAGGCCGTAGCGGCACTGGACGTAGGTGTTTCGTTGATCTGCGTAGTGGTTGCGGGCGCTGTAGTTGGCGGCTCAGTTGACGCACTGGCTTCCGGGGAAGGTGCGACAGATTCCGGTGTGGGGCTGGTCGGCGCCGCGGGAGGAGCCGCAGCAGGCGTCAACATTTCGATTTCAGCGTCAAAGGCCACTGCCCTCGTGGCCCGATAGTTCAGATGGACTGACGCGCTGATCGTATTCTGGCCCTCGTGGATGAGCGCTACGGGGATATCGAAGGAAACGGGTCCCTTGTAGGACGTACTGGCAAACAACATGTTCGAGTCCGGGCCAGCAATCACGTTCGAGCGGCCAACCTCGACCCCGTTGACGTACATCACCACCCCGTCGTCGGCGACAGTGTTGACCACTACCGACTCGGTGCCGGAGAGCGCGGGCGCTGTGAAATCACTCCGGAAATAAGCTACCCGTGGCCCAGGACGCACACCCTTAGGGGCGATGTTGGAGACGACACCTTTCGCCGCGAAACCCAGCGGCGCGGGGCCTGTCGACCAGGCCGAGTCGTCAAACCCAACTCCGGCCCAGTTACCGCCCGGCGCCGAAGTCTTGAACTGCCACGACCATGTCGAACCAGCGGCAAGCAGCTCAGTTGCGGCTATCGGACAAGCCTCAGATTGTGGGGGCGTGGAGAAGTCGGGGGTCAGAATCTGCACCCGAGCATCGAAGGAGATCGCTCGTGTCGCCCGGAAGTTCAGGTGGACGGAGGCGCTGATGTCGTTGGTGCCCACGCGCAGTAGGGACGCGGGGATCGTGTAGGTCACCGGCCCGAAGAAAGACGAACTGGCGAAAAGATCGTGGGAATCTGGGCCGCTGATCACGTTGGATCTTCCGATCTCCTGACCATTGACGTACAGAATGAGTCCGTCATCGGCCACCGTGTTCACCACAATGGAAGCGCCCTGCGGCAGCTTCGGCGCTTCGAACTTCGACCGGAAGTAAGCAACTCGCGGTCCCGGTCGAGTCGTTTTCGCAGAAACATCGGTGGCGATCCCCTTGGCCACAAATCCGAGCGGCGCTGGCCCCACTGACCATGCTGAATCGTCAAATCCCTGGGCCGACCAAGTGGAGGGAGGGGCATCCTTATCGAACTGCCACGACCACTGCGAGCCCGCGGGGAGCAAATCTGCCACGGGGCGCAGGCAATACTCGGCTACCTGCTCATTGGTGCCCTGCGTTGGCGCGCTTTGCTGGATATCCGGTGTTTCGGCCACGGCACCTGGTCCCGGGCCCAATACCGTTATCGTCACTACTGCCGCAATTGCAGTGTGTAGCCATCTCGCTCGCACGTACATGCCTCAGTTTCTGTTACGCCCATGAGTGCGTATCTCGTTGCCTGCTTGACGACCCACATTCGGACCACCAAGGAGCGCGGCCCGGGGAGTACGGGCTGTCCGCGTAGCGGTACTAGCGGCGCTGTTGGCGACCTCCATGTTCCGTCCGGCACCTTCGAAGAGTTAAGCGCCAGATAGTCCATGTGGGGTGGTCAGGGAGACGTTTTCACCGATACTGCCATAGAGGCGCGCCCCGACGCTAGCTCTGCGTAGTGAACGCGATGACGTTCAGTGACATTGAGCAGACACTGAGTGATTCTCTCTCGGTGCAGACTCGAATCTGATGTTGGATTTGATGTTGGATTGAGGTAGGGGCCGCTATTTTCTTGGCAGTGCGTGGAATGACCTCCACGGCCGGAGCTTTAGTAAGCACCGCTCGAAGACATGACCGCTTTGGCGGTTTTGAACAAAATCACCAAGTCACCCGTGATGGACCAGTTCTCAACGTACGAGAGGTCGAGGCGCACGCTTTCGTCCCAGGTCAGATCCGAGCGGCCCGAGACCTGCCACAGGCCCGTCATTCCTGGTTTCACGAGGAGTCGACGGCGAACATCATGGCGGTACATCGCCACTTCGGATGCAAGGGGGGACGCGGTCCCACCAAGCTCATCTCGCCCTTGAGAACATTGAGCAGCTGCGGAAGTTCGTCGAGGCTGTATCGGCGGATGAGCTTACCGACCTTCGTGATGCGGGGGTCGTCCTTCATTTTGAAGAGGACGTCGTTCCCGGCATCACGCTGCTCCGCTTTTAGGTCCGCCAGGAGCGCCTCTGCGTCCACGCGCATCGAGCGGAACTTGACCATCCTGAAGCGACCACCGTCAACACCGACGCGCTCCTGACGGAAAAAGACCGGCCCGGGACTGCCCGTCTTGATCGCCATCGCCAGCCCCAACATCAACGGGCTGAAAATCAGCAACAGCGTCATACTGCCGACTACGTCGAAAGCCTTCTTCAAAATTCGGGTGGGCCCGCTGTAGGTGGGGCGCTCCACGTGTATCAATGGAAGACCTGCAACAGGCTGGGTGTGAATGCGGGGCCCTGCAATATCTGTCAAAGCTGGAGCCAAGATCAACTGGGTTGGCAGTTTTTCTAGATCCCAGCTCAATTTACGAACCGCCGCCGGCCCGAAGGCAGACGTGGCCGTGACCGCGACCACGTCAGCGTTGACCAGACGCACCGCGCTGACGATCTGATCGAGTGATCCCAAAACCGGCACGCCCTCGACAAAGCGGTTAGATTGCACCGCGGAGCGGGCAGCATCTGCGGCTTTGCTGCCTTGGGTGACACACGCACCAACGATGCGATAGCCCGCGCGCGGTGAGCGACGTAATTCCGAGACGAGTTGGCTCACGGTTTCCAGGTTGCCTACTGCAAGTACATTTGCCGAGTACATTCCGCGATCTCGTTGCAGATGCAGCCACCGTCGCCAGACATACCTGCCGAGGAGTAAACCGAGCAGGCCGGCGGGCATCACGAGTAGCAGGTAGCTCCGCGGCATATCCAAGCCGAACAGATACGCCGACATCGATACCAGCGCAAATACGATAAATGTTGCATTCAGGACCCGTTTGTACTCTTCAGATCCAAATCCGACCACGCGTGAGTCCCTGGAGTTGAGAACCGCCAGGAAAAGTGCCCACAGTCCCACTACGAGAGCGCTGGCAGCGAGGAAGTCGAAACCAAAGGGGTCAACTATCGGCGATGCCGACCGCATCGACGTGCGCAGTAGGTGCGCGCCCGCAATGGCCCAGACGATGACAAGCATGTCCGTGGCCAACAGACGACGCACATACGCCCGACGCCAGTCGAACTCGGGAGCCGGGGCAGCTGCCACAGCTGGGCGGGAGTAAGACCGAGAAGGCGCTGGAACAGCTGACGAAGTAGCTACAGAGCCGCCGGCGTTGCGGGAGCGGTGTGGCGCGGCCTGGCTGAGAGGTGGTCTCACGATGCTTGTTTTTGATACACCGCGGTGATCGAGGAGCGACATCAGCGCTCGCTTAGTGACCCGGCCGGCCGCACGCTGTCAGCGCGGGCGAATGCCGACCTGCTCCGGCTCAGAGCGACCATCGCGAACACAACCGCGAGGAGGGCTATGGCAAACCACAAAGTGGCGCCCATAGTCAATCCCAAAAGCGCCGGGCGGGCCAGGAACCCCGTCGAGCCCACGTTGACGCTGCCTTCAGCCGCTGCCGACTCGGTCAGGGCTTGCGCACCCGCCACTGCGGGGCTGATCAGTGCAGCCATAGATGCGAGCACCATAATTACCAGCTTCTTCATCGTCGCTTCTCTCCGTCTACGACCACCGGGGCATCCCGCTGGTGCTTTTGGGTGACGATTTCTTCGATTAATACTCAAAGCAACCGCCGATGAATCAACGGTACATTAATTCCCCCCTTAGGAGGAAACTCGATCCAAAGAACTACCATTAGTAGCGAAGACTGACGGTCCGTACTCGTCAACCGAACTCCGCCCGCAGCACGGGAGGGCGCCCGAACTCAGCCTTATGCCAGATTAAATAGGGCATTGAGGACAGTGGATCCGCTCTTCGAGGGTTGCATCAAGCGCACAGCAGCTCATCTTCACCCACGTGGGCGTACATCTTCGATACGCACACATACAGTTATGACACTAGGCCATTAGGGAACCTGAAATCGAGAGGGCAGCGGGTTTTCGCCGTAGACGCAGTGGCGATAAGGGCGATTTAGGCGCGCCCTGGCGCTGCGACGACCTGCATCATTCGGGAATCCCACGAACCGTAACGGGGGTTCACTTCAACACTGATGCCAGTGGTGCGCTCCGCGAGATAAAGACCAGCCATGGCCACCACGCCGCCGGCGCTCAGCTTGGCAAAATTCTCCGGCGACACTGGCCCCACAGCAGAACCGACGTCAGTCACGTTGACCAGGACCGCGGAGGCCCCTTGGGGAACTATCAAAAAATCGCCCGGTCGAGCCGAGAACAGCCCAACTCCCACCAGCGTGGGCAGCGTCAAAGGGGTCGCTTCAAAACCCACCTGTCCCGCCTGCTGCGAGGCGCCCTGTGCGGCAGCCGCTGCAAAGGTGGCGGGAGCGTTGGAATAGGTGGACTTGGCCGCCTGCGCCTGCGCCACGGTTTTGTACTGCACCAAATCGAATTTAACGGTGGGGATCGTCACTGCCACCCCGGCGGCGACGGCGTCGGTCAACAACTTGTACTGGTCGGCTAGATCCATCGAACGGGCCACCAAGTCGGCCGCGTCCACCGCATACAGCGCGTTGGCCACCGCCTGCTCTCCGCCCAGTTTGGCAATGACGTCACTGACGTACGCCGTGTCCAGTGGCGCAGAGGCTCCGGTTTGCACCAAGAGTTGATGTCTGATGCCGGTTGTCACCTCGTTGCGCGAAAGGGTCACCAACGAGCTTTCGGAGCCGCGGTCGCTGGCTTTATCCTTAGTCACCATTTCCAAAACCAGCTTGGCCCGCGCATCGATGTCCTGGGTGCTGATTGCCTTACCACCAACCACTGCCGCAGCGGAGACCGAAGGCGTGCAGCCCGCAACGCCAAACAGCAGCACTACCAACGCCACCGCGCTTTTCCGCATCCCCGCGCCTGCGCGCACACGGCTACCGGGAGCGCAGCGCTGACCCAGCTGTTGGCGAAGACTAGCGACCATGGCGACCTCTTTTAGTTGGCGTGAGCGCCGACACCGGCGGCATGGTCAGCTTGCCATAGGCGTGTAGGTCTTTTCGGCGGGACACCTCGTGTCCTGGCGCTGGCGTGGGACGAGTCTTCTCTATCGATCCCCTACCTAGCCGTGCCGACACCCGCGGGGTTGCGGCCTTAGTAGAGGCGTCTACCTTGCATCAGGCTCCGGCGCTTTCAGCCGATCCGCTCTCGTCGTGCAGCCTTGGCGATAAGCCCAGTCTCGGACGAAGCCGGCCCAGGATCGCCGCCCGACCCGGAGCTACGTCGCACGCTGCTGTTGACAATCACCGGGGCGCTGTAAGCCCTCAAAACCCCGGCTGATCGCGAAGGCCACAGCCGGGCTTACCGCACCCGGGCCGGGCTCAGGTCAGCGAGCACGTGATGCGCCCACGCCAAGATGGCGTTGTCGCGCAGCGCCGGCGCTCCCACCCGGTTCGATTCCCCCGGAGTCAGCAGCAGCAGATTTTGCGAGGTCTGGCGATAGGTAGAGCCGGGATACACCCGCGCCAGTCGCATCTGAACAGACTCGGGGACATCGACAGGAGAGAATCTGATGCCTTTGGGCATCATTGCAATTTCCGTGACGCCCACTTCGCGGGCCGCTTGACGCAGGGCGGCAACCGCCAAGAGCGCTTCTACCGGTGCTGGCAGTGGTCCAAACCGGTCGACCAACTCGGAGCGGACGGCTTCGATCTCGTCGTGGGTACCCGCTCCCGCAACTTTGCGGTAGGCATCCAGTCGCAGTAGTTCCCCAGGGATGTACTCGTGGGGAATGTTGGCATCGACGGGTAGTTCTACTCGAACTTCGGCCACCTCTACCGGTTCTGGATCCCCCGCTGCGGCGCCCGCTTCTTTCTTGAAAGTGTCGACGGCCTCAGAGACCAAGCGAACGTAGAGGTCGAAGCCGACGCCGGCTATGTGGCCGCTTTGTTCGGCGCCGAGGATGCTGCCAGCGCCGCGGATCTCGAGGTCGCGCATCGCCACTGCCATACCTGACCCCAGGTCCGAGTTCTGCGCGATGGTCGCGAGCCGGTCGTGCGCGGTGTCGGTGAGCGTCTTGTCCGGCGGGTAGAGGAAGTAGCTGTATCCGCGCTCTCGCCCGCGGCCCACGCGGCCCCGCAGCTGGTGCATCTGAGAGAGCCCGAGCACCTCGGCGTGATCCACGATCAGGGTATTGGCATTGGAGATATCCAGTCCGGTCTCGACGATGGTGGTGCAAACCAGAACGTCAAATTCGCGCGCCCAGAATCCGTCAATCACCTTTTCGAGTGCGTGCTCGCCCATCTGCCCATGCCCCACTGCCACCGAGGCTTCCGGAACAAGTTCCCTGATCCGGCTGGCTACCTTGTCGATATCGGAGACCTTGTTGTGGACAAGGAAGACTTGGCCCTCCCGCAGTACCTCGCGGCGGATCGCGGCGGCTACCAGCTTGTCGTCGTAGGCACCGACATAGGTCAGGATCGGGTGCCGCTCCTCCGGTGGGGTGAGAATGGTCGACATTTCGCGGATCCCCGCCAAGCTCATCTCTAGCGTGCGCGGGATCGGGGTGGCCGACATAGTCAACATATCCACGTGGGCGCGCAATCCGGTGATGTGCTCTTTGTGCTCGACACCGAACCGCTGCTCTTCATCGACGATGACCAACCCGAGGTCCTTATAAACGATGGAAGGTTGCAGAAGCCTATGCGTCCCGATCACGATGTCGACGGTGCCGTCTGCCAAGCCTTTGATCGTCTGTTTGGATTCGCGTTCCTCGGTAAACCGCGATAGCCCCTTCACGTTGATAGGGAAGGCCGCCATCCGTTCGCCAAAGGTCGAAAGATGCTGCTGCGCCAGTAGAGTCGTCGGCACCAGGATGACGACCTGCTTGCCGTCCTGTACCGCTTTGAAAGCGGCGCGGACCGCGATTTCTGTCTTGCCGTAGCCGACATCGCCGGAGATGACCCGATCCATCGGAACGGCCTTTTCCATGTCCGCCTTGACCTCGTTGATCGCGGCGAGTTGATCCTGGGTCTCGGTGTAGGGGAACGCATCCTCGAGCTCACGTTGCCAGGGGGTATCCGGTCCGAAGGCGTGCCCGGGGGCCGAGGCTCGCGCGGCGTAGAGCTGTACCAGTTTCGCCGCAATCTGCCGAACGGCTTTGCGTGCCTTACCTTTTGTCTTCACCCAGTCGGCGCCGCCCAGCTTGTTGAGCGTGGGCGCTTCACCGCTGACATAGCGGGATAGCTGATCGAGGGCATCGGTGGGAACAAAAAGTCGATCGCCCGGGTGGTTGCGTTTGCCGGGGGCGTATTCCACGACGAGGTACTCGCGAACGGCGCCGCCCACGGTGCGTTGCATCATCTCGATGTACTTGCCAATGCCGTGCTGGTTATGCACTACGTAGTCGCCCGGCTTGAGCGCCAACGGGTCTACGGCGTTGCGCCGGCGGGAGGGCATCTTCGCCTTGCCAGCGTCGGCGCCCACCCCGCGGGTGCCAGTGAGATCCGATTCGGTGATAATCGCAAAGTGGCTGCGCGGCAACACAAAACCAGACTCCAGTCGGCCACGAGCGACGGTGACGACACCCGCTTTCGGCTCGGTGATGATGCCATCGGCAGCCAGGCTGGCGCCCAGGTCAGCCTCTGCCAACCGCTCGACAGCCCGAATCGCGGTGCCGGAGCCCGCAACGACGATGACGGTGACGCCGCCAGCCGCAGCTCGCTCTCGCGCATGGTCCATAGCTGGTTCAAACTCGCCGCGGTATGCCGGGGCAGCGCTGATGACGGGGGTGGTGGGGATCTCCCCGTCGCCGAAGGGCGCTTGCCGCCATAGTGGGCACTCGTTGTCCCGGACGGCATCGAAGGCTTCCTCGAGGTCTCGGTACGCCGATTCACCAAGGTCGATGGGCGCTTTGCCGCCGGTTGCTGCGGCCATCCACGAGGCTGTCAGAAATTCTTGCCCGGTCCGGACCAAGTCCACCGCTCTGGACCGGATCTTCTCCGGGTCGGCCAGGATGACGTGGGTGCCAGCGGGGATCAGTTCGGGCAACATCACCATCTTCCCGGCCACCAGAGCGGGGATCAGCGACTCCATCCCCTCCACCGTGATTCCCGATGCCAGCTTGTCAAGCATTTCGGCCAATGTGGCGTCGCCCGTCGCCGTTGCTGACAGCTGCTTGGCTCGCTCGCGAACCTGCGCTGTCAAGAGAATCTCGCGGCATGGCGGGGCCGTCATCGTCGTCACGGCTTCGAGGGACCGTTGGTCAGTCACGGCAAAGGTGCGAATATCGGTGACCTCGTCACCGAAGAATTCAATCCGGTACGGGTGTTCAGCAGTAGCCGGGAAAATGTCGAGAATCCCGCCACGGACGGCCATTTCGCCGCGCTTACTGACCAGTTCGGTCCGGCTGTAGGCCAGCGTTACGAGGTTCTCCACCAGTTCGCTGAGCTCCCAATCCTGGCCAAGAACAATCTTTACCGGCTCGAGCTCACCAAGATGGGGTGCCATCGGCTGGATCATGGACCGGACTGTTGTCACGATCACCTTGGGTAGGCCGGTGGGGAATTCCTCCGGGTGGGCAAGCCGGCGCAGCAGCGCCATCCGACGCCCCACGGTATCGGCCCGCGGGCTCAATCGTTCGTGGGGCAAGGTCTCCCATGACGGAAAAATCATCACGTGTTCATCGCCCAGCAGATCGCCCAAGGCCGCGGTGAGTGCCTCCGCTTCACGGCCGGTGGCCGTCACCACCAGAACGGGCACACCAGCGCCGCCGGCTTCTTTATCGCAGGCGAGAACGCCGGCCACAAAGGGGCGGGTGGCCGAGGGGCCCGTGATGTGAAAACTGGGCGTTCCGGCTGCTTGGACGATGTCGGCAAAGAATTCGTCACGGAGAACTGCCGTCAGGAGGCCGGACAATGCGGGTGAAGTCATAGTAAGAACAATGTCCCTTTCAACCGGCGCAGCACTGGCGCCGGACACGCAAGAAGCCCCCAACTCACTGTGCGGGGGTGCGAGGTAAGAGAGGGTGCACGCGTGATCCTACGCCGGATGGAGCGCGGAGCCAGAGCGCGGGAACCCGGCTCTCTGCGGCGACACCGGGCCCTCCTGCACTGGCCTCTCGCTGCACCGGACTTAGTGCTGCCCGGAAAGTGGACACAACCGCCCCTCCCGGCATGGAATGATGTACACGCACCCGATACGACAATCCGCCGTGGTGTAATTGGCAACACTTCTGATTTTGGTTCAGATATTTCAGGTTCGAGTCCTGGCGGCGGAGCACAGAAGAGTCATCCCGCGGGTTCCCAGCCCGACTAATCCCGACTAGAGTTGCCGGGGCGTGGCCCGGCTGAGGTTAGGGCGTAGGCCCCGTACTCGTCACCCGGAAGCTCGGAACATCGCCGAGATCGCCAACGTCACAAGGGACATCCGCATGCCGGTGGCCGAAACGCCAAAACCACACGCCAGCAGCTCACCTTCTTCCGGCGATTCTCCGCAGGTCTCCGCAGTGGTGGTTCTTGCCGCCGGCGCCGGGACCCGGATGAAGTCAGCGTTGCCCAAAGTAATGCATGAAGTTGCCGGCCGATCGCTCCTGGGACACGCCCTTGCCGCCGCGAAGTCGGTGAAACCGGAGCACCTCATTGCCGTCATTGGCCACGGGCGCGAAGTGGTCGGCGAATTCCTCCGAACGACAGCCCCGGACATCACCGTGGCGATCCAGCACGAGCAATTGGGAACCGGCCATGCCGTTGCCTGCGCCTTGGCGGTCGCCGAGGAACTGTCCGGCACTGTCATCGTTACCTACGGCGACGTGCCATTGCTGCGCGGCGAGACTCTTCAGGCGCTCGCTCGCGCCCATTCCTTA
Organism: Nakamurella antarctica; assembly: GCF_003860405.1. Classification (NCBI taxonomy): domain Bacteria; kingdom Bacillati; phylum Actinomycetota; class Actinomycetes; order Nakamurellales; family Nakamurellaceae; genus Nakamurella; species Nakamurella antarctica. Next base: position 779,694 of record NZ_CP034170.1, on the reverse strand, counting down.
TCGGGCAACGCGGTCACCGTTCTGACCGCCATGGTGGAAAACCCCTACGGCTATGGGCGGATTATTCGCGATGCGGCCGGTGAGTTGGCAGCGATCATCGAACAAAAAGATGCCGACTCCGAGCAGCAACTCATTACTGAAATCAACTCCGGCGTGTACGCCTTTGACGCCGCTGTGCTCGCCGACGGGCTGACAAGGCTGACAGTGGCCAACAATTCGGGCGAGCGCTACCTCACCGATGTAGTCGCCATCGCGCGCGGCGACGGCCGGAAGGTGGGAGCGCTGGTCGCCGACGATGCCGCGGAAACCGAGGGGGTGAACGATCGCGTTCAACTCGCCGAGATGGCTCGTCAACTCAATGAGCGCTTAGTTCGTCGGGCACAGCTCAGCGGTGTCACCATCCTGGATCCGGCCACTACGTGGATACATGCGGGCGTCCAGATCGGCCCCGACACCCAGATCAAACCCCACACCTGTCTGGAGGCTGGGACGGTGATTGGCTCGCACTGCGTCATCGGGCCCGACACGACACTTTCGGCGTGCATTGTCGAAGACGGCGCCACCATCGTGCGGACCCAAGCCACCGGCGCGGTGATCGGAGCCGGCGCTTCCGTTGGCCCGTTCTCCTTCCTCAGGCCGGGCGCGGTGCTCGGCGCCGGGTCAAAGGTCGGCGCGTTCGTTGAGGTCAAGAACACCACGATCGGGGCTGGCTCCAAAGTGCCGCACCTTTCTTATATTGGTGATGCCACGATCGGCGCCGATTCCAATATTGGAGCCGGGACCATTACGGCGAATTACGACGGCGTCCACAAGTACCCGACCGTCGTCGGAGCGCGAGCTTTCGTCGGGACCCACACCACGCTGATCGCCCCCGTCACCATCGGGGACGGCGCTTACACCGCGGCTGGCTCCGCGATCAGTGAGAGCGTGCAGCCCGGCGACCTCGGGATAGCGCGCAGTCGGCAAACTGCGAGCCAAGCGTGGGTATTGCGGCGTCATCCGGACACACCGATGGCCAAGTCAGCCCGCGCAGCCGGCGCCCTAGATCCGAATGTCACCCTTGATGCCACCGCAGTGCCTGGAGAGGACGCCCCAGCGTGAACCATATTTCGATTAACACTCGGAAGAACCTGATGCTGTTCTCGGGGCGGGGCTTTCCCCAGCTCGCCGACGAAATCGCCGAGCATTTGGGCGTCGACGTCACCGAACAAACGGCATACGACTTCGCCAACGGCGAGATCTTCGTTCGCTCGAACGAGTCGGTTCGCGGCTCTGACGCGTTTTTGATTCAGTCGTGTGGCGCGCCGTTGAACAAGTGGGTGATGGAGACGCTGCTGATGATCGATGCTCTCAAGCGCGCCTCTGCCAAGCGGATTACCGTTGTGCTCCCGTTCTACCCGTACGCGCGTCAAGACAAAAAGCACCGCGGCCGCGAGCCGATTTCCGCTCGCCTCATCGCCGATTTACTCAAAACCGCTGGTGCGTCCCGGGTAATGGCCGTCGATCTGCACACCGACCAGATTCAGGGATTCTTTGATGGGCCCGTCGACCATTTGGTGGCGCAACCGTTGCTCGGCGACTACATCGCTACCAAATACGTCGGTCAGCAGATCTCGGTGGTTTCGCCGGATTCCGGTCGTGTCCGCACGGCGGAGAAGTGGGCGGCGCGCCTCGGCGGTACCCCCGTTGCCTTCATCCACAAAACCCGCGATCCACACCAACCGAACCAGGTGGTTGCCAACCGCGTCGTCGGTGAGGTCGAAGGGCGGCTCTGCATTCTGGTCGACGACATGATTGATACCGGCGGGACCATCGCCAAAGCAGCTACCCGGCTTTTTGAGGCCGGCGCCAAAGACGTCGTCATCGCCGCTACCCATGGGGTCCTCTCCGATCCGGCCGCCGAACGCCTCGCTACCTGCGGCGCCAGCGAGGTCGTCCTCACCAATACCCTCTTCATCCCCCCCGAGCACTACTTCCCGCAGCTGACGGTGCTCTCCATTGCGCCGCTGATCGCGGCCGCCATTGGCCAAGTGTTCGAGGATGGATCTGTCACGTCGCTGTTTGACCTGGAGTAGCAGCGCCTCTCCCGCGACAAAGCCCCGAGACGTCCGCGCCCCGGGGCTTTTTGCGGTCGTGATCAGATCCGTCGTACAGCATAATCTATGGCACAAGGAAGATTTCGCCGCATAATTTCCGGTACAGTAGAGATTCCCTGGCGAATCTTGTCGACTTGCCGCGAAATTTCAGCACCACCCATTCCACAATTCGAAGTGTTCCGAAGGTGGATTTCTGTAACGAGGAGATGATCAGATGACGAACCACAGCGCCGTTTTCCCGAAGGTGATGTTCGCCCATCCCCGCGTTGGAGGAAACGGCACCGAAGGCGTGCGCAGCATGCTGCTCGCCAGGGGCTACCCGGTCGTGACGTCGGCAATTGACGCTGACGTCATTGTGGTGATGCCCGGTGACCCAGACCTTGACGGCCTTCGGGAATTGGTGACGAGTGGCGTGGGGATGGTCGTCGTGGGAGGGGCGGCTATCAATGCCGCCGCAACCGCGGTTGCCACATTGGCTGACATCGAGATCGGCCCGCTCGGCTCGGACTCCGCTGTCAGCGCCGGACTTGTGGACGCCGATAACGAGACCGCTCCCCTGCGGTTCGTCGCGCCGTTCAATCAGAATCTGCTCGCCAAAGTCAGCCCCGCTCGCCTACGGGCAACTGCAACACTGGCCACTGGCTCCGGCAGCGCCGCGATCCTGCGCGGGGCGGGAACCGGGCAGACCCCGGGATCTGTTGCTGGCGCGATAGGCACTCTTGGATCCGGCCGCGTAGCCGTCCTTGCTGTTGATCCGGAAGCCGAGAGTGATGACTCCGCAACACAGCTCATCTTCAACGCGGTGACCTGGGCAGCCCGCGGCGGCGGCACTCACGAAGGCGCTGCCAGCCCGGGCGTGGTCAATGCCCACCACGAAGGCTGGCGCCGCCTCAAAGCCGCCGTCACGGTGCTCCGCACCTTCCAGATCTCAGACGGTTCCGTCCCGTCCGACCACGAAGGGGCAGCAGCCGCGGTCACCGCCATCACCGCCGAAATCGAGCTGCTCTCTCCCTCCTTCCCGCACGACGCCGACTACCTGCACGCTTTGGTCGCAGATTTCGCGCGGTGGGCTGACGGTGGATTTACCGTCCCGGACTTCTTGGATTCGCTTCTCGCGTTCCACCCCGAACAGCATCGCGTTGACGGCCTACAACACGTCGTAGTCTTCCCGATGTACACCCAAAATGGCAGCCCCGACAGGCTTTTCGAAGCTGTTCTGCTCGACGTGGTGTGGCCCGAGTTCATCGCCGAGCTGGAAGCCGGCGACTACTCCAACAAGCTTTTCGTCCCCATCCGGTTCCTGGATTTCACCGCCGGTTACGACACCAACTCCGCGGTCCTATTCCCGGAAACCATTGCCATGCGCGAGGTCCCGACCTTCACGTGGGGCGGAATCTTCGCAGACCGCGAGGCCGCCAGATTCCGGACCGTCATCAGCTCTGCCGCCGCAACCACCCGGTTGGCACTGCCACCGGACGCCGCGCGGTTGCTGGAGGATCAGCAGTTGGCGGTAGAGACCTTCGTGATGTGGGACCTGATCCACGACCGCACCCACATGCACGGCGACCTGCCCTTCGACCCGTTCATGATCAAGCAGCGGATGCCTTACTTCCTCTACTCGCTGGAGGAACTGCGCTGCGATCTGACGGCATTCAAGGAATCGGTCAAGCTCGAAGCTTCTGGCGTGCCGCACGCCCGGCTCGTGCAGTACGCAATCATCTTCGACCGCATCTTCCGCTTTGCGATCACCGGCAGCCGGGTGCGTAACTACGACGGGCTGGGCGGGCAGCTGCTCTTCGCCTGGATGCATCAGCATCACGTGCTGCACTGGACCGACAACCGCCTGAGCATTGATTGGGAAAACGTCACCGAGGCAGTGCTCGAACTGGGTCGCCGCATCGAAGATCTGTATTGGCGCTCCATCGACCGGCCGAAAACGTCCCATTGGCTTGCTGCGTACGAGCTGGTTGCCACCGTGTTGACCCCCAACCCAGCCTCGACGTGGGCGCAGGGTCCCGCAGCGCTCCCGTTCGATGGCCCGCCCAAGGGGTTGACGGACGCCGTGCTGCCGGACGAGTTCCCGCTGTCCATGTTCTACGAAGCGTTGTCCCGCAAGCTCGCAGGCGTAGTCGAATCCACCGCTGGGATCACCGGATGATCACCGCGCCAGCAGGCTCGCCCACCCGTGGCACGCCGGTCGCCGGCCGGGTGGTTGTCGTGACGGGCGCGACAGGGGTTGCGGGGCAGGCAGTCTGTGCTGAGTTGATCGACAACGGCGCGTCTGTGATTGCTGTCGCGTCGGACGTATCTCGATTAGCCGACTTGCAGGTCCGGCATCCGCTCCTCACCACCCAGGTCTGCGATTTGGCAGATTTCGCTGCCGTCACCGCTCTGGCCGACAGCATCGGCCCCGTCGACGGAGTGATCCACCTCGTTGGTGGATGGCGAGGAGGCGGCGGGTTGGTCGGCCAGAGCGACGCCGACTGGGAATTTCTGGTCACTGCGCTTGTCGCTACCCTGCGAAACGTCACCAGAGCGTTCCACACTGCACTCCTGCATTCGGATTCGGCCCGCGTCGTCATTGTCGGAGCCACCGCCGCGGCAGCCCCCACCGCTGGCAACGCGAACTACGCAGCGGCGAAGGCGGCGGCGCAGGCGTGGATGGGCGCCGTGGCCGATTCGTTCCGGCTTGCACAATCTGGACACCGAACGGCTCCGACGGAACAAACTGCTGCGGCGCTCACGCTGGTGATCAAGGCGCTCGTCACGGAGGCTGACCGCCACGCGCAGCCAGAGAAGTCGTTTCCGGGCTTCACCGACACCCGCGAATTGGCCCGAACCGTGGTCGGTTTATGGTCTCGCCCCGCAGCCGAACTTAACGGCGCCGCCATTTCGCTCATTTCCTGACCTTTTGCTCACGGAACACCGCATTCTGCTCACGGAACACCGCATTCAGAACTGCGAAGCTCCTGCTCACCGGTCAGGCTCCCAATCCGGTAAACCGGAGGCGGCTCTGATGGAAGGATTCACCCTGTGAAGAAACTGCATAACGACCAAGAGCGCGGCTTCGCATCCGATAATTACGCGGGCGTCCATCCGGAGGTTCTCGCTGCCATCGGGGCCGCCAACGGTGGCCACCAAGTGGCTTACGGCGCCGATGTGTACACGGCACGGTTACAAGAGATCTTTGGCGCCCACTTCGGCGCCCAGGCAGAGGCGTTCCCGGTCTTCAACGGCACCGGCGCGAATGTTCTTTCGCTGCAATCGTTATTGTCGCCCTGGGGCGCAGTGGTGTGCGCTGAAACCGCACACATCAACACCGACGAAAACGCGGCTCCCGAGAGGGTGGCCGGCATCAAACTTCTGACGGTGCCCACCCTGGACGGGAAGCTGACTCCGGAGCTGATCGATGCCCAGGCTTGGGGATTCGGCGACGAGCATCGCGCACAGCCGCAGGTGGTTTCGATTACCCAGTCCACCGAACTCGGCACCCTGTACTCCGTGGCCGAGGTAACGGCAATCTGCGAACACGCACATTCGTTGGGCCTCACCGTCCACATGGACGGTTCCCGGATCGCCAATGCCGCTGCTGCCCTTGGTGTTCCGCTGCGGGCATTCACCACCGACGCCGGCGTCGACGTGTTGTCCTTCGGCGGCACCAAGAACGGCCTGCTGTTCGGGGAGACCATTCTGGTGCTCAACCCTGGCGCATCAAGTGGCCTCAAATTCCTGCGCAAAATGAACATGCAACTGGCGTCAAAGATGCGGTTCATCTCCGCAGAGTTCATTGCCCTCTTGGAAGGCGACCTGTGGCTGCGATCCGCCCAGCACGCCAACTCGATGGCGCGCCACCTGGCAGATGCCGTCGATGGCATCGAAGGCGTCACCATCACGCGGCAGCCGCAGGCCAATGCGGTATTTGCAATTTTGCCAGCGGGGGTACCCGACAAGCTGCGTGAGCATTTCCGTTTCTACGACTGGGATATGGCTACCGGCGAGGTCCGCTGGATGTGTTCGTGGGACACCACAACCGCCGATGTCGAGGCGTTCGTCGGTGCACTGAAGCAACTGGTCCCGTAGTACTGGTCCCCCCTTACGTCCGATCGGATTGCACCATCACTTCGATCGAGTACACATCTGCTCGGTACACGTGGCGCCCGCACTCGACCACCGCGCCTGACGCGTCATAGGCCCGCGACATCATCGTCATCAACGGGGTTCCGCGACGTACCTGGAGCAAACGCGCTTCCTCCACCCCCGCTGCTTTGGCCCCGATCTGCTGGCGCGCCATCGCTGGCCCCGAACCTCTGGCCCGCAACACGCCGTACAGACCGTCCTCGGTGAGTTGCGCCTGCGTAAGGTCCGCAAACGACATCGGCAGCCAATTGTCCATTACCGCAATGGGCTGATTCTCGGCCAGCCGCAAGCGCTTCAGGTGTACCAGTGGGCAGTCCGAATCAAGCCCCAGCAGCAGCGCAGCCTTGGGGTTGCGCACATCGCATTCGATCGCCAGCACCTGCGTGCGAGGTTTGCGGCCGTTCCGCACCAAGTCTTCAAACAGGCTGGTGAGTTCCACCTCGCGGTGTTCCACCGCGTTGCTCACTTCGGTCCCAAATCCCCTGCGGCGCAGCAATAATCCCTTGTCTACCAACTCATTGATAGCCCGGGCCACCGTCGGCCTGGAAAGCCCGAGCGTCTGAGCAATCACGACTTCGGTATCGATGCGCTCACCCGGCACAAGCTCCCCGCGAGCGATCAGTTCTTCGAAAAACCGTGCGAGCTGGAGGTAGAGGGGGGTCGGACCGGTACGGTCCAGCGTCAACTGGCACAACATTGCAGTGCTCCCCTTTCCCAGGTGGCGCCTTCTCGGGATCAAGACGAGCCTCGCCGCAGTCAGCTGGCACCGGATGCGAGCTTGCCACACGTGGGCTTACCGAACGGTTTTGGCCGATCAACACCGCTGCGGTAATGTCGTGGCAGTACCTCGGCGAGGGCAATCCAGTACTGGGTTAGCCGTTATCGACAGGGTGGATTCGCTCCCCGTGCCGTTCGTCGAGGTTGAGCCAAAGATCCACCCCAGCAGGCCCACCCCAGGGGATTCACCCCGAGAGGCCTCTCGCATAGGAGATAACCGATGTCCGAAGTTCGCCTTACCGCTGAAGTCCGCACCGAGTTCGGCAAGGGCGCCTCGCGTCGCACCCGCCGCGACGGCAAAATTCCCGCAGTCCTCTACGGCCACGGCAGCGAGCCCCGCCACTTCGCACTCAACGCACGCGAGTTCGGCCGCGCCATCCGTGGCGGCGCTAACACCGTCATGACCTTGGGTATTGATGGCGGCGACGAGTTGGCGCTGCCGAAGTCCGTCATCCGGCACCCGCTACGCGACTACGTCGAGCATGTCGACCTCATCCTCGTCCGCAAGGGCGAGAAGGTTACCGTTGACATCTCCGTCAACGTAACCGGCGAAGCAGCGGCTGGAACCTTGGTCCTTACCGACCAGACCACCCTCTCAATCGAAGTCGAAGCGCTCAATATTCCGGACAGCATCGAAGTGTCCATCGAAGGCCTCGAGGCTGGCACCCAGATCCTCGCTGGCCAGATCGAGCTGCCCGCGGGCGCAACATTGGCTGGCGATCCCGAAGCCCTCGTCGTCGCGGTCTCCGCAGCGCCGACAGCCGAGGACATGGAAGGCGAGACCGATCTCGCTGCTCCCGAAGCCCCTGCCGAAGAAGCCTGATCTTTTTTTCCTAACGGGGTGTGCTCGGTCCGGACATCCGGCTCGGGCACGCCCCGCTGTGGTTATCCCTGATCTTCTAAGGACCCCATGCCCAGCGAACTGTCCCTGATTATCGGCCTCGGGAACCCTGGACCCGGTTACGCCGGGAATCGACACAACGTCGGCTTTATGGCGGCAGCGCTGTTGGCATCCCGCATCGGCTCCCCCTTCAAGTCTCACAAGTCCGGGGCCGACATCTGCGAGGGACGGCTCGGTGGTAATCGCGTCGTCGTCGCGAAACCCAAGTCGTACATGAACCTCTCGGGCGGCGCCACCGCAGCGCTGGCGCGGTTCTACAAGGTCGGCGTCGCCGACGTCATCGTTATCCACGACGAGTTGGACCTTCCCTTTGGCACCATCCGGCTCAAGGCTGGCGGCGGCGAGGGCGGACACAACGGCCTGAAGTCGATCTCGGCCAGTTTGGCTTCGAAGGAATACGCACGGGTCAGGTTCGGGATCGGTCGCCCGCCGGGGCGTCAAGACCCGGCAGACTATGTGCTGAAAGATTTCTCGGCCGCCGAGCGCAAGGAACTTGACCTCGAGTTAGCCTTCGCCGCGGATGCCGTCGAAGACCTTGTGCAACTGGGTCTTGTCGACGCTCAGAACAAGGTGCACGGGACCTGATCCTGAGTCGTCAGTCGATCAGCGCGACCCCGGCCGCTCTGCGAAGCTTGCCGGACGGCGTTTTCGGAATCGACCCCACGGGCAACACGCGCACCTGCGCCGGCCGGACACCGATCGCTGTGGTGACCGCGGTCCGAATCTCGCGCGCCATGCGCTCAACCTGCTCCGGATCCTCGGCCAGCCGTGATTCCACTGCCACCGCAAAGGATTCCCGACCACTTGGCGCTGTCCACCGGACAGCGATGGCGTTGCCAGCGCGAACACCATCCACCCCCGCGGCCACGCGCTCGATATCGGTCGGATAGATGTTGCGGCCGCCCATGATGATGACGTCTTTGACACGGCCACATACCACCACCAGGGAATCTGTGAGGTATCCGAGGTCGCCGGAGTCGAGCCACCCGTCGCTGCCCTGCGTCGGCAGAGCCCCGTCCCCTGTCAAGTAGGTGTCGGTGACAGCTACTCCCCGGATAAACAATGTGCCGACTTCGCGCTCGCCCAATATGTTGCCGTCGTCATCCCGGGCCTGGACCTCCAGGCCGTCGAGTGGCGGTCCCAATGTTGGAAACGATCGGGTGGTCTCGGTCCCGTCAGGGGCCAACCCCGGCTGCGCCGGAACAGCGCGTCGGTTCTGTTCCAATTCGTGCGCGTCGATGATGTCCACACGCACGGGTTGTCCCACAACGTGAATGCTCACGCCCAAGGTTGTCTCGGCCATTCCATAAGCCGGGACCATTGCGGTTGAGGGCAACCCCAGATGCGCTCCGGCGGCCAAGAACCGGTCGACCGTGTCGACGTCGATTGGCTCGGCTCCGTTGAATGCGAAGCGCAATGACGAAAGGTCCAGGTTTTCCGCATTGGCAAGCACCCTGGCAGCCAGGGCGTATGCAAAATTCGGTGCAGCCGTGTGTGTCCCGCCGTATTTGGAGATCAGCTCGAACCACAGCAGCGGCGACCGCAAAAAGTCGATCGGTGTCACCTTGACCAGTTCCAACCCCATCACCATCGGCAGGGTCAGGAAACCGACCATCCCCATATCGTGGAACAGCGGTAACCACGAGACGAAAACATCCGTGGCGGGGTCGACCTGGGCGCGTCGAGCGAGTGCGGTCAGGTTGTCCCAGGCGTTGCGATGCGAGATACGAACGGCTTTGGGCGCAGCGGTCGAGCCCGACGTCAGCTGCAGCAGCGCCGTCGCGTCCTCGTCCACTTCCACCGGTGAGGCCAAACGCTCCGGGTGACTAGCGATGTCGGCTGCGAGCAAGCCCCGCACACCGGTGCCGTCGAGCATCTGGGCGACGTCGGAGAACTGCTCCCCCACAATTACCCGACTGGCCTTGATCACCTTCAGCACCTGCAGGGTACCGGCAGCGTACTTGCCCAGATCAGTCCGCGCCGTCGGCTGATGCAACATCGTCACCGACCCGCCGGCGAGCCAGACAGCTTGCACGGCAGGCGCCACTTCCAGCGGATCGGCCGCCAAGATAGCGACGGCCTCGCCGGGCTTCACACCGTCGGCCACCAACGCGGCTGCTCCCCGGAGCGCCAGTTCGTGGATATCTGCCCACGAGGTGCGAAGGGCGGCACGCGGCTCCCCGGTGACGATGCCCGCTCCCCCGGCGGCAGCGGAGTAGATCGCGGAGATGAAGGTGCTCATACCGATTACTTTAATGGCCGCAAGGCCCTGCCCTGCGTCTCATCGCGCGGGGCCTATCCGGGTGCGCGGGGCGCACCCGGAGGCTTCCTTTCGCCGAGCGGTGCCTTGTCGCCCGAGATTCGCCGACTTCGTCTGCCGAGCTCGGTCGCCGTCTTCGTTCGCCGAGCGGTGGGCTATCGCGAGTATGGGGCAGGCAAATGCGTCATAGGCCACCGCTCGGCGAGGTAGGGGCGGGAGACGGCGGGGTATTGGCGTGTGGCTGCGGGGTAGGGGCGTGTGGTTGCGGGGTAGGGGCGGGAGACTGCGGGTGCGAGACCGCAGCGTGGGCGTGATGGGATAGGTGCGGGGTTCCGCTTCTTGGGCTGAACCCACATCAGCACATCCAGAGCGTCCCCACCAGCCCCGGAGCGAAATCCCATGACGACCCCTCCCCCCACCGCCCCCGCTATCGCCGTGGTGGGCAGCGTCAACATGGACTTGGTGGTGACAACCGATGCACTGCCCGAACCCGGAGAGACGCTACTGGGTAACAGTTTCCAGACGATTCCCGGCGGCAAAGGAAGCAACCAGGCCATTGCTGCAGCTAAGGCCGGGGGCGCCGTCACCTTCATCGGGGCGGTCGGTTCTGATGGTTTCGCCGCCGAACTTCGATCCAACCTTCACGCTGCCGGGGTGGATTGCAGCCTGCTGCGCACAGCGCCCGGTCCGAGTGGCATCGCAGCCATTGCCGTCAACAAAAGCGCGGAAAACACCATCGTCGTGGTGCCCGGCGCAAACTTCGCCATGACCAGTCTCGCAGACAGCGACACCGCCGCCATTGCCTCTTCGGCCATGCTGGTCTGCCAACTAGAAATCCCAATGACGACGGTGGTCGCCGCAGCGCAAGCCGCTCAGACCGCAGGCGTCCCAGTACTTCTCAACCCGTCACCGATGCAGAACTTATCCGCGGAACTGCTCGCCGCCACCACAATTTTGATCGTCAACGAGGGTGAAGCGCGAGAGATCGGCAGCGCCGCTGACCACGTCGCACACGTCATTGTCACCCTGGGCGGCGCCGGGGCGCGGTACCGCGGACCTGACGGCGCAGCGTTTCAGGTTCCGGTGCCCGATATCGATCCCATTGACACCACCGGCGCCGGCGACGGGTTTGCTGGTGCGTTCGCCGTGGCGTGGGCGGAAGGGCAATCGCCCCTCCAGGCGGTGCGCTTCGCGTGCTGCGCGGGCGCACTGGCCACCACGGTGCGGGGCGCAAGTACGTCGTCGCCGCTGCGGGCAGACATTGACCGACTCGTCAGCCTCACCTACTAGCGCCCACGCTCCCCCGCAACTGGGTCAGTCGCTCTCCAACTGTTCCGACACTGCCATCCACTCGATTTCCGTCTCGTCCTTGCCAGTGCGGGTGAGCGCGAGTTCCGCGTTCAGCTCGGCCGCCTTGGCGTAGTCAGCGCCCACCACGGCCAGCTTTCCGAGTAACTCAGTTTCTTTGCGATCCAGCGACTCCAGACGTTTCTCCAGCTTTTGAAGATCCTTGCGCAGCAACCGCTTTGCGGCTGCATCCAGCCCTGGGCCCGCAGGTTCCGGCGCCGCCCCCGCGGACACGCGCACCTGCATCCCAGCCATGCCCTCGCGGCGTCGCAGATATTCTTCGACCCCGCCGACCAGCTGGCTGATCTTGCCGTCGCCCATGAGTGCCACGACGTTGTCGCAGACGCGCTCGATCAGGTACCGATCGTGCGAAACAACAAGCAGTGTTCCGGGCCACGCGTCCAGCAGATCCTCCAACGCCAACAGTGTGTCGGTGTCGAGGTCGTTGGTGGGCTCATCGAGAACAAGCACATTTGGCTCGTCCATCAGAATGCGCAGCATTTGCAGGCGCCTGCGCTCCCCACCCGAGAGCTCCCCGACCCTGGTCCACTGCTGCTCGTTGGTGAAACCGAACCTTTCACACAGCTGCCCGGCCGTCAGATCCTTGCCGCCGAGGTTGACCATTCTGGCCACTTCGGTGACAGCCTCGATCAGCCGCATCTGGGTGGGGAGTTCGTGCACCTCCTGCGACAAATACCCGATCCGCACGGTCTGGCCACGTTTGATAATCCCGGACTTGGTCGGATGCAATCCCAGCAGGACCTTCAGCAGTGTGGACTTTCCGGAACCGTTGACCCCGACGATCCCGAAACGATCACCCGGGCCAATCAGCCACGTCACGTCATCGAGCAGGATGCGCTCATTGCCGTCCAACGCGATGACGCCCGCGGTAATACCCTCGGCGTCCAGTACGTCCTTGCCGAGACGTCGTCGGGCAAACGCCTGCAGTTCCACGGTGTTTCGCGGCGGGGGCACATCGGCGATCAGCACTTCGGCTGCTTCGATGCGGTACTTCGGCTTGGATGTACGGGCCGGCGCACCCCGGCGCAGCCACGCGAGTTCCTTGCGCGCCAGGTTCTGTCGGCGCTCCTCCGCAGCGTCGGAAAGGCGCAGCCGCTCCGCGCGGGCGAAAACCCAGTCGGAGTAACCACCTTCGCGAATGTGGACGTCCCCGTCCACCACTTCCCACGTCAGCGTTGCCACCGCATCGAGGAACCACCGATCGTGGGTGACGACCACGAGAGCGCCCTTCCTCGCCACCAGGTGCGACGCAAGCCAAGCAACACCTTCGATGTCGAGGTGGTTGGTGGGTTCGTCAAGGATGAGCAGGTCTGCATCCGTTACCAGGGCAGCCGCCAGAGCAACACGGCGGCGTTCACCACCGGACAGGCTGTCGACGGGCGAATCCAAACCAATACCGCCCAACCCCAGGCCGTCGAGCACGGAGCGCACCGACGAGTCCGACGCCCAAGCGTGTTCGGCGTCGCCGAAAGATCCCAATGCGATGTCCTTGACGGTACTTCCGGGGGCCAGCGCCGACTTCTGGGTGACCACCTCCACGCGAGTTCCACGACCGGTGGCGACCCGGCCGGAGTCGGGTTGCTTGAGGCCTGCCAGCACCTGCAACAGCGTGGTTTTGCCCGAGCCATTCAGTCCGAGAACGCCAATTCGGTCGCCCGTTTGAACGCCAAGCGAAATGCGGTCGAGCAACGTTCGGTGAACGAGGTTCACGGTGACGGCTTCAAGGTTGACGAGATTGGCGGCGGTGGCCATCGGAAAAGGAGATCCTTTGGTTGTGAAACGGTGATTGCTGGCGGCTAGGTGCACCGGCAGATCTAAGCTGACTTCTCATTATCGCTGATGATCCGGGCGCCGGGCGCCGGTCCGGACACCACTCGGACCGATTTGCAAATACCCAGGCCCGCAATGTTTATTCCCACCTCGGCAGCATGCTCCGCACTTCTGCACAGCATGGCGACCGTGGGGCCCGAGCCGGACACGATGCTCGCGAGCGCGCCCTCTTGGGTTCCGGCGAACAGCACGCGGCGTAGGTGCGGTTGCAGCGACACCGCGGCGGCTTGCATATCGTTGCCGAGGTGGCTCGCCAGCAGTCCAGGATCACCGGAGACAAGCGCGGCCAGTAGCGCTGTGACGCCGCCCACCCGCGGCACATCGCCAGCAGCGCGTAACCGGTCCAACTCCGCGAAGACGGCAGGAGTGGAAAGCCCACCGTCCGATATCGCGAGGACCCAATGCAGCGGGTGTTTACCAAGCACGGGAGCAATGAGCTCGCCTCGGCCCGTCCCCACCGCCGTGCCGCCAGTCAACGCAAACGGTACATCGCTTCCGAGTTCGGCCGCGAACCCGGCCAGCTCAGCACGGGTTAGCTCCAGATTCCACAACTGGGCGCAACCCAGCAGTGCTGCAGCCGCATCGGCGCTGCCTCCGGCCATCCCGCCAGCGATCGGGATGGTCTTGACAATCTCGATCCGCACGTCGCAGGGGATTCCAGCGTGGGCGGCCAACAGCAAGGCTGCTCGGCCCGCGAGGTTGTCGCCATCCGCTGGCGCGCCGGCAATGCCGACGGTGCGCACGCGAAGACCTTTGCCGTTAGCCACTGTCAACTTGTCATACAGGTCGACAGCATGGAAGACGGTGACAAGTTCGTGGAAACCGTCGGGCCGAACCTCGCCGACCCCCAGGTGGAGGTTGATCTTCGCTGGAACGCGCACGCGCACGCTGCCGGGTGTCACTTCTGGGCCGCCTGTGCAATAGCCCTGAATGCTCGAAAGTCGAGTGTTTCGCCGCGGGCTCCCGGGTCGACGCCGGCGGCGCGGAGAATCTCCTCGGAGCGTGCGGGCGACCCGGCCCAACCGGAGAGAGCGGCCCGTAAAGTCTTGCGCCGCTGCGCGAATGCGGCGTCCACCACCTTGAAGACCGCCAGCCGGTCACCGTCGGTCGGTGTCGTATGACGATCGAACGCCACCAGCGCCGAGTCGACATTCGGTGCTGGCCAGAACACGTTCCGTCCGATCGAACCCGCGCGCTTGGCGACGCCGTACCAGGCGGTCTTCACCGAAGGACTGCCATAGGTTTTCGAACCTGGACCGGCGACGAGGCGGTCTGCCACCTCGGCTTGCACCATCACCAGCACCCGCCGTATCGATGGCAGTTCCGAGAGCAGGTGTAGTAACACGGGCACCGACACGTTGTACGGCAGGTTTGCCACCATCGCGGTGGGGGGTTCGGGGAACTGCTCGGCCTTGACCGCGAGAGCGTCAGCGAGCACCACATGGAGTCGGTCCACGTACTGCGGGGCGAGCTCTAGCACCGTAGCGGGGAGGCGCGCTGCGAGCCGGGGGTCAATCTCCACCACACTGACGGCGCGGCACGCCTCAACTAACGCCAGGGTGAGGGAGCCCAGCCCGGGACCGACCTCGAGCGCCACATCCTCGGGCCGCAATTGAGCGCTGGCAACGATACGTCGAACGGTATTCGCGTCATGCACGAAGTTTTGGCCGAGCGACTTCGTGGGCTTGAGGTCTAGCTCCGTGGCTAGCTCCCGGATCCTGCTGGCGCCGAGGAGGGAAACCGGGGCGCTAAGGCTGGGATCTGTCACGCAAGATATCCTGACACGCACCGGCACTCCCGGCGAAAATCAGCAATGATCACCCTCGACTTAGGCAGCCCATCCACATAGCCACGGCTCTAGACCGCGGGACTGGTAGAGCAATTTGGCGCGCATCAGTTGCTCTGTCGCTGGCGCGTCAGCCGGGTTACCCGATCCACCAACCGTCGCCCAGGTGGCGAAATCAAACTGGAACATGCCGTACCAGGAGCCTGTCGGATCGACGGCCTTGGGGTTGTTCGTGGATTCGCACATCGCGAGCCCGTCCCAGTTGACCCCGAACTCCGTGTCGTGGAAGAAGACTCTCTTGCCGACCTCTTCGTACGGCAGTTTGCTACCCACCTTGGTGACGGTTCCTGTGGGCTCCAACGTGGTGGCGCGGGAAACTTCGGTGCGGCTCGTTTCCTTACCGTTCACCGACGTGATTTCAAAGGTGACATCAGTGCTCCCTGCTGCGCCGGTGGCGATTACCTCGTTGGTGCCGACGGCTAGATCCGGTGCGTCCACGGTGCTGTCGGGGAGTTGCGGAAGAGCTTCTGAGACAACGACCCGCGACTTCGTTGTCCTGGTCACCTGGACCGTGATGCCGTCCGTCAGCGCACTGGTGGCCGCGGGGGTGACGGTGTCGAGTGGACCTAACGCGATGCCCTGCTCGGCCAGCAGGGCTCCCACAGTGGTTGCTACGGTCCGATAATTTTTTGCCACCCCTGCACCGTCCACGGTGCTTACCGCATGGAATGTTTGCGCGGTGACGCTGAGGCCATCCAGCGGGATCGGCCTGGATCGGTCAGCCGAAAGCTTGTAGTCGTCCGGGTATCGCCCGATCTCCGCCATTGCCTGGTCAACTGTCTTTGCGGTCGTCCACACGGTCACCGATTTGCCATCGATCGTCAGCGTCAGCTCCCGGCCCCGGTTAATGGCAATCGCGGATCCGTCGGTAATGGCGACATCGGAGGAGGGGGCTAGGGAATCATGCTCGGCGACCGTCAGGCCCGCCGCTTGCAGCGCGCCTGTCACAGATCCCGCGAGGGTCTTGACCTGCTGGGACTCGCCATCCACGGTGATCGTGACGGTCTTCGTCATCGCCATCACCGTGCCGGCGCCCGCGCCGAGTAACAGGGTGAGTGCTGCCGCGCTGATCAAAGCAGGTTTGCGGAGGCGGCGCCAAAAGGGCTTCGCTACCGGAGACGTCGTTGCGATGTCTGCGCCCTCGAGCGACGGGGCAGCCTGCGCCGCAGGGGTGTTCGAGTGCTGGTCAGGCAGGGTCACGGTGCTCCAGGTCATTTCTGATTCCGAGCAGAGGTGGGCGCGCTCGGTCCGGTTGCGCCTAGCCTATGCAACCCTTCGAGATCGTCGATGGATGCCCAAAAATCCGTGGCACCACGTCGACCTGCACCCAGGACTTCCCCATCCCGGCTGTATTACAAAATCATAACGGCTCCGCCAGAGTGCTAGCAAGTTCGAAGTGTGCACCGCCCGACAGCTTCTGTTTCGAAAGATTCCGCGGATGGGATAAAAAACGGCGGGGCCCGGCATCTCCCTCAGGATGATGCCGAGCCCCGCCGCGATGAAGCGATTACTCAATGAGCTGCTAGCCTGCGTAGCCGCAAGCCCACGGCTGGAGGCCACGCTGCGAGTACAGCACGTCCGCGATAGCAATCTGCTGTTCGCGCGTGGCTAGGTCTGCACGCGGTGCGTACTGTCCGCCACCGGCACCCAACCACGTCCGGATGTCGAACTGCAGGCCGCCGTAGTACCCATTACCGGTGTTGATCGACCAGTTATTGGTGGATTCGCACTTTGCAACGCCGTCCCAGTTGACACCCGAGCTGCTCGCACTCTGCGGAGCGGCGCCAGTGTTAGAAGACGCTGCCGGCTCAGACGCTGCCGGTGCAGAAGCTGCTGCGGCTGGTGCCGAGGCGGCGACGCGCACTGGGGCCGGAGCTACGACCACCTTGGTCCCCACACTTGTGATGGTTGGCAAAGCTTCGGTGGTGACGGTGCGAGAGGCCTCGACACGAGCCGTCTCAGCGCCGTTGGTGGTGGTGACGTTGTAGGTCACAGCCGCTTCGCCAGCCTTACCGGCTTGCTTGACCTTGGTGGTGCCCTTGGTCAAGGTCTCGTCGTCCACGCTCTCGTCAGCTGGCTGCGCGATCGGTTCTGCCACTACTACCTGGGTGGTGGCAATGCGAGTGATCGCAACCTGAAGGCCCTCGGTGAGCGGAGTGTCCACCGCGGGAGTGATCGTGTCCTCGGCGCCGAGGGTGATGCCAGCTGCGGACAACAGGCCTGCGACATCCTTTGCCTCTGATGCGGCCGGGGCACCTGCAGTTGTTCCGTCGGTAATGGTGACGGTCGGCAGCGTAATAATGCTGATCTTGGTAGAACTGCTGATGGCGGTACCGAGCGCCGGGGTGATCCGATCATTCGCACCCAGCGTGATCTTCTGCGCCTTGAGTACATCGGCAACCGTCTTCGCCGGTGTGGTGATGGACTTAGCGGTGCCACGATCGGCGATGGTGACGGCGTGCAAGGTGTCGCCCGAGACGGCGAGGCCGTCGAGCGGGATGGCGCGCGAGCGATCTGCCGAAAGCTGGTAGTCGCCGGCGTTTCGCCCTAGTTGTGCCAGCGCATCGTCAACGGTGCGAGCGGTGGTCCAGACCTGGACCTGCTTGCCGTCGATGGTCAGGGTAAGAAGGCGACCCTTGTTCAACACAATTTTGGATCCGTCAGCAATAGTCTCTTCGCCAGCCGGAGCCAAGCTGTCATGCTCGGCAACTGCAATACCGGCGGCTTCGAGGGCGCCGTTCACGGAGCCGGACAACGTCGTGATCGATTGGTCTTGCCCGTCGACGCTAATCGTCACGCTCTTGGTCATGGCAAGCAGCGTCCCGCCCACGCTAGCCAGGGCCAGAACCAATACCGCGGCTGCAATGACCCATGGCTTGCGGAGTGTGCTTTTCTTCACGGGTGCGAGGGTGGCCACCGCTCCAGCGGCGAGTGCCGGACTCACTTGGCCGTCCTGCTCGGCAGCGACCACCGCTTCGGATTCGGACGCATCCTCAATCATCTCGTCAGCGTCTGAAACGTCAGCGTCCGAAACGTCAGTCGCTAGATCGGCGCCAACGCCAGCC
Organism: Nakamurella antarctica; assembly: GCF_003860405.1. Classification (NCBI taxonomy): domain Bacteria; kingdom Bacillati; phylum Actinomycetota; class Actinomycetes; order Nakamurellales; family Nakamurellaceae; genus Nakamurella; species Nakamurella antarctica. Next base: position 761,414 of record NZ_CP034170.1, on the reverse strand, counting down.
TGAAATTCTTGTGTCTGATCAGCCGGCACATTCTCGGTGCCTGCAAAAAGCTCGTTACCAAGATCTTGGTGAGGATCGAGGTTGTCGGGGGTTCCTGCGTAAGAAGTCAATTCACATCCATGCCTTGATGTCTCCGAGCAAGCGGCTGGTGCATCGCAGTGAGCGCCTCATCTCAACGCAGAGGGGGCCAGCAGAGCTGGTTCCTATGAGCAGAATCAGAGGTGGAACATTCCCAGCCGACTACGTGATTCACCCTCCAGGGCCCCCGCCACTGGGTGGTGATCTTTCACGAAGCTTTGCTGGAAATTTCCAGATGCACCGGATCGCGCTATCCCGGCGGTTATTACAAGACGGTAACGGCCAGGTCCAGCGACCGCAACAGCTGATCCCGCAATGAGAGAAATTTCCCTCTTGTGGACTACCCGGAGAGTCCGCTTCGCTGGCTATCCCCGCTCAGAACCGCCCAGCCCGTACACCCGGCGGGTGGTCGCAATCACAGCTGCACCCAGCTCGTTCTCATCCACATTACGAAGTGCTGCCACTGCCCGCAGTGTGTACGGCAACGCGTACGGTTCGTTGCGCCTGCCCCGCTGAGGGTGGGGTGTGAGGAAGGGCGCGTCCGTCTCCAGCATCATCTGCGCCGGCGGAATGAGCGTCGCCGCTTCCTGCAGATCACGAGAATTCTTGAACGACACGGGACCAGCGAAGGACAAAATGTAGCCCTTGTCGACGCAGACCCGCGCCATCGCCGCATCTCCCGAAAAGCAGTGGAAGATCACCACGTCCGGTGCGCCCTCAGCCCGCAGAATTTCCAGCACATCGTCATGGGCCTCGCGGTCGTGGATCATCAACGGTTTCTGATTGCGCTTTGCCAGGTCGATATGCCAGGCGAATGCCTCCCGCTGCGCGGCGCGATCGGCTGCGTCCCAGTAATAGTCCAGGCCTGTCTCCCCGATAGCGACCACTTTGGGTTGGCAAGCGAGCTTCTCCAGCGTTGACCTTGCTGCAGTATCCAGCATGTCTGCCCTGGTGGGGTGTAAGCCGATCGCCGCGTAGACATTCGGGTGCTGCGTCGCTGCCCACGCGGCCCAGATTGCGGAGTCGAGGTCGTCCGCGACGGTCACGGCGCCAACGACGCCGACTGATTTCGCTCGGTCCATCACTGCCGCAATATCGTCAGCGGAGACACACCCACAGGCATCGAGATGTGTGTGGGCATCAATGATCTCGCACTCTAACGGCGCCGGTGGGTCGGCGGCCTTGCGAGTGTCAATGCCGGGTTCGGTAGGCAACGGAACGCCCCGAGCTGAATCCGCCGACGCTGGTATCGACATCGTCAGCCCTTGACGATCGGCGCCCATTCGGGGCCGTCTTCGCCAAGGCTCGGCTCGAGCTTGGCAAACAACGGGCTGGGCTTCGCCAGCGGCGCGCCAGTGGTGATGCCCCGACGATTCCAGATGGCCTGTTGGTTTTTGTAGTCGCCGGTGATGACGGGGTAGCTGCCGCCCTCGAAACCCATCTCACCTTCGATCTCGTCGCCCAGATCTTCGACCTCGTCGATCCGCGGCTGGGCCGCCCACACTCCTTCGCCGCCCAGCGTTTCGAAAATCTTCTGCGAAGAATGTGGCAGGAATGGCGTGAGGAGCGTCTTGACGTCATCGACCACCTGCAGTGCGGCGTGCAGCACCGTGCCCTGTCGTTCGGTATCCCCGCCAAGCTTCCATGGTTCGGTCTCGGATAAATAGCGGTTGGCCAGGCCAACAACCCGCATCGCCTCGGTAGTCGCTGCGCGGAAGCGGTTGCGCGCCAACAGATCTCCCACAGTGGCGAAAGCCTGCTCGGAGGCACGCAGTAGCTCAACATCGAGGTCGGTGGGATTCACCATTGCTGGGATCTGCCCAAAGTTCTTGTGCGCCATTGACACCGACCGGTTGACCAGGTTGCCCCACTCGTTGGCTAGCTCGGAATTGGTTCTGCGAACAAACTCGTCCCAGGTGAAATCGCTGTCCTGGTTCTCTGGGCCAGCGACAGAAATGAAGTACCGCAACGCATCCGGTCCGAACTCTTTCAAAAAATCGCCAACGTAGATGACGTTTTGCCGGGAGGTGGAGAACTTTGAGCCACTCATCGTCAGGTATTCGCTCGACACGATCTCGGTCGGTAAATCGAGTGCACCCAGCGGCCCGGGTTGCCCGCCGCGCGAACCCTTCCCGTTGTACGCCAGGAGCTCCGCAGGCCAGATCTGCGAGTGAAAGGTGATGTTGTCCTTGCCCATGAAGTAGTACTGGTGGGCATCTTTGTTCTCCCACCACAGCTTCCACTCGTCGGCGTCGACGCCGTAGCGGCGCGCCCACTCGATAGAAGCCGACAGATAGCCGATGACGGCATCGAACCACACATAGAGTTTCTTGTCGCCGCGATCGCGCCAGCCATCCAGCGGAACCGGTATGCCCCAGTCGATGTCGCGCGTCATAGCCCGCGGCCTGATATCGGCCAGCAAGTTCATCGAGAACTTCAGCACGTTGGGACGCCAGTCGGTCCTGGTGTGCAGCCACTCCCCCAGCGCCTGCGCCAATGCGGGCAGGTCGAGGAAGAAGTGCTCGCTTTCCACAAACTTGGGCACCTCGCCGTTGATCTTGGACCGTGGGTTAATCAAGTCGATGGCGTCGAGTTGGTTGCCGCAGTTGTCGCACTGATCGCCGCGGGCGCCGGCATAGCCGCAAATGGGGCAGGTGCCTTCGACGTAGCGGTCGGGAAGTGTGCGCCCGGTGGAGGGCGAAATAGCCGACATCGTTGTCTGCGCGACGAAATAGCCGTTGCGGTGCACCGTCCGGAAGAGCTCTTGGACCACGGCGTAGTGGTTGGTGGTGGTGGTGCGGGTGAACAGGTCGTAGGACAGACCCAGACTCTGCAGATCCTCGACGATGACGCGGTTGTAGCGGTCCGCAAGCTGTTTCGGAGTCACGCCTTCGGCGTCGGCCTGCACCAGAATCGGCGTGCCATGCTCGTCGGTTCCGGAGACCATCAACACCTCGTTGCCGATCATCCGCTGGTAGCGGGAGAAGACATCGGACGGAACACCGAATCCGGAAACGTGGCCAATATGCCGAGGGCCGTTGGCATAGGGCCATGCCACCGCGGTAAGTACATGAGTCATGGATCGGAGTTTAGTCGTCGGTGACTACCCCCGAGTACCCAAACTTGGCTGGTCCCCACCTGCCGAGACCGCTGCTTCGACAGGCGGGGCCCGCTAGTTCTAAGAGGCCTCGACCTCAGATTTATCGCCCGACCACAGCGTGTGGAAGGTGCCCTCCTTGTCGACGCGCTTGTAAGTGTGGGCGCCGAAGAAATCGCGTTGACCCTGAATCACGGAGGCCGGCAAGCGCTCTGCGCGGAGTCCGTCGTAATAGGCCAGCGACGACGAGAAGCCCGGCGTCGCAATGCCGGAGAGCGCACTGCCAGCGACCACGGCGCGCCAGGCGTCCTGCGCCCGCGTCATCACTTCCGTGAAGTACGGCGCGAAAAGGAGAGACAGCAGACTCGCATCTTCGTCAAAAGCCTCGGTGATGCGGTTGAGGAACACCGCACGGATGATGCAGCCGCCGCGCCAGATGCGAGCCATGGCGCCATTGTCGATATCCCAGCCGTACTCCTTAGCTCCCGCTGCGATGACGTCGAAGCCCTGCGCGTAGGCCACCAGTTTGGAGGCGTACAGCGCCAACCGCACCTGCTCGATGAACGCGTCCTTGTCTTCGACGACCCAGGGGCTGCTGGGGCCGGGTAAGCCGATCTTCTGCGCTCCGGCACGCTGGTGCGCTGCCGAGGAGAGCCCGCGGGCAAACACCGCTTCGGCGATACCGGACACCGGAACGCCCAGATTCAACGCGGTCTGCACCGTCCACGTGCCGGTGCCCTTCTGGCCCGCGGCATCAAGGATGACATCGACCAGTGGGGAGCCTGTTTCGGCGTCCACTTGGCGCAACACCTGCGCGGTGATCTCCACGAGGAACGATTCGAGTTCGCCGGTATTCCACTCTGCGAAGACGTCGGCGATCTCCACCGGGGTCAAGCCGGCAGCGGTACGGAGCAACTGATAGGCCTCCGCGATCAACTGCATGTCGGCGTATTCGATGCCGTTGTGGATCATCTTCACGAAATGGCCGGCGCCATCGGTACCCACGTGGGTGCAGCATGGGACGCCGTCGACGTGGGCGGAGATCTTCTCCAAGATCGGCCCCAGGGACTCGTAGGCCTGCGCCGAACCGCCAGGCATGATCGAGGGACCGAGCAACGCACCTTCCTCGCCGCCCGAGATCCCGCTGCCCACAAAGTGAATGCCCTTTTCGCGCGCGGTTTCCTCGCGGCGACGCGTGTCGAGGAACTGCGAGTTTCCGCCGTCGACCAAGATGTCGCCCGGCTCCAGCAAGGCGGAAAGTTCGTCAATGACGGCGTCCGTGGGGGCGCCGGCCTTCACCATGATGATGATCTTTCGTGGGACGGCGAGCGAGGCCACGAAGTCTGCGGTCGTTTCGCTGGCGATGAATTCGCCGTCGCCACCGTGCTGCTCAATCAGTGCCCGCGTTTTGGCGCTCGTCCTGTTATGAACTGCGGTAACGAAGCCTTTGCTGGCGAAGTTACGGGCCAAATTTGACCCCATGACGGCAAGGCCGGTAACGCCGATGTCGGCGAGTTTTGCGTTTTCAGTTCTGTGGTCTGCGGTCATGGAAATTACCAACTCCTTGGGCGGGATGCGGGGTGGGCTTGCTGGGCAGGAGCAAATCAGATCTTGGCGAGCGCGGCTTTCACCGCGCCGGAGACACGGCCGCCGTCTGCCTGGCCAGCAGCTCGTGCCTGGACCGCTTTGATGACCTGCCCCATCTGTTTCATGGTGACCGCGCCGCCGCTCTGCTCGGCGACTTCCGCCACGGCAGCATCGACCAGTCCGGACAACGCCTCATCGCTCAATTGCGCGGGCAGGTAGGCCTGGATCACGGAAGACTCCGCGACCTCGCGCGCCGCCAACTCGGTGCGGCCCGCAGCGGAAAAGGCCTCGGCAGATTCCTTGCGCTTCTTGACCTCGCGAGCTAAAACGATCATCACCTCGGGGTCGGTGAGCTCGCGGGCGGTGGCGCCGGAGACCTCTTCGTTGGTGATGGCCGAAATCACCATGCGAAGTGTTGCCTTGGTGAGTTCGTCGCGGGCTTTCATCGCCGCCGTAAGGTCCGCGCGCAGTTGAGCTTTTAATTCAGACATCGGTAGTCGCCTCAGATCAATCGGTGCCGGGAACCCTCTGGGCCGGCCTTCAACAATTTGCAGTTCCGTGTTCACCGTAGCCCGCAGCAGCGCTGCCGGGTCCGGCTTTCGCGGCGGTAGCAGCTGCGTAGACCGTTCGGCGATTGAGCCCGTGCCGCGCCGCTACCTCGTCAACGGCGTCCCGGCGTGTTCGGCCGCCACCGACCAGCGCATCAACCTGGGCAGCAAGATCGTCATCGGCGGGCTGGGTCACGACGTCGCCACTGGCACCGGCGACCACCACGGTGATTTCACCGCGCAACCCCTCTGCGGCCCACGTCGCGAGCTCGCCCAGGGTTCCCCGCCGTACCTGTTCATAAGTCTTCGTCAGCTCTCGACACAGCGCCGCGGGGCGTGCAGCACCGAACGCCTCAACCATCGCGTCCAAGGACTCGCCGATGCGGTGCACCGACTCGAAAAAAACCATCGTCCGCAGTTCGCCGGATAGCTCGCCGAGGGCACGTCTGCGTTCGCCGGGTTTACGCGGCGGGAAACCCTCGAAGGTGAAGCGATCACTTGGCAGACCCGACAACGCCAAAGCGGTGATTACGGCGCTCGGCCCCGGAACGCTTGTCACGTGCAATCCGGCGGCTGCCACAGCGGCGACCAATCGGTATCCGGGGTCGGACACCGATGGCATTCCCGCATCTGTCACCAACACCACCTGCGCGCCGCCGGCTATCCGCTCGACAAGCATCGGGGTTCGGATTTCCTCGACCGCCTCGTAGAACGACACCACCTTGGCAGTCAGAGTTATCCCAAGGTCCGCGGCAAGTCTGAGTAACCGTCTCGTGTCTTCAGCGGCAATCAGATCCGCTGATTCCAAGGCATTTTTCAAGCCTTGGGAGGCATCGCTTACCCGCCCTAACGGCGTCCCGGCTAGGACCAGTTCGCCACGCTTTTGCGAGGGGTCAGTAGTTTCGGCGCCAGTAGTCACGCCGTTCACCCTACGATCTTGACTATGACCGTTGCTCCCTGCGCCGCCGATCCCGATCTCCTCGGCGCGGCACCTGCCAATTCCGATGGCGACGGACTGAGCGCGGATCAACCGGAGGGCGAGGCCACCGACCCGGCCTTCGGAGTAGTCGCGATTGGGCAAATGCCAGCACTAGAGCCTCCCGTCGGCGCAGCGAAGGTCCGGCATGACGACATGCCCACCGACGTGGGTCGCGGCTGGATCGTCACCGGCGTCCTGACTCTGGTTGCCGTCCTCGTCAGGTTCTGGCAGCTGGGTTTTCGGACCGATGGCGGAACCCCCATTTTCGACGAAAAGTATTACGCACTGAACTCCTTCCAGGTCTTGACCAACGGCGGCTACGAAGACAACTACGCCTACCCCGTGGTGGTCCACCCGCCGCTGGGCAAACAAATCATCGCCATTGGCGAAAAGCTGTTTGGCTACAACGCCTTCGGCTGGCGCTTTGCCACCGCGGTGGCAGGGGTGATCTGCGTATTCCTGGTGATCCGCGTCGTCCGCCGCATGACGCGCTCGACCCTGATCGGCGGCCTCGCCGGCATCCTGCTGATCTGCGACGGCGTATCGCACGTCCAATCGCGCACCGGCCTCCTGGACATGATCCAGGCCGTCTTCGTCGTTGCCGGCTTCGCGTGCATCGTTGCCGACCGCGATCTGATGAAAACCCGGCTCGCGCAGGCTGTGGAAGACGGCAGCATTGCCCTGACGAAATTCGGCCCCCGGGTGGGAGCACGCTGGTGGCGTTTCGCTGCCGGGGTCATGTTCGGCTGCGCCACCGGCGTCAAGTGGTCAGGTATTTACTGGGTGGCCGCCTTTGGCGTCATCACCGTGATCTGGGACATCAGCGCGCGCCGGTCCGCGGGCATCTCACGTTCGACGCGGGCCGTCGTGCGCCGGGACCTCGTGCCCGCGCTGTGGTCCATGGCCGTGGTGCCGGTCGCCGTGTACCTCGGGAGCTGGTGGGCGTGGTTCGCCTCCGAAACCGCGTGGGCCAGGCACTTGACGGGCAATGCCCTGACGTCGTGGGCCAAGTGGCAGCTGGAGATGCTCCAATTTCACTCAAAGCTGGTGACACCGGCGGTGTTTGCGAGTCGTCACCCATGGGAATCCAAGCCGTGGTCGTGGCCCATGAGCACCAGGCCAGTCCTGTACTACGTGAGCGGCGGCGCAGACGCCACGGGCTGTAACGGGGTGGCCGACTGTGCCAAGCGCATCTTCCTCGTCGGTACCCCGGCTATGTGGTGGCTCTCGCTACCGGTGCTGTTCTGGGCGCTGTGGAAAATTATCGGCAGGCAAGACTGGCGCTATGCGGCAGCGGTGGGGGCGTACGCCGCCGGCTACCTCCCCTGGTTCTTCAACCTCGATCGGCAGATGTATTTCTTCTATATGACGCCCGTCGCGCCATTCCTGATCATCACGATCGCCCTCGTTCTCGGCGATGTGCTTGGCCAGCGAAAAGCGGGCGTAGAGCGCCGCGCACTCTCGCTGGCAATTGTCTGCCTGTATGTGGCCGTGGTGGTCGCAAACTTCATTTTCATGTGGCCCATCCTGAATGGCGATCCGCTCACCAATGCCGAGCTCACCGCGCGGATCTGGATCCCCACCTGGGGGTAGGCACTGCCCCCGCCTGACCCACACCACCGCGGTATAGGCTCAAAATGTCAGTCGAACGCACCATCAACGTGCCCAAGGAGATCATTTTCATGGCGCCATACACACTTCCCGAACTCCCCTACGACTATGCAGCGCTGGAGCCGTTCATCTCCGGCAAGATCATGGAACTGCACCACGACAAGCACCATGCCGCCTACGTGACCGGCGCGAACACCGCGCTCGAGCAGCTTGCCGAGGCTCGGGAGAAGGAATCTTTTGCCACCATCAACCTCCTCGAGAAAAACCTCGCGTTTCACCTCGGTGGCCACATCAACCACTCGGTCTTCTGGCAAAACTTGGCCGCTGGCGGCGGCGACAAGGCCGATGGCGAACTGGGAGCGGCCATCGACGAGTATTTCGGTTCGTTCGACGGATTTAAGAAGCAGTTCAGCGCCAACGCCAACGCCATCCAGGGCTCCGGCTGGTCGGTGCTCGCGTGGGACACCCTGGGCCAGCGACTTAACCTGTTCCAGCTGTTCGATCAGCAGGGCAACATTCCGTTCGGCCAGGTTCCTCTGCTGATGCTGGACATGTGGGAGCACGCCTTCTACCTGCAGTACCAGAATGTGAAGGCTGACTACGTCACCGCTTGGTGGAGCGTCATCAACTGGGCGGATGTGACCGCACGTTTCGAGCGCGCGAAGAGCCACACCGCCGGACTCATTAACGGCTGATATCGCTTCGAACTACTTAAAAACGGCGGTCCCTGACAAGGACCGCCGTTTTTTATGGGCTACCAGCCCCTATTAGTGGCTCCCAGTCGCAGGCGGCTGTGTCCGGGCACGCAGTGTTGGTCGATGGCGCGCGTCAAAGATGTCGGGCTCCACATACAGGGCCGTGACGATCGGCACGGCCGCCCGCACCCGTGCTTCGACTTCGTTGACGGCACTGGCGATGTCGGCAGCGGTGTCACTGGAGTGCACACCGACTTTCATCGCCACCAGCAGCTCGTCCGGGCCGAGATAGAGGGTCTGCATATGGATGACCTTTTCGATCGAGTCGCCGGCCTCGGCCGCATCGGTAATGGTCTTCACGTCCGCATTCGAGGCACCTTCGCCGAGCAGTAGCGACTTCGTCTCCACGGCAAGGACGATGGCCACGAGCACCAGCAGCAGCCCGATAAAGGCCGTGCCAATGCCGTCAAAGATGCCGTTGCCGGTGATGGCCGCTGCACTTACACCGATCAACGCGAGAAGCAGACCGATCAAAGCTGCGAAATCCTCCAACAAAATGACGGGTAACTCGGGCGCTTTCGCGCGCCGAATAAACTGCCACCACGTCACGTTGCCGCGAACCAAATTCGACTCTTTGATCGCTGTGCGGAACGAAAACCCCTCTAGCACAATGGCTCCGAGCAATACGGCGATCGGGATCCATACCCTGTCCAGCGGCTCAGGGTGCTGAATTTTGTGGATGCCCTCGTAGAGCGAAAACAAGCCACCGACTGAAAACAACACGATGGCAACGATGAAGGCGTAGACATAGCGCTCGCGACCGTAGCCGAACGGGTGTAACGGGGTGGGTGCGCGCTTGGCCCGCTTGCCGCCGACCAGCAGGAGTACCTGATTGCCCGAGTCGGCGAGCGAGTGGATGGACTCCCCGAGCATGGACGAGGAGCCAGAGAATAAGAAGGCCACGAATTTGAAGACGGCAATACCCAAGTTCGCCGCCAACGCAGCGAAGATTGCCTTATTACCGCCCGAGGTGCTCATGCCGTTCTCATTTCTTCGTGTGCAACGCGTGGTGAACAGCGCGCCTTCACAACACCGTGGCGTCGTTCGAGGCGGCGGCTACCCGCATATTGTCGCTGACGCTGGAGTCTGCGAGGAACTCGAACACCCAGCTCAGGCTGACCTACAGGAAACCTGCGGTATTCCGCTCGACTTGTCAGCAAAGTTTTTTTTGCAATTCGCTCTCAGTACACGGGACGTCACTTAAAGTGTCAAACACACTGGTTGCCGGTCGCCGTGACCCTGACCCGTACCCTCACGCCTGAAGACCGAGGACCTCATGACGCAGCTTCCACGCCGCCACTCGCCCGCCCGTGGCCGCATCGCCCTTACAGCCTTTTGTACCGCGGTAATTCTCGCAGCAAGCGCGTGTTCCTCGGACAGCCCCGGCAGTGCCACCGCCGCCCCTGGCGCGAGCGCAGCAAGTCCGGCCGCCGCCAGCGCGGCCCCAGCGGATCCGACCGTCGATTCCGCCCAGCCTGGAGCGCCGGACGCCGCGCCCGCGCAAACAGTTCAAGTCCCTGATGCTGGCTCCGCAGACTCGGGTGGCTCAGGCACAGTTGTTGACACCACAGGGTTATGCGGGCTCATCACCCCCGCTGAAGTTTCCGCAGTGACCGGTGAATATGTCTTTCTGAACGCCACCGATATCGGCAGCGAAGAGATGCCACATTGCATCTATGGCGCCGGCGCCAATCTATCTGCCATCAGCATCGCCGCCGAGCCCGCACAGGGGTACCTCGGCGGCGAGGTCGCAACCGCTTCACCGAAGGAAGCCGTCGCCACTTTCATTTCAGCCCAAGAACTGACCGTCGGTGATCCCATGAGTAAAGAAATTCTGGTGGGGTCCATACCGGCGGCGCAAACTACGGGCCACAGCATCACTACCGCACCAAACGCCTCGATCTCTTTCCTGTCCGGCGCTACCGTTATCGTCGTCACTTTTGACGGTCAAGGATTGAACGTCGATCCGGCAAGCCTGGCAGGCCCCGCGATCGCTGTCGCTGGCGTGGCGGCCGCGAAGGTGGGCTAGCACATGCAGCCAGTCGGCCGCACGAAGGTTTTTGCTCTGGTGGCGGGCTGCTGCATCGCCTGGCTCGCGGGCTGCTCCACACCCGACGAGGCGCCGCCTTCCGCTGACACTGCGATGACCGCCGTACCGTCTGTCGCGGCCAGCGACACCTCGAAGCCTCCAGAGCTCGGCCGGGCGTCGACGGATGCTGAAATGACGACACCTGCCGCGCTAGAGGACATCTCGCCTCAAACCGCCCCGAGTGCCGCGGGACGCGAGAGCATCACGGCGCCGCCAGATGTCCCAGTGCAGTCATCCAGTGCAGCGGAGTCATCCAGTGCAGCTCAGTCACCCACCTCAGCCTCTGGACCGCCGCCCGCTGCGTCCACAGCCGTCATCAGCAACATCTGTAGCCTCATCTCCCCCTCGGACGTCACCACCGCGATCGGGGCCGGAAACTTCGATAGCGCAAGCGATATCAGTATTGGCAGCACGAGGGCCTGCCTCTACACCACTGCCACCGGCAGCTACGGGCTGACCATCACGGCAGAGTCTGTCAAGACCTACTTGGGCGGCGACCTGGCAAATCTCGCGCCGACTGCTGCTATCGCGACCATGGTGACCGCGCAGTCACTGTCGTTGGACGACGTGACCACCAGCGACGAAAGTGTCGCCGGCTTCCCCGCCACCCGGTTCGCCGGCACGAGCGCTGTTACCGCAGTGGCGGTGGGGTACGCGGTGACGGTCGTCAATGGCGTAGCCATCACCGTGTCTGCGGACGGGGCCGAATTATCATCCGCACCAACCACTCTCGGGAGCTATGCGCTTGCCGCATTGCGTGTAATCGTCGGTAAATTGGCCTAGCGTCAGCCGTCTCATCCCGGTCTGACGGTCCGGGCAGCAGCGATGCTCGCGCCAGGTTCCCGGTACGCTGCACCGGTGCCGCTTTCCCCGCGAGTTCCTGATGTACCCAGCCTGCAACTTCTGCTGGCAGTAGCCAGTTCTGGCTCCATTAATGGAGCCGCAGCTGCCATGGGGATCAGCCAACAGGCTGCAAGCCAGCGCCTGCGCGCGCTCGAAACTCGCGTCGGACTTTCCCTTATCGCCCGTGGGAGCCACGGCTCAACGCTTACCGAATCTGGCGTCCTATTGGCGCAATGGTCGTCCACGCTGGTACAGGTGGCACAGCAGCTTGACGTAGCCATCATGAGCCTGCGCACCGATCGTGCGGTTGAACTGCATGTCGCCGCCAGCTTAACGCTGGCCGAGCACCTGGTGCCACGGTGGCTTGTTGCGCTCAGTGAATCCCAGCAGCGGTTGGGACTTCTCGCCACGAGAGTGCGATTGACGGCACAGAATAGCGCAGCAGTGTGTCGCTCCGTCTTGTGCGGCGAAGCAGATATTGGCTTCATCGAGAGCCCCGGTCTCCCTGCCGGGCTGCGGTCCACAGTGGTTGCGCTCGACCAACTATTGCTTGTGGTGCGGCCAGACCACCCGTGGACGCTGGCAGCGCACGCTCTGACGGTACGACAGTTGGCGTCGACCGCCCTGGTATGGCGCGAAAGTGGATCCGGTACGCGTGATGCGTTTGTGACCGCGCTCAACGAGTGGGCGGCTGCGCACGGCGAAGGGATCGAAATCGCAACCCCCGGCGTCGAACTATCCTCCAGCGCGGCCGTGCGCGCTGCGGTGCTGGCTGGCGCTGGCCCCGCGGTGCTGTCTGAACTGGCCGTTGCTGATGATGTCGCAGCGGGCAGATTAGTCAGCGTGGAGATCGCGGGGCTGGGTTTGCGGCGGTCGTTGCGTGCGGTGTGGGTGGGAACGGCGACACCTCCGTCCGGCCCCGGCCGAGATTTGATTCAGATGGCAACGAAGCTTGCCCGGTAGCGCCTGCGCCCCCACGGCTCAGTCGTGTTCGGCTCAGTCGTGTTCGGCTCAGTCGTGTTCGGCTCAGTCGTGTTCGGCTCAGTCGTGTTCAGCGATCTCGGGGTCGAAGCCGTAACGGAGGCCACGATCCAGCTTGCCGATAGCGGCCAGATCGGCGGTCTGCAGATTGACAGCAACAGCAGCAAAGTTTTCTTCGATGCGCGATGGCGTCACCGATTTCGGAATCACCACATTCCCGAGCCAGAGTTGCCAGCTAAGAACGGTTTGGGCAGCTGTCACGCCGTTTCTACGGGCAATGTCGGTGAGGATGGGGTCATCCAGCAGGCCCTTGCATTGCCCTAGCGGTGACCACGCCTCGGTCACAATTCCGTGGGCCGCATTGAACTCCCGCATCGCCTGCTGCTGAAGGTAGGGATGCAGCTCGATCTGATCGATAGCGGGTGTGATGCCCGTTTCGGCGATCACTTTTTCCAGATGCGACTGGTGGAAATTGGACACGCCAATTGACCGGATTCGTCCCTCTTCCTGAAGACGGACGAGCGCCTTCCACGAGTCGACATACAGATCGTGAGCGGGCCGGGGCCAGTGAATCAGATACAGGTCCACGACATCGATCCCCAGCTTGGTGGCGCTGACGTCAAAGGCACGCATTGCCTCGTCATATCCCTGGTTGATATTTCGTAATTTCGTGGTGACAAAAACATCCGAACGGTCAATTCCCGAGTGGCGCAGCGCTCGACCCACCCCCGCTTCGTTGCCGTAAACAGCTGCGGTGTCGATGTGTCGGTACCCCACTTCCAAGGCGGTTTCCACCACACCCTGCGCCTCGTCATCGGGAATCTGCCAGACGCCAAACCCTAACTGGGGTATGTGGTTTCCATCTCGTAGTTCCACATTGGGTACTTCACCGGGCAAGGTCAGGCTCATCGGATTCCATCTCTGGCGTGGGCGCTGGCGGGCTGGCCCGCGCTACTCATCATTCTAGTTTCCCAGGGCCTTGATCCCCCACCGGCCTACCCCCGAGCAGCCGCGCCTCTAGCTGCGAAAGCCGCCTTGGCTGTAGGTTTCCCACGGCACGTTCCAGTCCCCGTAGCCATCCCAGACCTGCAGCGGCGGGCCAACCGTATTGCGGATATCGACGATGTCGCCAAAGCCAAAGTTCTCGTAGAACCAGAGCGCATTTTCGGTCGAGACGTTCACGCAACCGTGGGACACGTTCTCTGAGCCCTGTGCCCAGACCGACCACGGTGCGGCGTGGACAAACTCTCCCGACGAAGAGATGCGCGTCGCGTACAAAACCTCTGTTCGGTACGCCCCGGCTCCCACCAATCCCCAGGTTGATGAATCCATGATCTTCTTGTCGTAGGCCTCGGCTACCACGTGGACACCGTTGTAGGTCGGGTACTTGTTGGTGCCTAACGAGACCGGCATCTCTTTCACCACCGCGCCGTCGACGCTCACCGTCATCATGTGAGTGTTGTTATCCACCGTGGCGATCTTCGACTGGCCGATGGTGAAGGAGAATTTTTTATCAGCCTGGCCGTAGATGCCATTGCCCAAGTCCCTGCCATAGGTAGTAACCGCAACCTCGACCGCCGTGCCCGCGGGCCAGTATTCCTGGGGCCGCCAGTTCACTTGCCTGTCGGACATCCAATAGAAGGCGCCGACCACGTTCGCCGGAGCAGAGGTGATCGAGATCAACTTCTCAACCCCAGCTTTGTCTGCAATGCCCTCATCAAAAAATAGTGCGATGGGTTGGCCCACACCGACCGTCATTCCGTCGGTGGGGAAGGCGGTGGTGAGCGCCTTGTTGCGGGGGGTCAGGGTGCTGAAGCTATACGCCTGCGGCACCTGAACTCCACCCGCGTCAACAGCCACCGCGGCGATTGCGTACGTCTTCCCGTAACCCAGCGGCGTCGTCGATTTCCAGGACAACGAATCGGCCGCCAGCACGCCTTCCACCGCTATGCCGTTCGGATTGGTCATGGTCACCGCCACCAACGACCCCGCCGCAACGGACACCACCACCGGCTCGACCGGGGAGATATCTACGGCATCTGCTGCGGGCGAGAAAGACCATTGCACCGGCGGGGTCGCAGGGGCCGCCGGGCTAGAGGAGGTCGGCGTGGCAGGGGGAGTTGATGATGCCGTGGTGGTTGATGATGCCGAAGCGGTCACCGACGACGCTCCCGGCGCGGTAGGCCGCAGGGCTGGAACGGTAGCAGCTGAGGATGCCGAGACGCTGGAAGTGCTGGCATCTCTCGAAAGTGAACCGGCCGTGCTGGGCGCCGATTGATCGCTGACCCCGGTGCACGCGCTCAGAAACAGGGCGCCCGTGGCCAAAACCGCGATGACCATCTTCGATTTCATTTTTGCGCCATCCCCCAGCACTGCCCGTTTCGTGCTTTTCACACCCTCCATTGTGCCTGCTACCAGCCATGATCACCGGCAGCCACTCGCGGTTCGAGTCATATTTGTCACTCATTTGTGACCTCTCGGATTTGATCCGAATTGTTAGTCGTCCATGGCTGGCGGCCGAATACAGAGGCTTTGCTTGCTGGCGATCGACGCGCCCTGATCGCATGGCAGGTCAAGCGTCGGTAAGGTTCATCACACATAGCTGCACGCGCGACCTGCCCCGCTGTGGTCGTTGGTGGCGGCCCGATGTTCTGCTCGCTAGTTTTTTCGATACGAATTGACGCTCGGTTCTACCTGTTGTTCACCCTGTCAAGGAGGACTTTCATGCCCCCATCCGCACCCGCAGTCGCTGATCGCCAGACGTCGTTTGGCCAGATGTTCACCGACCGCGTCAGGGCCACGCCGACCCGAGAAGCCTTCCGCTATCCGTCCGGCGGCGACTGGTCATCACTGACATGGGCCCAGACACAGGACCGGGTTTTCGCAATTTCTGCCGGTTTGATCGGCCTCGGCATCAAGCCCGAAGAGCGGGTCGCCATCATCTGCAGCACCCGGATCGAATGGATCTTGTCCGACCTCGGGATTATGTGCGCGGGCGCCGCCACCACCACCATCTATCCGACTACTGCCGCCGAAGACGTCGCGTACGTAACCTTCGATTCCGGTTCGCGCATCGTCATCGTCGAAGACCAAACCCAGGTCGACAAGGTCAAGTCCAAGCTCGCGGACCTGCCGGACCTGTTCAAAATCATCGTGATAGACGGCGTCGGCGATTCCGACCTCGTCATCACGCTCGCAGAGCTGGAAAAACACGGGCGCGAACTGCTCGCTTCTAGCCCGGCATTGGTCACCGAGGCTATCGCGGCGATCCGACCCGATAGCCTGGCCACCCTGATTTACACCTCCGGGACCACCGGAAAGCCCAAGGGGGTGCGGTTGCTGCACAGCAGCTGGACGTACGAGGGCTGGGCTGTCGAGAAGATGAACATCCTCGACGACAGCGATGTGCAATACCTGTGGCTGCCGCTGTCCCACGTTTTCGGCAAGGTCCTGCTGGCCGTGCAACTGAGGCTCGGTTTCAGCACCGCTGTCGACGGCAACCTCGATCGGATCGTCGAGAATCTAGCGGTGGTAAAACCGACCTTCATGGCTGGCGCACCGAGGATCTTCGAGAAGGTTCGCGCCAAAGTCATGCTCACCGCGCAGGGCGAGGGTGGGTTGAAGACCAAGATCTTTAACTGGGCATTCACGATCGGACACGAGGTTTCAAGGCGCACGCTCGCCGGCGAGTCTGTCCCGGCCACTCTGAAGCTGCAGCACGGGGTCGCCCAGAAGCTGGTGTTTGCCAAGGTTCAGGCTCGACTGGGTGGTCGGATTCGCTTCTTCGTTTCCGGATCCGCCGCCCTCTCACGCCCGGTGGCTCAGTGGTACGCAGCAGTGGGGATGCCACTCGTGGAGGGATATGGGCTGTCCGAAACCAGCGCCGCGACATTCGTGGGGCGACCGGACGATTTGGTATTCGGTACCGTTGGCCCGCCGCTGACAGGTACCGAAGTAAAAATCGCCGAGGACGGCGAGATTCTGGTTCGTGGACCGGGCGTGATGAGCGGTTATCACAACCTCCCCGACGTCACCGCAGAAGTACTCGACGCCGACGGCTGGTTCTGTACGGGGGATATTGGAAAAATGGTCGACGGCAAGTTGATGGTGACCGACCGCAAGAAGGACCTGATCAAAACATCCGGTGGCAAATACATCGCCCCTCAAAAGATCGAGATCCTCTTCAAGGCCATCTCGCCCTATGCCAGTCAGATCGTGGTGCACGGTGAGGGACGTAACTTCGTATCGGCTTTGATCACCGTGGATGCGGACGCCATCACCGACTGGGCAAAGACCAACGGGCTGGAGGGTAAGAGCTACGCAGAGCTGACGAAGGCGCCGCAGGTCCGCGACCTCATCGACGGCCAAGTCCAAGAACTCAACAGCAAGCTCGAGCGTTGGGAAACCATCAAAAAGTTCGAAATCCTGCCCAAGGACCTCACCATCGAAGATGGATCCATCACTCCGTCACTCAAGGTCCGACGTAAAACCGTTGAGCAACAGAACATGTCACTACTCAACAGTTTGTATAAAAACTAGGAGCATCCCCTTCTGGGGTGAGGTGATTTCTGAGGTTAGCACCCGGCTTTTGCGAGTCGTCCCCGAGTGGGTAGAGCCAATATGCTGAACCCATGCCTCACATCAAGACCGCGGTTGCGGATCGAATTGCCCGTGGAAATGTGGTCCTTGACGGCGGTCTCGGCAGTCTTCTGGAGCACCACGGGCACGATCTGACATCCGAGCTGTGGTCCGCACGGTTCTTGCTGGAAGACCCAGAATCCCTCACCCGCGCGCATGCCGAGTATTTTGCCGCTGGCGCCGAGATCGTCATTTCTGGTTCGTACCAAGCAACTTTCGAGGGTTTCGCCGCACTCGGTCTCGCTCGTTCTGAGGCCGCAGCGGCAATCAGCGAGAGCGTCACGCTGGTCGGCGATGCGCGCGACGGGCTGGCGGCCGACGGTCGGGAGCGATGGGTTGCCGCCTCCGTTGGACCGTACGGCGCGATGCTGGCAGATGGGTCGGAATACCGGGGCGACTACCACCTCGGCAATTTCAGCGCCACCGTCACCGCCCTGCGGGAGTGGCACCGACCAAGACTGGAGGTCCTGCGCGATGCCGGCGCCGACCTGCTGGCGTTTGAGACCATCCCGAATCGCGCGGAGGCGACCGCGCTCCTTGAGGAGATCGCCGGAACGGGCCAACCTAGTTGGCTCGCACTCACCTGTGATGCGCGAACCACGCGGGCGGGAGAGCCATTGGAAGCCATCTTCGAGCTCGCGGCTCAAGTCGACGAGATCATCGCCGTAGGGTTCAATTGCACCGACCCGAGATTGCTCGCTGACCTCATCCCCCTGGCAGGACAGGCTTCTGGGAAGCCGGTCGTTGTATACCCCAATAGCGGCGAAACCTGGGATGCCATCGGACGTTCGTGGCAGGGCAGCGCCGCTTTCCGCCCCGCGCTGATTGAGGAGTGGGTTGCCGCGGGCGCCGCCGTCATCGGTGGCTGTTGCCGGGTCGGCCCGGTTGAGATCGGCAAAATCGCGCAGCAGCTCAGCACTGTCCGCCGAGGCGAGATAGTGGGATCTTGAGCGCTTCCACGTTGCGGTTCAAAGGAAATGAGGAGTTGTGATGACGGCACACCCGCAAGCGATGTCAGCTTCAATGAGAGGCGTCTCGCCCGGGAGAGGGCTTGCGGACGTCGTTACTTACTTCGAAAGTTGGCTGAACTTTCGGCAGCGGTACCTGCAGATACCGGGCATTCAGGCTGCGGTGCTGGACAGCGGCGAGCTCCTCTTGGATGTGGCATTTGGCAGCGCAAGCCTGGACGACTCTGATTCGGGCGGCCCAGCTGGTGTTGCCTTGACGCCCGCACACCTGTTCCGCGTTGCCTCGCACTCCAAGACCTTCACCGCTACCGCGGTTCTCCAGCTGGTTGCAGGCGGAACCCTCGCCTTGGACGATCCCGCAAGCCGGTGGCTGCCGTCTTTGACTTCTGCAGCGTCGCCGATAGCGGGAGTCACCGTGCGGGAGTTGCTAGCGCATCAAGGCGGTGTTATCCGAGACGGCCGCAACGGTGACTACTGGCAACTCGTTGGCGAGTTTCTCGACGAGGCAGCTCTTCTCGTGGAGTCGGCGGATCCGGGCGCTGACGTTTTCGAGCCGAACGTCGAGTTTAAGTATTCAAATATCGGCTACTCGCTGCTGGGTCTCATTATCGAAGCGGCCTCCGGCCAGACGTACGCAGACTATGTGCAGTGCAACATCATCGATCGCCTGCACCTACCGAATACAGGTCCAGAATTCGCCCCGGACCGGGCTGCTGACTACGCCGCAGGACACTCCTCGTTGGCGTATTCACCGCATCGCGTTCGCATCGACCACGTCGATACGCGAGCCATGGCCGCAGCGACGGGCTTTTATTCCACGGCGGGCGATCTGGTCAACTACTTTGCCGCCCATGCCATTGGTGACGACCGCCTGCTCGACGACCGACACAAACGAATGATGCAGCAACCTGTTTCGACCGTAGTAGGTACGAAGAGCCAGTACGGCTTGGGCCTCGAGATTGAGAACATCGGAGACCGCACCCTCATAGGGCACGGCGGCGGCTACCCCGGCCACATCACACGTTCCTTGACAGATACCGCCACCGGTCTTGCGGTCTCGGTGTTAACCAACTGCATCGACGGACCCGCCGAGCAGTGTGTGAGGGCATTTTTCACCTTGCTCGACCTCGCTGAATCCCTGAGCACCCCCGATGTCGTTGCTGTAGATCTCTCGCGCTTCACGGGCCGCTACGTCCACCTGTGGGGGGTTCTCGACCTCGTACTTCTTGGCGGCAGGCTCTATGCCATCAACCCTGTCAATGTGGACCCGGCTACCGATGCAGCGCTCCTCGAAGTGGTCGACTCTGCCACTCTGAAAATCATTGGTGGGTCGGGCTTCGGCGCACGCGGCGAACTGATGAAATTCGAATTCGGCGATGACGGCAGCGTCACACGGGTTCGGGGCGCCAGCGGAATGACGCTGGTTCCGGAAGCAGTGTTCGAGTTGCCGGAGCAGGTGCGAGCCCGCAAGCGCTGACCCAGGAGCAGGTCGTCTTCTCAGTACGTCTTCGAAATCGACAGCTAGGACGCTCGTGAGTGCCGCGGTGCTCTAGGCCACCGCGGTGGCCACCCCTGCGCCGACTAACTGAGTAGTTCGCGAATATCTGTTTCTGAGAGCGCGGAGCTGAACAGCGCTTCGTCGTCGATGACGGCATCAAAAAGTATGGCTTTGCGCTGCTTCAGCTTCATGACCTTTTCCTCGATGGTGTCCGCGGCGATCAGTCGATACACCATCACGTTTTTCGTTTGCCCGATGCGATGTGTCCGGTCAATGGCCTGTTCCTCGGTTGCCGGGTTCCACCACGGATCCAGCAAGAACACGTAGTCGGCTTCGGTCAGGTTGAGGCCGAAACCGCCCGCCTTCAGGCTGATCAAGAACACGGGCGCGGTACCGGATTTGAACTCATTGATCACCTCGGCCCGCTGCCGCGTGCTGCCGTCCAGGTAGACATATGCGACGCCCGCCGCGTCCAGCCGAGCCGCCGCTTTCTTCAGGTACGAGGTGAACTGACTGAAGACCAGTGCACGGTGGCCCTCGGCTAGGACCTCGTCGAGTTGTTCGAACAGCGCGTCCAGCTTGCTTGACGGGATGTGGGAGTACTCCTCGTCCAGCAGCGAGGCGTCGAGAGCCAGAATCCGCAGCAGGGTCAACGACCTGAAAACCACAAACCGATTGCGTTCCATGTCGTCAAGCAAGTGAAGGAGTTTCTGCCGCTCGCGCTGCAAGTACACGTCGTACAGCGCGCGGTGCTCGGGTGCCAGGTGGATAGTCAAGGTCTGCTCCTGTTTGGCCGGCAGCTCCGCGGCGACCAATTCTTTGGTGCGGCGCATCATGTATGGCCTAATTCGGCTGCGCAATTTAGCGAGGCGCTTGCTACGCAGGCCCGCCGCGACCTGTTCGCTGTTGCCGGCTCCGACGCCGCGGGTGATACCGACGGCGGGCATCTCGATGGGTCGCACGTATTCGGCTTCAAACCGCGCTGACGAGGCAAAAAGGCCCGGCGCAACGATGGTGAACAGCGCGCGGAGTTCGGTCAGCGAATTCTCCATGGGCGTGCCGGTGACGGCGAGCTTGAACCGGATATCCAGATCCAGTGCGCACTCATGCACTCTGGAAGCCGGGTTCTTGACGAACTGCGCCTCGTCCAGAATGAGTCCGGCCCACCCCGTATTTACGGCAATCGACTGGTAGGCATCGAAGTCAAGACGCAGCAGGGCGTAGCTGGTGACCAGAATGTCGGCGCCGGCGGCGACCGCTGCTAGATCGACACCGGACTTCGCTTGGGTGGCAGCAATTTCTCGCACCACGAGACCCGGCGTGAACCGCATCGATTCGGAAACCCAGTTCGGTACCACCGAAGTCGGGGCTACTACCAGGAATGGGCTTGAGGCCGAACCAGTTTCGGTTGCGTGTTGGATAAGCCCCAGGCACTGCACAGTTTTACCCAAGCCCATGTCGTCAGCGAGGATCCCGCCCAGCTGATGCCGCCAGAGGAATGCCAGCCACCCCAAGCCCTCCGCCTGGTAGGGACGGAGCTCTGCGCGTAGACCTTGGGGCGTATCGATGCGGTGGGGTGAATCTTTCCTGGCCTCGGCCAATTGGGCGCGCCAGGTCACCGCCGGTACTGCCTCGTCGGCGAGATCCTCGAAATCAGACCACAGTTCGGTCTGGTAGCGACTAATGACGGGGCCGGTTTCCCACTCGGCGATATCTTTGGCTTCGTTGATCAGCTCCCGCAGCGGCTCGAAAGCCGGGTGGTTGAGCGTCATATAACTGCCGTTCACCATCAGTAGCTTGCGGCGGCCTTTTGCGAGCGCTCGAAACAGCGGGACAAACGGAATTGTCCTGCCGTCCACGGTGACGGTGACGCCCAAGTTGAACCAGTCGTGGCGCTCTGACGGCACTGTGGTGACAGTGAGAAGTGGCACGCCCGTGAGCTCACGATAATCTGGAATATCGCCCTGGGTCTGGACGCGTACACCGGCCAACCCCCGAAGCAGCTGCAGTGTGGTGGACGCGAATTCGGCTGCTTCTAGGTCCCGCAGGATGGCCGAATCTGGAATCGCGCCGTTTTGAAGCCACTCTTCAGGCAACAAGCCCTGCCCGATCACAGTCCTCAGCTCTGGAAGCGCTCCTGACCTCCTGCCTTCTTCCCAGCGCCACTCAAGCGAAAGGATATGCCTGGGGCCAAATGTCGCCGTGAGGACCAGCACCGGAGGGCGCACTGGGGCAACGTAACAGAGGTGTCACTGCTGCCGATATCGATCGATTCGCGGAGTTGGTCGAGGTCGGTCTGAATAAATTCTTGGAAGTTCTGCTGTGGGATCCGCAGCGAAAATCCACTGTTCAGGATCGAGATTTGCTCTCTCGTCATCTGTTCGGCGGTGGGGGCCAAGTGAAAGCTGCGCGGCCTGGCTAACGCGAAAACGTACACGCCATGATTACCGATCGGACCCGCAGACTCCACGGGCACGGCCAGGCCGTCAACTGTCAGGGAGGGGCTGATGATGATGGCATTTCCGGCTGCCACCGCATCCAGCGTCAACGTTGCCGCGTCGCCAATCAGCACGGCGGTGTCGGATTTGGTAGCCACCAACTGCACGCCACAGGACGAGGCTTGCGCCAGCATCGCCCACAACAGGGGGTTGGCGAATTCGTCGAGCAACACCCAGTCGGCATCATGGCCGGCAGCTGCGGGCGTCGCCGCCCGATGTAGCGCCACGAACTGGCAGAACCACAGATGCTGGGCGGGTTCCAGGTTGAGCCGGTTACGCAGGCGAGCGATGTTGGACCATGTCAGGGTTCCACGGGCCCACCCGCGGCTGGTTCGCGCCACCGGCCGAACCCCCAGTCGATACTCGACTCCCGCCTTGACGGAGGTGGCGGCTTTGGACGGCGGACCATTCCACCGACTTGCCGTGCGGGGCACCAATTCCCGCAGCTCGAACTGGAGCGCCATCGCAGTCGCGGATTGCTCGACGTGCTCGGTATTTTGCGCGGGCCGCAGCAGCCCGTCCAGCGCGGAACGCCATTCGGCGGCTGGCTGCGGGGCATCAGGGGCGGGCGTGTCCATGGCCCTCACACCGTAACGCCGCGAGCCGCCGGCAGCCGCATCCTCAGCGCCAAGACCGGGCCGTCATGCGGCGGGCGCCTCCCTAGCATGAAGGGGGTGTTTGGGGCCTGATTGCGGTCACCCTCTGGACTTTCGGGGTCAGACTTGACCGCTCGGGGCTGCCGTCGCGATCTCCCGCACGCCCACATTTTCCGGCTTGGCCCACGGCTGAACTACGCCGGTTAGGGCGAGGTTCTCCTGATCCGAAATATCGAGTCTGATGCGCTTTCACCTGAGCACTAGATGCTGTGTCGCTATGAACGGGCTCGGAATCCAGCCCGCACAACCCACAAGGGTGCCGCTGGAACTGCCTGCGAATCTGAGGGACTCAGCCTCGCAAGGCTGAGGCAAAAATACCGGGCAGTTTTGCCCAGCTCGGCGAAGCGGCGAATGCGGTCAACAGTTCCCCGGTGCGAGCCGCCGTTTTGTTGGTCACAAACCATGGGGGCCTAGGACTGATGGACCACTCCCCTTGCAGGATGGACCGCGGCGACGGCCGGAAAGGTCCGCGGACAACGGTGCGCTCTGGGTCCTTCAGCAGCAACGCGTTATGCACCGCGCCGATCCCGCTTTGCACGTCGGCGAGCGTGTGGCCGGGGAACGCACCCCAGGCAGCGGCGGCGTTGAGAAATCCAACGCCGGTCCAGGCGTTAACGGCGATGCAGCCATAACGCAGTTCTGCCAGAGCGTTTTCGAACCTGTCGCCCAGCGCCGCCAAGGTGCGCGGGTGGGCAATAATGTTGACGCCGAGTGTGCCAACGAAATCGTCGTTGGCGCTGCGAACCGCCGTTTGCAAGAAATCGGCGCCCGGCAGTTCGATAATGCCGAGGACGGGCGCGAACGTCTCCTGCTGGCGCAAATACTCGGTGTCGGCTGGATCGTTAATAAGCGTGACGCCCGAGATTGTTTCGGCTTCTGGGTAGGCGCTGCGAGCAGCTTGCACGCGCCTGCCACTACCTGGGTAGTAATCATCGCGGTCCGGAGTGCGGCGAAGGGCCAATCGGATTTGTTCGACGAACTCTTCTTTCTGCGGCCAGCTTTCGGCCATCAGTACCACTTGCCCGGCGATGCAGTTGTAACCGTTGTTATGCAGGCGCATTGTAGCGACGTGTTCGGCTTGAAACCTCAAGTCGGCTTTGGACCAGGTGCCGGGGAGGACGATGATCGGCGACACGCCGCCGAGCTCACTCGTGATCGGCTTCGACAAGACCGGGTTGTGAGCGGATTTGCGCGCGGCGACGTCGGCAGCATCCGTCCCCCACACGATGGCATCGTGGGTCGCTGCACTGCCCGTGATGTGAACATGGTCGATGAGATGGTGCTGCACCAGATGCTGACCGACGTCGGCGCCGCCGGTCGTGATGAAGAGGACCCCAAGTTCGATGAGTGGCGCAAACACTCGTTGGTACACGGGCAGCATTGCGTCCATCACCGGGTTCAATTTGAGAACCACCACGCGATTGCTGGCATAAAGCTCGGAGAGCACATCAAGCGGGGCAATGGAAGTGATGTTTCCCGCGCCGAGAACTACTCCGACACCGTGAGTCTGGACGGGATCACGCAAAGCTAAGCCAGCCTGCTCCCGCACTTGCTGCTGTGTGACGCCCGGCGGCATCCAGACCTGGGCGCTGAATCCACTGAACAGAAGATGGTCAAAGACCTGATGCGGCAATATATCTACTGCGGTTCGCCCACCCGGCGCACGAGAAAATTTGTACTCATCAACCGGGCTACGACCGGCTTCGAGAGCAGCAGCACTTTCCGCCAGAGTCGTCAATGCCGTGATCAACGCGTAGGGGCCACTGGTCCACTCCTCCCCCACCAGCGGCGAGCGGGACGGCAACCGCTTCAGGCCTGCTGCCGTCTGCGCCCACAACTCTGCATCGCGTGCAACAAGATCACGCACAGCAAGGAGAAGTTCGCGTCGTCGTCGCACACTGGTCGCTGCCCACACTTTTTCGCAGCTGGCCACAGCGGCAAGCTGATTATCGAGCTCGGCAAATGCGGCGGTGGTATCGGCGATGTCCATTTCGCCAGCGTACGTCCGCGGGTCTAGTGGGGTTCGGGCTGCTCTGAAGTTTCGAATTTTCGAGCGCTGCACAGCACGAAGGCTTTGAAGTGACGCACCTGCGCCACTCAGTCTTGACACTCACCGGCCACGCCCAGGCCGAAGGCAGGCGACACACCCCGTTGGCGCAGCCATCCAGGACGGCGACTCGGCCCGTACTAGGCACCGTTGAGCTGATTAAGTGTGAAAAACCAGTTGCCCCTCAGCCACTTCGGCGCGAGACTGACCGTTCACTCGGAACGGAAGACCATGCCAGAACACCTCAGCAAGAAGCTCATCAACTGGGCCAGCATCATCGGCGACAACACTCGCGACCAAGCGATCACGTCGGCAACCATGCCTTTCATCTACCCGCACGTCGCGTTAATGCCCGACGCGCACCTGGGGAAGGGGGCCACGGTGGGAAGCGTCATCCCCACGCTCGGCGCTATCATCCCTGCCGCGGTCGGTGTCGACATCGGGTGCGGGATGATCGCCGTCCGCACCCAATGGACCGAAACCGAGTTTCGGGGCCTGTTTCCCGGACCTTCCACCGGGCCAGGAACCGGGCCATCTATGACCCAGCTCCGCGAAAGCATCGAGTCGGCGATCCCACTTTCGGCTGGCCAGTACAACAGCGAGATCATCGCCGAATCCACCGCGGCCCGGATCCTGGCCCTGGAAGAAGCGGCCGTGGCAGCCAGATTCAGCCCTGAAACATATGCCGCGAATTGGAGACTGCAACTCGGAACACTCGGCAGCGGCAATCACTTCATCGAAGTTACAGTCGACGAAGCGAGCAGGGTGTGGCTGTTCCTACATTCCGGCAGCCGCGGAATCGGCAACAAGATCGCCCAGCATCACATCAAAGTTGCGCAACAACAGATGACGAAATGGTGGATCAGCGTGCCGGACCCCGACCTTGCCTACTTGGTAGAGGGGACCGACGAGTTCTGGAAATACATCCGGGAACTTCGGTGGGCCCAGGAGTTCGCCCGTGAAAACCGGGAGGAGATGATGGACCGCGTTTGCGCCCAGATCGAACATCTGACCGGGGTGGCCGTGTGCAGAAAGGAAACCATCAATTGCCACCACAACTTCACCGAACAGGAACAACATTTCGGGAAGAAGGTGTGGGTGTCGCGCAAAGGCGCCATCAAAGCGGCAAAGGGCGATAGGGGTCTGATTCCAGGCAGCATGGGCACCGCCAGTTACGTTGTCGTCGGTAAGGGTAATCCGTTGTCCTTGAACTCCTCACCCCACGGCGCAGGCCGTTCACGGAGCCGCAACGAAACAAAAAAGATGTTCACCGCCGCCGACCTCGAAGTGGCCATGGCTGGAATCGAGTACCGCCACACCGATGCATTTATCGACGAGATCCCGCAGGCGTACAAGGATATCGACGTCGTGATGGCAGATGCGGCCGACCTCGTGACAATTGAGCACACACTCCACCAGATTCTCAACGTCAAAGGCGACTGAACTCTCGGCGCGGATCCCCAAAAAGCAGCGGCGCCTTGTTGCCCGCCGAATATGTCAGACACCCTCGGTTGTCTGCTCGGCGCGAGCGACAACGCGCCGCCGTTGGGGACTTTTGCCTCTGATCTCACGTGCCCGTCCCTGCGAAACTTAAGGACGCACGGGGCAGCGTCAGGTCGCCACAGACAGGATCGCCGCCCACATGGCCGTCGCGGGATGCGATGCCAGAACCAAGGTTTCGCCCTCGGCGGTGCCCGACGAGCGACTGAACACGACGGTGGGGGTTATGGACGAAGCACTTGTTCACATTGACCGGTTTCGGATGGATTTCGGGGACAACACCGTGATCAGTGATTTGTCCTTCGATGTCCGGCGGGGCGAGACCTTCGGCTTCCTCGGCAGCAACGGCTCCGGAAAAACCACGACCATCAGGGCGTTACTGGGTATCTACCGGCCGACGTCCGGCACGCTCCACATCAATGGCAAGCCGTTTAGCCCCGAGAATGGAAGCCGTCTCGGCTACCTCCCCGAGGAGCGTGGCCTGTACAAGAAAGAACCCGTCATCGACATCATGACGTATTTCGGTCGGCTCAAAGGAATGGATCGCAACGCGGCCAAAGCGTGGTCCCTGAGTTACCTGGATCGTGTGGCTCTCGGGGATAAATCCAGCCTTCAATTGGACAAGCTGTCCGGCGGCCAGCAGCAAAAGATCCAACTCGGAGTGACAATTATGAACGACCCCGAACTGTTGATTCTGGACGAGCCCACCAAGGGTTTTGACCCGGTTAATCGTCGCCTTTTGATGGACATCATCGCCGACCAGAAAACGGCTGGCGCGACAGTCGTGATGATTACCCACCAGATGGAAGAGGTGGAACGGCTCTGCGATCGAGTTCTCTTGCTGAAGAACGGAACAACGGAGGCCTACGGCACTGTCGACGAGGTTCAGAATCGCTACGGAGGCAGAATCGTTCGGCTCAAATATTCCGGCCGCATCCCGCCGTCTCCGGCCTACGAGATATCTCTGGTGGAGCAAAACTATGCGGAGTTAGTCCTGACCACGGACGTGGACGAATCGAACATCCTGCGGCAACTGCTCGATGCGGGAGTGACGGTGCGCGGCTTCGAGGTCACCAAAGTCTCGCTCGACGATGTTTTCTTGCGGGTCTACGGGGATCAAAACGTCGCCTACCAGCGCGAACTTTCGGGGGTATAAAGCGATGGCCCACCACAACCTAGGCACTGTCATTTCCTTCGAGTTTTTTAGGACCATCTCCAGGAAAAGATTTTGGATCGGGACATTGGCCTTCCCCGCTGCCATCGCGGTTATTTTTGTACTGATCTCCATCAGCAACTCGACCACCAGCAGCACCGCCGACGCTCAGAAAAGCGCCCAGTTTAGTGTTGCGTACACAGATGATTCTCACCTGATCTCGGACCAAATCGCCTTGAGATTCGGGGCCACACTGGCCAGTAGCCCTGGCCAGGGCATCGAAGGCGTGAAGGATGGCACCACGGAGGCGTACTTTGCCTTCCCCGCCGATCCGACCGTCGACACCATCGAGGTCTACGCATCGGACCGGGGAATTTTCGAAAACGGAAAATACTCCGCGGTGGCACAGGAAATGCTCAGCCAAGCGGTGCAGCAAAAGATCGGTTCGGCGCAGTTGGCCCTCATCGCCGAGCGTCCTGCGGCTATTACTGTCATTACCTTTCAGGGCGCCACAGAGTCGGGCGGTCTCAATTCCGCCATACCGCCCTTGATGTTCATCTTGATCTTCTACGGACTCATGATGCTGCTGGCAGGCCAAATGGTAAATTCTACGCTGGAGGAAAAGGAAAATCGGGTCACAGAGATGATTCTGACCACCTTAAAACCCACCACGCTCATCACCGGCAAGGTGATTACGTTGTTTCTCGTGGGACTTGTCCAAGCAATTGTCTTCTCTGTGCCAGTGGTAATCGGCTACCTATTTTTCCGCGATGCGCTGAGTCTTCCGTCTGTGGATTTATCGCACCTCATCATTGACCCCGCCCGAGTCACTGTTGGGTTTTTCCTCTTGCTCGGCGGATTCTCCCTGTACACCACTACTTTGGTGGCTGTGGGAGCAGCCATGCCGACCGCAAAAGAAGCTGGCAGCTTTATCGGCGTTTTGATGGCGCTGATCTTCGTGCCCCTGTACGTCGCCGGACTGGTGGTCTCGGATCCGCATTCGGCCATCGTGCAGATCTTCACTTATTTCCCGTTCTCCGCGCCCACCACCGCGCTGCTGCGCAATGGCCTTGGCACCCTGGGTCTTACTGAGTCGATTGCAGTCATCGCCCTCCTATTCGTCTGCGCGGGCGGGATGCTGCGGCTAGCGGTAACCCTGTTCCAGTACGGGTCCATCTCGTACACTAAAAAGGTCTCGCTGAAAACAGCTTTGGCAAGGAAGTCGGGATAGTCAGGCTTCTTCGGAGTTCGGTGATGAGAGCGCTTCGACGATAGCTGGCGCTGCGCCGAGGCGGCCTTGGGTGAGTGCAATGAGGACAATGACCGCCGCGGCATAGACACCGAGGATGACGAAGTCCGGCGCGTCCAACGCCTGCGTGTAGGCCCTGTCTCGCGCCATCAGGATCAGTTGGTCTTGGGCCGGTGTGAAGCTGGCATGCAGCAAAATGCACAATCCCACACTCCGAGTACGGTTCCACAGCACCGTGTAGAAGAAGGCCAGCACCATGGGAATGACGAACCCGGCGGGCCCGTAGAGCGGCACATGCCATACGCCCCAGACGAAGCCGAGCAACAAAGTCGCGCGGACCGGCGGGAGCCGCTTCTGCAGCAGCGGGAGACCAAAGCCTCGCCAGCCCGGCTCCTCCAATCCCCCGCCGAGGATCAGAACGAAGGCGAAGGCGGCGGCGTAGTCAGGCAGTCGGGAGAACGCTAGCGACCAGTTGACCGGCGCGCCGGTCAACTGCAGAACGAGGCTGATAACGCCGTACAACAAAGCCGGCAGGCCGAGTGAATATGCCCACCAGCGCACGGGTACCCGCCAACGCCAGACGGGCCTGATCCAGGTGCGCAACGAACCACCGGTCCATCGAATGACCGTTGCTGCGGCAACCATCGGACCGAGCCCCCCGATCAAGAACGGCACCTGCCCACCTCCCACCGCGGCCAGCAACCACAGCGTCCAGGAGAACGCGTATGCGAGCGCTACGAAAGTGACGAACTGGTGACGCTGAATCCACGGGTGGGCGATTGCGTCATGCGGCGCACTATTCATGGGTGAACACCTCGGGGACCGGGCGGGCGGAGGTTGAGGCATAGCCGCGATCTGCGGTGAGATCGGTCAGCTGGTTCTGCAGCTCACTCACTAAAAAGGGTAGGTCAGGGCAGCGTTCCGGGTCTGCGACCACCGTTACCGCGAAGGTGCCCGCGTAGGAAAGAGCGGCGAAACCAACGGTCACATTCCCAGTGATAGCAGTGATGGGAATGATGTCGGTGATGACGGCTCCAAGGAGAGTCAGTGGCGAAGGAAAACCTGACAGGTTCGTCACGAAAGTGGTCACCAGCCGTTGGCGGTCTACCAGCCAGCGGAAAAGGCCCATCCGAAGCATCCGAAAGGCGGGGGCCAACAAGATGGCCGATGCGCCCCGCCCTACCGCTTGGCGGCGAACGCGCGTGGTGCACGCGATCTCCTGTAGCCGAGGGATCGGTTCGCCGCGAGTCGATACCCGGACCAGCATCGCCCCGACGTGGTTTCCCAGTGCGGTTGAAACCTTTTCCCCCCTACTGGACACGGGGACAGACAGCACCAACGTCTCGGCCGATTCGCCCCGCTGCCGCAGCACAGCAGCCAGCGAACCGGCGACGGCTGTCAGCAGGACATCGTTGATCGTTGCACCGCGCGCATGGGCGACGGCGGCCATCCCGGCCATATCAGTACGGGCCACCGCTAGTTGCCGACGCGAACCCGTCGGCTGGTTGAGGGTGCACCGAGCGAGGCGGCCAACTTTGCCCCCGCGCAGCTCGGCAACGGCATCCAGAGCCAGCCGGATGCCAGCGGGCAGGTGCCCGAGCGCACGTATTCGCGTGGTCGTCGCATCGGCAAATAGTTCCCTACGGGTTGGCGGCGGCGTCGGGAACGGGATCTTGTGATGTGCTGGTGCACCGTCGATGAGCAGCGCAAGTGCGGCCAACCCCCCGATGCCGTCGGCGAGAACGTGATGGATGACGAGGATCGCCGCGTTCTTCTCACCTTCTAATCCTGTGACGAGGGTGAGCGACCAGAGTGGGTGGTCCCGCGGCAAGGGGCGAGTTGCAGCAGTTGCCGCAACTGCCAGCAGAGCGTCTTCTGTGCCCGGCGCTGGGCATGCCAGAGCATCAACATGACGGTCCATGGCGAAGTTTGCGTCGTCGATCCACACCGGGCGGCCGCACCCGAAAGGCGCCCGCTGCAGCCGCTGCCGGAGCCGAGGAATAGCGAGGATCCGCTCGGCAAGAGCCACGCGCAGCGCTGACACCGTGATCAGACGATCCACCACAAGGATGGCCGCGACCTGCATCGGGGCTACCGCAGATTCGGTTGCCAACGCCATGAGATCGTTGCTGGTGGTTCGCTGGATCAGGCGCACCTGGCCCGTACGCGTCATTGAATGTTGTTGCTAAGTAGGATCTTTGACTGCATTCAAACACCACTCAGACGCAGAAGCGGCCATCCCATCCGGACGACCTGTAGGTGCTAATAATTTCTGAATCAACGGGTGGTAGACAGGGTCGAACGGCTCCCATTCGCGCTGCGCCCTGGGACTAACGCCCCTTTCACTACCGATCAGCACTTCACCGAGCTTGGAAGCCCTTACAAGCGGAGATAAACGCCGGTGCACATGCCCTGACACGACGACATCTGGGCTGCGATGAGGTGGGCTTCCTCAAGCGAGGCTTCACCACCGATGACGACCCTGTGGTGGGTCGTTTCGGATCCGTGAGCTTGCACTGCCGTCACCCCGCGGGTGAGTGCCTCATTCGTGCTCACCGTGACGTCGAAGCTCCACACGGTGGGCTCTGGGTTTGTCGCCGGCGACTGGACTGCGTAGGTGCCCACAACATCACATCTTCCTGGATCCGCTGGGCTGGCGGCGACCCGCTGTTCGGGTTCAAAGAGGGTTCGCGGATGGGCCCACTCGATTCACCGGTTAAATCAAAAGACCGCCCAAGCCGATAAAGCTGGCTCGAACGGTCTTTTGGTGGAGCTGCGGGGATCCCCACCTCGCTAAAGCTCGCCGTGGGCCCACTCGATTCACCGGTTAAATCAAAAGACCGCCCAAGCCGATAAAGCTGGCTCGAACGGTCTTTTGGTGGAGCTGCGGGGATCCCCACCTCGCTAACGCTCGCCGTGGGCCCACTCGATTCACCGGTTAAATCAAAAGACCGCCCAAGCCGATAAAGCTGGCTCGAACGGTCTTTTGGTGGAGCTGCGGGGAATCGAACCCCGGACCTCTTCGATGCGAACGAAGCGCGCTACCAACTGCGCTACAGCCCCGCACGTGGAGTTACCCACGAGCGAAGATTAGAGTATCAGCCAGAGGCGGGTGCTCCGAATCCGCTGGCCTAGCCGCCGCAGCCGTAGCCGAACCACATCAGAAAGCTGGCGGAAAGCACGTCAGGCAGCGGTAAACGCTTCCCCGCGGAGCACCGGAACCACCATCGATGAGCGAGCTTCGGCAGCAACCTCGATCTCATTACCGTGGCCATCTTCGATCAGCTCGCGGCCAGAAGCACACTGCTGCAACGACTCTAAGAGCGTGCCCTTCACGTGCAGATACGCGGCAGCAGCAGCGGAAGCCTCGGGCGAACACGTAATCTTCCGGAACGATTGCAGCTCAGCGATTACAGCGCCCGCGCCCCACATATCTTCGATGGCGGGCCGCAGGAGATCTCCCGGCCAACGCTCACCGGAAGCGATGATTGCCACGGACTGCCCCTGCCGATTCTTATCGATCCAAGCAGCGACCGCGGCAGCGTTGCGCAAGCTGGCTCCAAGGACTACAGCCCCCTGCTCGGCCATCGCTTTGGAAATGGCCGAACCATTAGGTGACGGCAGCACTAGCCGCCGCGACTTAGCCAGCGGACCTGCGCCGGATGCGGACGCCCGAACCGATGCCGGCGATAGCGACACACCTGATGCGCCTGCTTCGCTCCGGCCCACGGCAAGGATCGCGTGTTTGGACGCGGCAAACGCTGCGGCGGAGGCATCCCGCAGGCGATACGGATAGACGTCGACTCCGTAATCCATCGCTACAGACAGCGTTGTGGTGAACGAAAGAACGTCCACGACCACCACTATTCCGGCTCCGGAAGAAATTACTCCGGCGCCCTCAAGTCCCCAGTCGAAGCGGATGTCGGAGGCGCCCTGCTTGTACACCCCGCGCGCATGAGCTGTCATACGGAACGGAGCCTCAGCTTTCTTGGGGGACGGGGTCGGCGCTGAACGGCGGTCCGACGCTCAGCGAAGTGGCGACACTCAAACGCTACTGGCCGGAAGCCTTCTTGTACACGATCGGCTCGTAGTACTCCAGGTCGTCGAATCCTGGGTCGTCATCCTCGAGGTCAACAACCACACGGCCGCGTCGATCGTGGGATGGCGAAGGCACCTGGCTCACCATGTGCCCGTGACCAACCCCGGCATAGGACGGCGCGTCCTCGTGCGCGGCATCGAACTCGGTGTAATCACCGTCGTAGCGTCCTGGCCGGATCTGCCGAGCACGCCGCATTCTTGCCAGCCGCCTCTCCTGCACGTCCTGCTCGACCCGCACCTGGCGACGCAGATACGTCAAGTACAGGGCGAGCAGTACCGCGCTGACACCGGCCCCGGTCCACAGCATCGGAGACAGCATGATTGCCGTGGCAGTGAACGCAACTGTTGCAACCAGGAGGATCAGCGCGACTCGTTGACGCTGCGCGTAACGGAAACGACGGGCCGCTTCCGCCGCCTCCGGATCGAATCC
The DNA here is from genome assembly GCF_003860405.1 of Nakamurella antarctica. NCBI lineage: Bacteria > Bacillati > Actinomycetota > Actinomycetes > Nakamurellales > Nakamurellaceae > Nakamurella > Nakamurella antarctica. The sequence continues at coordinate 728,111 of NZ_CP034170.1, read as the reverse complement.
ACCGCGACCCTGACGACGATGGGTTTGGTGGGAAACCACGGCTTCTTCGTCATATTCGAAATCTTCAGTGCCCGAATGGTAATCGGGGTCGTCGTCACCGAAGTCAGCGTCAACAGTTTCGAAATCGACGGCCTCTTCCTCTTCGGGGTCACCGCTGTAGGGGGCGCTGCCATCAAAGGCGCTGTCGTCAGAGTTGCTGTCGTCAGAGTTGCTGCCGTCAGAGTTGCTGCCGTCAGAGTCCGTACTATCCGAGGGAGCCAATTTGTCGGCTTCGAACTCGACATCTCCGGAAATCCGGGCGAACTGGTGCGTTTCTGCGTTCATGAAAGCTGTTGCCTGCTCACTCGTCTCGTTCTTCTTTGCCATACCAAACTCCCCGGCCATATCCCGTTCCGCCTGCGTTTGCTGCGTCAGCCGGTACTTGGCCGCCACCGTTTCCGGGTGATCGGAGCCCACAGGTTCACCAGCGTCCGAGTTGATCTCACTGGCAAACGAGTTGCGGCGCAATCGATTACGGCCGGTGACGGCTTTATTGCGTTGCAGCACTCGAAACCCTCTGCCCTCAACGCTTTCGTTCACTTCGCGGGACCTGCGGGAGATCATCGGCACCAAAACGATCAACCACGCCAGCGCGAGGCCGACGACGAGCAACGACTGCGGAACAGTCATACCGCCCACCCCTTCCGAACCCACGCGAGAATTGGAAACAACGTTGTGACTACACCTGTGTGGTGAGAATCTGAGAGCAGAATCGGCATGGAAAGCGCGGTAGTAAGTCGCATCAACCCGGCCAGAAGCAGCCGTGCGTCAGAGCAAACCCTCAAGTTGTCACGCTAGCCACACCAGTACCAAAGGCCACGTAGGACACGCGGAAGCCCATCAGACCCGCGCAACTTCTCTTCGCTAACGGCGCCACTGCTGCAATAGCGAATCGAGCCCTTGCGGTACTTCCTCGGCCGTCATGGCCCAGAGCTGGTGGTCCATCCAGGCTCCGTCTATATCGAGATACCTCTGCAAGAGGCCTTCTTGCCGAAAGCCCAGGTGCGCCAGGACCTTTTGGCTGGCCACATTGGCCGGCGCCACTGTGGCCTCCAGGCGATGTAAGCCGCCTGCACCAAATGCATGTGCGGCAGCCAGTGCGGTGGCAGCGGTTGCGACGCCGTGGCCAGCAAATTCGGAATCAACCCAATACCCGATCCAGCCAGAGTGCAGCGGCCCGCGCGCGATCCCGCCCACTGTTACTTGGCCGCAGAAATGTCCGTCAACGATGATCGCAAAGGGCAAGGCGCTCCCCAGCCGCGCGCCGCGGGTCAGCATCCGGCGATGTATCGACCATTGCCCGGCCGTATGACGTTGCTGCCAAGTCAGCACCGATGACGGATCCCACCGCTGAATCAGCGACTGATCGCGAGTGCGCGCCGCGCGCCAGAGTTGACCATCTGATCGTCGTAGCGGCCGGAGAGCAACGTCACCAATCGGCGTGCTGACTGATCCCAAGTGGGCTGGCCACCCCGGGTTCGCGGTACCGAACAGTCGATCGAAGGTCGACATGATTGGTTATGCCCGTTGCGCGAGGAAGGACACTGCTACCTCGGAGCCGACTGGAACGTCGGTGACGTCCTCATCAATCAGCACCAGGCAGTTTGCCTCCGCAAGGGAGGCAAGCAGGTGAGTGCCACCCGCGCCGAGTATGTGGACCAAATAGTCGTCGTCATCGTCACGCATCAACTGGCCACGAAGGAACGAACGCCGACCGAACGGCGAGCTGATAGGGGCCAGCGTGCGGGCGGTAACGGTGCGACGGTAGGGGTTTCGTCGACCGAGCATCACCCGAAGCGCGGGCCGGACGATGATCTCGAAGATGACCAGCGCGCTGACCGGATTAGCCGGTAGCAGGAATGTGGGCACCTTATCCGGGCCGAGGACGCCGTAGCCCTGGGCCGAACCGGGCTGCATTGCGACTCTGGTCAGATCCAACACCCCCAGATCGGCCAACGCTTCCACTACCAGTTCGGCATTCGACCCACCAGCTGCTCCGGAGATGATGACGGCTTCGCTGACCAGCAATCGTGCCTCCACCATTTCCCGCAGGCGACGCAAATCGCTCGGCGCAATACCGACTCGAATCACATCGGCGCCAGCGTCGCGGGCCGCAGCAGCCAACGCATACGAGTTGACGTCGTACACCTGGCCGGGCCCCGGCGTGCGGGCCACATCGACGAGCTCCTCCCCGATGGAGATGATCGAAAGCCGCGGCCGAGGATGCACCAAAACTTTGTCGCGACCCACCGCCGCGAGCAGGCCGACCTGAGCGGAGCCGATGAACGCCCCAGATCGAACGGCCACGTCCCCCGGTTGCACGTCCTCGCCAGTCCGGCGCACATACCCACCACCGGGCACCGCTTTTGTGATGGTGACTCGCGCAGTATGCCCGTCGGTGGAATAACGCGGAATCACAGCGTCGGCGATAGTCGGCAGTGGAGCACCGGTCGCCACGTAGACAGCCTGGCCTGGCTGCAACCTGTTCGCGGTCCGTGAGCCAGCCGCAATCTCGCCCACAACCGGTAGCACCACGGGATTTTGCTCACTCGCGCCGGCAACGTCGACGCTGCGGACGGCATACCCATCCACCGCTGCCTGGTCGAATGACGGCAGGGCGGCCGAAGCAACGACTTCCTCGGCGCAGAGCAACCCCTGCGCCTCCGAGATGGCCGTCCGTACCGGCGCCGGTGTCAGCGATGCCGACAGGACGAGGTCAAGTTGTTCGGTTACCGAGCGCATCAGCGGGAACTCATTCCCCACGAGCAGCATCCGATGACGGTGATAGTCCACATGACACCCCAACCTACTGGGTGCAACGGCTTGGTTGGACGAAGCTCGGAGACTAAACGCCCGCGAGTCTGCGCCATCACAGTCTGCAAGTGTCGGCGCGATTGCCTACGGTGGTCCCATGAGCAACACCGATGACACCGCAGACCGGCCTGAGGAAGACGCGGGCGTACCTCACGGCATTGAGTTTGAATGGCATGCTGCCGACCCGATGCTAGCGGACCTGACGCCGGATCAACTGGACGAACTGGGCTTTAGCAACCTTGACCCGGGCAGCTTTGGTCCGGGCAGCTTTGACTCAGGCGCTGAAGGTCTCGGCGAGGAGGAAAAGTGGCCCTGGCGTGAGCGTTTGATCGCTGCCCGCAAGGCCCGATCGAACGCGGACCGCACTGTCGCCCGCAACAAGGTTCTCGCACACCTCGCTGCCCCCTTGGCGGAAGTGGACACCGTCTGCGCCTTCCTTCCGCTGGCCAGCGAGCCGCTGGGAATCGAACTCCTCGACCTTCTCGTGAAATTCGGCGTCACCGTGTTGGTGCCTGTCGTCACCGGAGCAGCTCCGCTCGAGTGGTCTGCTTACTCCCCAGACGAAATCGCCGTCGGCCGACTTGGAATCAGCGAGCCCACCGGCGCACGCCTTGGAGAGTTAGCCGTCCTGGAGGCAGCTGCGGTTTTGGTCCCAGCGCTGGCTGTCGATCGGCAGGGCTATCGGCTGGGACGCGGTGGCGGTCATTATGACCGCACGCTTGCCTTGATCGAAATGGCCAACCTTGACTACGCTCCGGCGCTGATAGCCGTGGTCTTCGATGACGAACTATTCGACGAGGTACCTAGCGGAGTTCTGGACGCACCGGTGACGCATGTGGTCAGTCCTGACGGCGGATTGAAAGTGCTGAACTGAGCCGACGCGTTTCACAGACGTCACAGCGCCATCGTTTGCGCATGGCAGGACCGTTGGCGCATTATCGGATTAGCAGTCTGCAGTGACGAGTGCCAATTAATCTGAACCACCATCGAGAATCGCCGGCCATGCCGGAGTTGATCGCCGCCGCCCGGAGGTAAAGCAGTGCCCACTTACCAATACATCTGCACCGAGTGCGGCCACGAGCTCGAGGCGTTCCAGGCATTCACTGATGACGCCCTCACCGAATGTCCCATTTGCCAGGGCAAACTGCGTAAAGTCTACGGCTCTGTCGGCGTCGTCTTTAAGGGAAGTGGCTTCTACCGCAACGACTCTCGGACCAGTAACAGCGAAACCTTGAATCCGGTTAAGAAGGAGTCGGCCAAGGAGGGCGCCGCGGCCAAGTCGGAAGGCTCAACCGCCGCCTCGACGCCAGCACCCGCGCCCGCTACTACCAGCACAAGCTCCTCCACTGCCGCCGCTCCTGGCTCCGGCAAGTCGAGCGGCTCGACCAGTTCGTCTTCGCCTGCCAAGTAGGCCCAGCTTCAAGCCTGCACTGATCCACAAGCCTGAATTTATCCACAGTCGCCTGCTCTGCAGCCCACTGCACCGGTAAGAGGCCATCTACTGGGAATCCGGCGTTCGGACACCCAGGGGGGACACATGGTCAGTACGACCCGCGGCTCGGCGCGGCCACTTCAACCCACATGGCAGGACCGGGCAGGTGCTGCGATGTCGCCAGCAAACTCGCGCTGGTCCGGGCGCACGGGCGCTCGCAAAAGGCGTGTATTGCGCCGCGTTTGCGCTCTCCTTCTCCTGGTCGCAGCAGGTATTGCCGCGACGTGGCAGACCGCGACACCCACCGAAGGATACGTGGTCATCGCAGCCCGAGAGCTGGCCGTGGGCAGCGTTTTAGAAAGTGCGGACGTCACCACGTTGGCGACCCTGGATCCACCGGACGGCGTGATCACCGACGTCGAGAGAGCTGTCGGTCAAGTGCTTTCCAGCCCTGTACGTCGTGGGGAGATTCTCACCGACGCCCGATTGGTGCCGACAGACGGACCCCGCGCTGGGCCCGGCCGACGTGCGGTCGCTGTCCGGCCCGCAGACCCCGCCATCGCCGAGGTGTTGTCAGCAGGAGCCAGAGTTGCTGTAATCGGCATCGATCAGACGGGTGCGCCGGTGGTGCTGACCCCGCAGGCCATCGTCCTTTGGATGCCCGCTGTCGGGTCAGCGAGTAACCGGAGCGAGCCTGTCCTGCTCTCTGTCGCGGAACCTGACGCGGACCGAGTTACCGCCGCCACCCTAACGGGGGAAATCGCGCTGCGCTTCGCGACTTGACGCCTTCGTGGTGAGTACCGTTTGGGATGGCCCAGCGGCAGTCCTGCCGCAGGCAAGCCTGCCCGGCTCCCTCCGCACCTCGAAAGGCTCGCCATGCTCAAAGGTTTCAGAGATTTCATCCTGCGCGGCAACATCATCGAACTTGCGATCGCTGTGGTGATTGGAACTGCCTTCACCGCTCTGGTCAAGCAGTTCAGCGACTACGTGATCAACCCGATCCTTGCAGCCGTCGGTGGAACCAACAGCTTGGGACTTGGCATTCAGCTGGGATCACAGGACGACAAGACCAAGTTCATCGACTTCGGCGGCCTCATCACCGCAGGCATCACCTTCGTGATTACCGCCGCTGTCGTCTACTTCGTGTTTGTGGTGCCGATGAACAAGATCTCAGAACGACGCAAGCGCAACATGCAGCCAAGCGAAGTGGCTCCGACCGACAGCGAGCTGCTCTCAGAAATCCGGGATTTGCTCAAGGCGCAGAGGGGAACAAACCAGGGTTAAAATCTCAGCCCCCGTGGTGTGGTGGGCGGTTCGCTCGATACCAGTCGTCCAAGCCGCCACTCCCACGCCGATCGACGTCTCTATCGTCACTGGTGCTTTCCGGCAGCACTTCGCCAAAGATACGGTCCAGCTCCTGCTGATCTAGTGGCGGTTTCAACGGATTCTGGGCGATATGGCCGCCGGCGTCCCCTTCGCTCAGGCCATCAGGAGCGACCTCCCAGTCTTCGGTATCGCTGATCCCGTGTTCTTCCAACATTCCGGTAGATTTTTCAGATTTCTTGGAACGTGGACAGTTCGCCGATCAAATACCGGGCCAACGGACAGAAAGTAGCGAGCCCGTCGCGAATTGCGGCCCGAGAACCGGCGATGTTTGCCACCAGGGTAGATCCGGAAACACCAACAACACCGCGAGAAACCACAGCCTCCAGCACCCCTGCCGTCGTACCGGACCAGCGGATCGCCTGCGCGACACCGTCCAATTCGCGATCGAGCACTTCGCTGGTGACGTCGGGAACCACATCTCGCGCCGACACCCCGGTGCCGCCGGTGGTGATCACAAGGTCGACACCGCCGATAACGGCGGTGTTCAATGCATTCCGCACCATCACAGAATCCGAAGGCACCACCACGATCCCATCGACAGCAAAACCGGCCTCGACCAGCAATTCCGTGACTAGCGCGCCAATGCCGTCGTCTTCCTCACCGTGAAAAAGCCTGTCGGAGACTGTCACGATGAGGGCGCGGCCAGCGTGACCTGCAATGGTGGAGGGCATGGTGTGCCTTTCGCGGATAGCGGTCGCACCGGGCTGATCGAGCCCGGATCGGCGGTTCTCAGCACACAATATGCTGCGAAGTTCAGCCTAGTGGCCGCGGCGCCCGTGGCTCCGGCAGGATCACATGAACTTCGCGAGCTACGCGGAGAAACTCCGCCGCCGCAGTTCGGAAGATCGCCGACGGTACCGCTGTCAAGTGGTCGCGCCCTGGGATTTCCACGAGCGCGCCAGCTGGAAGGTCCGCAGCCCACTGCCGAGCCCGTGGCAGGTAATCGTCCTTACCTCCGAGAGCCAGCAGTGTCGGCTGACTCGGGTCCGGCGCCCGGCGAGCCATGTGCGGGTCCGATACCGAGAGACCCTGCACCAGAGCCGACAACGCGGCCGGATCGTTGCTCGGCAGCGCGTGAGCGATCCGCACCACTCGCCTGGTCTCGGTGTCTGCGGGCACCTCGCCACCATTAAAAGCAGCAAGAAACTGCTCCATACGAACGCTTTGCAGCAACGGTTCCCCATCGCTACCTCCGAGCACAATGCGCCGTAAGCGTTGCGGGGGAACAGTTGTGGAGCGAGCCTCCGCCTCCAGCACGGCCGCAAGTTCTGCGACCAGGCGCGCGCCCAGGGAGTAGCCAATCGCGTCGAATTCGGTATTTGCCGGAACGCTCGCGTCCAGCACCAGCCGGAGGTCGCTGACCATCTCATGAATCCGGTAAAGAGCCGGATCTCTCGGCCGCCCGCTGCCGCCGTGGCCGCGCAGGTCCACCACGATGATCGGACGGCCCAGCCTGGTGTGCAACGTCCGGACCCAACCGCTGATCACCCAGTTGGTAGTCGCATCGGTACCAAAGCCGTGCACCAGCAAGATCGGGACACCCGTCTGCGCGCCATTCGTGACGCCGTAGCGAATCGAGATGCCATCGGCGGCAACAGCGATGTGCCACGACATAGACACGGCAAGAGGCGAGGTCACCGCCCCATCGTTGCAAACTTCGCGCTGCGCGTGAACCACCCGGCAACCCAGATCCCAGTAGTTCGACCTACCAAGCGGTAGGTAATAGTCTCGGACCGAGTGCCAGTAGCGAGAGCTGCTAGCCCTGCGCCAGCTTCTCGTTCGCAGCCCCCGCTGCGAGATTCAGCGCCACAATTTCGGACAAGGATGCTCGTGCCACAGAAGCGTTTCGTTGCCCGTGACCTCGCCCACATCGCAATTTTTGCCGCATTCATCGCCGCGCTCGGTCTGCCCGGCGCCATCCTCATCGGTCCGATTGGGGTTTCGATCACCCTGCAAACGCTGGGGGTGATGTTGGCTGGCGCCATTCTGGGCGCCCGTAAAGCAGCCGCCGCGGTGCTCCTGTTTATGGTGCTCGTCGCGGCGGGCTTACCCCTGCTCTCCGGCGGTCGAGGCGGTCTGACCTGGCTGACCACGGCGCCTTCGGCCGGATACCCCTACGGCTGGCTGCTGGGAGCACTGTTCATCGGCTACTTCACGGCGAGGATTTTGCCGCGCTACCCGCTTCCCTTGGCGCTGTTGATCACCGCTCTGGGCGGGATCGCGGTGGTCTACGCCGTCGGTATCCCGGTGAACTGGATCAATATCTCCAGAAATGCGAGCCCCGCGGACGATAAAACCTTTTTGTTCGTTCTCGGGCAGTCCGCGTGGTTCGTCCTCCTGGATACCGTCAAGGTCGCGGTGACCGTCTTGATCGCCCGGCAGGTCCACCGCGCCTACCCCGGCCTCATCGCTGGTGCGACAACGATGGCGCCCGCATTCGGCACCAGCCGAAGCTGAGCTTTCGAGATGGCAGGGAACGTCAGGTGGGGCGCGTGGCTGGGCGGCGCCGATGACACTGCGGCTCTTAACTTGGCTGGTAGGCAGCTGACCTACGGCCAATTACGGGGACACATAGCTGGGGTTCCGAAACCCGAAGCTTCGACCATCACGGCGTCGCCCGATCCGCTCGAAACTCTCATTGCCTTCTACGCCGCGCTCGCCGCTGGCTTACCGGTGTTGGTGGCCGAGCCCGGATCACCCGCCCGCGTTCCAGATAGCCTGCCGGCGGGCACCTTTCTGCTCGCTCAGACCTCCGGGTCGGCTGGTCGAGCGCGCACCATCGCCAGAACCGCCGCCTCCTGGAGCGATTCCTTCGCACCCTTCACCGAAATCACCAGCTTGACCGCCTCAGATCAGGTCTGTCTGACGGGCCCGCTGCACGCAACGATGCACCTGTTCGCGGCGGTACACGCGCTCAGCATCGGAGCACAGGTGACGGATAACTTGACGCAGGCATCCGCCGTGCACTGTGTGCCGACCAAACTCTCCGAGATCCTGATTGACCCGCCGGATTCGTTGCGCCGCGCCATCGTGGCAGGCGCCGGCCTGCCGGACGCATTGGCGGCTAAGGCCGTCAGCAGGGGGATCGCGGTAGTCGAGTACTACGGCGCAGCCGAGCTCTCGTTCGTTGCTGCAAGCCGCGTGCCCGCGCCTATGACGGCATTCCCCGGCGTCGAGATCGAGCTGCGCCAGGGGCAGCTGTGGTCACGTTCGCCGTATCTCAGCCTCGGTTACGCGGGCGAGACTGCGGGCGAGACTACGGGCGCACTCGCCCGCGACGCCAACGGTTTTGCCAGCGTCGGAGACATGGCAACGCACGCCCCCGGCGGCGGCCTTCGCATTGTGGGCCGCGCCGACGCCGCCATCACCACCGGCGGGACGACCGTCATCGCCGAGGACGTCGAGGCTGCGCTGGAAAAGCTTGTCGGAATCACCGCCGCCGCAGTGACGGGAGTCGAACATCCGCGATTCGGGCACGTGGTCGCCGCCGTCCTAGAGTTAAGTGTCGATGCAGACTTCGCTGGTATCCGAACAGCGGCGCGTCAGGTGCTCGGACCAGCGGCTCTCCCCCGGCTGTGGTTTCAGTGTGACCAGCTGCCGCGAACCGGCAGCGGCAAGCTAGCGCGAGGTGAGATTCGAGCCGCGATTTCGGGGGCGGCGCCCACCGCGAGAAGGCTAGCGTAGGACAACGTGGCAACTTCCAACCGCGCGAGGCCCGTCATTGTTGCTGCACGCCGCTCCCCGATCGGAACCGCTGGACACAGCCTGGCGACCCTGCGTGTGGACCAGTTGGCCGCTCCGATACTGAGGGCTGTCGCTGCCGACGCCGCCTTCCTTGGTCTTGCCGTGGACGACGTGGTGCTGGGAAACTGCCTTGGCCCCGGCGGGAACCTCGGCCGAATCACCGCGCTTGCCGCAGATCTCGGCGACGCGGTGCCCGGCGTGACAGTGGACCGGCAGTGCGGTTCGGGTCTCGACGCCATCATGCAGGGGGCCTCCCGGATCGCTGGCGGTGACGCGGAGCTGATCGTGGCCGGCGGCGCCGAATCCGCCTCAACGGCCCCGCATCGCTACTGGCCAGCAGCTCCGGCGACAGCTGAACACCCCGCGACCCCCAAGACTCGCTATACCCGAGCACCTTTTGCTCCTGTTGGGTACCCGGACCCCGAAATGGGACCAGCTGCCGAGGCTCTTGCCGTCGCACTCGGCATCAGCCGGGAGCGGCAGGACGAGTGGGCGGTCCGCTCCCATGAGCGCGCTGTCCGGTCGCAACAACACGGAGTTTTCGACGCCGAAATGGTGACTGTTGGCCGGTTGTCGCGTGACGAACGCCCCCGCAGCGGGATGACGACGCAGCGACTGGCGAGGCTACCCGGCGCCTTTATGCCCGGCTTAAGCGCAACGGGCACGGTGACGGCAGGGAATTCGTGCGGGATCTCCGACGGGGCGGCCGCGGTTGCCCTGACCTCGTTCGATCACTGGGCCACGGGCGGTACGCCGGGTCTGCAGGTGGTGGGCTCCGCCGTTTCCGGCTGCGATCCGGCCCTTCCCGGCCTCGGACCCATCGGCGCCATTCGTAAACTTCTGCAGCGCCACCGGCTTCACACAAACGACATCGGCGCCATCGAAATCACCGAAGCCTTTGCCGCGCAGATCATTGCGGTGGTTGACGAGCTGGGCTTGGAGGAGAACCTCGTGTGCAGCGACGGCGGCGCCATCGCGATGGGCCACCCATGGGGCGCGTCGGGGGCGATCCTGATGGTGCGGTTGTTCAGCCGGATGGTGCGCGTCGATGGACCCGAGCTAGGCCTGGCCGCCTGCGCTATTGGCGGTGGCCAAGGCATCGCCGTCCTGGTCAAGAAGGTTCACCAATGAGCGAGATCTGCTTCACCGGAGTGCAACACGCCTACGGTGCCCGTGTGGTGCTCGATGGCATCGACTTGCGTCTGAGTGAACAGCGCATCGGGATCATAGGGGCAAACGGCTCTGGCAAATCCACTCTCGCTCGGATGATTAACGGCCTGGTAACCCCCACCGAGGGCAGTGTCACCTTCGACGGCATGGATGTTGCACACCACGGAAAAGACGTTCGCCGCAAGGTGGGTTTTATCTTCACCGACCCCGACAACCAGATCGTGATGCCGACGGTCGGCGAAGATATCGCGTTCACGCTACGGCGGACCAAGCTGTCCAAAGCCGAAGTTTCGGCGAAGGTTTCGGCGATTGCGCACCGCTTCGGGCTCACCGACCATCTGGAACATCCGGCGCACCTGTTGTCCGGGGGGCAAAAGCAACTGCTGGCGCTTGCGTCGGTGATGGTCGGTGAGCCGGCGGTGCTTGTCGCGGACGAGCCAACCACCCTGCTGGATGCCCGCAATGCCAGGATGATCGCGCAGGTGCTGACCGACCTGCCAGAGCAAGTTGTGGTGGTGACCCATCAATTGGAGTTGCTCACCGATTTCGACCGCGTCATCGTTATCGAAGAGGGCAAGGTCGCCGGCGATGACGCTCCAGCAAAAGCCATCTCGCGCTACCGGGCGCTTTTGGAGCTCCCGTCATGATCGGGCTCTACCAGCCGGGCACCTCCGTGATCCACCGGATGTCGGCCGGACTAAAACTGCTGCTGCTCGCTACCGGGATCTTTGCCGTCATCTGGTTGGATCGCCCGTGGCAGGTTGGCGCTGCCCTGCTCGTAGTGGGGGCGATGTACGGGGTGGCGGGAATTGGCTGGCGGACAGCGCTGGCCCAGCTCCGACCACTTCTCTGGGTTGTGCTGGCACTACTGGCCTTTCAGCTGATTCTGGCCACTTGGCACACCGCGGTAATGACTACGGGTTCGCTCGTAATCAACGTTGCGCTGGCCGCGCTGGTCACGGTAACGACCAAGGTGACGGCCATACTCGATGTGGTGCAACGGGTTCTTCGTCCGCTGCGCCGCTTCGGGCTGGACCCTGACCGCGTCGGCCTGATGTTGGCCCTGACAATTCGATGTATTCCATTGGTGGCCGGAATCGTGCACGACGTCTCGCAGGCGCGAAAGGCTCGCGGCATTACGGGGATCCGCGGGACGATGGTGGCGCTGGCCGCCCCAGCGGTGGTGCGTGCGCTGCGCACGGCCGACTCCCTGGGCGAAGCGTTGACGGCGCGCGGTGTTGACGACTGAAATTTCTTTTCTGCCCTTGTGCTTGACCCTGACCTAACGTCAGGCAGCACAGTAGGCAATTGCCCGGCCCTACCGAACGGTCCGGATTCGAGGAGAGAAATGGAACCCACACTGATGTCCGTCGGCGCGGTGGCGAAGCTTTCCGGTGTCACGGTGCGGACTTTGCATCACTACGGCGAGATCGGCCTTCTGCCTGCCGAGAATCGCAACTCCGCCGGCTACCGGCAGTACACCACTGCAGAGCTAGACCGGCTGAGTCAGATCCTGTACTACCGGGAACTCGGATTCCCCCTCGAAGAAATCGCGTCCCTACTCGATGACGCTTCCAGCAACCCCATCGAGCACCTGAACCGGCAACACGCACTGCTCTCCGAGCGACTGCGTCGCGTACAGGCCATGATCGCAGCCGTAGAACGAGAAAGGAACACACACATGAGCGGAATTGAACTCACCGCCGAGGAGAAGTTCGAAATTTTCGGCCAATCCTACGACCCCGCTTACGAGGTCGAAGCGAAACAGAGGTGGAGCGACACTCAGGCATGGGCGCAGTCGAGCGCTCGTACCGCGACGTTCAGCAAAGCCGACTGGCAAAAGGTCAAAGCTGACACAGACGCGGGCAATGCCCGGATGGTTGCTGTCTTCAATTCTGGTGCGCTACCCGGCAGCAACGAGGCCAACGAGATAGCCGAGGAGCATCGCGCCAGCATCAACGTCTTTTACGACTGTGGCTACGATATGCAAGTCAACTTGGCGCACATGTATCTCGCGGACGAGCGGTTTACAAAGACATATGAAGACCTGGCGCCCGGGCTCACCCAGTGGCTGCATGATGGCATCATCGCCAATGCGAAGACCCGAAACGTTTAGTCCTGCAACGGTTTTGTGCGCCCGGCTTTGGTCTGACCGCGTGCCCGCTTCCCCGCAAGCCGGCGTTCCACCGCGCCGCGTGACGGTCTCGTCGCGCGGCGCGGCGCCGACGGCGGAGCGAATGCGCGGGCGATGATTTGTGCGAGGCGTTTCCTGGCCGCCTCCCGGTTCCGAAGCTGCGCGCGAAACTCTGACGCCGCCACCGTTACCTCACCGTTGACGAGGGCGGGCCCAATCTGCATCCAGAACCGTGCCTGCAGCGCCGGCGAGAGGTGAGAAAACGCCGCTGACGAGGCGGGGTTCCAGCTGAGCTCAACCCGGGAATCCGCGGTGTTTACACCCTGCCCGCCAGGACCCGAAGAGCGAGAAAACCGCCACGACAGCTCTTGGACTCCAAGGGTCAAAAATGGGGCGACGCGCAGCGGATCACTTACGCGATCCCCGGAGTGCTCGGCTGTCGTCATACCGTTGACGCTAACGGAGCCACCTCCCTGTTCCGAATGAATTTAATTCCACCAAGTGAACGGGTTGAGGACCTGTTCGAAGAGGTAAGGCAACAAACGCCGCAGACGCCACGGATCTCGCACCACGCCTGCGGAAATGAACAGCGTGTCGCCATCCACCACAAGAATTGGGTAGCCATCGGTGAGGCGGCCGATCACCGTCACCAACTCGGGGTTTCCAAGAGGTGTGGACGTCACATCCTCCGATTCGGCGCTTCGGCGATCGCGCGGCCACCCTGACTCTGGTGCGGCACCCGGGTCGGACCGATCCACCTCCGGTGGCTGCCACTCTTGCCACTCTGCAGCGCCAATTCCGGCGCCCCGTGTCGCGATCGGCACCACCTCGCCACAGAGGAAACGGTGCTTTTTTGCCTCCGGAGAGTCGGCCAAGGAGAAGGTGAGTGTGGTGGCCGAGTCGGTGCGCCTATACAGCTGCACTGCCGTTCCGCCGTCCCGGAGAAGCGATGCACGGCGCCGTCTTCGAAGAGCCTCGTGGCCAGCGAGACAGGCGGCAGCCGCTAGTGCGACCAGGCCCAGCCCCATCAGGTAGCTGGGGTCGCTAGGCTCGGCCACCAACTCTGCGCGTCCGGTTGCCGGGTCGGCCCGGAAAAGTACTTTCGAACCGACTGGATAGCTCTCGTTCAAAGACTCGATGGTAAAGCTTTCCCCCGCACTTTCAACGATCAGGGTCCCATCCGCCCCCTGCTCTACAACGGTGCCGGAAACTTGCTGGAAAGAGGATTCAAACAGCCTCTGAGCATCGAGCTCTTCGCCGTGAACGGTCAGGAGCAAAGCGCAAGAGGCAATGAGGAAGCCGGTGATACCCCAGGGCCGCCGATGCCCGATGTTGCGTCGAACCACCTCAGCAGGAAGGCGCGGACTTTCGAGGGGCGCACCCCAACTGGCCACATGGAACCGCTGACGTCGCCGATCGTCGACACCGATGAGCCCCATGACGACGAGTCCCAGCGTCAAAAGAAGCCACCATTGTGAGTACACACTAAAGCCGGGCGTCACCGCGACGACCACACACAACACGGAGCTGGACCACACCGCCATCCAGGGTGCGAAGAAGCACAGCACCATCAGAACTGTCAACGCCATCACGGTCGGAGTTGCTACCCAGTAACCCACTGAATCCAGCCCGGGCCTGCATGGGTTAATCACCGAACAAATTTCGGCCAAAGTTTCCAGGATCACCAGAATCAAAATTGGAATCGCCGTCGACAACGATGCAAATACCCGCGGCAGCCGAAAAGACCACTTGCCAAGATCCGGAACCATGGCGCAAGTATGACGGCTCTGTGCCTGCGCACTATTCCGACCGACACCCTGATTTCAGGCCCGACCGGGGATTAGACCGTCAATGGCCTCCAAGAGGAGCGGTTCCCAGCAGGTCACAATCAGCGCAAACGTCTTGACAGACAAGGTGTCCTCAGTCGATGCTGTTGCGTACTACGAATCGAGTTGTGCTCTACGCAAAGTGCGCCGTACTCAAACCCTCATCACCACGCCGAAAACGTCTTCACCAGTAACGAGGTGTGCACCGTGCAACATATCTGTTCCCTCGCCGCCCTCCCCCGCGGCGAGGCGCTGCGCATTACCCAGGTCGATCCGCCAATCGCCATTTTCCATACCGAGAATGGCGAAGTGCTCGCCATCGACGACACCTGTACGCACCAAGATGCTTCCCTCGCCGATGGCTGGCTCGAGGGCTGCGAAGTTGAATGCCCCTTGCACGCCAGCAAATTCAACCTTCGGACCGGCGTCGTGGACGCACCTCCGGCCAAGCGCGGGGTTCGAACCCACCTCGTCACCGTGACCAACGACGAGATTTACGTGGAGCTATCCACCCTGCCGGCGCCATGACGGCCAAGGCCTCAGCCGTCATCGTCGGCGCCGCACTTGCCGGGCACGCAACCGCAAAGGCGCTGCGGCAGCAGGGTTTTGAGGGCGTCATTCGCATCATCGGGGCCGAAACCGAGCGACCGTACGACAGACCGCCGTTGTCGAAGGAATACCTCGCGGGCACCGCCACCGAGGCGGACCTGAGTTTAGAGACGGCAGGCGAAACGATTGACGCTGACTGGATTCTCGGCGCCGAGGCAATCGCTCTCGACCCCGCTACCACCACTGTTAGCCTTGCCAGCGGGGACAAGGTGAGCGGCGCTGCTGTCTTCATTGCCACCGGTTCGCGCGCGCGGCGGATGGCCACCGAACTGTCCGGAGTGCACTCGCTGCGCACGCTGTCCGATGCCCGCTCATTGAAGGCCGAATTGCAGTCGGGCGCCCGACTGGTCGTCATCGGTGCTGGATTTATTGGGGCCGAAGTTGCCTCCACCGCAAAGGGTCTCGGCCTCGATGTCACCGTACTCGAAGCTGCTCCCGCACCACTGCTTCGCCAGTTGGGGATCGAGGTCGGAGCGGCCGTAGCAGGGCTCCACTCGCGCAACGGCGTCAACCTACTCGTCGGCGACCCCGTCGTTGCTCTCAAGGGCACCGACCGCGTCCACGCAGTTGAACTGGCCAGCGGACGCGTGCTGCCAGCGGACGTCGTCGTCGCGGGCATTGGGGCGGACGCAGAGACGGGCTGGCTGGTCAGCTCTGGTCTGAGTGTAGGTAACGGCGTGCTGTGCGATGCCCAGGGCGCCACCTCGGCACCGGGGGTGTTCGCCGTCGGCGACTGCTCAGCGTGGTTCGATGCGACTCTTGGCCGGGCGCATCGCGTTGAACACTGGACCGACTCACAGCAGCGGCCAGCATTAGCGGTCAAGGGCTGGCTGAGCGGGGCCAATCCTGCAGAACCAGCCACCCTCAAGGCACCCTATTTCTGGTCCGATCAGTACGGCGTGACGATTCAGTTCGCTGGCCATCGACTCGACACAGACGAACTCGTCATCGAAGACGGGGAGCTCGGCTCGGACAATATGCTGGCGACATGGCGGCGCGAGGGCCGCATCGTCGCTGTTCTGGGACTCAACCAGCCCCGGGCATTCACTAAGCACCGCAAAGCTTTGCAAGCAGTTTTCAGCCAACCACGATAGGTTCTGCCAACACTTTCGGAGCGCGCAATGCCAAGCACCATTCTCCCTGAATCGTTGATCTCCACCCTGCCGGGCCACACCTATACCGACCCGGCGTACTTCGCCCGGGAGCAGGAACGGATCTTCGAAGCCATGTGGTTCTGTGCCGCCCGCGCCACCGACATGCCGAAAACCGGTTCTTTCAAAACCGTCCAGGTTGGTTCGGAATCAGTACTGCTCACGCGTAGCCGCCATGGAAATATCAATGCCTTCTTCAACATCTGCCGGCACCGCGGCGCCACCCTCTGCACCGAGCCGGAAGGCGAGGCCAAGCGCGCTTTCCAGTGCCCGTATCACGCGTGGACCTATGACTTTGAGGGCAAATTGATCGCTGCCCCCAATCTGACGAAGATGCCCGACGTCGACCGTGTCGAATATGGCCTGCGCAAGATCGCGGTGCGCGAATGGCTCGGATACGTATGGGTGTGCCTCGCTGATACCCCACCGACGTTCGAGGACACCGTCCTCAAAGAAGTGGTGGACCGACTCGGCGAAGTCGCTAACTTGGACCACTACGAAGTCGACACGCTCGCCGTCGGCCGCCGGATCGTCTACGACGTCAAGGCGAACTGGAAGCTCATCATCGAAAACTTTATGGAGTGCTATCACTGCGCAACCATCCACCCGGAACTCACAGAGGTGCTGCCCGAGTTCGCCGATGGCTACGCAGCCCAGTACTACGTCAACCACGGCGCCGACTTCGGCCCTGAAATCAAGGGTTTCACGATTGACGGCTCTGTTGGACTCGACGTACTTCCCGGCATCGACGAGGATCAAGACCGCAAGTACTACGCGATTACCGTCAAGCCGCAGGTGTTCATCAACATGGTCCCCGACCACATTATTTTCCACCGGATGTACCCGATTGCAGCAGACCGCACCATCGTCGAATGCGATTGGCTCTACCTTCCCAGCGTTGTCGCCTCGGGCAAAGACCTCACCAAGTCTGTCGAACTCTTCGACCGCGTCAACCGACAGGACTTCGACGCTTGCGAACGGTGCCAGCCAGCGATGTCGTCCCGGATGTACAAGGACGGCGGGGTATTGGTTCCGAACGAACACCACATCGGCGCGTTTCACGACTGGGTGACCGAAGCGCTGGCCTGAGGCGGTGGACCCCGTGTCAGCCCAGATACCCCATTCGCTCGCTGATCTTGGCGGCGGCCGCGACTACGGCGGGCGCTACCTGGGACAGCTCTTGCGGTCCGAGTCGATAGGCAGGGCCGGACACCGAAACCGCCCCTATGATCGCGCCGCCAAAGCTTCGGATTCCCGCGGCAATGGCGTTCAGGCCCGCTTCGTACTCGCCGATGGTCACTGCGTATCCGTTACTCAGCCCGACGTCTATTTCCTGTTGCAGGGCAACAAGATCAGTCAGGGTAGCTGGCGTATAGGCCTGAAGTTCGGGGCCCAGAAGTGCGGCCCGCGCGCGGTGGCTCAGTTCGGCGAGCAGCGCCTTACCCGACGAGGTTGCATGCAGGGGCGTAGGTCGGCCGACCCAATTGTTGACGGTAATGGTGGACTGCCCGTGCACCTGGTGCACGTTGACCACCTGGCTGCCCTGCAGCACAGCCAGATTGACCGTTTCGCCGGCCTGTTCGGCAAGTTCGGCACAAATAGCGGAGCCCTGCTTGGTCAGGTCGAGCTGCCCCGGAATGGCGCCAGCCAGGCGCAGCAGGCCAAATCCGAGCGTGTATCTGCCCCGGTCACCGGCTTGCTCGACCAAGCCACGAGCCTCGAGAGCGCCGAGAAGCCTGGAGGCTGTGGACTTATGCACACCCAGGATCGCAGCGACCTCGCCCACCCCGGCCTCGCCGTCACGCGCCAAAATCTCCAAAGTGGTGATCGCCCGGTCTACAGACTGCACACCACCCGCGCTGCTGTCGTTGCCCATAGCGCAACGATAGGCGATCACCTCTGTGCGCCGACCGGCAACACCAGGTTGCCCGGTGCAAAGTTAGCCAGAAGTTTTCCCGCTCGTTCACCCTGGGGAGTGCGTCGATGAAGAACAGCTACGACTACGTCATCGTGGGCGGAGGCAGCGCCGGAAGCGTGCTGGCCAATCGGCTTTCCGCCAACCCTGAAACCTCGGTGCTGGTGTTGGAGGCTGGCCGCAGCGACTATCCCTGGGACCTTTTCATCCAAATGCCGGCGGCGTTGACATTCCCCAGCGGCAACCCGCTGTACGACTGGCGTTATAAATCCGAACCAGAGGCGAACCTGAACAATAGGCGGATAGCGCACGCCCGCGGCAAGGTGCTCGGTGGTTCATCATCGATTAACGGCATGATCTTTCAACGTGGCAACCCGCTTGACTACGAGCGCTGGGGCGCTGAAAAGGGTATGGAGAACTGGGATTTCGCTCATTGTTTGCCGTATTTCCGTCGGATGGAGAACTGCTTGGCCGCCGCCCCGGACGATCAGTTCCGCGGCAAGTCCGGGCCACTCATCATGGAACGCGGTCCCGCCACCAACCCACTGTTCGGCGCCTTCTTTGCTGCCGCGCAGCAGGCCGGCTACCCCCTCACAGACGACGTCAACGGGTTTCGACAGGAGGGTTTCGCCGCTTTCGATCGCAATGTGTATCGAGGGCAACGACTTTCGGCCTCACGCGCCTATTTGCGCCCAGTGATGCGTCGCAAGAATCTGACCGTCCTCACGCGCGCGCGGGCCAACCGAGTGGTCTTCCAGGGCACCACAGCGACGGGAGTGGAGTACCACCGCAACGGTAAAAACCATGTCGTCAGGGCCGCCGAGGTAATTTTGTGCGGGGGTGCGATCAATTCCCCGCAGCTGCTGCAACTTTCGGGAATCGGTAATGCCGCTGAACTCTCGGCGCTGGGGATCACCTCGGTGGTCGACCTGCCCGGCGTCGGCGAGAACCTGCAGGACCACCTGGAGGTGTACATCCAGTACGCGTGCACCCAGCCCGTCACCATGCAGCCCTATCTGGCGAAGTGGCGGCAACCGTTCGTCGGTCTGAAATGGATCCTGCAGCGCAAGGGCCCCGCTTCCACCAACCATTTTGAGGGCGGTGGTTTCGTCCGCTCCAATGATGATGTCGCCTACCCCAACCTGATGTTCCACTTCCTACCTATCGCCGTCCGCTATGACGGCAGCGTCAGCCAGGAGGTGAAGCGGACCGGCCACGGCTATCAGGTCCACGTGGGGCCGATGTATTCCGATGCGCGTGGCAGCCTCAAGATCACGTCACAGGACCCGCGCGTGCACCCGGCGCTGCGCTTCAACTACTTGTCGACCGACCAAGACCGCCGCGAATGGATCGAGTCGATACGGGTTGCGCGCAACATCTTGAATCAGCCGGCGATGACGCCCTTCAACGGCGGCGAAACCTCCCCCGGACCGCGAGTGGAAACTGACGAAGAGATCCTCAGGTGGGTGGCTGAGGATGCAGAGACCGCACTGCACCCTTCGTGCACCGCGAAGATGGGACCGGAATCGGATCCGATGGCGGTCACGGACCCAGAGTCCCTACGCGTGCATGGGACGGCTGGCCTGCGGGTGATTGATGCTTCCGTGATGCCCTACGTCACCAACGGCAATATCTACGCTCCCGTGATGATGCTCGCGGAGAAGGCGGCCGATATAATCCTCGGCGCCGCACCGCTGGCCCCCTCCCACGAGCCGTTCTACCGTCACGGCGCCTGATGGCGGCCAAAAATTTCGCTCAGCGGTGGGACGTTGACCGAAAACGCGCGGCGTTTGCGCGATAGGGCACCGCTCGGCGGGATTGTTCTAGCGAAAGACCACAGTTCGGCCATCGTTGGGAAAGACCCTGCGCTCGCAATGCCATTTGACCGCGCGCGAGAGCACTTGGGTTTCCACATCCCGGCCCGCGGCAACCAACTCCTCGGGATCAAAATAGTGGTCCACGCGCACCACGTCCTGCTCAATGATGGGTCCTTCGTCCAAGTCGTCATTGATGTAATGCGCCGTGGCACCAATGAGTTTCACGCCGCGCTCGTGCGCTTGGTGATACGGCTTGGCGCCTTTGAAGGAAGGTAAGAACGAGTGATGAATGTTGATGGCGCGGCCGGAAAGTGCCCTACTGGCAGACCCTGACAGCACCTGCATGTACCGAGCGAGCACAATCAGATCGACGTTTTCCGTGTCGATGAGATCAAGCAGCGCAGCCTCCGCAGCTGGCTTGGTATCAGCGGTAACAGGGATGTGGTGATACGGGATTTCGTAGGATGCGGCAAGGGACTCGTAGTCCTGATGGTTGGAAACAATCCCCGCAATATCGATATTCAAGGTGCCAACGCGTGCCCGGAACAGCAGGTCGTTGAGGCAGTGACCGAACTTGGAAACCATAATCAACGTCCGAGTCGGAGTAGCGACGTCGACGAGCGCGAACTCCATGGCGTGAGCCTGCGATACTTCCTCGAAGCCGTGCCGCAATTCCTCCAATGTGACGGGTGCACCCATCGCGTCGAAATGCACCCGCATGAAGAACTTTCCTGTCAGCCTGTCGTCAAACTGCTGGCTGGCCATGATGTTTGCGCCGAACTTCATCAGATACCCGGTGACGGCGTGCACCAGCCCTGGGCCGTCCGTGCATGTCAGCGTCAGTATGTATTCACGCCCAGCGGCGGGACGGGGGACATGGGACCTCCAAAAGATTCGGACGGAGCAGTGACGAACTTTTCTACGCTGCGATCGTCCAAACAGCGTGACACCACAGTGCACACCGTGCAACGAACAGCACAATGCGCAACTTCCGTCTGATGATTCCGTCTCCTTCCGGATCGGTCAAGGGGCGATATGCTGCCCGAATGCCACCCGGGACCCACAGTCCGAACGCGACACCTGCGACCCCTCCACCGAACAGTGATTCACCCGCGCCAGCAGGGTTTGCCCTGGCCAAAACACCGATATTTTCCATGGCCTCCACCAACGACGGCGCTTCCGTACAGTCGGTGGACCGCGCGCTTACTATCCTGCAGCTGCTCGCTGCCGACGGGGAGTTGGGCGTCACGGAAATGGCCGGGATTCTCAAGGTGCACAAGTCAACCGCCTTCCGGCTGGTGGCCACGCTCGAAAATCATGGCCTGGTAGAACAGGTGTCCCACAACAGTCGGTACCGCCTCGGGGTGGGGGTCCTTCGACTGGCCGGAGCCACTCGCGGCCGCCTCGATGTTGTTCGGGAAAGTCGATATGTGACAGGTGATCTGGCCAACAGCATCGGCGAAACCGTGAATCTGGTGATTCTTGCAAATAGTGAAACTCTCTACCTTGACCAAGTGGCCGGGCCATCCGCACTTCAGATACACAACTGGGTGGGGCGCCGAAACCCGCTGCACGCCACGGCGAACGGCCAGGTGCTCTTGGCCCACCAATCCCTCCGGGCCCGGGACGAGCTGATCGACTCCATTCTCGACAACGCCGGACACTTCACAGCGTTGACCAGCCACACCGTTCTGGACCCCGAGACCCTTCGGTCCAAACTCGACACCGTCGCCAAGCGCGGGTACGCGGTCGCCATCGATGAGCTCGAGGAAGGGCTCACCGCGATTGCCGCGCCCATTCGCGGCGGCGACGGCGATGTAATCGCGTCGCTCTCAGTTTCTGGACCCAGTTTCCGGTTAACCGCCGACCGTATAGACGCAACCGCGGCCCTGGTAGTGGAAGCTGCAGGCCAGATTTCAGCCCGCATGGGTTTCGCTGTGCCCCGCTTGGGCCGCCGCACCTGACTTGCCAGAGGCTCGCGCATTTGGCTACAGCTTCGTCAAAAACCTGTCCTACCCCTTGACACTCCCTGATCTGGATTGGATGCTGTTGCTCTGGAGGCACATGCGTCGCGTAATACGCAACGTATGCTTCTCCTGGCTACGGCTTGCAGCCGCCCAAGTGCACCTGGAACAGGAGCAGATGACGTGTCGAAGGTCTACATCGGCGGATCCTGGGTGGAGGCCGTGGGCGCGATACCCCGCGAGATCCGTTGCCCCGCAGACGGAACCTTGGTAGGCGTCGTCGCAGACGCCACCGCGGAGCACGGGGTGGCTGCCATTGCAGCAGCGCGCAAAGCCTTCGACGACGGGCCGTGGCCACGTACCCCGGAACGCGAACGGGGAGCACTTCTTTCGCGCGTGGCCGACCTCCTCGTACGCGATAAGGCGATTTACGCGCGGGCCGAGGCCCTCGACACGGGCAAGCGTCTCGTCGAAGCCGAGTACGACATGGACGACATCGCGGCCTCTTTCCGGTATTACGCCGCCAGTGCAGGCGTCGATGTGGGCCGAGTGGTCGACACCGGCAGGCCGGACGCGATCAGCCGCATTACGGTCGCACCCGTCGGCGTGTGCTCGCTCATCACCCCGTGGAACTATCCGCTCCTCCAGGTCAGTTGGAAAGTTGCACCAGCATTGTTGGCAGGCAACACTTTTGTCCTGAAACCGAGCGAACTCACCCCGTCAACGGCCATGCTGCTGATGGATACCCTCGCAGAGGCGGGCCTGCCCGCCGGGGTTGCGAACCTAGTGACCGGAACCGGTCGCGGCGTAGGTGCAACTCTGACAGAACACCCAGGCGTCGACCTGATCTCATTCACGGGCGGCCTCGAAACCGGCAAAGCCATCATGGCTGCCGCAGCAACCACCGTGAAGAAGGTCGCGCTGGAACTCGGTGGCAAAAACCCGAACATTGTTTTTCCGGATGCGGATTTTAATACCGCGGTGGACTTCGCGATTACCGCGATATTCCTGCACTCCGGCCAAGTGTGCTCCGCTGGCGCACGGCTTATTGTGCACGAATCAATCCATGACGCATTCGTTGACGCGGTCGTCGCCCGCGCCGAGCACATCAGGCTTGGCGGCCCCTTCGATAACGACGCCGAAACCGGCACCCTCATCTCGGCTGCACACCGGGCCAAGGTCGACGCCTACGTGCAGGCTGGTGTTGCCGAAGGCGCGATCCTGCGTTGCGGCGGCAAGGCGCCCGAAGGAGCGGAGTTCGAGAGCGGGTTCTTCTACTTGCCAACAGTGCTCGACGGCTGCACCACTGCAATGGACGTGGTTCAGACCGAATCCTTCGGACCAGTGCTGACAGTGGAGACTTTCACCACCGAGGCTGAGGCCATCCACATCGCGAACGACACCGTCTACGGGCTTGCCGGCGCGGTCTGGACGAATGACGCCGGGCGCGGCCAACGCGTCGCCGAAGCCCTGCGGCATGGCACCGTCTGGATCAACGACTACCACCCCTACTTGCCGCAGGCAGAGTGGGGTGGCTTCGGCCAGTCGGGAAACGGGCGTGAACTCGGCCCCACCGGCTTGGCCGAGTACCGCGAAATCAAGCACATCTGGCACAACATCGCCCCTTCCGTACAGAACTGGTTCGCCCCGCTGAACCCGCCCTCCCCGACATCAATGACGAACGTAGTTAAAGCAGACTCGCACCACGCCATCTAGTTGTCTCGTAGACGCGTTGTAACCCGGAGGAATCATGGCTGGACCGCAGGTGGTCATCATTGGTGGCGGGATCGTTGGCGCCTCTACGGCCGACGAACTTTCTGAACGTGGCTGGACGAACGTGACGCTTGTCGACGCAGGCACTTTGCCAGCCGCGGGGGGCTCGACATCACATGCCCCCGGAGTCGTGTTCCAGACGAATGGAACGAAGGTGATGAGCGACCTCGCCATGTATACGGTCGAGAAGTTCACCGCACTTCAGTGGGAAGACGAGCCCTGTTACCTCGCCGTCGGCGGGCTTGAGATCGCCACCACACCAGAACGTCTCGCTGAATTGAACCGCAGATTTGGCTACGCCCAGTCGTGGGGTATCCCCGATGCGCGCCTGCTATCCGCCGAAGAGGCTGTGCACATGTGGGATCTGCTGAACCCGGAGATGGTGCTCGGCGGCCTCTTCGTCCCCACCGATGGGATCGCAAAAGCCGTCAATGCTGTTGCAGCGCAGGTAGAACGGGCCCGCAGTCGCGGCGTGACCATCAAGGACAACTGCGAAGTACTCGACATTCTCGTCGAAGCTGGCAAGGTGACGGGAGTAAAAACCAGCACCGGATT
This sequence comes from Nakamurella antarctica, assembly GCF_003860405.1. Classification (NCBI taxonomy): domain Bacteria; kingdom Bacillati; phylum Actinomycetota; class Actinomycetes; order Nakamurellales; family Nakamurellaceae; genus Nakamurella; species Nakamurella antarctica. Next base: position 703,782 of record NZ_CP034170.1, on the reverse strand, counting down.
CCTACCTGCCGATATCGTGCTGTGCTGCGCTGGTATCTGGGGTCCAAAGATCGCCAAGATGGTCGGGATGGCGCTGCCTCTTACTCCCTTGGCGCACCAATTGGCGTGGACGAAGCCGCTGCCCAGTCTCACCGGCCACACGCGAGAAGCCACCCGGCCGGTGCTGCGGCATCAAGACGCGGATCTGTACTACCGCGAGAACTTCGAGGGCATCGCAATTGGCTCCTACCGGCACCGTCCGATGCCGCTCACCGCTGAGGAACTCCTGCCCTGGGGCGGCGAAGTGATGCCCAGTGTCCTGCCGTTCACGCAGGAAGATTTCGAGTTCCCGCTCGCCGAGACCGCCGCGCTCATCCCGTCCGCCGTCCGCATAGAAGCTCAAGGTATCGAGATCGCCGAAGCAATTAACGGCGTCTTCTCCTTCACGACGGACAACCTGCCGCTCCTCGGGCCGTCGCCTGATGTGGAAGGGTTTTGGGTCGCCGAAGCAGTATGGGTCACGCACTCGGCGGGAGTGGGTAAAGCGATGGCCGAATGGATCATCGACGGCCACTGCAGCAGCTTCGACCTGCACGCCTTGGACGTCAACCGGTTTGAGCGCCACCAACTCGCCCCCGCCTACGTACTGGCAAAGGACTGCCAGAACTTTGTCGAGGTGTACGACATTTTGCACCCGTTGCAACCCATGGAACATTCGCGGCCGCTGCGTACCTCGCCGTTCTACATGCGCGAGATTGAATTGGGTGGGCAGTTTCTCGAGGCCAGCGGCTGGGAGCGCCCGCAGTGGTATACCGCCAATGACGATCTCGTTAGGTCCGATCGCAACACCGGTTGGCATGTCCCGAATCCCGACCCGTGGTCTGCCATGTTCTCATCACCCACCGTCGCCGCCGAGGCCGCAATTACTCGCAACGATGTCGCCATCTACGACATGACAGCCCTCAAGCGCCTCGAGGTCAGCGGGCCGGGTGCTACCGATTTCCTGCAAGGTCTCGTCACCGCGAATATTGCCAAAACCGTTGGCGGCGTGACTTATTGCCTCATGCTAGACACCGACGGCGGGATCCGGTCTGATATTACTGTCGCCCGGCTGGAAACCGAGCTCTACCAAATCGGCGCGAACGGCGCGATGGATATTGATTGGCTCCGGCGCCACCTGCCCGCGAACTCTCCCATCCAGATACGCGATATCACCGCTGGCACGTGCTGTATCGGAATCTGGGGACCGAAGGCCCGCGATGTGGTGCAATCCCTCACGAGCACCGACTTCTCGAATGACGGTTTCACATACTTCCGCTCCAAGCAGGCCTACCTCGGCGCCGTTGAGGTGACGGCGATGCGCCTGAGCTACGTCGGCGAGCTGGGCTGGGAGCTTTACACCACCGCCGACCAAGGTCTCGCGCTCTGGGACTTATTGATGAAAACCGGTGCACCCCATGGAATTATTGCCGCGGGCCGCGGTGCGTTCAACTCGCTGCGGATCGAAAAGGGATACCGGTCCTTCGGCACCGACATGACGTTCGAACACGATCCGTACGAGGCCGGGTTGGCGTTCGCGGTCAAACTCGACAAAGGCGACTTCATTGGCCGCGAGGCGCTGATCGAGCGCGCAAAACACGTCACCCGCAGGTTGGTGCTCCTCGCACTCGAAAACGCGTCGAACACAGCGGCCACCGACGCGTTGGTCCTGGGTAACGAACCCGTCTACTGCTCCGGCGAACCAGTCGGGTACGTCACGAGCGCCGCGTACAGCTACACCCTCGGCGTTTCGCTGGCCCTTGCCTGGCTACCAGTAGCGCTCACGGAACCCGGAACCGCTGTAGAAGTAGGCTATTTCGAACACCGCTATTCGGCCGTGGTCACCGCCGAACCCGGCTTCGACCCGGAGATGAAGAAGATTCGCTGCTAGCTCGCCAGTTCCCCGCTGTGAAAATTCCTGCACTAAAGATTACTGCTGTGAAGGAGTACGTGATGTCGACACCACCCCCCGGGGCAGATCTACCGGGTCATCCCGACTTTCTCTGGCGCAACCCCGCGCCCAAAAAGCACTACCGGGTAGTGATAGTCGGCGGCGGCGGTCATGGTCTCGCAACCGCGCACTACCTCGCGACGCGCTATGGCATTCATGATGTTGCGGTGCTGGAGAAGGGCTGGCTAGCCGGCGGGAACATGGCGCGGAACACCACCATTATTCGGTCCAACTATCTCTGGGACGCCTCCGCCGGCATCTACGAGCACTCGCTGAAACTGTGGGAGACCCTCGAAGAAGAGCTCGACTACCCGGTCCTGTTCTCCCAGCGCGGGGTGTTGAACCTGGACCACTCGTTGCAAGACATCCGCGACTCCAAGCGACGCGTCGAGGCCAACAAGCTGAACGGGGTCGATGCCGAATGGGTAGACCTCGACGGTGTTCGCGAGCTATGCCCCATCGTTAATACGTCGGATAACATCCGCTACCCCGTGATGGGTGGCTCGTATCAGCCGCGCGCCGGCATCGCCAAACATGATTACGTGGCTTGGGGTTTCGCCAGATCCGCCGACGCAGCCGGTGTCGATTTGATTCAAGGGTGCCAGGTGCAAGGCATCGACCAGTCGGGCGGCAAAGTGACCGGGGTGCAGACCAACCTCGGTCCTATTACTGCCGACGTGGTGGCGCTGTGCGGTGCGGGCAATTCCTCGGTGCTGGCGGAAATGGCTGGCTTCCGGCTGCCTATCCAGTCGCATCCGTTGCAGGCTTTGGTTTCTGAACTTGTCGAGCAGGTTCATCCCACCGTCGTCATGTCCAACGCGGTGCATGTTTACGTCTCGCAGGCCCATAAGGGCGAACTCGTGATGGGCGCCGGGGTCGACTCCTACAACGGCTACGGCCAGCGCGGCGCCTTCCACGTTATCGAGCGTCAAATGTCGGCCGCCGTCGAACTTTTCCCCATCTTTGCGCGCGCCCACGTGCTCCGCACCTGGGGCGGCATCGTCGACACCACCCCCGACGCCTCCCCCATCGTCGGCGAAACGCCCGTCGAAAACCTCTACGTCAATTGCGGTTGGGGCACCGGCGGTTTCAAGGCAACCCCCGGAATAGGCGACGTTCTGGCTGCGACCATTGCTGCTGGGTCTGTGCACCCCCTCGCCCAGCCGTTCAGCCTGGACAGGTTCACCACCGGGCTCCTCGTTGACGAGCACGGCGCCGCTGCCGTCGCTCATTAGTTTCTTCACTTCACTGCTCTTGCAAAAGGGGAATCCCACATCATGATGCTCATCGACTGCCCCGAATGCGGGCCGCGGGACGAGACAGAGTTCCACTACGGCGGCGCCGCGCATGTGGCTTACCCGGAAAACTCGGCGGAACTTACGGATGAGGAGTGGGCGCAGTTTCTGTTCTACCGCGACAACACGCGGGGGCCCTTCGCCGAACGGTGGGTCCATTCCGCCGGCTGCCGCCGCTGGTTCAACGCTGTTCGCGACACCGTGACCTACGAGTTCTCCGCCATCTACCCCGCGGGCACGCCGCAACCTGGAGCACGAGCATGAGCGCCTCCCGCCTTCCCGCCTTCGGTAGCCGCATCGACCGAAACCAGCCGCTGGCCTTCATGTTTGACGGCGCCCCATTGAAGGGTTTCGCTGGCGACACTGTAGCTTCCGCCTTGCTCGGCAACGGCGTGAGCATCGTTGGAAGTTCCATCATGAAAGGCCGTCCGCGCGGCATCACCAGCGCGGGCCCCGAGGAAAGTACGGCCATCATTCAGATCGAAGAGCCGTTTCCCGAGCCGATGCTGACTGCCACCACCGTGGAGCTGAGAGAGGGTCTTGTCGCGCGGTCCCTCCGCGGACAGGGCCGACTGGCCACGGTCGCAGACCCCGCCAGCTACGACGCGTTTCACTTCCACTGCGAGCTGCTGGTCGTCGGAGCTGGCCCCGCCGGTCTCGCCGCCGCTCTGCAGGCAGGCAGCCAAGGCGTGCGAGTTTTGCTGATCGACGACCGACCAGAAGCAGGTGGCGCCCTGCTCACGCCTGCCGAGCTCGCCTGGGTTGCAGACATGACGTCGGCGCTAGTCTCTCTGCCCTCCGTGACGCACCTGCAGCGCAGCACCGTTACCGGGTACTACGACAAGAACTACCTGATCGCCGTTGAACACCGCACCGATCATCCCGGTCATGGACTTGGCGAAGACGCTGTCCGCGAACGCATCTGGCGCATTCGCGCCGGCCACGTGATCCTGGCTACCGGCGCCCACGAACGCAGCATCGCCTTCGCCGGCAACGACGTGCCCGGGGTCATGCTCGCCGAATCTGTTCGGGTTTACCTGCACCGGTACGGCGTTCTCGCTGGCGACAATATCGTTGTATTCACCGAAAATGACGACGCTTATTGGGTTGCTGCAGATCTGCAAGCCGCTGGCGCCAACGTGAGTGTGGTGGACCCGCGCGCTTCCGGGGCAACCGTGCCCGCGGGTTTCACGGGCACGGTCCTGGCGCATTCGGTGGTGACCGGCACCGAGGTCGACAGCTCGGGGACTTTGTCCGCGGTGCTCGTCGGTGCGAATGGCGCAGCTTCCGGATCGGATAACGCCTCCTACCAACGCATTACGGCTGAGGTTTTGGCTATCAGCGGCGGCTGGAACCCAGCAGTCCAGCTGTTCTCCCAATCGGGTGGAAACACGGTCTTCGATCCCGGAACCGGAGCCTTTGTGCCCGGCGAGGCCACCCAGGCCATCTCGGTGGCGGGCTCCGTCGCCGGCACTCGGACCAACGCTCAAGCCGTCCGAGCGGGAATAGCTGCGGCACAAGCACTTTTCGCCGGTGATGCTGTTGATGTGGGCATCCTCGCAGACACCCTGCCAGAAGCTTCCGCCCCGTCCGCCGCCCTCTACGCGGTGCTCCCGGCGGGTGTCGACCCGCGCACCCTTGACGGCCACTACGTCGACATCCAGCGCGATGTCACCGTGGCCGAGATTGCCGTCGCTAGCGGCGCCGGGTTGCTCTCGGTAGAACACGTCAAGCGGTACACCACCGCCGGCACCGCACATGATCAAGGCAAGACTTCCGGAGTGGTCACCAGCGCGGTATTGGCGGCGCTGCAAGGCGTTGACATCAGCGAGCTGGGTGTGACCAAGTTTCGGGCCCCGTACACCTCCATTTCGTTTGCCGCCCTTGCCGGGCGTGAGCGCGGCGACCTGTACGACCCCGTGCGGACCACGGGCGCCCACGGCTGGCACGTGGAACACGGTGCGGAGTTCGAGAACGTCGGGCAGTGGAAGCGGCCATGGTTCTACCCGAAGGACGGCGAACACATGGACGCGGCCGTTCGCCGCGAAACCATCGCCGCACGCACCACCGTCGCGTTCATGGACGGTTCCACTCTCGGCAAGATCGACGTCTCGGGACCGGATGCCGGGTTCTTCCTGGACATGCTGTACACCAACATGATGTCGACCCTGAAGGTCGGCTCCATCCGATACGGGGTGATGTGCAACGTCGACGGGATGACCCTCGACGATGGCACCGTGTTCCGGCTCGCCACCGAACGCTTCCTCGTCACCACGACCACTGGCAACGCCGCGAAAATCCTGGACTGGATGGAGGAGTGGCTGCAGACCGAGTGGCCGCACCTTCGGGTTGCGTGCACCTCAGTGACCGAGCAGTGGGCCACCATGGCGTTGGTCGGACCACGATCGCGCTCACTTCTCGCCGCACTTGCCCCCGATCTGACCGTCGACAACGTCGACTTTCCGTTTATGGCATGGCGGGACGCGGTGGTTGCGGGTCTTACCGCCCGAGTGGCGCGAATTTCCTTCTCCGGCGAGCTTGCCTACGAGATCAACGTGCCGTGGTTCGACGCCGCGGCGCTCTGGGGAAGTGTCTGGGCGGCTGGCGAACCGATTGGCCTCACCCCCTATGGCACTGAGACCATGCACGTGCTGCGCGCTGAGAAGGGTTACCCCATCATCGGTCAGGACACCGATGGCACCATCACACCGCAGGATTTGGGGATGGGCTGGGCTGTTTCTAAGAAAAAGGTCGACTATCTCGGCAAGCGTTCACACTCGCGGCCGGAGAACCAGCGGACCGACCGGAAACAACTGGTGGGGCTCCTTCCCCACGACCGGGCTCGGATCCTCCCCGAAGGCTCCCAGCTGGTCGATGACCGGGGCCCACTGACGCCGCCAGTGGCAATGCTCGGCCACATCACGTCCTCCTACCCCTCCGCGGCCTTGGCATCCAGTTTTGCTCTCGCTCTGTTAATCAACGGGCACCACCGGATGGGCAGCACCGTGTACGCGGTGGTCGATGGAGTCCCCGTGCCAGCGACCGTCACAGCGTCAGTACTCTTCGACCCGGAGGGTCTACGTCGAGATGGAGACCCGGCTGGCGAACCCGAGCCGCTCGCGCCGTTCCACGGCCCCGCTAGCTTGCCGAAGTCACCCCTGATGGAGTGGAATCGCAGCCTCACAGCGCTTTCTCGACGTCCCGCCACGGGTGTCCGGGTAGCAGAGCAGCCTCTCACGACGATGCTGAACCTGCGTCTTTATCGGGGCGGTAGTGCCGCAGCCGCACTGGAAGCGGAGTTCGGTGCTGCTCTACCGACGAGCACCGGGAAAATCTCCGAGGGCGCCGACGTCGAGTTTCTCGCTCTGGGTCCCAATGAGTTCTTGATGTTGGCCGGCCCTGGTCGGACCGCGGAGCTGACGTCGCGATTGGGCATGTTGGCCCGCGACGAAGCAGAACTGTTTGCCGTCACTGACGTTTCGGCTTCCCGCACCACACTCCGGATTTCCGGTCGCAACGCACGGCGGGTGTTGGCCCACGGTTGCGCACTCGACCTGGCGATGATGACGGGCACCGGTTGCGCTCAGACCATGCTGGCCCAGTGCGCGGTCATCCTGATTACCGATGGGTTCGCACCGGGCGAAGATGCCGACCAGGTCAGGGTTTTGGTGCGGGCATCGTTCGCGGCGCACTTGGCGCAGTGGCTGCTGCTGACCGCCGAGGAGTACTAGGACCCTCCCCATAGCGATCGAATGAGCGCGCGGGAAGAAACACGACAACGAGAACCATCCACAGCGTCGGAAGGCACGCCAACAGCTGCGATGTCCAGCCTGCGCTGGACCAGTCTGGTATCAAGTCGTCAACGTAGCGACTTGGCTCAACGATCCATCCGAATGCTGCGATGGCCAATGAGGCCAAGCCAATCGAACCGAGCCACCCGCCCCTACTAGGATGGGAGCCCTTCGTCCTTTGACTGATCACGATGACTAGCACTATGACGGTTGGCAGCGCCCACACCGCATGGTGGGTCCAGCTAACGGGGCTAATCAACAACCCCGTTGTGCCCACTATGACACCCCCGGCAAGGTCATCCCCCAGACGGAAAAGATGCCTAGCTCTCCACAATCCGAATGCCAAAATGAATGCAGCGCAAACGATCCACAGAATTTTGTTTGGCACCTCGGGAGAAACTAGGCGCGCGAGTAAGCCGTTGATCGACTGATTGAACAAGCTATCTGGGAAGCCCACTCTGGAGGTGTCCCACAATGTGCGCAGGAAGTATTCCCACGTTTCCGCAGGCGCGATGATGGCACTGAGAAGTGTTGCCGCTGCGGCAGCCCCAACTGCCACCCCCGCTGCACGCCACCTACCTGTGGCAATCAAGTACAAGACGAAGATGCCTGGTGTAATCTTGATGGCCGCCGCAAGCCCTATACCTACCCCCCCCCATCGTGGGGCGTATCGGGAGACCACCGCAAGATCGACTACAACAAGCAGCACCAAATAGGTGTTTACCTGCCCGTAGGTGACGTTTTCCCGAAGAGGCTCCAACGTTAGACCGAAGGCGGCTACCGTACCGACAATGAGAATGCCCCTCGGGCCCCGAAGGTCTGCGCTTTGGGCAAGAATGGCCCAAGTCAACAGCACTACGGCCAAAACTATTGTGCACACTGCAAACAGCCGCGCCCCGCCCAAACTGAGAAGAGTCATAGGCGTCATCAGCGTCGCAGCGAACGGGGGGTAGGTAAACCCCAAAGTGCCCATCACTGCGTCAGGCTGCGCATAGGAATACAAGTTTCCGCCACCGACCCAATATTTCACCGCACTGTAGTAAATCTTCAGATCGAACTGATTTCGCGGTGATCCCCACAGCGAGGCGACAAAGTAACTAGCGAAGCCGGCAGCCGCGACTCCAGCGGCCGCCAGAACATAGCCGGCCACGCTGCGGCATTTGAACCAAGAATTGAAGTCCATCGCGGATGCGCGCGGTCCAAACCCGCCCGAATCACCAGCACCAGCCGTAGCAGGTTTGCTTTCCATACAAGAAGCAGTGCTGGCGGGCACTTTCGGCAACCAAGATTTCCGCATGTCTCTAGCTTTCCACGAAAGCACTGCGTGCAGTTCCCAGCATTGCCGTGACGTACCGCAGAAGCCTAGGTACCCGAGCTAGCTGCGCCAGCTCAGGACGAGGCGGAGTCCGCGACTGGGCGTTGTTCCTGCAGCCCCGAGAGCACGTCCGGATCTTGGAGTTCCATCCACGCGATCACGTCTTGATAAGTGGCGCAGTAGGTCTCGGGCTGCCCGCACGCTTGCGTCATGAACTGCAGGGTCGCAGGGTTGAAGGAGTTGCCGTTCCAGTCGTTGAAGTGGTTCGCCACGATGATGGGTGCTCGGTTGCCCTCAAAGGCCCGCTGGTACATGTACTCATAGGTCGACAGGACCATGGGAGTGAGCTGCGCCGCCGAAGCCGGGTCGTCGGTGGCATCGTTGAACTTGTACCAAAAGTTGTAGTCCATCGCCTTCACCATGCCGTTGCCCCAGCCAGCGTCGACGTAGGCCTGAGAGTAGATGGTCGGAATCGGGAACTGCCAGATGCCGTCTCGCTGCTCAGGCCATGCCATGCCGCTAAACTCGTTTTCGCCCGAGGAGTCGTACGTCATGTTGTGCGCCTTCCAGGAAGGCGTCAGCTGGTCGAACTTGCCTGCAAGACAAGGGGTTCGGCCGCCCTTGATATCGGCACCGGTAAACGCGAGGGCAGGCGCATTGGGGATCTCGTTCATGCTTTGCCAGTTGGCAACGATGGAGTAGAACTGGTCGAGCTCGTCGTTCCACTCAGCCGTTGACCAGTTGGCTCCAAGACCGCAGAAATGACCGTTGTAGTGGCTGCCGACCTCGTTGCCGCCGAGGTAGAACGTGTTCAAATCGTCCACCCTGGTCAGAACCTCCGCCGTATTTCCACCGAACCCCACATCGGAGGACCCCGGGTCGGCCCCGGGCGCATGGTAAAGACCACCCTTGCTGTCCTCGAGTAAGTAAAGGCCCGTGAGGAATCCGACGAAGCGCGAATTTGTAGGCGCAGCGGCCGCCATAAAATCGACAAGTTTGGTGTGGCTGCCGACCCCGTCGAAAGAAAAGATGATGAACTGGGGGGCCTTATCGCCCGGCGCCAACTTTGTCATCGGGATGTTGGTGGCCTTGCGGGCACCTGCAACAGGAACAGCAGCCCCAGAAGGCTGCTCGGCGAGAGATTCATCGGCGGCCAGGGACACTGGGTCTGTAGAAAGATCCGACGCCGCAACAGCTTCTGGCTCGCGCGAACTCTGGGAGATGAGAATGCCTGTTGTCACAGCTAGCGCAAAGGCCACCGCAACGGCCAACCAACGACGGCCGCCGCCCACAGCGCTGCCGGCAGTGTTGCCACGCCCTGGCCTACCGAAGTAATCACCGGGCCGCGGTTCCGGATACGCACCCAGCTCGTAATCCTCATCCCGGTAATCGGTATCGCGGTTGCTGTCCCGGTTCATAACCCTCTTCGCTCCTGATCAAGCAGCGCCGCACATGCCCAGCGAGCGCCGAATCGGCAGGCGCTTCTCAGGTTCATGCAGGTGAAGCGCTCAGGTTTCAGGTTCTCACGGCTTTAACGTGCCAACGCAAAGGACGCGCCCAACGGGGGCCGCCAGTTCCCGATGTGCGGTCAGGGGGCCTGGTAGGCGACCGGGAACGAGTTCAGCAAGTCATCCAACACTGCGGGGTCCTGCATCTCCATCCACGCAATCACGTCGGTGTAGGTGGCACAGAAAGTATTGGCCAGCCCGCACTTTTCCGACATGAACTGCTTGGCAGCCGGGTTGAATGAGTTGCCGTTCCAATTGTTCAGGTGATTGGCCACCAAGATGGGCGCCCTGTTGCCGTTATAGGCCTCGCTGTACATGAAGTTGTAGGTATCAATGACCTTTTGCGTTAGCTCGGGCTGGGTTTGCGGTTCTTCCTTGGCACCGTTGAACTTGACCCAGAAGTTGTAGTCCATCGCGGTCACCTTGCCGCCGAATGCTGGTGAGTAGATATACGGCATGTAGAACTCCCAGATGCCATCAACGCGTTGCGGCCAGAAAATACCGTCGCGGGGGGCGGGGTCGGAGGAGTCGTACGTCATGTTGTTGTCTTTCCAGGACTGCACGACCTGGTTCCACGTGTGCTTTAAGCAGGGGGTACGCCCGCCCTTGACCTCGGAGGCCGGGATCACCAGATCAGGAGCATCCGGCAACCCGTTGATGGTCTTCCAGTTGGTGAAGTAGTCGAAGAACTGGCTCAACTCACCGTTCCACTGACCGGTCGACCAATTCTGGCCTAATTCGCAGAAATGCCCGTTGTAGTGGGTGCCCACCTCGTTACCGCGCTGGTAAAAGGTATTGAGATCCGTCACGCGCTTGATGACTTCGCTGGCGGGGCCACCGAAACCCACCTGTGAGCTGCCCTGGCTGGCGCCGGGGGCCGTGTAGGCATTGTTGTTATCGTCGGTCAACAAGTAAAGACCGGTCAGAAATCCGGTAAAGCGTGCGTCATTCGGGGCCGCGGCATCCATAAACTCGTTGAGTTTTTGGCTGCTGCCCACCCCATCGAAGCTAAAAATAATGAACTGCGGCGGCTTTTCGCCCGGCGCCAACTTCGTCATCGGAATGTTGGTGGGTTTGCGCGAGCCGTCAACCGGCGTGGCAGCGGAGGTCTCGGCCGATGCAATCGGCGTTGTCTCGGCGCTGGGAACAGGAACTGAGCTCACGGCCGCCTGGGTGGTGGCTGGCGGCTCTGACGACACCGTTTCTGTCGGCTTGTCGTAGATATTTGGTGTGGGAGTGACCATCACAGTCTCAGTCACGAGCGGGCCAGAGGCGGAATTATCAGTGGCCGTGTTGCGATAAATCAAAATTCCCGTGACCACAACCAAGGCCATCACCAACGCCAGGATGACCCATTTGGACTGCTTCATCTCTCTTAAATCCTTCGCTCGACGACACCGCAGCTATAGAAGGACCTCAGTTTCGCACGATTGTGGCCGCTATCGCCATTAAATGGAGAGAGCGGGCGCAATCGCGGGACGAGACGGTGTGGCGAATGTGGGCGCGCTGGCCCGATTCGCTCAGGGGCCAGCGGCCACGGGGGCCGCGTCTTGCAGCGACTTGAGTACCGCGGGATCCTGCAATTGCATCCAGGAGATGACATCGCCAAATGTGGCGCAGTACGTATCGGGCTGGCCGCATTTCTCAGACATGAATTGCAGGGCGGCGGGATTGAAGGAGTTGCCGTTCCAATTGTTGAAATGGTTAGCCACAATGACGGGAGCGCGGTTGCCATTATATGCCTGGTCGTACATGTAGCTATAAGTGTCAGCCACAATTTTGGTCATCTGGGGCTGGCTCGAAGGGTCGTTCACCGCATTGTTGAACTTGGCCCAAAAGTTATAATCCATCGCCTTTACGAGCGGGTTTTTCCAGCCCGGAACGTCGAAACCTGGTGAATACACGGTGGGGATGGGGAACTGCCAGATGCCGTCCTCCTGCTGCGGCCAGGCGATGCCGGTGAACTTATTTTCACCGGAGGAATCGTACGTCCACCCATGCTTCTTCCACGCCGGAGTCAGCTGGTCGAAGCGACCGGCCAGGCATGGCGTACGCCCCCCCTTGATTTCGCTGACGGGGATAGCAAGGTCCGGTGCATCGGGCAGGTTATCGAGCTTCTTCCAGTTCTGGAAGAAATCCATGGCCTGGTCAATTTCGTTGTTCCACTGATCGGTGGACCAGTTCGCACCCAGTTCGCAGAAGTGCCCGTTGTAATGGGTGCCCACCTCGTTGCCCAGCGCATAGAACTTGTTGAGGTCGTTGACCCGCTTGATAACTTCAGCCGCGTCGCCCCCGAATCCAGCAGCCGCCTTGCCCTTGGTGCCGCCGGGGGCGGTGTAGAGATCAGCTTTATCGTCGGTCAGGAGGTAGAGGTCCGTGAGGAAGCCATCCATTCGCGAGTTGGTGGGCGCAGCGGCATCCATGAAGGCGTTGATTTTCTCGGAACTACCTACTCCGTCAAAAGAGAAGATGATGAACTGCGGAGCCTTCTCCCCCGGCTTCAGTTTCGTCATCGGGATGTTCGTGGGTTTGCGCGATCCATCGGCCGGAACCTGACCGGGTGCCAGCGACGAGGGCGCTGCCGACACCTCGGGAGTGGCAGAGGAGGCGGGAGTGGCAGAGGGGCTCGCGGGCACCGGCGAGATGGACGTCCCGGGCACGCTCGTCGGAGCGTCCGGTGCCAGCGATTCGGTACCGTCCGCGCTCGGCTTGCCATAAAGTTCCGCGGTGGGCGTGACGACAACCGTCTCAGTGACCAGGTCACTGCCGGCTGCCGACGTGTCCGTGGAGCGGTTCTGATAAATCAGCACCCCCGTCACAGCCACTAAGGCCAGAACCAACCCCAACACCAACCACTTTGTGTGCTTCATCGGTAGCGAAACCCTCATCCTCTGCCCACCTTGGGCAAATACAGCTACAACTCCTACGCCGCAATAATGAGAGTTGTCTAGGTGCGCGGGCTCACGTCGGCCTTCACAGACCCTTGACGATCTCCCGTTTCAACACCTTCCCGCTCGGTCCGAGCGGAAAAGCGTCGACAAATTCGATGCGCCTAGGGTATTTGTATTTGGCCATATTGAGCTGGGACCAGGCAATCAAACTGGATTCGTCAAGGTCGCTGCCCTCTGCGCTGCGGACCACCACAGCGCAGATTTCCTCGCCGTACTCGGCATCAGGGACCGCTACTACCGCAACCTGGGCGACACCGGGATGGGTCAGCAGAATCTCCTCCACCTCGCGGGGATACACGTTGTAACCACCGCGCAGAATCAGGTCTTTCTTTCGGTCCACGATGGTGATGAAGCCGTCTTCGTCTTTCGTTCCGAGGTCGCCCGTGCGAAACCAACCGTCTACCTTGACAGCGGCTGTGGCCTCCGGGTTATTCAGATATCCGGCGAAAATATTGTGGCCCCGCACCACCACTTCGCCGATTTCCCCTTGTGGCATCAGTTCAATCCGGCCCTCGATTTCCGCTGCCGCAATATCGCAATCAACACCCCAAATGGCGCGCCCCACCGTGCCCGGCTTCCGGCCGAAGGCGGGTTGGTTAAACGTTGCCACCGGGGAGGTCTCGCTGAGGCCGTAGCCCTCGTAGATGTCGGCGCTAAAAACTTCGGCGAATTTGTCGATCACGGTCACCGGCAGGCTCGCACCACCGGACACAGCGGTGCGCAACACCGGACGCCTGTCGTCATTTCGCGCTGCCGCGAGCAGTCCGATGTACATGGTCGGGACACCCATGAAGACGTTAACCCCCGCGGTCATCATGGTGTCGAGGGCCGCGGCAGGCTCGAATCGCGGCAGCAATACCAGCGTCGCGCCAGCGTAGAAGCCGGCGTTCATTGCGCAGGTCTGACCGAACGAGTGGAAGAGCGGCAGGCACCCTAGGATCACGTCATCCGGCGCGAGCTGGATCACCGTCGATGCGCTAATCTGCGCATTCATCAGCATGTTGAGCTGTGTCAGCACGGCGCCCTTGGGCGCGCCGGTGGTACCGGAGGTATAGAGGATGACAGCTTCGTCCTCTGGTTCGCGAGCCACGTAACTGTCGATGGGGCCCGCGTCAGATGCCAGGATATCAAGCCGATCGACGCCTTCCCCGCCCATGACGGCCATCAGGTCGACCCCAGCCTGCTCTGCAGCTGGCGCGCCCTCAGCCAACAACGGCCCTGCTGCGATCAGCATCTTTGCGCCGGAATCACTGAGTACGTATGCCATTTCGCGCGCAATCAATAATGCGTGGATCGGAACCACGACCGCCCCCAGCGACAAAATCGCATAATAGGCGCGGGGGAAGTCCGGCACATTCGGCAGCAGTACCGCCACCCTGTCACCCGGCCTGATGCCTTTATCCCGCAAGACAGCCGCGTACCTGCGGGTCTGCAACCACAGGTCCTCGTAACTGGTGGTGTCCTGCCCCATCACGACAGCGGACCGTTTCGGGAAGCGCGCAGCCGATTCGGCAAGGATGCTGGCCAATGACAACCCCATGCGAAGCTCCTTTGATCTTGTGCTCTTCAGGTTCCGTGAGGTGCCCGAGAATATGGTCCACGTCACAGATTTCCACGGTACGTGACGACGCTGGCTCTGGCAGTCTTGGGCCTCCGATTGCAGACTGGGGGTGATTCGGGTCTCCCCCAGCCCCCTCTGGGCACTCCCACGGCGACAGGGAGAGCTACGGGCAAGTAACCTCGAGGCCAAGAGAATGCAGTTGCGCTCATCCGTGGCCGCTGGGCAACCCCCCGCGCCAGCCCGGTCAAGCGTGGGTCGTCCAACGAAAGGCTTGACGCATATGTCCGAGGTCAACGCAGCCCCCGAACAGCGCCCAGACGCTGCAACGCTCACCTACGGTTCCGAGGTGCTGCCGCTCAAGGTCGTGCCCGCCACCGAAGGGTCGTCAGGTGTCGAGATTTCGAAGTTACTGTCGACCACCGGCCTCATCACGTTGGACCCCGGTTTCACCAACACCGGATCGACGACGTCTGCCGTCACCTACATCGACGGCGACGCGGGCATATTGCGCTACCGCGGGTATCCGATCGAACAGCTCGCAGCCAAGTCCACTTTTTTGGAGACTAGCTACCTGCTGATCAAGGGTGAGTTGCCTTCCGCTACAGAATTAGAAGACTTCACACAACGCATCAGCCGACACACGATGCTGCACGAAGATCTCAAGCGTTTCTTCGACGGCTTCCCCCGCGATGCGCATCCCATGCCAGTGCTCTCTTCGGCAGTATCTGCCCTGTCTACCTTTTACCAAGATTCGCTGGATCCGTTTAACGAGGAGCAGGTGGAGCTTTCAACCATTCGGTTACTCGCAAAGGTCCCGACGATCGCTGCGTACGCGTACAAGAAGTCCGTTGGCCAACCGTTGCTCTACCCGGACAACAGCCGCGGCCTGGTGGAGAATTTCCTTCGACTCAGCTTTGGGTTTCCGGCCGAGGATTATGAAGCAGACCCGTTGATGGTGAAGGCGCTGGACCAGCTGCTGATCTTGCACGCCGACCACGAGCAAAACTGCTCAACGTCCACGGTGCGCCTCGTAGGTTCGTCACACGCTA
Organism: Nakamurella antarctica; assembly: GCF_003860405.1. Lineage (NCBI taxonomy): Bacteria > Bacillati > Actinomycetota > Actinomycetes > Nakamurellales > Nakamurellaceae > Nakamurella > Nakamurella antarctica. The sequence goes on along the minus strand of NZ_CP034170.1, from coordinate 688,343 downwards.
ATTTGTTCGCCTCGATCTCTGCTGGTATCCAGGCATTGTCGGGTCCGCTGCACGGTGGCGCGAACCAGCAGGTGTTGGAAATGCTGGCAACCATCAAGAGCTCCGACGGCAACATCAAATCCTTCGTCGACCGGGTCAAGAATAAGGAGCCGGGCGTCAAGCTGATGGGCTTCGGCCACCGGGTGTACAAAAACTACGATCCGCGGGCCACACTGGTAAAGGCAACGGCCGACGAGGTGTTGTCCAAGCTGGGCGGAAACGACGAGATGCTCGATTTAGCAAAGCAACTCGAGGAAATCGCGCTCTCGGACGACTACTTCATTTCACGTAAGCTCTACCCGAATGTCGACTTCTACACCGGGCTGATCTACCGCGCGATGGGCTTCCCTGATCGCATGTTTACCGCCCTGTTCACTATTGGCCGGTTGCCCGGCTGGATCGCCCAGTGGCAGGAAATGATCAAAGACCCGGCGACTAAAATTGGCCGACCTCGCCAGGTTTATACCGGTTCCACCGCGCGTGATTACACGGAGATCGACGGTCGCTGAGCCGGAAGATCTGGTGACTTACCGGAAACTGAATCGGGGCTAGATTGCAGATTGCCTTCGACCTCCGCTCAATGAGACGAGTCCCGGCCGAACCAAGGATTTCTGTGGCACGAGCTTCTTGGTGCCACTTCACAGGAGGAATTTCGCCAGCAAGAGTCCTCTTGAACGATGTCGCTGGCGCACCATGGGTGACCATTTTGCAGTGAATTAATTACCGATTCATTTTTACTGACGAGAAAGACGCGGCAGATGACAGAGAGCCCCCGCCGGATTCTGTGGTTTCGACGGGACCTGCGCATCAACGATCACCCAGCGTTGCTTGCTGCAGGCGAAAATCACGATGTTGTCGGCCTTTTCGTCCTCGATCCGACGCTACTGCGCGACGCCGGTGGCCCACGCACCGTGTTCCTGTTGCGGTGTCTTGCAGCTTTGGACGCGGCAATCGGCGGCAAACTCCTCGTTATCACTGGCGACCCGGTGGTGGTGGTTCCCGCCGTCGCCGCCGCGGTAGCTGCCGACGAGGTGCACATCAGCGCTGACTACATGCCGTACGGCCGCAAACGCGACGACCGCGTCCGCGATGCACTCGCCACCTCCGGCGTCGCCCTCGTGGCAACGGGATCCCCTTACGCCGTGGCCCCCGGGCGCGTTCGCAAGCCGGACGGTAGCAACTATTCGGTGTTCACCCCCTACTTCGGCGGCTGGACCGAACACGGTTACCGCGGCCCCGCCGGGTCGGGTTCTGGCATTGTCTGGGCTGATATCGATGGTGTCTTCGATCCGGCAGGCTTTCCTGACCGCGTCCTGCCCGCAGATCTGTTGGAGCACCAGCTTTCCGGTGTTCCAAACGCGAACTTAAGCACCGTCGCCGAACTTCCTGTGGCTGGCGAAGCAGCAGCAGCCGCGACGTGGAAGGAATTTCTCGCCGGGCCTATTACCGACTACCACGACGACCGCAACCGCCCCGATCATGAAGGCACCAGCCGGTTGTCGCCTTACCTCAAGTGGGGCTGCATCCATCCTCGGACCTTGCTGGCTGATGTCAAGGGCCTTCCAGGGACGGGACCTGCGTCCTACCGACGTGAAATCGCCTGGCGAGAGTTCTTCGCGGACTTGGTGTTTCATAAGCCCGAATCGCTGAAGTGGTCACTCAACCCCATCATCGACGATCTTCCCTGGGACACCGGCACCGTGGCAGATCAACATTTCGAGGCGTGGAAACAAGGACGAACCGGATTCCCCTATATCGACGCCGCGATGCGCCAACTGCTTACGCAGGGGTGGATGCATAACCGGCTCCGGATGTCCGTCGGATCGTTTCTCGTCAAAGATCTGCATTTGCGCTGGCAGTTGGGCGCCGCGCATTTCATGGATTACTTGGTGGACGGGGACATTGCCTCCAACAATCAGGGCTGGCTGTGGGTCGCTGGGGGCGGGCCGCAGGCGTCCCCATTCTTCCGGATCTTTCATCCCATAACCCAGGGACTGAAGTTCGACCCGGATGGTGATTACGTCCGCAAGTTCGTTCCAGAGCTCGCCGATATCCCCGGCGCCATGATCCACACCCCCTGGGACCTACCGGGGGGCCCGCCCAACGGCTATCCGATGCCAATCATCGACCACCAAGCCGAACGCGAGGAAACGCTGCGCCGCTGGGCGGCACGTCCGCCCAAACCGTTGTCGAGCCAGCAGGTTCAGCAGGCCGCAAAACACGCTGCCAGATTAGCGGCGAAGGAAGTAGCCGAACGGGCGACCGATCACCCTTCCTGATCCGTTTCCCCACTTCTCGCCTGCAAGCTCCACCTCGTAAGTGAAGTTCCATGTGAGTGAAGTTCCATGTGCTCGTGGAGCATCCAGCAAGACGTGGAGCACTAGCGCGCACGGCCGCAAGACGGGCGCTCGCTAGAGCACCCCACCAGGCTGGATCAGAAACCGAATGGGGCGAGCCCCCACGATGCCTCGAAGCTTGCCCCCGGCTCTAGCCAGAGCAGCCCGTTGCCCGAGTTGAAGGCATTGGCCGGGCAGGTCATCGGTTCTACCGCGACAGCGTGCCCACGTACAGGGAAATCGCGGGGAGTGAAGACCTGTATGTAGCCAAAGATTTTGTCTGCCCACAGCAGGATTCCGGAGCCGTCCGGCGCGCCCAACGTGACCTGTTGGCGGCCATCTACGGGGGTGAGGTCCGTGTAGGCAGTATCGAGATCTATCGAGGCAAGCGACTTCCCAGGCCGCAGATCCCACTCGGTCCCGCTGACCGGTTGCGCACCCAGCGGGACCTTCCGCTCGTTGAGCGGCAAGTAGCTGGCGGCATCGACCACCACCGTGAGATCAGCTGTGTCATACGCGCCCACCCTCAGGTAAGGATGGGCGCCCACCCCGAACGGCGCAGGAGCGGCCCCTTCGTTGCGTAGGCGGTGAGTAACCTGCAGGCCCTGATCACTGAGCGAGTAGGTCACGCTGGTATCCAACTGAAATGGATAGCCGTGCTGAGGGAAAACGTTGGCGTGCAGTGTTACCGATTCCGGGCTCTGTTCCACCGCCGTATATGCGGTGTTGCGAAGCAGCCCGTGGATGGCGCAGTTGTTGCCCACATCTGTGATGTCGAGCTGCAGCTTTTTCCCTTCGTGCAGCCACGCACCCGCTTCGATCCGGTTCGGCCACGGCACCAACACAATGCCGCAACCGTGGGGCGTCTGATCGTTTTCCGGCCACGTTTCGGTGAAATTGACTCCCGCGACAGAGAACTCGCGTAGCACGGCCGCGACGGCTCCCACCCGCGCACGGGCATCACCTCTGGTCAGGACAAACTGCGCTCCCGTGGCCGCGCCCATCAGCTGCCTTGGCCCGAGAAACGAGACAGCGCTCTCCCGAACTGCGTGAGTCGCTGCATTTGTCCCCTACCTCCGTCGGTCACCGATTTTGAGAAACGATATGTCTCAACGAACTGCACGGTCTTCGTTCCGGCTTCATCGGTGAGCTCGGTCAAAGACCGCTCCGGCGTTTGCGTCGCCAAGTACAACATCACTGCGTGAAGGGATCTCATGCCATTGGGCTCGACGCTGTATCGGGTCCGAAGTCCTTGATCCACAATGGCTGTCAGCGGAACAGTCCGCACAGATGATGTGAACATCAGCGAGCCAGGAGCCTCGTCGCTTTCTTCGTCATCCCCGTGCCAGAGGATCAAGCGCTGACCGTCAGTGAGCGCCACTTCCTGCCACAGCGACTCACCCCAGCTTCGGGTCGTCGCAACCCGCTCGCAGGTGAAAGCCTGGACATCGGCAAGGTTTATGACGCCCGCTATCGCGTCCAATGCAAGATCGGCGTCGCGCAGATACGCGCGCAAACCGTCTTCCACCCCCTGGTAGACCGCCCAATCTTCCGACATCGGAACTGGGTCACTCATGTCACAAACCTTCCGTGCCTGAAAGTGTCGCAGGCTGTCGTCCTGGAAACGCTATCGAGCTTAAGCAGTGGGGGTTTTCGACCAACGTTGGGCCGTCGTTCCCAGAACCAATGCAGTGGAGATGATGGGCATCACCGCCAAGAGCAGTACCCAGACCAACCAGGTGCTGGCAAAAGGCATCTTGCTGACGAGAATCGCCCACCACACCGACAGGGCCAGGGAAAGCCCCGCACCGCCGAGGAGTAGGGCGAATTTCTTGTTGTACGCAGCTACTCCGCCAGCGATCAGCAGCCCACCCGCAACCAGCGTGAGAACACCCATGATGAGCAACTGGGTGTCCTGCCAGTTGCGTGTTCTGTAGTCGAGGTTGCTTAAGGCGCTACCGCCGCTCACTGCGACGATTCCAGCAACGATGATGATTCCAGCCTGAACAAAAGCGAGCACCGCGGCGCCGTTGACCACACCTGGCTTCCTGGCCTCGGGCGGAAGGGGCGAATACTGCTGTCCGTAAGCAGCGTGCAAATACCCCGCCTGTTGATACCCGGGAGCATAACCGGGCTGGGCATACCCGGGCTGGGCATACCCGGGCTGGGCATACCCGGGCTGGGCATACCCGGGCTGGGCATAAGGGTGCTGCTCTGTCCCCGGTTGGGCAGATACCTGCTGAGGGTATCCGGTTGGTGAGTGGCCACCATGCGGTGAATTCCCCGCTGGCACTCCCATGTGGGGGTACCCCCGTTGCGGCCCTTCCCCACCCATGGTCGGGGAGGCCGCATCGGTATGCCCAATCTTCGGGTCCTGGGTGCCGCCGTTCCAGCCCTGCGTCATGGACAAACCTCCCTTAATCAGTTCGCCGTGTTTGTGACGGCCGCCAGCGCTGATTGTGCCCTAACCAGCCAGGCTCCGGCACCTGCAGCTCGCGAAGGGCCGCAGGTGCCGAGGTGCTAGTTAGGGCGCCAGCCTTTCGATCACCCAGCGTGCGGTGCCGTCCGTGTTTTGGCCGTTGAGACGATAGCGCAGCCTGTCGTGCATGCGGGAAAGTCTGCCTTGCCAGAACTCGACAGTCTCGGGCATCAGCCGCCATCCACCCCAATGTGGTGGGACAGGGATAGCGGGTGCGTCAACAGCATCCGGGCCGCCACCGAACCGAACTTCCAGCGCGGTTTGAAGATCGTCCAGTGCGCGCCTGGAACCAAGCACGGTGGACTGGGGGCTGGCCCACGCACCCAACTGCGATCCGCGCGGACGCGTCCGCCAGTAGGCAGCGGTGGTGGCTGCATCGACTTTGGTGACGAGACCTCGAAAGTGCACTTGGCGCTGTAGATCAATCCAGGGAAACGTCACCGCTGCCGCGGGATTGGACCGTAGATCCGCCGATTTCGTAGAGGTGTAATTCGTGTAGAACACCACGCCCGTGTGGTCGACGCCTTTGCACAAAACGGTCCGCGCCGACGGCGCACCATTAATGTCGACGGTGGCCAGCACCATCGCGTTGGGTTCCGTCAAACCGCCGGCGACGGCTTGGGATAGCCACAACTGGAATTGCACTAACCAGTCCTGCGCCAAGTCTTCCTCGGCCAATCCTGCGCCGGCGTAGCTGCGACGCATCCTCGCCAAGTCCACGCCATCATCATTCGGAGCGCTCATCCTCACTACCTTTCCTGTGATGCCTGCAGGCTCTGCTGGCATTCTTTGCGTAGGCAGCTAGCTTGCCCGAGTCAGCGCCGACGCCTCCGCAGGACGCTACGCGGGTCCACCGACGACGAGCCGACGCACCCACGAAGCCCAATTTCATTGTCAGCCTTGCGGCGCAGCAGAAGCGCTGGAAGAGCCGCCTACCCTCCATCATCGGTGTGGCAGGGTTGGCGGCGTGACTCTTGCTGACCTCATCCCCACGCCCACCCATCATGTGGACGAGGTCGGCGGCACCGATCCCGACGCCCTCTACGACATATTTGTCCGCTGGGCGATGGCGCGCGGGCTGCCCCTGTACTCCCATCAGGAAGAGGCGCTACTGGAAATTGTGGCCGACTCCAACGTGATCGTGGCTACCCCCACCGGTTCCGGCAAGAGCCTGATCGCCACTGCCGCACTCTTCACCGCGCTCGCGACGGGGCGCCGGTCCTACTACACGGCCCCTATCAAGGCCCTGGTATCCGAAAAGTTCTTCGACCTCGTTGCCATTTTCGGCGCCGACAACGTTGGCATGGTCACCGGCGACAGTTCGGTCAACTCCGATGCGCCCATCATCTGTTGCACCGCAGAAATTCTCGCATCAGTCACGTTGCGCACAGGACCAGACACCGACGCGGGCATGGTCGTCATGGACGAATTCCACTACTACGGGGACCGACAGCGGGGTGTCGCCTGGCAAATTCCACTTTTGGAACTCACCCGGACGCGCTTCGTCCTTATGTCCGCAACCCTGGGGGACGTCACGTTCTTTGCCGAGGAGCTGACGAAGCAGACCGGAGCCGAGACAGCCGTCATTACCGGCGTGGAACGCCCGGTCCCGCTACAGTTCTCCTACGTATCGCTGCCGCTCCAGGAGACGCTGGAAGAGCTGCTGACTACGCACCGCGCGCCCGTGTACGTCGTGCACTTCACCCAAGCCGCGGCGCTAGAACGCGCACAGTCGCTACTGTCCATCACCGTGGCAACCCGCGCCGAAAGAGACCAAATCGCTGATCTGATCGGCGATTTCAGATTCTCGGCAGGGTTTGGCCGCCTTCTCTCCCGCCTCGTTCGCCACGGCATCGGAGTCCACCACGCGGGCATGCTGCCTAAATATCGTCGGCTCATCGAAAAGCTTGCGCAGTCCGGGTTACTCAAGGTGATCTGCGGAACCGACACGCTGGGCGTCGGGATCAACGTACCGATTAGGACGGTCCTGTTCACCGGGCTGTCGAAGTATGACGGGGTTCGCACCAGGATGCTCAGCGCCCGCGAGTTCCATCAGATCGCCGGCCGCGCTGGCCGCGCCGGGTTCGACGTGGCAGGTGATGTTGTGATCCTGGCTCCCGAACACGCCATCGAAAACGAGCGGCTGCTGCGCAAGGCCGGAGACGATCCCGTCAAACGCAAACGAGTCGTGAGAAAGAAGCCACCGGAGGGCTTCATCTCGTGGACGGAAGCCACCTTCGATAGGTTGATTGCCGCCCAGCCCGAACCGCTCACCTCCCATTTTAACGTCACCAATTCCATGCTGCTGAGCGTGATCTCCCGGCCCGGTGATGCATTTGCATCGATGCGCCACCTGATCGAGGAGTCCCACGAGCCGCGCGTCCGGCAGCTCAAACATGCCAAACGTGCGCTGGAAATTTCGCGGGGACTCCTCGCGGCCGGGATCGTGGAGAAACTTGACGCGCCCGACTCCGAAGGCCGACGGTGGAAACTCACCGCCGATCTTCAATTGGATTTCGCGCTGAATCAGCCGCTCTCGCCGCTGGCGTTGGCTGCCCTTGAGCTCCTCGCCGTCGACTCACCGGACTACGGACTTGACGTGGTGTCGCTCATCGAAGCCACCCTGGACAACCCGGGCACCGTGCTGTCCGCGCAACGTCACCACGCCCGCGGCGAAGCGGTGGCGCAGATGAAGTCTGACGGTATCGAATACGAGGAGCGCATGGCGCTGCTTGAGGACATCGAGTATCCGAAACCGCTGGCCGAATTGATCCAGGTTGCCTACGACTCCTACCGGATCGGCCACCCCTGGATCAACGACTTCCAGCCGGAGCCGAAGTCAATAGTCCGCGATATGTACGAACGGGCAATGAATTTCACCGAGTATGTGGCCTTCTACAGCTTGACCAGGTCGGAAGGCGTGGTGCTGCGCTACCTCTCCGATGCCTACCAGGCGATGCGCCGCACCGTCCCCACCGAAGCCCGAACCGAGGAGCTTTCTGACTTGATTAGTTGGCTCGGCGAGCTTGTTCGCGGTGTTGACTCATCGCTGCTCGACGAATGGGAATCTCTGGCTCACCCGGAGGATCTTTTTACTCACTCCGACTCGGGTCCGCGCCCGCCGAGCGCCAATCGCGGCGTTACCGCTAACCACCGCGCCTTTGCCATCATGGTGCGCAACTCGCTCTTTCGCCGGGTGGAACTCATTGCGCTGGAACGATACTCGGCACTCGCGCTGTTGGATGAGGATTGGACTCAAGCGGATTGGGAAGACGCGATGGACGAGTACTGGCAGGAATACGACGAGATGGGCATCGGCCCGGTGGCGCGCAGTGCGGGTCTGGTCACCATCACCGAATTCCCCGAAAAATGGGAAGTACGGCAGGCCTTTGACGACCCAGACGGCGATCGGGACTGGGGCCTCGACGCTGAGGTCGACCTTGCCGCCTCCGACGAAGAGGGCGAACCGGTGATCAAGATTCTCATCGCTGGACCGCTGACCGAGGCCAACTCGGCTAGGGCCGACTAAGCCCCTGCTGGCACCAGTCACATCTGCCTCACACACCAGTGGGACACTGTTCTAGCGACTTCGAGCTCGGAGCCGCCACCATTTGTCATCACTGTGACGAGGAGTTTCATCCATGGCCGAGGCCGCCACCATCGTAGTGCCCACCGAACTGTTACCCGTTGACGGCCGCTTCGGCTGCGGACCCTCCAAGGTCCGCCCCGAGGCCTTGGCTGCGTTGGCAGCGTCCGGTTCCTCTGTGATGGGGACATCGCACCGGCAGGCACCGGTGAAGAATGTGGTTCACCGGGTGCGATCAGGCCTCACCGACCTCTTTTCGTTGCCCGAAGGCTACGAGGTGGTACTGGGCAACGGGGGCAGCACCGCGTTTTGGGACGCGGCCGCAGTCGGCTTGATCAGGCAGCGCTCCCAGCACCTGACATTCGGCGAGTTCTCGGCCAAATTTGCGTCAGTGGCAAAGGGCGCCCCGTTCCTGGGCAATCCCACGGTGATTACGGCCGAGGTGGGCAGCGCTCCCGTCGCCGAGTTTGAGGCCGATGTCGACGTCTATGCGTGGGCGCATAACGAAACATCGACTGGGGTAGCCGTTCCGGTTCGTCGCCCCCACGGCGCCACAGCTGACCAGCTGGTACTGATCGATGCCACCTCCGGCGCTGGCGGCTTGCCAGTCGATATTTCAGAAACCGATGTCTACTACTTCGCGCCGCAGAAGGTGTTCGGCTCGGACGGTGGCCTTTGGATCTCGCTCATGTCGCCGGCCGCACAGGCCCGGGTTGCCGAGATCAACGCCACCGACCGCTGGATCCCGGAATCCCTCTCGCTGGCAACAGCTTTGGACAATTCCACCAAGGACCAGACCTACAACACGCCGGCGGTCGCCACCTTGTTCCTGTTGGCGGAGCAGCTCGACTGGCTTAACGCGGGCGGTGGCCTTGATTTCGCCACCGGGCGTACTCGCGAGTCGTCGCAGATCCTGTACAACTGGGCCGAGGCTTCACCTTTCGCCACCCCGTTCGTCAGCAATCCGGAGCTGCGATCACAGGTGGTCGGAACCATCGACTTCGACGAGTCGGTGGACGCTGCTGCGGTGGCAAAGGTGTTGCGCGCCAACGGTGTTGTTGATACCGAGCCATATCGCAAGCTTGGTCGCAATCAGCTTCGAGTCGGCATGTTCCCCGCAGTAGACCCGTCAGATGTGCAGGCCCTGACAGCATGCATCGACTACATCGTCGCTGCTCTGTAGGACCCGAACACTGAACCGTCCAAGCCGGACCGTGCGGCGCTCTACGCCGCACGGTGCGGCTCTTGTGTACTCGCTGTTCGAGCGCCGCTAACCGAGTAGCTCGGGAAGCGTGGGCGCGCCCTGGCCAAGAACATGTTCGGCCAAGAACCCGAGCACCACCTCGTACCAAATCTTGGCGTGCTGTGGTGAGAGCACCCAGTGGTTCTCGTTCGGGAAGTACAGCAGCCTGTGCGCAGTCTTCCCGTCGTCGTCAATGGGCAGTTGAGATTTCGAAATCAACTCATACCAGAGCCGGAGCCCCTCACCGATTGGTACTCGATAGTCCCGATCGCCGTGGATCACCAGCATGGGGGTCACGATTTTGCCAACATGGTGGTGCGGCGAATTCGCTTCGCTCATCTCCGGTGACATCTCGCGGCCCCAGTAGTACGACGCGTCGGTTGTCGGTCCGAACTGGTCCAGCGCCCAGAGGCTTGCATGGGTGACGATGGCAGAGAACCTATCGGTATGTCCCGCCACCCAGTTCGCCATGTAGCCACCGAACGACCCACCCATCGCGGCTGTTCTGCTCGCATCGATATCGGCCCGAGCAATTGCGGCATCGGTGACGGCCAGCAGATCTGTATAAGGCGCGCCACCCCATGCACCCCATCCGCGTTGAATGAATTCCTGACCGTAACCGGTCGACAGCGCGGGGTCGGGCAAGAGAACCGCATATCCTGCCGCGACCATCAGCCACGGGTTCCAGCGCCACGACCAAGCATTCCATGAGCCGAGCGGGCCGCCGTGGATCCAGAGCAACAGCGGTGCGGGCGTCGCGGAACTGGCGCCGGCGGGCATCGCGAGCCAGCCGCGGACCGGATGACCGTCCGCGGCGTGCGTGGCTACCTCCGTCAGGGCCCCTGGAAGGTCGGGATTCGGTGCCGGAGCCTGAAGGGGGGTGACTACCCCGCAGTCGCCGGCCAACACAACGCGCACCGGATGTGCCGGGGCCGCGTAGGAGGATCGCAGCGCGTACACCGCCGAGCCATCGGGGGCCACCTGCAGGTCGGTGTATGCCGCGTCGTCGTGGGTGATTCGGGTGACGTGATCCGAAGCCAGATCCAGGTGGAAGATCGGCGACCGCCCGTTGTCATCTGCGGTGATCAACAAGCCGGTGCCGTCGGGTAACCACGCCATGCTCGCAGGCCAACGATCCCAGGACGCCGCCAGTTGGCGCACTGAACGGTCCGCCACATTCACCAGATGAACGCGGATAACGGGCGCCTGTAACGGAGTGGATACCGACTCGCTGACGCAGGCGACATAGCTACCGTCGGGAGAGAAGGCGGGCTCCCCCCAACTTGCGTTCCCGCCCGAGACAAGAACCTGTTTCGCACCCGAGGACCGGTTGAACAGCATAAGATCCGAGCGCTGAGAGCCCCTGGCTTCGGCAACCTGCCAACTGGTCGCGACCATCGAGCCGTCCGCGCTGACGTCATAGTGCGCCTCGCGCAGTGCCTGTCCAGGCGCCGGTGCCAGGTCCGCAAACGTCAGGTGCGCCGAGCGCACGCCCGCTATTTCGCTGGTATCTCTGGCCAGCTCTGCCACCACGAGGTGCGGGGCGTCAGGTCCGAGGTCAGCGTCCCAGTAGCGGACGGGGTACCCGGAGTGCAAAATGGCCGAAACTTTGTTGTCTTTGCGAGCTTTTCGGAGTTTCTCGTCTGAATCCGTATCCACGGCCGATGCCAGCATCGATGTACTGGCCAGCAGTACGGGAGCCGAGCGCGCCGTGCGCAGCCCCGACACACCGCCCGGCATTAACGCCACCAGTTCGGCTTCCCCGCCCCTTGCGGGCAGTCTCCACAACCCGGCGGGTGCGTCGTCCTCGGAGTTGCCGTCAGAATCTGGTCTGGCAGCCGTGAACAACAGGTCACCACCGCAGGTGAAGGCTGCGCCGGATTCGCCCTTGGCCCCTCGTGTCAGCCTTACCGCCGGCGCTGTGCCCGCTGGGTCAACCTCCCATAACGCTGTGCGGTAAGCCGTGGATTTTGCGTCGAGGCTCGCACAGCCAACGACCAACCGCGTCCCATCCGGGGACAGCGTCAGCCCGCTCATTCGCGGCAGGGCCATGTACGCGTCAAGGTCGTCAAATGGCGTACTCAGCTTCTCGTCACATCCATTTGTGGTGGGGGCGCCATGGTGGTGTGTCATCTTCATAGTCCTACCACCGGGGCCCGACACCCGGTGGTGTCAGCTACCACAACAGCTGCTGGCCACACCTACGGCGCGCCTGGACGGTGGTGGCATCTCTCGCGACTAAGTTTTTCCTTACACCGGATAAAAGCAGGTCGGATGCACCGGTGGGGAGGAGGGATTCATGCGCGCGCTACGAGTGCTCGGCCTTGCTGTCGATGGCGTCAGTTTGGTGTGCGAAGAGCCCGAGTCCGGCGATCAATTCGCCATTCCCGCTGACGAGCGACTCCGGGCCGCCGCCCGCGGGGACGTCAGCCGACTTGGCCAACTGGAGATTGAATTGGAACCGCAGCTGCGTCCGAGGGATATCCAAGCCAAAGTTCGCGCCGGCGCGAGTATCGAAGAAGTTGCCGCCCTCGCGGGCAGCGATGTGAGCCGCATTGAACGTTTCGCTTATCCGGTCCTGATGGAGCGCGCAGCAATGGCCGATGTGGCGAAATCAGCACACCCGGTGATTGGTGGGGAGGTGTCCCCGCGCAGCATCGAGGCGATGGTGACCGAAATCCTGCACGAGCGCGGCCACGGCGGCCCGCTGCTGTGGGATTCCTACCGCGAAGAGGGCAGTGGCTGGATTTTGAAGCTGACCTGGCAGGTTGGCCGTAGCGATAACACCGCGCGCTGGACCTTCTCCGGTCCTAGCTCGGGATCCCTGAACGCGGCTGACGAAAACGCGACCGAACTGATGGATCCAGCTCCTCGGCCGCTCCGGACGGTGCGCGAACAACTCGTCCCGGCCGCACCTGCGGGCCGGCCTCTGCCCAATCCGTTACAGCTGACTGCAGCCGAAGAGTCCGCGCCCACCATGCCGCTCATGCCCGCCAGCCTGAGCGACGGTGCTGGTTCTGGTGCTGGCGCCAACCGGGTAGCCGCAGCGCTGGCTCACACCACCGACAACGGCACAACAGCAACGGATCGCGCGCATTCCAAGGCCCCCGCCCACACCGAGGATCAGCAAGGTGTCAAAGCAAAGAAACCTGCACGACCCGCGATGCCGTCCTGGGAAGACGTCCTCCTTGGAGTGCGCAGCTCCGGGCACTAGATGCGTGCACTGGGTGCATTCAGCAGCTCCCTCCAGTAGCAAGGTGTGAGTAGCGCGGCCGCCGATAATCCGTTGAGCACTGTCGGCCCTACGGCGTAGCCTCAAACAAGTTATGTCTGATGTCTCCCACACCCCCGCCACCGAACCTTTGAACGCCCCTGTAGCTGCACGATCCAGCACCCTGGCAAATCTGAGGCGCCTGCTCCCCTACGTACGCCCCGCACTTCCCTCGCTCATCGCGTCTGCGATCACGGCGCTCATAGCTACATTGTGCGGCCTGTTCATCCCGCTCGTTATTGGCAAGATCATTGACGGACCCATTGCAGCGAAAGACTTTTCAGCGTTGTGGGGTCCTGGCTTGTTGATGGTCGCACTCGGCGTTCTGGAGGCAGCCCTCTTCGGTATCCGGCGGGTGCTCTCAAGTAGGCCAACGATGCGGGTTGAAGCGAAGATGCGGCAGGACATCTACTGCCGATTGCAGTCGCTCCCGATGTCCTTCCACGACAAATGGTCATCAGGTCAATTACTCTCGCGTGCAGTTTCAGACCTTTCCAGAATCCGGTGGTTTCTCGCCTTCGGCTTCATTTTTCTGTTCGTCAATCTCGTCACGCTCGTCGTCGGAGTCCTCATCTTGCTGTCCTTGGCCTGGCAACTCGGACTTATCTTCGTTGGCGCGGCACTGCCCTTGGTAGTGCTGTGCATATTTTTTGAGAACAATTACCGACTGCTGGCTCGCCGGTCCCAGGATCAAGTAGGCGACCTGGCAACGATTGTTGAAGAGTCCGTACTCGGCATTCGCATCCTGAAATCGTTTGGGCGATCCGCACATCTCGGACGAGTGTTTCTCACGCAAGCCGCACAGTTGAGATCCACCGAACTCGCCAAAGTGCGCGTCATCGCTGTGTGGTGGTCGGTGATCACCTTGCTACCGGAGATCGCCATTGCCCTCGCGTTGTTCTTTGGTGTCCAGCTCATTGCGGACGGGACCATGTCAGCTGGGACGCTCACCGCGTTCTTTGCGGTCGCCGTGATGCTGCGGTGGCCGGTGGACTCCATCGGCTGGCTCCTTGCCATGTTGAACGATGCGGCTGCTACATCCCAGCGGTACTTCGAGGTGATGGATGCGGAAATCACCGTTCAATCGCCCGGCACACCCGTACCTTTGCCACCGAAACACTCGGGCGCTCCCTCTGGCGAGGTGCGTTTCGAGGACGTTCGGTTCCGATTCGCCGACGCAAAACCCGAAAGCCCAGATCTCTTGCGCGGCGTCACTCTTCACCTGCACGCTGGCCAGACCGTAGCAGTCGTGGGAGCAACGGGGTCGGGCAAAACGGTACTGACGTCATTGGTCAACCGGCTCTACGACGTCACCGGTGGCCGGATCACCCTTGACGGGGTCGACGTCCGCGAGTTGTCGTTGCCCGACCTGCGTTCCGCCGTTTCCGTCGCTTTTGAGGAACCCACGTTGTTTTCAGCGAGCGTCCGGGAGAACGTGACGCTTGGGCGCCCCGACAGCACCGAAGATGACGTGCTGCAGGCACTTTCGGTAGCGCAGGCCGACTTTGTGCACGACCTGCCGTGGGGTCTGGATACCCGGATCGGCGAGCAGGGCATGAGCCTGTCCGGGGGGCAGCGGCAACGGTTGGCTCTTGCGCGCGCCGTCGTCGGGGACCCCCGGGTCCTTGTCCTCGACGACCCGCTATCGGCTTTGGATATCCATACGGAGGCCGCCGTCGAAGCGGCCCTGCGAAACGTGTTGGCGCGCACCACGTGTCTAATGGTTGCCCATCGGGCCTCTACCGTGATGATGGCGGACCAAGTGGCGCTGCTGGTCGACGGCGCGATCACGGCAATCGGTCCACACTCTCATTTACTGGCCACGGTGCCCGCCTACCGCAAGCTACTGACCACCACCATGCCCGACGAAGTCGACGAATGGAGCCTCGCAACTGCCGCAAGCGGGTCCATTGAGCTCGCGGAGGAGCAGCGATGAGCGCGGAAATTCACTACGGCGGCGGCAATAACGAGCCCCCGGATCAAGCAAAGCCACTGCTGGACGACCGTTCTTGGCGGGGCGTAGCGACGGAGGACACGGACTCCGACGATCTGACCAGGACAGTCGGAGTGCGTTTACAAGCCCGGTCACGAAAGCTTCTCGGGATGCTGCTTCGTCCACACCGCAAACTTGCGCTCGTGGTGCTCCTAGTCGTGATCGTCGAACAAGTCGCCGCCCTCTCCGGCCCGTTGCTGATCGCGTACGCCATCGACACTGCGGTGCCCGCGCTCCTATCGGGCAATCGAGCCCCACTCACATTCGCGTTGCTTGCCTACCTTGCTGCCGGTATCGCCAGCGCCGCAACTCGCGCACTTTTTACCGCTATCAGCGGCCGGATTTCTCAGGACCTGCTGCTGGATCTGCGCGGCAGGGTCTTCAACCACTCCCAGTCTTTGAGCTTGTCATTCCATGAGAAGTACACGTCGGGACGAATCATTTCGCGGATGACGAGCGACCTGGACACCTTGGGCGAGTTGCTCGCCCAGGGTGTGGACAACCTCGTATCGGGATTGCTCTCGGTGGTTGTTATGTCGGTCGCGCTGATCATTCTCGATGCCCCCCTTGGGCTCATAGCGTTGGTCGCGTTCGTCCCCATCTTCTTTTTGACGCGTTGGTTCCAACGCACATCACTGACGATCTACCGGCGAACCCGGACGTCGATAGCCGCCTTGATCGTCCAATTTGCCGAGTCAATGAACGGCTTGCGTGCGGTGGTGGCATTTCGCCGAGAGTCGCGTAACGAGAAGATCTTCCGGATAGAAAACGATGCGTACGCCAAGTCCAACGGTGACGGGCTCATCGCGATGGCGGTCTTCACTCCCGGCGTCCGCCTGATCGGCAATCTCTCGCTCGCTATCGTCATGGTGTTCGGCGCGATGCGCGTCATCGATGGCGCGACTGAAATCGGCGTGCTCACTGCATTCCTGCTCTACCTGAGGCGCATTTACGACCCGCTCGATGAGCTGGCCATGTTCTACAACTCGTTCCAATCGGCATCAGCTGCACTGGAAAAACTCTCCGGGCTCCTGGAGGAGGAACCACAGGTCGCCGAACCCGCCAACCCGGTAGAGCTCACAGACCCTCGCGGGCTCGTTGTCTTCGAGCAGGCCCGTTTCTCCTACACCTCGGACACTGAGGTGCTTCCGGTGTTCGACCTCACGCTCCCCGCGGGCCAGACCGTCGCCATTGTCGGCGCAACGGGAGCGGGGAAATCGACGGTTGCCAAGTTGCTCGCGCGATTCTACGATCCCACCCACGGCCGCGTGATGCTCGATGGAATTGCCTTATCGGAGCTGTCCACTGCCGACTTGCGGCGTGGAATCGTTATGGTGACGCAGGAGTCATTTTTGTTCTCCGGTTCAGTCGCCGACAACATCGCACTGGGCAGGCCCGAAGCAACCCGCGCGGAAATCGAAAATGCCGCCGAGCACATCGGCGCAGCGACGTTTATCCGAAAACTACCCGACGGCTTTGATACCGACGTCCGCAAGCGCGGCGGACGCCTATCTGCGGGCCAGCGTCAGCTGGTCGCTTTCGCCAGGGCGTTTCTCGCTGATCCGGCTGTGCTTATCCTGGACGAGGCCACGGCGTCGTTGGACATCCCCAGCGAACAAGCCGTTCAGGCTGCGCTGAAGCAAGTGCTGCGGGGGCGCACCGCGGTGATCATCGCCCACCGACTCTCGACCGTGTCCATTGCCGACCGCGTTCTCGTCATGGAAGGGGGCGCGATCGTGGAAGATGGTAAACCTGACGACCTCATCGCCGGTTCCGGGCGGTTCGCCGGTTTGCACACCGCATGGAAAGATTCCCTCGTCTGATCACGACAAGCGTTCAAGCCGTGCAGGTTACGTCGCAATCGGGAAGAACAGGACTGCGCACCACGCAACGACCGCGCCGCATGCACCACCGAGCGATATCCACCGCAGCACGGGCAGGGTCCTGGCGACCCAGAGCGCGGGTGATAGGCCGCCGGCAATAACAACGTTGGCAATAATGGCAAATATCACCTGATCGGAAAGCCCGGCGGTAATGACGTAGATCGCGATGGCCACGATGGCCGCAGCGAACGCAGCCAGGACCAGACCAGGACCCCACGGGGTTCGTTCCCCGCCCGCTCGCCACTGCTCTACCCACTCCCAGTCGGCGGCGGGCTGTCGGTTTTCTGCCACAGCAGGCCCCGGTTCCAAGTCGCCGGGTAGGAAAAATCTGTCCGCTTCTCCTGCAATCACGCCGTCGGCAGTCGCCGGAAGTGTCGGTGTGGGGAGCGCGCAGTCGACGGACGAAGTCTCGTTGGGGCCCCGTGGTGTGACTTCGTTCTCAGGCATATTCATAGTTTGCCTGTAGCACTGCGAGAAAACGCCGTCGCCCCACCCACATCGGGTGCCTGCGTCATCATCGCTGCCGCGCGACGGCGGCAAAAGCAATGGCGCCAGCGGTAGCCACGTTCAATGAATCGACGCCGTCGGCCATCGGAATTTGCACTCTGATGTCACTGGCGGCAATGGATTGGTCCGTTAACCCAGGGCCTTCCGAGCCCAACAACAGCGCCACTCGCGCGCCCGCAAGCCCGGCTGTGAAAAGTGGCATCGCATCAGCCGCGGGACTCAGCGCCGCGATGGTAAATCCATGGGCGTGCAGCATCGAGCAGGCGTCATCAACCCACCCGTGCAGAACTGCGAATGGAACCTTGAACACATTGCCCATCGACACCCGAACGCTGCGCCGGTACAGCGGGTCAGCGCAGCCTTCAGCAAGGAGAACCGCGTCAACCCCCAATGCCGCGGCATTGCGGAAGATCGATCCCATATTTTCGTGGTCACCGATCCCCTCGAGGACTGCAACCGTGTGGGAGCGTGCAAGAAGTGACCCGGCATCGGCAAACTGCACTCGATCCGCAGTGGCAAGAACGCCGCGATTGAGGTGGAATCCCACTGCCTGCGCCATCACCTCAGCGCTCGCGCAGTAGTACGGCACTGCTACATCCGCCAGGTCCCCGGCCAACTCGTGATAGCGCCGACGCACCCCCAAGAGCGATCTGATCGGATACGGCGAGGCGAGCAACCGTTGGACCACGACGACCCCCTCGGCGATCACCAAACCTCTCCCACCGGGTCGATCCGGCCTTCGATCAGCCACTGTCAGGTCCCGAAAATCGTCGAGGCGCGGGTCCATCGGGTCAATAATCTCCACCAACTCGGCCATTGTTAGCGGGGCTCGCGGACCGACATCAGCCGCTGGCCAACGTGTTCAGGATGGAGACTGCGGCTTGAAGTGTTTGGCGCTCGTCGATGCTGAGCTCCGAGAGTTGTTGTGCCAACCACTTTTCGCGGGCCAACACTTCGAGGGTGATCCTCCCCCGTCCTTCCGACGTCAGATCCACCAGCACCTGCCTACCATCGGCAGGGTTGTCGCTGCGCATCACTAATCCGGCGGCTTCCAGCGCTCCGATCACTCGCGTCATCGACGGGGGTCGTACATTTTCTTTTGTTGCGAGCTCCCCGGCAGTCTGGAAGCCCTCGCGGTTCAGGATGGCCAGCACGGAAAGCTGCGACACCGTGAGGTCGTCGGCGGCGACTTGATGCCGTAATCGGCGGTTAATGCGGTTCAACGCAAACCGCAAATCAGCGGCCAGCGGTCCAATTTCCGGCATGTGTTTAGCCTATCTCAGCACTTTTATCCTCAGCTGACCATGTTGTAGCGCCTACGCCTGTGTCGCTGGATGAGCGGGGTCCGGTACCACTCACCCCTCACGAGTCCGGGCCGTTAGAGTAAGCCTGTGACCGGCGCCGATCTTCCTCCAGAAACGTCCCACAGCGCACACGTGCCCAGCCTTCCTGCGCCGTTATCCGGACCACCGCCGCTACCCGTCTACAAAGCCGAATTGACCCGAGTAGTGGTGCCAGGGACCATCTTGTGGTTTGTGGCGTTCGTGGTGCTGCTGTTTTTTATCGACGATTTACGCAACAGCGACGCGATGATCTGGTTGTGGACCTGCATGACGGGCTGGATTCTGGGCCTCGTGGGGTTGGGCATTTACGGCTGGCAGCGCAGCGCTGCCAGGCGCGGTCGACGCGGCGCCCAGACAAGCGCCCTGGGGTAGCTTCTCAGCCCACCAACGCCGCTGCAGCCCGCAGATACTCTTGCGCACAGGCTAGGTCAGCAACCACCTCTGCTGCGGGACGGCGCGACTGGACCAAACCCGCGGATTGACCGGCATACACTGGCGCGTAACGGGTATCACCCAGCACCTTGGCTGCGGCCACTTGATCCCCCGCCGCTAACGCCGCGGCCGAACCGGCCTCCAACTCGTGTTCGCGGCCTGCCCACGCGGCAGTGAACTCGTTGCGCAAGGACCGGCCGCCAAATTCTGCGGGCCACGGCACATGCTGCACAATGTCAAATATCCGGCCGTACGTTGTGTCGTGAAGGTCCGCCGCCACTATCGCGTCCTGCGCCGCAGCAAAGGTATCCGCCTCGGGGCAACACGTGAAGGCGGTCCCCACCCATGCGCCCGCCGCGCCCGCCGCCAAAACAGCGGCAAGGCCTCGTGCGGTGCCGATGCCGCCGGCAGCCAGCACAGGCACATCCACGTTATCCAGAACTGCTTGCAGCAGCGGGAGTGTCGCCACTTCGTTACGCCCATGGCCGCCACCTTCGGCGCCCCGCACCACGATGATGTCCACGCCCATATCCTCCAAGGCGAAAGCTTCTAGGAGGTTTCCCGCCTGCGCAGCGACCGCGACACCGTTGTCATGCATGGGCGCTACCCACGGTTCAACATCACCGAAGCTGATCGACACCAGGTCTGGTCTGGCCTTGAGTACTGCCATACCCGGGGTGGCGTCCCGGCTCAACGACCACGCCATTAATCCGATGCCATAAGGCTTTTCGCCGGCGGCAGCCACATCTATCTGATGGTCTAGCCATGCAGGATCTGACTTCGAACCCACGCCGATCATCCCTAATGCACCCGCGGCGGACACCGCGGCGGCAAGCCTGCCGCCAGCGACCCCGGCCATTGGTGCGCTCACTACCGGCACCGTGAGATCGAACTGCTCGGTCAGCCAAGTCCGCATGACGCCATCCTTACGTTGCCCATTTTCTTACGTTGCCCATTTTCTTACGTGGCCCCCGGGGCACGCCCACTACTTCGTGACAGACCCGAACCCGAACTCGCTCAACGCAACGCGGTCACCGCCCAGCACTGCGGTGGCCCACGACCGCAACTCCCACTTACCCAACAGGTGGGCGAGAAGTTTTCCCCATCCGGCGGCGCTGCCGTCGGTCCACATCTCATCGCCCGCTACCCACCAGGTGAGCGCGTGAGAATCACCCTCCACGACTACCGTCAAGAACTCGATAACCCCTACTCGCGTGAGGATGTCGGTCTCAACCGCGCCCCCCAGTTCGCGCCAGCACCGCAGAATCGCATCCGAATTGATGGCATTGGTTGCCGGACTCTCCCCCACGCAAGCACGAGCTAGGGGCCGCAGTGCATCGGCATCAAGCGCCACCGATGCAAGATCCAAATCCAACCACCTCGCGACCTCCTGGGGGTCGCTTCCGCCCGCTACCACTTCGTCGGGAGCAAGCACCTGCGCAAGCCACGGAAGGTCCAAGACCAGGGCCTCCTCTGCCGCGATGACTTTCCCACTGAGCGTGCGCATCCACTCGGGCGGGTCGATATCCGGATTCCCGGCTAGTGCGTGAACGATTCCGGCGGTAATCTCCGGGATGAGCGCGCTGGCCACCGTGCGCTCGGGATCAATGAAGCGGTCGAGCAGCACCTGCGGCTCTTGCATCAACAGCTGCTGCAAAGAAGCACGGACTCCCACGGCTGTAGCAAGTTCGGGCTCGAGAGGCAGCGGGAAAACGTCGAAAAGACCGGCTAAATCATGGGCGTTAGCCAGCCGCCATTCCCGGGGCGCTCGGCCGTCGAGGATGGCATGGTGCGAAATCCACCACCGAGAATAGCTATGCGGCCCGCGCAGGCAATCAAGCAAATCCCGGCGCTGACCCAGCAATCTCAGTGCTTGCGGCCATTTTTCGTTCGCCACCAGGTCGAGATCAGCGATGGCCGTGAAATAGATCGGTCCGTGGTGAATTTCCTGTTCGTCCCACCACAGGTCTTCATCGGGGAGATTATGGTCCGGTCCCACTGCCGCAGCGTCTGCCACAATGCGAAACTCAGCGAGAGCACCTGCGGCGACGACGGTTTCACGTCCGTAGGTCTGAATCCACGAGGCGTCCACGTAAGGCACGCCCGCGTCCGGGTCTACCAGCTCATCAAAGGAGGAACCCGGCACCAGCAACTCAGAGATGGGCCACCACTGTCCGTCCGAACTTGTTAGCGGCAGATCCGCCAGGGTACCGATCTCGGGTCGACCACCAGAAAGCACGACCCCGAGTACTGAGTGCGCGACCGTGAGGTAACGGTCGTCATCCTCTTCGGGGTCGTAGTCCTCCAACTCCGAGCGCAGCTGCCCAATCTCCGCGAGGACCGGAGGTTGGGCAAGGATCTGCGTCGCGTCTGCAGACTGAGCCCCCAGGCGCCGCAACAGATGTCGGGCACCCTGGCTTACTATCGCGTCCGGATGCACCACACGGAGCGAAGGTACGGCTGCTGCTAGATCGGCGAAAGCATCAAGTGCGCCACCCGCCGGCAAACCAGACGGCGGCGGTAGCAGCACGCTCTTAGCCCCCAGCACCGTACGACCGTCGGCAGTCGGCACTGGCAGATCCGCAAGATCATCGGGCGAGGCAAAATCAAGCAGTTCGTAGAGCGTGCCCCAAAACTGCGGCTCGCGGCCCAAACTCCCAAGAGCCGAGGACATCTCGGCAACCGTGAGAGTGCGAACACCCAACGTGCGCATCGCCTCGGTATCGCTGAGCGAGCGTGGCGCCGGCAGCAGGTGTGGAACCGCGTCCGCCACAAGCTCCAGCAATTGCGTCGCCGCCCCCGGCATCATCACCGCGGCCTCTGGCCGAATAGCGTCGCCGCTCACGGTCACCAGCAACGGAGTGCTTCGAGCCTTGCTCGCAATCGCTAACCGAAGGCCGGTGTCTATCTGGCTGATCCCAAAGCCGCCTGCGGGCAATAGATCCAACCTATCCTCAGGTTCCGCAGAGCGCATCAGCTGAAGATAACCCTCGGCGGCTTCTGCCAGCAGAAAGTCCGCCAGATCCCCAGCAGCTAGGTGCCTACGAGTGTCGTCCACGGGGAACGAACCCATCAATCGAGCAGGCAGTGCTAAAGGCTCATCCGTTGGCGTCGGCGCATATAGGACGTCGTCGCCGAGGCGCTTGCCCACCGGCGTCGCCCAGGTCACCCACCATCGATCGTGGCCTCGTTGCTCGACCAACTGCCTGCCGAGGAGCTCGGGCGAGAGTCGTCCCGTGCGGGTACTGAGCCGCCATCGCGTTTCAACATCACCGTCGAGAATGCTTATCTCGTCGGCGTTGTGCTCCAATTTGGTCAGTACTCGATCAGGCAGCTCGATAATGTCGAGGCCTCGCAGCGTCAATAACAGATGATCCCCGACGCCAGCAAGTAACCCCGCAACGTCCACATCGGGTAGTAGTGGCAGTCGCACTTCGGTGGTGAAACCGGCTGGAAGGGCGACATTCTCAGCCGGCCACGGCAGCCGAAGGATCGGGACGTGCCCCCCGCGCCGATCGATTTCGGCGTCAAGTTCAGCAGAGCCCAATTCAGATAGACACTGTGCGGTTCGCGCCGCGCTGAACTGCACACCCCCGCCCACCGAATGCACCGAAGGTGCCTCGGAGACCGCTAACACCGCAGTGAATCCGACGCCGAAATGCCCTACCGTCCCCAGTGCATCGCGTTTGGCTGAGGCCCGCAGGGAGGCAAGTGCGGCCACGCCTTCGGATGTCAGCGGCGCTCCGGTGTTAGCCACTCGAAGTTCGCCGTCGACGACCGAGAACCGGATGCGTCCGGGCACTCCCGCAGCGATCGCCGCGTCAGCAGCGTTCGCGGCCAGTTCTACCACCACGCGGCCGGCGTAGCCGACGAAAGCCAACGACTCCTCGGCGTTAGCGTCTTCTCGCAACCGAGCCACGGAACGTTGCCACGTGGCCACCACCGCCGCCCGAAGCTCGGCTGTGCCAAACGGGTCAGCCACTGCAGCAAAGTCAGGAATCTTCGTTGCCCGCACCATGGACGGCCTCATCATGGGTATGAGCTTCGGCGGCGAGCTCAGCCTCAGCTGTCCACTCCGCAGCGTCGACGCTCTCGCCGTCGCCGCTCTCGCCGCCGCCGTTCTCGTCTTGCCCGCCCGCAGGCTCTTCGTCAATCGGGAACCGCTCACGGGGGTCCACGTCCAGGGGCTGCGGCCCATCGACCACCATTTTGGGGTGCACGTCCAGTGTGTTCTCATCAATCATCGAATCCCCGAAGCCCGACGGAATCAACTCCACACGCACTTCCGAACCGGCGCCGCACCCGTAAGCCGAATCCACCACTCTGCCGTCTGCCGGCGACATCTCGTTGCCACACGCGCCGGCGACCGCACCGAGCGAGCCAGCGAGCGGGAGATAAAACGCGCACTGCACACATGTCACGGGAGCAGCCTTGGCCATTTCGCTGTCCGGTCCGAATTCGCCCTCGCGCCAGCGGGCCGCCGCGTCCTGTCTGCCGATACGACCCATTACGCGCACTCGGCCAATGCCGAGCTCGTGGGCGAGGTCCTCAATTGCCGGATCGTCGGACTGCAGGTAAGCGGGAACCAGTCGAGGGTCGTTGTCGATAGGCAACAGCACGTCCCCAACACCCAGATCCCCTGCCCGAATTCTTTCATTCCACGGCAACCACTCCGGCGCCAGCAGCGCGCCATCGCCCGGCAACATCACCACTTCACTGATGGTGGGCTGCGCATCAGGCACTATCGCCACCGTGACAGTCCACGCCCAGCCTGCGTACCCGGCATCGGTAACGGCGAATCGGACCGAAATTGCTACGTCGTCCTCACTCACCGCGTCGAGAAAATCACCCACTGAACTCGGTCGCAGAGCTTCCTCCGTAGCCGCAGCCCGCGCCAAATCTCTTGCGGTGTCGGATATCTGCACACTCGCCCGGGGATGCAACGGCGCGGCCACGCTCTCCGTGGGGTGCGGATCGGCGGCGCTGTCTGCGGTTACCACTGCGAAGGTCACAGCCTCCATGATGCCGTATGGCTCATATCCGACTTCACAACACGCGCCCCTGAGTGCACCACGAGCACCACGGCCACATCCGAACGCACAATTGTTGGATCTGTGAGGCAGGATAGGCAAGGTGAATGTCCCTGACCCCGATTTCGCAGCCGAGCAGGAAGCTCGGCGTCGTGCGGACTGGACGCGTCAGGAGCAAGCCCACCACGCGGATCAACTCGCCAGCGGCCACGCCAGCCCGGCAGCAGCCTCGCCCCATGCACCCCTCAGTGACAACAGCGATCGCCCCACCACTGTGCTGGGCAGGCCGGCCGCACACGTGCCGCTTGCCGAGCAGGACACGGCGGCGCTTCCCAGACCCCGCTACGGACAGTACGGCGGTGCTCACGACACTCCGCCTCGCAATGCTGCTCAACCATCAGCCGGACTGCCAAGCAGCGCGCCAGAGCAATCTCTTCCGCCCCACGGGAGGCCCCTTGGGCGGACCTACGAGTCTTACCAACCCACGGCTGAAAACCATTACCCGCCGCGTCCGCGAACAGCTGCGCCCGCGTACGAACCGTCGAAACCACCGCTAGCGCCCCAGTACTCCCAGTACCAGGATCCGCGTTCAGACCCCCAGCACGCCCCGCAGCAGCTGCAGCGGCCGCAACGAGGTAATTCCCGACGGGATCCGGCCGAAAGCGCTCCGTACTTGCAGCCGCCCTACCCAAGGGACGACTACCCCAGAGGCGACTACCGCAGGGACGACTACCGGCAAGACGAGTACAGCAGGGACGAATACGCGGGAGATGACTTTCCGCGTTACAACGATGCTGGAAACGACTTCCCGCAACACGTTCCCGACCCAGCGCGCCGCCCTCGCCCGCCGCGCCCACGAGGTGCGCATCTGCCTCCGTATTCCGAGCCGCTCGCTGCTGGCAAGGGGGATGTAGGAAGGCCTACTACTGACGGGACTGCGCGTCGCACGCCCCGCAAGATCACCGTCACCAGAGTCGCAGCAATGCGGAGCCGCGAAATCACCGAGCGCGGGTTCCAGCTCTTCAGGAAAGCCACCACCGCAGACGGCGCAGACCTGTCGGGCCTTTCCCATCTCACCTACGCAACGATGGCGAATTACGCCACTGATGCGGCGCTGGCAGTAGCACTGGCCAACACGCTATTCCTCGTCAAACCGGAGGAGGGTGCCGGCCGGGTATTGCTCTACCTCCTCATCACTGTCGCTCCGTTTGCCTTCATCGCACCCATCATTGGACCGTTCCTGGACCGGTTGCAATCCGGTCGTCGGTTGACCTTGGCAGCGACCCTGGCAGGTCGTGGCGTTTTCGCGATCTTGATGATTTTTACGTTCAAAGATGGCGATGCCTCGTGGGCGCTGTATCCCTGCGCCTTAGCGTCGTTGGTTTTCAGTAAATCTTTTGGAGTACTCAAAGCCTCGCTCACACCGCGCGTACTCCCGGAGGCGATCACGTTAGTTGCCACCAACTCCAGACTGACCGTCTTCGGTCTCATCGCTGGAGGCGTGGCGGGCGCGGTTTCGGCGTCGCTGACGTGGGCATTCGGCTCCCCCGGAGCGCTGGTGTTCACGGCCATTATCGGCGCTGCAGGCGCCTACCTGTGCATCAAGATCCCGGCTTGGGTGGAGTCCACCGAGGGCGAAGTTCCCGTTCAGCTCGCACCTGGCACCAGATCCGGACCCATCGCGCTACCGCTTTCCGTGCGCACCACGTTGTGGGCCAACAGCGTCATTCGGATCGAAACCGGCTTCTTGGCAATGTTCATCGCGTTCGTCGTCATGCAGGAGTACGCCGCAGAGAGCGGGCTGACCAAGCTCATGCTTTTGGGGATAGTCGGTGTGGCGGCGGGAGTCGGTGGATTTATCGGCAACGCCCTCGGCGCGAAGTTGAACCTGCGTTCGCCTGAATCGATATCGATCTTCTCTTTGATGGCGGTGCTGGTGATGGTGATTATCGCCGCGATTATGCCCGGTCTGGCCTCTGCTGCGCTGGTCGGCTTGGTGGGATCCGCCGCCTCCTCGCTTGCCAAGGTCTGCTTGGACTCCATCATTCAGCGCGATTTACCGGAAGCGAGTAGCGCCTCTGCCTTCGGTCGCTCGGAGACTGCGCTCCAATTGGCGTGGGTGTTCGGTGGGGTTATCGGCCTTTTGCTGGGCGGCCTGTTGAACCTTCCCCACGACACCATCTACACCATCGGGTTTGCTGTCGCGACTGTCCTGCTCACAATCGGCCTTGTCCACACCTGGCTCCTGCGGCGTGGCCGCTATTTGATCCCACCGATCACCTTGCCCTGGCGCCGAGGGAAGTCGCCGCGTGCAACATCGTCTCCGTCCACCGTTGCGCTACCCCCCTCGGTGATGCCGCCCACGTCCCGGGAACCACGCCCCGCCGGTGGGCGCGTACCCAAGAGACTTCGTCGTTCTGGAAAGGACGGGTACAGGTAGTGATGCTTCGAATTCGCCGCACGTTGGCAGCGGTTTTCCTGGCCGCGGCGAGTGTCGGTCTCACCGCGTGCACACCGTCGATACCGTCCGTGACCTGGTACGCCAACGGTAAAGCCGTCGACGTTGGGCCCGCCTTGTACTGCAATATCAACGCCACCCTTGAACCCGACTGCCCAGTCTTTAACGGTCCTGTCGCGAAGTTGGCCCTGCGGCCGGGCGACGGGGTCCAAGTCAACATTCCCAGCGGCTTGTACGACGCCCCCTGGACTTTGGTGGTCACCTACGGCGACGAGTCCGAGCGCACCTCGATCACGCGCACGGAGAAGACCTACAGCTACGTAGTCAAGCCGCCGCGGGGCAAGTCGATCACGCAAATTGACCTTCAGGTGTTGGTCCCCATCGCTGGCACTGATGGGGGTGTTGAGTACACCCCCGCGCAGCTGTGGGTCCTGGAAGTAACTCCCGCCTAGGTGAGAGCCGCTTAACGCAGTCAGCGCCGCCTTCTCCCGGGGAGATGGCGGCGCTGATAGCTCGATGACGCTAAGAGATGTCCAGCTCGCCCGCGACAGCGCGCAGCAGGTCGCCGATTCGCTTTCCGGTGGCCTTGTCCGGATACCGGCCTCGACTCAGTTCGGGCAAAATTTTGGAATCGATCAGCTTAATGACGTCTTCGAGGACGCCATGCAGTTCGTCGGCCGGCCTCCTGTTGGCAGCCGCCACAGCAGCTACGACTGACGGCGGGGCGTCCACCAGCCAGACCTGCAGCGCCTGCGGACCACGACGTCCATCGGCAACGCTGAACTCCACCTTCTGGCCAGGCTTCAGAGCCGCCACGCCAGCTGGCAAACAAGAGGCACGAACGTGCACATCATCGCCATTTTCCTGGGATACGAAGCCGAAACCCTTCTCGGCGTCGTACCACTTCACTCGGCCGCTGGGCACGATGCTCACCTATCTTCTTGACTATCAGTGGATTGCGGATACGAACTCAACCCTTGAGACGTCGCTCGGGGTCAATCCGACGCAGCCTACTTGTGTGCTGCGTTTCCTTAACAGTAATGCTCCGGCGCTCGGGTGGGCGACCAGTTTTCTCGGTTAGGCTGGCCGGTGTGAGCGCCTCGAGTACACCCCCGCCAGGTACCCATGACAGGCCTGCCGGACGAGGGAACGCGACGCCGCTGGTCAAGGTTGGACTCGCTGTTTTCGCGGTGGGATTGGTCGCCATCGCGGTGGATCTAGCCTTGTTTTTCACCGGCAGCGAGAACCTTCCGGTCTGGCTCAACGTGATGTGTATGCTCGCGCCCGTCGGCCTAGGCGTGTGCCTGGTCGGGGTAGTTAAGGAAACGCGACGAGCCAGCCCCGCGTTGGTAGCTCGTGCCGAGGCAGCGGTAGCTGCTGACCAGAAAGACAAAGCTAACAGAAGGAAATTTGGCGCGAAAAGGCGCGCTTCGCAAGCGCTTAGGGGCGAGAACCGGAACGACGACCGGGACTCGAATGGCTCGACTCACTGAAATGCAGGCTTCGCCAGATTTAGTGAACCGTGGCCAGAAGGTAGGAATCAAGCCACCTGGGAAACTGCGTTAAGTCGCGCAGCACCACATCCGCCCCGGCTGCTGCCAAGTTCTCAGCGCTGATGGGACCGGTTGCCACGGCGACAGCCATCGCGTCCGCCTGCCGGGCACCAGCCATATCCCCAATATGATCACCGACGTACACCTCAGCCTGATGTTCACGCAATGCTGCGGCCTTGCCTTCGCCCCACAGCTTGCCGATCACGGCGCCGTACTTCATTCCCAGCGCATCCAAGTGCGCGATGGCATTGGGCCCGTACTTTCCGGTCACGACGATGACGCGCCCGCCTCGGTCGTGCACCGCCTGGACTGCGGCCAGCGCACCGGGCAAAGCGATGGTTTGCGGGATCACAATGTCGATGTAGAGCTCGCGGAATCGCTCGACTAGGGCAGTCACGGTTGCTGACGGGAGGTCATAGCGGGCGAACTCCTGCTCCAGAGGCGGCCCTAGTCTCGCGGCGAAAGCCTTTCCGTCCAATGGGATGCCGCTCTCGGCAGCAATCACGTCGAAAAGCGCGATCATGCCCCGCCTGGGGTCGATCAACGTCATATCGAGGTCAAAGCCGATGGTGAAACTCACCCTCAGAACGTACCTTCGGGTGGGGTGCGCAGACCCGAATAGGTAAGCCCTGAGACCAGACGGAGACCGAGACGTTACGGTCGGCGTGAGAACCATCACGCATTCAGATATGTCGAGCTACCCAACAGCCCCTGCCGCCGATCCGAACGGGTCGGCGGGTATCAAACCAAGGCAGTAGTCCGGCCCGCGTCCGCGACCCCCTAGCGGGCGCGAACTGCGCGCCTAGAGCGCACCGAGTTTCTTGCGCCGATGACAAAACTAGGTTGTACCCGATAAGCGAGGCACCGCACTCGGGCTCTCTCGTTCGCACGTGGGCATCGACCGTTCGCACGTGGGCATCGACCGTTCGCACGTGGGCATCGACCGTTCGCACGTGGGCATCGACGCTGGGACCGACAAGCAGGATCAGGGAGTTTCAACGATGACGGTGGTGGCCTTCACGACGGCCACGGCCAGCGTTCCGACCTCCAGGCCAAGCTCGCGGACGGCTTCGCTAGACATTAGCGAGACCACCCGGTGTGGGCCGCACTGCATCTCGACCTGAGCCATCACCGTGTCCGCAGTCACTTTGGTGACCACACCCACGAAACGATTTCGGGCACTACGGCCGACCGCGCTGGGATCCTGCGTCGCCGACGCGGCGCGCTGGGCATAGCCGGCAAGTTCTACGCCGTCGAGTAACTTCGGGCCGCCACCTTCGGGCACAGTTGCCGTGAGCTGCCCACTTTCGACTAATCGTCGAACGGTATCGTCGCTGACGCCGAGCAAGCCAGCTGCTTCGCTGATCCGAAAAAATGTCATGGGCCATGTATACGCCAAAGGGGCAGGCGGCAGGGAGGGCACCGCACCGGACGCGCACACGCCCCGGCGCGCTAGCGTGTGGCTATGACCTCACTGAAATTTGGAATCTTTATCCCGCAGGGCTGGCGGATGGACCTCGTCGGAATCGACCTTGCCGAGCAATGGCCCACGATGAAAAGGCTGGCGCAGCGGGCAGATGCGGGTCCGTGGGAATCGCTGTGGGTGTACGACCACTTCCACACGGTGCCACAGCCCACGCACGAGGCGACACACGAGGCATGGTCGTTGATGTCGGCTTTCGGGGCCGTCACAGATCGCATTCGACTCGGGCAAATGTGTTCGTGCATGAGTTATCGAAACCCGATGTACCTGGCAAAGGTCGCGGCAACGATCGACCACATCAGCGGTGGTCGCCTTGAGATGGGCATTGGCGCTGGCTGGTACGAGCACGAATGGCGCGCCTACGGTTATGGCTTCCCCGAGGCCAAAATCCGACTTCAGATGTTGGATGAGGGCGTCCAGATTATGAAGCAGGCCTGGGAAAACGGCGAGGCGACCTTCGCTGGCAAGCACTACCAGGTCGACGGCGCGCTCTGTCATCCGTTGCCTTTGCAGCCCGGCGGGGTTCCGCTGTGGATCGCTGGCGGTGGCGAGAAAGTGACGCTGAAGCTGGCAGCAAAGTACGCCCAGTACACGAACTTCGACGGCACGCTAGAGGGGTTCACACACAAGTCGGCTCTTTTGCGCAAGCATTGCGAAACCGTTGGAACAGACTTTGCTGCAATCACTCGCTCGTCCAACTACAACGTGGTGATCGGCGCCACCGAGCGCGAG
The DNA here is from genome assembly GCF_003860405.1 of Nakamurella antarctica. NCBI lineage: Bacteria > Bacillati > Actinomycetota > Actinomycetes > Nakamurellales > Nakamurellaceae > Nakamurella > Nakamurella antarctica. The sequence goes on along the minus strand of NZ_CP034170.1, from coordinate 657,975 downwards.
GTCGAAGACCGGTTAGCGCGGATGCGGGATCGAATGGACGGGTTCTTGCCGTCTGCGAAAATCGAAGAGACGATCGCCGGACTCAGAGGGATGCCCGCCTTTGGTACACCGGAACAAATTGTGGAGAACCTCACCGCGCTCAAGGACGCGGGGATGACGTACGCGATCACTTACTTCGCCGAGTCTGCTTACGACACGTCGGGAATAGAAATGTTTGAGAAAGAGGTAATTCCAGCACTCTCGTAGCGCTGGAAACCCTCGTAGCGCCGGAAGGCAGAGGTTTAAGAGCTGGCGTCCAAGGTCCGCACCAGCGTCACCGGTGCGGCCTCACGCCAGCCTTGAACGAGGAGGGCCGAAATCTCATCCCAATCGGGGTCGGTTTCCGGATCTAGCAAGGCGCCAACCCAGCCGTGGGCGCCGTCATAGGCCGGGACGAAGTAACGGGCAGGGTCTGCCTCTACCAAGGCTTGCTGTTCGCCTGGAGCTGCCTTGCAGGTAAGTGCGAGGCGGCCATCGCCGTGGTGATCTACCAGCACTGACGCAAAACGCTTCCCCGCAACAGAGACCTTGAAGTGCGAGTGCCAGCGCCCGGACTCCGTTTGGGGCAGATGAGCCACCAGACCTGTCACACGGCGAAAACAATTGTCACGGTCAGCTTCGGTCCACATACTCCTCACGTTATCCCTGATCGGGCTCAAATACCCCACCCAACCCGGGATTGAGGCCTCGCCGAGACCAGATGGTGCGCATGGGGACAGAAAATTCCCGTGCCGGGTCGGGCCTTCGTCTCGGGCACGCCTGCTCGTCCACGGGCATGCGGAACCTCGCCATGCATCAGTCCAGTCCCGGGTACCGGTTAGTGTGGGGTTATGGCTGCTGTCGCGTTGGGTGTCCCCACTTTTGGCGCACCAGCACATCCCGTCTCCTCGACGAGTTGCGGCCCGGTGGGCACCAGCAGCACCGATCCGGGATTTTTCGAGGATCTACCCACCGCCGACAGGCCACCATCGGACGGGCTCATCGATCGATTCGGCCGGGCGGCAACGGATCTGCGGGTATCACTGACCGATCGCTGCAACCTTCGCTGCACTTACTGCATGCCAGCCGAAGGCCTAGATTGGCTGCCGAACGAATCAGTGCTCAACGACGCCGAACTACTGCGACTGATCCAGCTCGGCGTTGATCTGCTGGGCATTAACGAAGTGCGCTTCACGGGCGGGGAACCATTGCTGCGCAAGGGCATTGTGGAACTCATCGCATCGGTGGCAGCGCTCACAAACCGACCCGAGATGTCTCTGACGACCAACGGTCTTGGATTGGTGCGCAAAGCGGTAGACCTGAAGAACGCCGGGCTCGATCGACTTAACGTCTCCTTGGACACAATGAACCCGGAGACTTTCACGAAACTCACGCGTCGTCCTCGCCACGGTGACGTCATCGCATCGCTTGCCGCTGCGGCCGACGCCGGCTTACTGCCGGTCAAGGTAAATGCGGTTTTGATGCGCGGCGTCAACGACCATGAGGCTCTTGACCTACTCGAATTTTGTCTTCAGCACGGGTATCAGCTTCGATTTATCGAGCAGATGCCGTTGGATGCGCAACACGGTTGGGACCGCAGCACCATGGTCACCGCTGATGAGATCACCGAACTGCTTTCTGCGCGGTACACGCTGGCACCGCATGCCGGGGCACGGGGAGGCTCTCCTGCCGAACTGTTCACTGTGGACGGTGATCGTGGAACCGTGGGAATCATTGCGTCCGTGACGCGACCGTTTTGTGGAGACTGCGACCGGACCCGGCTCACCGCCGACGGCCAGATTCGCAACTGTTTGTTCTCCAGTACCGAAACCGATTTGCGCGCACTCCTACGGTCCGGCGCTCATGACGAAGAGATCGCCGCTGCTTGGCGCGGTGGCATGTGGACCAAACTTCCAGGTCACGGGATCAACGACCCGTCTTTTCTCCAGCCTGACCGTCCGATGTCCGCGATCGGGGGTTGAGAAATGACTGCTGCAACCGCGGATGTGAAGGTTCTCATCCGCTACTTCGCCGCCGCACGCGCGGCAGTGGGTTTTGACGAAGAATACGTCGTCGTACATGCCCCGTTCACTGTCGAAACCGCGCTCGCCGTCGCAGTGCGGCGCCATGGGCTTGACCTGAAAGAAGTGCTGACCCGGTGTAGTTTCCTGCTGGATGAGGTGGCGGTGCATGGGGTTACGAGCCCTGTGTTCGACGGCCAAGCCATCGATGTACTGCCGCCCTTCGCTGGCGGCTAGGGCAGGAGTGTTGCGGTAGCGCCAGCAACACGCTTGTACTCCTTGTTGAACTGTTTGTAATGGTTTGGCGTACTTCTCACACGAACCTCACTAGGCGGTCTATCCTTAGCCTCGACTGATGTACGCAAAGCGCATCAATCGGACCTTAAGAGACCATTGGGTAACGCCCCACAAACTGGAGGTACGTATGTCTCAGCCGCCGTCTGACTGGCAGGCGACGGGCGGGCAAGTGCCTGATCCGTCCGCTTCTAACCCCAGCGGCTTCCCGCCGCCGGCACCCGGCCAGGGCTTCCCGCCCCGCAGGGACAACAGGGTTTCCCGCCGCCGGCACCCGGCCAGGGCTTCCCGCCCCCGCAGGGACAACAGGGTTTCCCGCCGCCCGCACCCGGCCAGGGCTTCCCGCCCCCGCAGGGACAACAGGGTTTCCCGCCGCCCGCACCCGGCCAGGGCTTCCCGCCCCCGCAAGCTGGTTACTCCGCTCCCGGCCAAGCTGGTTACTCCGCACCCGGCCAGGGGTACCCCGCACCCGGCCAGGGGTACCCACCTCCCTCCGGAAAGCAGATGTCGGTCGACCTGTCTCGAGTAGGCACCGGTGACTGGATTGTCGTCGGCTTAGGTCTGTTATTGCTCATCTTCAGCTTCTTTGGCTGGGTGTCGAGTAGCTATGCCTCTGCCAGTTACAGCGTTGGAGGCTGGCACAACTGGTGGTGGCTTGCACCTTTGCTGGTCGTTGCCGTCACCGTTGTCTACGCACTGCAGCTGACAATGGGCTTGCTGAAAAAGGAAGTCCGTCCGCTCTATCTTGTATTCGCAGCCGCCGGCGCAGTACTGCTGTACATCATTGCGTTGATCCAAATCTTTGCCAGCTACAGCTACAGCGCGAGCAGCGCGGCGCAAGACGCTTTGGATTCCGTGTGCTCCGGCATGAGCGGAACTGATTTGGCCACCTGCAAGATCACCTACGGCTCCATGCTGGACATGGGCTCGAATTCTTCCAGCGGACCGGGCTTTGGTATCTGGGCCTCGATCGTCCTGTCGATTGCGTTCCTCTACTTCGTAGCTCTCAACGCCCAAAAGGCTGGCGAGAAGCTGCCGTTCGCCATTCCTGGACCAAAACTGTAACTCTCGTAGCGAGAAATGGCCGTGACCCCAATGGGTTACGGCCATTTCTCATTCTCACCACGGATTTGCTCCATGGGCGTGGATCACCGCTACTCTCGCACCGTTCGATGGACAGGAAATACGCGTAACGGCACCCGCAGTTACGCCTCCTGAGGCGGCGGTCACTGTAGTTCGGTGGTGCTTCCGCCTACGGAGCGAGTCTTGAACTCATTGACCGTAGGCCCCGCGCACAGCATCCACAAAAGCGTCGGCGAGAAATGTTTCAGCGCAAGGCCTGTTAACCTCCCTATCGCAGGGCCTAAATCTCAGGCGCTGCCGACCCACTCGTCACTGCCGTCGCTGAAAATCTGCCTCTTCCATACCGGAAGTTGCTTCTTCACTTCATCCACGAGGTCGGCGCAGGCATCGAACGCCGCACGCCGGTGCGCGCTCGAAACCGCTGCGACGATGGCGATGTCACCAATATTCAGCCTGCCGACCCGGTGGGTCACGGCGACGGCGATAATACCTTCTCGGGCCGCGATCTGGGCGGCGACCGAGGCGACGATCGCGGCGGCCGTGGGGTGGCTCTGGTACTCCAACTCGGCAACGCCGCGCCCGTGGTCGTGGTTTCGAACGGCTCCGGAGAAAGACACAGTCGCGCCCGCAGCGGGGTCAGCAACTGCGTCGACATGATCGGTGAGGCTCAGCAAGCTGTCCGTGACACCTGACAGCGCTACCCGTCCCGCCATCAGCGCTGCTCAGTTTCGGCGCGGCCACCGGGTATCGCTACACCGCCATCGCCATCAACGCCGCCCGGAGTGTCCTGGCCTTCGGTGCGCCGGTGATCACCACCGGCCAACTGATCAACGGCATGAACGAGGACTGGGTCGAGGACGGCAAGACCGTCTTTAACGCCGCCGCTCGAGCCCGGCAGGTTCACTACGAGTGTGCGACCCGCGACCCCAGCGACGCCCCGCGAAAGTACGGCAGTGGGAACCTTTCCCACCCCGTAGCGACGGATAGCTTCTGCCAGTCCTGGGATTTCGTAGTCGAGCAGCGCTGCCGTCAGCTGGGGGGTCACGTCCGTGGGGCTGATCCCCGTGCCGCCGGAGGTGATGATCACCGCGGGACCCTGCAGCACCGAGGTTTTCAGCGCGGCACCAAAGGGCGCGCCGTCGGAAACCACGAGAGCGTCTTCGACCTCAAAGCCGCGCTCGCGCAACCAGGAGCTGATCTTCGGACCCGTCGCGTCGTCATATATGCCGGCAGCGGCCCGGGTGGAGGAGATGATAACGACAGCCCGGTGCGCCATCAGCGGCCTTCCGGTCGGGTCCACAGCCCAGTTTTTCCGCCCTCTTTGCGGTCAACCCGAACCGCGTCGAGAACTGCGGCCGGGTCGACCGCCTTGATCATGTCGTGGACCGTCAGCCCGGCAACACACACCGCTGTGAGCGCTTCCATCTCAACTCCAGTTTGCCCGGTGGTTTTCACCGTGGCGGTAATGACGATCTCACTTAAACCCACCGAAAGGTCAAGCGTCACACCGGAAATAGCGATCGGGTGACACAGCGGGATCAGATCCGAAGTCCGTTTGGCACCCATGATGCCGGCGATGCGCGCCGTCATCAGCGCGTCGCCCTTGGGCAATCCGTCAGTGAGCAAAAGTCCAACCACTTCCGTCGTAGTCCGAACCACGCCGGTCGCGACAGCCTGTCGCGCTGACTGCTGCTTATCGGTGATGTCCACCATCCGCGCCGCACCGTGGGAATCCACGTGGGTAAGCGCTGGCGCCCCGCCCACTGGCGGCGCGCCAGGGCTCGTCATTCGAGGAAGCCCTCGACGTCAGGAGTAGCGCCGCTCGTGTGCGCAACCGACGACAATCCCTCGTGCGTCACGTGTTCGCGCGCGTCGGCGGCTTCGCGGACGATTGCTGCGGCGACAGCGGGAGCAACGGTTGCATCGAAGACGCTGGGAACGATGAAGGAGGCGTTCAACTGCTCCGGCTGAACGACATCGGCTATCGCCTCTGCCGCCGCGAGAAGCATGCTGTCGGTGATTATCCGGGCACCCGCATCCAGCAACCCGCGGAATACTCCGGGGAATGCCAACACGTTATTGATTTGGTTAGGGAAGTCGCTGCGGCCGGTTGCAACAACTGCGGCATGTTTTTGCGCTTCCAATGGATCGATCTCGGGGTCCGGATTTGCCAGGGCAAACACGATCGCATCCGAATTCATGGTCGCGATATCGTCGCCCACCAAAATGTTCGGGGCGGAGACGCCGATAAACACATCGGCACCAGCAATAGCGTCCTTCAACGTCCCAGACTGGTTGGTGTGGTTCGTCTTTGCGGCGACGTCGGCCAGATTCGGATCCATTCCATCCCGACCCCGATACACAATGCCCTTGATATCCACCGCGACAACATCCGCAGGTGTTTGAAGCAACAACAACCTGATGATGGCGTTTCCGGCAGCGCCGACCCCAGAAACCACAATTTTGCAGTTCGAAATGTCCTTCTTAACCACACGCAGTGCATTGCGCAAAGCGGCGACCACGCAGATCGCTGTGCCGTGCTGATCGTCATGGAAGACAGGAATGTCGAGCTTGGCGCGGAGGCGGGCTTCGATTTCGAAACACCGCGGCGCCGCAATGTCTTCTAAGTTGATCCCTCCGTACACCGGCGCGAGAATCTCCACGGTTCGGACGATTTCGTCGACATCGGTGGTGTCCAGGCAGACCGGCCACGCATCCACATTGGCAAAACGCTTGAACAGCGCGGCCTTCCCCTCCATGACGGGAAGGGCTGCGGCCGGTCCGATATTTCCGAGGCCCAAAACGGCGGTGCCATCTGTAACCACCGCGACTGTGTTGCGCTTGATCGTCAGCCGACGCGCGTCATCGGGGTTGGCCGCAATAGCCATGCACACGCGAGCAACCCCGGGGGTGTAAGCGCGGGACAAGTCGTCGCGATTTCGCAGCGGCACCTTCGACGTCACTTCGATCTTGCCGCCGAGGTGCACGAGGAAAGTTCGGTCAGAGACCTTGCGGACAGTGACGCCTTCGAGTGTGTTGACGGCGGCTTTGATCTCGTCCGCGTGTTCCTGCGAGAGCGCGTTGCACGAGAGATCGACCACCATCAGGGTGCCGGTCGACTCCACCACGTCGAAGGCGGTGATAACGCCACCAGCTCGCCCCACCTCGGATGTCAGATCTCCGGCCGCAGACGCCGACGGCGGGGCTGCAATCCGCATGGTGATCGAATATCCAGGACCGGGAACGGCCATCGAGTTGTTCTCCTTGTGTGTGAAAGCGCGACGCTTCCGAAGTTGATGACGCCGCAAGCACTGCCGAAGATAGTAGTCGGCATCGGCAGGCGCACCTGTCACACCAACACGTTCGGGCAGCGCACATCGGACTGCAACACGCGCCCTGAGCGGTCCACGGGCCAAGCGCTGGACTTAGCGGTTAATAACCGTGGTGGGGTGAACGTACGGCAGATCCGCCGGGTCAAGTGGAAAGGTGACGTCGCCGAAAGGGGACAACGCGCCCTGGCGATCGGTATTGAGTTCGCTCACGGGATGCGAACCGTCATCGGCTGCCGGCCATGTCGGGTCGACTCCGACGCCCGCTGCCTTGCTGCGCTTACCTGCCACCGAGTCCTCCAAAGTTTTGTTCGTGCACTGCGTGTTTCCAGTGTCCCCTACTCCACTGCCTGGTGCCAGACGGGCGTTGCCCGGATTGCACAGTCACCCACTCCGGCGACGGCCCACTATCGTTGACGTTGATGTCCACCACCACAGATTGGCTGCGCGGCCTGGGTGAACCAGAGCTGATTGGGTTGCTGCGCGCCCGGCCGGATCTTGCCGTGCCCGCACCCACCGACTTGGCTTCCCTGGCTAGGCGACTCGATACCCCGCCGTCGGTGTGGCGGGCGATGGAGAATCTCAACCAGTTCGAAGTGCAGATCCTGACCGCGCTCGTTGTTCTCGGCGCACCAACGAAGCCGGTGACGCCAGCTCAGGTGGCTGCGTTCTTGGGGCGCAGCGCCGCTAAAAAGCAGATCACGCTGGCGCTGGTAGAGCTGGAAAAGTTAGCGCTCGCAAGGGGCAGCACGTACAAATATGTTCCCGCGTCGGTAGCTGAGGCGCTCGGCCCGTACCCCGGGGGTCTGGGGCCTGAAACGTCATTGGACTTTGCATCGGTCGCTACCAAACTCACCTCGGTCCCCGAACGCGGGTTGGCAATTTTGGAGCGACTTGCGCAAGGACCCCCAGTCGGATCCGTCGGCGCGGGCGCGGCTATCGGGCCCATCGTTCGAGACTTGATAAACATCGATCTGTTGATCAGCAGGGGTTCGGGGAGCGTTGAACTCCCTCGCGAAGTTGGCCTGCATTTTCGGGGCAAGTCCCCGTTGGGTGCCATTGTCGCTGCGCCGGTGCGCCCCGATCCGGCCACTGTGGGTCAGGACCCGGTTGACGGCACCGCGGCGGGTCAATCACTGGAGCTGCTGCGGCAACTTCATCGCACTTTAGACCTGCTGGCTGCGCAGCCGCCCGCGGTGCTGAAGGCGGGCGGCCTCGGCATCCGCGAGAGCAAGAAGCTGGCCAAAGAACTCGGCGCCGACGAATCTCAGGTCAGCCTTTACCTGGAAGTACTCGCTGCAGGCGGCTTGATCACTGGCGCCCCCGCACTGGTCAATCGCGGCTTAAAAGTCTGGGCTGCCACCAGTACCGCAGACGAGTGGCTCGCCTCCCCCGACGAACAGGCTTGGTCGGCAATTGTCCAGGTCTGGCTCGATTTGCGGCGCGACCCCGCGCGGGCGGGCAAGAGGGATATCAACGACAAGATCTTGGGGATCTTGACGCCTGAACTGACATGGCTGCGTGGACCAGCCGACCGCCGTTGGGTATTGGCGCCGCTGGCCGCTCTGCCGTCCGGTTCCGGGTGGACCCCAGAGCAACTCGGCCAAGTTCTTGCCTGGGAGGCGCCGCTGCGCGGAGCGGACCGGCGTGATCGGGTGGTCAGTACCGTGCTGGGTCAAGCCACCACTATGGGCATCGTGGCATTCAACAGTCTGAGCAGCGCGGGCCGGGCGCTCCTGGAGGGTTCAGAGAATGTGGCATCGACGCTGGCGAAATCGCTTCCCGTTCCGCTGGAAACTTTCCTCGTGCAAGCCGACCTCACCGTTATCGCCCCTGGGCGGCTGACCTCGATCTTGGCGCTCCGGCTGGCCGCGGCAGCCGAAGTTGAATCCGCCGGATCCGCCACCGTGTACCGCGTGACCCCCGCGAGCATCCGCCGCGCGCTCGACACCGGCCTCTCGCGCGGGGAGTTGCACCAACTTTTCGACCACCATTCCAGCACCCCCATTCCACAGGCTTTGACCTATTTGATTGATGATGTGGCCCGCCGGCATGGCGTCCTGCGAACAGGCCACAGCGAGGCATACCTGCGATGCGACGACACCGTCATGGTGGATCAAGCGATCGCGCACATGGCCAGCGTGGGAATAGTGTTGCGTAAGCTCGCCCCCACCGTCGCCATCACCAGGACCAGCCTCGATGAGCTGATCGTCGAGCTGCGCAAGGCTGGGCTCGCCCCCGCCGCCGAGGACGAATTCGGCGCCATCTTGACCAAGCCAGCGACAGTGACACGAGCCAAACCCCCTCTCGTGACGCATCAACGGTGGCGCGAACCTGCAACGCCCAATGACGAACAGCTCGCCGCGTTGGTCGCCCGGATGAGATTTGCCGAAAGCTCCAACCTCGTCAGCGTCCAATCACCGACGGAGGCTTTGGCAGAGCTGCGAGCCGCAGCGACTGCCCGGGGCAGCGTATGGATCGAGTATGTCAACACCGAGGGCGCTACCAGTCGCAGACTCATAGAACCCCTCGCCATTTCGGGCGGCACCATTTCGGCTTTCGACCGGCTCAGCAAGCAGATGAGAACCTTCGCCGTTCACCGCATCGTGGGCATCCAGGATGCTGGGCCAGCCGACGAGGCCTGAAGCCCGCTACCTCACGGCCCGCAGGCAAATCACTTCAAATTGTTTGGGATGAACCAGCACCTGATCCGTTACAGCCGGGCAATCGGCGGAGTCCACGGTATTGCCAAGAACCGCCGTCACCTCGTACACATCACTGGCATTGGCGCTGCCGCAGGGAAGGGTTCCCAGCTTGGATCGCTCGCGCATTTGCAGACAGTCCCCCACGCGCACCACGTAGTTCACACACAAGATCGCCGACTCGGCCGAGAGGACCGCGTCGGCGAACGCATTGTCGCAGCGGGTGTAATCGGAGCTGTCGTCTATCCGCTCTACGACGCGGTAGGAGGCATCGACCGTTTCGCAGCCGACCTCCGACACTGAGAAGCCCCCATCAGAGAGGCACTCTCCGACCGCGATCTTATCCACCACCTTCTTGGAGGCGGCTGCGGTTGCCCAGACGACCGCGACTACCAACACGAGGACGATCGACGCGATCACGCCGGTCGCCAGGTGTTCGGAGCTGCGGATTCGTTGCCAGCGCGAGAGCGGCGCCAGCTCCTGGCTGCCGTGGGCGTACAGGGCAAACTTCTCGTGCCGCGCAACCGTTGGCGCATCCCCGCTCGGTGCGGCAGTAACAGAATGCACGGCAACAGGGTTGGTAGGAGCAGAGTAGATAGGTCGCATCCGCGCCGGGTCCAGGCCGCCGGGACCAATCTCGATGGCCTTCCATCCGGGGCCCGAGCGAGGCGACGCGCCTAGTTCGGCGCGCGGGGGGCCGCCAGTAATCCCGCCCTTTTCCATGTCGTCAATATATCCATGGCGCTGATGGCGCTGGCGCTGCCGCGATGGCAGTGGCGCTGCCGTGGATAGGTAGGTGCGACACCACCACACTCTCGCGCAGCTGGGCCGCGCCGTTTAGGGCACACTGGAAGATCGCCGGTAATGATCCGACACCCCGCGGTGTTGAACCTGCTGGCAGCGCATGCACCAGCGCGGACCTTTCTCGCCGCGTCAATCCAAGTTCGATCGATATCAAGCAAGGAAGCCCGTGACCGACGGACCACTGATCGTTCAGTCCGACAAGACCGTTCTCCTCGAGATCTCCCACCCCGACGCCTCGGCCGCTCGGGCACAGCTCGCGCCCTTTGCAGAGTTGGAAAGATCCCCCGAACACATCCATACCTACCGCATCACGCCGCTCGCCCTGTGGAACGCCCGCGCCGCCGGCCATGACGCCGAACAGGTCGTGGACGCGTTGGTCCGCTGGTCGAGATTCCCCGTGCCGCAAGCGTTGCTGGTCGACATTGTGGACACCATGGGGCGTTACGGCCGATTGGTCCTTCGCACCGTTCCCGGTCAGGGTTTGGTGATGGTCTCGAACGACAGGATGGTGCTCGAGGAGATCTTGCGGCACAAAAAGGTTGCTCCGATGTTGGGCGCCCGGATCGACGCCGACACCGTTGTGGTCCACCCTTCGCAGCGCGGCAACCTCAAGCAGATTCTTCTAAAGGTCGGATGGCCCGCCGAGGACGAAGCCGGTTACGTCGACGGCGAAGCGCACGACATTCGGCTGGACGAATCAACGTGGAAGCTTCGGGATTACCAGTCGCAGGCGGTAGATGGGTTCTGGGCCGGTGGTTCCGGTGTGGTGGTCCTACCGTGCGGCGCCGGGAAGACGATGGTCGGAGCGGCCGCAATGGCGAAAGCCGGTGCCACCACCCTTATTTTGGTGACCAACACCGTTTCCGGCCGACAGTGGCGTCGCGAGCTCATTGCCCGCACATCACTCACGGACGAGGAAATCGGCGAATACTCCGGCGAACGCAAAGAAATCCGCCCTGTCACCATCGCGACCTATCAGGTGATGACGCGCAAGTCGGGCGGCGAATATCGTCATCTGGATCTGTTCGACTCCCGCGATTGGGGCCTGATCATTTATGACGAGGTGCACCTGTTACCTGCGCCCGTCTTTCGGATGACGGCGGACCTGCAGTCTCGGCGTCGCCTGGGGTTGACCGCGACTCTGGTCCGCGAAGATGGCCGCGAGGGCGACGTCTTTTCGCTCATCGGACCCAAGCGATATGACGCCCCTTGGAAGGACATTGAGGCGCAGGGGTGGATAGCTCCAGCCGAGTGTGTCGAGGTACGGGTCACGCTGACCGATGCCGAGCGACTCGGATACGCCATCGCCGAACCGGAGGAGAAGTACCGCATCGCCGCCACGGCCCGGACGAAAATGCCCGTGGTGCAATCGATTCTGGATCGTCACGTGGGTGAACCGACGCTGGTGATTGGCGCTTATTTGGAGCAGTTGGAGGAGTTGGGCGCCGAGTTGGACGCTCCGATCATCCAAGGATCCACGCGCAATTCCGAGCGCGAACGGCTCTTCGACGCTTTCCGGAACGGGGAGATCAACACCCTTGTCGTGTCCAAGGTTGCGAACTTCAGCATCGATCTTCCGGAAGCGACTGTGGCCATTCAGGTTTCGGGGACGTTCGGGTCGCGTCAGGAAGAAGCGCAACGGCTGGGCCGGCTGCTCCGCCCCAAAGGTGACGGTCGGCAGGCACACTTTTATTCTGTAGTTTCCCGCGACACCTTGGACACCGAATACGCTGCTCATCGACAACGTTTCCTTGCCGAACAGGGTTATGCCTATCGGATTGTTGACGCTGACGATCTTCTCGGACCAGCGTTACCCGATCCCGATGCACCGAAGGAGCAGTAACGATGAGCCAAGGCACCAACGACTCTCATGACGCGGCTGTGAATAAGGCCACCGTGGACGAGGACACCACAGACGAGAACTTCGATGATGATGACGAAGTAACCGAGGAAGACCTTGCCGCGGAGGGCATTTTCGACGAATGGCTGGCGCTCGGCTGGTTCAGCATCGCGCCCAGCGTGCTGTTTAGCATCACGGAAGCTGCTCGCGGGTTGCACTTCACCCGCGCCGAACTCGCCGAGTCCATCGCCCTCAATATTGAAGAGCACGGCTACCGCGAACTCGACTCCGACCCTTTGTGGTTGGTCGCCGATCCGGAAACTGCGGCAGACCTTGAACTCGCCGAAGAAGGCGGGTACGACGCGTATTTGGAAGGTGAGCGTACGCAGCGCGCGAACTGGGGTGAGCTCGGTAGTCGCTCCCCGAAGCTCGCGGTCACCACCGTGGATGAGTTTATTGACCTGCTGTGCGACTGGAACCTGTTGGTCGAATCCGACGGTGTGCTGGAATTGCTCGACCCAGTACCCGACCCGGTTGATCTGCTGCCGCTGACAAACCCAGAGAAGGACGAACTCCTCGAGAGCCGAGAGCCATCGGATTTCGAGCTCGTCGACGGGGTGCTGCACGCGTTCATCTATCACTCGGACGAGTCCACGATGGTGACAACGATTGGAAAGCTGGCGCAGCAGGCGGATGTGGCGCCAGAGATGGCCAGGTTGATCCTCGCCGGGATCATCGCCAGCGGCGAATCGGGTTTAACAGCAGACCGTTTCGGTCCCATGGAGGCCGAGGCAATTACCGATTTAGCCGACCACCAGAAGTTCACTCTGGTGGTGGACCGCGACTCTGACGCCATTAAACATCACGCGCACTGATGATGACGAAGGCGATCGCTGAGAGCCAGGCACCTCACCTGGCAGATAGCCACGACCGGATCCGCGTACAGGGCGCCAGAGTCAACAACTTAAAAAATATCAACGTCGACATCCCAAAACGTCGGTTGACGGTCTTTACGGGAGTGTCCGGTTCCGGCAAAAGCTCGCTTGTTTTCGCCACGATCGCTGCCGAGTCCACGCGGATGATCAACGAGACCTACAGTGCGTTCATTCAAGGGTTCATGCCGTCGATGGATCGTCCCGATGTGGACGTGCTGGACGGACTGACCACCGCGATCATCGTTGATCAGCAGCGAATGGGGACCAACGTCCGCTCGACGGTCGGTACCGCAACGGACGCCGGTGCGATGCTGCGCATCCTGTTCAGCCGCCTGGGCACACCGCATATCGGATCACCGCAGGCGTATTCGTTTAACGTGGCGTCCATCAGCGGCGCTGGCGCGGTGTCCATCCAACGAGGCGGCGAAACCGTCAAGGAACGCAGGAGCTTCAGCATCACCGGTGGCATGTGCCCCCGCTGCGAAGGCCGTGGCAGCGTCACAGACATCGATCTTTCCGCGCTCTACGACGACGCGTTGTCCCTCAACGAGGGTGCACTGACAATTCCCGGGTACAGCATGGATGGCTGGTACGGCCGGATTTTTCGCGGTTGCGGATACTTCGATCCGGACAAGCCGATTCGAAACTTTACGAAGAAACAACTGTCGGACCTGCTGCATAAAGAACCCACCAAGATCAAGGTGGATGGCATTAACCTCACGTATTCGGGATTGATTCCAGCGATCCAAAAGTCCTATCTCACCAAGGATATCGACTCGCTGCAGCCGCACATTCGCGCGTTCGTCGAACGGGCGGTCACGTTCTCCCTCTGCCCCGAATGCTCGGGAACGCGGCTTTCCGAGGCCGCCAGATCGTCAAAAATCGCCGGCGTCAACATCGCGGATGCTTCCGCCATGCAGATCACCGACCTCGCTGCGTGGGTGGGATCGCTCGACGAACCATCGATGTCTCCGCTGTTGAAATCCCTGGCACACACGTTGGACTCTTTTGTCGACATTGGTCTCGGATACCTGTCACTGGACCGCCCTTCGGGGACGCTGTCCGGCGGAGAATCCCAGCGCACCAAAATGATTCGACACCTTGGCTCATCACTCACTGATGTTACCTACGTATTCGACGAACCCACCATAGGTCTGCACCCACACGATATTGCTCGAATGAACCTGCTGCTGCTGCAACTTCGGGACAAGGGCAACACGGTGCTCGTCGTCGAACACAAGCCGGAAGTAATCGACATCGCCGACCATGTGATCGACATCGGCCCCGGCGCGGGAACCGAAGGCGGCGAGATTGTTTTCGAGGGCTCGGTCTCCGCGCTCCGATCGAGTAAGACGCTCACTGGCCGACACCTTGACGACCGGGCGGGGCTGAAGGAACTCCTGCGCACATCGACGGGGACACTCGAAATTCGCGGGGCCAGCACCCACAACCTTCAAGATGTTGACGTGGACATTCCGTTGGGTGTGTTGGTAGTTCTCACAGGTGTGGCTGGATCGGGGAAGAGCTCGCTGATCAACGGGTCGATCGTTCATCGGAACGGGGTGGTGTCGGTTGATCAAGCTGCCATCAAGGGTTCTCGTCGCAGTAACCCCGCGACGTACACCGGTCTACTCGACCCCATCCGCAAAGCATTCGCCAAAGCCAATGGCGTTACCCCCGCACTGTTCAGCGCGAATTCGGAGGGTGCGTGCCCCCAGTGCAACGGCGCGGGCGTCATCTACTCCGACCTTGCAATGATGGCCGGGGTGTCGACCATCTGCGAGGTGTGCGAAGGCAATCGGTTTCAAGCATCTGTGCTCGAATACACCTTCGGCGGAAGGGATATCAGCCAGGTGTTGGCGATGTCCGTGATCGAAGCGGAGGAATTCTTTAGCGGGGGCGAAGCGAAACTCACTGCTGCACATAGCATCCTGCAACGTCTGGTAGACGTGGGCTTGGGGTATATCAGCCTTGGTCAGCCGCTCACGACTCTATCCGGCGGCGAACGGCAACGACTCAAACTGGCCGCCAAGCTGGTCGACAAGGGCAATGCCAGCGCGGTCTACATTCTGGACGAGCCGACATCCGGGCTGCACCTTGCAGATGTCGAAAACCTGCTGGCGTTGCTGGATCGAATCGTTGACTCCGGAAAGTCCGTCATCGTCATCGAGCACCACCAGGCGGTAATGGCGCACGCGGATTGGATCATCGACCTTGGACCGGGGGCTGGCCACGATGGTGGTCGGGTGGTCTTCGAGGGAACCCCGGCAGATTTGATAGCTGCTGGGTCCACCACCACGGCGCAGTATTTGGCCACCTACGTCGGCGCTTGAGCAGCTGCAGGCGCCTGCGACAGCGGTCAGCACGCTACCGTGAGGACGTGATTACGCTCCCGCGCCGTCGAGTGTGGAAGACGATGCTGATGTGTTCTGCCCTGGTGATTACGGCAGCCATGTCGACCAGCGCATGTACCGGGCCTCGCGATGCTGGCGACCCCCTCGCGACCTCCACGGTTCTGCCAAGCGAGTTGCAGCCCGGTCCAGTGGCCAGCCCGACCTCTCAGGCACCGGTGACGCAGCCGGGTGTGGCTACTGGTCCGGGTGTTTCGAACACCGAGATTGCCATTGGCGCCCTCGTGGACGCTGGCGGAGACCGAGGCTTTTCAAGCGGATTGAGCTTGTGGGCGAGCTCCGTTAACAACGATGGCGGCGTATGCGGGCGGAAGGTCAGGATTGATACCGGTGGGTCTGACGTGCAGGCGGCATACCTGGAGATGGGTCCGTCAGTTTTAGGGTTCGTCATGAGCGTGGAAAATGAATCCGCGCGGTCGAGCGTTGCCCGCACCATGAGTGCGGATCAGATTCCCGCTGTGGCGGTCGCCGGAATCGCCGTTGACCTTTTCCAGACCAGCCCAGTGGTGATCGGCCCGACGCGAGATGTGATGGCTATCAACACGCTTGATCACTTGGTGCAGGCGAAGGCGGTGGGTGCGGCAGAGTCGATTGGCGTCATCAGCGACGAAAGCCCGGCAGCGCAGGATGCGCTCGCGGGTCTGCGCTGGTATGCCGCCTCGGCCGGAATCGACGTGATTGTTGCTGCGACTGGCAAGACGCCACCCCCGAATTTTCCGAGCTTGCCTGTTGTTTTTTCCCTTGCCGCTCCGGCAACCACTGCGGACCTGGCCGCTGCGCTGCCCGCTTCGACCTTGGTCGTGACTGACGTCAATGGGTACGACCCGACCCTGCTTTCGGCCGCTTCGGCCGCTCATCTGCAGGTGATGCTCCCGACACCCGCTTACGGTTCAGACCATCCGGGCGCGGCTGCCGTGGCGAAAGTTTTGCTCGCGGAGGGGATATCTTCCCCGGGACCGATGACCTTCTCCGGGTACGCGGCTGGCGCAGCCTGGCAACGACTCCTCACCGCCGCGTGCGAAGGGTCTTCGCTGACCAGAGAGGGTATTAGGAGTGCCTTCAGCACCATTGGACCGGCTTCTTTGGAGAGCATGCTCGGGGCGTCTGACCCGGGCCGGGTGGTTTCCGCCAACAGGCCGGCGACCGTGACCTCGGCGCTGGCCCAAGCCGACCCCACTGCGCCCAGCGGGATGACACCCCTCACCGGGCTAATCTCGGCGGAGAATATCGAGAAGTACTGGAGCTAGGTGCGTCTCTTTCTGACCGCCGAGCGGTGGGCTATAGCCCGCAACCACCGTCTTTCTTACCCACGTCGCACCGCTCGGTCCGCAACCCCCGCTCGGCCCGCAACCCACAGCACAGCAAAGCGGGCCCGGGTTCGTGATGAACCCGGGCCCGCTTCGTGGTGAATCTCGCAGCGCTGGTTGGACTTAGAAGTCCATTCCGCCGCCGTCGCCACCCGGCATGGCCGGTGCCTTCTCCGGCTTTTCCGCAACCACAACTTCGGTGGTCAAGAACAGCGCGGCGATGGATGCAGCGTTCTGCAGTGCCGAGCGGGTGACCTTGGCCGGGTCGATGATGCCAGCCGCGATCAGGTCCTTGTACTCACCGGTCGCGGCGTCGAGGCCCTGTCCGGCGGGGAGGTTGCGGACCTTCTCGGCCACTACTCCACCTTCGAGGCCAGCGTTGATCGCGATCTGCTTCAACGGGGCTTCGACTGCAACGCGAACGATGTTCGCGCCGGTGGCCTCGTCGCCTTCGAGGTTGAGATCTGCGAGCGCACGGTTTGCCGCCTGCAGGAGTCCGACACCACCGCCCGCGACGATGCCCTCTTCGACGGCTGCCTTGGCATTACGCACTGCATCTTCGATGCGGTGCTTGCGCTCCTTGAGCTCCACCTCTGTGGCAGCTCCGGCCTTGATGACTGCAACGCCGCCGGCCAGCTTGGCCAAGCGCTCCTGCAGCTTCTCGCGGTCGTAGTCCGAATCTGACTTCTCGATCTCGCTACGGATCTGGTTGACGCGACCAGCAATCTGCTCTGCATCGCCTGCACCATCGACGATGGTGGTCTCATCCTTGGTGACGACAACCTTGCGGGCGGAGCCCAGCAGGGAGATGTCGGCGGTCTCGAGCTTGAGGCCCAAGTCCTCGGTGATGACCTGGCCACCGGTCAGGATCGCGATGTCCTGCAGCATGGCCTTGCGGCGGTCTCCGAAGCCCGGTGCCTTGACGGCGACGGACTTGAAGGTGCCACGGATCTTGTTGACGACCAGGGTCGCGAGGGCTTCGCCTTCGACGTCTTCGGCAATAATCAGCAGCGGCTTGCCGCCCTGCATGACCTTCTCCAGGATCGGCAGGAGGTCCTTGACGTTGGTGATCTTGCCGCCGAAGAGCAGGATGTACGGGTCGTCGAGAACCGCTTCCTGACGCTCCTGGTCGGTGGCGAAATACAGGGAGACGTAACCCTTGTCGAAGCGCATACCCTCGGTGAGCTCCAGCTCGAGGCCGAACGTGTTGCTCTCTTCGACGGTGATGACGCCTTCCTTGCCGACCTTGTCCATCGCCTCGGCGATGAGCTCGCCGATGGAGGTGTCAGCAGCGGAGATCGAGGCGGTAGCAGCGATCTGCTCCTTGGTCTCGACCGGCTTGGCATCGGCCAGTAGCTGAGCCGAAATGGCCGCCACTGCCTTTTCGATGCCGCGCTTGAGTCCTAGCGGGTTGGCGCCAGCTGCGACATTGCGAAGGCCTTCGCGGACCAGAGCCTGTGCCAGGACGGTCGCGGTGGTGGTGCCGTCGCCAGCCACATCATCGGTCTTCTTGGCAACTTCCTTGACGAGCTCGGCACCGATCTTCTCGTAGGGATCTTCGAGATCGATTTCCTTGGCGATCGACACACCATCGTTGGTGATTGTCGGGGCGCCCCACTTCTTTTCCAGCACGACGTTGCGGCCGCGCGGCCCGAGTGTGACCTTGACAGCGTCGGCGAGGATGTTCATCCCACGCTCGAGGCCGCGGCGCGCTTCCTCGTTGAAGGCAATCAGTTTTGCCATGAGGTTTAGTCCTCCAGGTTCGGTGACCGCATCCGACAGAACTGCCGAAGGCGGAGTGACACCATAATTTTTGTGTGTTGATGCAGTTGAGCCGATGCCCGCGACGGACGGCGGCCCCTGGACGCGAACTCCAAACCGCCGCGCCGGTGTGCTGCCTCATCGATTCAACTGGCACTCACGTAAGGAGAGTGCCAGTTCCAATTCTGGCACTCGAGGGGTGAGAGTGCAAGGTGGCGGAAGTCCTGAGACGCCCAATGACGAAAGGCCTTGCTACCTCCCCGTCTGATCAGCACCTTTGAACTGCGCAGGAAGCTCGGTGCCGCCCACTGCTGACAATGTCGGCGACTTTCATTACAGTCACGCGCTATGGACGAGTCAGGATCAGCATGAGCGCGCTTGGTTTCCTGTTGGAGTATTCGCGGTCCCGGATGGATTCGGGATTACAGCCAGATGGGGAGGCAGGCCGATGACGCCCACTGGCTCGCCTGTGGAACTTCGCGTCCTCACCGGCCCGAACCTTTACTTTCCGCGGCCGGCGGTCAAGCTCACCCTTGACGCATCCGCAGCGATGGCCGCTGATTCCGAGGTGATGTTGGGCTGGCAGCGAGCTCTGGGCGTCCGCGGCCACGCCGTCGGACTGCCGGGAACTCCCGCTCGGCTGGAGGTTGCCGCTGAACTTGCCGCGGCTGTCGTTCGCAAAGTGGCGTCCAAGACTCGGCGCAGGCTCGCTGCCGTTTCCAGGCCCGGGGACGACGAAACTGTCATCGCCGCCTTCCCGTTTCGCCACCAAGACATCGCCGAAGCATTCGGAAACGCGGTGGCGCAGGTGTTCTCTGACGTCACCGGTGGCCGCATGGAGCCGGCCGCTGCCCTCAGCGCCGCAGCCGACCAGATTCGCGGCTTAAACCCCGGGCCCGTGCTCGCCGTGCTGCGGCCGAAGGTCCCGATCGTCGCGGTCACCGGAACCAATGGCAAAACCACCACCACCCGGTTGATCTCGCATCTCATCAAGGCCGACGGACGCGTGCCCGGATGGTCCTCCACCGATGGCATTGTGATCAACGGGGTCACCGTCGAAACCGGCGACTGGTCTGGTCCCGGTGGCGCCGCGCGAGTGCTCTCCGATCCCACCGTCCAGGTAGCCGTCACCGAAACAGCGCGCGGCGGCATCCTTCTCCGCGGTATCGGTGTCCCCTACAACGACGTTTCGGTCATCACCAATATCAGCGCCGACCACCTCGGCACCCTCGGGGTGCACACCATCGAACAACTGGCGGAGGTCAAGTCGGTGGTCGCTCGGATCACCAAACCCAGTGGCTGGACAGTACTTAACGCCGATGACGAATTAGTCGCCGCGATGCGGCTGGTGAGCCGCGCCCGACCCTGGTTCTATTCTCTTGATTGCGAGAACCCCTATCTCGCAGAGGCTCTCGAGGCTGGTGGGCGCGGTATTACCGTCGTCGACGGGACCATCGTCGTCCTGGAGCACGGGCTGGACCCTCGCACGGTGTTACCCGTGAATGAGGTACCTCTAACCCTGGGTGGCTCCTCGAAGGTCAACGTTTCGAATGTTCTCGCAGCGATTGCGGCCGCCCTCGGAATCGGCTGCGATATGGAGAACATCCGTGCGGGTCTGGCCACCTTCGCCGGCGACGTTGCGCACAATTCCGGACGACTCAACACCTACCTCCTGGGCGAAACAGCTCTGATCCTGGACCTCGCGCACAACGAAGCCTCGGTGGCCTCCCTCCTCGCTGTCGGCCATGCATTTACGCGCACGGGCGGCGAACTGGTCGCGCTCGTTTCGACGCCTGGAGACCGCAGTGACGACGCCGTCCACGCTATGGGCAAAATTGCCGCAGACGCGGCTGACAGAGTGCTGATCGCCGAAAAGTCCAAATACCTGCGAGGGCGAGAGGTCGGCGAATTGCCCGCACTCTGGCGCGCCGGCGCCGCGGAAGGCGGTCTCACTGAGCTTCCCGTCTATGACGACGAGCTCCTTGCCCTGCAAGCAGTTCTTGACGGCCAGAGCCCGGGAGGGGTTTTGCCACCCGGATCCACCGTTGCTGTCTGCGCGTTGGAGCAACGGGGGGAGATGGCGGACGAAATCCTGCGGCGCGGGGGCCATGAAATGACACCTGCAGAAATCACCGACCGCCTCCGGGTCTGAGCAAGGAAGGGCGCGGCGGTAGGTTGACTCGCATGAGCACCCTTGAAGACTGGCTAGCCGATGCAACCTCTGCGCTGGAGCTGCCACCTGATTCGATCCCAGCAGACCTGCGCAACGACCTGTTGGGCCTCACGCGGGATATCGCCCACGGCGTGACGCGCATTGCGGGGCCTCTCACCTGCTATCTACTCGGCCTCGCCGCTGCGCGCGGTGGTGCACCGTCAGCCTCAATTGCCCTGATAAATGCCCTTATTCCCACGTTGCCGGAACCCGCTGAATCTGCTGCCGAAAACCAACCCGCGCCCCAGCAGTAATCGCGCGCACCACACCTGCCGTCGTTGACCTGCCCCGCACGAGGATCGGAAAATCTATGCGCTCCGTTGAAGAACACCAACAGGTCATCTCCGACCTCCTCCCCCGGATGCCCGTCATCTCGGTGTCGCTCGCCGAATCCGCTGGGCTGGTCCTGGCAACTCATCTCCTTGCCCCTATTGACCTCCCGCCCTTCGATAATTCTGCGATGGACGGGTACGTCGTGCGTTCGGCCGACATCACCGCGTTGCCGGTGACCTTGCCTGTCTCCGACGACATCCCCGCTGGGAAGACAGACTCCACGCCATTGACCCCTGGGACAGCAGCCCGGATAATGACGGGGGCGCCGATCCCCCAGGGCGCCGAGGTCATCGTCCAGGTCGAGTTCACCGATGGTGGAACGGCTTTCGTCACCATCAATGACGCTGCCCCCGCTGGCCAGCATTTCCGCCGCCGCGGCGAAGATGTCACCGCCGGCGCGGTGGTGCTGACCAGCGGCACGGTGATGGGAGCTACCCAGATCGGCGTAGCGGCAGCTTTGGGTCTGACGTCCGTCGACGTGTTCCGACCGGTCCGGGTATTGGTCCTGTCTACCGGCACCGAGCTCGTCGCACCGGGCAATCCACTTGGCCCCGGTCAAATTTACGAATCCAACGCCACCATGCTCGCGGCCGCCATCCGCGAAATCGGCGGTGTTCCAACGGTTCTGCAGTTTGTTCCTGATGATGCCGCGGAATTTAACTCGCGATTGTCATCCGCTGCAGACGACGTTGATCTAGTGCTTACCACCGGGGGCGTCTCTGCTGGCGCCTACGAAGTGGTGAAGGACGCACTCACTGGCCAAGGCGTCGACTTTGTCAAAGTCCGCATGCAGCCGGGTGGGCCGCAAGGCGCCGGGATGGTTCGTGGAGTGCCGGTTGTCACGTTCCCGGGCAATCCCGTTTCGGCGTACGTTTCGTTCGAGGTTTTCCTGCGTCCTGCGATCTGCAAAGCCATGGGGCACAGGAGCGCCGCCAGACCCGTTATTACCGTTCCTGTCTCGGAAGCCGTCGACTCGCCCCCAGGCAAACGCCAGTTTCGGCGGGCGCTGCTGGACACCGTCGCGGGCACCGTGAAGCCGTGGGGCGGCCCAGGTTCGCATTTGCTGGCCTGGCTTGCCGGCGCTGACGCAATCCTCGTGCTGGGTGAAGACGTGACACGGCTAGAAGTTGGCGAGCAGGCAGAGGTCTGGCTTCTATAACGCTGCGCGGCGGGGGCCATTTCGGCTCCCGCCCCACCCTCCTCAGGTTTCGGCTGCGCCCACCCTCCTCAGGTTTCGGCTGCGCCCACCCTCCTCAGGTTTCGGCTGCGCCCCACCCTCCTCAGGTTTCGTCGGTCCCTGCCTGTGCGAGGTTGCCTATCAACTGCAGTTCGTCCCACACCGCGCGGGCGCGGTCTACACATAGGACCACCAAGTCACCCGGGTTCGCCCACTGCATCGCTATTTTCGTGGATTCAATTTCATCCAACACGATCTCGACTTCCTTGACCCTGCCTGCTTCTGCTTGGCAGTGCCGGGCGCCCTCAAGGATCAAGTCGGCGGTGGCGCCTAGTTTCCGGCCACGCCCCCGTTCGTCCTCGCGGATGATGATGCGGTCAAAGTGCTTAGCCGCCTCGTATCCAAGGTCGCGCATATCCTGGTCCCGGCGATCGCCAGCGGTGGCGATCACGCCGATCTTTTGCGGACGTTCGATGGACCCCAAATCTTCGAAGAACCTGTCGACGAATGCGCCCAGCGCTTCCATCGCGGGGACGTTGTGGCAGTAGTCGACAATGACCTTGATGCCTTGAACCTCGGTCAAGTTCATCCGACCCGGCGCTTGGTAGAACGACGAAGTGAAAGACCTGAGCCCACTCCGGATATCGTGCAGATTCGCGCCAGCACAATAGGCGGCAGCGGCAGCCGCCATCGCATTTTGCACATTGAACAGCGCCTTGCCACCGAAGGTGATGGGTAGCAAGTGCGTGTAGGCCAACGGCATCCGCCGGCGGCCATGAACCAACACAATTTGGTCCCCCAGCTCACCCTTTTCCAGGATCACCGCCTTGCCACCGCGGCGGCTGTGGTCGGCGACCATGCGATTATCGGGTTTGACGGAGAACCAAACGATTTCGCCCGAGCAGTGCCGCCGCATGTCGGCCACCAACGGGTCGTCCGCATTCAGCACCGCGGAGCCACTCTTGGGCACTGCTTCCACCACTACACGCTTGACTCTGGCTAACTGTTCTACGGTGTCAATGCCGCGCAGACCCAGGTGATCGGGGGCCACGTTCAGAACAACGGCAACGTCGTTTCTGGTGTAGCCCAGACCCTCACGTAAAATTCCGCCTCGAGCGACCTCGAACACGGCAAAATCGACGCGCGGGTTTTGCAATACCATTTTGGCGCTGCGCGGCCCGGAGGCGTCGCTACGGATCACCAACCGATCGTCAATGACGACGCCGTCGGTGGACGTCATGCCCACCTTCTTCCCGATAGCGCGGAAGATATGGCCGATAATCCGGCTGGTGGTGGTCTTTCCGTTGGTGCCGGTCACCGCAACAATCGGGATGCGTGACGGGGCTCCCGGTGGGAACATCAAGTCCACCACCGGCTTTGCTACGTACTGCGCTTCGCCAATGGTGGGATGGGTGTGCATTCGGAAGCCGGGCGCGGCGTTGACTTCACATATTCCGCCGCCTGTTTCACGGACCGGAGCCGTGATATCCGGGCAGATAAAGTCGATGCCAGCGATGTCGAGCCCGACCACGCGAGCCGCTTCCTCTGCAATATCAACGTTATCCGGGTGCGCCTCGAAGGTGCGGTCGATCGAGATTCCTCCGGTCGACATATTCCCGGTCAACGCCAGCTTCACCATTTCGGCGACCTTGGGCACATCGGTCATTTCGAAGCCCTGGGCGCGCACCAATTCAATGGCCCCGTTGTTGACTTCGATTCGGGTCAAAACCTTTTCGTGCCCCACACCGCGGCGCGGGTCCGAGTTGGTGATGTCAACCAACTCGGTGACGCTGTGGATTCCGTCACCGATCACGTGTGCGGGCACCCGTTCGGCGATGGCCACCATGTTGCCGCCGACCACCAGCACGCGATAATCCTTGCCGGTGACAAAGGACTCGACGAGCACATAGCCCCGCCGCGATTGGTCGTAGGCCTCGTCAAATGCGGCGCGAACTTCGGCTTCGTTGCGCAGGTTAATGGCTACTCCACGACCATGGTTGCCGTCGAGTGGCTTCACCACTACCGGGTATCCGATGCTCGCTGCGACGTCGACAGCACGATCTACGGTGCGCACCACATCGGAGGCTGGCACCGGCAGGCCAGCCGCAGCCAAAAGTCGATTGGTGAGTTCTTTATCGGAGGCAATATCTACTGCCAGCGACGATGTCAATGAGGTCATCGTCGCGCGAATGCGCTGCTGGTGGACACCGTGTCCCAGTTGAATGAGTGATGCGGAATTCATTCGCTGCCAAGGGATGTCGCGAGCAATAGCCTCGTCGAGGATTGCTTGGGTCGAGGGTCCAAATGCCACCCGCTGGCTCGTCAGCAGAAACGCTTCGTGCTCCGCATGGAAGTCAAAACCGTGGGTTGCCTCGGTGTTGGGGTCCACAAGGTAGTTGACCAAGCGCACCGCCAACTTGCCCGCGAGCGTGCCTACGGTTTCGTCGAGGTATCCGTAAACAATGCTGTACACGCCCACCTCGCCGGTGGAACGTGTTTTACCCCTGGTGATCTCGTGGCCAGCGGTCCGCTGGATCTCCAAAGCGGTGTGCTCCGCGACGTGACCTACCCACGTGCCTTCGACGAGACGCTCGAGGAATCCGCCATCGCGGCCCCGCGAGCATTGGTGTTCAGCTAGACCGGGCAGCAGCGCGACCAGGCCCTCGGTGAAGCCGGGCAGCAGATCAGTCGGCTCCGATTCCAAAGCGCCGATGTCGACCGTCATATGCACAGCCGGATCGTATGAATGGTAGTTCGGCCCCCGATACACCCTGGTTTCACGGATAGTGATGGCGCGGGGCAGATCGGTCATTGCGCAAACCTCTCAGGCAGATTGCAATCGTCGTTGAGGCGACAGTACCTGGCCAGAGGGGGCCGCTAGCTCGCTGGAAGCGTCGTTGCTAGAAAAAAGGTCAGACACTGCGGCGACGCAACTGCTCGGTCGTCATATGCGCGCCCTCAGCCGCGATCCGGCGCGTCCGCGGGCGAGTACCCACCGGGACGTCGGCCAGCGTCGTCACCACAGGGGTCCCGGTGAGATCCTGCTGGTCCGGCAAACCTGGTGCGGTCAATAGCTTTCGGCTCCGGGTATCGAATCTCGCACCGCGGGGCAACGTGTGCAGCACCAGGCCCGAAATCATCAGCGGCTGCGTGCCGGTGGCCGTATAGGCAGTGGTAACAACGTCACCGCCATCCACCACGGTCACCACCCCGCGCCCCTTCACCTCGAGGACGCCGGCTGAATCGATGATGGCCGCCGTGTCCTCGTCGACGCCCACACCCAACTGCCCCGGATTCGCCGCAACGAGGGCGAAGAGCCGACCAAATCGGTTGCGTTGGGTGAAGTGCTGGTCGACAATCACGTCGGCGAGCAGGCCGAGACCCTCAGACACGTGCGCGATTCGGAATTTGGGCGTGGTTCCCCCAGGCCCAAACGAGACCATGTGACGGCTGCAGATACTGGCTCCTGCTGAGGTTCCTGCGACGACAGCGCCGCGCAAGTTAGCCTCGACGATGGCCGCTCCCAACGCTGTGCCCACGACGACGGTGGCCAGCTTGACCTGGTTTCCGCCCGTCATGAAAATAGCCGTGCTGCGTTCGACCGCGGCCACCAAGCCCGGGTCGCCTGCTTGATCGCGGCTCTCCGGACGGATCCCCACCACATCGGTGACACCAATCTGGGCAAAGAGCTGTAGGTAAGCGTGCGTGATTTCATCGCCCAACGAGGACGCGGTGGAGATAACAACGATCCGCGCCGCAGGCCCCCCAGCCAGCCGCACCACTTCACGCAGGATCGTCATGCGGCCGACCTTGTCTTCGGCACCGCCGATCGGCATAACGACGCCACGGGCCTGCACTGCGGTGAGAATTTGCGGATCGGCTGCCATGCTGACAAACGGTAGTGCCCGAATGGCCTAGGCATGGAATCGGCGGCGCGAGTCTCGCGCACGAGCGTGCCAATGGTGGGACACTGAGGTGCGCTTAGGCGTGGCGGCCGTCTTCGGTCGCCGTGTTTTATCCGCGGGATGTACCCGCGGGGATGTATCCGCGGGTGCGCGCGCGCTACTCGAGGATCTCCCCTGCAGCGAAAGAAAGGACCGCCGGACCAACCATGGCCGACGACCACACACCCAGCTCCATCGCCCATATAGCCTCTTTGGTTCGCTCGTCGGTTCCGCCGATGCATCCGGGTGGTCGACCCATCGTGTTCGGCGTCGCAGGAGCAACCCTGTTGGTGCGCAGCCTCTTTCGCGCGGTGGGCCTTAAAACAGCGGGAAAGGTGTGGACTCGACTGGGCTTGTTGGCAACCGCTGGCTGCGCCGCATTTTTCCGCGCTCCCGTGCGGGTCACGCCGCAGCGCCCTGACCTCGTCTTCGCCGCGGGCGATGGTGTTGTGTCGCTGATTGAAGACGCGGTGCCACCCGCCGAGCTCAATCTTGGCGCCGCCCCGCGGCCCCGAGTGTCGATCTTCCTGTCGGTCCTTGACGTACATGTGCAACGAATTCCCATTAGCGGCACTGTGACCAAAGCCGCTTATCATCCCGGCAAGTTTCTCTCTGCCGACCTCGATAAGGCCTCTGAGGACAACGAGCGCAACTCACTTCTCATCACCACCGCGGATGGCACAGAAATAGTGGTCGTCCAGATCGCGGGTTTGCTGGCGCGCCGGATTGTGTGCGACGTCCATCAGGGTGAAAAGGTTCGCGCCGGACAGATGTACGGTCTGATTCGATTCGGTTCGCGGGTTGACACCTACCTTCCGGTCGGCGCCGTACCCACGGTGGTTATCGGCCAGCGGACCATCGGCGGGGAGACAATGTTGGCTGATCTTTCGCAGCGGGCAGCGGCAACTTTCACCGCTTTATGAGCGCGTATCCCGGGGTTCGCTTCTTGCCCAATGCCATCACGGTTCTAGCTCTCTCCACCGGCCTGACCAGTGTCGTTTTCGCTCTGCAGGGTCAGTGGATGAATGCCATGATTTGTATCGGCGCCGCTGCTGTCCTGGATTCCCTCGACGGTCCGGCTGCACGGCTTCTCAACTCCGCCAGCCGGGTAGGAGCGGAGCTCGATTCACTTTCTGACCTAAGCGGCTTTGGGATTTGCCCTGCCGTTTTGCTCTACATCTGGCAGACCAAGGTTCACAGTGGGCTCGGTGTTACCGAGTACTCCTGGCTGGTCTGGGCAAGCTGCTTGGTGTACGCCGTATGCACCGCATTGCGGCTGGCGCGATTTAATTCACTGCTTGAGGACGAAGATCCCAAACCGTTCACCAAAGGGTTTTTCACCGGAGTTCCGTCTCCCCCCGGGGCGCTCTTAGCAATGGCGCCGATTCTTGCCTACGTTCAGTTTGGTCCGTCCTTCTTCAGCCAGATATGGGTAGTGGCGGCGTGGACCGTGCTCGTGGGTCTCACGATGGTGTCGCGCATTCCCACCATCGCACTGAAGTCGCTGCGCGTGTCGCCTGCCTACTTTGTGCCGCTTCTCGTGCTGATGGTTGTTGCGGTGGTGTTCCTCTTCTTCGAACCGCAGCTCACAACACTGGTTGGCTTGCTGGCCTATCTGCTGCACTTGCCCTACTCCTCATACAGATACCGCTACCTTGCGGCCAATCCCCAGCTGTGGCAAGAAAAGAGCTCGACACGTTCGACACGGCCGTCGGGTCGTCGGATGCGCCTCAACGTTCGGGTGCCGCGGCGCGCTCGCGTTGCCGGAAGGTTACCCGACGGCACACCCGCGCTGCCGGTTGAGAAGCGCGCTCGCGCAGGCGGGCGTCGCAGGCTTCGGTGACGGGTGGGTGATCAGTGCTGAGGGTTCCGAGTGCAAGCTCAGCCCGGGATTGGTGAAAAATGCAGGGCGCACCGACTAGTAGGCACAGCAACCGATGGGCACAGCCCGGAGTAAAATACAGGACGCTCGCTACAGAACGCCCGCTACAGTTCGATGCCGAAGCGACGGGCCGAGCGTGCCTTCTGGCGCGCAGCGCGCAGGCGACGCAACCGTCGGACCAAGAGCGGATCCTCCGCGAGCGCTGCTGGCTTATCGATCACTTCGTTCAGCACCTGGTAATACCTAGTCGGCGACAAGTCGAAGATTTCCCGAATCGCCTTCTCCTTGGTGCCCGGAAACTGCCACCACTGCTTTTCGAAACCGAGAACTTCCCGCTCCACCCTGGTCAGTCCGGATGCTTCGGTACCTTCTGCAAGGCTTTCGGCAGTTGCCGCGTGGTTCATCTGTTTCCTTCCGCTGGGACCGCCGACGGTGATCCCGTGGGGACCTCCTGACCGACGAACCACAGTGATGTCATTCGCTCGTTCATCAGATCATGCCGAGCCCAATTGGTCCAGCAGATCTACCGTGTCGCGATCCGACGCGCCGATTACGGCGTTCCGTAACCCGCGGCGGGGGCGCCAGCGGCCGGTGCGCGAGTTGTTGCGCGAGTTGTTGCGGCAGAACTCGTTGCGGCAGAACTCGTTGTGGCAGAACTCGTTGTGGCAGAACTCGTTGCGGCAGAACTCGTTGTGGCAGAACTCGTTGTGGCAGAACTCGTTGTGGCAGAACTCGTTGTGGCAGGAGCTGTCGGCGCTCCGATTGCCGCTCCGGGGCTCGTGAGGGCCAGAGCGGTCGGGGCTTCGATTCCCGCTTCCGGGCTCGTTGCCACCGGCCCTGTTGGTGCGGTTTCGGGAGAATCGGCGCCAGTGGCGGTGGCGGGAGTATCGCTTGATTCGGATGGTGCGACGGCCTGCGTGCCGGTGTCGGTAGCTATCGGGTTTGAACTTGCGGGCGCACTGCCAGACGACAGGTTTTCCCCCTGCGACTTATCAACCCGGGACAAATCAGCCCGGGACCCGTCAACTTGTGACCTGTCAACGCCTTTCGAGCCGCCCTGGGGGCCACCGGAGGTAGATGTATCCGATGCTGCGGCGCTCTGGCCGCCAAAGACGGTCAATCTTCCGGGCTGGCCTCCCGACACCGAGCCGCCGCTGGCTGTTTCAAAACCTGTGATGAGGACGATCGACAGGGCGAATGCGGCGAAAGCCCCTATGCCCGCCATCGCCAGCACCGGGAGCCTCCCCATGCCCCGCCTCGAGCGTGTGGACTGCGAAGCCACAGCCTCCCGCTCCATAATTACGAGTGGTCCGGTGTGCGCCTGGGCGAACTCCCTCTCCGACTGATAACGGGCGGCGACCGAAAGCTTCATCCGATAGCGGGCTGCTCTGATGCTGTGGCCGTAGATCGTGGCGGCGATCATGCTGACAGTCGAGGCCAACGCGGCGCCGATCAAAGTTCCGGCCACACCAAGCCTGGAGCCCAGAAGCGCGGCGGTGGTAGCAGCGGCCGTTCCGGCCACCATCTGTGTCATCGAGAATTCTAAATGCGGGCGATCGTTTGTCGCTGCAGGGCTGACAACATCACCATCCCCGAGAGGCCCTGGAATCTCACCCATCACTGCGGCGGTGGTTGGATCGGCGGTGGCTGTATGACGAAAAAACAAGCGTGGCATGAGTGGTTGATCTCGCAAAGGTTCGGATTGGCAGCCGCGATGCGGCCCTGGTTTCGCATGGAGCTAGAAAGACGTACGACCCTCGGGCTAGGTTGTGCAGACATGACGTAGGTCACGTTTCGATAACGGATAACCGGGGATTAACTCCAAGGGGGCCTGCAGGCGCACGGCGATTAGCTGCGAGTACGGTCGGACCCACGCAGCCGGTCACCGGCAATCTGGGCGGAAGGGACGCTATGTCGATTGCCGGTGGGCACTCAGTTTTTGCTCTTCCGCCCGACCTGGATCGCAGCTCTCGTGTCGCCGCTCACCTATTGATTGAACGGTGGTTCAGCGAGGCCCTGGGCGCCGGAAACTTGGTTGCAGGTGATCGGCTCCCCCGCGAAGCCGACTTGGCCGACTATTTTGGCGTCAGCCGTATGACGCTCCGACAGTCGCTGGCAGAGCTCGAGTCTCGGGGTGTTCTGCAACGCCTGCGGGGCCGCACCGGTGGCACGTTCATTACCGAACCCAAAATCGACTGTGACCTCACAGGATTTGCAGGTTTCACTGAACAACTCAGGCGAGCCCAGCTCCGAGCCAGCGCCAAAGTTGTTCGGGCCCAGACTATCCGCGCGGAACGCGTGATGTGCCAGGCACTTGCCCTCGCTCCGGGCGCCTTGGTTCACGAGGTAGTCCGCGTGCGGTCTGCCAAACGCGCACCGCTGGCCCTTGAACATTCCTACTTTCCCGCTGCGATTTTCCCTGACCTACTCGACCATCGGCTCACGGGGTCGCTGTACAAGCTGTTGGTTAAGAGCTATCAACAGGAGCCAACCACCGCAGTCGAGTTCCTAGAGCCTGCCATTTTGACACCGATCCAGGCGCAGCTCCTCCAGGCGTCGGCCTCTGATGCGGTAATGCTGGTGGAAAGAACCGCGAGCACCGCCGCGGGTCTTCCTATCGAATACGCGAGAGACCTATTCCGGCCGGACAAAATTCGGATTTCCGTGCGCAGCGGAATCAGTACGCTGCGCTAGCTCGCGGTGATCCTACTTCCGTTCGGGTCGAAGAGTGGCTCGCTTGATACTTCTCCGCTGACCCATAGGCTGAAGATTCCAATTTCCACCGAGGTTCCAGGCTCGGCAAAGGCAACCGGCAGGTACGCGTAAGCAATGGAGGCTTCGACGCTGTAGCCGTAGCCACCGGACGTGACGCGTCCCACCACTTCGTCTGCCACCCGCACGGGCTCGCTGCCCAGCACCACTGACAATGGGTCAGATAGCCTGATACAGCAAAGTTTTCGTGCCACGCCCGCAGCCTTCACTGCTGCCACAGCGTCGCGCCCAAGGAAGCCCCCGGGCTTATCGAGCTTCACTGCGAATCCCAGTCCTGCCTCAAACGGGTTTGTCTCCGGGGTGATGTCGGTACTCCAAATTCGGTAACCTTTCTCAAGCCTGAGACTGTCGATGGCCCGATAACCTGCGGCAATCACCCCCTGCGGTTCTCCCGCTTCCCACAGGATCGCCCAAAGCCCTGCGCCATATTCGCTGGAGGCATACAACTCCCAGCCCATCTCGCCAGCGAAGGTCACGCGCAGAGCGCGCACCGGGACGTTGCCCACGGTTATCTCTTGAGCGGACATGAACGGGAACGCGTCGATCCCCAAATCAGTGGGGGTCAAAGTTTGGAGGATCTCCCGCGACTTCGGACCCCAGAGGGCGAAAGTTGCATACTGTCCGGTGATATCGCTGATTTCAACATCACTGGCCCCCCTGGCCGCCGCCTGCTTGCGCAACCACGAAAGATCATGATTGCCGAAGGCCGTGCCCGTGACGATGAAGAACGCTTCCGGTGAGACCCTCGTCACGGTGAAGTCACACTCAATTCCGCCCCGCGCGTTCAGTGCTTGGGTGTAGGTGACCCTGCCTACTGCGCGCGCGACCTTGTTGGCGCACACCCACTCCAGGAACGCCGCTGCACCTTCTCCCGTCACACTTAACTTTGCGAATGACGACTCGTCGAAAAGTCCTGCCACAGCTCGCGTCTGCACATGTTCGGCGCCAACGGCTGGCGACCAATTCTGGCCTGCCCACCCCCGGGGACGTAGCGATTCATCACCACGGGCTGCGTTGGACTCGTAATAGTTGACTCGCTCCCAGCCGCTCTTTTCCCCGAAAAACGCGCCATGCGCTTGGTGCCAGCTGTAAGCCGGCGACGTTCGCAGAGGCCGGCCCGCAGTCAACTCGTGATTGGGATACTTTATGTCGTAATAGGTTTCGTAGTTTTCTACTGTCCGGGCGAGCGTGAACGCCGGAGATCGGTACTGCTTGCCAAATCGGCGGATATCCATATGCCAGACATCCATGGAGGGTTCGCCCTGCAGGATCCATTCCGACATCAATGCGCCCACGCCGCCAGCACCAGCGATCCCGTGTGCGCAGAATCCAGCAGCGACGAAGAAGCCGCCCACCTCAGATTCTCCCAGGCAGAACTCGTTATCCGGGGTAAATGCTTCGGGCCCGTTGATGATCTTGCGCAGGCCGACATCTGCCATTTGCGGAACGCGAATTGCGGAGTTCAGAGTGATCTCCTCGAACCGAGACCAATTCTCCGGCAACAGCTTCGCGTTGAAGTCCGCCGGCACCGCGTCATAGGAATTAGCCGTGGCTGTCCATGGCTCGCTGTGCCGTTCGTAGCCGCCCATCAACAGGCCACGACCCTCGGGCCGGTAATAGACCAACAGGTCGGGGTCGCGCACCGACGGCAGGACCTTTTCAGCAACTGGTAAAAACGCTTCGGTGACGACGTACTGGTGCGACATCGGCACAATCGGCACCCGGACGCCGACCATCCTGGCGATTTCAGCCGCATAAATTCCGCCGCAGTTGACCACAACCTCGCACTCGATGTCGCCGCGGTCGGTCCGCACCTTCCGCACTCGGCCCCCCTCGGCCACGACACCGAGAACCCTGGTGTGGGTGAAGATTCGGACGCCGCCAGCTCGTGCGCCCGCGGCCAGGGAGTAACACAGCTGGGAGGGGTCGAGGTAGCCGTCAGTGGGGAGATAGACGGCGCCGAGCACACCAGCGGTATCCATCAGCGGGAAAAGTTCTTGAGCCTGCGTCGGCGAAAGCTCCTCAAGTGGCAATCCAAACGTGCTGGCCCAGCTCATTTGTCGGCGAATCTCTTCCAATCGGGCTGGGCTTGAAGCTAACCGAATGCCGCCGCTTTCCACCCAGCTCGGCGGGTGGTCGCCCTGCTGCAGCTTGCGGTAGAGCTCTACCGAATACATATTCATTCGGGTCAGCGTGGGGTCAGATCTCAATTGACCGACTAGCCCAGCAGAGTGAAATGTCGATCCGCTCGTCAGCTCGTTGCGGTCAAGCAGCACCACATCTTTCTCGCCCGCCTCCGCCAGGTGATAGGCGATGCTGGCACCCGCCACTCCGCCGCCGATGATGACGATGCGGGCGGACGTGGGCACGTCACTTTGGGTCTGAACAGCTGATTCTTGCTGCATTTGCAATCCTTTGAGTCCGATGGCAACGAAATGAAGCGCGACGAGCGGGTGCCGTTCTGCGCTTACCGTAGTCAGATCAGGGCTTTAGGTCTAGACCGAATGGCGTTTTCGAAACTACAAATCTTTTTGCGCGCCAACTCTGGACTCATTGCCCCTGACTGGCCTACGCTTCCGCTCGTTACCTCTGGGGAATACCTATTCGCCCGAGTTCACATCCCCAGCGAAATTCGGAGGTGGTGCGGTGCCGACTGTGGGCAAGGCGCCGCTTTCTGCCGATCTTGAGAAAAGGCTCGATGCCATTGAGGCACTCAATGATCCCGGCCGCGAGATCTCTCCGCTGCCCGGCGGACTGACGAACCAGAACTATCGGGTGACGACCCGGAATGCCAGTTATGTAGCGAGGGTGTCAAGCCCCCAAACAGAACTGCTGAGCATCGACCGCCAATCGGAATATGAAAACTCGAAGGCTGCCGCAGCAGCCGATGTCGCCCCTGAAGTCGTCGGATACCTTCCGGGGCAGGGACTCCTGGTGATTCGATGGATCGAAGGCCACACTCTGACGGATGCCGACATTGGGCGGCCGGAGATGTTGGCTCGAATCGCGAACGCGTGTCAGCGACTGCACGCCGGGCCAAGATTTACCGGCACTTTCGATATGTTCAGCTTGCAGCGTTCTTATCTACAACTGGTGCAGCATCGAGGGTTTCGTTTACCTGATCGATACATGGAGTTCACTCCCCACGTCAACAGGATCTGGCAATCTCTGAACGCGAGACCGGTTGCCACCGTGCCTTGCCACAACGATTTGTTGGCCGCAAACTTTATCGACGACGGGACCAAGCTGTGGTTGATCGACTACGAATACGCCGGGAACAATGATCCGTGTTTCGAGTTGGGCAACATCTGGAGCGAAGCGAATCTGGACGAGGCGAGCTTGATCCAGCTCGTCACCGATTACTTCGGCGGACACCACCCGGTAAAAATTGCTCGGGCCCGCCTGCAGGCGCTGATGGCCAAATACGGCTGGATGCTCTGGGCGTCGATTCAGGACAGCACCTCAGAAATGGACTTCGATTTCTGGCAGTGGGGCTTAGAAAAATACGACCGGGCCATCGCCGATTTCACCGATCCTCATTTTGCGGATTGGTTGGACGTGGCTAGCGGGTCGACCTGATCAGGGCCACCAGCCCGGCATTTGATGTACCTGCGGTTGCAGCAGCACCGCGGTGACCATTCACAGCAAAAGGAGTACCTCGTGTCAGGTGTCCCCGAACTCACCGATGACGAAAGACATCTCGCGTCCCTCGGTTACAAGCAGGAACTGAACCGTTCGTGGTCGGGCTTCTCTAACTTCGCGATCTCGTTCTCCATCATCTCCATCCTGGCGGGATGCTTCACCAGCTTCGGATTGGGCTGGAACAACGGCGGTCCCGCTGCTATTGCGTGGGGTTGGCCCATCGTTTCGGCATTCATCTTGATCATCGGATTCTGTATGTCCGAGCTGGTGTCCGCCTACCCCACCTCGGGCGGGATCTATTGGTGGGCATCCAAACTCGGCGGCCCCAAGGCCGGGTATTACACCGGGTGGCTCAACCTGATCGGTTTGATCGCGATCGTCGCCTCCGTCGCCTACGGGTGCGCGACTTTCCTCGACCTCACCTTGAGTACCTTTAGCGACTCGTGGGCACAGGGTTATTCGCTTACGCGGGTCTTCATCATCTTCTTGATGGTGTTGATATTGGCAGCCGCAATAAACATCTTTTCGAGCCACCTGCTCGCCATCATCAACAATATTTCGGTGTGGTGGCACGTGGCTGGCGCAGCGGTTGTGGTGTTGATCCTGATTTTTGTGCCTGATCACCACGCATCGTTCTCCGATGTCTTTGCCCGCACCATCAACAACACCGGATTGTTTGGCGGCGAGACCAGCGGAGCTGGATTCCTGTTCTACGTGCTGCCGATGGCTGCCATCCTGACGCAGTACACCATCACCGGTTACGACGCCTCGGCTCACCTTTCGGAGGAGACGAAGAGCGCTGCGGGAGCGGCTGCCAAGGGTATTTGGCGATCGATTTTCTATTCCGCTATCGGCGGTTGGATCCTGTTGCTGTCTTTCCTGTTTGCTGTCCAGGACGCGGATGGCGTTTCAGCCGGTGGTGGGGCCGTCGCCGTCATCTTCAGTCAGGCCCTTACGTCACAGGTGGCCGGAATCGTGCTGCTCATCTCCGCCGCTGGCCAGTTGTTCTGCACCATGGCGTGTCTGACGTCCGCTTCGCGGATGTTGTTCGCTTTCAGCCGCGACGGTGCTGTTCCCGCCGCGAAGGTGTGGGCAACCCTGAGCAAGAACAAGGTACCCGCGAACGGCGTCATGTTGTCGGCTGTGGTTGCCGCGATTATCACGCTGCCCGCGCTCGTTGCTGTCGACATCAACGGTGCACCCGTGCCTGTGGCGTTCTTCGCAGTGGTGTCCATCGGTGTAGTCGGGTTGTACATCTGCTTTGCCATCCCGATCTACCTTCGCTGGAGGATGGGTTCGAAATTCAAGGTCGGCGCATGGAATCTCGGAAACAAGTACAAGTGGATGGCGCCCGTCGCACTCGTCGAAATTGCGGTTACTTGTGTCGTCGCCCTCTTCCCCACGAGCGCCGGCGGGATGCCCTGGGACCCCTCGTTCGAGTGGAAGTACGTCAACTACACGCCACTGTTAGTCGGAGGTGCGCTGCTGGTCCTGTGGATCTCTTGGCACCTTTCCGTCAAGAACTGGTTCACCGGACCCAAGATCACCCTCGCCGCTCCCGTCGCGACTTCCCCGGGCGAGAAGGTGCTGTAGTCAGACCCCCGCTTCGACGCAGCCAGCGGCACAGGTGTTTCATCATTTGTGCCGCTGGTTGCGAATTTCACGTACGTGTCGCGCATGACGCAACACCCGCTCTTTCGAAGGGTTCCGCTGAAGATGACCGAACACCCCCGCAGCACTCGAATGCTCACCATCGACGCTCTGACCGACCTGATCAACGACGGAGGAATCGATACGGTCGTCGTGGCGTTTACCGATATGCAGGGCCGCCTTCAGGGCAAGCGTCTGCACGCCCCGTTCTTCCTCTCCGATGTGCTCGGCCACAACACTGAGGGCTGCAACTACCTCCTCGCGGTGGACGTCGAGATGAACACCATCCCCGGATACGCCATCTCGTCCTGGGAAACCGGTTACGGCGACATGATTTTCAGACTCGACCTCGACACCATTCGGTTACTGACGTGGATCCCCAGCACGGTGATGATCCAGTGCGATCTGACATGGCTCGATGGCACACTCGTTCCGCCGTCACCACGATCAGTGTTGCAAAAACAGGTTGACCGCGCCGCCGCTGCGGGGTTCAAAGCCTTTGCCGGGACGGAACTGGAGTTCATCGTCTTCGAGGACACCTACGAACAGGCGTGGGATTCCGGCTACCGCAACATGACGCCTTCCAACCAATACAACGTCGACTACTCGATTCTGGGTACCACCCGCGTCGAGCCGCTGCTGCGCGATATTCGCAACTCTATGTACGCCGCTGGCCTCATCGTCGAGTCCGCCAAAGGCGAATGCAACTTTGGCCAGCACGAGATCGCCTTCCGATTTGCGGAGGTGATGACCACCGCCGACGACCACTCCGTCTACAAAAACGGCGCCAAGGAAATCGCCTCGAACCACGGGAAGTCTTTGACCTTTATGGCCAAATACGACCAGCGAGAGGGCAACTCCTGCCATATTCACCTCTCGCTGCGCGGACTGGACGGCGAATTGGTCTTCGTTGACTCAGATACCGGCGGTCGGAGCGCGCTGTACGAGCAGTTTATCGCCGGGGTTTTAGCCACCATGTGCGAGTTCACCCTGCTGTATGCGCCAAACATCAACTCCTACAAGAGGTTTGCCGAAGGCTCCTTCGCCCCCACCACTGTGGCGTGGGGACTGGACAACCGGACGTGCTCGGTGCGGCTGGTTGGCAATGGCCAGGCGGCCAGGCTCGAAAACCGTTTGCCCGGAGGCGATGTCAACCCATACATGGCGATTGCCGCAATGATGGCGGGTGGTCTGCACGGTATCGAGTCAGGCCTGGTTTTGGAGGAAGCGACTGCCGGAAACGCCTACGCCAGCGGCAAACCGAAGGTGCCCACCACACTCCGCGAGGCACGCGATCTGTTCAACTCCTCCGCTGTGGCCCGCGCCGCTCTGGGCGACGATGTCGTGGAACACTACGTCCATGCGGCGGATACCGAATTGGCCGCCTTCGAGGCTGCCGTCACCGACTGGGAACTCCGCCGCGGATTTGAAAGGCTGTAAGAAACCGTGAACTTCACCGCCGGTGGCACTTTCACCACCATTAACCCCGCCACGGGCGCCGACTTCCGCCCCGTCGCGCTGGCCAGTGCCGAAGAAACTGACGCTGCCATTGAACGGGCAGCCTCGGCGTTCCTCACCTGGCGCGGCCTAGCGCCCGGTGAGCGAGCTCGGTTGCTCCGCGCGTTCGCTTGTGTCGTCGAAGCTCACATCGACGAACTCGCCGACCTGGAAGTTCAGAATGCTGGCCACACCATCGGCAATGCCCGCTGGGAAGCGGGCAATGTTCGGGACGTACTCAACTACTACTCGGCCGCGCCAGAGCGGATGTCCGGCAGGCAGATCCCCGTCGCTGGCGGCATCGACATCACGTTCTACGAGCCGCTTGGCGTCGTCGGCATCATCGTTCCCTGGAACTTCCCGATGCCGATCGCGGGGTGGGGTTTCGCCCCCGCTCTCGCGGCGGGCAACACCGTGGTCCTCAAACCAGCGGAAGTTACCCCCCTCACGGCCATCCGGTTGGGTGAACTCGCTCTTGAAGCGGGTATCCCCGAGGGCGTGTTCACCGTCATCCCAGGCAAGGGGTCCGTAGTAGGACAGAGGTTTGTCGATCACCCGATGGTTAAAAAGGTCTGCTTCACCGGCTCCACCGATGTCGGCAAGCAGATCATGCGTGGGGCGGCCAACCAGGTTAAAAACATCACCCTGGAATTGGGCGGTAAAAATGCCAATATTATTTTCGCCGACTCCGACCTGGAAGCGGCAGCGGCTGCAGCGCCGGGTGCTGGCCTGGACAACGCTGGCCAGGACTGCTGCGCACGGTCACGAATCCTGGTGCAAGCCAGCGTGTACGACAAGTTTTTGAGTTTGCTCGAAAGCTCGGTCAAGGCTTTTTCAGTAACTGACCCGAGCGATCCGGCCAGCGAGATGGGACCGTTGATCACTGCGAAGCAACTCGCCTCCGTCCAGGGATATGTGGCCGACGCCGATGTAGCATTCCAGGGCAGTTCGGTTGCTGGCGCAGGGTTTTGGCACCCACCGACCGTCGTGCTCCCTCGTTCGTTCACCGATCCCGTGTGGACCGAGGAAATCTTCGGACCCGTCCTCGCCGTCATGCCATTCACCGACGAAGAGGACGCCATCCGGCTCGCCAACGACACCGACTACGGCCTCTCCGGCTCCATCTTCACCAGAGACATCGGGCGTGCCCTGCGCGTTTCTCGCGGTGTCGAAGCCGGCAACCTGTCCGTCAACTCGCACTCGTCTGTCCGCTACTGGACCCCATTCGGCGGGTTCAAGCAATCCGGTATCGGACGTGAACTCGGGCCGGACGCCACGGGCTCGTTCACCGAAGTTAAAAATGTCTTCATCAGCAATTCCTGAAGCTCCCATCGAAAGTTCTTGAAGCGCCCCCTCTGAAAGGAAGTACACACACACCATGTCAGGACGTTTAGAAGGCAAAACCGCCGTCATCACTGGCGGTTGCTCCGGTATTGGGTTAGCCACCGCCCGTAAGTTTGCAGCCCAAGGCGCCAAGGTCGTGATCGGCGATCTCGACGACGCCCGCGGCCCAGGCATAGCCGACGAACTCGGCGGGCTCTACGTACACACCAACGTCACGAACGCCGACGAGGTCAACGCACTGTTCAAGGCGGCGAACGAGGCCTACGGCACCGTGGACATCGCCTTCAATAACGCGGGGATCTCCCCTCCCGACGACGACTCCATCCTGACAACGAGCCTGGAAGCGTGGCAGCGCGTACAGGATGTCAACCTGACTTCCGTGTATCTCTGCTGCAAGGCGGCCCTGCCCTACATGATCGAACAGGGCAGCGGGTCGATTATCAACACGGCCTCGTTCGTCGCAGTGATGGGCGCAGCCACCTCGCAGATCTCTTACACCGCGTCCAAAGGCGGCGTGCTCGCGATGTCTCGTGAACTGGGCGTTCAGTTTGCCCGCCAAGGCATCCGGGTCAACGCGCTCTGTCCCGGACCGGTTAACACGCCGCTCCTGCAGGAGCTTTTTGCCAAGGACCCGGAGCGGGCTGCGCGCCGGCTCGTTCACATTCCGGTCGGGCGCTTCGCCGAACCGGACGAGATCGCCAACGCGGTCCTCTTTCTCGCCTCCGACGAGTCGACATTCATTACAGCGTCAACCTTCTTGGTTGACGGCGGCATCTCTGGGGCCTACGTCACCCCCAACTAGGCCGGGTCGGTATACGAAACAATGAGGGAGTACGCAGTGGGCACAGCGCGGCCGGTAATCGGGATTTCGATGTATCGGGAACCGGCGTCGTGGGGACAGTGGAAAGACGTTCAGGCCACTCTGCTGCCCGCTGCGTACTCCCATCACGTGTCGGCGGGTGGTGG
Organism: Nakamurella antarctica; assembly: GCF_003860405.1. Taxonomy (NCBI): domain Bacteria; kingdom Bacillati; phylum Actinomycetota; class Actinomycetes; order Nakamurellales; family Nakamurellaceae; genus Nakamurella; species Nakamurella antarctica. Next base: position 618,051 of record NZ_CP034170.1, on the reverse strand, counting down.
CACACCGGTGTTGCTCGCCCCTTTCGGTATCGCTGATGACGTGGCCTCGGTGGTCGGAAGGCTCGACGGCCTCGTCATTGCTGGCGGGGCGGATGTCAACCCCTCGCGGTACGGACGCGATCCGGAGCCGCCCACCGCAGGGTGGCGCGACGACCGCGACGTTTCCGAGCTGGCATTGCTCAATGCCGCGGCCGACCTCGACCTACCTACCCTGGGCATTTGCCGGGGAATGCAAATGATGGCGGTGCACGCGGGGGGCACGCTGCTCCAGCACCTGCCCGATGTGGTGGGCACTGACGACCACTCCCCGGGACCCGGTGCCTACCAGGACAATCCGGTGACAACAGTTCCCGGGACGATGGTCGCAGCGCTGCTCGGCGAGAGTGCGCTCGCGCATTGCCACCATCACCAATCGGTGGACAACCATCCTGGATTTCGAGCTTCTGCCCACAGCCACGACGGTATCGTCGAAGCTTTCGAGAACCCGACAAGGAAATTTTGGGTCGGCGTCCAATGGCACCCAGAGACAGGAACTGACCTGCGGCTCTTTACCGCGTTGAGCGCGGCGGCCACCGCCTACCGCACCGCCTGATCCGCTGCCGGGTGCGTTCGTCACCCCCGCAGGGCTCCCGGTGTGCCACGCTTATGCGGTGCGCATGCAGTTTTCATCGGGCCCCGACCCGACAGACCTCCTGACCCTGCCGTGGACGACCCCGCTCGAAGACTGGCCGAAAGACATCTTGGTCAGCCTGCCCCGCGGAATTTCCCGACACATCGTTCGGTTCGCCCGCATCGGCGGCATTGTCTACGCCATCAAAGAAATCTTTCCGGCCCTCGCCGAGCGCGAATATGCGCTACTGCGTGATCTGGCCAAGAAAGGCATCCCGTGCGTCACGGCCGTGGGAGTGGTGTCGAACCGCGTCGCAGCTGACGGCACCCCTTTGGATGCAGCGCTTGTCACCAAACATCTGCGGTTCTCACTGCCTTACCGGGCGCTGTACTCCCGGCGAATCGACCCAGATCTTGAACCCAAACTGCTAGACGCGCTCGCCGAACTACTAGTGCGCCTGCATCTGGTCGGCTTCTCGTGGAACGACTGCTCGCTGTCCAACACACTTTTCCGCCGCGATGCCGGAGCGCTGTCCGCCTATCTCGTCGACGCTGAAACCGGCGACATGCGCGATGTCCTTTCCAAGGGCCAGCGGATGAACGACCTGGACATCGCCGAGACCAACTTGGCGGGGGAACTTCTCGACCTACAGATGGCCGGGCTGCTCCCCGATCACGTTGACCCGATGGAAACCGCGCTGTCTGTGATGGAGCGGTACGAAAGCCTCTGGAACGAGCTCACCGTCGAGCAGACACTGCCAGAGAACGAGTGGTGGCGCATTGAGCAGCGCCTGCGCCGCCTCAACGAGCTCGGGTATGACGTGGGGCAGCTCAACATCAACGAGGTCGACGGTAATCCACACGTGCTGGTTCAAACACAGGTGGTCGAAGCCGGCCATCATCGGCGTCGCCTGTCTGAACTGACCGGTCTCAAGGTGCAGGAAAACCAGGCTCGACGCATCCTTAACGATTTGGACAACTATCGGTCTCGGGCGGTAATGCCCGAGACCGACGCCGACGAGAACACCGTTGCCCAGCACTGGCTCACCGATATTTTCGAGCCCGTAATCGAAGCGGTGCCGCAACAATTGAACGAAAAGCTAGAACCAGCTGAAATTTTTCATGAAGTGTTGGAACACCGCTGGTTCCTTTCCGAGGCCGCCGGCGTAGAGGTCAGCATCGCTGACGCCGTCAAATCCTACGTAGCTAATATTTTGCCGACCCGCCGGGACGAGAAAGCCATGCTGGACCCGGATCTGATGGGAATCGGTCAGATCGGCGACTTCTCCGTAGATGATGACGGCGAGATCGCCGAATCCGACGATGCGCAATGGCGCCTCGATAACTTGTAGCGCCCCAGAAAGGCCCGCTGAAAGGTGATTCCGTGACGAGCTTCCCCGTAAACACTGGGCGAGTGTGGTGGATGTTTGCTCTGCGCGGCGCTTTGATGGCCCTCTTCGGAGTACTGGCCATCATCCTTCCCGGATCTTCTTTGCAGGCCGTGGTGACCATCTTCGGGGTTTACGCCATTGTCGATGGCGCGGTGGCTGTCGGCTTCGGCTACCGGAACCGCACCAGCATGTCGCGCGGTACCGGGTGGTTCGGACAAGGTGTGGTGCTGGCGGCCTTTGGGCTGTTCGCCGTGATCTGGCCCGCGTCGGTAGTGGCAGCAATTTTGGTGATCTTTGGTATTTTCACCGCCCTGGCAGGGGTATCCGCCATCGGGTTTGCGCTGCGCTCGCGCAGTGTCGGCGCCCCCCATTGGATCTTCTTGGCCGCTCTTGGCGTGCTCGCAGTGGTGGCTGGCCTCGTGATGGTCTTCGCGCCACTATCCAGTGCGGTCGGTTTCATGCGGTTCTTCGGCTTCTTTGCCCTCGCCGGCGGGATGATGCTGGTCGGGGGCGGATTCCGCCTGCGCCGCTTCGCTGCCCGACCTGAGTGAAAAACTTCCCGCGACGCTTTCGCTAGCCGCGGGAAGTTTTAGGTGCGGCCCGGATCGCGTTACAGGGCGATACCCACGTATTTCGTCTCCAAGTATTCGTTGATGCCCTCGGCGCCACCTTCGCGGCCCACCCCCGAGGCTTTGATCCCGCCGAACGGTGCGGCCGGGTTGGACACGATGCCCTGGTTAACTCCCACCATTCCTGTTTCGAGACGCTCGGCAACCGTCAAAGCTCTGGTGAGATTTTCAGTGAACAGGTATGCCACCAAACCGTATTCGGTATCGTTTGCCAAGGTCACACCCTCGTCATCGCTGCTGAAAGTGGTGATGGGTGCGACCGGGCCGAAGATCTCTTCGCGGAACATCTGCGCTTGGGTGTCGACATCGACGAGTACCGTCGGCTGATAAAAATAGCCGCGATCCCCCACCGTGTTGCCGCCGGTGAGAACCTTTGCGCCGCGGTCCGTGGCATCGGCCACCAACTCCTGGACCTTGGCAACAGCTTTCGCATCGATCAGCGGGCCGACAGTCACGTCGTCGTCAATACCACGCCCGATCTTCATCGCCCCCATTCGCTCCGCAAGTCGTGCACCGAACTCCTTGGCAACCGACTCGTGAACGATGAAACGGTTTGCGGCAGTGCAGGCCTCACCAATGTTGCGCATCTTGGCCAGCATCGCGCCGTTCACCGCGCGGTCAAGGTCTGCGTCCCCGAAAACCACGAACGGCGCGTTGCCGCCCAGCTCCATCGACACCCGCAGCACTTGCTGGGCAGACTGCTCGATCAATGCACGTCCTACTCCAGTGGACCCGGTGAAGGTCAGCTTGCGCAAGCGCGGATCACGGATGATGGGTTCGCTGACAGCGGCGGACTGTGACGTGGTGATGACGTTGACCACTCCGTCGGGTACGCCTGCTTCGGCCAACAACGACGCGAAAGCCAGCATCGTCAACGGTGTTTGGTTCGCGGGTTTCACCAACATGGTGCATCCCGCAGCCAAGGCTGGTCCAATTTTTCGCGTGCCCATCGCTAGCGGGAAGTTCCACGGCGTCACTGCATAACAGGGGCCCACCGGTTGGCGCATCGTGAGGAGCCTGGTGCCGCCAGCGGGCGCGACGGAGTAGGTGCCGGTAATCCGCACCGCCTCCTCGGAGAACCACCGAAGGAACTCGGCGCCGTAGGCGACTTCGCCCCTTGCCTCGGCGAGGGGCTTGCCCATTTCCAATGTCATTAGCAAGGCAAAGTCTTCGGCGCGAGCGGTCATGAGATCAAACGCCTTACGCAAAATCTCGCCTCGGACGCGCGGGTCCGTTGCCGCCCACGCTGGGCCAGCCTCTGTTGCCGCGGCAAGGGCGTCCAACCCGTCCGCTGGTGTAGCGTCCGCGACCTCGGCGAGCACCTCGCCTGTCGAAGGGTCCTCCACCGCAACGGTATTGGGCGTCGATCGCCATGATCCGCCGATAAACAAGCCGGTATTGACGCCAGCGAGGACCTGCGAGATCCGTTCGGTTGACACACTCATTTCGCGCACTCTTCCCGTTATCCGCGCAGACCCAAGAATGGGGCGACGCCACCTCCTCGCGATTCTTCCACGAGGACCACCGGGCACACGGCGCAGCCACTCGGTTGGGTTAGAGCGCGGCCCGAGCCGGGTACTACAACAGCACTGCGCCTGCACTACCCCCAACGGAAAGAAGCTCGCAATGACGGATCCCACTGAAGCCGAAACCACGAACGACCATCCAAACACGGAGTCGGAAGGGAGTTCTGTACCCAACACGCTGACAGGAGCCGGAATCGGAGCCTCGGCCGATCCGAGCACTTTTGAACCGGAAGAAGAGACCGACTGACGTTGGCCAAACGCGGAGAACAAGCTGACCAGGCTCCAATCCCCCGGGACGCCACTTTCACTGCAGCTACGCTTGCCGTATGCACCGACGGATGGGCGCCCTCATCGTCATCGCGTGTGCCCTGGCGGTTCTCACGGGGTCGCGCCTGCTTTACCCCGGCTTGCCCGGACAAGGTGTGAGGGCGGCGCTACCGGAACCTCCCCCTGTCGGTTCGTGCCTGGAAATGCCGGCCCGCAGCGTCATTGCGTGCGACCAACCGCATGACGTCGAAGTAACCGCTGCGTGGCGCGCTGACGGGATCGGCCCCGATCCGTCCGCCTCGGACCCGTGTTCCCTCCCGGCCGTCGCCCTGCTGCATACCTCCGCCCAACTCAACAGGTTCGGTCTATTTAGGGCCACACACGACTCCTGGAACCCCGTTGGTCGTGACCTGATCTGGTCGCAGACCTCAGGTCCTGTAGCCAGCGCACCCACCAAGTGGGATTGGCACGTCTGCGTAGCCGGGCCTTACGCAGCCGCTCCCTACTCCGGAAAATTGCAGGACATACTCGAGCGCGATCTCACCCCGTCGGCTTTCGGCGACTGCTACTCATCTGACGGGCTACAGCGGATTAGCTGCACCGAACCCCATCAGCGCGAATACCTCAGCCGCTTCTACGGTTTCGTTCCCTCAGATAGCACTGCCGATGGCGCGGAAGGGTTTCCCGTGTATGTGCCGGAGGACGGCATGAAAGAACGGTGCACCGCTATCAGCAAAGAACTGATGGCCACCGCCGACCCGACGTTTGCGGGCCGGCTTGATCTTAAGATGAGTTACTCGCGAAATTCCGCCACGTGGCAAGGCGCAACGGGCACACTGCTCGGTTTCGATATCAACGCCGAGTGTTACGTCCAGGCACCTGCCAGCACCGTGTTGACCGCAAGCTTGGTGGGAATTTCAGCGGGACCACTGCCGCTTCAGTGAACACCCCACCTGCATTCACAGCCGCGGCACGACGAGGGCAGCTGCGGCCTGTTAGCGGGCATTTGCAGTCAGGATCAGATCTGTAATCACCGGCGCAAAATTGACATCATAATTTTTCGCGAACTGCGCGCCGGTGCACAGCACGATCACGTTGATATCGCGCCCACCATCTACGTAGGAATACACCTGAGCCTCGGCATTGACTGGGTAGAAAGCTACCCTGGCGCCATCAAATTCGAGTGTCTGGGTAACGCCGGTGCCGTTGATCTCGACAGGGAACGTGGTTCCTTTTCTTTCCAAAACGGTCTTATCAGTGCCCGCCGGAAGAAAAGTTTGAACGACCTTGACCTCGTAATCGACAACATCCTGAGCGGTTCGAGCATCTTCTTGCGGAAGCTGATTGAAACCGTGCGTCAGAGTCAGACCGCACGAGGATTCCCCGTACCGCCAGGTACGTGCCAATTCGTCCGCGGCAACCACCGTCCAGGGCGCAGGCAATTGAAGTGCTCCCCAACGAACATCAACGACTTGGGTTTCCACCGGCGACGCGGCAATAGCTACCGGATCGTTTTTACTCACCGCGGTGATCGCGAAAGCGAGTCCGATCACTCCCACCAGGGCCGCACCAGCCGCAAACAGCGTGGTCCGCTGAGTTCTCTTCGCCGGCGCTGACGAAGATTCCTGGGCTCCCGCCGACAGCAATTCGATGTGTTCGTCCCCGCGATGCATATGCCCCTCGGGCAGCTGGCCTACCAACCCAGGGTCTACGGCGGGTCCCGCCTTTGGGTCGTTGCTGTCAATCACCAAGTCTCATCCCCCTCAAGAAAAAGCACACGCTGAACAAATGTCAGGCAGCCCAGTGAATAACCAGGTAACAGGCCACCATGAGAGCAGCGAGACAGATAACGAACACTACTTTTCGCACCCACGCCCGCGTCGTTGAGGAAGCTCCACGCAGCAGCGGCTGACCGGCGATTCCCCTCTGAATGTATCCGAGTCCCCACATCGGGTGTTCCGAAAACACGTTCATCCCCACCTCAAGCGTCTTCGCGCTGGGAGCGTATGGCAACGTCCGTGAGTGGGTCATATGTCAGAGACGGCGCTGATCTTGAATTATCACGTCACGTGATCAACTCGTAATGCGATGCCTTCTCCTGTCCACACCGACCGCTGGAGTACCGAATGAACCAGACCGACGCTGCTACACCCACGACCACCATCGATGACGACGACATACGTGTCACGTCATGGAACTTCGCAGAGCAGGGAGCTGCGACTGGGATACATCGCCACGAATATGACTACGTCGTGGTGCCAATTACCGGCGGCCAATTCCACGTCACCAGTGCCGACGGGACCATCGTCGAGATGACGCAGGTCGCAGGGTCGGTGTACCGGGGCACGGCCGGGACCGAACATAACGTCGAAGCTGCCAGCTCCGCCGTCTTTGTGGAGTTGGAGATTAAATCCCGGAAGGAATAGTCAAATCGCAAAGCTGCAACCGCCGAATTGAACCAGAATAGTCCGGCATCGCCAGTGGCCCGGACCTTGTGGCGCACTTGCTCACCCGGCTGCTGTGACAGCCGGCGACCTGCGTTTATGGAGCCGCCTATCGGACTCGAACCGATAACAATCTCATTACAAGTGAGGCGCTCTACCAATTGGAGCTAAGGCGGCAATGCTGTCGGTCCCGCCCTCAGACGTACCAACCATTCAATTCTAACGGTTCAGCAGCGCCGGAAGCACCACTGCTACAAGCCGGGCCGTACCGCGATCCACGTCAACCAAATCCCTCGCCGTAGCACGAACCGTTGCGCATCGGCGGTAGCTCTGCCATTGAACGAAAAGAGGGGCAGCGCGACCTTCTCGCACTGCCCCTCTTTTGCCTACTCTTCCGTTGTGGCGCTCCACCCGCGGAGCACCGCAGTGCTACGCGGCGTGAGTCCCGTTGCCATCCTCACCCTTGCGGCGGCGAGCTGCCACCAGAAGGAACGCCACACCAGCCAGCAACATCAACGATGCTGCGACTCCGAAGCCGAATACATCGATTCCGGTGTACGCCAGTGGCGGGCCCGTGCGAGGGGGAACCGCAGAGGACGTTGAGGTTGGCAGGGGGGTGACCGATGCAGTCGCAGTGGTCGGCAGCGCCTGGGTGCTGTTCTCGACTACAACCTCCAGCACCGTGACAGTGGCACAGGAGCGAGCCACATTGTCAGCACACGCATTGAGTACGTCTGTGGTGGTGAACGACTGCGGTTTCACCACACTGAACGAGTTCACGTAGACGCCGGCCTTGGGGAAGGTCGCCACCACGGTGAACTCCACACTTTGCCCAATGGGCAGCGACGCAATCTTCCACGTCAGTGTCTGACCATTGACTGCCGGCGAGCCGGTAGCGGACACGTAGTTAGTGCCTTCGGGGAGCTTGTCGTCGGCCAACAGGTTGACACCGTTGATGTCGCCGATGTTGGTGACCCGCACCGTATAGGTGCCATTCTCGCCAGCGTTACGGGTCGGCTTATCGACAACCTTGTCAATCTGTAGACGACCAACGTTGAAGGTGTTAACAACTTCAACAGCCGCGCCGTCCTTGCTCACCGTGGCGGTGCCAACGCTGGCGTTGATTCCGTCATTGGGGGTGATGACAGTTTTCACTGCGCCGCCGTTGACGGTTTCCGTCACCGAGCACTTAGTACCGACAGGCAGACCAGAAACTGTCGCGGTGTACTTGTTCTCGGACGAAAGCACCTGGGTGCCACGATCTCCGAGGTCAAACGCTTTGCCGTTGTAGGTGCATGAGAGAACAACCGTGAACGGCACGTTCCCGAACTCAGCTGCGCCCTCACCCTGCCGAACTTTGGTGATCACCAGATCAGCGACGTCAAAGGTGTTTGTCACGGTGACACCAACCGCGGTTCCAGACGTCACCTGGACGCCCGCAACGGGGAGCGGTACCTGGGCGCCGTCTGCGGAGACCGTTATCGCGGAGCTGGTAGCGCCGCCCATATCGGTTTCCACGACCTTGCACAGGCTTCCACTGAGCAAACCCTGGATAGTAGCGGCGTACTTGTTGTCCTTATTCAGTTCGAGCGTGGCCTTATCGCCCAGATCGATAGAAGTAACAACCCCGTCAACGAGGTAGGTGCAGCTCACACCGACAGTGAACGGGCCAGCCCCGAAGATATCGACTCCGTCGCCCACTCGCTCCTTCACGATGCTGAGATCGGCAACATCAAAGGTGTTCTTCACCGTCAAGTCGGACAGCTCGTCCTTGACGACGATGACAGGAGCCCCGATGAGGACACTGGTGGCGCCCCCGGTAGCGGTTTCGGTTACTGAGCAGGTGGCGCCTTGGGGAATACCAAAAGCTCCTGAACCAGTAGAAACCGTTGCCTTGTAACCGTTGTCCTTATTCAGGACAAGGACACCACCATTGGGCAGTGCCACCGTGGGGTTCGGGGTGACACCCTGCACCGGATAGGTGCAGGACACCTGAACCGTGAACGGACCCGCCCCGTAGTTAGCCACGCCGCCACCATCGCGAGTCTTCACAACCTGCACGGTGCCCGTGTTGAAGGTGTTGGTGACGTCCACCAGGATCGGGGTTACCGAGTTGGTAATGATGACCGACGGCTTGTCGATCGTGGCTTCGTTAGCTCCGCCCTTATCGGTTTCCACCACAGCACACTTGGTACCCGCGGGGAAGGTCTTCGGCACCAACGTGGTCTCGCCGCCCTTCACCGTCAGGTTCCCGGTGTACAGGTTGACGCCTCTGAAATCGCACGTCACCGAAATCGTGAAGGTGCCCGTGCCGTAGGTACCTGCTCCACTGCCCGCCACCGACTTCATCACCGAGAGTTGGCCTGCGCCAAAATCGTTGGTGATAACTGCGGTGTGGTCAACGGGAGTCTTCACTGCCACGGGAGCAGAGATGCCCGACACTGCCTTGGCGCCATCCACCGAGATGCTTACGCCAATGGCGCTGTCCGTGCCAGTTTCGGTCACGACGCAGGAGCTTCCGAGTGGAACCACCATGGAGCGCGACGCTCCGCCGGCAATGGAGAACGTGAACTTGCCATTGACAAAAACTCCGGTGTTGACGGGCACTGAGTTGAAGGTGCACGACACTTCGACGGTGAACGGTCCGAAGATGACGCCAGAAGTGCTACCTACAACCTCTTTGGAGACAATCAGCTTGCCCGCCGGGTAATCATTCGTGATGGTGACATCTGACGACTTCGGCACTTCGGCTGTCACACCGGCCATGGTGATGGTCACTGGGCCCGAAACGGTGCGCGTGGTCTCTCCGTACTTGCCAGTCGAGCCAGCTTCCACCACGGAACACACGGCACCGACCGGGATACCATCCAGCCGCACGGTGTACTGATTCGCTGCATTCAGCGTGATCTTCTCCGTACCAGCGGGGAAGGTCACGTCGAGTCCATCAATCTTGCACGTGACGGTGGCATCGAAAGAAGTGGGAGCGCTGTCCTTCGCAGCGCCGGTCACCGACTTCATCACCTTGATCGGACCGGTTGCCAACGAGACACCAGCCTTATTCGGCTCTGCTGGTGCACGAGGGGTCGGCTCCTGGTTGGGCTCCTTGAAGGATCCACCGACGGCGAACGAGTTCCAAGCCTGCTGCGCAGCATTGGATACGGCCACCGAAGCGCGGCCGGGTCCTGTCGGGACGTTCTTGGTGTCAAACAGCACCTTGAGGGCTGCTCCCGGCGGCAAAGTGGCGCCAGGAAGATTGTCGAACGCGAAGATGAACTTCAACCCCGTCACAGTGCTGGGGTCGACCAAACTTGCCGATGGCGACCACGATCCAGCAGGACACGTGCTGGCATTGGGCAGGTACAAATCGAGCGAGCAAGGCGTCGCCGCTGTGGTGTAGAACCACTCGTACGTCGTGCCAGCGCTGAGCGTGTCCGTCATGAGGGACACGTTGCCGTTGAATGCCGGGCGGTAGGTCGACCCGCGAGGTGTCGTCGCGATGACGCCCTTGTCGTTGGCAAAGGGCAGAATATCGACGAACCGCAAGCGGTCAGACGGAATATTTCCACCGTTAATGACTTCTAGCTTCCAATTGTCGACGCCTCCGACGACGGAGTTGGCCGCGCATGGGTAGCGGTAATAGCCGTCCACGTCAGGTGTGCACGCGGTGGCCGGATTCAATACGTTCTGGGCTCCAAGATTCGCTGCAGCCTTGACGCCCTTGCCGGTGACGAGGCCGCCAGCCTTGAGCGTCGTGAGGGTTGCAGTGGTGGTGCAGAAGCCATCCGCGTCCAGTGCGGCAGGCCTCGTTGATGGTGCCAGCGGCTTGCAGGTCGCTGCGGCGAAAGGCACGTCGCCCTTCACGCCGAAGGAGTTCTCGATGGGGGTTCCGAGCACGAGGCCGGGAGAGACCATCACCAACACCGTGATTTTGTAGGTTTCACCGGGTGCCATCTTTGCGCCAGCCGGGAAGGTAAAGGTGATCTTGTTCGTGGCTGCGGTGTAATTGACCGCGACTCCGCCCACGCCGAGGGTGGTGGGAAGCGTACCGCCCATCGAGGTGCTCAGGGTGGGGTTGCGGAACGGCAAGTACACGAGGCCGCCGACTGGGAGCGTGTCCACAATGACCGGGTTCATGATGTTCGCAGTACCGGTGTTTTTGAAAATCAAGCTATAGGGGACCTCTTCACCCGGCGCAGACTGCTGCACCGAATCCTTGAAAACTGCCACCGACGTGGTGCCGGCGTTCAAGGTGAAATTGGCAGTCGCTTCGGCAGAGGGGGCAGTCAATGCGCCCGCCGTCGCTGTGACCGATACCGTGTTGGGGGTAACGCCCGGGAGGACTGGACCGGAGGCGTCGCGCAACTGAGAGCGCAACACCACATCGAGCGTGACGATGGCGTTGGCACTTGCCAAGAAGGCAGCGCCGTCAGACCTGGAGAAGGTGACCCGAATACCGGTGACGTCAGCTCCTACGCCGGCTGGCAACACCGGTGCGGCAGCAGGAGCTCCTATCTGCCACACTGCTCCGGTTGTCTTGGTCTGGTAGTCAATCTGTGCCTGATCTGCACCTGTGGGCAGTGCGGTGATTGCCAACGTCTGCAGGTTGAAGGTGTTCCAGAACTCAGGCGAAACATCGGTCAGGGTGAGCACCTTGGGGCTAGCCGAACCGGTGGACCGAGCCTGCAACGCCACCTTGATGGGGCTAACAGGCGTTGCCGCCAGCGTGTTGTCCGGGGTAAAGGTCTTTCCGGCAACCACCTGGAGGGACGCCGCGGTCAGCGTGACCTGTGCGCTTGCGGTGTCGGCAACCTTGTCAAGATCCAAGGTGCGAACTTCAAGGATCGCATCGTCGAGCTGGGCGGTCATCGTGTTCGTGATGGGACTGTCGACCACCGCAATCACCGCGGCCGTGGAGCGAGCTGTCGGTCGAAGCTGAGCTGTGAGGCTCACCACGCCCGCGGCTGCAGCATCAATGCGTCCTGCAAAGCTGACGCTTACGCCTACGACGTCTTGCAACGCCGCCGCCGAAAGTGCCTGCGCAGCAGCCAGGCTGACAGTGTTGGTGGTCCCATCGAAGTACGTCAATTTCACGGTGGACGCGGCAAGCGTGGCACCGGAAGGCAACGTGGCTTTGATGTTGGTCAGCGTGAACTTCTCGAAAGCATTTGACGCGTTGTAGGGGCTGGCGCCATCGATGGGATCAGTCACGGACAGCTTGTCAACGCGGCTCGGCGAAGTATTTTTCACCGTCAAAGCGAAGACGCTGCTCGGGAAGGCTGCCGCTGGGGTTCCCAGCGCGGGGATTGCGAGAGTGCCGGGAGTAGCGGTCTTTGTTGCCTTGACCGTCAACGGCTGGTCCAGGATCAGGACCGAATCCGACTCAGACCCCACGATGTTCGCTGAGCCGTCGGCTGGAACAGCCACCGCACCAACAGTGTTGTTGACCAGACCTTTGTCGCTGGTGTTGTACAGCCGAGCACCGGCAGCGAGGTCCGTGCGGCCAGGCTCCGAGACACGAACCGTATCGCGGACCTGGTAGGTGAGGTGCAGCGGCCGATTGCCACCGACGGAAACTCCGGACCCGACCTCGGGCGCGGTCACGTCCGTGGTGTTCTTCAGTTCCTGCGCGCGATTGGGATTCTCAACAAAGGTCACCCGCACGCCCGTGGTACTGGCCACTTGAGCTGGCGTCAGCGTGTAACCCGGGAACTTACCGTTGCACGAGTTGGCAACCGCACAGGCCACCGAGGTGACATCTGTCCATGCAACGCCATTGAAAAGCTCGACCTTGCTGACCGCATCCCAGCGGATCAGCGGATCGCCGTACGTGGTGATTGCGTTGCTCGACTTACCAGGTGCGACGATCGCAGCCGTCGGCGAAATCGCGTCGATTTTGAGCAGGTCAAATGCTTCGTAGGCGGTACTCACCGTGTTACCAGGTGTTGTGCCGGCCGGATCGCTGATTGCTACCGAAGCAAGACCGTCGCGGTCACTGCCCCAGCTCAACATGGTGCCGATCTTCGCTCCAGAGCGTGACGGTACCGAGGAGGGCAGATCCCAATCCTTGTCGATCGGGAAGGTACCCGAGCCACCCTCAAAGAGTGCAGAAATGTCGGTGCAACTTGTCGATGCTGCGGCGGTAATCGTGCCATCGGTGGCAGTGGCCGTCGCACAGTTGGTGTACTTGGGTGCTGGCGCGGGAGTCGGCACCGTGGTGGACGTTCCGGGTGCGTTACGCAGTGCGGGACGAACCCGGAACCCGATGTTCGGCTGGACTTTCGTAGAGGGAGCGAAACCAGCTAGGTCCTCGAACGTGAAGCGCAGGCCCACCAAGCTACTGGGTAGGACATTGGCGGGCAGCAAGGAGCTCAAGCCAGCCGAGAATACCTGTGGCCCGGTAACTGTTGTCAGCAGCTGCGGCGCGCCCGCTGCCGTGTAGTACTCGATCTTCAGTGTTGCACCAGCCGGGACCGAGGTCGGCGCGATGGAGACGGCGTTGAACGCATTCCAGAAGTCGCTGGCACCAACGGTTTGTGGCTCGTTAATGACGATCTGCGTAGGGCGCACCGTGGTGGTGGCCGCGGGAACAGTCGCGGGGAGTTGAATGACGGTCCGCGCAGTGGGGCGGACAGCGGAGGGGGTAGCGATCTTTTTCAGGTCGACGCCGATTGATGGTGACTTCACGGCCAGATCGGCAGTGGCGGTCTTCACTGGTGCGGGTCCACCCGCATTGGCTCCGGTGACGTCCACAGCGTTGGTGTAGACCTTGACAGCCTGCGGGCCATCGGTGATGGGTGGGCCAGAGTTGGGGCCGGTCACGACGCCGAACTTCAGTGTCGCGGCAGCACCGGACGGAATCTCGCCGGTGAAGGTCACCGAGAACGAGGTCGTTCCGGCAGGAATAGCCGGGAAGGTACCCGCCGTGTTGGACACAACGGGCGATGCGCCATTAAAAGTGAAGGCAGCGCTTGTCGCGCCTGCGGGCCAGGTAGAAGCTCCCCAGTTGGTGAGCTTCACGTTGGTGCCATCGAAGAAGGTGTTGCCGCTGCCAGGTTCAGAGATGGTCAGCGTCTGCAGGTTTCCGGAGGAAGTGTTGGTGCCGGTGACGGTCACGCCCCGGGAAGAACCTGCGGCAATGCTGGAAGGAATGGTGCCGTCAGGCAGGGCTGGAATCGGATCGAAAGACTTCTTTGCCTGCACTGAAGCGGTGAGAGCTGTGATGGTGTAGGGGGCTGTGACCGGTAGAGCGTCAGCTGGTCCGTCGGCCGTGGTGACAGTGGCTTGGGCGGTGTTTGTCACGGCTTCACCGTCACTGAGGACGGCGCCGTCGACTCCCACTGCTCGTTGCGCAACATTGACGACGATGGATCCGGCTGCGCCAGCGGCGGCAATCGCCCCGTTGCTCGAGGTGAAGATGATGCGCAGGCCTGTAACGCTGGCAAGTGCGACAGCGGGGAGGGCCGCTGCCGCTGCTGGGGTGCCGGTGACCCACGTGCCACCAACGAGTGCGTCAACCTGAACGCGGTCAGCGCCCGTCGGGAAAACAACGGCGCCCAGGCCGGTCAGTGCCACCGCATTGAACGGGTTGGCTCCCGCGGATGGTTCCAGGATCGTAATCGCCGAGGCTGGGACGTTGGAGTCGTTCTTCGCTCCGAGAGTGATGTCGGAACTCGCTCCGGGTGCGTACACAGCACTGGCGGGCGCCCACGTCTTGGTGTCACTTGCCGCAAGCACGGAGACAACATTGACCGCCACCGGCGCAGTTGCAGACTGCGAGGGGCTGTTGGTCGAATCGAGGGAGGCGGTGTTGGAGACGCTGGTTCCATCAGCGGTCTTTGGGGTATTCGCGGGGAAGCGAACCTGGATCTGAACGGTCCCGGACCGTCCTGCGACCAGGCCCAAGACCCCAGGGCTGTTGGGGAGTTCATCCTCGAACGTGATGGTCAGTTTGCGCGACCCGGCTACCGCAACGGCGCCTGCACCGTCCCAGTCGAACCCGAACTTCGCCGCGGCGGTCACCGCGGGGTTATTGGGTCCGGGAACTACTTCCAGCGGAAGGGGGATGGAGTCTGTGAGAACCGCATTCGCGCACCCGTCGTCGACGGAGGAACACGTAAACGCGAGTGTGTAAGTGAAAGTTTCGCCTGGCTTCACCACCGAGGATGAGGCCGTCTTAGACAGGCTCATCACTCCGGTGCCTTCGCCCGGGTCTGCTGACGCGGTCTGGTTCGAAGCCAGACCAAAAATCAGCGCCATGACGGCGGTGAGCACTATTCCAGCTCGACCGAACAAGTGAGGGCGACCTCGGGATCCCTTGTTGTGCATGTTCACTTCCAGCTCCTGCGGCTACAGACTTCGATGGATCAACTACCTCGTGCAGTCGATGTACAACCCGGACTTCCGCGAATACGAGCTTCAAAAAAGGCTCGATCAGAAAGGACGGTCAGACTCCGCAAATCTCACGCGTGAAACGAGGAGATCTTTGCACTCTGTAGCGAAGCCATCACCCTTACGGTGCAGCCGCCACTACCGTGAATTTTGCGTCAAATCGGACATTGATTACTTTTAGCTTCACAGATTGGCCCATTGGCGTGGTCTGCTGTCCTGTCACCGTAGTGGCAGCCGAACGAATAAGTAACTATTGAGAATTCAATTTCACTCTTTCGTGTTTGCCCGGCGTCCGAGGTATCTGCATGTTCGTGTTGCATCATCTTGCCCTTTGGGTGACGTCTGCCGAAAAGGTGACGGTGAGCAACACAAAGAAGGGGCTAGGCGAGAAAACCTCGCCTAGCCCCTTCTTTCACTCGGCCGCGTGAGCGGCGAGGGTAACTACGTCGTCTGACTACCAGCGTTAGTGCGTCGGCGACGAGCGCCCAGCATCAGGAACCCAGCACCCAGCAGTAACATCAACAACCCTGCCGAGCCGAAGGCTTCTGCGTCCACTCCGGTGGCAGCCAGCGGGAATGTGCGTGTTGGCACTGCCGGTTGCAGTACCACTGGCGGCGTCACAGGAGGCGGCGTCAGTATCGGCGGAACCGCGTCCCCCTGACCCACGATTTCCTTGAAACGGTCGTCGACTTCGATCGCAACACACGACCTGTTCATGTCGTCCAAGCACACGCTGTCGACCTTGGGCTGGTCGAACGACTACTTTGCTTCCACACCAAAGGAGTTCGTGTAGCTACCGCTGTTCGGGAACGTGGCGAGCACCGTAAAGCTGACGCTCTTTCCGATAGGCAGCGACGCGATCGTCCAGTTCAGTTTCATCCCGGTCACCACCGGCGAACCTGTTGCGGAGACCAGAACGGCGCCGGTGGGCAGCGTGTCGTCAGCCTGGCCGTCCACGAAATCAACAGCACCAATGTTGGTCACTGTGACCGTGTAGGCGGCCGCGCCGCCCGGTGCCACCTGATTCTTGTCGACCACCTTCGAGATCTGCAGACGGCCGATCTTGAAGGTGTTCACGACCTGAACAGTGCTTCCTGCACTACTGATTACCACGGCCCCTCTGGTGGCGTCTTTGTTGTTCGGGGTGATGACGGTGCTGACTGCCCCGCCGTTATCGGGTTCCACCACAGTGCAGGCTGCGCCGACTGGCAAGCCGGTGATGGTTGCTACATATCCGTTGCCCTGCGACAGGACCTGACTGCCAGCCGCGCCGAGGCTGTAGGTATTGCCGTTGTACAGGCACGACACACCTACGGTGAACGGCCCGGCACCGAACTGCGGGGCGCCGTCGCCGTCCCGCTTTTTGACGATGACGAGGTCCGCTGCGTCGAACGTGTTGACAACAGTGACCGAAGTTCCGGGCACGCGGACAAGAGAGATCAAATCTCCGCTGCCTTTTTCGATGAAGGTATCCGGAACAATTTCGACACCCTCGACGGGGAAAACTTCTCCGTCGGAATAGATCTCGCTGGAGGTCGCTCCACCATCGTCGGACTCCTCCACGACGCAGCGGGCACCGAGAATCACATCATCGATGGTTGCTTCGTATCCGTTGCCGTTGTTTAACACGGCTTCTCGGGTGAAGCCCGTCAATACCCCGTCGACAAGGTAGGTGCAGTTCACAGTGACCGTGAACGGTCCGGCACCGAAGATGTCTACTCCGTCACCCTTACGCTCCTTGATGATCTCCATCGATCCGACATCGAAGACGTTCTTCAGGTTCAGATCAACTGTTTCGTTGCCGACGACTGAGACTGAATCACCCGTCATAATCTGGGTAGCTCCGCCACTCTTCGGCTCCGTCACAGTGCAGTCCGAGCCCGCAGGGATACCGAAGGGCCCATCTCCGTCAGAGACCATGGCGCTGTAGTTGTTTGCAGCATTGAGAATCACTTCGCCACTATTGGGCAGCGCAACGACTGTGGCCTCATCGTCCACGTCGTAGGTACATGTCACCTGCGCGGTAAACGGGCCGGCGCCGTAGGTCGTGGCCCCCTCGCCCGTCACTTCTTTGGTTATCGCTACGTATCCAACGTTGAAGTAGTTAGTGATGTCTACCAACACGTCGGAGGCGCCGATGGTGACGCTTTCGATATTTTCGTTGCCCAATTGGACGGTTGTGCTGGTGGCACCACCGTTTGCAGTTTCCGAAACCGAGCAGACGGTTCCTGCTGGGAGCTTTCCGGAGAACGGTTTAACTTCGCCGCCGACAAGCGAGATCTCTCCTTCGGTCAGGAGTGAATCCTGGAAGTAACAGCTCACCTGTACGGCGAACGGCCCAGACCCGTAGGCACTCGCGCCGTCACCAGCGACGGACTTCTTGACCGAGAGCACTCCGGCGTCAAAATTATTCGTAATGACCGCGACGTTGGAATCTGCATCAAGGATGGTGATCGGGTCGCCGTCCTCGAGGATCGCCTCGGGTCCGTCGGTGAACTTGCTGGACCCTTTCCCGTTGTAAACGATTGAGACCGGGTTGGCCCCACCCTGTTTGGTTTCGTCGACGTAGCACTGCGCTCCTACTGGAACGACAATTTGGACCAACTGATCACGACTGACGGGGAAAACGAACCTTCCATTGACGAAATCTCCACCTTCAAGGCCGACGCCCCCAAGCCTGCAGGTCACAGTGACTTCAAACGGTGCATATGTCACATTGACAGCATCGGAGGTGACTTTGGGCGACACCAGTAAGACGCTGGTGGGGACGTCTGCCGCAGCGTTCTGGACCGACACCATGCCGAGGACGAGCGCCAGGGCAGCGCTCAGGACGAAGCCGCTCCGCCTCAATCTCGCCCAACGGCCGGATGGGGGGACGGTGTGCTGTGGTGTTTTCACTCACTACTCCTGCTCACGTGGGACGACTACAAATGGTTACGAAAGCCCCACGGAGAGTGAGCGCCTTCGGGCAAAAAGAGGCCGAGTCCCGTAGGACTTGGCCGGTACTACCGGGCCCATAATGTGAAGGCCCGATACGACAGGGCCCGAGGCGGTCTGTTTCGGGCCGGCGGCGCCTGAGGTCGGTCCCCGGCGAGGGGAGGGCTACGAAACTACCGCCGCACCTTCTGCCGAGCCATTCCGCCCTGGAGTTGAAGTTGTGTCGCGGCTGGATAAGCCCGGCAACTTCCTCACCAGATGACTTTATTGCAGTTTTACCTTATGCCCTCGTTTTGATGATGCGAAGCGGAGGATGATCACCCAAAGGAGTGAAAGGGCTTCCTCAACCCCATTGAGCTTTTCTGGCTCCATTCGACCTGCACGCAGTGCCTCACAATTGGTGGCGCTCGGGGAGTTGATCAGAGCGCAACCATGCGACATTGTTAACCTCGATGTCCCCTCCTGCAGCCCTCACTCCCCGACCTCCCGGTAGCCACCCGTTGGGCGGGAGCGAAGGCTCGACTAAGGCGCCCCGGGGCGCCAATGGAGTGTTGGTTGGGGGGCCGAAATAGCGTCCCATAGCTCCGCCGAAAGGCAGCAGATTGGGGTTCGGCCGCTCAGTCACTCCCCAAGCGCCCCTTCTATCGCCGACGCGGTGTTCTCACATCTTCAGCCTGCCGCAGCCCGACGTCTGTTGCTCTCCGCACACGATGTGTTTGCCGCCAAGGGGTATCACGCTGCCACGACGCGAGAAATCGCCGCAGGGGCCGGGATGAGCCCCGCCGCGATGTACATCCACTACCGTTCCAAACAGGATCTTCTGTTTCAGCTGAGCCTGCTCGGCCACGAGGCATGCGAAACGGTGGTCTCGACCGCTTTGGCGCAGGCGCGTGGCCCGGCAGAGCAGCTGCGGGCAATGATCGGCGCTTTCGCCGCATGGCACGCGGCGAACCACACGACGGCGCGCATTGTGCAGTACGAATTGACCTCGCTCACCCGAGACAACTTTGAGGCTGTGGCTTCGATACGGCGCCGGATAGACGCACAGATATCGAGCGTTGTCGAGAGGGGGTTAGCGACAGGCTCCTTCGAAGTCAACGATCTTCCCGGCACTGCGCTTGCCGTCACCTCTTTATGCGTGGACGTCGCCCGATGGTTCCCAGCAGCCAACCTGAATTCCCCACATGACGTCGCGGTCCTCTACGGCGACTTGGCCTTGAGAATGGTCGGCTGCAAAGACTAGTGAGCCTCGTCGTCCTCGTCCACCTCGTCGACGAACGGATCCGAGGCTTCGGAATCCCCCGCCGCTTCGCCTGAGGCGAGCGATTTCGTCCAGAGACCAGGCTTCGGACTACTGGTGCGTCCAGCTTGCCAGGCGAGGATATCCAGCGCGCGTAACGGCGTAATTACCGGCCCTTGGGCGAGCGCGACCACCTCGGCCAAGAAGTCACGCTCGCGCTGAAGATCGTTGATCATCGCTTGGCCAAGCAGCGGCGCAAATTGCTGCCAGGTGCGGCCGCGGTCGACACTGATCGGCGCATTTTCACTGCCCCGGTAGCAGAAGTCGACGTAGCGGTCGTAGAGCGGCACGAAGGCCGGGCGCTTACGGTGCATCACTTTGGCCAGCACAGAACCGCGCGCGTGCGGCAGCCGCGGCTTTGCGTCAAGAACTGAGAACAGCTCGCCCAGCAAGGCGAGCCCGTCGGAGCCCGCATCCACCAACCGTGCATCAACCGGGACCTTTTTCAGCCACCCCTCGAGCTGCAGGCGGATCGATTCCAGAGAATAGAAGGCTTTGATGTTGACTGGGGCGTTCAGCAGAGCGGGCGCGAGGAAGTCTCCGTCGCTGATCCGGCCCGGGCCACCGCCAGCCTCGAACGCGTCATACGCCGGGTATCCGAACCGCCCACCCTGGGCCGCAAGGTATTCGCGAGCTGCCGTCAACACCAGCTCACGGCCAATACCTACGCCGCCGATATGGATGAGCGTTTTGTCAGTCTGGTTGGCGCCTTCGGACACAAAAACTCCTTGGTGGTGGGTGCGGCTACTGCACTTGAACTCCTCAACAGCGTAGAGCGGAACCTATTTGGTAGACCGGCTGGGGAGGCCAGACCTATTTGTGCTGCATCTTTTACCCGTTCCACCGAGCGTCTTTGCCCCGCTAAACCGAGCGTCTTTTCCCCACTGCAGACAGGCGCATAGAATGCCCGGGTGACCGATAACAGCACGCCCCCATCAGATGTCCAGCTCAATTCGCAGATCGACATTAAGCCCCGGAGCCGAGATGTCACTGACGGCATCGAGAAGGCCGCTTCCCGCGGAATGCTCCGGGCGGTCGGCATGGGCGACGAGGACTGGGTTAAACCCCAGATCGGTATCGGCAGCTCGTGGAACGAAATCACCCCTTGCAACCTCTCTCTCAACAGACTCGCGCAGGCAGCCAAGGAGGGGGTGCATGCCGCTGGCGGTTACCCGCTGCAGTTCGGCACCATCTCGGTCTCCGATGGCATCTCGATGGGCCACGAGGGAATGCACTTTTCCCTGGTGTCCCGAGAGGTAATCGCGGACTCGGTGGAGGTCGTGATGCAGGCCGAGCGCATGGACGGCTCCGTCCTGCTTGCCGGGTGCGACAAGTCGCTGCCGGGCATGCTGATGGCCGCGGCCCGGCTCGATCTGGCGTCGGTATTTCTCTACGCGGGTTCGATTGCTCCGGGCTGGGTCAAGCTGACCGATGGCACCGAAAAGGACGTCACGCTGATCGATGCCTTCGAGGCGATCGGGGCCACTAAAGCGGGCACGATGAGCGAAGAGGATCTAGGCCGGATCGAGCGCGCGGTATGTCCCGGCGAGGGTGCCTGCGGTGGGATGTACACCGCTAACACCATGGCCTCCATCGCGGAGGCGATGGGCATGGCAGTCCTAGGATCCACCTCGCCGCCCTCGGCAGACCGCCGCCGCGACTACTACGCGCACCGCTCCGGCGAGGCCGTTGTCAACCTATTACGCTTGGGCATTACGGCGCGAGACATCATGACTCGCAAGGCGTTTGAGAACGCAATCGCAGTTTTGATGGCGTTTGGTGGCTCCACCAACGCCGTCCTGCACTTGCTGGCAATCGCCCACGAAGCCGACGTCGACCTTGAGCTATCCGACTTCAACCGGATCGCCGACAAGGTGCCGCACCTGGGTAATCTCAAGCCGTTCGGCCGGTACGTGATGAACGATGTAGACCGGGTCGGTGGCCTGCCCGTAGTGCTCAAGGCATTGATGGACGAAGGGCTCGTCCACGGCGACGCGCTCACTGTGAGCGGTAAGACGATGGCGGAAAACCTGGCGGAACTCACGTTGCCCGCGCTCGATGGTGAGGTCGTTCGAAAGTTCAATAACCCGATCCACCCCTCCGGCGGTTTGAGCATCCTGCGCGGATCGCTAGCACCTGAAGGAGCGGTGGTTAAAACTGCCGGCTTCGATCTGGAGGTTTTTGAGGGCCCCGCAAGGGTTTTCGAACGCGAACGCGCTGCGATGGATGCACTGACCAACGGAGACATCAAAGCCGGCGACGTCGTCGTCATCCGGTACGAGGGACCCAAGGGCGGACCGGGGATGCGGGAGATGCTCGCCATCACCGGCGCTATCAAGGGCGCTGGGCTCGGCAAGGATGTTTTGCTCGTTACCGACGGACGTTTCTCCGGCGGCACCACGGGCCTGTGCATTGGGCACCTCGCACCCGAATCGGTGGACGGCGGCCCCATCGCGTTTGTTCGGGACGGGGACATGATTCGGGTAGACATCCAGGCTCGAACGCTAGACCTGCTGGTGACCCCCGAGGTACTTGCCGAACGACGCGAGGGCTGGGAACCCTTGCCTCCCAGGTACACCCGGGGGGTGTTGGCCAAGTACTCGAAGTTGGTCACCTCTGCTGCGAGAGGCGCGATCACCGAGTAGCGGGAGAGCTGACATCGCGCCTGAGGCCGCACACCTATCGGTGGGCGGCCTCAGGCATTTTCCGCAGGGCGCTGCGCCTGCTCATCAAGGTTTTCCCTGAGACACCCTGGCCCCAGTGCGGGGCGACTGAGGCCGATCTGCACAATGGTTTAACTATCTCCATGGGTTCTCTCGGTCCGGACTCCGGCGCGAGCGGATCGTTCGTCATGGTTGTTTCGTCTAAGTGGGGAGTCGTTCCACCTACGTGGAATGTGATCGGTACCTGCCCCCGCAATCCATTTCGAGAAAAATTACCAGTGGCTTCACGGCCACAGGAATGAGGACAACGTGCGCACCACCACCACCACGTTTGGTGGGCTCTTGATCGCCGGAGCCCTGGTGTTATCAGCGTGCAGTAGCAGCGAGGGCGGTACGGGTGACAGCCCAACCCCCGCGCCTTCTTCCGCAACATCGGCCAGCACTTCCGAGTCGGGAGGGGCTGGCGCTAGCGCCGGCCCCGCGGCGCAGTCCAGCGATGCCAACACCTCGGCGGCACCCGCCGTCGAGGGGGCAGACAAGCAACTGGTGCTCGGCCAGAACGGCGACATCCCCACTTGGGACCCGTCAGAGATGAAGGAGGGCGCCGTCATTCAGTATGCGGAGGCGGTGTACGACCCGCTGCTGCGGAAGAAGGCAGACGCCACAATTGAGGGCAACTTGGCCACCGACTTCACCTACAACGACACCCTCACCGAGCTCACGCTCAAGCTGCGCGACGGGGTTGTTTTCAGTGATGGCGAGAAATTTGATGGCGAAGCGGTTAAAGCCAACCTCGAACACGCCCAGAAGGCTGCGGGATCTGCTGCTGAAGCAGCCAAATCGATCAGTTCCGTTTCTGTCACCGATCCGAGCACTGTGGTGCTGAAGCTCGCCGCGCCCAACCCTGGCTTGCTGTCCGCTCTGGCCACCTACGCCGGCTTCATGGTGAGCCCGAAGGCTCTCGCCGCCGGTACAGCGGCCACTGAGCCCATCGGCACGGGGCCGTACGTCTTGGATGCTGCTAATTCGCAGAAGGCGAGCAGCTATCTCTTCACCAAGAACCCTGCGTACTGGAACTCCGAGGCATTTCCTTTCGGCAGCGTGGTCATCAAGCCCTTCGAGGATTTCACTGCCCGCTTCAATGCTTTGAAAACTGGCCAGATTCAGTTCATGTACGGCAAGAACGACATGGTCGACGAAGCCAAAGCCAGCGGACTCACCGTCGGCACCGTGCCCGGCGAATGGCAGGGCGTGATTATGCAGGACCGCGCGGGGACCGTCTTGCCCGCGCTCGCTGATGTCCGGGTGCGACAGGCGATCAACATGGCATTCGATCGTCAAACCATCGTCGATACCTATTACGGCGGCTTCGCGCAGGTCTCGGAGCAGACGTTCAACCCCGCCAGCGAAGCGTGGGTGGATGCACTTAACACCAAGTACCCGTATGACCCCGCCGCGGCTAAGGCGCTGTTGGCCGAGGCCGGTTACCCCAATGGATTCGAATTACCCATTGGTTACTCCACCGGCTTCATGGATCCGCTGGTGGCGATCGTGACCCAGTATCTGGGCGACATCGGTATCACGGTGAAACCGGTTCCCATCAATGGCTTCTCGAATGGGGGGCTCGACTCCTTGCTGGCCAACCCTGTCTACATGCTGTCCTTCTCCACCAACATTCCGGCCTGGACGGACGTGCTGAACAAGATCACTCCCACCTCGCTGTGGAACCACTTTAAGTACGAGGACCCGAAAGTGACCCAACTTCTCACCGACATTCCGAACAACGCCGGCGCGAAGCAAGCCGATTTGTACAAGGAATTAAATACCTACTTGGTGGACCAGGCCTGGTTTGCCCCCATCGCCACTATCCAGAACATCTACCTCTGGTCGCCGCAGATCGATGTGACGATGCAGCAGTCGCAGTTGGTACCGAGTTTGAGATTCTTCAAGCCCGCTAGCTAAAACTCCGCACCGACCCCACCCACCGAGAGCGAAAGGACATCACCGCATGGGCGCCTTCATCCTCAAGCGGCTGCTCTCTGGGGTAGGTCTGGCTTTCGTGGTTCTCACCGGAATGTACTTTTTCCTGCAGCTCACCGGCATCGATCCAGCCCGGGGTTCGCTCGGGCTCTATGCCACACCGGAACAGGTCGCAACGAAACGTATACAGCTGGGTCTGGACCGGTCAATCTTCTCTCAATATTGGGATTGGCTCAGCCACGCACTGCGCGGTGATCTCGGGACATCTTTTTCGTCCACGTCGTCGGTGGCCGAGTTAATGGCCAACCGTTTCCCGGTGACCCTTTCCTTGGCCATCGGAGCGGTGGGGGTCGCGGCCTTCTTTGGTGTGCTCCTGGGCACGTTGGCTGCTGTTAAGCCAGGGCTTTTCGATCGCTTCCTTCAGGTCGTCATGGTTTTCGGGTTTGCACTGCCCAACTTCTGGGTCGCAATAATCCTGGCCGTGACCTTGGCCGTAGGGCTGCGATGGTTCCCGGCTACCGGCTACGTCTCGTTGGGGTCTGACCCGGCTGGATGGTTGCAGTCGATCACGTTGCCCGTCGTCGCGATCGCCATTGGCTCCATTGCCTCCATCGCCCAGCAGCTTCGCAACTCAATCATTACGGTAAGCGCTCAGGACTACATCCGGACGCTTCGCAGCCGCGGTTTGAGCAATCGCACCATCTTGCTCACCCACGTGCTGCGCAACGCCGCGCCGCCCGCACTCACGATGTTGAGTTTGCAATTTATTGCTGCTCTCTCCGGGGCGGCGATCGTCGAGAGAGTCTTTGGTCTACAGGGTTTGGGCTCGGTGGCAATCAATGCCAGCGCCGAATCGGATCTGCCCGTGATCATGGGTTTGCTACTTTTCACCGTCGTCACCGTGGTGGTTGTCAACCTGCTCGTCGACATTGCCTACGGCGCACTGAATCCCAAAGTGAGAATGACATGACGGTGCCCTTGGACGAGACTGTTTCCGGCCCGGTCGCAGCCGAGTCCCTCCCCCAGCGAAGGCGGCTGAAAGCGTTCCTGCGCAACCCTGTGGGAGTGGTTGCGGCAAGCGTCCTGCTGTTAATTGTTCTCCTCTGCCTGCTCGCGCCGCTGATCGCACCGTACGACCCGTTGCGGATCACGCTCATCGACCAGCTCAAGCCGATCAGTTGGCAGCACTGGCTGGGTACCGACACCCAGGGCCGAGATGTGTTGTCCCGATTGCTTTACGGCGGCCGAGTGAGCCTTCGGGCCGGAATCATCATGATCTCTACCGCCATGGCTATCGGGGTGCCAACGGGCCTTCTGGCTGGGTACTACTCGAAGTGGTTCGACTCCCTGGCCTCCTGGGTCGCGGGCCTGCTGATGTCGCTGCCCCAAATCCTGATTCTGGTGGTGGTGATTAGTTCGCTGGGTAGTGGGCTTGCCCCGACCATGATCGCGCTGGGCGTACTCGCATCACCCGACATCTTCCGGTTAACCCGTGGAGTAGTGATCGGCGTCCGCGACGAATTGTTTATCGATGCCGCAAGGGTTTCCGGGCTCTCCGACCCGCGGATCATCTTCCGGCATGTGCTTGCCGTGGTCACCGGCCCCGTGGTGGTGCTGGGGTCGTTCGTTTTCGGACTCGCCATCATCGTGCAAGCGGGCCTCGAGTTCCTCGGGTTCGGCGACCCCACCCGGCCCAGTTGGGGCAACATGCTCAGCGACGCCTTCGCCACGATCTACAAGGCACCCCACTTGGTATATGCACCCGGCGCAATGATCGGCGTCACGGCAATGTGTCTCGTGCTGGTCAGCGCGGCGATTGCAGACAGCCTGGGGGTAGGTCGGGCCAGTCGGCGAAAGAGAAATCACCGCATGCCCGCGCGCCATCAGGACGCTGGACGAGATTGGCAGCAACGAGAACTCGCCGACGACGGGATGGAATATTCCGCAGGTGACCTGCTGACCGTGCGCGGGTTAAGCGTCCGCTACCCGAGCGCCGGCGGCGGGAGGAGCACCGTGGTGTCATCGGTGTGCCTGACAGTTAACCGGGGTGAGGCGCTTGGAATCGTTGGCGAATCGGGATCAGGCAAGTCCCAGACCGTCTTCGCCATCCTCGGTCTACTCCCGCCGGAAGCTCAGATGGATGCGCAATCGATGGTGCTGGGCGGGGTGAACCTGATCGATGCATCGGCTAAGACGCTGCAACAACTTCGCGGCGGCGCGATGGCCTACGTACCGCAGGAGCCGATGTCGAACCTTGACCCTTCCTTCACCGTGGGCAGCCAACTGATCGCGCCAATGCGCTACAAGCTCAAGATCTCCAAATCGGCTGCCCGTTCGCGCGCAATCGCCCTCCTGGAGCGCGTCGGAATTCCGGACCCGCAGCGCACGATGGCGGCCTACCCGCACGAGCTCAGTGGTGGGATGGCCCAACGGGTGCTGATTGCCGGGGCGGTATCCTGCGATCCTGAATTGCTGGTCGCCGACGAACCCACCACCGCCCTCGACGTCACAGTGCAGGCTGAGGTTTTGGAGTTGCTCCGTGAACTACAAAAGGAGCGCAACATGGCCTTGATCATCGTCACTCATAATCTAGGAGTCATTGCCGATATCTGCGACCGGGTTGCAGTAATGAAGTCCGGCGAAATAGTTGAAACCGCCTCCGTAGCAGAGCTTTTCGCGCACCCCCAGCATGAGTACACCAAAATGCTGCTGGCTGCGACATTAGACGATGCTCCGGGCAGGGCCGCTTCCGCGCCGCCGACGGGTTTTGCGCCGTGAGCCTGCTGAGCGTCCGCGATCTGGACGTGCACTTTGCGGGACGCGGATTCCGGGCCCCTCCTTTCCAGGCTTTACAGAAGGTCTCGATTTCGATCGAGAGCGGCAAAACGTTGGGCCTGGTAGGCGAATCCGGCTCCGGTAAAACGACTCTCGGCCGGGCAATCCTCGGCTTAACACCCGCAACGGGCGGGGCAATTGAGTTCGAGGGACGCAGCGTGCTGGGCTTGTCGCGCAGGAAAAGGCGCGCGCTGTCCACTGATATCCAGGTGGTGTTTCAAGACCCGTACTCTTCACTCAATCCAGCCATGACGGTCGAGTCGATCCTGGCCGAACCCCTGCAGGCGGCGGGAACGGGTCGAAGGGATGCAGTAATAAGGATCCGATCTCTGTTGGATGAGGTACAGCTTCCCGTCGATGCTGGCAGTCGCTATCCGAGTGAATTCTCGGGGGGCCAACGTCAGCGGATCGCCCTGGCTCGAGCGCTGGCGCTGAGCCCACGGTTGTTGGTGTGTGACGAGCCGGTCAGCGCGCTCGACATGTCCACTCAGGCCAAAATTCTCGAATTGCTCATAGAAATCCAAGCCACCACCGGTGTCGCATACCTTTTCATCACCCACGACCTGTCGGTGGTCCGCTACATCAGTCATGACGTCGCGGTGATGTACCGAGGCGAGATAGTTGAATCGGGCCCGGCCGACGTCATCACCACCACGCCCACAGAGCTGTACACCCAACGCCTGTTGCTCGCCTCCCCCGTCGCCGACCCCGGACGGCAGGCGCTGCGCAGAGCCGCATGGAAAGCCCTGCCGCAACGGCCACTGGGTGTGGGGGTTCCTGAAACGGCCATCACCACGTGACGGGCAGCGACTCCAGCCCGTAGACGATCGACATCTCTCGAAAGATGATTTCCTCGTTGCGCACGGCTAACCGGAGTCCGGGAAGCCGTTGCAGCAGAAGCGGATACGCGATGCGTAATTCGATTTTTGCGAGCTCCGCGCCGACGCATCGATGGAAGCCGTAGCCGAAGGCGAAATGCTGGGTGGGTGCGCGCAGTGGGTCGAAGCTTTCCAGTGGGCTGGATCCACCGGGGCCTGCCGTGCGGGAGGTGGTGAGGTCGTCATCTCGGTTGGCGGAGCTCAACGAACACAGGATCATGTCCCCCTTGGCGATTCGGGTGTCGCCGATCATCATGTCCTCGCGCGCGAACCGCGGGAACGATACCTGGACCACGGAAAGATAGCGAAGCATCTCCTCCACGATGCCGGCGACCGTGTGGCTATCACCGGTGCGAACCAACTCGGCGTAGTCGTCATTTTGCAGCAGAATCAGCGCGCCGAGGGCGATCATGCTGGCTGTTGTCTCGTGACCGCCCACCAAGAGCCCGTCGGCCAGCCCCGCCAGTTCGCGATCAGTTACTTCATCGCCGTGCTCGCGAATGAGCATTCCCAGGAGTCCATCGCCCGGGCTCTTCCGTTGCTGCTGTACCAAATCGGTCATGAACTGAAGTGACTCGGTCATGGCGTCCAGCCCCGACAGAGCGCCGCCAAACATGTCAAAACGGTCCGCCGACAACCTGGCGAAGGCTTCGCGGTCCGGCACCGGGACGTCCAACAATTCCGAAATCACCAATGACGGAACGGGAGTCGCGAACAGTCCGGCGAGATCGACTGCGTCTCCCGTGCGTGACCGGGCATCGATAAGGGCGTCGATCCGGTCATTCACGATCGTTTCGATGCGCGGGATGAGGCGCTGCAGGCGTCGCATCGTGAATTCTGGGGTGAGAAGCTTTCGCAACCGGGTGTGCTTGGGCGGGTCGCTGAACCCCAGACCTCCGGGATCCTGATCCTGGGTTGCTTGGCCACCGGTGGCCGCTGTGAGGTTGGCAAAATCATTACTGAACGCATCGACGCTGCCCAACACCGTCTTAGTGTCGGCGTACCCGGCTACCAACCAGGCACCAATACCGAACGGGAATTCCAACCTGCTCACGGGCTGTTCCCGACGCCGCTGCGCTAGCTCCGGAACCGGGTCAAAACCGTTACGCACCAACGGCATGAAAGCAGAGTTATCAATGACAAATTCTTCGTCGCTCATCTACCTCACCCTACGTATCGTCCATGAGTATGCCTGACTGGCCCGGTATACCATCGCTACCAATGGCCGCAAGAGGTGCGCGTACGCGGTGAAATTTTGTCTATGGCGTGAGGAGTGTCGGCAAAAGTGGCGGCGGATGGGACTCCCGAGGTAGAAGCTGTCAACCGCGAACTACTCAGACAGCTTCCCATTGACGCCCACGGCCCTCTGGTGTGCGGACCTGACGCCAGGAAAGTCAGCGCCACAAAAATTCGGGACGCCACATGGATGGAAAACCAACTAGGGCTTCGCGGTGAAATATGGCGCACCACCGATGTTCCCGTGTTGGCAACTCTGTGGTGGTACTCGGCGAGCCACTTCCTCGTGACGCCTTCCATTGCCTCCCTGATCCTCACGGGTCGGGCTCTCTCGCCGCGGTTGGAAGACCTCATGGTGCACCACCAATTAGATTCACGAGTGAGTGGGGCTTCCTCCACCGCGCTCGCGGGGCCGGGCGACCAAATACAGGCGTTAGCAATAACTTTGGCTGAAATGTTTGACGAGCTCATTCCCCAGGTAGCCTCCCTTGCCCGCCGCTCGGAGCAAGCGATGTGGGCGCTGGCCACAGATTCGCTAGCCAGCCAAGCGCTGCTATTCGGCCGGGCACTCCATCAGGTGCCAGCGGCGACCCGCACCGTGTCCGCGCTCATCGAGGCGATTGACCGCCCGATGCCTCCGGCGCGGTTCATCGATGTCGCCCCACCGCCCCTGGGCATTCTCCGTCGGCGCCTCGTACATCGTCAATCGTGTTGCCTGCTGTACCGGGTTCCCGGTGAATCGCTGTGCTCATCCTGCCCACGACGGCATCCGGATCTACGCAGAGACACTCTTGGCACACCGCTGTCCACGCCGGAATGAATAGTCGGCCTAGCGACGGCTGGCCTTGACATCGACCCGACTCCAGAGTCTTGTGGGGACAGGGGAACCGCCGACGGCTGCCGCGGGGGTCCCATTGTGCGGCATCACCGCTGTCCCTGCGAAAGGAAGATCCCATGGAAAAATCGTCACTTACCGCGCTTGTCCGCAACCATCTCGAGGTCGCAAAAACATCATCGAGCGGACGCAGCGCCGCGACCGTCTACGGTGGCCACGAACACGTCCTTCGGCAAACCCTGATCGCACTTGCAGCGGGCCACAAACTTGATGAACACGAAAACCCCGGCGAAGCAACGGTTCACGTACTAGCTGGACGGGTCCGATTAGTCTCAGAGGCCGCCGCCTGGGATGGCCGGACCGGCGACCTTTTGATCGTGCCCAACTCTCGGCACAGCTTGGAGGCTGTCGAGGACTCTGCGGTGCTGCTGACCGTTGCAAAAGTCCTCGCCTCCCCTGTTCTGAACACGGAAAAAGGGTAAGCCGCCGCACCGCGTGGGCGATATCGCTTTAGGGACTTTAGTCCTTTAAGTGAGGTACCGACATCCCCTGATTTTCACCTCCAGCTCTAGTCACGATGGAAAAGACAGCGTTCTGCGCATCTAAGCTGCTCTCACGGGGAGGCCATCACCATGCAGGTCATCGACCACAGTGCTGTTTCGACTTTGTCGACGCAGGAGTGCTATTCGCTCATCCGCACGCAGAGCGTGGGCCGCCTGGGCGTGGTGGTGAACCATTGGCCGGTAGTGGTGCCAGTCAGCTTCTCTCTCGACGGCGAGGTGATCGTTATCCGGAGTAAATCTGGCGGAAAGCTCACCCATGCCAACCATGCCAACGTCACGTTCGAGGTGGACAGCATCGACGAAGCGACCCGTACAGGGTGGAGCGTGCTGTTCCGCGGGCAGGCGGAAGAACTCACTCCCGCGCACGACCAAGACTTGATCAGACGGACCAAAGCCACCGGTGTAACGCCGTGGGTGCCTGGCCCCGATTTCAGCTGGGTCCGCATCATCCCGCACGGTATTTCAGGTCGACGCATCACCCGATTACGCGACACCGACTGGGATCTCGGTACCGCGGCATACATGTAGTCGCACTGGGCAAGCCCAGCGACGGCGCACGATGGGGTGCGCTCCCCTGCGACGTGTCACGAGGCGCCCAGGAGGTCTTGACGGGTCACCACCCCCACCACGCAACCATTCTGGGTCACCGGTAAGCAGCGGATCTCCGGGTCGAGGAAGAGAAATACGGCGAAAGCAACGTCGTCGCCGACCTCCACCGTAGCCACTGGCCAAGACATCACCTGTTCGACCGTGGTCGGAGGGTTTCTCATGGACCAGACTCCGCCGGCATCGTTTTGATGCGAAGCAGGGGCCAAGACGCCGCGAATCAGGTCGGTAGCGGTGACAACCCCCACGAGCACACCCCCCTCGTCCACCACTGGCGCAGTGCTTACTTGCCAGAAGGTCAAGAGGGCAGCTGCCTGCGCCAAAGTCGTTGCGCGGCCCACTGTCACGGCCGGGCTGGTCATCACCTCCTGAATCGGCATCTGGTGAAGTGGCACCGGGCGAGCTATCTCCGGCGCTTTCATCGCTTGGGTGCCTAGGTGGCCTGCCAGCTGGCTCGTGGTCAGCTGGCTCGGAAGTACTTGGCTACGCGCTTTCTGATCCGCTGCCGCAAGGTGGGGCAATAAAGTGCTTGTCATCAGGCTGAGTCACTCGCGTGGACGACCGCCACCGGGCATCCCGCCTGCTCCAAGACGGCGGCGCTGGTAGATCCGAGGGTCGGCCCGGAACGAGCCAGGCGTCCGCGGCTGCCCACCACCAGCATTGCTGCCACCCCATTTTTTCTGGCGCCCTGGGCTTCGCTCAGGAGGGTCGGGGTGGGCGCCCCATCCCGCACCACCTGGTGGATCAAAACCTCTGGATACTTTTTCGACCAGGGGGCAAGTTGCTCAGAAAGCAGCGTTGACAACTGATCTCGGCTCTGTTGTGGGCGCATGGCTCCGGCAGAATCTGAACTTTCCGATGCGTCGTCGTGGCAGCGGATGGCGAGCAAGGTGAGGCGACGCAAGGAGGCTTCGGCAAAAGCGAAACCCAATGCCTGTTCAGAATCTGGCGAACCATCGACACCTACGACGATCGGTCCCGTGGTTCCCGTCAGCTGACCGCCCAGCGCTTGACCGCCCAGCGCCGCCCGGACAACGACAGATCGACTGGCGCCCCCGGAAGCCATCTCCAGAACCGCTGTGCCAAGAACGTTTCGATGGGCGTCGGCTCTGGCTCCCGGGGCCAACACCGTCACCATCGCCGGGCCCGAGGCCGCCAGCAACGCCTCGGCGGATGAGCCGGGATGCTCCCCGATCTGGACCTCAAGATCCGGGTGGTAGATCCGCACGGTGCTGCGGCAATTGTCGAGGAACGTCCGCATCTCGTGGGGCGTCAGATGTGGATGTCCGTCGGGCTCGCAGTGCACCAGCACCAGGCGAGCGTTGTGCAGGTGCGCAAGATCGGCAGCCCACGGGAGCGACAGGTGAGACGAATCTGAACCGTCGAGGCCCACCACAACGTCACGGACGGGGTGCTGAAGCGACTGAATACTCATAGTCCTAGTCCCTCCCACGAAGCGGGTATTGCCCTAACGTCTCTGTGCTGGACGATTCCCCCATCGTGCGAGATTGGCGCCGACATTTACAGGGTCGGTGGTCCCGTCGCCGGCGCTGAAAGTCACTTCTACCCCTCGGATCGCTGCGCCAGATCACGGAGCGGCGGTCACAGGCTTACCGGGTGCCCACACGCCGGGGCTATAGTTCAGGTCGGATGCTGCGAAGCGTTGCCATGCCTGTCGATCACTTGTGTCGACCCGATAGATAAAGGAACGCCCCGGGCCGATCGGTCTGGCGCAGCCTGATCTCAGATCTACGAGGGAGCCACCATGCCGGACGCAATTTCTGGCGAGACACCGCCGGGCGACTCCGGTCCAGGGCCCTCACACTTTGTATCAAGCAATGTCCCCGATACCTCCACCCCGTCAACAGCCGCCGCTGCCTCCACCGAATCCGCTGTCGCCACCCGGCGGGCCCAAGATTTCGGTCTGGCCACAGAGGTCGAAGCCTTGGGCCAATTGCCGGTCGACCAGATGACACTGCGCGATCTCTTGGTACAAGTCGCAACTTTCGCTGTTCGAGTGATACCTGGCGCCGATGGGGCTGGTCTGACCCTGTCTGAAGCCGGACTCCCGGACGTGATTATTAAAACTACCGACTTTGTCGAGCCGATCGACACCATTCAGTACGGTCTCGGTCAAGGCCCGTGCATCAGCGCGGCGGCGGCGAACACGGTGATGCGTTCAGGTTCGTTACGCACAGACGTGCGTTGGCCCGAATTTGGGCCGCAGGCGGCTGCCCTGGGGGTCCACAGCGTTCTTTCATTGCCGTTAATCACCGACGGCAAGTCTCTGGGAGCCATGAACGTGTATGCGCACGCCCCAGATTCTTTCGATGCTCGGGCTGAGATGCTGGGCATGTCTTTTGCGGTGCCCGCTGCCGTGACGGTGCGCCACGCACAGATCCTGGCTCAGGCGCTGCGCTCTGCCGAGCACCTCCAAACTGCGGCCGACGCGCACGCTTGTGTAGCTCAAGCTGTGGGTATTCTGCGCAAACGCCACCGTCTCTCCAGCGAAGAAGGGCACTCCGAGCTGGCCCGGCTCGCCGCATCTGCTTCGGTCGAACTTGTGGACGCTGCAAGGACTGTGGTCGAAGATGCGGGGCAGCTTCCCTCGGCGTCCTAATCGGATCAAGTATCGAGCGGGATAATGCCTACGGGGTGATAGGGGCGTACCCTCGGCGCTACCCGGATCGGTTTCATGGCACCCTCCGTGAACCATCCGGGATCGGGTGTCTTGTGTTTCCTGGCCGCCGGATCCACGTACGAACTATCGGGCTATGCGGATCGCCCCGGAGCACTCCTTGAAGGAAATGCCCGCAGCCCTCTCTGCCGTCCTAGCGACCTTGAGCGAAAACCTCGGGCCGCTCGGCGGCGACCTCGAAGCGATGCTTGGGGTGCTGGCGGATGACTTAACGGCTGCGGTACCTTCATTTCTCGGACTCACGATCAATGTCCGAGTGGGCATGACCACCTTGACGTTTAGCACGATGGATCCCGATCGGGGTGTCGCTGTCGCTGCTTCGTTGGCTATGCCCGCGGCACACGTTGAGTCAAGTACCCGGATGACGTTTTACGCATCGCGCCGTCGCGCCTTCGCCGCGCTCGCAACTGATGCGCAAAACTGGACGGAGTTTACCGGCGGGTTCGATCTAGACGGCGAAGATATGGTTGAGATACCCGATCCAGCAGCCACTCTCCTGGACTTCGATGCCATCAACCAAGTTTTGGGCGTGCTGATGGAAACGGGGCTCTCGATAGAAGGGGCGCGAAGCAACTTGGAGAACCGAACGGCCGCGTTCGGTGGAACAGCCGCCGAGATGGCGGAGCTTCTGCTCGCTTGCAATGACTTCATGGATCCCTAATGACCCCTGCCCGCTTCGTCCCGTTTACCAACAAAGAACAGGACTTTCTCCCCTGGCGCTGGCCGGCGCTCGCAGCGACACTCATGTCATGATGGAAACGGTTGTGCCCGCCCACAGTGAACGGCGAGCAGTGGTAATCGAGTCCAGTTCCGCACCCCAAGAAAGCGCGCTTCGGGCTGGGTCTGCTCGGGTGCTCAAAGTCTTCATGGTCGATGACCACGAGGTGGTGCGCCGCGGTGTCGCCGATCTGCTCGAGGAACAGATCGATATGACCGTCGTGGGACAAGCCGGCTCAGTTGCCGAAGCGCTGGCGCGGATACCCGCCGCCAAGCCTGATGTGGCCGTGCTGGACATCAGACTTCCGGATGGAAATGGGGTGGAACTGTGCCGCGAGCTGCGCTCCATGATGCCGGACTTGAGCTGCCTCATGTTTACCTCCTACCCCGACGAACAAGCCATGGTTGACGCCGTGTTGGCGGGGGCCGCCGGTTACGTCATCAAGGACATCCGCGGCCTGGACCTGATCTCGGCGATCCGCACCGTCGGGTCCGGTAAATCGCTGCTCGATAACCGCGCAGCTGCTGTGCTGATGAATCGGTTACGCCAGAGCGTTGAGAACCCTGGCCCTGCAGCAGGTCTGAGCGTTCAAGAAAGGACGCTCCTCGACCTGATCGGGGAAGGCCTGACGAACCGGCAAATTGCTGAGCGGATGTTCTTGGCCGAAAAGACTGTGAAGAACTACGTTTCGCACCTGCTGACAAAACTGGGGATGGCTAGGCGCACCCAGATTGCGGTTCTTTCGACGCAACTTCGGTCGCCATGACCGCGGATTGCAGTGGCTGGTGATCGCCTCCAGACATGTCCATCTGTCAACCCCCCTCGGACGGCAGCGGAACGAAAACCTCCTCGAGGCAATGCTTTCCGTTGCTACAGGTCTAGAACTGGAACAGACCTACGAGCGAATTGTCGAAGCTGCGACTGATTTGGTAGGTGCCCGATACGGGGCGCTAGGGGTTCTAGCGCCAGACGGCACGCTTTCGCAGTTTATTCACTGTGGAATGGAACCAGGAGCCGTCGACAGGATAGGGGCTCTGCCCACCGGATGCGGGATTCTAGGAATTGTCTTCTCCAACGACGCTCCCATGCGAATGCACGACCTCACCCAGCACCCTGCCCACGTTAGCTTTCCGGCTCACCACCCCAGAATGACAACATTTCTTGGCGTACCCTTACGCGTACGCGGTCAACTTTTCGGACACCTGTACCTCACCGAGAAACACGACGAGGGCGGTTTCACGGCCGACGATGAGGTGCTTGTTCACGCGCTCGCCACCGCGGCCGGCATCGCGATCGAAAACGCGCGGTTGTACGAAGCAGTCCGGCAGCGCCAACGGTGGCTCGAGGTTTCTGGTGAAATCACCATCGAGATCCTTGATGGCACTACCACTGACGATTCGCTGCGCCTCATTGCCGAACGCGCACTAGAACTTATCGGCGCAGATCAGACTGCAATTTTACTTCCGGACCCACCCGAGAACGCATGCTCGGCAAAGCATCTCGTCATTGCGATGAGCGTGGGGAAAGACGGTGACGCAGTCATCGGCCGCATTGTTCCGGTCGCCGGATCTACGACAGGGATGGTTTTCTCCGACGGTGTCCCTCGGAGCGTGCCCCGCCTCACGTATGACGTAGGCGTGGGCGAAAGCAAGATTTTTGGCCCCGCCATGGCTGTACCCCTGCGTACCGGCGACACTATTTCCGGTGTGTTGTTGGCAGTTCGGGCACCCAGCTCAGAGTTGTTCAATCCTGAGCAACTGCAAATCGCTGCGTCCTTCGCCGTCCAGGCTGCGCTGGCTCTGCAGCGCGCCCAGAGCCAGGCGCAGCGGCAGGAGGCGAGCGTCATAGCAGTCCGCGAGCAGATCGCGAGAGATCTGCACGACCAAGTGATTCAGCGGCTCTTTGCCATTGGGTTGGCAATGCAAGGCACCCAGCGGCGCACAGCGAGTATCGAGGTCTCGCAGCGATTGGACGAGCACATCGACCGGCTGCAGGAGGTGATAGCCGACATCCGCGGCACCATCTTCGATCTCGAAATCGACTCGGCACAACCACCCAAATTGCGAGTGGTGTTGAACAAAGCGGTTATCGAGCTAACAGAAAACTCTGGGGTGCTCCCGACGGTACTAATCTCTGGCCCTATCGGAATTGTTTCAGCGGGACTTCGCAGCGACGCGCAAGCGGTGGTGCGGGAAGCGGTGAGCAATGTTGTGCGTCATGCGCGCGCCAGCAGTGTGACGGTCTCCATCAAGGTCGCGGACGAGCTGATTATCAATGTGCGGGATAACGGAATTGGGATTCCTGCCAGCTCTACGCCCCGCGGTCTCAAGAATCTCGAGTACAGAGCAAAAGAAGCGGGCGGAAGTTTCAGCATCGGGAACCACCCCGACGGAGGCACAGAGCTGACTTGGCAAGCGCCATTCGTTTGATAGTGGTTCAGTTTTTGTTTGTAGGGTCCTTTGGCATAGGACGCGTGCCCTTGGCCCCTACCCCTGTTTCGGGACGTCGAGGACCATTGACCTATGGAACAGACCGCGGGTGCCGATTGACGCGCAACTTTGCGCTACCCCCGGTTACTGGCCCACCGTCGCGCCGGCGTCATAAGCTGGCTTGCCCATCCGGCCCCGGTCACCGATGACCGGGGCCGGGTCTATGACCAAAGCCCCTGGGGTGCGGACTTTTCGGCCCTTGATGCTGCGCTGCCGGGGATGAATTCTCGTGAGCGAAGACCACGTGGCGTGGTCGTCAACGAGAGGACCATCGTGGGTAGCCGCTTTCTCCCGAGCAAAAGCACCAACCAGGAATTCCCAGCGGTTGCCACCTCCGCTAACGGCCCTATGCTGGCGGCCGCATCCTTTCCACTGGGCTCAATGGGTCCGAAAATTGAAGCGCGCCAACGCTTTGCCTCCGCCAACGGCAGGCCGGGAAGCTGGCTGCGGCCGCCAAGGTGGTAGCAGGAACATCGGGTACCACCATCCTGCCGTGACGACTCTCCCCAAAGTCCCCAACTGCAAGAAACGAAGACAACGCTATGACAAATACTCTGACGAATACAGCGATCATCACGGCTGCAGGCACACTGGATCCAGCGCTCCTGCACCACATGGACGCCTATTGGCGGGCAGCCAACTACCTATCGGTGGGGCAAATCTATCTTTACGACAATCCGCTATTGAAACGTCCGTTGGCGCTGTCGGATGTGAAGCCTCTGGTAGTTGGGCATTGGGGCACCACTCCGGGACAAAACTTTATCTACGTCCACCTCAACCGGGCAATCGTAAAATATGACGTAAATATGTTCTACGTGGCCGGACCGGGCCACGGCGGTCCCGCACTGGTTGGCAATACCTACCTGGAAGGCAGCTACAGCGAGATCTATCCGGACATCAGTCAGGACGAAAACGGCCTTAGGAAGCTTTTCACCCAGTTCTCTTTTCCCGGCGGCATCTCAAGCCACGTCGCCCCCACTACCCCTGGCTCCATTCACGAAGGCGGCGAACTCGGCTACTCACTCAGTCACGCGTTCGGGGCCGCATTCGACAATCCTGACCTGATCGTCGCCTGCGTGATCGGCGACGGGGAGGCAGAAACAGGACCGTTGGCAACGGCTTGGCACTCCACAAAGTTTCTCAACCCGGCCAGTGATGGAGCTGTGCTGCCGATCCTGCACCTCAACGGTTATAAAATCAGCAACCCGACCGTGCTTGCCCGTATCGAACACGAGGAACTGGACCAGTATCTGCGCGGCTGCGGATGGGACCCTTACTTCGTCGAAGGCCATGATCCAGAAATGATGCACGAAATGATGGCGTCCGTCCTGGACCACACCATCGAGGCCATCAAACGAATCCAGGCAGGCGCCCGTGGCGGCGGCACGACGATGCGGCCTCGGTGGCCGATGATTGTGCTCCGTTCTCCCAAGGGGTGGACCGGACCGAAGGTGGTCGACGGCGTGCAGATCGAGGGCACCTTCCATGCGCACCAGGTGCCACTGCTTGTCGATGAGGCTCACCCGGAGCACATCGCACTCCTCGAGAGCTGGATGCGCAGCTACCGGCCCGAAGAGTTGTTCGACCGCGACGGCCGACTGGTCGCAGATTTGGCTTCCCTTGCCCCTCAGGGGGAACGGCGGATGGGCGCCAACCCACACACCAATGGCGGCTTGCTTCTTCGCGACCTCCGCATGCCCGATTTTCGTGCACACGCCGTCACGGTCCTAGTCCCCGGAGGCGTCCAAGCCCACGACACCGAAGTTCTCGGCAAGTTCCTCCGCGACGTCGTCACATTAAATGAGGACCAGCGCAACTTCCGGATCTTCGGTCCCGACGAGACCCTGTCTAACCTGCTCGGCGCAGTTTTCGAAGTCACAGACCGGCAGTGGGAGGCCCGCACGGTTAATGGCGACGAGTCCCTCGCGCCCAGCGGACGGGTGTTGGATTCGATGCTCTCGGAGCATCAGTCCGAAGGCTGGTTGGAAGGCTATTTGCTCACGGGACGACACGGATTGTTCAACTGCTACGAGGCGTTCATTCACATAGTCGACTCCATGTTTAACCAACATGCGAAATGGCTCAAGGTCACTAAAGCCCTACCTTGGCGGCGCGACATCGCTTCGCTGAACTACTTGCTCGCTTCGCACGTGTGGCAACAGGACCACAATGGGTTCACCCACCAAGACCCCGGGTTCCTCGACCACGTGGTGAACAAGAAGGCCGACATCGTTCGCGTTTATCTCCCCCCGGATGCCAACTGTCTCCTTTCGATCACCGATCACTGCCTGCGCAGCCGTCACTATGTCAACGTCATCGTTGCTGGCAAACATGCTATGCCGCAATGGTTGTCTATGGAGCAGGCAGAAGTTCACTGCACCGAAGGCATCGGGATCTGGGAGTGGGCTGGCAACGACGGCGGCGCAGAACCGGACGTGGTGCTGGCCTGCTGCGGCGACACACCCACTCTCGAAGTGCTCGCAGCGGTGTCAATCCTGCGCGAACATCTGCCGCGGCTCAAAATCAGGGTGGTCAACGTGGTGGACTTGATGAAACTTCAGTCAGACACTGAGCATCCGCATGGGCTGTCCGACGGCGATTACGACGCGCTGTTCACCCGGGACAAACACATCATCTTCGCCTTTCACGGCTACCCGACCTTGGTCCACCGGCTGACCTACCGTCGAGCCAACCGGAACCTCCACGTCCGCGGTTACAACGAGGAGGGCACCATCACCACTCCCTTCGATATGCGAGTGCAAAACCGCCTCGATAGATTCCACCTCGTGCAGGACGTGATCGATCGGCTCCCTCAGCTCGGAGCCACCGGCGATTACCTGAAGCAGACGATGGTCGACAAGCTTGTGGAACACAACCTGTACATCAACAAGCACGGCCAGGATCTCCCGGAGATCCGTAACTGGGTCTGGGCTCCCGATGAACACTGATGCTAAACGGGTTCCGGCACAAGGCACGTCGCCCCAATCGCAGAACGAATTGCAGACCCTGCCGATGGCCCAGGTCCTGGAGCATCTCCAGACCTCACCGGACGGGCTCAGCCAGGACGAGGCCACCAAGCGGCTCGAACACTACGGCCCCAACGAGATAGCCGAGCACAAGACCAACCCACTGCTGAAGTTCCTGTCGTACTTCTGGGGTCCGATTCCGTGGATGATCGAAGTGGCGGTGGTTCTGTCCGGGGCTGTGGGCCACTGGGCAGACTTTTTCATCATCCTGGTTCTGCTGTTGGCAAATGCCGTCGTGGGATATTCAGAGGAGCGGCAGGCTGGAAACGCCATCCAGGCGCTCAAGGCCAAGCTTGCCATCAATGCTCGCGTCCGGCGCGACGGCAAGTGGGTCACGCCCGCGGCTCGAGACCTGGTGCCCGGCGACGTGATTCGCCTGCGGTTGGGTGACATCGTGCCAGCAGATGCCCGGCTGTTGGACGGTGACGAAATCGAAGTTGACCAGTCCGCACTGACCGGGGAATCATTGCCGACGACTTGCCAGCCTGGTGACGCGGTGTTCTCGGGGTCGATCATCCGCCGCGGCGAGATCGGCGCGCTGGTCTACGCGACCGGCACCCACACCTATTTCGGCAAGACCGCTGAATTAGTCCAAGACGCACACACCGTGAGCCACTTCCAGAAGGCCGTCCTGAAAATCGGCAACTACCTCATTCTGCTTGCGGTTGCCTTGGTCTCGGTGATCCTTGTGGTGGCGATCCTGCGCGGCGACAAGATTTTGACGACCCTGCAATTCGCGCTGGTCCTGACCGTTGCCGCGATTCCGGTCGCGATGCCCACCGTGCTGTCGGTGACCATGGCCGTCGGCGCCAGGTTGCTGGCCAAAAAGAAGGCCATCGTCAGCAAGTTGGTGGCGATCGAAGAACTCGCTGGCGTGGATATCTTGTGCGCCGACAAAACCGGCACGCTGACCCAGAACTCGCTCACCCTCGGCGACCCGTTCAGCCTCGAAGGTGTCACAGCTTCGGACGTGATCCTCGCGGGGGCTCTGGCTTCCCTCGCCGACAACAACGACCCTATCGACCTTGCAGTCCTGGGCAGCCTGGACGATAAGAGTGCTCTCAACCGCTACAAGGTGACCCATTTCGAGCCGTTCAACCCGGTCGACAAGCGGACCGAAGCCGCCGTCACCGGCGACGACGGTGAAACGTTCAAGGTCAGTAAGGGCGCCCCGCAGGTCATCTTGGCGCTGGCAGCGGACTCGGCAGCCATCAAGACTGCCGTCGACAAGGCCGTGAATACATTCGCTACCAAGGGCTTTCGCGCGCTGGGTGTAGCCCGCGCACAAGGCACCGACGGGTGGAAGTTCCTGGGGGTGCTGCCGCTATTCGACCCGCCACGTGAAGACGCCGCGTCAACCATCGCCACAGCAAAGGCAATGGGCGTGGAAGTGAAGATGGTGACCGGTGACGCCCTCGCCATCGCCAAAGAGATCGCAGCCAAAGTCGGCCTGGGCACAGAGATTTTGGACGCGTCCGGCCTTGGCGAAGTGAAGAAGCAAGAAACCGCCGCCGTCACCGAGTCGATCGAGGCCGCTGACGGGTTTGCGCAGGTATTTCCCGAACACAAATTCCACATTGTCGACGTCCTGCAGGAGCGCGGCCACATCGTCGGGATGACAGGTGACGGAGTCAATGACGCGCCAGCACTCAAGCAGGCCGACTGCGGAATCGCCGTCTCAGGTGCTACCGACGCCGCCCGCGCCGCCGCCGACATCGTCCTGCTCACACCAGGTCTGTCGGTGATCATCGACGCGATCAAGGAAAGCCGGAAGATTTTCCAGCGGATGAACTCCTACGCTATGTACCGGATCGCGGAAACACTTCGGGTGCTGCTGTTTATGACACTAGCGATCCTGGTCTTCAACTTCTATCCGGTCACCGCGATCATGATCGTGATGCTGGCATTGCTCAATGACGGCGCCATCCTATCCATCGCTTACGACAACGTGCGGTACAAAATGAAGCCAGAAGCCTGGAACATGCGCATCGTGCTCGGCATCTCGACCGTCCTGGGCATCACCGGAGTCGTCGCTGCATTCGGGCTCTTCTACCTGGGGGAAAGGGTCTTCCACCTAGGCCGCGACCAGGTCCAAACCTTGATGTATCTCAAGCTTTCGGTCGCGGGACACCTGACCATCTTCCTGACCCGCACCCGCGGCCCGTTCTGGTCGATCCGACCCGCCCGCATAGTGTTTTTGGCCGTACTGGGCACCCAAGCAATCGCGACCCTGATCGCCGTCTACGGGTTGTTCATGACGCCGCTGGGCTGGGGCTGGGCGGCGTTTGTATGGGGCTACGCGCTCC
Organism: Nakamurella antarctica; assembly: GCF_003860405.1. Lineage (NCBI taxonomy): Bacteria > Bacillati > Actinomycetota > Actinomycetes > Nakamurellales > Nakamurellaceae > Nakamurella > Nakamurella antarctica. The sequence goes on along the minus strand of NZ_CP034170.1, from coordinate 575,727 downwards.
TCTGGTTCCTCGTCAACGACCGCGCCAAACTGCTCGCCTATCGGATCCTGGACCCCGACAAGAAGCCAACCGGCCCGGGCGCAAGTGGCCATCTGAGCGGGCACAAGCCCGCCCTGACCGCTGCATTAACCACGTGATCCGCAACCGGCGGAGCTTCACACATACTGCCCGAAGGAGCAAAAACCCATGGCCAGCATTAGCTACTCCCGCGATGTACGCACTCGGCGATCGAGGCCAAACGGTCGACGGGCCGGCCGACGACATCCGCGGCCGTCACGTGATGGACAAAGACGGCGTCGGCATTGGCAGGGTGCCGACCTCATCATCGATGAACAACAGGAGAAAGTTCGTTTTCTCCTCGTCGAACATGGTGGGTTCCTCGGCGTCGGTGATGAGGAGACCCTCGTGCCGGTCGACGCCGTCACCGACATCACCAAGGACGAGGTGATCATCGATCAAGCGGGCGCGGGTGTTGCGGGGGCGCCGGAGTACGACGCGACCTTCGTCAACGATCGGCCCTACCACGCGCATGTCTACAGCTACTTCGGAAACGAACCGTACTGGGGCGCTACCCATACCTATCCCCTGCACGTCAGTTGGGCTTTGGGTAAGGAAAACCCTTGATCGCAAGGGGAGCCGCTGCGAAAGGCCCGTTGGGATTGCCGGCGACGGTCCGAGCATGCCTGTTCGACTTGGACGGCGTGCTCACCGACACCGCGCGGCTGCACGCAGCGGCATGGAAGGAAATGTTCGACGCCTATCTTGAAGCCCGCGCCAACGAAGCAGGGGCTGCCTTTGCCCCGTTCGATGAACTCGCGGACTACGCCGCCTACGTGGACGGAAAGAGCAGAAGCGACGGAACGATATCGTTCCTACACTCGCGCGGCATCGAGCTCCCACTGGGGTCGCGAGGAGTGCGGCTCACAAGTGACAGTAGCTACCAAACATCCGATCTCACCCGAAATCAAGGCGATATGACGATCACGAGACTCGGTGAGTACAAGAATGCCATCGTGATGCGCAGGATCCGCGACGGTGGGGTCGAGCCCTATCCAGGTTCCGTCTACTACGTGCAAGCTGTGCGGTCAGCTGGTCTCAAGACGGCCGTGGTGTCCTCCAGCGCGAACTGCGCGGAGGTGCTCCTGTCCGCAGGCATCGCAGACCTCTTCCAAGCGCGCATCGATGGCGTCACAATCGAGGCGCAATGCCTCGCGGGCAAGCCAGCACCGGACCCGTACTTGGCCGCGGCCGCGGCGTTGGGCATCGAACCCTGCGCAGCCGCGGTATTTGAGGATTCCCTCCCCGGTGTCAGGGCCGGGCGGGCCGGCGGCTTCGGCTGGGTGGTCGGCGTCGACCGCGTCGGCCAGACCGAAGACTTACTTGCCGATGGCGCCGACCAGGTCGTACTGGACCTCGGCGACCTGCTCAGCAAGAATGCTCCCTCGTGATCGGACGCCCCGGGTACCCGGCCGAACCGTGGTGCCTGCGAGAGACCTCGCTCGATCTGGATGGCTTAGCGCACAGCGAGTCATTGTTTGCTTTGTCCAATGGCCACATTGGCTGGCGTGGGAACCTGGACGAGGGCGAGCCGCACGGCCTCCCGGGGACTTATCTCAACGGGTTTTTCGAGGAGCGGCCGCTGCCCTACGCCGAAGTGGCCTTTGGTTACCCCGAGGCCGGACAGACCGTCATCAACGTCACCAACGGCAAATTGATCCGCCTTCTCGTTAACGACGAGCCTTTCGATATCCGGTACGGGCGCCTCCTCGAACACGAGCGGGTTTTGGATTTCCGCACCGGGTTACTGCACCGCGAGGCGTCCTGGGTGTCTCCGAGTGGGCAGGGTGTCAGGGTTCGATCGACGCGGCTGGTGTCTCTGGTACAGCGTTCGGTGGCCGCCATCTGTTACGAGGTGGAGGCTCTCGATACTGCCGCTCGGGTAGTACTCCAGTCGGAGTTGGTGGCTAACGAGCCCCTACCCCCTGGTGGCGGCCGCGACCCGAGGGAGGCAGCGGCGCTTCAGACCACGCTGCACTCTGAACAGCACAGATCCGAGGCGGGTTCTGCATCTTTGGTGCACCGCACGAGCGTCAGCAATTTGCAGTTAGGGGCGGCGATGGATCACCAGATCGAGGGACCGCCATCAGTGCAGATATCAAGTGAAAGCGCCGAGGATCTGGCCCGAGTTACGGTTACAGCGAAACTCGAGCCTGCGCAACGCCTCCGGCTGATCAAGTTTGTGACCTACGGATGGTCCGCGATTCGTTCGCAATCGGCAATCGCCGACCAGATCGCTGCCGCGCTGACCGCAGCCGTTCAAACGGGCTGGGATGGTTTGGTCGCAGAGCACCGCGCGTATCTGGATGATTTCTGGGGAGGCGCCGACGTCGAAGTCGAAGGCGACCTTCGGGTCCAGCAAGCGGTGCGGTTCGGCCTGTTCCACGTCATGCAGGCGGGCGCTCGGGCGCAGGGTCGCGCGATTGCCGCGAAAGGGCTGACCGGTCCCGGCTATGACGGCCATGCCTTCTGGGACACCGAAACTTTCGTGCTGCCGGTACTGACTTACACCGCGCCGCGCGCGGCCGCCGACGCGTTGCGGTGGCGGCATTCGATCCTGCCGCAGGCCCAGATCCGCGCCAAACAACTCGGCCTGGCGGGTGCGGTCTTCCCGTGGCGAACCATCGATGGTCGCGAGTGCTCTGGATACTGGCCTGCCGGCACAGCCGCGTTCCACGTAGCTGCCGATATCGCCGATGCGGTAGTCCGTTACGTCCACATCACTGGCGACGAGGACTTTGAGCGGGACGTCGGAATGGAAATCCTGGTTCAGACCGCGCGGTTGTGGGCCTCGCTTGGCCACTTCGACGCACGTGGCGGGTTTCGGATCGACGGAGTGACCGGCCCCGACGAATATTCGGCCATTGCCGATAACAATATCTACACAAATCTGATGGCCCAGCACAACCTGGTGAGCGCGGCGAAGGCGGTGCAGCGCAATCCCGACTGCGCCCAAGAACTCAACGTCACGGCGCTGGAGGTCAACGCGTGGCACAAGGCAGCGAAGGCGATGATCCTGCCATACGACCACGAACTCGAAGTCCACAGCCAGTCGGAAGGCTTTACCCGCCACGAGGTGTGGGATTTTGACTCGACCTCCAGCGATCAATACCCCCTACTGCTGCACTTCCACTATTTTGACCTCTACCGCAAGCAGGTAGTGAAACAGGCAGATTTGGTGTTGGCAATGCACCTGCGCGGTGAATCTTTTTCGAGCGCTGAGAAGGCCCGCAATTTTGCCTATTACGAAGCTCTTACGGTCCGGGATTCCTCCCTGTCCGTCTGCGCTCAAGCGGTTTTGGCCGCTGAGACGGGCCATCTCGACTTGGCATACGACTACCTGACCGAGGCCGCGATGATGGACCTCGGAGATCTGGCCCGCAACACCCGTAATGGGCTACATCTCGCATCCCTTGCAGGAGTGTGGACGGCGCTGGTTCCCGGTTTCGCTGGCATGCGGGACCACGGAGGGACGGTCGCTTTCACCCCACGCCTTCCAACAGGCATCACACGCCTGACGGCAAAAGTCTGCATCCGGGGTAGCAGACTCAAGGTCGAAATTGCCCCTACGGCAACCACTTACCGCGTCCTCGAGGGGCAGCCCCTGGAATTGCTGCACTATGGGCAGCCGATGACGGTGGCCATCGACAGCCCGATCTTCTTGCCGAACCACGAGCGGCCAGCCGGCCCAGCTCCCACTCAGCCGAAGTCTCGCGCACCCATGCCGCACCCCTGATCACTCCGCGCCGACGGCAGCTCCAGTGACCTAGCCCTGCCAGGTTGCCTGCGCGACTGTGTCGCCGATTCGATCGACGTCGAAAATTGCGGTCCCGGTGGCGGCACCTGACAAGACGATGACAAAGATGCTTATTATCTGGTTATCTAATTAGCCTTTGCCAGCAATAACTTTTGGTCTGGTTTCGTCAGCATGTTGCCACCTGGTGCCCCACCACTTCGCCCCCCAACACTTCGCCCCCCGCCACCGGCACACCCATCGGCCGCACTTTGTTGGAGATCTGCCTGCTGCCGGCCTCGCCACTCAATCACGATAGCCGGGGCAACCACCGTAATCGCGACATACAGTGCGGTGCCCCCAGCTCGATATGAGTGTTGAGGAGGTCGGTGCGCGGAACCCGGTGTTCGAGCCACTCCCTGCATCGGTGGTGATCGGGACCAGAATGAGCGCCACCAGCGAAAGGACGAAGCCTCCTGTGGTGCAAATCGCGGAAGCTATGGGGCTGACCTCTGCGAATCCTCTGAAGCGCCAACGCCAAGACCGCAACAGTCCACCCGTCTCAGGCTCGGCGTTCACAGTGGCAAAAGAACCGGTTTCACTAAGCAGAACCTGCACTTCTCGACTGTGTTGGTGGGACCGACGGCCGCTGCGGGGGGAACAAATTAACTGGTCCCAGCACATTCGACCTTCGACGTGTTCGAAGTGAGCGCTCGCGCACTGCGTAGACGACCAAGCCTGCCGCGACCAGCGACAGGCCAATAAGCACGTTCTTCCAGCCGAGCGAGGGCAGTTGCGCGAGCGCCAAAATTGTCCCCAGGGCCGGAATGGCGATTCCGAAGGGAAGTCTCAAACCCGCTCCGGGCCAACCATTTCGAGCCATTTGTAAGGCTGTGACATTCATGAGCACGAGCCCGACGATTCCGGCAACACTGCAGTAGGCGACGATGCTCTGGAGGCCCCCGGTGAGCATCAGAACGACCGCGACGATTCCGGTAAGCAACACGCTTGCGTAGGCGTGGCCGCCCTTACGGATGTGGCCCATCCGGGCGGGGATATCGCCGTTAGCCGCCATCTTGATGAGCAGCTGACTGTTGCCTAGGATTACCGCGTTCGCACCTGAGAGGGTGGAAACGCATGCTGTGATGGCGATGATCGCCCCACCCCAAGGCCCTATGAGGCTATTCGCGGCCTGCGCCACACCCGCAGCTCCGAAAGCCTTTTGACCGCTCATCAGCATGGCCACCGTGATCCCTACATACACGATTGCCACAATCAGCAAGCTCACCAGGATCGCTAGCGGCACCGTGCGGCGGGGATTCTTGACTACCCCGGCCACATTGGTGACGACGCTGAACCCCAGGTAGGCGCTGAACAGCAGTCCGCTCGACGTCAGGACGACCCCCAAGCCGTGCGGAGCGAACGGAACTAAGAGATCGACCTTGAACGACGCGAGGCCGACTCCAATGAGACCGACGAGAACGGTCAACTTGAACACCACCAGCGCTGTCTCAGTGCGGCCGACCAGATCGATCGGGCCCAGGTTCAGCAGAACCAGCGCGAGCGCAGCCGCGAGGCCCATCAGCAGGGGGTTGGCCGCTGCGAGAAAATATCGTAGATACGATCCAAACGCCACCAGCATGAACGCGCCCCCCGCGATTGCAGACACATAAAAGGCCCACATCGTCACGAAGCGCCAGCGAGGCCCCAGATGTTGAGCGATCGGGCCGTATCCTGAGTCGCCGTCCTTTGCTCGGCTGGCGACCGCGGCGAAGGACAACGCACTAAACAGCACAGCGACCGCGGCGAGGAAGTAGGCAACCATCGCTAGCGGGCCAGTGTCGTTAAGAATGATCCCTGACAGAGCGAAGACTCCCCCGCCCACCATCGTCCCCACACACAAAGCTATGGCGGCGACCAACCCGATCTGATGGCCATCTGATTCTCCGTCGACACTCATGACGTGACATCGACACCCTCTGCGTGCAGAGCAACCGCGACATCGCTTGCCCACGAGGGCTTGTGCCTGCGGTAGATGATCAAGGGTGCGGCCGTGAGGACGGCGGTGATGGCGACGATGATGAAGGCGTTCGTCCAGCCTTGATACCACAACGTCGCGACGCTCGACGCGAAGACGGTGATCAGGAAGACCACCATCACAGTCCAGGCGACACGCTTATTGCCCATATGAAAGGCCCGCTCCGTCGACGACTGCGTCGACCGGAGCCGGAGGATACCGATCGCCATGAGAACGTAGACAACGATGTAGATGATGGCCGTGGCTGTCACCAGAAGCAGGAACGCGTTGTTGACGCCTGGGATAAGGATGAAGATCAGTGCGAAAAACGAGATGACGGTGGCCTGAGTAATGAGAACCGTTGGTGCGACATCGAATTGGTTGGTCTTCCAGAATCGCAGTTTCGGTGGATACAGCCCACGACGGGCGCTGGAGGTGATGGTTTTGGACGGGCCTGAGGCCCATGCCGAGAGCTGCACCACGACACCGACGAGAACGGACGCGGCAAAGACGTTTCCGAGCCACGAGGGCAGGCCCAAAATGCCGAGGATGATGACCGGCGCCTGTGCGATGTTGTTGAGGTCGATGGTGCCCTTCGGGATGACGTTGGCAGTGACAAATGCCAGCAGTGTGTTGAAGGCAAACATGAAGATCAGGGCCATGAAAATGCCCCTGAGGTACGTCTTGACAGGTGTCTTCAGCCGGGGAATGTACACCGACGACATCTCAATTCCGGAATAGATGAAGACAATCGAGGCGAAGAATGCGAGCGTGCTCACCGATTGCGAGGAGAAGGGCAGCAACACCCTTCCGGTAGCGGCGCCGCCGAGATAACTATCCTTCTGGATGCCGACTTTGAAGAGCGCGATGACGCCGAGCACCATCATGAAAGCGACCGGTAAGTAAAGCCCTAAGATCACACCGATCCGTCCCCCGATGCGCGCCATGTCAAAAAACAAGTTGAGAATCGTGATGGTCCAGTAGGTAACGACGATGCAGATCAACGTGAAGATGCTGTTCGAGCCGAGCTGGGTGTCCCCGATCGTGACGGCGACCAGTGGCGCCACCACCGATGCGACCATCACCATCCCGGGAAACATCTGTACCCAGAGGAGCCAGGAGGTGGTGAAACCCCAGCGCGGCGAAAGGCCTTTGGTCACCCATAGTTCAGGCCCGCCGGCGCGCGGGAACTTGGCCGCATATTCGCCAGACATCAACGTGATGGGAAGCGCAAACAGCAAAGTCGCTACCAGCATGTAGAAGAACATTGTCCAGCCGGTCGCGGCCACGTTGGGGATATTGCGGACGCTGGCGACGATCGCAACAGTCATCCCGAAGAAGGTCAGGACACCGACTGTTTTGAGCGCTGCGGTCCTGGACGAACCGGTCTTGCGCCCGGCGGTCTGCTGGGGACTGGCCCTGGGCGAACCGGCATTGGGCGATGCTTCCTTGATGCTCATCCTGAAAGCACCTCGGACAAACGCTCATTGAAGGCGGCCTCAATCGCTGTCGTGTAGTAGCTGAACAGTTCATTGGAGTTGAGATACGGGTCCAGGATCGACGCGCGCAGCAGGGTCACGGATTTCACTCGTCCCCATTCGGAATCGTCAAAACCCAGTGAGTGAATGAACTTTGCGGGGCTGTCGCCGTAGTCCTGTCTGGAGAACGTTGTGTGTGAGGTAATAAAAATATTGTTGTATTCGTGGCCCGCGAGGTAGGACGAAAGGTCGTACATCTTCTGGTTGAGGTCGTTCACCTCTTCGAGAGTGGTCATGTCGTCGGCTTTGAACACCCAATCGACCATGTTGAAGTCCGGATCGTGAAGCGGGAAAGCCCGCACCACTCGTCCGGCGACGGTGAACTTTAGATCGGCGAGGAAATCCCGGAACCTGTGTGCCGTCTGCATTCCAGAGGCGATGAGGCGTCCGTAACCAGAGACATCTAGAGGGAGACAGCGATGAGCCGCCCATACAGATGCGGCGGTGGCACCGGCGCGAGATCCCTCCAAGGTGAAGGCTCCCAACATGTCCGGAGCCACGACGCCTTTGTCGAACACATAGGGCGCGAAGTATGAGATGACGTTGCGCATCTTCTTTAAGCGGATTGCGATTCCCCCAGCGGCATAGGGCACGTAGCCCATCTTGTGCGGGTCAACCGTGACCGACTCCACTTGCGAGATGGCCTTGAAGCCGGCGTACACCTCCTCGGAGACTAGGAGATCGCGCGAGAAAATCCCGTGGCTTTGATGCAATTCCGAAAGCTCAGGGTAGTCAACGAATCTGCCGTCGGTGTCGAAGAAGAGCGAACGCGCGTATCCACCGTAGGCGGCGTCGCAATGGATGTAGAAGTAGAGCCCGGAGGCCCGCATTCGGTCGCGAAGGGCAATGATCTTGTCAACCTCATCGACCGCCCCCTCTTCGGTGGTGCCAACGACGGTAACGAGGCCCAAAATGGGCGTGCGCGATTGAGCCATCTCCTCGACAATTTTCGTCAAAGCTTCGATGTCCATGCGGTAGTTGTCAGACACGGGAATGGCGACCAGCTGGTCCAAACCGACGCCAATGATGTCGGCTGCCTTCAGCCAGGAGTAGTGCTTCGTCTCAGGCACCAGCCATTTACCGAGCCGATTAATATTGCGACCGGAGCGCGACGAAGCTCCCTTCACCTCGTCGTATTGCTCCGGGGTCAAGGTATCGAGTAGGTCAAGGATTTCCTCCACGCTCATATTTAGCAGTTCCCATTCGGATTTGCCAGCAACGGTCTCGGGCAGAGTCTCGGCAAGCGCCAAGGGAATGGACTTGAGGGACCTTGCGTACCAAAGCCCCTCCAGGTTGGCGATGGAGCCGTCAGCTGAGATGTGGCCCCAGCCTTCGTCGAATCCGAAGAGCTTCGCGAAGTCCGCACCGACCTCGGCCTCCATCTTGGAGGTAGCCATAGACGACTCCAGCGCCACGTTGTTGGGATTCCACAACATGGCAAAGGTATAGGCCAGAATGGCGGGCATGAGCGTTTCGGCGTTCATGTGGCCCCAGTAGCGTCCCGCGCTGTTCCACGGCACCGAGCCAGCACGGAGACGCTGCGACAATTCCGACATCACTTCGCGCATCCGTTCCTGGGCCGCCTCATATTCCGGCATCGACTTATCGTGGACGGCAATGCCGGGGCGATCCCCCGGCATGTAGTTCTGACGCCAACCGATGTGCTCGTCAACCAACTTTTCGAGAAGCTCCTTGAAGATGGGGCCGTTCTCCGCTTGGTCTCCAATGAACAGTGCTCTGTAGTCGATGTCACTCATCTTGTCTACTCCTGACTTTGACGTGCTGCGAGAATGCTTTCTAGGCAACGACTCTGAGACACACTTGTCATTTTGGTCGATCCTCGTCCCGCGGGGACTCAACAGGGACAGAGGCCGGACCGGACTCAAATTCGGCGGCGGCAGCGTTGAGGGGATTGATCATGAAGGGGTTGGACTGACCTTCGTACTTCATCTCGTACGGGTCAGCACCCGGGCTGACAGATTGGGTGGGTTGATTCTGCGATGAGTTCATGAAGTGCTTTCTGGGTGTGCAAATCTACGGGTTATGAACGTGTGAGTCATTCGAAGGCGCCCCTCATACCCCGACGGCAGCTCCATTGGTGGTGGCTGGGTGGTCGGGCTTCACCGTTGTAGGGGCGGTGGGTGCCGCGCCTTGCGCTGCGGCCGGCGTGATGATGGGTTTAATGGTCGGCGCCCCGACGGACGTAGACGCGGCAGATTCGCGCGCTAAGAAGGACCCAAGCTCGGCGATGGTCGTCATCAATGGGGCAGGGAAAACCACGGTGGTGTTCTTGTCCACGCCAATCTCGACCAACGACTGCAGATTCCGTAATTGCAATGCCAGTGGATGCGCCATCATTATGTCCGACGCATCACCGAGTGCTGCGGCCGCCATTGATTCACCCTCGGCGTTGATAATCTTCGCGCGCTTCTCCCGCTCCGCCTCGGCTTGCCGGGCCATCGCTCGCTTCATCGACTCTGGAAGCTGGATGTCCTTGAGTTCGACGAGAGTCACCTGGACGCCCCACTCCACGGTGGTGACATCCAGGATCTCGCGAATGTCCAGATTGATCTTGTCTGTTTCCGACAAGGTCTCATCGAGGGTGTGCTGACCAACAACCTTGCGTAAGGTAGTTTGCGCGATCTGATCTATTGCGGAGTAGACGTTCTCGATTGCGACGACGGACTTGACGGCATCTACCACGCGGAAATAGGCGACGGCGGAGACATCGACGCTGACGTTGTCCCGGGTAATAATCCCTTGCGATTGGATGGGCATCGTTACTATGCGAAGAGACACTCGCCGCATCACGTCGATTACTGGAATGATGAGGTGCAGCCCGGGCGCTCGCACTCCGATGACCCGTCCAAGCCGGAACAACACACCTTCTTCGTACTGTTGGACCACCTTGAGTGCCATCCCCAGAATGACCAACACGAATACGGCAGCGATTACTAGGACAGTGACAAAAGTGCTCATCGAAGGCTCCACGGGGTCTTGTCGATCGCGGCGAGCACGGTGACGGCGGTCTGGATGAGAGTCATACCGCTTGCTAGATGGACCTTCTCGGCCTTTAGCGCGCTGACAACCAAGGCAAGTCGGGTTTCGTACGGATTCATGGGGTTCCCTGGGGGAGAGGTGCGGCGGATGATTGCGGGGCGCGAAGCCTGCGCCGGTCGTCACATCTGGCCGGTTCCTCAATAATCACTTCCGTGCTGCTCGCGACACAGGGCAAAAAGGCCCCGGTGATGCGGATTTGTTCTCTCGCCTACCCCTGAACAGGCCGGCTTCTGTCCCCGGGGCGTGGGTTAAGAGTTGCTGGCGTCGGACGTCGCTCTGTCCTGCCAGGTCACCTGGGCGCCCGAGTCGCCGATGCGGTACGTGTCGTACATTGTTGCGCCGGCGGCTAGAACCGACGCGACGATCAGGACAATCGTGACCACGCGGTTTGCCGGAGCCAGGAAGGTCCTCGCCCGAAGCTGCGTCAAAGTGGTTCCACCCCAGGCACTCGCCCGCGGGCCCTTGACGCTGCGCTCCCCGGTCGCGGTGTCCTGCTCACGTCCACGCCACCAGATGACCAATGCGAGGACTGCTACCGGAATCGCCACGTAGAGTGCGGTATCGCCGAGTTCGGTGTGCTCGTGCAACAAAGCGCTGCGCTCCACCCGACTCTCGAGCCACTCACCGGCGTCCGTCGTAATGGGGACAAGGATCACCACGCCTGCAGCCAAAATAACGTTTGCCCCAGCGAACCGGCGTCGCCCACCCGACCACGCGGCGGTGAGGACAAGAATATTCGAGGTGAGCGGGAGGAGGACCACGATCGCATGCACAAGCAGGATGTGCGCGGGAAGCCCATTGATAGTCGTCATTGGTGTGCCTTGTTTCTTTGTGGGCGGGCTCGGCCACTGTGAAGTGGAGACCCCGTCAGTGTCGAGTATTGGTGATCCGAGAAGCATCCGGATGGCTGGGAGCTCGGTGCGCACAGCGAAATGGTTTCGCAGCAGCAACTCTCGCAGAGGCCCATTTCCGGAGTTGACTCCGCAGGTGCGGTTATCCCTACCTACGGCGACGCCTTGGAGCGAAGCGCCGCGTCGGGCACCAGGCTGAAGGCGCCTTCTTCCTCTTGGGCATTGTGGAGACGAAGAATGGCATACAGCCCGTAGAGCAGGCGTCGCAACTCGATCGCGTCCTCTGGTTGCGCCGGGTGGCCCTCCAGGATGTGGACGAGCCTGGCAAGTTGCGCTACTTGATGCTCGATTTCGGCGTGGGTTCGGCTCATTGCAGCCGTCGCGTCGCTACTTCCTAATGCCCTGTCGACGAGAGGAAGCAGCAGCTTCTCGTCTGCGCGCTCGTGCGGAAGTAACTCTGTCTCCAGGCTGTGCAGCAGCGATTTTACCGGTGACACATCGCAGTCTAGAGACGACAAACCGTCTGCCACCAAACGGATTTGCTCGATGAGCGGCAAGGTGGCGTCGTGCTCCGTACGGAGGCGAATGGCGGTGGCAATGTCGGCCGCCGGCATGCTGATGGTGTGGACGGCCCCGGGCAGGACAGCGCGTAACGCGATCCCAATCGCCATTAGATCAATCACCTCTTGCACCAGGGCGCCGACTGCTGGCGGCAGGAAACCAAGGGCGGCAGCCATCATTGCCACCACCGACAGCCCCATGCCAACGAGAACTGATTGCAGCGCAATTCTTTTCGACCGGCGCGCGATGAGGATCGCATCGCCCAGTACGTCAATCCGATCGACGGTGAGCACGACATCAGCCGCTTCCGATGACGCGGTGGCGCCTCGTGCCGCCAGCGCTACTCCCACACCAGCTGCTGCGAGCGCGGGGGCGTCATTGACGCCGTCTCCCACCATGATCGTGCTGCCACGGGCGCTTTCGTGCTCGATCGCTGCAAGTTTGGCGGCAGGGTCGCGGTCAGCTAGAACAGCATCAACGCCCACGATCCGGCCCACCATGTCCGCCGTCTCGGCGCGATCGCCGGTGACCAACACGACGCGAGTAAGGCCAGCGGTACGCAATGCTCGCACCATCCTGGGGGCGTCAGGCCGAATCGCGTCCTGGAGCAAGAAGGCACCCGCGGGCTTCCCGTCGATAGAGATGAACACCGTAAGGGAACCGTCCAAGTCAGCCCGCCGACGCGCTTGACGCACCCATGGCGGAGTATCGGCAGGCGAGTTTTCACCGACGGTCCAGGAGGCTTTGCCGAGCCTGATCCGCCTGCCATCGACGGTTCCTTCGAGGCCGTAGCCGTGCACTTCCTCGACGTTCTCAGGCATCTGCAGGACCAGCCCACGCCGCGTTCCACCCGTGACGATGGCGCTGGCCAGAACGTGCGGGGACACTTGGTCAAGGGAAGCGGCCAGCCGCAGCACATCGTCGGCTTCATAGCCATGGGCGAGGATCACCTCCGCCAGTACCGGCCGGCCCTGGGTCAGAGTGCCAGTCTTGTCGAACAACATGATCTGCCCACCGGCCAAGGCTTCAAGTGCCCCACCACCTTTGATCACAACGCCCAGATGTGCGGCGCGGGATATCCCCGACATGATGGCGATCGGCGCTGCCAGCAGCAGGGGGCATGGGGTGGCCACGACGAGGACCGCCACCGCCCGTACAGCATCGCCGCTCAAGGCCCACGAGAGGCCCGCTAGGAGAAGTGTCAACGGAACGAAGATGATGGCGAATCGATCGGCGGTTCGGACGAAAGGCGCCGAGGACGCTTTCGCTTGTTCCACCAGGCGGACCACACCGGCGTAGGTGGACTCGGCCGCGATGGCTGTTGTCAGGAGATCAAGAGGTGGCCCCGCGTTCACCACACCACTGCGAATGTCTTCGCCCGTGACCCGCTCCACGGGAAGCGGCTCGCCGGTGAGCGCGGACTCGTCGAGAACCGCGGTCGACAACAGGCGGCCGTCCACGGGAACTACTTCGCCGGTGCCGACGAGGAGTCGGTCACCAGCTACGACGTCGGCTACCGGGACTTCGGTTACTGCTTCTTCGCTTCGGCGCCGGGCGGTCCGAGGGGCACGCTGGATGAGCAAACTCAGCTCCCGGCGCGCCCGCGCCGATGCCCTGGCCTCAAGCAACTGACCGCTGGCGAGCATCACGGTGATCATCGCACCGGCGAAAGGCTCGTTGACCGCCAACGCGCCAGCAAGCCCGAGGACCGCGATGACGTCAACGCTCCACTGGCCAGCGCGGACTGCTTGAATTGTCCACGCCAGCGAGAACACGAGCCCTAGAACAGTTCCAGTAATCCACAGCCCCGCTGATGTGGCAGATGCCGACAACGACCAGGCGATGATCCCGGCGAGCAGGAGCGCAGTGGAGACGACGAAGAGCACACGTTCTTTGTTCGCCGCCCACATGCTTTTCATCGTTGAGGTCACCACGCTCCTGCGCTGGCTACAGCTTGAACACCACGCGGGCGGCGATCTTGCCGGACAACACGTCAGCCATAGCTTCGTTGACCTCATCCAAAGTGCGATCGACAATGACGACCTTGGTGCGACCCGCGGCGTGCAGCGCGAAAACGTCGGCTAGATCGTTGCGGGTGCCGACAATCGATCCGATCACCGACTTGCCACCGATGACCAGATCGAAGATCGGCACGTCGATGACGCCATCGTTGGCTGGCATTGCGACGCATACCAAGCGGCCGCCGCGGCGCAGGGATCGGAAGGCTTGGTCAAACGATTCCGCCGAGGCCGCCAGCGCGACAGCCACGTCGGCGCCGCCGAGTGCCTGGATCGCTTCGACCGGGTCGGTCGTCTTGGCATTCACCACATGGTCAGCGCCCAATTCCGTTGCCATTGCTAACTTGTCATCTTGAATGTCGACAGCTACGACAAAGCCGCCCGCGATGCGCGCGTATTGCAGGGCAAGGTGGCCGAGGCCGCCGATTCCGAAGACGGCAACCATCTCAGCAGGGGCAACACCCGCGACCTTGATCGCCTTGTATGTGGTGACACCCGCGCACGTGAGCGGGGCTGCGTCCCTGGAGGTGACGCCGTCGGGGACCGGGCAGGCGAACGCGGCATCGACAACCACATAGTCAGCGAAGGTTCCGTTTATGGAGTAGCCGGAATTCTGTTGGGACTCACACAGCGTTTCCCAGCCACCGATGCAATGACGGCAGTGGCCGCAGGCAGCAGCGAGCCAGGCGATTGCCACGCGCGCGCCAACGGCCGGTTCGGTAACACCGCTGCCAAGCTTCTCAACGAAGCCGATGCCTTCGTGGCCGGGGATGAAGGGCGGTGATGGTTTGGCCGGCCAGTCTCCGTGCGCCGCGTGAATGTCGGTGTGGCACAGACCCGAATACTCGATGCGGACGAGTACTTGACCCGGACCAGGCTCAGGGACCGTCAGGTCTTGGATCTCCAGCGGTGCGGTGAACCCCGTGACGACAGCAGCTTTCATGATGAACTCCCCTTCGAACGCACTGGTGGCCGTGAGCGTTTCAGACCTCTCACTACCTCCACTCAACGCGAGGGTGTCTGTGTCCGTAAGGGTCCAAGGACCCCCCGCATACAGTCGGATGGTCCTGCGTCCCTGTGGTGAGCGGATTTTGGCACGGGCGCTCAGTTAACCTGACACTTCGCAAACAATTCCCTCTCACAAAGGGCCACTCACTGCCATGGCTCTAGCTCGTCCCGAGCGGTGGGCACTGAGCGCGGCCCTCGTGGGTGCGCCCGCCGCGTATCTCCTCGCGCAAATCATCTTCGCGATGGTGCCGCGCGAAAAGTCCCTGTTTGCGACCCTGGACGCACACTCGTCGACGTGGTTGATCAGCCACCTACTGCTCGCGACGTGGCTAGTGCTCCTCATCCCCTCACTTGCCGCCATCTGGCAATTACTGGGGCGAGGCGGGTGGGGCTTTCGTGTTGTGGGCGGCGCTCTCACCGCGGTCGGAATCGTTGTTAACGGGTTGATCACGGGCGTTGATTTCGTTCTTGGTGCTATCGCTCCGATGGGTCGTTCCCTCGCCACGAGCGTCCATAAACGTGTCTCTGAGAGCGTGCTCGCACCCTTGGACAGTTGGGATTTGGCTCTTTCGCTGGGGTTACTCGTCTTGGCCATCGGCCTGTATCGCACGCGGAATGCGCCGCAGTGAGTCGTGCTCATCGTGTTTGCTGGACTGGCGATTCCAGGTACGACCGACCTGCGGGTCATCGCCTCGGCGGTGCAATTTATCGGATTCGCCTGTCTAGCTTGGCGTTTCGGTCAAATCTCTACTGCTGAATCCTCCCGTTCCTATTCGCGTCCCATCCCGGGCGCTTTGGTGGCAGTGATGATGATGGTGCCGGGCGCGTTCTTCTCGATTGAGCGCGTCGCAATGGCCGTGGTAGTGGTAGCGGCGTTGGCAATGCCCGAGCTGTGGCGTAAGCGAAACGCTGGCCGCGCGTCTGTCGCGCAGTGACGTGCTGACGCCCACGCTGCCGGACCTTCCCACTGACGTCTGGAAAGGATTCCGCGTCGAAATACCCTTTGATTCATTTGTAATCTTTATAAATTCCTTGGCCTGAATACAGAGTCTGCGCTGGCCATTGACGAGACCGGCGTGGCAAGAGTTCCTTTACGGCTGTGGAGCCGCGATCGGCGTGTCGAAGTGACTCGGTTCCATCCTCAGCTTTGGGGAGCGGCTTAGCCTCCCTTCGAAGGTATCTCCGGTCAGCTAGAGTCTCGCTCCGCGTCTTATCCGTCGAATCTGCGTTATCCACCAGATCAGTATTCCCAGCTATTGCCGCCCGGTTAAGCGTGACGTCAACGAGTGCGGCGAAGATGACAAGAAGTGGGCCTTGCTCAGCCTTCTGGCTCGTCGTCGTAGAAATCAGCGATCAGTTCTCCCGGAACAGTGAGGAGCTGGCCCATCAAAGCGCGGCTGATTTCGAAAGCGTGCTCAGTGGCGGAGGAACCCATGTAACACCACCACCGAGCCTCATACCCCAGGGCTGAAAGCTCCCACAGCTCATTGGAGCGCGGCTCAATAATGTCCAGCAACTTCTCCAGCTGAGCAGGCAGTGTGACGGCCTCGGAGGCCGATTTGCGAGTGCTTCAAATACACAAAACCCCCGCTCAGCTGATGCTGATCGGGGGAATGTGTGGCCAGGGCCGGGATCGAACCGGCGACCTTCCACTTTTCAGGCATGCGTGTAGGGGTGTTATATCATTCCATACCGTACTGACCTGCGGTTTCATAAGCTTAAAGTAGCCCTGAACCCGCCAGAATCGCAAAGGTGTCACCCAAAGTGTCACCCAAGACGCCCAAAATTCGGCCGAGTCCCAGCGCGCAAATACTATTGCCCCTGACACTGGGAGACCTGAAGCAGGAGAGCCGCCTCATTTGTCGGCATACTCAGAAGCTTCACTAGAGCAAACTGCTATTTCTGCTAATGGTGTCCAAGCATTCTTCGAAGGATGGTCTTCGCCCGTGGATCAGCGCGCGAGCAGTTTCATAGCCAATCCGAAGCGGCTGCGCACACGAGGGGTCAATCAGCAGTGGACTACTGCCGAATCCGGCGGCTGGCCTGGGCTCGTAAGGCCAGCCAGCTTTCTCGCTACGGCTGTCAATATCGGCACAAAGGTCGCTCACACCGGCTTCACCCAAGGTTCTCAATGAGGACAAAGTTCGTTCGTGCTGGAGCACAAGACAAACGTCATATAGGTGACGGCCTGATCCGCGAAGGATTTCGTCATCACCGTTTTTGAGGAACTGGACCGCACCGGCATGGAGCCTTGACATCTTTTCCAGCAGCGTTCGCTCGGGTGCCAGGACAGTGACTTCGAATGGAACGAACTCATCCCAGGCATCGGATGATTCACCGGCAATCCCGATCGCATACTCGGCAAGAAGTGACTGGACCATTCGCATTTCGGAGGGAGTAGGACCACCCCGGGTACCCATTTCTAGCAGAACAGACTCGGTTTCCCCAGCACTTTGACTCGTGCGCGGGTAACTGAACCGAACGTTTCGTTTGAAACCCGTCGTCGACTCAACCAGGATTCTCTTGCTCTCTGGCAGCCCGAGGTGTGCTTGGGCGTCGTTGCAGATGCCTTTCAAAGCTGTGTTGCGAGTACCTGCGCCGACGGACGGGTCGAACACCGCGATTATGTCGATGTCTTCCGAGAAGCGTTCGGTGATCTTGAAGGCCCGGCTCAGGCTTGTTCCGCCCTTAAAGATGATCTGGACCGGGGTCACTTTATCGTTCAGCGTCACCGTTCTGGGAGTCGACACCGACCGCAGTACCTCCATCGCCCAGAAGTCCTTCTCGACGTAGGCCGCCGGGATTGACAGATGTCGGGCTGCTGCGGCGACGAGTTCCCCGAGCGGCTTGCCGCTCCGGACCAGCGAAGGTCGTCGGATCATCCAACGCTCGCGGCAGGAGTACCAGTCTGAAGCGACTCGATCAGCCTCGTGAAGGCTTCTCTGATCGCAGAATTGTGCTCACTTCGGACGGCACTTTGCACCTTGTCGATCCGAAGCTTTCCTCGGCTGGTCAACCGGCGAACTGCATCCACCAGTGCTTTCCAGCCACCCTCGACGAGGGTCTTCCAGGACCGAAGGACTTCAAGCAGCGCGATCTCTGGCTCGTTGAGCCTAAGCCTGGCCCGATTGGAACGGCTGTACAAGATGACGCCAGGTAGGTTTTCCGGAAGCGGTCCCACCGCCGAGTACTCCAGCTTTGCGGGAACCTGAGTGGTGACACCCAGGGCTCGGGCGGCGGCGTACCCGGCTGGCCCGACACCGGTAGTCCCGACGACCTCGTGAACAATTTCCACTTCGGTTGGATGAGTCATCCCGTAGCGGGTCATTTCACCTCGGTAGTACAAGCCTCGTCGTATCTGAACGATTGATCCGCGCTTGGCCGCCCGGGACAGGGCGGCACGAGCAGCATCCGATGAGCCTGGAACATCTTGGACGTGCACAAACGAACCGGCTGGAAAGCTATCCAGCCAGCTTCGGCGGGTTCCAGTCAAGGTGCTCATGTCATGAAAGTCTACAGAGAACGTGACACTTTGCAAACACCCCTCGGGTTTGTTGCCGCAGTTCAGGACCAGTGTCACCCAAAGTGCCCCCCAACCTGGAGTATTTTGCGGCCAGCCCCACCCCACCCTGACACCGGGTGAACCCCGACAGCCCAGTCACGATCCACCAGTTCCATGGGGTCTGGTAGTGGCGGGCGCAAAGTTTTGGCAGCGAACTCAGTGATGCTGAGACCCCGATGGGGCCGATGATCAACACTCAACCTCTCAACGGGAACTTGACCGAAACCGGGGCGGGCTGATCTAGCTAGTCACTCACAGAAGCACACCGACGATGCGTACCAAAATTTCGGTGTCGGATCCATTCAGCAGCCACTGACGCGGAGTGAGATACCCCAATTCCGGACGGGGCTCGATGAGGAAGTTGGACAATGCCATCGGATTGATCGTGTCCGGCAGAGTCTTGATCAGCTCCCGGATCCCCGGAAGGAGCACACCGTAGTCGTCGAACTGGAATCGGGGCATCCGAAAGGTGTCGTCCACCCGGTATGAGAGAAGCTGCTGTGCGGCGCACATCTGAAGCAGATCGCTGACGGTGAGCTCATTTCTCATCGCTACTTCAGATAGCGGGAAGCCGGTGTGAACCTGCACAATTTGGACTGCTCGATCGTGATCCATTTTGCCATTGCTCGGGATGTCCAGCTCAACACCGAGCGTGGCGCCCATGCGAGCCAGTGCATCGCTTGCCGCCGGATGGTCTTTCGCTGCTCTGGCTTGATTCGCCACCTCGACCAGGATCGCGGTTACGCGCTCCTGATCCAAGCTCAGCTGAGCCATGGCATCTCGAAGGGCGTCGGTCATAATTTCAGGCACCAGATACTCCTCCGTCGCCACGCAGCGCTGACTACACCGAGATGGAATTGTCTCTATGGACTGTAGCTTCGTTTGCGATGAGTAACATTCTTGGACTGTGGCTGTACGGGACCAGGATTGCGGATTTATACAGGTCAGGACGCTACAACATTATGTTGACGTGGCGGGACGGCGCTGACCGGTGGCCGGATAGAAGTCGTATTCTTTCCGCCTCTCTACCCGTCGGGGTAGATGTATCTGGCAGAAATCAGGTTGCTCTGGATTTCTTAGAAAATCTCCTTCCAGACGGTCCGACTAAAGCTTCAATGGCTTTAGGTGCGCGGGTTCACGCCGAGGACACTTTTGCACTTGTGGGGCACTTCGGGGCTGACTTGGCGGGCGCAATCCGAGTGGCCCCGGCAGGTGAAGCACTAGATGATGGTGAGCCCGCATACCTGCCGGTTTCTGATGCGGAACTGGCCGCCCTTCTTGATGGCACTGATTCGGCCGCGTTTGATTTCTCTCACGGCGCTTATCGCTCGACACTGGCTGGCTTTCAGCCGAAGCTCATGGTCCATCGTGATCAAACCGGGTGATCTATCCCGGTTGGCGGGGCTGCATCAACGTGGATTTTGAAGCCGGATAGGCATGTCGAATACGCCGCGAACGAATTCAGCTGCTTAGCCGTTGCAGCAGGCGCCGGTATCTCGGTTGTTGAGCGCCACCTGCTTCGTCTTGGTGACCGTTTGACGCTCGCTGTGGCCCGGTACGACCGCACTCATACCGACGGGGTTATAGGTCGGATCCATCAGGAGGATTTTTGCCAGGCGACCGGGGCTCCTCCGATGGCAAAATATGAGTTTCAGCAGGGCCCGTCGCTGAGGCAAGTGGCAGCAATCTTGCAGAAATATTCGTCTGTTGACGACGCGATTGATTTGGCTCGGCGGGTCGTCTGCAATATCGTGCTCGGTAATTCCGATGCACATGCGAAAAACCTTTCGTTGCTGCACTATCCAGACGGTTTGATCAAATTGGCGCCCGGGTACGACCTCCTATCTACGGTGGCGCTGGGCAACATTTCTGAGCGGGGTGTCTCACTGAGTGCGTCCGCACGAATGGGCCAATTTGTAAATGGCGTGCAGAATATCAACTCCGTGACTGCAGCTGATATTGCTGTAGAGGTGTCATCGTGGGGAAATTTGAATACGCAGGTCTCCATGGGCCTCGTTTCGGAGACGATTTCGAATCTGCAGGCAGCTGCCAGTGAAGTCGACGGATCCCCGGCTGTGCTTTCAGTCGTCAGACAGCGGTGCGCTTCCCTGCTAAGAAGTGACCCTGCAGGCGGCGTCTCTCCGCGTTAGGGGTTTTCTGGAAGTTACTCACCTAGACCACGTCACTTTGACTCGGATACCCGCGACCTGATTCGTTTCCTTCGTGAGCAGGGCAGGCCACTTTCCACACAATCCCCCCGCTTACTCTGGTCATTTTGCCCGGCAGGCCGCAGATCTGGCAGGTTCGGTTGGCTGCAAGTCCGGCCATTTCCACGATCGCATCAAAAATTTGTTCGTCCGGTTCGCGGGGGTCAGGCTCGAAAACGGGTCGTGTGACGCGAAGTTCGCCAGATTTCTCTTTCACAGCTGGGACAGGAATTTCCGGTGAAAATAAACAGAGAGTTTCCACTAAATCTTCCATAATGGGAATCCAGCCGGTCGGCAGGTCGGTGTATTCCGTCGCCGGATCGGCCTCTGATTCGGGTTCCCGGCTGCCACCGAAAATTCTCAAGCGATGTTGCATTGTTTCAAAGATGCTGGGCAGCACGTCGAAAATTTCCGTGTCAGTGAATTTGTCTAAGCCGGTCACCGCGAAATGGCAGACACCATTCTCATCCCGGCGCATAGTGGCATTCACCTCGCCCGCGCTGAAAACATTAATCGCCAAATCCTCGCCGCACGTTCGGACAATGTGGCAATGCGTCGCACACTGCTGCGCTGTCGGTGCGTCAAAGAGGCCCACTACCGAGCGTCATGGCCAGCACAAGATGGTTCCAAAATCTACGATGCCGTCGGCTACGCCATCCTCAAGGAAGACTGGCGCCAGGGCACTGTCACACCGGTTGCGTGGAACGATGAATCCAGTTGCTCGGTATGGCAGGAATACCGCTAGCCCTTCAATGACCAATTGGCTGCAACTTCAGTGCCCGGTTACCCATCGTCATCCGGAACGGCGACAGCACTGATTCGACGCGGACAATGCTGAAGTCCTTGTCGTGGTCAATCATTGCTGGACGTTTGGAACAGCAGCACCTTCATGGCCGGTCCTTTGATGCCGCGTCATCCGCGCAAGACTAGAACAGATCAGATCAGCAGGATGACCCAAACCCTAAGGGAACGTCGACGGGGACAAAGCGGAACAGCCGGAGGCTGCGGCGCTGGCCGGCCTCCCGTGTGCGCCGGTCCTGCTGGCCGGCGGACCATGAGATTGTGCCTCTGGGTGCTGCTCAATGAGTTCGCCGACCTGATAGGTCCATGTTACGAACAGGTGCGCGGTGATGCGGACCCCGGGTCCAGGCGACCGGGCGACCGGGCGGCCAGGCGCAAAGATCTTCCTTTACGAAGTTGTCTTCGTCCCATTCAAAGACAATTCAAACGTTCGGCGAAATTCTTTTCACGTCGTCGTGCATCGGCGGCCGTGGGGTCTTACTACCAACCGACTGATGCCAGGACGTCGGCCGCGACTTCGGGGATCAGCCGTCCGGTCGTGTCCACCTCGGCGTCCATGACGTCAGCCAGATCCAGGACTGCGGTCAGCTCTGGCGCCCTGGCAAGGTGCCACGCCAGTCCATCAGCGTCGTTGCGGTGTCGGTCGCGAAGGCGGTCGGCCAGGACAAGGGGATCGGCCCGGAGCCGAACAATGCTGATAGGGCAGCCCAGAGCTCGCTCGTAGTCCTGAAGTTCAGATCGCTGCTCGATCACGCCGGCCAAGACCAGACACAACGCCCCCGCGGCTCGATAATTCGCCGCCACTGATTCAAGATTGCGTAACAACGTCGCGTAGTTGAACCTGTCACCGTCCGGCGGCGGCCAGTACCGGCTCAGCTGATCAAGATCCACCATTGCATGCGGCACATTCCGAACGGCCAGCAAATCGCCGACCGCCTCCGCGACGGTCGTCTTGCCCACGCCAACCGTGCCGGTGATCAAAAGCGACGCCCACCGCCCACCTCGTTCCGTCATACGAGAACTTTAAGTCCGCCGGGTCTATCAGGCGGTAGTCTCCCGGGATCGACCTCGCCGCGCGCGCACCAGTTGCCGGAGATGCCCGATTGCGGATCCCTGACCGGACAATGATCATCGACGAACTGACAGCGGTCATCCGCATTTTTTTCGCGGGCACATTGATATGAGGTACTACGCCTTTCTAAGTGCGGTCATAATTTCGTTCTTAGAACCCACCCGCCTATAACCGTCCACCCCCAGGGCGGAACCTTGGAGGGTAAAGTGCCTAGCCGCCCATGCGTTACGAGACCGTTGGGTCAGAGCATCCTCGACGTTGAGGCGGTCACCAGCGCGGGTAACGCCGACGACCGGCTGGTCGTCTGTCATACGCAGCAAAATATCTCTGCGTCCCAACCGACACGCCAGCTCCCTGCCACAGCCCGAAGGCGACCCTGAAAAGCCACTAATTCAGCAGTCTCGTAGAGGATAGGGCGTGCGTGGCGATGCCCACTACGAAGAATCCAGTTGCCCACCACCAGGAGATGCAGTTTTGGGCATCAGCAACCGACCAAGCCCACCGTTCAGGTTCGCTATCGAGGGATCGCGCGAAAAGTACCATGAATACAGCGACAGAGGCCGGCACAACCGTCGCTAGTCGAGAATTGAACCTGGCGCCGATGAGGAGCAGACCCGTAAACCCGATTGCATCTCGGGCAGCGGCGTATCCGAACGGAGACAGTGCGAAGGCCTCGAGCGCGGCACAAGTGGCCGCCGTAAGGCCGGCCAGACCGACAACTGTCATCAGCTCCAACATATGAACGGGACGACTCGCGACCGCTTCAGCACGTCGACGGCTGGCGATGATCAGACCGCACCCGAAGGCGACCATGATGGCTACCTGCGGCGCGACTCTGACTGGAATGGCCAGTGGTGGTTTGAATGGAAGCGGTAGATCGGCACCAGCGGTCAGCATTATTAGCACCGGGGTAAGAACGCACAGAACAGTTGCCCACACGATCTGCCGGGCGCGAAACCAGGTACTCATTGGACGCAGGTCTGTGGTGCACTCCGGGCCGTGCGCCACCAGTCGCCGCGTTCAGTAGGTGACATGGCGTCGATGATCTTGAGCTGATCGGCAACCAGCTGATCCACCATCGGGTTGGAATCGAGGTCCTCCCGGCTCATGCCCGCCTTCAACATGACCCACGCCATGAGCGTGATGTCTGGCGTTGTCAGTCCTCTCACGCCCGCGCAGGTATCGGCCGGGATCAGCCCCATCACGAGCCGCCGCCGTAGCGCACTCTCGCTCATGTCCAGGGGATGGACCGCGAACGGCCACGTAGTTTCCGGATCCGCTATCGCCTCGCTCGCGGTGGCGGGAAGTTGTATGCCAGCCTCCTTAAACTCATACGAGATGGCCGTTGCCATAAGCACTGTGGCGTCGATCTCAGCTGCATGCTCTGGCCACAGACATACCCGAGGATGCTCCCCCGCGCACACCATCGCCGTTGACCTCGGAGCAACAGGAGCGGGACCCAGATGGTCCACCAATTGGACTGCCACGAGCAGCGCAGCGATTACGGCTACTACAGCAGACACCAGACCTTTAGGGGCGAACCGTCCACCCACAACAGTGCAGGCAGCAAAGACTGTGGCAGCCGCTAGGAGCACGGTGGCCGCTAGGACGGCTCCGTCTAGTTCGAATTCATTCACACAGCAGTCGAACGACACGCCGGTCAGGTGACGCAACCACAGCAGTTCGGACGTCGGGCTGAACGCCAGCCATAGATAGACACCCACCAAGGCCGCCGGAACCGCGATGGCCGGAACTAGCACGGCGCCCAGGATTGCACCTATCCCGGTGTAGATGACCAACCCAGCGAGAGCCGACAATGCCACGGCCACATCCGGTATATAGAACCCTAAATCCGACAACACACCTACAAGTTGTGTGCAGATCAAAAAGACGAGGAACATGCCAACCACGATCGGACCTAACTGCCACAGCACCACGACTGCCCTCGACCGTACGCGGACCGTCAGAAGCAGGCGCGCACATTGTAGACGGTGAGCCTCGTACGCCCCGCATGCCGCAGCGATGGGGCCTAGTATGTTGATCGTGAACGATGCGGCTCCGGTGCCAGCAGTCGCATAGACGTTGTAGGTACCGGGGTCCACAATCACCAGAACAGCCAGGACCGCAAACAGCAGAGCAATTCCCGCTCCGACCTTGATGCAGTTGCGTCTAATGACTAGAAACCACCCGGAGAACCTAGGACTCATTCCTCAGCCTCTGTGAGCGTCCGGTACGCCAACTCTGCAGCATTGGCGTTGCCCGCATCGGCCCCCGCAAGGCTAAGGAACTTAGTGGAAATGTCATCGAAGACAAACCTGCCGTTTTCCATGACGATCACTCGATCAGCCAGGACAGCGAGATCCTCCGTCTGATGGGTGGCAATCACGATCGTGGAGGACTCCCGCAGGTTCAAGATGAGCTCACGAAATACGGATCGTTGTGCCGCATCCAGCCCAGCTGTTGGTTCGTCCAGCAGCAGAACTTCGGCTCTGTGTGCCAGCCCCTCTGCGATACCCATCCGCCTCAGCTGTCCCCCGGAAAGACTCGACGCCTTCCGATTCAACTTGGCAGTCAGGCCCACTTTGGCAATTGCCGCCTCCGCCTCTACCCAACTCTCGGAGCGGGTAGCCCCCTTGAGCCACGCCGCCAATGCAGTCTGCTCCCGCACCGTGAAGGATGGAATTACGTCCAACTGCTGAGGCACCCAACCAACCTTCGCGCGGAACCGGGCGCGGTCGCCTCTTACAGTGGAATCCAAGGTCCCGACCTTAATTTTGCCGCTTCGAGGGCAGACCGCGCCCGATCCCAACGACAGCAAAGTTGACTTGCCCGCACCGTTCGGCCCAAGCAACACTGTGACCCCCGGACCAAGATCTACAGAGACACCAGCCAGCACAGGACTACGGCGCCGATAACCAAACGTGACATTTTCGAATGCAAGCACAGACAAAGGTTCCTCACAGAGCTCTACCAGACGATGTTGGCGCCAGTGGCCTTAATGTGGCGCTGAGGTTCGTCTCTTCAACCCTTACGTAGAAGGATCCGGCACTCGTTCGCCCGACGTTGAAACCCCACCACCCCGGACCAAAACACGAGTATTGGTTGTGCGTCACACCACCCTAGCGGGAGTCGGAGAATACCGAAATATCTTTCCAAATAGCCACCTTCGGGTATCACGAAGCCAACGATCTCAAAGTTTCCAAGTGTGATTTACATCACACTAAAGCGTTCGCAAGTTCTAGCTTCAGGCAGACATCAGCCTTCCCCGGAAACACCCCTACGGTCCCGTCGCGCAAAACACAAGCAACCAGGTCAGGCACGGGGTAGTCCCAAGGCGACGGACGCGGATCAATCACCTTCGGTTCGATTGAACTGAATCGCCCTTGTTGCCAGCCTCCGCTGCAAACCTCGATTGCATGCAGCGCGGCATCCGCGGTCGAAGGGTCGGTGCCGGGTTCGAGGCCTAAAGCGAAATTGGTGTGATTACCCGGGTCGGTCAGGTCCGCGGTAGCGAAACAGCTTCCGGTGTTTCTATCAGTAGGGGGCGCAGACGTGAATACACCCAACGCTGCTGCTGTCCCCGTTCCCGCAGCAATGACGCTAACGCTAGCTAACACGAAGGTGAGACTTCGACGACGCGTCTTAGGCTGCTCCCTTCGAGCATGCACACCTACTGTGGTGAGCTGGGTGAGCATATTACGATGTTGGGCGGAGGCTTTCTCGCTAACTTGGTACTGAGCCAACCCGTGCGCGAAACGATCAAATCGAGGGTCCATTGGTTTAGTTCCTTGCCTGTATCTGGAGGGCACGTGGAGGTTCAGACTCCACGCGTTCATATGCTTTGCGGGTTCGTGCTAAAGCTCGGGCTAGCCTCGAGCGAACAGTTGCGGGAAGTTGACCAGTAGCCTCCGCCACCACAGTCGGAGGCAGACCTTCCAATACGCAAAGTTGGATTACCTCACGGTCAGCTCTGCGGAGATGCGCCAGAATTTCATGTAGAACCTTTAAGTCGTGACTGTCGCCTGCGAGGGCAGCGACTTCGTCTGCAATGTCCCCGACGTGCATAGGCGGCGGCAACTTCGCCCATAACCTGCGGGCTCTCGCGGCCGACCGGTTCTGGTGCCGGAGCGCGTTGTTGGCCGTCACCAGGAGCCAGGGCAAGAGCCCAGATCCGTTGTATATCCTCAAATCTTCTCGCCTACGCCACGCCACCGCAAAGACTTCGGCTGTTAGATCTTCGGCATCCGAACGGGACAACGTTCGCCTGTAGCAGTGCGTAAACACTCGCGATGAGTGGCGGTCGTAAAGCTCATGAAATGCCAAGGTTCTGCCCGCCTGCAACTCGGCTAGCAAGTGTCTGTCGTCGGTCACACCGTGGTCCATATCAAGTCAATGGCCGCTACTTCATCAGCGTTGCGGTATTCCAGGCGAAAGTTCGGCATCAATCGAGTGGGACTTACCTGGCGGAGCACTACCCGTGATGACATCTTGCCCTCTAAGGCATATCCGATGTCCAATACCCAATCGCTGCCCCATCGCTGCCCCATCGCTGCGACCCGGATTAGCCGAGGCGATCGTCGAGATGTCACTTCCGAAGGCCACCCAACATGCAGCTGTATTCAAGTCCGACCAGTCCGCGAGACACCGTCACGCATCTCCCATCTGCCCTGCCTGCCTTAGGTTCTGACGCAGCTGCGCAGGATCACCTTCGATGTGGGCAGGAGCATACGCATCATGTTTCTAGGGTCTCCAAATACCGCGACGGCTGCCCGCGGTCGCAATCGAGCAATATCTCCGGCAACGAAGTAAACCCCAAACCGATCGGCCGCAGTATCAATTGCTGCTGACCATTTAGCGTCTGGTGGCTGTAGGGGCTGACGTGGCTGGGCCTTGGCTCTCGTAGGTGCTGAGCCAGCCCGACGAATGTTCTTGGAGCAGTTGGACGGTGTTGGTGTCAATGATGGAAACCAAATCATCCCGTTGCACGCTCTCGCCGGTGCGGCTGCCGCGCCAGATGTACGAAGAAGCCGATGAGACCGGCCGCGACAAATACACCGTCGCTCAGATCGCCGTCGAGTTCGGCGTCACCCGACCCACCATCTACCGCCATCTCGACGCACCGACAGCCAACAACCGGTAAAGCGGCTCCATCACCACACTGCCGAAAAGGCCGGCAGCACTGCCAAATCTAGTTTCATCCGAAGTGCCTGCGGCACACAGCAACCCAGTCAATTATTTGGTTTGGCCCACTCCAGGCTATCGGCGTCGCCGCTTCCGCACCCACCCATCCGGGCCGACTTTCCCGCCTACGGCCTACCCTCCAAATCGACACCGCGCTGGGTGAGCGCTCACGCGCCTTTGGCCAATGAACGCCTCCGCGTTCCAAACCAAAACAATTGGTAGGTAAGGCAAAGGCCCACCACCACTAATCCGGAGGACGTGGAGGCCCGCAGCTTGCCGAACACCAGTGGGCTACACGAAAAGCGTGGTTGGAAGCATTCTATCGCCCCTGGACAAGCACCTGCTCTCCGAAAATGTCACCACCGTAGTCCTAGCTCGCTGCAACTTCCCGATTTGGATCCCCGGTGGGTCTGGAGACTCCTCAACAGAGGAATTCAGAGCCTGATCATGACCACAATCAGCACATGAATTCAAGGTCGTCTAGTCGGGATCGATTACCCACGAACGCAGAGTTGCGCTTCTCTGTATTGCAGACGTAGTTAAGTACGGAGAAGATCTGCCCGCCAACTCACCTAATCGAAAGCGCCAATTAGAGGTCGGAGGGATTATAGCCGAAGTGGTGTATCTTCCTGGTCGACCTCCACTAGCCAACTCGATTGTGACGGCGTATACCAACGGCAGAGCAACGAATCAGTGGACTTGATGCAAGAACTTGATCTAGCCAGCCTGAAGTCATGACGCGTTCGGTCAACCACCTATGAATTCCAGGCCTGTATCTTAATTCGCACCGCCTGTGGATCCTGTCGCAACTACCGGAGTGAAATTGACAACATCACAAACATTGACGGTCCGAGAGCTCGACCTACTGCTCGCTCCCAAGATCGAGGAATCTCATCAGACCTTCTTCGGAAGCGTCACTGTCCGCTACCTCTATCCAGATCCCAACTCATTGATCTACGGACCGAATGCTGATTCGGAGAACGCGGCAGACCAACCGGCGAGCAAACTTATAGAAGACCGCTCCAACATGTGGCGTCAGGGGGAGAAGTTTCGTCACGAACATCTAGATGGACGACCAATGGATGTTTCTGACGGTCAGTTCCGGTGGCAGTTTCACCACGAGAAAACAGATTTTGCCTTCATAGACGAAAAGGAACTCACTGCCATTCGCAGCGTTTGTAAACCACAATCCAGTAGACCAAGCTACTTTGGGCTGCCCCCACGCCCCGACCACATCGGACAAGGAGGACCTCTACAGCCTCTCGGTCCCATCCGTGCAACGGATGTCAACGGCCGAGCTGCTTGGGAGTACACCTTGCCACGAAGCTCTCACGACCGTCGGCCCGGCCCCATCTATGTCATCGACGCAAAGACCGGGTACCTAATCCATTCTCGCTACGGCGACGAAAACAGCCCCCCAGGATATGAGTGGACGGAAGTGTCAACAGGCGTGAAGATCCCGGCTACAGCCTTCATCTGGGAGGGACCATACCGAACGCTCGACGAAGCGGTCGCACTGAATCGAGCGGCCAAAAGTAAGCAGCCTAATTCTTAGTACCAACTGCTGCACATTAGCTTCATGAACCATATCGGTGGGACTGTCTCGTTAACGGTGTTTCCAGCATTTTTGGTGAGTAGGTTTCTGGTGCTGGCCAGCGGTCGGCGAAGGTGATCGCGAATGCGTTGAACGCGGGTTTCCACCTGATGGTCCATCGGGTGCGGCCGCGTCCGGTGGGATCGAGACTACGGGTGACGAGGTATAGGCACTTTAAGGCGGCTTGCTCGGTCGGGAAATGACCCCTTGCTCGGACTGCGCGCCGGTACCGTGCGTTGAGCGATTCGATGGCGTTAGTGGAGCAGATCATGGTGCGAATCTCCAGGTCGTGGGAAAGTCACTGCCGGTCATCCGTTGCCCCCCTGGCCTTGAAGCTGTGCTGCGTCCAAGCGGCATAGGGCCACTGGCAGTTCAGCGTTAAAAAGGGCCAGCTCTTCGCGTCGATCCTGGAGCCCTTGCATCAGGTCAGCGTCGAGGGGAAACATGCCCGATACCGTCGCTTCATCAGCGAGGACCTGAATGTCCCTGGATAACTGGAGCGTCACGCCGAGTCCGTCGGTGAGGACCGCTTGTAAGCGCTTCAGTGTGGTTTGAAAGCGTGAACGGCCCTCAGCGATAATCTCGGCGTCATCAGCTTCTTGAGCCGACAACGATGAGCACGAGACCGCATCCGCGAGCGGTTCAGATTCCTCATCGGGCTCCAGCACGTCTTCCTCGAAATCAGCAGTGCTACTCAGTCCCTTGCCGTTGGAATAGATCGTGTTGTGTCCCAGCACATTCGGGACATGCGGCGCATTGCGCGGTAACGGCGGCATCGGAGGGCCAGGGGGAACAGTCTTCCGCTTGTTATCCAAGTAGTCCTGCCACTGGGTGCAGGTGGAACCGCCGTGGCAACGTTCGTTTAACTCCCCACACACCTGGCACTGCGGGAATTCTGGTTTAGGTTTCGGTGTGGGCCGGTTGTAGTCCTTCCCGTTAGTGCCTGCGATCTTGTCACGTGCCTCAACGCCGTGACCAGTGGTGTCAACTGCGGCATTTGCCGCAGTTGAATCGAGGTCTCTACGCACAGTTCTCTGGTCCGTGCCAATCGCGGCTCCGATTGCGCGGGTCGATAGTCCGGCCTGGCTCAAGGTGGACACCAGGGCGGGGCGTTCCTCGCGGGAGAACGCCAGCATGGGGCGGTTCCCGAAGAACTTGTCGGCCCATGCATCCCACGTTCCCAACCCGAGGGCGATCCAGATGCGACCCGTGAAGCCCTCGACCACGAGGGCCTGTACGTGGTCCATTCCCTGCTGAATACGGCCGGTCAATTGTGCGGCCTCAGCCAATGTGAACGCACTGCCCTCAACTTTCTCGGCCAAAGCGGCCTGCCGCTCGCTACTGGCGGTGATCGTTCGAGTAGTGCCGTCCGGGTATTCCAGTTGCGCGGCGACCCGCAGGATCGGATCGCCCGGCGTGCTGGACATGGATTGAATGGTCATGATGCGACCCCCTGATCAGTCGAAGAAGAAACACTGCCCACGACTGGTTTGCGCCAGTCCTTGCCCGTTCGCGAGGGCGCACCAGCCACAGCGGCAGCGACCAAACGCCGAACCTCGCGGCACGAACTCACCGCGTCCACCCCGGCAATCGCGAAAGTCTGAATTGGCGGCACCCAAGCTGTCTGGATTCGGCACGACGGCGCGGATCCATCCACCAGAAGTTCCAGCGCCGACCACACACCCGCTGGCAACCCAGTCCCGTGACGAACAAGGGATGACCGAGCGCGTCGGTGGCCGTAAACGGCCTGCTCCACTGCGGCGATGAGCGCATCATCGGGCAAAATTGGCCAATTCCAACCCGCTTTTGTCAGCATCAAGGTCACTGTCTGCATCCAAAGGGGACAACCCAGGTGCTCAGTAGGTGTCAGGTCACGCTCGCAGAGTTGGTCAGCGGCAGAAAGTTCGGTGAGCATGATCGCCCGTTCCTTCGCGAGAGCCACCAGCCCCTTGGTTCGAGACGACCCCATGCCTGTCTGCGCCGCAGCCGCGTGCGCAGCTGTTTTCTTCCTAGCCTGAGCGGTCAGAATCGGGCCGGGGTCAGTATCCGCACCGGACCGCACCCAGCGGTCTAGCTCCTCCCAGACCTCGGAAACCGAAGCCTCACCCAAATCGCCTGCCGTGTGTATCCACTGGGTTTCGGCACGACGGACACGAGAACGCACTAAAGCAAGTACCTCGACGCCAGCGGCGCTATCCCAACCACGATGGTGCGAACGCACCCGCTCCAAAAGGTCCATGAGCGTGTCACCCGACGGGACGATGCCCCACAGGCTTGTTCCGTGGGACGGTGTAGTAGCCGAATCAGCTTCGTGCTGATATCCGACAAGGACCCCGCGAGCTTCCTGCCTCCAAGTAGACAGCGCGCGGGGTCCTGCCGTTTCCAGAGTTGTCATGACGCGACCCGCGCAGATTCGGCGGCGGCGGCCAATTCTCCACCGGGCTGTAACAAAGCCGGTTCGTTCGTCGCTTCAATCCCGCCTTGCAGGTCGGCATCGGTGAACCACGATTGCAGGGACTGGCCCGTGAACTTGATTCGGCCGCCCGACTTGCTCTCAATTTCTGTAGCGATCGCGCTCCAGCTGACGGGCCGTATCCGGACTCGACGCGCTGCGACAAATCGCAGAAGGCCGCCTTCGCGCTCCAGAAGGAGGTCAGCGAGTAAGTACTTCGCCGTTCTGTTTCTTCTCATGAAAGTCATGATGTTCTTGTTTTCACGAAAAAACAAACACAAACGCGCGTCAAACTGGCTAAATGAGTATTTGACCCTCATAATCGAGCGATGACCAGCGCATACGAGATCGATTTTGACGAAACCGACGCCCTGATATCGGCAGCTGTAAATGCGCTCATCGCGGGCCGCGGCGGCAAGCGCGA
Source organism: Nakamurella antarctica (assembly GCF_003860405.1). Taxonomy (NCBI): domain Bacteria; kingdom Bacillati; phylum Actinomycetota; class Actinomycetes; order Nakamurellales; family Nakamurellaceae; genus Nakamurella; species Nakamurella antarctica. Next base: position 543,591 of record NZ_CP034170.1, on the reverse strand, counting down.
AAGCGTCGCACGCGAGATTGGGGTGAGCGTCGCGCAGTTCTATAGGAAGCTCTCAGGCGAAGCTCCGTGGAAAGCAAGGGAGGTCGCTGCCCTGTCTCAGGTGCTCCAGGTTCCAGTGACCGACTTGTTTGACGGCCTTGGGGGCAGATTCGCAAGCAGTCCGGATACACAAAACCCCCGCGCGGCCGGAGCCGTTCGGGGGAATGTGTGGCCAGGGCCGGGATCGAACCGGCGACCTTCCACTTTTCAGGCGGACGCTCGTACCGACTGAGCTACCTGGCCTCAAACAAGAGGCCGGGTTCAGTTACCTGAACCCGGCCCCTGTTTGGCGACCCTGACGGGACTCGAACCCGCGACCTCCGCCGTGACAGGGCGGCGCGCTAACCAACTGCGCTACAGGGCCTTGCTGTACTACCAAACACTGCTGAACTACCAAACACTGCTGTACTACCGATCCGCTGCACTACTTTACTGCGTACCCCCAACGGGATTCGAACCCGTGTTACCGCCGTGAAAGGGCGACGTCCTAGGCCACTAGACGATGGGGGCTGGGCGATCTGCATCTTTAAATCCGCCCCCAACACGCACTTCGTTGGCAGCTTTGCAACTATATGGCAGGGGGGCACCAGTTCTCAAATCAGTACCATCGGTGCAGGTGAGGACCGTCTAATTCACTGTGAAATCAAAGCTGCCCCCGCACCAGACCTCGGCACAGGGGCAGCTTGGGCGTGGGAACGCTAAAGCTCGTTCTTATCCAACTTTGTCATGACACCTACAGAGCCAGCGCGCACCCTGTCGGATTCGGCAACGGCGTCTGAGTTGTCCATGGCCAGCTCGCCACCGAGCGCCACAGCGCCAGCGGCAGCTTCTGCAGCGGAGGCTGCTTCCTCTTCTTGCCGTTCCTGCAGCGCGGACTTGGTGCGCAGCGGAACTTCTTTCATCTTCAGTACAAGCAGGAAGGCCAGCACAGCCACGCATCCGGCAAGGATGTAAACGATGTGGGTGGACTGCACAAACCCGTCCTTGATCGGCTGGGCGAGGGTGGGATCCAGGGTGTTCAGGAACTGGGAATCGTTACCCAAGTTCGCGAGCTTTGCCCCATACTCGGCCGGCGTTTCACCCGAGGCTGCCAGCGCGGCCTGGAACTCAGGGGTCTTCGACGCAGCAGCCACCTTGGTGGCCACGTTTTCCGGCAAACCGTTGAACAACAGCGATAGGAATACAGCGGTACCGATGGTTCCGCCAGTGCCACGGAAGAATGTGGCCGACGAGGTGGCAACCCCGATATCCCTTGCAGGAACGACGTTCTGCACGGCCATCACCATGGTCTGCATGTTCAGGCCAAGGCCGAGACCGACGAGGAAGAACATCAGCGCGAGCATCGGGAACGGGGTGGTCGGGGTCAGCGTCAAGATGAGCGCGAAGGCGCCGACCAAGATTGCTGTTCCGGCCAGCGGGAAGATCTTGTACCGGCCGGTCTTGGAGGTGGCGATACCAGAACCGAGGGAGCCGCCCATCAGTCCGAGCATCAACGGGAGGAGCCACAGACCCGACTCAGTCGGCGTCGCGCCCTTTACTAGCTGTAGGTACAGCGGCAGACACGCCAGCGCGCCGAACATCGCGAGGCCAATTGCCAGGTTGATCACCAGGGCAAGGCTGAAGCTGCCGTTCTTAAACAAACGCGTAGGGATCAGCGCGTCATCGCCCATCTTCATTTCGATGACGACGAATGCGGCGATTCCGGCGATTCCGAGGGCGATCATCGACAGCGTGGCGACCGAGGTCCAGCCCCACTTGTTACCTTCTTCGGCAACCAGCAGAAGTGGCACCATTCCGATCACCAGTGCTGCGGCGCCGTACCAGTCGATGCGGTGATTGCGACGGGTATGCGGAATGTGCAGGACCTTCATCACGACCACGAGCGCGATGATCCCGATCGGGACGTTGATGAGGAAGACCCAGCGCCATCCGGTGATACCGAAGATGGAGTTGGCGCCAGCGAAGAAGCCACCGACAATCGGGCCCAGTACCGAAGACGTGCCGAAGACCGCCAGGAAGTAGCCCTGGTAGCGGGCTCGCTCGCGTGGGGAAACAATGTCGGCGAGGATCGCCAAGGCGAGCGACATCAGCCCGCCGGCGCCCACACCTTGGACCCCACGGAAGACTGCGAGTTGATCCATGGAAGTGGCGAAACCACTCGCGATTGAACCCAGCACGAAGATGCTGATGGCGGCCAGGAACAACGGGCGCCGACCGTAGATGTCCGACAACTTGCCGTACAGCGGGGTCGTGATGGTGGAGGTGATGAGGTAGGCGGTGGTTGCCCAGGCCTGGCCCGAGAGATTGCCCAGATCATCAGCAATGGTGCGGATGGACGTGGCGACGATGGTCTGATCGAGCGCTGCGAGCAGAACGCCCGCCAGCAGCCCGCCAAGTATCGTCAGAATCTGCTTGTGTGTCAGACCTGTCGGCGATGCCGCCACGTCTGGAGTTGTTGCCTTCATTCGTTTCTCCCTGCTGTGTGACCTGACTCAACGAGCAGGGCCACGGTTTCTTTAACAATGTCGAAATTGCCGGTCACTCCGTCGATGAATTCGCTGAGGAGTCGGGCAAAAGTGTCGCGTTCGGCGTGGGACCATCCTGAAATGACGGGCGCCATCACCATTCCGCGCAGCCGGATGTTGTTCTCCACCCGGGCTGCCCCTGCTGCTGTCGGCACCAAAATTGAGGCGCGCCCGTCATCCGGGTCCGCCTGACGCTCCACCCATCCGGCCTTCACCAATGAGGCGACTTGACGCGACACTGTCGACGGATCGACGCACGCGTGCCCAGCCAAATCACTGGCCCTGCGCGGACCCTCTTTCACGAGGGTTACGAGCAGCACGTAGTCGGAGTGGTCCGAGTCTTGCGCGTTCAGGGCCTTGGCCTTGGTGACGTTGATGGTCTTGACCAAATCCACGACCTGACTGCAGAGGTCCGTGGCGTAGTCGCGGTCGGTTTGGTCGGTGGCGTCGATTTCGGCGAGGAAGTCCACGACTGCAGGCGTCAAACCAGCATGCGAAGCACCTATGACGTCTACCAGGGTTCGGTGGTCCTGCGTGGTGGTCACCGTTAACACCGCCTCTCAAGTAAAGCGAAAGTAATATGCATGCATCATGCAACTAGTTGCCGTCCGCAATGATGCACGAACTTGTGACGATCCGCAACCGGTATTGCTCAGATCACACAAAGACCGCCCGGCCGGGCAGCTGGCCGGGCAGGCGCGGAGATACTGAGAACCTTCCTCAGGGCGCTTGAAGCGGTGAGGCCGGGGCGGCTCCACGCCGGTGATGAAGGTGCGAGGCACCCGCAGCAACCACCGCGCCGATGACCACATATGCGGCGATCACCAACAGGTGGCTCGAAATGCCATTGCTGCCAAGGTAAACGATCCGCCGCACCGCGTCGGTCCCAGCGCCGTTGGGCAATGCGCTACTCAGCGAACGCCAGAACGCCGGTAGGAGCGGCGCCTGATAAGCGCCGCCAGCAGAGGGGTTTCCAAGTATGACGAAGACCAGGACCGTGAGGCCGATTCCGATCACGCCAAACAGCACTTGGAACGCCATGGTCACCGTTGCCGCGGCCGCCACCAGCAACGCCCCGATCCACCAGAGCGCCATGAAATGCCCGGTCAACGCACCAAGAACCTGATCCACAATGAGCGCTCCACCCAAGCCGGAAAGAATCGAATAGGGCACGATTGCCGCCAAGCGGAAATAGGCTCGCCTCGGATTGGCGGGCCGCGAACCCGCCGCCACGCCGAGCAGCGCGGCCACCAGGTAGCCACCGACAATCCAGCCGATCACCAGGTAAAAGCCCGTGAGCCCGCGACCGTCCCCGCTTTGGAGCGGGACAATATCCTGCGCCACCAACGTTCTACCCTGACCGCTCGCCACCTCGGTGAACACTTCGGTTACAGCTGAGACCACCGAGGCTCCCCCACCGGAGGCAACAAGCAGAGTGTCCTGAGTACTCGTGCCGTTAATGACCAACGCCGCGGAGAGATCGCCCCGCTCAATAAGGCTGCGTGCCGAGCCTTCGTCAGCCACCACTCGTGCGTCAATCGGATACGCGGGCAGGGCATTCAGCCCGGCTGCCGTCTGCGTCGCAGCCGATTGGCCCGCCGAGGATGCCGACGCAGCGACTACACCTACGGGAATCCGGTGCGGCGTCGGAGCGTGAAACGCGCCGACGTAGGAGAGGACGAAGGCCAACTGCAACAACAGGACCCCCAGAATCAGCCCGACGGTGCGAAGCGCAACGGCGTCCTTGAACTCAGCCCACACTCCCTGAGGTGCAAGGGATTGCTCCGGTGTGGCGTGGCGGCCGCCGGACGTCGTGGGGGTCATTTCGTTCCTCTGTTGGGTTTGGCTCTCTTGCTTTTATCTAATACGTTATCGTATCTAATACATAAACGTATTTGATTGCGATGAGAACCGGGGAGGGCTACATGGCCATCGACGCGCCGCATCCGTCGCCACCCGCCAGGGTCACCAAACGCAGGGGTGAGACGCGAGCACGACTCATTGCTTCGGCAGCGACGATATTTGCCGAACATGGTTTTGGCCGGGCAACTGTGGAGGACGTGTGCGAGCACGCGGGATACACCCGCGGCGCCTTCTATTCGAATTTTGTCAGCCTCGACGAGTTGTTTTTCGCTCTGTACGTCGAGCGAGCCGAGCAGTTGGTCCAGGCAGCAGGCTCTGCCGTCAGCAATGCTGTCGCCGAGCTCGGCACCGATCCGCCCATTTCCACGGTGGTCGACCGCGTGCTCAGCACCCTGACCGTCAGCAGGCAATCTCACCTGCTGAACCTCGAATTCTTCGCGCACGCACTGCGCAATCCCCCGGTCGCGCTCGCCTTGGCCGCCCATCGACGCGACCTCCGAAGCGCCCTCGCCCCGATATTGCGAGTCGGCCTCGGAGTTCGGCGGGTATCGGCGCCGCAACTCGAAGCTCTCGGCCGAGCAATTGTCGCTGTTCAGGACGGGATGTACTTTCAGGAGCTGCTTGAACCCGCCGATCAGCGCCTCCCGCGCGCACGAACGACGCTGATCACAAGGATCCTGGCTGACGCCGCCGAACAGCTCCGCGCATAGCTCTTACTGCGCTGCGCCACAGGACCTCGTGCTCCGAAGCCTGAGTGTCCACACACGGTGCCCGCAACCGGTAAGCTCAACTCGCATCGACTGACTTGGCAACGAGTCGGGGCTTCTAGCTCAATTGGCAGAGCAGCGGACTTTTAATCCGCGGGTTGTGGGTTCGAGTCCCACGGGGCCCACCCACGTCTCACCCCTATTCTCCGGGAATTACGGTGGCGCGCGAGGCCAACAAGCAGTAATTTTGCGAGGGCGTTTCCGGGATCCGGACCCCGAATCTTTCCACTTACACGCGTCCAGCCACTGCCCACAGTGTGAAAAATATCGCCAGAAAATTCCGTTGCGGGCAGGCCCCTCCGTGACCGGAATGTATACGATCATGTTGAACGTTCAACATCATAGCGGACGTATTCTCCGCTCATCACCCTGAAATGGTCGACGATTCTCGACCCCCTAGATGAGGTCATTACATGCTCAAAATTGCCCTGATCGTCAGCAGCACTCGCGCCGCTCGCTTCGCCGACACCCCCGTGGCATGGCTCAGCGATATCGTTGCCCAGCGCGACGACATCGATCTTGAGATTGTCGACCTGCGTGACTACCCGATGCCGTTTTTCGACGAGGTCGCCTCCAGCAACTTCGTGACCAGCACCAACGAAATGGCGCAGAACTGGCAGCGCAAGATTGCCGAATTTGACGGCTACATTTTCCTCACCCCGGAATACAACCACGGACCGACGGCCGTGCTGAAAAACGCCTTGGACTACTCGTACAAGGAGTGGAACCGAAAGCCAGCAGCATTCGTTGGCTACGGATCAGTGGGAGCAGCCAGGTCCATCGAAGCACTGCGCCTCGTCGCAGTTGCCTTCCAAATGGTTCCGATCAACGCCGCCGTCCTCATTCAGGGCGCCGACTTCTTCAAGGTGTGGAAGCACGGTGGGCAGCTGTCCGAGTTAACGCACCTAGAGGCTGGCGTTGATGCGATGCTGGCAGACCTGCTGTGGTGGGGCAACGCACTCAAAACTGCCCGCATCGCAGACGATCTCGTCGTGGCTGGCGCAGCACAGTAACGCCTGCCCAGTCCGCAATCTCTAATCGGAACCGACTGCGGCTTCCCACCAAGGCTCTAACGGTGGGAAGCCGTCCCCGTCATTCCCCGGGAGCACCACTCGTTGGCCTGGTCGCGGGATCACCAGCGGAACTTCATGCACTTCGGCCGCCGCAATGAGCCTTCGCACTGGCTCGACCCACGGGTGGAAAGCCAAATTGAAAGTCGCCCAATGGATCGGCAGCAACACCTTCGCCATCACTTGCAGGTGGGTGGCTACAGCTTCCTCCGGGTTGAGGTGAATATCGGGCCACAACGGGTTGTAAGCCCCGATCGGGAGCAGGGCCAGATCGAACGGGCCATAATCGCGGCCGATGGCCGAAAACCCCGGGGTGGGACCGGTGTCGCCGCCGAAGAACACCCGGTGTTCGGGGCCGATCAATGCCCACGACGCCCAGAGGGTGTCGTCCTGCGTCAGTCCGCGTCCAGAAAAATGCCGAGCCTCCGTACACACCACACGTAGCTCCGCGCCATCGGAGCGACTAATCACGTGCTCGCGATTCCAATCCAACTCCACGATCACCACCGACGGCACTCCCCAGCGGCGCAGATGCGCCCCAATCCCGAGCGGGACGATGAATGGAGCCTGATGCTGATCGACTAATGCGATCACCGTGGCCTTATCAAGATGGTCATAGTGGTCGTGCGAGATCACGATTGCATCGACCTGCGGGAGCGACGCCAAGGGCGTGGGCGCCGCATGCAGTCGCTGTGGACCGACGGTGTTCGACGGCGAAACGCGATCGCTCCACACTGGATCTACCAAAACGAAGAAACCGTCGATCTCCACCACGGCACTGGCATGGCCTAGCCAGGTGAGTGCCAAAGGTGCTGCTGCATCAGGGAAATCATCGTGGGCCAGCGGCACCGGTCGGTCGGGGCGCCCTGCTGAACGCTTCGTCAACACGTCGCCGACAGCATCCCGCTTGGCACCTTCAGCTATCTCCGAAGGCGGCAGCGCGTTGCGGAACTTCCCGTTGGGTTTGCGGTTACTCGGATGAGTGTTGGCAGATCCAGTGGCAGGGACGGCGCCGGAGCGCTGTGCCAAGTCGGCCCTGACCTCCCTCGAGGTGGCACCCAGGGCTGGACGCACCCCGCGAACAGCGGGAACGATCCACGAGGCGGCCGCAATGGCGCTCGCAGTGGCAGCGCCGGTAGCTGCAAGCCGGGATATTTGTCGCCATAGCGCCTGGTGAGTCACGTTGTTAGCGTACTCAGGCCACACTTTTGCCCTGGCAGAGTAGGTGATCCAGTCGTCTCCCCGAGACATCCTCTCGGAATACGCCTGTACGGCGGCAGCGTCTGGCTGGCTACAGCAGCGCGATGCGTTTACTGCACACTAGGGACATGAGCTCTGGACAGATCCGCACCGGAAACATCAGCACCGCCTCTCCTGCGGCCGCCGCTTCCGCCACCGAAATCGCTGCTATGAGTCGGGCCGTGGAATTGGCTGCGCGCGGCGCGGGAACAGTGCTGCCTAACCCAGTTGTCGGATGCGTACTGCTCGATCAGCACGGCGCCGTCATTGGCGAAGGGTGGCACCAGCAGGCGGGCGGCGCCCATGCCGAGGTGAATGCGTTGAATCAGGCAGGCGAACGCGCCCGCGGAGCGACTGCCGTCGTCACTCTCGAGCCGTGTAACCACCAGGGCCGCACGGGGCCTTGTTCGCTGGCACTGATCAACGCGGGCGTGGCGCGAGTGGTGATCGCAGTCCTCGACCCAAACCCGGCTGCGGTCGGCGGAGTCGCCACGCTGCAAAAAGCGGGTGTGGAAGTCGTTACAGGGGTACAGGAAAAAGAAGCAAGCGATGTCAATCGAGTCTGGCTCGGTGTTCTAGCCACCCAGCGCCCATACGTCAGCTTCAAGGCGGGAACCACAGTCGACGGCCGAGTCGCCGCAGTCGACGGCACCAGCAAATGGATCACCTCGCCCGCGTCCCGAGGCGATGTCCATCGCCTGCGCTCCGAGGTGGACACGATGTTGGTCGGTGTCGGGACAGTCCTTGCTGACGACCCAATGCTCACCGTCCGCCACCCAGATGGCAGCTTGGCGATGCGTCAGCCGCTGCGGGTTATCGCGGACTCACTAGGACAAACACCCGCAAGCGCAAAGATTTTGGGTGATGAAGCGCCCACTTGGGTCGCCACCACCGCAGACGTGGGTGCCGGATCGGACGGCCGGCTGAGCCTGCCATTGCTGATGGCCAAGCTTTACGGATTCGGCCGCCGCCACGTGCTCCTCGAAGGCGGACCCCGGCTCGCCGCGGCCATGCTCGATGCGGGGCTCATGGACGAGATCATCTTCTACATCGCGCCTCTCGCTCTCGGCGCCGGCAAGAATGCTATTGACGGCGGCTCCGTGAACACCCTCGCGCAGGGGCACCGCTTAGAACTTCGCGACGTCACCACATTCGACGCAGACGTCCGGCTGCGCTACACGGTTCGCCGAGACTGAGAGGCCTAAAGTATATGAACTTTCAACAAAATATGGGATAGGGTGCCAGTCATGGAAAAGGACCCGTGGCTCACCCAGGACCAGCAGCACGTCTGGAGACAATATCTCGCCATCTCCCGATTGTTGAACGATCGCGTCGAGAGAAATATGCAGCGAGATGGCGGAATGCCCCAAGCGTATTATTTGATCCTCGCGATGCTCTCCGAAGCCCCGGACCATTCCTTGAGAATGAATCAGCTCGCAGACGTGCTGCGTGCCTCACAATCTCGCACCTCACATGCTGTGACCAAATTAGAGTCCTACGGCTGGATTCGCCGAGAAGCGACACCGAGTGACGGCCGAGGCCAAAGCGCTACCCTTACCGATGCGGGCTGGACCCGACTGCGGCTGGTCGCTCCAGACCACGCAGAAACCGTGCGCAGCATCATGTTTGATGCTTTGGACGAGAAAGATCTTGCCGACCTCGGCCGAATCTACGGAAAACTGTTGGCACACATGGAGCCTCAGACAGAGGGCGAGAAAGACACCCCTCCCAGGCCGACAGATTAGCCGGGATAGCAAAGCCCCCGTTGGTGTGAACCATACGGGGGCCTTGCCATGCTGGAGCCGCTTAACGGAATCGAACCGTTGACATCTTCATTACGAGTGAAGTGCTCTACCGACTGAGCTAAAGCGGCAGCGCGTTCGAGTCTAGCCGCCCAGAGTCGATGCTCGAAACCCCGCTGGCAGGGCCGGTAAAGTCAGCACACGCCATGGCAAACACCCCTTCAGCCCCAGATAAGCACCGAGTTCGATGGTGGCTGGTCACGGGTGTGCTCTGCGCTTTTGTCGCGACCATCTTTACCGCTGTGTCCGTGATCAGGTTTCTCGACCTGGCCGTGTACCGGGCAGCTGGCCAGGCCGTACTGCACGGAATCGATCCCTACGGACCCGGATTATTGGCTCGGCTGCCCTTCACGTACCCACCCGCAGCTGGCTGGTTCTTCGCGCCCCTAGCGGCAGTGCCCTGGTCGGTGACCCCGTATCTGTGGTCTGTAATCACGCTCCTGCTGCTCGCGTGGGTCGTCCACCGGGCTCTGCTGGTAGCAGCGCCCTCGCTCACGGGAGCACAAGAAAGCCTGACCATCAGCGGGATTGTCGCTCTGTCCTCGGTCAGCGCACCCGTGGCCGACCACCTCGGATTTGGTCAAATCAACATCGCGCTGATGGCTGCGTGTGTCTACGATGTGGTTGGGTCAGGGCGCCGCACATCTCGCCGCCTGCCTCAGGGACTGTTGATCGGTTTCGCCACCGCGATCAAACTCACCCCCGGCATCTTCATCGTGTACTTGCTGATCACCAGGCGGTACCGGGCGGCAGGAATAGCAACGGCCGGAGCGATAGCGCTCACTGTCGTCGCGGCTGCGCTCTCCCCTCACGCCACCAGTAAATTCTTCGGCGATGTCTTCTGGAACTTAGGCGAACGCGTCGGGCTCGGCAACAACGCGGTCATCGGCAACCAATCGCTTCAAGGAGCGATGCTGCGGCTCCTCGGCCCAGACACTGAGAAGATGCTATGGCCCGTCCTGGTGGCCGTCGCCGGATTGGCCGGCTTATGGGCCGCCCGCAGGGTCTTTCAGAATCGAGGCGACCTCGCGGGCTCCTGTGTCATCGGGCTCTTGGTGGTGGTCGTCTCCCCCGTTAGCTGGACCCATTACCTAGTCTGGCTGATCCCGCTACTGGTGCTCTTGGTCTCCAGCAGGCGACGCGGGGAACAGGTGGTGGCGATCGTCATCACAGTTGCTCTGCTGGCGCGCACACACCGCTTGGGCGGAGACTTCTCACTTACTGCGAACGACTGGTTCAGCAAAATAGGCGCCGCCCTACTGGCGAACAGCTATCTCTTGATCTGCGTAGCCGTGATTGTTTACCTAGCGGTCACCCCGCGAAGGGCGTCGTCCACATCCAGTCACACAGATCGGGTGTTGTAAGCCTTCCGAGCGCCACACACCGAAGCCTTGGAACAGACCTCCTTGGTCCCGTCGGCTCCCATTTTCAGGACCACCGAATCGTCAAGGACGTTGTGCCCTATGACGATTCCCTCTCCGTGCGGCGAATCCACCGTCTCGCCGATAGCCGGTGCCGTGTTCTTGAAGTCGCTATAGAGCGGGTGTTCGTACTTCAGGCAGCACATCAATCGGCCACAGGCACCGGAAATCCTCATCGGGTTGGCTGGCAGATCCTGGTCGCGTGCCATCGCGAGAGTGACGGGCTCGTAGTCCCGCAGAAAAGTGGAGCAGCAGGTATCCCGGCCGCACGAACCAACGGTGCCGGTCACCCGCACCGCATCACGATCGGTGATCTGCCGAAGCTCGATCCTGGTGTGCAGGGTCGACGAAAGGTCGCGAAGCAGGGACCGGAAATCGACCGTCTCGGGCGATGAGTAGTACACCACCGTCTTCTTGTTGCTTGGTTGCGGGTCGACCGCCAGAATCTTCATCGCGAGATTATGGGCGCGGACGAGTCGTCGAGTGGCAACCAAAGTGCGCGCTTTGACTTTGCGCAAATCCTCAACCTGCTCGGTGTCGGCTTTCGTCGCCATGCCTTGCAGAACCGGGAAGCCATCCGTGTCTTCCGACGAGTATTCCGGCGCCCACAGAACGGTCGCTGCCACCGGACCTTGCTCGGTCGGGTAGAGAACGTAGTCGCCAACGGCGAGTTTCATCTCCCCCGGATTGGCGTAGAAAAGTTGGCCGTTCTTCGTGAACACGACGGCGCACAGCATTCCCATGCTCAGACCGTACGCGCTACCACGCCCTGATTCCTAGCCGCGACATCCCGGGGCCCGCCCAGAGTCAACCGGTCAACAGCCGCATCATCAATGCCTCAGCGGCGATCTCCAGTTTGACGCTGCGCTCGATTGATTCCCGGCAGGCAAGGATGGCATCCAATCGGCGCAATGCCCCTTCGGCTTTGATCCGGCCAGCGGCGATCTCCAGATCGGCGCGGATATCCGGATTGATCAATGTGACGGGGCCGTTGCGGGCGAAGGCAAGCGCGATTACATCGCGATAAAAACCCGACAGATCAATCAATGCGCGATCTACGACATCACGTTGTGTCCTCGTAGCACGCAACTTCTGCTTGCGCTCTAGATCCTTGAGTACGCCGGCCGTCCCGCGAGCAGCCCCTACGGCCCCTTTTCCGGTACCACCGGCGCCCAGGGCCATCTTCAACGCTTCCATCTCGGCGTCGTCTCGCTCCAGTGATGCTGATTTTGCTTCGGCCTTGGCAGAGTCCACCAGCTTTGCCGCGGCCACATAAACATCGCCGATTGTTCGCAGCTCCGCAGGAATCTGCAAAACAGCGGTCCGCTTCTCCCGCGCCTGCTCGTCCGTTGCCAGCCTCCGGGCCCGGCCAATGTGGCCACCACAAACGGAGGCTGCCCACAGTGCCTGTTCGGCGTCGATCCCATCCCGTCGCGCAAGGACGTTCGCTATCGCCGCCACGCTAGGCGTCACCAGGTTCACGACACGGCAGCGGGATCGAATCGTCACCGAAATATCGTCAGGATGCGTTGACGGAGCACACAACAAAAACACGGTCTGCGGCGACGGCTCTTCGACGGCTTTCAGCAGAGCGTTTGACGCTCCCTCCGTCAACCGGTCCGCGTCCTCAATCAACACGATCTGCCACCGCCCTGTGGTCGGCCGTCGAGCCGACAGCTTCACCACCTCACGCATCTCCTTGACACCGATCGTGAGACCCTCAGGATTGAAAGACCGAACATCGCCGTGTGTTCCCGACCGCACGGTGCGGCAGTGCACGCATTGCCCACACCCACGGTCAGGACATTCCAACGCCGCAGCGAAGGCCCTAGCGGCCACGGAACGACCCGAGCCCGGCGGGCCAGTGATCAACCACGCGTGCGTCATTGCGGAGCTCGGGACGCCTTCGTCACCATGCGAGGCGGACACGGCCAAGCTAAGCGTCGCGACGGCCTCAGCCTGCCCGACTACCGAGGCGAAGGCTCCTGCCAGCACCGTGCTCACGCTCCCACCCCCTGTTAGTCGAAAGAAAGCCGCGGTACTTGTTCGAAAACGCCGCGCAATGAACTGCCGCTATGGGAGTCCGCCAACCTCGAATTGATCATCGCTCACCGTACTTCCCGACCCCGACAATCCGTGCCCGAGCCCGAGCTCGTTAGCAGCAGAGTTACCGATTCACCAGCTTCAGGATTTCTTCCACTATGTCGCGCCCCGTGCCGCTAAAGACCAAAAAGCCAATGATCAAGAGCAGGAAGAAGCCAAAATTACTGCCCTTGCCGCGCGCTCCGGTGCGCGCCGGTGATGCGGGCCGAGCCGCGCGTGACTGAGCGCGGCTTCCGTAACTGGGCGGTGCAGGGGCCGAGGCCTGCGGCGAATAGAACGCTCCCGTCTGCTGTGCCGCAGCAGATTGGAAAACCTGGGCCGCCCGCTCCACGCGATTTTGGAACGCCTGGGCCTGCGAAGCTGGCGGTCGAACCTGATTCTGATAGGCCTGCGCCTGCGAAGCTGGCGGTCGAACCTGATTCTGATAGGCCTGCGCCTGCGAAGCTGGCGGTCGAACCTGATTCTGATAGGCCTGCGCCTGCGAAGCTGGCGGTCGAACCTGATTCTGATAGGCCTGCGCCTGCGAAGCTGGCGGTCGAACCTGATTCTGATAGGCCTGGGTGGGCGCCGCGTGCGGACGAACTTGATTCTGAACCGATTGCGCCACAACGGGAATCTGCGTTGCCCCAAAAGTCTGTGACGTCAGCAGGGGGGCCCGCGGAGCCGCCTGACGAATTGGACGCGGAACGACAGCAGGGTGCTGGGCAAGATAGGTAGCCGCGACCTGTTCGGCACTGGCGGTAGCAAGAGGGAGTGCGGGCACGGAAGCCGTCATCCTTGGTCCTACCAAGGCGGAGTCGGCTTCAGCGTGACTCTTAGCTGCCTGCGCATCCACCGATGTAGAAACAAGACCCGATGGCGAGGAAACTGCGGCAGGATCCGGGAACACCCGAGTCTTCGCGAGCGGCGCACGCACCGCCGCAGTACCGTCGGCGCCGGTAAGCGCATCGAGGTAATAGCGGTGGGGGCTCGGCTTCATGGATCGATCTTAGGCCTGCCGGTCGGCTCCCGCGCGGGCCAGTGCACCATGTGGCACCACCCATTAGCCGCCGGCCGACAAAATCTAACCACCGGCTCGCGAAACGGCGCGAACCGGTGGCCCAGCGCCGCCTACTTCGAAGCTCATGCCTTGCTGGCCGGAGCTTTCTTGGCTGCGGGCTTTTTCACGACGGTCTTCTTCACGACCGTCTTCTTTGCTGCGACCGTCTTCGCCGCCGGCTTCTTGGCGGGGGCCTTCTTCGGTGCCGGCCCCCTCGCGCGCCGGTCGGCCAACAGTTCTGCAGCACGTTCGATCGTCAGCTCGTCAACCTCGTCGCCTTTACGCAGGGAAGCGTTGGTTTCGCCGTCGGTGACATACGGACCGAATCGTCCGTCCTTAATCACCATCGGCTTCTTCGTTTCCGGATCCTCCCCCACCTCGCGCAACGGCGGGGCGGTGGCGGCGGTGCGACCACGAGTCTTGGGCAACAGGTAGATCGCCAGCGCTTCGTCGAGCGAGACAGTGAACAATTCTTCCTCGGTGGTAAGCGACCGAGAGTCGGTTCCCTTCTTCAGATACGGACCATAGCGGCCGTTCTGCGCGGTGATCTCCGCGTTCGTTTCAGGATCAACGCCGACTACTCGCGGAAGTGTGAGCAAGCGCAGCGCCTCTTCCAAGGTGACGCTCTCCACCGTCATCGACTTGAAAAGCGATGCCGTACGCGGCTTTACGGCGTTTTTGCCCTTGGTCGGAGTGTCCTCTGGAAGTACTTCGGTGACGTAGGGACCATAGCGACCGTCCTTGGCAACAATAGGACGGTTGACCTCGGGGTCGACACCCAGTTCACGATCGCCTGTTTCGGCCTTGGCAAAGAGCTCCTCGATCAATTCGGGTGTCACCTCGTCGGGCGCGAGCTCCTCAGGCAAATTGGCTCGCTCGAGCTCCCCTTCGACCAGACCCGAACGTTCAAGATAGGGACCGTAACGGCCGACGCGGACCATCACCTGACGCCCATCAAGGGATTTCGCGATCGGCAACGAGTTAACCTCGCGGGCGTCGATTTCCTCGAGGTTCTCCCCCACCAGCTTCTTGAGGCCACCGGAACGAGCCACTGAACCCTCGGCTCCCGCGTCGCCGCCGAAGTAGAAGGTTGAAAGCCATTCGGTCCGGCCCAGCCTTCCGCCGGCGATGCTGTCGAGTTCGTCCTCCATGGCAGCGGTGAAGTCGTAGTCCACCAGCCGGGCAAAATGCTGTTCCAGCAAACCGATCACAGCAAAGGCAACCCAGGCAGGAACCAGGGCTTGGCCCTTGCGCCAGACGTAGCCGCGGTCGGTAATGGTGCGGATGATGGACGTGTACGTCGAGGGACGTCCGATGCCCATCTCTTCCATCGCCTTGATCAGCGACGGCTCGGTATACCGGGCGGGCGGCGAGGTCGTGTGCCCACCAGGGTTGAGCTCACGGGCCTGGACCTGTTGGCCCTGAACGAGATTCGGCAGACGCCGCTCTGCGTCATCTGCTTCGCCGCCAGCTTCGGCGTCCACTGTTTCGACATAGGCGCGCAAAAATCCCGGGAAGGTGATGGTGCGACCCGAGGCACCGAAGGTGCATTCACGGCCCGCAGCATCAGCGACGGCGCGGATCGTCAACGTCAAACCGCGGGCGTCCACCATCTGCGAGGCGATAGTGCGTTGCCAAATCAACTCGTAGAGCCGGAACTCGTCCGAACCGACGTGGGAAGCGACCTGACCGGGGGTCTGGAAGACCTCGCCAGCCGGACGGATCGCCTCGTGAGCTTCTTGAGAGTTCTTGACCTTGCGCGTGTATTGCCGCGGCTCCGGCGGAACATATTCGTTGCCGTACAGCTCGCGGGCCTGCGAACGCGCCGCATCCAGCGCCGTCACAGACAGTGTGGTGGAGTCGGTTCGCATATAGGTGATGTAGCCGGACTCGTACAGACGCTGCGCGGTACGCATGGTGCGTTCGGAATTGAACCCGAGCTTGCGACCGGCTTCCTGCTGCAAGGTCGACGTCATAAATGGCGGGTAAGGCTTTCTGGTGTAAGGCTTTTCCTCCACCGAGATCACCGTGGCGGTTTTTCCCGTCAGCGAGGTCGCTAGGTCACGCGCGTTGGCCTCGTTCAGGAGCAGGGTCTTGGACCCGTCCTTCAGGTTGCCGGTATTTTCGTCGAAATCCCGACCCGTTGCCAGTCGCTGACCATCGACTGCCTGCAAAGACGCGGAGAAGGTGGCCGTCTCCTTGGACACCTGATCTTCGCCGGAAAGCATGGCGTCGATGCCCCAATAACTACCGGAGACGAACGCCATCCGAGCCCGTTCACGCTGCACGATGACGCGGGTCGCCACCGACTGCACACGCCCGGCTGAGAGCTTGGGCATCACCTTTTTCCACAGGACGGGGGAAACCTCGTAGCCGTAGAGCCTATCGAGGATGCGTCGCGTTTCTTGGGCGTCCACCAAATGTTCGTTGAGGTCGCGGGTATTAGCCGCAGCTTCCTGGATGGCGCTGCGGGTGATCTCGTTGAAGACCATCCGCTTGACCGGGACTTTGGGGTTCAGGGTTTCCAACAGGTGCCAGGCAATCGCCTCGCCCTCGCGGTCCTCATCGGTCGCGAGGTACAACTCGGTGGCGCCAGCCAGCAATGCCTTGAGCTTGGCTACCTGGGCCTTCTTCTCCGGGCTGACGACATACAGGGCTTCGAAACCCTTATCGACATTGACTCCGAGTCGCGCCCACGGCTCGCCCTTGTATTTCGCGGGCACGTCTGCGGCGCCGCGCGGCAGATCTCGGATATGGCCGACGGAGGCCTCCACGATGTAACCGTCGCCGAGGTATCCGGCGATGGACTTCACCTTGGTGGGGGACTCCACGATCACCAAGCGGACGCCTCCGTCACCGGTAGCGCTGGAAGCTGATTTTCGTACGGCCATCCGCGGTCACGTTCTCCTTGTATATAAACCGGATTCCGATCTCGTCCCCGGCGCCACCGGTACACGCGCCCCGATGGGCTCGATACCGACGATGTTGTCAGTGTTACTTGTTTCATTTAATGCTGTGAGGGTTATGAGTGAGCTCACGCTGCACTCCAAGCACCTCAGTGTCATCTGCTGTGAGAATGCCACGAGTTGGCGTAAGCGCAAGTCGCAGCCCGTCCGGGGCCGCGTTGCGCGATGCCCGTACTCCCCTGTCCGAGCTAATAGTCGGCCACCGGGAAATCTGCGTCGCGCGCGCCTTCCGGCGGCTGTCCAAGGTATTCCACCAGACGCACCAATCGCCGATGGCCGACGATGCGGACACCGGGGCCGCCGCCGCGAACCCCAATCAGCGAACCCGCTAATCCAGCCTTCGCGCATGCCGTGGACAAGCCGTCATGAGTATCTGGAGCATGCGGATCAAGCCCCAGGATGTACCCAGGCGAGAACGTGCGTCCCGCGCTGATCGCCCAGCATCGCAGCAGCCCTGGGTCTGCGATGAGACCATCCGGAACGCTCTTGACAGCTCCTCTTGTCCAGGCCGACGCCAGCCCCGCGAGCTGCGGTTCTTTCTCGGTCTGTAGGAGAAAAGGGGCCGGTCCTTCCACCTCGATCACCTTTGCCGCAACGCCGCGCACCGTGCATTCTTCTTGCAAGGCGGTGGCCCGCCACCGATCTGCCACCAGGATGGACAGGCGCGCGCTGGAGCCATGCACGACCACCTGCCCGTGGGCAGCCAGAATCCCACCGAGGTCGACAAGTTGCGGCTCGTTGACGTCGGCTGAGTAGAAGGAGAGCTGAGCCACCCGCTCACGCTAACGCCCAGACGGCCCGATCTCCGCGAGGTGGCTTGCGAAAGCTCGGTGGAGTCCTCCAGTCCTAGCGCCCCTTACCCCAAACGGGTGAAGTTTTTGCAGTTTGCTGAGCGCTGCCTAACTCCCGATGCTGCACCGAATGGAGTTTTTGGTCTTCTTTCGGTTACCGCAGCCTTTCCAAGGGCAGACAAACCTTCCTATACAGGCAGGTCACGTTCCGACACAGTGGTCATCATGAGCACTAATCTGAGCGCCACAGGGGTGGAGCCACACGACAATTTTTCCTCTTCGCGCCTGAACTGGCTGCGGGCTTCGGTCCTCGGCGCCAATGACGGGATCGTTTCCACCGCCGCGCTGGTTCTCGGGTTTGCCGGCGCCACGTCTGACAGGTCGGCCTTGCTGCTCGCTGGCATCGTTGGCCTGCTGGCAGGAGCGATGTCGATGGGCGTAGGTGAGTACGTGTCTGTTGCGACCCAACGTGCCAGCGAGCAAGCGATGCTCGCGCTAGAACGACGCGAGCTGGCCGAATGGCCGGAGCAAGAATTAGAGGAACTGACCCAGATCTACCAAGCCAAGGGGCTTTCTGCCGAGCTCGCCAGCCGGGTGGCGGTGGAGCTGACTGCGAAGGATGCGTTCCGCGCACACGCCGAGGCCGAGCTCGGGTTGGACCCTGACGAGCTGACAAATCCGTGGCATGCCGCGTTTGCGAGCTTCCTTTCCTTCGTCACCGGCGCCATGATCCCCTTGCTCGCGGTACTTCTCGGCGCCAATGCCGCAATGATCGCGGTGTCCGTGGGCGTCGCAATGGCGCTCACCGGCTGGTTTAGCTCCGTGCTGGGCCGGACGGCCCTCGCGCCAGCACTACTGCGCAACGTGGGCGGCGGAGCGCTGGCGATGGTGATTACGTACGGGCTTGGATCACTTGCAGGCAGCCTCATCATGTAGCTCCACCTCCCTACCGAAAACTGCGCCGGTCGCCCACTTCTGGGTCGACCGGCGCAGTTTCTATGGTGCGGTGGTGGGTAACGCGTCAGACGTTGTGCAGTACCGAGGCTCGCTTCTTCGAGATCACCACGGCAACGACGATGACAGCGAAGGCAAGCAACGCCACCAGAATGCGAAGGAAGGTGTTGGCGCTATCACCCACGGAGAGGGCGACCACTGCAGGAGCGATGAGCAGCGAGACTAGGTTCATCACCTTGATCAGGGGGTTCATCGCGGGGCCAGCAGTGTCCTTGAACGGGTCACCGACGGTGTCACCAATGATGGTCGCCTCGTGCGCCGAAGAGCCCTTGCCGCCGTGGTTGCCGTCCTCTACCAGCTTCTTGGCGTTGTCCCACGCACCACCGGAGTTGGACAGGAAGACCGCCATCAAGGTACCGGTGACGATGGTGCCCGCGAGGAAGCCGGCGAGCGGGCCAACTCCCAAACCGAAGCCGACGGTGATTGGCGCCAACACGGCCAACAAGCCCGGGGTTGTCAACTCGCGCAACGAGTCTCGGGTCACGATGTCAACAACTTTGCCGTATTCGGGCTTGGTCGTGCCTTCCATAATGCCCGGAATCTCGCGGAACTGGCGACGGACCTCGAACACCACGGCGCCTGCGGCGCGCGACACCGCATTGATGGCAAGGCCCGCGAACATGAACACGACGGCCGCGCCGAGCAGAGCGCCCACAAGGACGTTCGGTGACACCACCGCCACGACGAATCCAGTTGCGTCACCGGCTACGTCACCGGCCTCGGCTAGCGCGTTCCTGATCGCATCCGAGTACGAACCGAAGAGAGCAGTAGCGGCCAGAACAGCTGTGGCGATAGCGATTCCCTTGGTAATGGCCTTGGTGGTGTTACCCACCGCATCGAGCTCGGTGAGAATCAGTGCGCCCTCTTCGGACACTTCGCCGGACATCTCGGCGACGCCTTGGGCGTTGTCGGACACTGGACCGAAGGTATCCATCGCAACGATCACGCCGACTGTCGTCAGCAAGCCGCAACCAGCCAGCGCGATAGCGAACAGACCTACGATCAGCGAACCGGAGAGCAAAAATGCTCCGTAGACGGCGGCGCCGATCACCATGGCGGTGTAGACGGCGGACTCCATGCCGAGGGAGATACCGGCGAGGATAACGGTGGCCGGTCCGGTGGAGGATGCTTCCCCAATGTCCTTGGTGGGCTTGAAGTTCGTATCGGTGAAGTACCCGGTCAGCCACAAGATCACGGCTGCCAGGACGATACCGATGACGACGGCGACGATGGCGATAAGTGCCGGGTTGGCAGCGTCTGAAACGCCAAGCTCTTGGAGCTTCTCGGGCGACAACCCCAGACCAGCAAACGTTGTCGGCAGGTAGACGAATGACGCCACCCCACACAGCACAGCGGAGATCACAGCGGAAATGTAGAACGACCGGTTGATCGCCTTGAGTCCGGGTTCGCCGGCGCGCGCCTTCGTGATGTAGACGCCGATGATGGCAGTCAGCACACCGATAGCGGGAACGATCAGCGGGAAGATTAGGCCTTTGGTGCCGAAAGCGGCGCTACCAAGGATCAGCGAGGCGACGAGGGTAACGGCGTAGGACTCGAAAAGGTCCGCGGCCATACCCGCGCAGTCGCCCACATTGTCACCGACGTTGTCGGCGATGGTCGCAGCATTCCGGGGGTCGTCCTCGGGAATGCCCTGTTCGACCTTGCCGACCAGGTCCGCTCCGACGTCAGCGGCCTTGGTAAAAATCCCACCGCCAACTCGCATGAACATGGCGAGCATGGCGGCGCCGAAGCCGAAGCCTTCGAGGATCTTCGGGGCGCTACTTCCGTAGCCCAGTACAACGACGGCCGCGCCGAGAAGGCCGAGGCCAGTGGTTGCTAGGCCGACGGTCCCGCCGGTGCGGAAGGCGATCTTCATCGCCTCTTCGCGTCCGGTGGTGTTCGCTGCGGCCGCCACGCGAACGTTGGCCCGGGTCGCGAGCCACATACCGAGGTAGCCGATGCTCGCCGAGAACAACGCACCTACGAGGAAGAAGACGGACCGGCCGATGCGCTCCGAGGCCTCGCCTGGCAGTAGGAAAAGTAGTCCAAAGACCACCACGACGAAGACGCTGAGCGTCTTGAACATGCGGGCAAGATAGGCAGCAGCGCCCTCTTGGACTGCCTCCGAGATCTCTTGCATCTTGGCTGTGCCTTTGTCGGCCGCTAGCACTCCAGCTCGGAGTGCGAAGGCTATCGCTAGGGCAATAAGTGCGACTACGGCGACGGCGATGACGATCGCTTTGTCGCTGCCGTCAATGGTGATGTCGCTGGTTGCTGCTGCTGCGAGCTGGGTTCTCATGCGGCTCCTGATCCGGCCTTGAAGTCCGCCGCTGCCCTCAAGGAGCCTGACCGGCGCTGGTCGACACATAGTGGCAGCGCGCCACCTCATCGTTGCGCGCTGTTGGGCACACTGTAAGCCATACATCTACCGGCGAGTAAATCCGCCCAGACTTCGACATGGGACCGGGATACGCGTTCACCATCGGCGCATCAAATGGGGCCGGATCCAGCGCTGGGAACTGCGAGAATGGCGGTATGCCCGCTGCTCCCGACACTCCCGGCTTGCGAGAACCCGGCGGCGCCAGCGGAGCCCTGCTCAAGTCTTTACTACTTGCAGTTTCTTCGGAGGAAGATCCCGTTCGGCATGTCGAGAGCCTGCCCCGCCGAGCGGGCCAGACGCAGGACTGGCCGAGCTGGTCCAATCCCTTGGTCGTTCATGGCTTTACCCGGCGCGGTATCGAGCGACCGTTCACCCACCAAGCCCAGGCAGCGGAGTTGGCGCACGACGGTAGGCATGTGGTCGTCGCTACGGGCACCGCGTCCGGCAAATCACTCGCCTACCAGTTGCCGGTGCTCACCGATCTGCTGGCCGAACCGAAGGCGTGCGCTCTGTATCTGGCGCCGACCAAAGCACTCGCAGCCGATCAACTGTCGTCGTTGACCGATCTCGACCTGCCCGGAGTACATCCCGCACTCTTCGACGGCGACACGTCAATGGACCTGCGGGATTGGGTGCGGGCCCACTCCCGATGGATCCTGACCAACCCGGACATGATCCACCGCGGGATCCTCCCCCAACACGCGCGTTGGGGCAGACTCCTGCGCAATCTCGAATACGTCGTGGTGGACGAATGCCACTCTTACCGCGGCGTTTTCGGCTCGCATGTGGCGTTGGTGCTACGCCGACTGCTCCGAATCTGCCGGATGTACGGTGCGGCACCCACCGTCATTCTGGCCTCAGCGACGGTGGCCGACCCCGCAGTCTCTGCCTCGCGGCTCATCGGCGCCCCGGTGGTGGCGATTACCCAGGACACCGCGCCCCGGCCCGGCGCCGATTTCGTGCTGTGGGAGCCTGGCATCATTCCCGACGTGTTCGGCGAGAATGGAGCTCCGGTAAGGCGTTCCGCGCCGAGCGAAGCGGCACGGATGCTGGCAGATCTCGTGTCCTCCGGTGCTCGGACTCTTGCGTTTGTCAGGTCACGACACGGCGCGGAGCAAACCGCCATGAGCGCCCAGCGTCGACTGCTGGATATCAACCCAGCTCTGGTGGACCGCATCGCCGCCTACCGCTCCGGGTACTTGCCTGAGGAGCGCCGGGCGCTCGAAAAGGCCTTGGCCACAGGCGAACTGCTCGGTGTTGCCTCTACCAACGCCCTTGAACTAGGAGTGGATATTTCCGGGCTCGACGCCGCTATCCTCGCTGGTTACCCCGGAACGATTGCCTCACTGTGGCAGCAGGCGGGCCGCGCAGGTCGCGGCGACGACCCGGCGCTGGTGGTGTTCATCGCCCGAGACGATCCACTCGATTCGTACTTAGTCCACCACCCGGAGGCGGTGTTCGGCAAGCCCGTGGAGGCCGCGATTACCGACCCGACGAATCCGCATATTCTGCGCCCGCATCTGTCGTGCGCTGCGTCTGAAACTCATTTAACCACAGCGGATCTCGAAGTTTTTGGTGGCGACAAGGCACTGGCAGTTATCACAGAATTGGTCGCGGACGGCGTTCTCCGAGCGCGCGCCACCGGTTGGTACTACAGCGAGCGGTTTCACCCCGCGAGCGAGGTAGACCTGCGCGGCGGTGGTGGTGGCCAGGTCACCATCGTGGAATCAGACACCGGAAGACTTTTGGGCACGGTCGATTCGGCGCGCGCGCCAGCCACCGTGCACCCAGGGGCCGTTCACTTGCATCGCGGCTCTACTTACCTGGTCGACGATTTGGACTTGCGCCATCACGTTGCCTTGGTCCATCAAGAACGCCCCGATTGGACAACATCTGCTCGCTCAACTTCGACTGTCCGAATTACCAATTTTCACTCAGAACAGCTGCACAGCGACATTCTTCGCGTGGGTTTTGCTTCCGTGGAGGTCACCGAGCAAGTAGTCGGATACCTCCGCAGGCGGCCGAACGGCGAGCTGATCGACATGGTGCCGCTGGAGATGCCCGAGCACACCCTGGAGACGAAGGCTGTCTGGTACACCCTTGACGAACAGGTACTAGCTGCGGCGGGAGTTTCCGAGGCCAGCATCCCGGGTGCTCTCCATGCTGCCGAGCACGCCGCCATCGGCCTGCTTCCCCTGTTTGCTGGCTGCGACCGCTGGGATATCGGCGGCTTGAGCACCAACCTGCACCCGGATACGGGCCTGCCAACCGTCATTGTTTACGACGGTTACCCCGGTGGCGCTGGATTCGCCGAGCGCGGTCACGAGATCCTCGGGGAGTGGATCAGTGCCGTCCGCGATGCGGTGCGCGGCTGCCCGTGCCGCGCAGGCTGTCCGTCATGTGTGCAGTCACCGAAATGCGGAAATGGGAACAATCCATTGGATAAAGCCGGTGCGATCGCGGTGCTGACGGTTGTTGCCGGTGCATTAGGACACGGCATTAGCTAAGGTCTCGCACAGCGCGACATACGTTGGTGGGCAGTGCCACTGGCCCGCGTATCGTGAACGCATGATTCGCCATATCCTCCTGGCTCAGGTCCCCACGGAGTCCGAGAAAGCTATGTTGCAATCGTTTGACGACCTGCGCGCAGTGGTCGATCGCTTGCCCGGTGCGACGGGTCTCGCGTTCGGGCCGAGCCGCAGTCCTGAAGCGTTGGAGCGCGGATTTACCCACGGGCTATGCATCGATTTTGTTGATCACGACGCACTAAAGTTATACGCCGATGACGCGGAACACAGGGCTATTGGCCAACGCATCGTGGGGTGCGCCCTGGGTGGGGTGGACGGCTTAGTGGTGGTTGACCTCGAACTGCACTGAGCAGGGCCTGCGTGCTCACCTGACGTGCTCTGTCCACTTTTCGCCGTCGAACCAGCGGTACTGAGCTTGGCCCATAGGGTCAGCGTGCCAGGCGCCCTCGATTGTTGGCTGATCAACATGGTCGCGTTGGAGGGCTGGCCGGTCAACACGGTCGCCTTGGAAGAACTGCCGCGCTAAGGGCCGCGTCACCGTCAAAATCGCAGCAATGGGAAGTGCCATCGGCAGAAGCATCAACGGATGGATCTCCACGACTGCAATGAAGAGAAGGACAGTGGTGATCCCTAGACCGACAATTGCGGGCACAGGAGTTGAACGCCCTTGAGCAAGGAAAGACCCCCATACCAGGGTAAGACCTAGTGTCACGGCAACAATGGCAAGAAGGATGATCCCCGTACCCTTATCACCCAGCAAATCAACGCGGAATGCTCCAAGTCTTCGAGTGGCAGCCAACGCTGCCGAAGAGGCGAGGATCACGTACATCCCGATAGCAAAATAAACCACACCGAAGCACGCGCTGACCGCGGCAGCAAAACCAACGCCTTTTGGTGCCTTGGTACTGGAAGCATTGCCGATTTCAGGAACAAATTGAGTCATGGTCACCTTGTCTAAGAGAGTTGCACCTCAGTGAACGGCAAACTATCACGCGTTCCGTGGCGCAATGGGCAGTGGGCAAAGGGCAATGGGCAAAGGGCAAAGGGCAAAGGGCAAAGGGCAAAGGGCAAAGGGCAATGGGCAATGGGCCATGGGCAAACAAATTCATTCACTTCTGTGTTTGGGTCAAGGAGACTGACCGACGACTCTCTCAAGCGGCTCGCATTTGCGGATGTTGCTGGCTCACTCTTGCCGTCCTTGACCCACTGTGACTCCCACCAGCCCCGCGCACGCTTGCTGGAGTGCCCAGCAGCCTAGAAAAGCCAGCCGTAACACTGGTCTCAAGCAACACATCCAGAGCTTTAGTGCAACAGTTTTACGACTTGGCGTCGGCGGCACCCGCTACCGCAAATGCCTTCACGCATGCCGCTTCCTCGCCGGAAAGCATCAGCGCCGAACCCAGCTGCATCTACCAAGCACCCACCCGACACTGATAATTAATGTCGTAAATGTCCTGCTATCTTAAGCGCAGGACTGTCGCTGCCTGAACCGTCCTGGAACCTACCAAAAGGACCCCAGCCGGTAATGAAAAGACACATGAAGAACATTTTCGCGCACGCGCGCGCCGTCTTCCAAGCATCGACCATCGTCGCGCTCCTTTCCACCTCGCTGCTCATCACCCCAGCGAACTTCGCATCCGCAGACGTCATACCGGGCTCCTCGGTTGACCTGCAAGTGACTTTGTCCGGTCCAACAACTGCGCCCGGCGGCTCGAATTTCAGCTACAGCTTTTCGCTACAGAACAACAGCCTCCCCGACGCCGATGGTGCTACTTTCGCCTTCACCCCACCTTCGGGGGCTACGAACGTAGCGGCGAGCTGTACGGCAGCTGGCGGCGCCGTGTGCCCGTCGAGTACTTCCGCTTCTAACATGGGCGTTAGTGGCAGCCTTGGCCTGTTCCCGCATCTAGCTTCGGCGACAATCACGGTTACCGGTCGCTACCCCGTGGGGGTCACGTCCGTTTCCGCCTCCGCCACTGTCGCCGCGCCAGCAGGCACCACCGATCCCGACCTCTCGACCAACTCCAGTTCGGTTGGCACCGCCCTTACCACCGATGCGAATCTGTCTGCCACCATCACGGCGTCGCAAAACACTTTCGCGGCTGGAGAAAAGATTAGGTACACCACGACTTTCGCCAACTCGGGTTCGAGCGCAGCCGACGGCGCTCGGATCACCCAACCGTCTAACCTGGGTGGATCTGCCTATACCCTCTTCGCGCAACCAGACAATCGGTTTGTCAGCTGCGTGCCAACCGGCGGAGCGGTGTGCCCCACGTTTTCAAACAACACCGATACTATGGCCCCTTTCTACAGTTACATCCCTATTTTCCCTGCCGGGTCGTCCGTAGTTGTGACCTACGACATAGCATTCTCAGCTAGTCCCGTTCCAGGTGGTTGCGGACCTGAGGCTTCGTACATGGCTCGGGCAAATATCTACCCTCCGGACACCATCACCGACCCGGATTACTCGAATAACCAAACGCCAACGCTGGTAGCAACAGCCCCTATCAGCGCGTGCCGCCTTACCGATTTTGTCGCTATAATTACCCAGTCCAAATCGAATATTCAATATGGAGATGCGGTTGTCTACACCGCGACCTTTTCCAATGTGGGAGATACGAGCGGCGACAATGCGACGATCCACGGAAGCCAATTTGGTCCCCCTCTGTACCGGACAGATTCGGCAGTCGTTGGATGTGTAGCTACGGGCGGAGCTGTGTGCCCAGTAGTTACTTTGAATCCTGAGCAAAACTCAATGAGTTTCTACAACACAAAAATCCCGGTATTCCCCGCAGGATCCACGGTGCAGCTCACTTATCAAGTGACTTTCATTAAAGACCCGAACAGTGTTTTCTGCCTTACCGGACAGGTTCAATCGAACGCGGCAACTATCGACCCGCCTTCAGGGGTTTTCGAAACGAATATCTTTAACAACTCAAGCACGGTTTACGCAACCACGCCCGAGCCGCCTTCGTGTCCCAAAACTGACCTGAGAGTTACGAAAACTCAGTCCCAAGACAGCGTCCTTCCCGGGGGTTCCATCACCTATACAGTGACTGCCCTGAACGACGGACCAGATGCTGCAAACGGCGCATACCTGATCGATCAATTGAACCTCGAAGGCCAGTGGAGGTCGCTCTTCGACTCCCCGTCCTATCAGTTAGTCGGTTGCGAGACCACTGGCGGCGCCGCGTGTCCTAATTTCAGTCAGTCCGGTGCCGTCGATTCGATGTCCATGTACTACGAGGCTATCCCGGTCTTCCCGGCGGGTTCCACGATCACTGTAAAGCACACTGTCACTTTTCCGGCTGCCACTACCGTCACGTCGTGCGGCCTTCCAATCTCGATTACTAACAGGGCCATCATTAACGTTCCCTACGGAACGACAGATACCGACCTCACTAACAACCAGCAGTCTGTAGTGGCAACAACCGGAAGTTGCGCCGACGTTGCCGTCAACAAGTCGGTTTCCCCCGCAGTCGTACGGTCCGGCGAACCTGTCACGTACACCGTCGATGTGGCGAACCTATCGGCAGGAACTGCCGATTCTGTTTCGGTCAGCGACCCGCTGCCGGACGGGTTCCGATACGGGTCCGCTACCTGCGCCGTCGTTACCGGCAGCGCAACCTGCGGTGCAGTTTCCTTCGATGTATCCACCCGCACGGTCTCCAGCACCATCAGCACCCTGTCCGCTGGCGACACGCTCCGATTCAGTATCGTCGGCACCGCTGGGCCCATCCCCCGCACCTACACCAACACCGCAACGGCGTCGCCCACCCCCGGAGTGAGTAAATACATCGACCCCAACCCTGCTACGAACGTCAGCCAGGTCAACCTCCAAATCTTCAACACAACCTCACCCATCAGCGTCACGAAGACAATCTCCGGCCTGGGACCCAACGGGCTCACCGCCCCCATGGTCTTCGCAGGTGAGATCAGCTGCGGGACACAAGGATCGAAGCCGTGGTCGGTCACGGTTCCCGCCGGAGCGTCAGCTGCAACTTCCACTCCTGTCCAGTTCTTCGACGGCGAATCCTGCGAGATCACGGAAGGTCCGCTGCCGGGTACCCCGGCCTGGACAACCTGGACCGGTGCCTCCACAATTTCCCCGGCGACCATCGCCAAGCTCGGAAACGCCACGCCTGTGACTATTACGGTGGCCGGTCAGCTGAAAGAAGTCCAGAAGGGCCAAGCGGGCATCACCATCATCAAGCAGATCACCGGGATCACCAGCACTGGGCTCACCCAATCCCTCACGTTCACCGGCACCATTGTGTGCGGGAACCAACCGGTCCAGTCCTGGTCAGCCACCGTGCCTTCGGGGTCATCGTCTGCCTCGGCCAACACTATTACCGTGGCGGAAGGCGATAGTTGCGCCGTGTTCGAGGATGCTGTGACAGCGGCAGCCCCCGCTGGTTACATCTGGTCCGGCACTCCGGTTGTCGCACCTACTCAATCCTCGATTCTGACCGCAGGCGCCAGCGCCATTTTTACTGCCACTTCGTTTCTCACGGCAGTGGAAGTGCCGGCAACCGTCGGCTCCATCGACATCGTCAAGATCGTGACAGGGGTTCCCTCGGCCAACGGGGTTTTCACCGTCACGTTGTCCTGCGGCGATGCAGGAACCTTTGAGGCCGCCATCACAGTGACCGACGCTCTCACCGGCAGCGCCCGTCTGGGGAACGTCCCGGTGGGAAGGTCCTGCTCCGTGAACGAAACGAGCAAATCTGCTGCGCCAGCAGGTTTTGCGTGGTCCCTCCCGATGTACTCGGTGAACACGGTGCAAGCTTCCCCAAGCTCTGTCGTTACGGTCACGGTGACCAACCCACTCATCGCGACAGAGGTTGTCCCGGATGCCCCCGTTAAACCCGAGGTGCCGGTGATCCCCGCCGTGCCTGTGATCCCCGCCGTGCCTGTAGTGCCCGCGGCGCCCATAGTTCCCGTCACCCGCCCAGTGCCCGTCACCCCCCTTGGACGGGCAGCACCTCTTACAGCCCCGCAGCCCGACCGCCCATATCTCGCCAGCACAGGAGTTTCCTGGGTGGAACCCCAGGTCGCTACTGCACTGTTGCTGTTGGGGTTCGGCGCGATAATGCTGCGAGCAAGCCGCAGGCGCAGGGCTCTTTAGGCTCTTTGTTGTCGCTCTGCCCGACGGTCTTCTCACTGTTGACCGCCGGGCAGAGTCGATCCCATGACACTCTTTTTCTACTGAGAATGAACCACCACTCAACCCACAACTATCCACCAAGGCGCAAAATACACCGCCTACAGCGGTCACACTTCTTAGTCGGAACGTGGCGCCTGTCAACCGACCGTGACCCCCACCGGCCCCGCCCGGGCCTTCGCCGGAGCACGGCCACCGAGAAAGCCTGCCGCGACACTGACTTCGATCAGAAGATCTAAACCGTCTGTGCGACAGCTCTCCAACGAGGCGCCCCCCCGAGTAACTGTTGCACCCGCCTTTGCGCAGGCAGCAGCCTCGCCGGAAAAGATCAGCGCTGCGCCCGCCAGCGCCCCGAGATCAGCCGCGTTCTCAGCCTGCTGACGGGCGATCATCGCCGAACCCAACTGCACTCCCGCGACGGTGAGCGCCATAAGAATCGCCACCGCGAAAGCAAGGAAAACCGTTGCGCTACCGGCATCGTCATCAATCGCCGAGCTCACCACAGGCCTCACCACCCAACTCACCTCGGAGCCCCGCCCAAAAAAGCGGTACTCGCCAACTCCTCGTTGGCTGCCACTGCGGTCGCCGCCATCGTTACCCCCGGCAGCACACCGGAATACGGCTGAGCCGACACCGTCACATGCACGAAGTCACCCCTGAACTCGATGGAGATACTCGCTCCGTCCGGCGCTATCTGAGCCGCCGCCTCTCTACCAGCCGACATATCACCCCTCCCGGCCAACCGAGCCCCCTCCCGCGCGGCGTCCGCGCACCGCAACTGCGTTGTGAGACAACCGATTCCGGCCAGGCACAGCATCAGCACCACTACAAGAACAGGAAGCAGCATCGCCGCTTCGACCGTGACGCTGCCGATATCAGGATCTTCGCGCTGGGAAGGAGCACCAGCAGTGCCCGACCGAAACCTACCCACGACTAGAACGACGTGTTCAAAGCCGAATTCACCAAATCGGTCAGCCCCGTCACCACCGAGTCGCCCGTCACGATCCGATACAACACCGCAGCAAAAGCCGCAGCAGCAACGGTTCCCACCGCGTACTCGACCGTGCTCATACCGGCGTCGCCGATATCCGAATCACCGCAGCCAGTTTCAGCCCTACTGTTCGCGCTTGGATACGCGGTGCCCGCAGGGACCGTCTCGACATCTGCCTTGCCTACCAACAGCCTCGGTTCTACCTGTTTACAGCTCTCTGAATGCAGCGATATTCTTCGTCGAAATTGTTGCAGCATCGAAAGGACCCCCTCATTTTTTGGTGCGATCCACCGGCGGGTGCCGGCTCTCATAAAGCTTGTCCGCGGGCAATGCGGCGACGCGACCCATCACCTTGGGTGTGGATTAAAAACCACTTGTGGACAACGCACGGAAGCAGTCACAGACCAATGCCCAGGTCGGCGAGCAATGCGATGACCACCGGCGCCAGCCCCAGGCAGATAAAGGCGGGGAGGAAACACAGCCCCAGCGGCGCCGCCATCAGAACCCCAGCTCGTCCGGCCTTGCTTTCGAGGTCCGAGTCCAACGCTGCCCGAAGGACGACTGCATGATCGCGCAGCGCCTGCGCGAGAGCGATACCGCCGAGGGCGGATCGCCTCCCCGCCGCCGCGATCGCCGCGAGATCAGGAACGCTCGCTGCTGGCTGCCACGCCCGCGCGGGCTCCGCACCAAGCATCAAGAGGCCAGCCACCTCGGCCAGTGCTCGCCCAGCTGGGTCCAAGCAGGCGCCTCTCGCAACACCGGTATTGCTCCCCGCCGTGTCGATCTCCTCGGTCGAGGGCAGCGTTCCAGAGGCCCGCAGCACCGAGTCGATTGCAGTTGCAGTGGGCAGTCCGACGTCAAGACATGCGGACAGTAGGTCTAGGTAGCTGATCAGCTGAGCCCTGTCTGCAGTGACCACGGAGCGGTCGGGCTTTACCGGAAGCCGCCGGCTGGCAACTCCAATGACGCCCGCGAGCGGGACTGCTGCCAGCAGTTGTTGGGGTGCAAATAATGTCGCGACACCGAGCAACCCAGCGACAATCACCAAAGCTCGACGATCGGCTGGCGCCAAGTCCCAAATGCGTCGATCGACGGTCGCCCGGCGGAGTAACCCCCACCTTGGAGAAGGTGGGTCCGGCCAGAACGCGATCGCCGCGGAGGCCAGCAGGAAGGCAGACGCAGTCGCGCTCAGCACGTCTGGCCCTCGGCGAACATCCTGCTACCTAGCAATTCTCGCCGCCCACAACAGCCCACCACACGTCAGGCTGCATCCCACTACCAGCAGTATCGGACCCACTCCCTCTCCGAAAAGTATCGGCACAGGGTTTGCCCCCATTCCCAAGCCCAAGCCAATTCCCAGGATCGGTAAGGCGGCCAACAGGTAGCCAGATAGCCGCGGCCCTGCCAGCAGTGACGATTGCTTATCGTCCATTTCCGCCTGCGATTGCAAGCCAGTGGCCACCTCATTTACGAGAGCTGCCAACGCTATTCCGTGTTCCCGGGACAACGTCCACGCGGCCTGAAGCCTGGCGCGTACGTAGACCTGAGCGGGATCGGGCCGAGCCCCGAGGTCGGCGAAGCTAACAACGTCGGCGCCAAGCCGTGCCGCAGCCGCTAATTCGCGCATCAATGGTGCGGCGGCGGCGCCGGTAACGGTCGCGGCGGACTCGCAGGCAGCCACCATGGAGGCTCCGGAGGCGAGCTCCCTGCCGAGTGTCCGAACCGCCTCTATGAGTTCAGTACGCGCGGTGACCGCGCGGGTTCTCGTTCTGGATGCAGAAACGAGGTGCAGCACCGTTGCCATGACGATCACCGTCGCAACAGCCACCAACGGTCCCGCGCCGATGCCGGCCGTTGCGGAGACCGTCGCGACAAGTAGACGACCGCCCAGGGTTCGAAGAGACAGCGCCTGCGCCCGCACCGCGTCTTTCTCGAGGGAAGCCACGATGCCGTCATCGAACCGCCGTCTGCCCCATCTCGTCCTCGCCCCCCAATCCCTAAGCCTGCGCAGACGCCCAGCGCGAAACAACTGGCAGAGCTTATCGGGTAGACCGCCAACGCAGCAGACGACAAGATTAGGGTTGCAACGGTATTCACCGTTCTGAGCCGGACAGCAGCCGTAGCGCAAGCCGACAGCTGCGCATCACCACGGCACGTCGACTTCCGCTGCCATCAGCATGTTCCCGAGCCGCTCGGCGCCCGGTCCCGGCCTACCCGAGGCATCGAAAGCCGTCATCGACTGAACAAGCCCGGAGCCGTTGTCTACCAACACCCCGATCTCGGAGACCACACGCCCGGTCACACTGCGCCGAAGGTGGATCAGCACTTGCACAGCTCCCCGCAGCTGCGCGTGCAGACTGCATCGGTCGAGTCCGCCGAGCGAGGCCAACGCCTCCAACCGAGCGGGGACCTCAGCAACAGCGTTAGCGTGAACCGTGCCCGCGCCGCCCTCATGACCCGTGTTTAGCGCAGCCAGCAAGTCGACGACCTCGCTACCGCGAACTTCTCCGACGATAAGCCTGTCTGGCCGCATCCTTAGTGCCTGTCGTACCAGCTCCCGAAGTTCGATACTTCCGGCGCCTTCTACGTTCTCGGGCCGGGCTACCAGACGAACAACATGCGGGTGATTGGGGCGTAGCTCGCCCGCATCTTCGACCGTGACGATGCGCTCGCTCTCCGGCACTGCACCCAAAAGCGCCGCCAACAGCGTGGTTTTGCCGGTCCCGGTCCCGCCCGACACCAGAAAAGCCAGTCGGGCCTGGATCACCGCCCTTAAGGCCGGAAGCACGAGACCCGGGAAGGTCCCTTGATGCTGCAGCGCCGCCAGGTCGTAGCGAGTGGGGCGCAATACGCGCAACGAGAGGCAGGTTCCAGAGGCGGCCATCGGCGCCAGAACCGCGTGCAAGCGGGTGCCGTCAGCGAGGCTGGCGTCGACGTAGGGGTGTGCGTCATCCAGTCTGCGATCGGCGGCGGCGGCAAGCCTGCGGGCCAACCGCGCCACCGCTTCTTCGCCAGAGAAGGTGACACTCACTCGTTCCCAGCCGTCACCGCGGTCGACGCGGACATCGTCTGGTCCGTTGACCACCACGTCTGTGGTCAACGGGTCGCTCAACAATGAGGTCAAGGGCCCAGCGCCGACCAACTCTCGCAACAGCATGCGGATGAGCCGGAGCATTTCGGCATCGCTTACCAGCACGCCCGTTTCTGCCCGTACCGCCCGCGCAACAGAGGCCGACGTCAGCGAACCTCCTTCGCCAGCAAGGCGAGCCTGGACGCGTTCCACGAGCCCTGCGGGGATCCCCGCCGACGCATTTCGGTCGTCACGAACGCCCTCAGGTATATCGACATGTAAAGCAGCCGCTGTCACCGGCGTTGCCCCACAATTTGGTCAAGATGAACGAG
Organism: Nakamurella antarctica; assembly: GCF_003860405.1. Lineage (NCBI taxonomy): Bacteria > Bacillati > Actinomycetota > Actinomycetes > Nakamurellales > Nakamurellaceae > Nakamurella > Nakamurella antarctica. The sequence continues at coordinate 510,487 of NZ_CP034170.1, read as the reverse complement.
AACCTGAGCTGCTGCCCGGCCCAGCGGGCTACGGGCATCACTCCCCGGCAGCCTTCCCTGCTCGAGGTCGCGCGCGAGGTTGGGTTGCGGCCGCATCTGGCAAACAAGCGGCAGGCCCAGCACTTCGGCAACATCGTCTGCGCCGAGTCCGCCGGGCGCCGGACCGCGCACAACCACCGCGATTTCGGTGTTGTGGCGCGAGATTCTGTTCAACAACCGTCGCGCGGCAAAACAGGACGCGAGATCGGCTGGCGTCACGAGGATGACCGCATCGGCCCTTTGCAACGCTCGATCGGATACCGGGTCCGGGGTCCGCGGCAGATCTACCACTGCCAGTTCCCCTGCGCGCCGGCTCGCATCGAGCACGACGTCCAGCACGTCTGGGGAGACGTTCACTTCAAGGTCGCGATTGTGGGCAAGAACGGACAGGACTCCGCGCAGTGGAGCGGGACCGGCCATCCGGAGGGACCGCCGTTGGGTGATCCCTGGAACGCAGGGCAGGGCGGAATGCAGGGCCTCCACGGGCACGCGACCCGAGGGGGCCGCGAGATCATCCCACCGGACGCCGGAAGCAGCCTCGATGCCGAGCAACAAATCCAGCCCTGCGCCCCATTGGTCGCAGTCGGCCAGCAGCACCGACTTCCCAGTCTTCAGACCAGCAACCGCTACGGCAGCCGCCAGCACCGACGCCCCCGCACCACCCCGCCCACCGATGAATGCCACCAGCGGCCCGTCATCCGGACCGCGCTCCAACGCGTCGGCGACGGCCGCCACGAGGGCTTCCTCGTCCATGGGGAGCACCAGCGTCCGCTCCACACCGAGGACAACGCACTGCTCCCAGATCGGGGCGGCCAGCTCGTCATGGCTGACCACCACCACACCCGGACGTCGAGGCATCCCCGAAGCGATTGCAAACCGGATGGCAGCCGCGTCAATGACGACCATCGGGGCCGCCCGCCACACGGTCTTGGAAGTGGGGGCTGTAGCGTGTGCCACCTCCACCCCGGCGGCCGCGGCCACTCGGAGCAGGTCATCGAGCAAGGACGGATCTTCGGTGATGACGAGTGGCCGGTGCTCCATGCATACATCCCCACTGATCTTGAAAGACGGTGCAGACCGGCAGCGGCCGGTTGCATGCGTTCAGCACACCGCGAGCAATCGCGCGTTGGTGGGCTTGGACAAGATTTGTGGATGAAATTCGACTTGTGGATAGATCTCGCGTGACGCGCAGGGGCCGCACTGGGCCTCCTTGTAAGGCCCTGGGACAGGGAGAAAATAAGGGCGCCCCCCGCCAGGGGGGGTAGGCGGGGGCGCGGGGCCCGACTCGGGGGGGGTGAGTCGGACCAGGTCGGTTTCAGGGGGGTGAAACCAACTCCTTAACAGTAGCGCTCCGAACCTGCGTCGTCACGTCTAGCAATCGAATGTCACCCGATTCCTGTCTTACACACACGCAGATTCAGACCGGTCGCCTTTGCGCCTAGCTCGTATCACTCCTAAGTGTGATCACTCCTTGCCTTCGCAATCCGACAGGAGTACACCTAAATGACGGACTTCCCGTTAGCCAGGGACGGTGTGGAAGAGAAATACCGTTCACCCCGATCGGAACTCCGCGTACAGGCCCCCGGTACCCACTCACCGCCATAACCGCGGTAGGTACGTCGATGCGGGTGTTTCGCGAAACTCGCGGCCCCATTCTCGACTCAGTGGTGAAGCCTTGGTAGCCAGGACACTTGTACAGACGGCGTCGCCCCTCGAGGCGGCGCCGTCTTTCTCTTGGCGCCGTCTTTCTCTTGGCGCCGTCTTTCTCTTGGCGCCGTCTTTCTCTTGGCGCCGACACAGCTCGAGTGAAGCATCACCACCCACATTCCTCGCTCAAGTGCCCAAATCTGCGTGGTCAGCATTCACTCGGCACCAGCCAGCCAGCCACCCGGGGCCAGCCAGCCGGCCGGCGCAGCGCGCGCAGCCAGCGCAGCGCAGTCGGCGCAGCGCAGCCGGCGCAGCGCAGCCGGCACAGCCAGCCACCAACCCACTCAGCCACCCACCCACCCGGCGCAGCACACTCGGCGTTAGCTAAGGGCCATCGGTTCGGGAAGCGTTGGCGATCGAGGTCCCCTCACGTGCGCCAGCGATCAGCGCTTCACAGCAATACACCAGCCATTGAGCCAACCCGTCCTCGCTACCGGACCCGTAGGCCAGCAACAATCGCCGATAGTCTGCTTCCGTCCGAAAGAAGTGAACCTCGGGGACAGTGAGTGCTTGCTGATCCAAACCGGAGCACATGGCAGTCAAGCGGGCGGCAGCGCGGCCCACCACGCCATTGGCAGAATCAAATGGTTGCAGCGCCAACACTTCCGCGTGCACGATCGCTACCTTGATGGGGGCTGGCCACGGTGCTGATACCGCAACTGTCGCGAGGCCGGAGAGCCGCGGGCCTAGCAACGGATCCGTTGGACGCGGGCGGCCCAAACCGACTTGTGAGCCCAGATCTGCGCCAGCGAGGGTATGTAAACGGGCCAGAGCTTGGAGAGGAGCCCGTTCCCAGATTGGCGCCATAGTTGCCAGCGCCGAATTGCATCGAAGCGCCCCGGCGAGGACCGGGTCTGAAACTATCTCGGCTAAGGCATCGATCCCGGGGTCGCCGCCATCTAACGCCGCCGATGCTCTTGACGCTCGAACCGCCGCGGCAGCAGCTGATTTCGCCCAACCACGCGTATTCGCCGGGTGCCTGCGGAGTTCTGCGACGGCTCGGCGAGCCTCTTCGACCGCTTCGGCCACCCCGGTTAACGCGGCTAAATCAGGCCATTCGAGCGAGGGGTTCTTTTGCGACGACCCACTCGAGAAACTAGCTGTTGATGCGTCCGTAGGAGTTGGTGTCACGTCCACCACCGTAGACGGCATGGCCCTTTCGGGACTCTGAGGTAGTCAGGACGACAAAAGTTTCACTCCCCCACTGCACTGTCCGGACCGGCTCACATGCGAACGAGAATCGCCATGGCGATGGTGCACACTTGCTCTGCGGCCGCCCCGACAACAACAGTCTGGGGGCGGTACTCAACAATTGGAGTTATGTACCGCGAACTCAGCGCAGAGTTGCACGATCGATCAGTTGGAACGCTGACCCGAGTCGCAAAGTCACTGCTTGGAAAACAGCGTTCGGAAAGGCCTTCACCATGACTCACAGCTCACCATCTGCCGGGGACCCGACATCGGGTGCCGCATTGGACAACTTGCTCGCTGAGAACCGCACGTTTGCCCCCACGGCCGAGTTCGCCGCGCACGCGAACCTGGGCGAAGAGGCCTATGCCCGGGCGGAGGCAGACCCTGACGCCTTCTGGTCCGAACAGGCCCGCCGCTTGACGTGGATAACCCCATTCACGACCGCCCTGGACTGGTCGAACGCCCCCCATGCCCAATGGTTTGCGGACGGGACGCTGAACGTGGCGTACAACTGCGTGGACCGTCATGTGGAAGATGGCAACGGCGACCGGGTGGCCATTTACTGGGAAGGCGAGCCTGGCGATAGCCTCGCCATCACCTACTCCGACCTCTTGGCCCACGTCAGCAAAACTGCACATGCGTTAACCGCCCTGGGATTACAGGCTGGCGACCGCGTGGCGATCTACCTCCCCATGATCCCCGAGGCCGTCTATTCCATGCTGGCATGCGCGCGTCTCGGACTCACCCACACCGTCATTTTCGGGGGGTTCTCCGCCGAGGCAATTAGGTCCAGGGTCGAAGACGCCGGAGCCACCCTCATCATCACCGCGGACGGTCAGTACCGACGGGGCGAGGCTGTCTCGTTGAAGGACGCCGTCGACAAGGCCGTGGCTGCCGAAGGGTCAACCGTGGAGAATGTCCTCGTGGTCCGGCGGACAAACTTCGACATCACCTGGACCGACAAGGACGTGTGGTGGCACGAGTTGGTCGACGCCCAGCCGCACACGCATACGCCGCAAGCATTCCCCGCCGAGCAACCGTTATTCCTGCTCTATACGTCGGGCACCACCGGTAAGCCCAAAGGGATCCTGCACACCAGCGGCGGCTACCTCACCCAAACCTCCTACACCCACCATGTGACGTTCGATCACAAACCGGGCACAGACGTTTTTTGGTGCACCGCTGACATCGGCTGGGTCACCGGCCACAGCTACATCGTGTACGGCCCACTGGCCAACGGCGCAACCCAGGTGATGTACGAGGGCACCCCCAATACCCCCACGAAGGCCGACACTGGGAGATTATCGATAAGTACAAGGTCTCCATTTATTACACGGCGCCGACCTTGATCCGCACCTTCATGAAGTGGGGCGCCGAGATCCCCGCGAAGTACTCCCTTGCATCGTTGCGGGTGCTCGGTTCAGTAGGCGAACCGATCAATCCCGAGGCGTGGATGTGGTACCGGGAGATGATCGGGCACGGGAATTGTCCGATCGTCGACACGTGGTGGCAGACCGAAACGGGCGCCACCATGATCTCCCCCCTCCCCGGCGTGACCGCCACGAAGCCCGGATCCGCGATGCTGCCGCTTCCAGGAATCAGCGCCAAAATCGTCAACGAAGAGGGCGTCCCCGTCGGTAAAGGCGAGGGCGGCTATCTGGTGATCGACCGCCCTTGGCCGTCCATGCTCCGCACCATCTGGGGAGATGACGAGCGGTTTAGAGACACCTACTGGTCTCGTTTTGCTGATCAGGGTTATTACTTCGCTGGCGACGGCGCCAAATACGACAGTGACGGCGCGCTGTGGGTTCTAGGCCGAGTCGACGACGTGATGAACGTCTCCGGGCACCGGATTTCCACCACCGAGGTCGAGTCGGCCTTGGTGTCGCACCCTTCTGTCGCCGAGGCGGCGGTAGTTGGTGCAACAGATGCGATGACGGGTCAAGGCATCGTTGCCTTCGTCATCTTGCGCGGTTCAGCGTCTACCGCCGACAACGAAGCCCTGATCGTCGAGTTGAGAAACCATGTGGGACAAGAGATCGGACCAATCGCCAAACCACGGCAGGTCCTCATCGTTCCCGAGCTTCCCAAAACTCGGTCCGGCAAAATCATGCGGCGACTGCTCCGCGACGTAGCTGAGGGCCGCGACCTCGGCGACGTCAGCACGTTGCAAGATTCCGGCGTGATGGGCCTCATCAACACCGGGCTCGCTGCGGGAAAGCAGGACTGAAGGCACGCGAGGCGTAGTTCTGCTTGATCGGGGTATAGATCCTCACGTTCCCGCGCTCTTCGGATCGCGGGCGGACGTGGCACGATAGGTCACGGCAGCACAACGGTGAAGACGACCACTCACGCTGCCACTCACAAGCGACATCAAGCACAACCAGAATCAATCATGTGACGCGCCACGATCAGGAGAAAAGCCCATGTCCTACCCCGGGACCAAGCCAGCGGTTTCCAACCGCACCACCACCAGCTTCTCGCAACCGTCGATTCCGCTGACGCCCGAGCTAGATGTCGATCCGCAAGGTTCTATCGGAGCTCTGGTCAAGGACGCCACCACACACGTCTCGACGCTGGTGCGCGCGGAAATTGAGCTCGCGAAGCTCGAGATCATGGCGTCGGCGAAGCAGGGCATCGTGGGAGCCGTATTTTTCATCCTCGCGGGTGTGATTGGTCTGTTCAGCCTATTTTTTATGTTCTTCTTCTTCGCCGACCTGCTCGACATCTGGCTGCCACGTTGGTCCGCCTCGCTCATCACTTGGGGCGTCATGTTGGTGATGGTCGGCGGCCTGGTGTTTCTGGGAATCAAGAAAGTAAAGAAGATCGGCAAGCCCGAACGGACGATCGCCTCTCTGCAGACCACGGCAACAACTTTGAAGGCTGCGGCTACCCACCCGGCTCCCGACACCAAGGCCTAAACGCAGCGCGCGCGCCCCGCAGCTGACACCCAACGGATCTGATGTCGCCCCCCGAAGAACACCACCAGCGTGGAAGTCAAAACGGCACTACGCCGGACCCCTCGGTGGTGCGACACTCCGGGCCGTGGCAGCATCGCGATATCAGCGCCAACGGCATCCGCTTCCACATCGCCGAGGCCGGCGATGGTCCACTTGTACTGCTGCTTCACGGTTTTGGCCAGTTTTGGTGGTCGTGGCGGCATCAGCTCACAGACCTTCCGGCCTACGGCTATCGCGTCGTGGCGGTCGACCTTCGAGGTTATGGGGACACTGACAACCCCCCTCGCGGTTACGACGCCTTCACCCTGGCGGGCGATATTTCCGGCCTGATCCGAGCCCTCGGTGAGCGTGACGCAGTGTTGGTTGGGACGGGCTTCGGCGGTATGACGGCCTTCAACACTGCCTCGATTCGGCCAGCTCAAGTCCGTGCTGTTGTCGCCATCGCTGCCGCGCATCCGCTCTCACTTGCTCGGCTGCGATGGCGCGAAATACCTGGCACCTACCAGGGGTTGTTGCGTCTCGTGCGGCTGCCTTTTTTTGCTGAACGAAAGTTTGCCGCGGGCGGTGGCGCCGGCCTGGAAAAACTTATTCGCAGGGGCAGTGGGCCGGCGTGGGCCGCGTCTGCCGAGTTTGCGCAAGCAATGCCGCGAGTCCGACAGGCGTTCCGTATCGCTGGCGCCACGCATGCAGCCGTGGAGCATCTGCGGTGGGTAGCCCGATCCCCCTGGCGCTCCGATGGCCTGCGGCACCGTGAGGCTCTAGCGCGCAGGCCGGTGTCCGCTCCCGTTCTCCACATCGGCGGTCAAGGCGACCCCGTCATCCCCGTCAGTTTGCTCGAAGAAGCGCGCGCCCTCTGCCACGGTAGCTACCGGCAGGAATGGCTTCGCGGAATCGGCCACTACCCGGCGGAGGAAGCGCCGGCAGAGGTCACCGCGCTGCTCGTGCATTTTCTACAAGAGCTCGAGGCGCTCCCCGCAGGCGGCTAGTTCAAGGGCCGCTCGTTCGCGGGCACCGCACCCTCAGTGCAGCGCACAAGCTCCTGTTGGTGCAGCGGAAGTATCAGTCAGCCCTGCCGCCACGGTGGAGGACACCTCGTCGACCGTCAGCGCAAAGCCTGTTTCCGAGTCGTCAATGGCGGAACCGAACACCACGCCAATCACGTCGCCGGCCGGGTCGAGTAGCGGTCCGCCGGAGTTGCCCGGCCGCACCTGTGCGCGCAGGATGTACACGTTCCGCTCGACCGTGCTGGTGCCGTAGATATTGGGACCCCGCAGATCGAATTCGGACCGAACGCGGGCGGGCGAGGCCGTATAGGGGCCGCCTCCGGGATAGCCGATCACGATGGCGTCATCTGCCGAATTCACCCCTTCCGTGCTGAACTTCAACGCGGGAGCCGTAAGGCCCGGAACGTAAAGAACGGCCAGATCGCGGTCGGCATCGTAGGAAACTACCGTCGCCTCAAGGATCCCTTCGGGGGTTTCGACGACAGTGCGGGTGGCGCCCCCCACCACATGCGCGTTGGTAAGCACCCGCTCGGGCCCGATCACAAAACCACTGCCCGACAACAACTTTCCGCATGTCGGGGCATTGCTGCGGATTTTGAGGACTGAAATCTGGGCAGCAGCGGCGACCGGGCCGCCTGCCAATTCGGCGTCGGGGGTGTCGACCGGTGTGATCGGAGTCGGCGCCAACGGGTCGAGAATTTGTGGGAATCCAGTGGAGTCGAGCAGGTTTCGCAGTTGCGCAGAAACGGCTGACGCACCATTGGGTAGGAGGCTGTTGATCTGGGTGAGGACCACCGAATTCCGGACGGCAGACGTCAGGGTCGGTGCAGGCACTGATGCCAGCGGCAGGGCTACCAGCCAGGCCAATGCCAGCACCGCCAACCCTTGCCCGACCGCACCCAGTGCACGGTCCGCGGCTTTCGCCGGCTTCCATGTGATCTGCTGCGAGAGCACCCGCCCGGCCCAATCGCCGAGCAGTTCACCCAGCAAAATTCCGGTGAGCAGAATGATCAGGCCGATGGCTGTGCGGCCCCACTCCGACTCACTAGCAAGAAGTTTCGGGGCGATGGTCAGGGCCAGCAGTGCGCCAAATACCGCCCCCAACAGTGACACCACCGCGGTGATGAAACCTTGGCGGAACCCAGCCCACGCTCCCGCGACAACCAAAACCACGACAATGGCGTCGATAAACGTCATCGGGTGGACCTAGTAATGCCTAGCGCGGGGTTCTGCTCAATATCTATCACGCGGTCAGTGGACCACGGCACAGCCCAACCACCCATATCGAGTACCGAGTCGACGAGGGCGCCAGTAAACCCCCATACCGTCATACCCGCGACTACAAACCCCGGACCCGTGTAGTGACGGATCCGGACTTGTACCCGGTTGGCCGGGTCTGCCAATTCGGCGATCGGCACCCGCGCCACCGAAACCGTCTCAGCGGCGTTGACCGAACGAATAGGGCCGGGGCGATGCCAATACGCCAACACCGGTTCGACAACAAAACCTGATGCGGCAAGAAAAAGTTCGGGCAACACCATGGCTGGAGTCACTCCGGCGGGGTCGAGGCCGGTCTCTTCCTGCCCTTCCCGCAGCGCCGCCATGACCGCGTCTTCGCCCACGTCAACCGCGCCGCCCGGGAAGGCCGGTTGGCCGGAGTGTGTTCGCATGCCTGCCGCACGCTGGGTCAACAGCAGATCCGGCCCGCTTGGCCCCTCCCCCAACAACATCAGCACCGCGGATCGTCGCTGCGTTTGCGTGCCCGGCCGGAATCCGCGGTCGGCCAACAATGGCACCGGTCCCGACCGGTAGCGGTGAATTAACGGCTGCATCCACGCCGGCACCGTCGCAGGGTCGGCGAGAAGCGTGGCCACTGCCGGATCGCTCACGCTATTCCAGCCAAGGCGAGCAGGTGATCACGTTCGGACCCTTTGACCAGTTCCGCGGCCACCACCGGATCGGTGGGTCCCAACCCATATGACGGGCATAGCGGCGCCAAATAGCACGCCCCGCAGGCGGGTTTGCGGGCATCACACACTCGTCGGCCGTGGTAGATCACCCGGGTCGAAAAGTCAGTCCACACCGCGGGCGGCAGCATCGCGTTGAGGTCGCGTTCCACCTTGACCGGATCTTCCTCATCTGTGAGCCCCCAGCGCCGAACGAGACGACCCAGGTGCGTATCTACTGTGATTCCTGGAATGCCAAACGCATTGCCGAGCACGACATTTGCGGTCTTGCGGCCGAAGCCGGGGAGCGTCACCAACTCCGCGAGGGTGCGAGGCACCTCGCCGTCAAACTCTTCAACGAGCGCCCGGCCCAAACCTTTCAAGGACGCAGCCTTGTTCCGGAAAAAACCGGTGGTGCGCACGTACTCCTCAAGCTCTTCCACGCTGGCCCCCGCGTAGTCGCTGGCGGTGGGATACCGGGCAAAAAGTGCTGGCGTCACCACGTTCACTCGGGCGTCCGTGCATTGAGCAGACAAAATGGTCGCCACGGAGAGTTCTAGTGGCGTCGTGAAATCCAATTCGCAGACAGCATCCGGGTAGCCGAGGGACAATTCTGCGTTGAGGCGCCTCGCCCGTCTGGTTCGTGCCAGCGGCGTGCTGGGCACCTTCGCGCGCGTCGCTTTCACAGCACAAGATTGCCATATCGGTGCGAGCAATGTGCAGAAACACTGTGCAGTCGATGGCATCTAAGCGGCCCATGGGGGATGATGCCTACATCATGACTGTGTTCCTCGTACTCCTCTTCCCCCTGATGCTGTTGGTCTTTGCCGTGCTCATGGAGCGGCTGGAAAGCAGACTGCGCAATGTCTCGATGAGCGAAGGCGATATCGAGGAATTCCTCGACCAGGCGCAGCCTGACGAGGTAAACACCTTTATCCGCGAAGGCTGGGGCCGTGCATTGGCCGTTTTCCGGCTGCGTCGCAAGCCACGTCGTGGACGGCGCGCGATCCTAGGCAGATTTAGCAAATCCTGAAACTTCTACCTGCGTTGTTGAGGTTGTTCAGCATGGCGCGGCAAGGCAACTGTGCCAATGCCCAAAACCTCCACTAGAGTGGCGCTCGGAAGCAAACGATTAGTAGCGTGATACTGGTCATACCTTGTCTGGAGGACAGGTGGAAGAGACCCTCGCAAAGGCGGGCATTTTTCAGGGCGTAGACCCGGATGCAGCCTTGGCTCTTGGTTCGCAGTTGGAGACGGTTGACTACCCCCGCGGTAGCGCGATCTTCAGCGAAGGAGAGCTCGGCGATCGGCTGTATGTAATTCTGGCTGGCAAAGTGAAACTGGGCCGCCACTCCCCCGATGGCCGGGAGAATTTGCTCGCCGTCATGGGCCCGTCGGATATGTTCGGCGAGCTTTCTGTCTTCGATCCGGGCCCGCGCACATCGACCGCCACTGCGGTTACCGACTTGCGGCTGGCCACCATGGATCGCGCTGCACTTCTCGAGTGGATCAACAAACGCCCGGAGATCGCCGAGCAGTTGCTGCGCGTGCTCGCGCGTCGGTTGCGTCGCACCAACAACGCGCTCGCTGATTTGATCTTCACTGATGTACCGGGTCGCGTCGCCAAAGCCCTTCTTCAGCTGGCCAGGCAGTTTGGCCAGTCGGAGGGAACAGCCATGCGTGTTACCCACGATCTCACCCAGGAGGAGCTGGCGCAGCTGGTCGGGGCCTCTCGCGAGACGGTCAACAAAGCGCTGGCCGATTTTGGCCATCGCGGTTGGCTACGCCTCGAAGGCAAGAGCGTCATCATCTTGGATTCCGAGCGCCTTTCGCGTCGCGCACGCTGAGGGGTAAGAAGTCCGAGTTCGCCAAGGCGGACGGTCTGGTCTTCGGCGCTGGCGCACTCGGTGTCAGCGCCGCAGGCTGAACTCCCACACGCGTCAGCGAGCATGACGAAGCACCTCAGGTGCGTGCAGATCCCGACACTGTCCGGTTCTTGAGAACCGTCACGGTGACCGCCCCCGTAACCGAGATAGCCTGGGGCAGCGCGCGCCACTGGCGTTCAAACGATTCAGGATCGACGTGCCGCGCGGATGGTCCCATCATCACCAGGTCACGCACCATTACAGGGTCCAGCGCCATCTCAAAAGTTGTCGAAACCGCGGAAACCACTTCGAGTTCCGCGGCGAAATCCCTGCCTAACTTCTCGGCTTTGCCCGCATCCACGGTCAACATCCCGAATTGACTCACCAGCTCAGTCAGGTGCGAAGGTTCGGGCGTCACTGCAATGAATACTCCACCGGGCGCCAGCAGCCTGCAAATTTCGCCTACCGACCGCGGCGCGAACACACTCAGAAGCACGCCGGCCGAGTGACTTCGGATCGGCAGGGCATCCCAAGCGTCTGCCACCACCGAGAACATTCTTGGGTGAGCCTTCGCCGCGCGACGGGCAGCTCGTACCGACGAGTCTACGGCGATGCCGTGATCTTGCTGCCTGCTATCGAGGACGCGGCCCAGGTAGTAGCCGGTGCCCGCGCCAATCTCGATCGACAGGCGGTGCGAGCCGCGGTATTCGTGCGCCACAGCGGTGACAGCATCTGAGATCGGTTGATAGAGACCGGTTTTGAGAAAGTTCGCCCTGGCGGTAACCATTTCCACAGAGTCGCCTGTATCGGTGCGGGACTTCTTCCCCAGCAACGAAAGGTAGCCCTGCTTAGCCACGTCGAAGTGGTGTCCCTGTTCGCAGATCACTCCCGACCAGTTCTGCTCTGGCTTCGCTGCCGGTGCTGGTCCTAGCGAAAAACCGCAATGCGGGCAGCGCAAATAGGCAACCACAGGGGGCAGCTCAGAGCTCATCAGAGCTTCCCTGCAGCAAAATCAGAGCCGAGCAGGTATTCCAACTGCGCCATGACGGACAAGGTGGCTGCCCCTCGCACCGCTTCGTTGATGTCGGTGTAAACGAGATCCGTCACCGCCGATGACGTCACGCTCTGCCCCTGCCCCTGCAATCGCGCGACAGCAGCGCGCACTTGATCAAGCCGCTGCGCTCTGTGCTGGCCGTACTGCTGCGCCACCTGTGCAAGGTCCGGCAGGGTCGGGCCATGGGCAGGCAGCACTAGTGCTGGGCCCAGTGCTGCGAGACGGGCCAACGATTCCAAGTACCAACCCAACCGGCCGTGCGGGTAGTCGATAACGCTGGTTCCGCGCCCGAGAATTGTGTCCCCGGTCACGACCGCGCCCGTCGGCCCGTCATCGGGCAGTACAAAACACACCGAGTCACCCGTGTGTCCCGGGGTAGCGAGTACCGAGATGGTGACACCGGCTGCAGTGATCATTTCGCCGTCGACAAGTGCTTCACCGACGTGACACTGCTCCGGATCGAGTGCGCGAACGGGCGCGCCCGTCATCGCGTGAAACACTGGTGCCGCCTCCGTGTGGTCGAGGTGGTGATGCGTGATGAGCACCAGTTCCACCGGGTATCCGCCAGCCAGTTCGGCAAGGTGGTCCGCGTCGAGCGGACCCGGGTCCACCACCACCACGCTGCGCGCGCCGGGGTGCCGAATCACGTAGGTGTTTGTGCCATCCAGCGTCATAGGCCCTGGGTTGGGAGCCAACCGGCACTCGGTGAATTCGCTGGTGCGAAAAATTGCTGACGGCGGTGTGTGGCAGTCGCCGATGGCGATCCAGACGGGGGCGCGCAACCGAAGACCGCGTCCGCCTACATCAGGGTCATCCTCACCCACGCTGTTGGGGCTGCCGTACAAAACACTCTCGTTCGAGGGCGCCGCACCCTCATGACACCAACCAACGGTGTCCGCGAAGATGTCGTCGACACAGGCAAAGGCAGAGAGTTCGCGCAGCACCGTTTCAGTAGGGCGCATCAAAGCCAGGTCCCCGGCCTCGGCTGCCGCCAACGCCCGCCCTGGCGTTCGCCAAAAGCCCTCCAGCGCTTCAGATGTCAACCCGTCCGCGTCCTGTCCAGCTGGCATTCTGGCGATAAAAAACATGGTGTCGTATCGTTTGGGAAAGTACGCAGGCGTGACCCAGCGTCCCCAGGGGCGCATCAGGTCGGACCGTAGCTGATAGCCCGCAGCGTCCAGCACGACGCCCAGCCCCGTCCGGTGCTGCGCTAGATCCTTCCGCACCGCGAGAAGCCCTGCTGCCATGGGCTTCTCAAAAGTTGGCAGCTGCTCGCCGGGCTTGCTGGCAAGCGCGACTCCCGCTTCTTCGAACAGTTCCCGCACGCCAGCGGCGAGGATAGCGCGCGCCTGCTCAGCATCGACATTCATCGCGCGCGCCCACCACGCGGCGGACGGACCCGCCCAGGGCAACGTCGCATCACGATCACTGGGGTCAACAGCGCCCCCGGGGAACACCGCCATTCCACCAGCGAACTCCATCTCCGCCACTCGCTGCAGGAGGAAAACCTCTGGGCCACCTGATGAATCGCGCAGTAGGACGACGGTCGCTGCGGGTCGGACCGGAACCACATCCCCTGATGGTGGCGACCCGGCGGGGGGCCCAACCTGTCCGAAGTATTCATAGCCCCACGCTATCCCCGTTCCGCGTGCCTCAAAACAGCAGCGAACCCGACATCACGAATCCGTAAAGAACGGCAGGGCTTGGGCGATCGCCCAAGCCCTGCCGTGAAATAACGCGAGAGATGCGTGAATGAATTAGTGGGTTTCGACCGCGCGCACTTCGACGATGGCTTCTACCTCAACCGGCGCGCCCAAGGGCAGCTCGGCAACTCCCACTGCCGACCGTGCATGGCGGCCGTTGTCACCGAAAACCTCAACGAAGAAATCGGAAACGCCGTTAATCACTCCGGGTTGGCCGGTGAATCCGTCGGCCGATGCAACGAAACCGACCACCTTGACCACGCGGACAACGTTGTCGATACCGACGGCTGCGTCAAGGGCTGCGAGCACATTAAGCGCGCAGATCTTCGCGTAACCATTGGCCTCCTCAGCCGTGACCTCGGCACCAACCTTTCCGAGCCCTGCCAACTTCCCGTCCTGGAACGGCAGCTGGCCGGAGGTGAAGATAAGATTGCCAGTGCGCATCGTCGGCAGGTAGGAACCGGCGGCGGTCGCAACCTTCGGCAGCACAATGCCCATCTCGGCCAGTTTGGCAGATGCCGTCATCGGGGCGCTCATACTCGCTCCCGTTTCAGGTAGGCGACAAGCTGCTCGGGGTTCGGACCGGGGATGACGCTGACGAGTTCCCAGCCGCCCTCTCCCCAGGTGTCCAAAATTTGTTTGGTGACGTGGCTGATCAGCGGCACGGTGGCGTATTCCCAGGTGCGACGCGGTGTGGGTGCAGACATGACCCCCACTCTAAGTTGTCGCCCGCCGGGAGTGCTCATCGAGGGGCAAAAGTTGGCCGCAGAGAGCTAAAACGGCCCTTACAAGACTAGGGTTGGCGCATGCAATGGTGGCGCTGGGTGGCCGCAGCGACCGCTGCTCTGCTGGTCCTCGTTCTCTTGCTGCTTCGGCTGGACACGTTGCGCGATCGAGTCGGTTGGACCCCGATGCGAGCGCTGCGGGCCCTCGCTCCGTACAGCGCCGCGGTGCCCGTCATCGTTATCGCTGTGCTGCTGACGCCTTGGTGGATGGTGCTCATCCTCATCGCCGGGCCGGCTTTGGCCATCGCTGCCATGGCGCTCGCCGACTAAGCGGACCCACCTGGCTTCTTTGGTCGCACACGTAGGCTGTTCTTGTGTCCCACGCTGCCGATGGCAAAGCCCCCTCCCTGCTCGGTTGGCCCGACAATGCGAGGCAGGCCCGCCTGCATATCGTTTCGGGCAAAGGCGGCACCGGAAAAACTACCGTCGCCGCCGCACTTGCATTGGCGCTGGCGAGCGGTGGCCGGCGGGTGCTCCTGATCGAAGTCGAAGAACGGCAGGCGATCGCACAGCTCTTCGACTTACCCCCGTTGCCCTACGAAGAACGAAAAGTGGCGCTGGCCCCGGGTGGCGGCGAAGTCCGCGCTCTCGCCATCGATGTGGAAGCAGCTCTGATGGAGTACTTTGCGCTGTTTTACAACCTTGGCTTCGCCGGGCGCACACTGAAAAAGATGGGCGCCGTCGAGTTCGCCACCACGCTCGCTCCCGGCCTGCGTGACGTGCTGCTCACCGGCAAAGCCAAAGAATGTGTCAACCGCAAAACGAAAGACGGCAACTATGTCTACGACGCCGTCGTGATGGACGCGCCTCCCACTGGGCGCATTGTGTCCTTCCTCAACGTCACCGTCGCCATGTCCGACCTCGCGCGCAAGGGTCCTATTCGCAATCAAGCTGATGGGGTGGTGAACCTCTTACATTCTCCAGACACCATGGTGCATCTGGTGACATTGCTCCAGGAGATGCCGGTGAGCGAAACGATCGAAGCTATCGCGCAGTTGGGCGAGGTCGGCCTTCCTGTCGGGACGTTGATTGTGAACGCCGCAGCGGGCGATTACCTCCCCGAACACGCGCTCGCTGCCGCCGCCCAGAGCGGTCTGGACGAAACAGACCTTGCGGCGGGTTTGAAAAAAGCAGGCCTCAACCCGGCACTGGCTACTGGGCTCATGGCCGAAGCAGCAGAACACGCCATCAAGGTGATGGCGGAAGCAGAATGCGCGGAAATTGTTGCAGCCCAGGGTCTCCCAGTAATGACGTTGCCATACTTGACGGACGGCGTCGACCTCGGCGGCGTTTTTGATCTCACCGAAAAACTGACAGAACAAGGCGTCCGATGAGCCCCTCCGCCGCATCTCTAGGCAACTCTGTGAGTAAGGCAACTACGGGTACGTCTACAGTGCGCCCGCTGGATATCGATGCACTGATCTTGGACCCCGAAACCAAAATCGTGATCACCTGCGGTTCCGGCGGTGTCGGCAAAACGACTACCGCGGCTGCGATCGCCATCCGGGCCGCCGACGCTGGCCGTCGAACCGCCGTACTCACCATCGATCCGGCCAAGCGTCTTGCCCAATCCTTGGGCCTTGATGTTCTGGACAACACGCCCCGCCGCGTCGACATCGGCTCGGCGGCAACGGGTGAGCTGTGGGCGATGATGCTGGACACGCGCCGCACTTTTGACGACATGGTCACCGCCCACTCCGCCCCGGAACGCGCCGCGCAGATCTTCGAAAACCCCTTCTACCAAACGATTTCCAGTTCTTTCAGTGGAACGCAGGAGTACATGGCGATGGAGAAACTTGGTCGTCTCGCCGCGACCGAGGAGTGGGACCTGATAGTGGTCGACACCCCACCTAGTCGCTCTGCCCTTGACTTTCTTGATGCACCGCAACGTCTTTCGTCATTCTTAGACGGCCGGACAATCCGGCTACTGACCAGCCCGGGGCGCGGCGTATTGAAAATAGTCGGGGCGGGCTTTGCGCTCTTTACCAAGGCGGTGACCGCCGTGATCGGGGGCAGATGCTCTCCGATGCCGCAAAATTTGTACAGCTCTTCGAGGACATGTTTGGCGGTTTTCGGGCGAGAGCTGATGCAACGTACCAATTGTTGCGCAATGCGGGAACGACATTCGTGGTCGTCGCCACTCCCGAGGCCGACGCATTGCGCGAGGCCTCGTACTTCGCCGACCGACTGCAGTCAGACCACATGCCACTTGCTGGCCTTATCTTGAATCGCACTCACCCTCCGCTGGCTGATTTGTCAGCGTCCGCGGCAGAGTCGGTGGCAAGCACGTTGGATCCGGAAAGTTTGACCGCAGCAGTCCTCAACTTGCACGCACAGCGAATGACCCTGCACACGGCGGAAACCAAAATGCAGGCACGATTCGTTCGAGCCCACCCCGACCTGCCAATTATCTCGGTGCCAGCGTCAGCTCGGGATGTCTACGCCTTGCCTGACCTGCGCCGCATCGGCGCACAACTCGCAGGTCAACACACCGAATAGCCTCCGCAGAGTCGAAATGGTTTTCAGCTTGCGCTGGAAGCGACTGCCGCCTCTCGAGCTTGGGTAAGAAGGTCGAGCCAGCTGGTGACGTCGGGTCGCTGCCGCAACAGCGCCCGCCGTTGGCGCTCAGTGAGGCCTCCCCACACGCCAAACTCAACCTGGTTGTCCAACGCGTCCGAAACACATTCCAGGCGGACCGGGCAGCCATTGCAGATCTTGACAGCTTCCCGCTGGGCGGCGCCCGTGACGAAGAGCGCATCGGGATCACGTCCCACACACAATCCATTCCGCGCCCACGCTCCGGAGCTCAGCAGAAGCTGAGCCGGTACTTGGTGGGGCGTGAGGCGAGCATCGCAGGAAGCCGATGGCTGGACTCGCACGGGCTTTCCACCCAGCGGAACGTCCGACGGGGCGCTAATAATCTCCGGGACCGCATGTAGTGACCGAGCACTCACGGTGTCCACCTTCCTCTTTGTGACCTGTACGCAGGCGCATCCTGCGCTCAGCGTTTTCCCTTCCCGGGCGGGTCTGTCTGTTGACCAGACGCCAACGGATCGGTTGCGGTTGTGTCGCTTCGTCCGTTTTTATGTTGCAGATCGGTAACGGTGATCCGGATGTCCGTTATTTCCCGGGGCGCGTTGGTACCTCGGATGTAGCCCACAACGGAGAGGGCAAAAGTTCCAACAACCAGGGGTCTCCCATCAAAACCACGTACCCTAAGTCGGTGCGAGTGATGAGCAATCTTGGGCGACTGACCGTCGGCAGCCTTATCGGCGGCGTGTTAGTGGCGATCCTTTTACTTCCTTACGCGGCTGCGGCTGGCTTGGGTGCCACCCAAGTTGCGCAAGCGGTGGAAGGCACCGACACCGTCAACATGAACCTGCCGGCTCCAGAACGAACCGTCATCCAAGACAAAAACGGCAAGCCCTTTGCGTATCTGTACGACCAAAACCGCACGTGGGTGCCATTTGGCGATATTTCGCAGTACCTCAAGGATTCCATCGTCTCCATCGAAGACCGTCGCTTTTTCGATCATTTCGGTGTCGACTGGCGTGGAACCGCGCGCGCGGCGCTGGGGCAGGTTGCCGGCAAGTCAAGCGCTGGCGGTGGCTCGACCATCACCCAGCAATACGTGAAGAACTACCTTTACCTGATTGCGGCCAAGACCGACGCCGACAAAGCGCAAGCGATCGAGAGCACTCCGATCCGCAAGCTCAAAGAAGCCCGCATCGCGATCAATCTCGAGGCAACTGTCAACTCCAAGAACAAAATCCTCGAGTCGTATCTCAACACCGTGGCATTCGCGCCGTCGGTCTACGGAGCAGAGGCGGCCTCTCAGTACTTCTTCGGCAAGAGCGCAAAAAACCTCGAATTGGGGGAGGCTGCCATGCTCGCCGGAATGGTCAATAACCCCAACCGCTACAACCCTTTCAACCCTGACCGCATTGACGACGTGATGTCGCGCCGCGACAAAGTCCTCAACGCTCTCGTCCGGGATAAGAAGTACTCCCAGGCGACGATCGCCCCCCTGCTCGGCAGTAAACTTCCGATTAACCAAACCGACATCCCGAATGGCTGCATTTCCGCCGATACCAATTCAACATTGGGCACCCAGGGAATCGGCTATTTCTGCCAATACGTGCTCAATTACCTCACGTCCTTGCCGGACAAGCCGTTCACCGAGGAGCAGCTCAAAACTGGTGGATACACCATCACCACCACGTTGGACCCCGACGTGATGACTAAGGCGCTCACGTCCGTCAACACCAACGCGGGTGATGTGGCTGGCGCGGCAAGTCGCATTGCCGACGTGCTTGCCATCGTTGAACCCGGCACCACTAACACCACGCGCGGGCGCCCGGTTCTCGCTCTTGCCGTCAACCGCCCCTACGGGTTGAAGGAGGGGCAGACAGTTCAGAAACTTGCCACCACCTTCGTGCCGCTGGGCGCCGGATCCACGTTCAAGATCTTCACTGCGGCCGCTGCGATGAATAACGGGGTCGGAACCGCCGACGTCATCGATTCGCCCCCCGTCTACACGAGCCCTTTGGCGAAGAATAAAGAGTTCAAAAACGCGGGCGAATTCCCTGCCACCATGCCGCTGGAGCAGGCGCTGGCAACGTCCCCCAACACCGCGTTCGTGTCACTGGAAGATCAAGTCGGGCTTGCAGCGGTGGCAGACATGGCCGTAGCCATGGGCCTTCGGGGTTACAGTCTGGACGCCGGCCAGGTCGAGCCCGGTTTCGCTGACTTGGCTGGCTCCTATCGAGACCAGATAACTCAGCAGGCGATAGCGTCATTCACCCTCGGTGTCACTCCCGTCAGCCCACTGGATCTCGCCAGCGTGGGCGCCACCATTGCCTCAAACGGGATGTGGTGTCCGCCCACACCCGTGGGGTCCATCACCGATCGCAATGATGCGCCCGTCGACTGGAGCACCATTCCCTGCGAACAGGTGGTCCCAAAGGAACTGGCGCAAACCCTCGCATTGGCAATGGAGGGTGACATCGCCGCTGATGGTAGCCAGGGCTACACCGGAACAGCCCATGCCAGTTTCGAAGCAGGCGGCTGGAATATGAACAACACCGTCGCGGGGAAGACAGGCACCACCCAGGAATACAAGTCGTCAGCTTTCCTCGGATTTACTCCCGCCTATTCCGGTGCCAGCTTGGTGTGGGATTTCGAACCTAGCCCCCAACCAATCTGCCAAGACCCGCTGAGCACCTGCACATTTGACGAGATCACCGCTGGCAGTAAAAAAGGGATGAGCGGCGGGTCGGTGCCGGCGAAAACCTGGGTCGATGCCATGGCTCCGCTGTATAAAGATCGCGCCAAAGAGTTTTTCGGCGCGGCCACTGCGCAATACAAGAATGGTCTGACCAAAAAAGTCCCGGACCTGCTGGGCAAATCCACCGACGACGCGCGCGCCGAACTGGTGACCCAGGGATACATAAACGATCCGACTTCGGTGATTGACGTCTTCAGCGACGCTCCCGTCGGGCAGGTGGTGGATTACCACCCGCGCGAGTCGGCGGTGCAGGGCGCCATCGTCACACTTATCGTTTCGAAGGGGAAGGCGGCTACTGGGTGACCGGCATTTCGCGTTCCGGACTCGGCATCGCCGTAGCCGGGGCTGCTGGGTTCGCGATTGCCACGGCGGGCTACGCCCGCTTTGTCGAGCCGCAGTTGTTCGCCCTACGCCGGATCGAGCTGCCTATCCTGGCGCCAGGATCTTGGCCGCTGCGGGTCCTGCACCTTTCGGATCTGCATTTGCTGCCGAGCCAGCACCGTAAAATTGCGTGGCTGAGCGGCCTGGCTCAATTGCACCCGGACATCGTCGTTAATACGGGCGATACGCTGTCCGGCAGTAAATCGGTGCCCACGGCAGTGACAGCTCTTGGTGGGCTGTTGGATGTGCCCGGAGTTTTCGTTTTCGGCAACAACGACTACACCGAACCGGTTCGTCGGAGCCCGCATCGATATTTCTTGCCCAGGGGGCCGCGCCTGAGCGGCAAGGCGCTTCCCTGGCGCGATCTGCGGGCCGCTCAGCTGGAGCACGGCTGGCTCGACCTGTCCAATAAGCGCGGCGACATCACCATCCGGGGGCAACAGATTGCCTTTGGCGGTGTGGATGATCCACACACTGATCGCGACAGATACACCGACATAGCAGGCGCCGCTGACTCTCACGCCAGTGTGCGGATCGGTGTGCTGCATGCGCCGGAGCCAGAACTCCTCGACCGCTTCGCCACAGACGGTTACGACCTCCTCCTGGCTGGACACACACACGGTGGCCAGGTCCGGGTTCCAGGGATCGGGGCTGTCGTCACCAACTGCGGGATTGATCGCAGCCGAGCTCGTGGCCTCTCGCGGTGGGGATCTACATCATGGCTCCATGTTTCCGCTGGTATCGGCGCCAATCCATATCTGCCGGTGAGGTTTTTATGTCGCCCAGAGGCGACTTTGTTGACACTGATCGCGAAGCAGGCACCGGCGGGATAGCCGCTGTTTCGCTTGACTACATAGTCGCGATGGTGCGTACCACCCTCGTGGATCGGATAGACTTCTAACGGTCACACCGGGGTGTGGCGCAGCTTGGTAGCGCGCTTCGTTCGGGACGAAGAGGTCGCAGGTTCAAATCCTGTCACCCCGACAATTGTGATGTCTCGGGACATCGGAATGGCTGAACCTACAGATCTGTAGGTTCAGCCATTTGTCGTTGTGGGATGGGTTGGAAGTCGCGGGTCGGGTCCAAGGTGAGATCGCGGATGATGTGCCCGGTGGTGGCGTCGGCGATGCTGATGTTCAGGTCTTGGATGAGCAACTTTATGTAGGTTCCGGCGTAGGTTCGGCCAATACCAATGTGGTGCAGCTTCCCGTTATGGCGCAGGGTGACGGTTCCTGCTTTGCTGACACGGTCATCGCGGACCCGGTCGTGGGTATCGGCGGTGCGGTTGCTGGTCGGGGTGGCTTTGGGCCGTAGGGCGTATGCCGCCGCGGGGGTGGCGTGGTGCGGCAGCGATCGGTGTGGGCGGTGGTGGTTGTAATCCTTGGCGAACGTGTCCAGCAGGGTTTGCAGGCCCGGGACGGTGGATGGTTGCTGCGTCTGAGCGCGTAACCACTTTTTGAGGGTTTGCTGGAACCGCTCGACTTTGCCTTGGGTTTGCGGGTGGTTGGGTTTGCCGTTTTTCTGGGTGATGTTCAGGCGCCGCAGTTCGTTTTCGAAACCGTTGCGTCCGCCTTTGCCGCCAGCGAATCGAGCGGTGTAGACCATGCCGTTGTCGGTCAGCGTGCACGCTGGGATTCCATGCGCGGCAATGGTTTCGCCGAATGTGGTGGTGACGACCATGCCGGTGATCCTGGCGTGCGCGGATAGATGCAGAACGTAACGTGAGTGATCATCAAGCCAGGTGATGATCTCAACATCTGTCCCGGGGGCACCGTTCGTTTGGGTCAGTCGGTAGTGGGTGAAGTCGGATTGCCAGCATTCATTGGGTTGTTCGGCGGCGAAGCGGATGTAGGAAGATTTCGGTCGCTTTTTTGGCTCGGGGGTGATGAGTCCGGCGCGGGCGAGGTGGCGGCTGATCGTGGCTCGGGACACGGTCACATCATGATGCTGGGCCAGGTGCCATCTGATGGTGTCCGGTCCGGCGTCTAAGCCTTGGCCCGCTAACTGTTCCCGCAGTTTTACGATCAACGTGAGAGTGGACTCCAGTGTGACGTTCGGCGACGACTTCGGCCGTCGAGAAAGCGGTTGGAATGCGATATCACCTTCGGCGTGGTAGCGGACCATCAGTCGGCTGATCCACCCCTGGGACACCCCGTAGGTGCAGGCAACCTCAGTTTGCGAGGTGCCGGTCAGAACGGCGGTGATCACAAGCTTCCTTTTCGACATGTCCTGGATGTACCGGGATGAGTATTCCGATGACGGGAGACACACCCATTCCGATGTCTTGAGACACCCCATTCCGATGTCCTGAACCAAGACACTGTCACCCCGACAATGTGTTTGACGAGAAAGAGCCGGTTTCCAATACAGGAAGCCGGTTTTTTTGTTCTCGATACAAAATCGTTATACGGCTTTGCGGTGGGTGACCACCGGCAGTCAGCCATTCCCTCTCGCGCTTCCGATCCTGGGAAAATACCGGAGAAATTTACCTGCCCCTAACTCTCGGTGGGCACTACTGCCAGAGAATAATCCTTTAGGGTGCACAACGCCTCGGCCGTGAAGTTAGTATTTTGATCATTTCGTATTTATTGGTCTATTTGAGACCAAAAACAGACCTGGGATGTAAGGACCGTGTCAAGTGCAGCTTCAGCCGGGGTAACGTCCTGCTCGCTTGAGGATTCTTTTACGCCATTAGGAGCTGCACCGTGGTTTGGAACTTTTCGCCTCGTCGTCCGATCGTCGCCGCAGGTCGACACAGGACAGCCCGATCAACAGTCCAGAGCGCCCGTCGTACCGTCGGTGGCTTCAGTCGTGCGTGCGCTGTGATTGCAACCCTCGCGCTGGGGGTGTCGCTAGTCGGCGGCGCCGGCGTGGCATCAGCAGACGGAAACGGCCCAGGAATCACCGGCTATTCCGGTGTCTCGGGGCGCCCCGACATTAACCACGGAGCGTTAATCAACAACTTCGGCGGCGGCGGCAACAAGTTCTTCTGGTGCATCGACGGCGGCAAGGGCGCCCCGCTGAACAGCGACAGTTTCACGCTTGGCGCCTCCATCCTCAACTGGCAAATAGCCACCCTGCTCTGGAAATTTGACATCCTCTCCCCAGGTGCCGCCGCTACCACGCAGCAGAACCTTGACTACGCCGCGCTCTACCACATCATCCACACGGAGCCGATCACCACAGTGGGCCCGAACTACGGTCACGCCAACGATCCGCTGTGGAGCGATCCCGCCGAGTATCCTGCGAATGCAACTAACGTTGCCAGCCGTGTTTCTGCCCTCAAAAATTATGCAAGTCTCTACAGCGGACCCTTCACTTCCTACCTCACCAAAACGCAGTCAGGCTCAACCGGGCAAGTCCAGTTCGGCGTGAAATCGGCGGCGAACCAATTCATTTCGGGAGTTCCCTACACCGCGACCATCACCGGCGGCGGAACATTCTCCGGCGGTGGGACGACCCTCACGGGCGTCACACCCGGCGCCTACGATGGCGGCTCGGCCGCTGTCACCCCGAACATTAATTTGACCGGGGTTTCTGCGGCCACCGTGACAGTCACGTTTAGCAACCTGCCATACGGTCAAATCCAAAAGTGGAATACGCCGCTGAGCGCTGTGCAGAATGTCATCACGAAGACGGTCGCTGATGGCCAGCTCATTCCCTCGATTTCATTCCCCGCTGCGCCGCCGACAACTTTCCAACCCCAGGTGAGCACTCAAACCACTTCCGTCACCGGACCCAACCAGCAGATCACGGATGCGCTCACCGTCACCACTCAAGGCGGCACATCTTGGACCAGCGGTGTCTCGGTACCGGTTGTGAGCACGCTGTACGGCCCCTATCTCTCCGCGCCCGCACAGACCGGCTCCGTTCCGGTAGGGGCACCCGTTGTCGGGATGGTGTCCACGTCCGTGAATGGAACCGGCACATACAGCACCCCTCCCATTACTCCGACAGCCCCAGGTTTCTACGTCTGGCACGAAACCATTGCCGCCGGGACGAACAACAGCGCCTGGTCCGCCCCCTTCGGTGTTCCCTCCGAAATCGTGAATGTTCCTGCGGCCCCGCCGACAAAATTGAGCGTCACTGTCACGACTCAAACGTCGACGGCAATCGCCACGCCGGGAACGCAACTAACCGACACCCTGATCGTGGACGGTGTCGACCCGGCCCATCCACTGACCATCACCACCAAGCTGTACGGCCCGTACGCCACGCTGCCTGCAGTGAACTCCACAGGCCCCGCCGTCGGCGACCCAGTTGTGGGTACCGTCAGCATCACGGCCCCCTCCTCTGGGGTATTCACCACCCCGCCCGTGACTATCAACGCACCCGGGTATTACGTCTGGTACGAGACGATTCCGGCAACCAACGCCTTCTACAACGCGTGGAACCCGCCAAGCTTCCCCGCGGCAGCGGAAACTACCCGGATCCTGCCGCCGATAGTCAAATCAAGCATCACGGTTACCACTCAGACGTCTGCCGCACTCGTAAACGGGACTACGCAACTCAAAGACACCTTGACCGTGGACGGTGTTGACCCGGCCCATCCACTGACCATCACCACCAAGCTGTACGGCCCGTATTCCACGCTGCCTGCGGTGAACTCGACAGGCCCCGCCGCTGGCGACCCAGTTGCGGGAATTGTCAGCATCACCGCCCCCTACTCTGGGGCATTCCAGACGCCATCGGTGACCATTTCCTCCCCGGGCTACTACGTCTGGTACGAAACCGTCCCGGGTGATGCAAACTACAACTCTTGGAAGCCCCCCAGCTTCCCCGCGGCGGCAGAAACCACCCTGATCAAACTCAGGCCATCTGTTACCACCCAGACATCCACCGCGATAGCAACTCCTGGAACGGTGCTAACCGACACCTTGCAGGTGAGCGGGATAGACCCCGATCATCCTGTGGTCGTCAGCAGCACTCTCTATGGTCCCTATGCAACGCCGCCGTCAACCACCACCGCTCCCAGCCCGACTGACCCTTCGGTCACCACTGTTTCGGTTAACGTCGCCAGCTCGGGACAGTACGTGACACCGGGCGTTACCATCACAACCCCGGGCTACTACGTCTGGTACGAAACCATTCCGGGGGATACGACTTACAGGGCTTGGAAGCCTTCGACGTTCCCGCAGACCACGGAAACCACGATCGTGAAGTGGTCTCCGACGGTTGCCACCGTCACCTCCGCGGCGACTGCTGTCGCAGGTGCAACACTCACCGACACCTTGACGGTTTCCGGGGCTAGCTCAGCGCACCCAGTCACCATCAGCTCCACCCTTTACGGCCCCTACGCAACTTTGCCGGCGACGACTTCTGGCCCAGCTGTTGGTGACCCCAGCGTTGGAACTGTGTCCGTCACCACCTCCGGCACGCAGACCGTTTACGTGACACCCGGACTGGTTCTGCCAGGCACCGGCTACTACGTGTGGCACGAAACGATCCCCGCCGACACCTACAACAACGGTTGGACGCCAGCGACCTTCCCCCAAACCTCTGAAACCACAGTCGTTCCCGCCCCCGCGAAGGCCAACCCTCAGGTGACGACGGTGACGTCTGCTTCTGTTGCCTCCGTCGGAACGATGTTGACGGATAAGTTGACGGTGACCGGGGTGAACCCGGCCCATCAGGTGACAATCAGTACCAGTTTGTATGGTCCGTATGCGGAACTGCCGGCAACCACCACCGCGCCGGGCGCGACGGACCCGAAGGTCGGAACCGTCACCGTCACCACCATCGCCGGCCAAACCGTTTACACCACACCAGCCCTAGAGCTGCCATCCCCCGGTTACTACGTGTGGCACGAAACGATTCCCGCCGACACCTACCACAACAGTTGGGCACCAACCACGTTCCCGCAAACCACGGAAACTACCGTCGTGAAGTCCACCCCTCAGGTGACGACGGTGACGTCTGCTTCGGTTGCCTCCGTCGGAACGATGCTCACCGACACGTTGAATGTGACCGGGGTCAACCCAGCGCACCCAGTCACCATCAGCTCCACCCTTTACGGCCCCTACGCAACTTTGCCCGCGACCACTTCTGGTCCCGCCGTTGGTGACCCCAGCGTTGGAACTGTGTCCGTCACCACCTCCGGCACGCAGACCGTTTACGTAACACCCGGACTGGTTCTGCCAGGCACCGGCTACTACGTGTGGCACGAGAAAATTACAGCAGACACCTACAACAACGGTTGGGCGCCAGCGACTTTTCCCCAAACCACCGAAACCACCATCGTGAAGTGGTCTCCGACTGTCAGCACCGTGACCTCCGCGGCGACTGCTGTCGCAGGTGCAACACTCACCGACACCTTGACGGTTTCCGGGGCAAGCTCAGCGCACCCAGTCACCATCAGCTCCACCCTTTACGGCCCCTACGCAACTTTGCCCGCGACCACTTCTGGCCCCGCCGTTGGTGACCCCAGCGTTGGAACTGTGTCCGTCACCACCTCCGGCACGCAGACCGTTTACGTAACACCCGGACTGGTTCTGCCAGGCACCGGCTACTACGTGTGGCACGAGAAAATTACAGCAGACACCTACAACAACGGTTGGGCGCCAGCGACTTTTCCCCAAACCTCTGAAACCACGATTGTGAAGTGGTCTCCGACTGTCAGCACCGTGACCTCCGCGGCGACTGCTGTCGCAGGTGCAACACTCACCGACACCTTGACGGTTTCCGGGGCAAGCTCAGCGCACCCAGTCACCATCAGCTCCACCCTTTACGGCCCCTACGCAACTTTGCCGGCGACCACTTCTGGCCCAGCTGTTGGTGACCCCAGCGTTGGAACTGTGTCCGTCACCACCTCCGGCACGCAGACCGTTTACGTGACACCCGGACTGGTTCTGCCAGGCACCGGCTACTACGTGTGGCACGAGAAAATTACGGCAGACACCTACAACAACGGTTGGACGCCAGCGACTTTTCCCCAAACCTCTGAAACCACAGTCGTTCCCGCCCCCGCGAAGGCCACCCCCCAGGTGACAACGGTGACGTCAGCTTCTGTTGCCTCCGTCGGAACGATGCTCACCGACAAGTTGACGGTGACCGGGGTCAACCCAGCCCATCCGGTAACGATCAGTTCCACCCTTTATGGCCCGTACGCGGAACTGCCGGCAACCACCACCGCGCCGGGTGCGGCGGACCCCAGCGTCGGGACCGTCACCGTCACCACCATCGCTGGCCAAACCGTCTACACCACACCAGCCCTAGAGCTGCCATCCCCCGGTTACTACGTGTGGCGCGAAACGATCCTCGGAGATGAGTTCAACAACCCCTGGACCCCACCAACATTCCCGCAAACCACCGAAACCACCGTCGTGAAGTCCACCCCCCAGGTGACGACCGTGACGTCAGCTTCTGTTGCCTCCGTCGGAACGATGTTGACGGATAAGTTGACGGTGACCGGGGTCAACCCAGCCCATCCGGTAACGATCAGTTCCACCCTTTATGGCCCCTACGCGGAACTGCCGGCAACCACCACCGCGCCGGGTGCGGCGGACCCCAGCGTCGGGACCGTCACCGTCACCACCATCGCCGGCCAAACCTTCTACGAAACTTCCGCTTTGGAATTGCTGTCCCCCGGTTACTACGTGTGGCGCGAAACGATCCCCGGAGATGAGTTCAACAACCCCTGGACCCCACCAACATTCCCGCAAACCACGGAAACCACCGTCGTCAAGTCCACCCCCCAGGTGACCACGGTGACCTCCGTTTCTGTTGCCTCCGTCGGAACGATGCTCACCGACAAGCTGACAGTGACCGGGGTCAACCCAGCCCATCCGGTGACAATCAGTACCACCCTTTACGGCCCGTACGCGGAACTGCCGGCAACCACCACCGCGCCCGGTGCGGCGGACCCCAGCGTCGGGACCGTCACCGTCACCACCATCGCCGGCCAAACCGTCTACACCACACCAGCCCTGGAGCTGCTGTCCCCCGGTTACTACGTGTGGCACGAAACGATCCCCGCCGATGAGTACCACAACAGCTGGGCACCAACCACTTTCCCGCAAACCACGGAAACCACCGTCGTGAAGTCCACCCCCCAGGTGACGACCGTGACGTCAGCTTCTGTTGCCTCCGTCGGAACGATGTTGACGGATAAGTTGACGGTGACCGGGGTCAACCCAGCCCATCAGGTAACGATCAGTTCCACCCTTTATGGCCCGTACGCGGAACTGCCGGCAACCACCACCGCGCCCGGTGCGGCGGACCCCAGCGTCGGGACCGTCACCGTCACCACCATCGCCGGCCAAACCGTCTACGAAACTTCCGCTTTGGAATTGCTGTCCCCCGGTTACTACGTGTGGCACGAAACGATTCCCGCCGACACCTACCACAACAGCTGGGCACCAACCACTTTCCCGCAAACCACGGAAACCACCGTCGTCAAGTCCACCCCCCAGGTGACAACCGTGACGTCAGCTTCTGTTGCCTCCGTCGGAACGATGCTCACCGACAAGCTGACAGTGACCGGGGTCAACCCGGCCCATCAGGTAACAATCAGTGCCAGTTTGTATGGTCCGTATGCGGAACTGCCGGCAACCACCACCGCGCCGGGCGCGACGGACCCGAAGGTCGGAACCGTCACCGTCACCACCATCGCCGGCCAAACCGTCTACACCACACCCGGCCTCGCCCTGCCATCGGCGGGTTACTACGTGTGGCACGAAACGATTCCCGCCGACACCTACCACAACAGCTGGGCACCAACCACTTTCCCGCAAACCACCGAAACCACCGTCGTTAAGTCCACCCCCCAGGTGACAACGGTGACGTCAGCTTCTGTTGCCTCCGTCGGAACGATGTTGACGGATAAGTTGACGGTGACCGGGGTCAACCCAGCCCATCAGGTAACGATCAGTTCCACCCTTTATGGCCCGTACGCGGAACTGCCGGCAACCACCACCGCGCCCGGTGCGGCGGACCCCAGCGTCGGGACCGTCACCGTCACCACCATCGCCGGCCAAACCGTCTACGAAACTTCCGCTTTGGAATTGCTGTCCCCCGGTTACTACGTGTGGCACGAAACGATTCCCGCCGACACCTACCACAACAGCTGGGCACCAACCACTTTCCCGCAAACCACGGAAACCACCGTCGTGAAGTCCACCCCCCAGGTGACAACGGTGACGTCAGCTTCTGTTGCCTCCGTCGGAACGATGCTCACCGACAAGCTGACAGTGACCGGGGTCAACCCGGCCCATCAGGTAACGATCAGTACCAGTTTGTATGGTCCGTATGCGGAACTGCCGGCAACCACCACCGCGCCCGGTGCGGCGGACCCCAGCGTCGGGACCGTCACCGTCACCACCATCGCCGGCCAAACCGTCTACACCACACCAGCCCTGGAGCTGCCATCCCCCGGCTACTACGTGTGGCACGAAACGATCCCCGCCGACACCTACCACAACAGCTGGGCACCAACCACTTTCCCGCAAACCACGGAAACCACCGTCGTGAAGTCCACCCCCCAGGTGACGACGGTGACGTCTGCTTCTGTTGCCTCCGTCGGAACGATGTTGACGGATAAGTTGACGGTGACCGGGGTCAACCCAGCCCATCAGGTAACGATCAGTTCCACCCTTTATGGCCCGTACGCGGAACTGCCGGCAACCACCACCGCGCCCGGTGCGGCGGACCCCAGCGTCGGGACCGTCACCGTCACCACCATCGCCGGCCAAACCGTCTACGAAACTTCCGCTTTGGAATTGCTGTCCCCCGGTTACTACGTGTGGCACGAAACGATTCCCGCCGACACCTACCACAACAGTTGGGCACCAACCACTTTCCCGCAAACCACGGAAACCACCGTCGTGAAGTCCACCCCCCAGGTGACAACGGTGACGTCAGCTTCTGTTGCCTCCGTCGGAACGATGTTGACGGATAAGTTGACGGTGACTGGGGTTAACCCGGCCCATCCGGTGACGATCAGCACCACTTTGTACGGCCCGTACGCGGAGTTGCCGGCAACGACGAACACCGGCCCCGGCGCTGGTGATCTGAAGGTCCAGACCGTGACCGTTGCAATTCCGAAGGACGGCACGTACGTGACCCCGGGTGTTGTCATCACCGCACCTGGTTACTACGTCTGGTACGAAAAGATCGTGGCGGATACCTACAACAACGCCTGGACCCCGCCGACTTTCCCGCTGACCTACGAGACCACGATCATCAAGTGGGCCCCGCAGGTTACAACGAAGACGTCTGCGCCCATTGCCGCAGCGGGATCGATGCTCAGTGACACACTGATCGTGACCGGGAACAACCCGAACCACCCAGTGACCATCACCAGCACCCTCTACGGCCCCTACGCCGAACTGCCAGCAACATCCAACGGCCCGGCGCGATGGACGTTGCGGTTGGAACTGTTTCCACCACCGTCACCGGACCAGGCACCTACCAAACGCCCGCCCTGACCCTGAAGGGCCCGGGTTACTACGTCTGGTACGAAACGATCCCCGGCGACACCTACAACACCCCATGGACCCCACCGACGTTCCCGCAAACACCGGAAACCACCGTTGTTAAGTCCAGCCCGGCAGTGACCACCGTGACCTCAGCGGCTATCGCCACCGAAGGCACGATGCTCACCGACACACTGAACGTGACCGGGGTCAACCCGAACCACCCAGTGACCGTCAGCTCCACCCTCTACGGCCCGTACCTGACACTGCCCGCAACGTCCAACGGCCCTGGCGCAAACGACAACAAGGTCGGAACCGTCCAAACAGTCGTTAACGGAAACGGCCAGTTCACCACCCCGGCACTGAAGCTGCCAGGTACCGGTTTCTACGTTTGGTATGAAACGATCCCCGGCGATGAGTACCACACCCGTGGACCCCGCCGACGTTCCCGCAAACACCGGAAACCACCGTTGTTAAGTGGTCCCCGGCCGTGAGCACCGTAACTTCGGTGAAAACAGCCAAAGAAGGAACCAAACTCACCGATACCCTGACCGTCACCGGGTTCACCCCTCGGTCTCGCTCATCGTGAGCTCCACCCTCTACGGCCCGTACCTGACACTGCCCGCGACATCCAACGGCCCAGGCGCAAACGACAAGGCCGTCGGAACCGTCCAAACAACCATCACCGGAAGCGGCACCTACGTAACCCCAGCCCTGGTCCTACCAGCAGCCGGCTACTACGTCTGGTACGAAACCATCCCCGCAGATGACTTCCACAACTCATGGAAACCACCAACCTTCCCCCAAACCAGCGAAACCACCTACGTCACATCCACTAACGTGGGGGGAGAAGGGGACCAGAGCGGCGGCTTCGTTCCGGCCACTCCCGTTGCACCGACCACACCGATTGCGCCTGCAACTCCTACAGCTCCAGCAACTCCGATCATGACAAGCACAAATCTGGCGTTCACTGGTGTGAGCCAGTCCACCCCGCTGGTGGTGGGCTTCGGCCTGATCCTGCTCATGGTCGGAGGCGCGTTCCTGCTGATTGGCCGGAGCCGCAAGCGAGCGTAATAAACACGCTGCCTAACAGCCAGCACAGCTAAACCACCGGTGGTGGGGTCCCCGTCAAACATGACGAGGACCCCACCACCGAGTGCATTCAGCACCAAAACACACGCTCTAGGAATTTCGAAGCACAGCCCTAGAAAAGCAGCTCGCCCCACCGGACCGCGAAAGCGAGAACTTCAGGTCAGTTCCTGAACGCCACTATTCCTTGGGTCGTTGACAGGCACGGCAGTTGTTGGTGCGAAATCGTTATGCAGATTCCCCTTCAGTCACCTCTATACACGCCTCGCGACCCAAGCGTGACAACTCTTGGCGGCTGCCTCCCCCGAAGGGTTGGTGTCTTATACGCGCAGTTCGCATCCGACAGCAGCTACTACACCTATGGGGGATTCGCTGACACCCGAACGCGGGGGGTAGTAATTCACCCAATTCGGCCGTAGTGTCCCATTTATTCTATGAAACCCATTCACATCGTGAGAACCGTGTGAGGTCACGCTTCTTATGGGATACAGTCCAACTCGTTTGGGTCAACATTTCTACGCTAGAAGGAGTCACGTCGTGAACTGGAATCTGTTATCTCACCGCCGGGGGGGACGCCGGGCTCTCCGCGCAGCCACCGCGCGGTGGAAAGCCAAGGGCAGATCCGCCCGTCCGGCCGCTTCCGACGTGCAGGCGCCGCAGTTGCTGTGCTGGCACTCGGAGCCACACTACTCAACGGTGCGGGCGTAGCTTTCGCCTCCCAGGATGGACCCGGCCTCGACTCTCCTTCGGGATCCCCGGGCGGTCCTACTGCAAACAGAGGTTCTTATGTCGTCAATCTAGGCTATGGCACCGAGATGTTCTTTTGCATCGATGGCGGACTGGCTCCTCCTGAGAACGGGCAGACCTTTGATAGGTTGACCAGCTCTTACCCAAAAATGTCGGCTATTTTAGCGAAGTACGACACGGTGAGCCCCGGAGGCGCCGCGAGCGCCGCAGACAACGTGACCTACGCAGCGCTCTACCGCGTGGTCCACGACTCAGCCGAGTTCCCCCATCAAGACGACCCAAACTGGGACACCCCTCCTCCTGTTGGAGCGGAAGCGGGCGCAGTCAATGCAAAGATCGCGGAAATTATTGCGTACGGCAACCTCTACTACGGTCCCTACACCGCTGATGTGACCGCTACCTCCCAAACCTCAACCACGGGATTGGCACAGGCTGGCGTCAAGTCGTCGCCAGGCAATTACGTTCCCGACATCGCGGCCGTTGCCAGCATTTCCGGCGACGCAACCTTTGATGCGAACTCTGCGCAGACTCTTTCCTTCCTCACTACCAACGCTTTGTACAATCTGCCCATCACTAAGACCGGGCCTGTACCTGCCGTGGTCACGGTGACTTTCGCAGGTCTCTCCGACGGCCAAGTGCGGGTGTACACGCCCAACCCGAGAAGCCAAGCAATCCCGGGAGAACCCGGATCCACGTCGGTAGATACCCAAGCGGTCATCTCCAAGTCCCCAGGTCTGGTAACCAAGGACGGTACGGCCACCTTCGAGGCAGCGCCGCCGACATCGTTCCAACCGGTGGTTACCACCCAGACGTCTAATGCCTCCGGTGTGAACCAGCCGCTAACGGACACAATGGTTGTTAGCACCCAAGGCAACGTTGCTTGGCCCACCGGCGTCAGCGTTGTGGTCACCAGCACCTTGTACGGCCCATACGCCGCAGCACCGACACAAACGGCAACCCTGCCGCCAGGCTCTGCAGCTCTCGCCGTCGGCACAGTCACCACCACCGTGACCGGCCCCGGCACCTACACCACACCGTCCATCACCCCGACCGTCTCCGGCTACTACGTGTGGCACGAAACGATCCCGGCCGGAACATCCAACACCGCCTGGAACGCCCCATTCGGCGTCTCCACCGAAACAACACTCGTCCCCGGCGACGTCACGCCGACAACGTTCCAACCGGTGGTTACCACCCAGACGTCTAATGCCTCCGGTGTGAACCAGCCGCTAACGGACACAATGGTTGTTAGCACCCAAGGCAACGTTGCTTGGCCCACCGGCGTCAGCGTTGTGGTCACCAGCACCTTGTACGGCCCATACGCCGCAGCACCGACACAAACGGCAACCCTGCCGCCAGGCTCTGCAGCTCTCGCCGTCGGCACAGTCACCACCACCGTGACCGGCCCCGGCACCTACACCACACCGTCCATCACCCCGACCGTCTCCGGCTACTACGTGTGGCACGAAACGATCCCGGCCGGAACATCCAACACCGCCTGGAACGCCCCATTCGGCGTCTCCACCGAAACAACACTCGTCCCCGGCGACGTCACGCCGACAACGTTCCAACCGGTGGTTACCACCCAGACGTCTAATGCCTCCGGTGTGAACCAGCCGCTAACGGACACAATGGTTGTTAGCACCCAAGGCAACGTTGCTTGGCCCACCGGCGTCAGCGTTGTGGTCACCAGCACCTTGTACGGCCCATACGCCGCAGCACCGACACAAACGGCAACCCTGCCGCCAGGCTCTGCAGCTCTCGCCGTCGGCACAGTCACCACCACCGTGACCGGCCCCGGCACCTACACCACACCGTCCATCACCCCGACCGTCTCCGGCTACTACGTGTGGCACGAAACGATCCCGGCCGGAACATCCAACACCGCCTGGAACGCCCCATTCGGCGTCTCCACCGAAACAACACTCGTCCCCGGCGACGTCACGCCGACAACGTTCCAACCGGTGGTTACCACCCAGACGTCTAATGCCTCCGGTGTGAACCAGCCGCTAACGGACACAATGGTTGTTAGCACCCAAGGCAACGTTGCTTGGCCCACCGGCGTCAGCGTTGTGGTCACCAGCACCTTGTACGGCCCATACGCCGCAGCACCGACACAAACGGCAACCCTGCCGCCAGGCTCTGCAGCTCTCGCCGTCGGCACAGTCACCACCACCGTGACCGGCCCCGGCACCTACACCACACCGTCCATCACCCCGACCGTCTCCGGCTACTACGTGTGGCACGAAACGATCCCGGCCGGAACATCCAACACCGCCTGGAACGCCCCATTCGGCGTCTCCACCGAAACAACACTCGTCCCCGGCGACGTCACGCCGACAACGTTCCAACCGGTGGTTACCACCCAGACGTCTAATGCCTCCGGTGTGAACCAGCCGCTAACGGACACAATGGTTGTTAGCACCCAAGGCAACGTTGCTTGGCCCACCGGCGTCAGCGTTGTGGTCACCAGCACCTTGTACGGCCCATACGCCGCAGCACCGACACAAACGGCAACCCTGCCGCCAGGCTCTGCAGCTCTCGCCGTCGGCACAGTCACCACCACCGTGACCGGCCCCGGCACCTACACCACACCGTCCATCACCCCGACCGTCTCCGGCTACTACGTGTGGCACGAAACGATCCCGGCCGGAACATCTAACACCGCCTGGAACGCCCCATTCGGCGTCTCCACCGAAACAACACTCGTCCCCGGCGAGATCGAGATCAAGGCCACTCCTCAGGTGACGACGACGACTTCGTCGGCGATCGCTACCCCGGGCACTGTGTTGACTGACACGTTGAATGTGACTGGGGTTAACCCGTTGCATCCGGTGACGATCAGTACCACTTTGTATGGGCCGTATGCGGAGTTGCCAGCAACGACGAACACTGGTCCTGGCGCCACTGACCTTCAGGTCAAGACCGTGACCGTTGCAATTCCGAAGGACGGCGCGTACGTGACCCCGGGCGTTGTTATCACCGCACCTGGTTACTACGTCTGGTACGAAAAGATCGTGGCGGATACCTACAACAACGCCTGGACCCCGCCGACTTTCCCGCTGACCTACGAGACCACGATCATCAAGTGGGCCCCGCAGGTTACGACGAAGACGTCTGCGTCCATTGCCGCAGCGGGATCGATGCTCAGTGACACACTGGTCGTGACCGGGAACAACCCGAACCACCCAGTGACCATCACCAGCACCCTCTACGGCCCGTACGCCGAACTGCCAGCAACGTCCAACGGACCTGGCGCGATGGACGTTGCGGTTGGAACTGTTTCCACCACCGTCACCGGACCCGGCACCTACCAAACGCCCGCCCTGACCCTGAAGGGCCCGGGTTACTACGTCTGGTACGAAACGATCCCCGGCGACACCTACAACACCCCATGGACCCCACCGACGTTCCCGCAAACACCGGAAACCACCGTTGTTAAGTCCAGCCCGGCAGTGACCACCGTGACCTCAGCGGCTATCGCCACCGAAGGCACGATGCTCACCGACACACTGAACGTGACCGGGGTCAACCCGAACCACCCAGTGACCGTCAGCTCCACCCTCTACGGCCCGTACCTGACACTGCCCGCAACGTCCAACGGCCCAGGCGCAAACGACAACAAGGTCGGAACCGTCCAAACAGTCGTTAACGGAAACGGCCAGTTCACCACCCCGGCACTGAAGCTGCCAGGCACCGGCTTCTACGTTTGGTATGAAACGATCCCCGGCGATGAGTACCACAACCCGTGGACCCCACCGACGTTCCCGCAAACACCGGAAACCACCGTTGTTAAGTGGTCCCCGGCCGTGAGCACCGTAACTTCGGTGAAAACAGCCAAAGAAGGAACCAAACTCACCGACACCCTGACCGTCACCGGAGTTCACCCCTCGGTCTCGCTCATCGTGAGCTCCACCCTCTACGGCCCGTACCTGACACTGCCCGCGACATCCAACGGCCCAGGCGCAAACGACAAGGCCGTCGGAACCGTCCAAACAACCATCACCGGAAGCGGCACCTACGTAACCCCAGCACTGGTCCTACCAGCAGCCGGCTACTACGTCTGGTACGAAACCATCCCCGCAGACGACTTCCACAACTCATGGAAACCACCAACATTCCCCCAAACCAGCGAAACCACCTACGTCACATCCACGGGTGTTATCAGTGGTAACGGGATCACAGGAGCGGGCGGAGTTATCCGACCGTCCAACCTGGCGATCACTGGTGTGAGCCAGTCCACGCCGTTGGTGGTGGGCTTCGGCCTGGTCCTGCTGATGCTCGGAGGCGCGTTCCTGCTCATTGGCCGGAGCCGCAAGAAAGCGTAATAAACACGCTGCCTAGCAGCCAGCACAGTTAAACCACCGGTGGTGGGGTCCCCGTCAAACATGACGAGGACCCCACCACCGAGTGCATTCAGCACCAAAACACACCAGAGCAACCCGCCACTAGACTCACACCGCCTCCTTCAATGGCGCAGCGCAATGCCTGCCTCATGCACCCGCGCAGCTATGTTCACGCAGATCACCGGAGGTCCTGGGACCCGCCACGGTGCCTGACGCCAGTGGGAGGCGCGCCCGCTCTCCGTAGGGATGGGCCAAGAAGCCGTGAACGGGTACCGCCGCTGCACGGCAGTGCTTTCGAGGGGAAGAGACCCCTCATCCCAGAGTCGGCCGACCGACTAGCGGAACCCGCAGAGGAGTCACTGCTCTGCAACGCGATCGCCCGATACGGTGAAATCGGCCCGCCTGCCCCAACTAATGAGGGTTTCCTGCACCGGCCCCGGCCACCGGCACCGCGGCTCCGAATCAAGTCCGCTAAATTGCCGTGAGCGGAAGTGCACGACGGACGGCAAGCTTTCGTTTTTCGCTCAGCAGCGAGCCCTCCCCCGGACCTCGGGACCGCCTCCCCCTTAGTATCAAGTCGCCCACCCGGGTTCACTTCGCGCTGACAGAAGCAGCGCCGCAGGTTCGCCGACTCCCCGAGGCGTGCCGCCGCTTGCGCGTGGACGTGCCTAATCGCTCCCGATCCGTCTGCCTTTGGCAACCGATACCCCTGACCCATACATACATCGCTTGGCTGCACGTCGTCGAACCGAATCCGCCTCCACGAGGCGCGTCCGCAATGTCAGCTCTACAACTTTACGGACTGCTAATCAGCATTTACTCAGGGTCACCGATATTGCAGTCTCGACACCCTTATGGAGTGATCCCGGAAGAGTGAAGTTACTCAAAGCGGCTAATTTGCCCAATTTGCTGCAACTTTATGGGCCAAATGAGTGATGCGGCGGGGTATGGTGACACTCGGTTAAGAAAGTGTTTACTCGTCCTGAAGGAGCCACGCTGTGAGTTGGAAATTTTCGCACCCACGCCCGGAGGGGGCGCTCAGTCGCTGGCGCACCCCATCCCCTGATGTAGCAACGCAAGCCCGTTCGCGGCATCGCCGCCCGGAAGGTAGAGCCCGTCGCCTTGGAGCGGCGTTTGCCGCTCTCGCGATCGGCGCCTCCGTCGTCAGCGGCGCCGGCGTCGCTCTGGCAGACGGAGATGGCCCCGGCCAAATGGGAGGATCGGGCACCAATGACTTCGCCTCGATCCACCACGGCGCTTTCATCAGTAGCTGGGCTGGATCGGGCGGCAATATCTACACATTCTGTGTCGACGGTGGCCGTCCCCGCCCTTCAAATAACGACAATTACAGCAAGTCCACCCTCAACGCCCCGCAGCTCGCAGCGGTTCTCAATCAGTTTGATACCGGAAATGCTGACGAAGGCTCGGGCGACGACGTCGCTTACGAAGCGTTGTACGAATTTGCGTTGAAGTCGCCTGAGGTTGAGCATAATTACGCGCCAGATTGGAAGCTGCCCAAGGCGGCTACGGCCAATGTCCAGCAACTAGCCGATAATTTGCAGACACTAGATACTTTCGCTGCTCGCTATGCGGGTCCTTACAACGTCAAGATCAGCAAGACGCAAGACGGCGCAAATGGGACTGTCACCGTCGGTGTCAAATCTGCTCAGGACCAGTACGTGGGCGCAGTAAAGGGCTCAATCAGCATTACCGGTGGATCCTTGATCTACCAGGGACAGAACATCGGCCCCGGTCCCTTAATGATCGAAACCCCGGGCGACGGGCGGAGCCCCAGCGACGCGCTGAACATTCCCGTCGTCCTCGACGGCACCGGTCCAGCGACCGTGACGGTCACGTTCAAGGGATTGAACGATGGCACCGTAATTAAGTGGACGCCACCAGGTGGCGTGAATAAGCAGGGTGTCATCTCCAAGGGAGGCACCACGGAGGTCTCGGGATCGATCTCCTTCGATGCCGCACCGCCACCGCCACCCACCTCGTTCCAGCCACAGGTCACCACCAAAACCTCCGCTGCAACAGCTGCCATCGGCACCCAACTGACCGACACCCTGGTCGTCACCACCGCTAACAACGCCCCATGGATCGGTGGCCCACTCACGGTCACCAGCACCCTCTACGGACCGTTCACCAGCGCACCGGTGCTATCAGCAACCGTCCCAGCAGGCGCACCCATCGCCGGCACCGTCACCACCCAGGTCGACAAAGCCGGCACCTACACCACCCCATCGGTCACCCTCACAGCAGCGGGCTACTACGTCTGGCACGAAACCATCCCCGCCGGCACCAACAGCGGAGCATGGACCGGCCAATACGGCGTCACCGACGAGACCACCCAGGTCCCCACACCGGTAACACCCACCTCGTTCCAGCCACAGGTCACCACCAAAACCTCCGCTGCAACAGCTGCCATCGGCACCCAACTGACCGACACCCTGGTCGTCACCACCGCTAACAACGCCCCATGGATCGGTGGCCCACTCACGGTCACCAGCACCCTCTACGGACCGTTCACCAGCGCACCGGTGCTATCAGCAACCGTCCCAGCAGGCGCACCCATCGCCGGCACCGTCACCACCCAGGTCGACAAAGCCGGCACCTACACCACCCCATCGGTCACCCTCACAGCAGCGGGCTACTACGTCTGGCACGAAACCATCCCCGCCGGCACCAACAGCGGAGCATGGACCGGCCAATACGGCGTCACCGACGAGACCACCCAGGTCCCCACACCGGTAACACCCACCTCGTTCCAGCCACAGGTCACCACCAAAACCTCCGCTGCAACAGCTGCCATCGGCACCCAACTGACCGACACCCTGGTCGTCACCACCGCTAACAACGCCCCATGGATCGGTGGCCCACTCACGGTCACCAGCACCCTCTACGGACCGTTCACCAGCGCACCGGTGCTATCAGCAACCGTCCCAGCAGGCGCACCCATCGCCGGCACCGTCACCACCCAGGTCGACAAAGCCGGCACCTACACCACCCCATCGGTCACCCTCACAGCAGCGGGCTACTACGTCTGGCACGAAACCATCCCCGCCGGCACCAACAGCGGAGCATGGACCGGCCAATACGGCGTCACCGACGAGACCACCCAGGTCCCCACACCGGTAACACCCACCTCGTTCCAGCCACAGGTCACCACCAAAACCTCCGCTGCAACAGCTGCCATCGGCACCCAACTGACCGACACCCTGGTCGTCACCACCGCTAACAACGCCCCATGGATCGGTGGCCCACTCACGGTCACCAGCACCCTCTACGGACCGTTCACCAGCGCACCGGTGCTATCAGCAACCGTCCCAGCAGGCGCACCCATCGCCGGCACCGTCACCACCCAGGTCGACAAAGCCGGCACCTACACCACCCCATCGGTCACCCTCACAGCAGCGGGCTACTACGTCTGGCACGAAACCATCCCCGCCGGCACCAACAGCGGAGCATGGACCGGCCAATACGGCGTCACCGACGAGACCACCCAGGTCCCCACACCGGTAACCCCCACCTCGTTCCAGCCACAGGTCACCACCAAAACCTCCGCTGCAACAGCTGCCATCGGCACCCAACTGACCGACACCCTGGTCGTCACCACCGCTAACAACGCCCCATGGATCGGTGGCCCACTCACGGTCACCAGCACCCTCTACGGACCGTTCACCAGCGCACCGGTGCTATCAGCAACCGTCCCAGCAGGCGCACCCATCGCCGGCACCGTCACCACCCAGGTCGACAAAGCCGGCACCTACACCACCCCATCGGTCACCCTCACAGCAGCGGGCTACTACGTCTGGCACGAAACCATCCCCGCCGGCACCAACAGCGGAGCATGGACCGGCCAATACGGCGTCACCGACGAGACCACCCAGGTCCCCACACCGGTAACACCCACCTCGTTCCAGCCACAGGTCACCACCAAAACCTCCGCTGCAACAGCTGCCATCGGCACCCAACTGACCGACACCCTGGTCGTCACCACCGCTAACAACGCCCCATGGATCGGTGGCCCACTCACGGTCACCAGCACCCTCTACGGACCGTTCACCAGCGCACCGGTGCTATCAGCAACCGTCCCAGCAGGCGCACCCATCGCCGGCAAAGTCACCACCCAGGTCGACAAAGCCGGCACCTACACCACCCCATCGGTCACCCTCACAGCAGCGGGCTACTACGTCTGGCACGAAACCATCCCCGCCGGCACCAACAGCGGAGCATGGACCGGCCAATACGGCGTCACCGACGAGACCACCCAGGTCCCCACACCGGTAACGCCTCCGACAAAAGCCACACCGATGGTGACGACACTGACCTCGGCACAGATCGCTACGCCGGGAACAGTATTGACAGACACCCTGACCGTGACCGGGGTTAACCCGGCGCATCCAGTGGTCATCACGACGACGTTGTACGGGCCATTCGCCGAACTGCCTGCCACCTCCACCGGGCCGGCTGCAGACGCTCTTCAGGCTGGCACTGTCAGCATCACGGTCAACGGCTCGGGCAAGTTTGTTACCCCGGGTGTGACGGTTAATGCTCCTGGCTTCTACGTCTGGTACGAGAAGATTCCAGGCGATGACTTCAATAACGCATGGCAGCCGCCGACGTTCCCGTTGACGTACGAGACCACCGTTGTCAAGTGGGCCCCGTCGGTCACCACCAAGACGTCAGTGGCAATCGCCACGAAGGGCACGCTGCTCAGTGACACGTTGGTCGTGACCGGGGTCAACCCCAATCACCCCGTCACCATTACCAGCACGCTCTATGGTCCTTACACCACGCTTCCGGTCACCTCCAATGGTCCGGGTGCTAACGATCCTAAGGTCGGAGTCGCTCAAACCACAGTGACCGGACCGGGAACCTATGTCACGGCAGCACTTCCGCTGCCCAGTACCGGGTTCTACGTGTGGTACGAAACGATTCCAGGTGACACGTACAACACTCCGTGGACGCCTCCGACGTTCCCGCAGGCACCGGAAACCACAGTCGTCAAGTGGATCCCTTCGGTGACGACGGTGACTTCGGCAGCTATTGCCAGCGCGGGCACCGCGTTGACGGACACACTGACCGTGACCGGGGTTCACCCCACGCAGCCAGTGACCATCAGCACCACGCTGTACGGGCCATTCGCCGAACTGCCTGCCACCTCCACCGGGCCGGCAGCGGATGCACCCAAGG
Source organism: Nakamurella antarctica (assembly GCF_003860405.1). Classification (NCBI taxonomy): domain Bacteria; kingdom Bacillati; phylum Actinomycetota; class Actinomycetes; order Nakamurellales; family Nakamurellaceae; genus Nakamurella; species Nakamurella antarctica. The sequence goes on along the minus strand of NZ_CP034170.1, from coordinate 468,772 downwards.
TCGGAACCGTTAGCGTCACCGTTACCGGTCCGGGGACGTACGTCACCCCGGCTCTGACCTTGCCGTCGGCTGGTTACTACGTGTGGTACGAAACGATTCCGGGCGATAACTTCCACACTCCGTGGACCCCGCCCACCTTCCCGCAGACTTACGAGACCACCGTGGTTAAGTCGACTCCGTCGGTGACCACCGTGACCTCTGTGGCTGTTGCCAGCATTGGAACCCAACTGACCGACACGCTGCTGGTGGCCGGGGTCAACCCGAATCACCAGGTCACCATCACCAGCACGCTTTACGGTCCGTACACCGTTCTGCCTGCAACTTCCGGTGGGCCCGGCGCGAACGATCCCCAGGTCGGGACAGTCACCACCAGCGTCACAGGTCCGGGAACGTTCGTTACCCCGGCTCTGACTTTGCCTGCTACCGGTTTCTACGTCTGGTACGAGACAATCCCAGGGGATCAGTACAACACCCCTTGGAAGCCCCCGACCTTCCCGCAGGTGCCGGAAACCACTGTCGTCAAGTGGTCCCCGGCAGTGAGCACCGTGACCTCGGTGGCGAATGCCGCCATCGGCACGAAGCTGACTGACACCCTCAACGTCACCGGCGTTCACCCCACCCAATCTGTCATTGTGAGCAGCACGCTTTACGGCCCCTACGCCGCGCTGCCCGCTACGTCCAGCGGCCCCGGAGTTAATGATCCGAAGGTCGGTACTGTTACCACCACCGTGACTGGCAGTGGTAAGTACGTAACCCCGGCGCTCACGCTGACGGCTGCTGGGTACTACGTGTGGTACGAAACGATCCCAGGCGATGCCTTCCACAACCCGTGGAAGCCGACCAGCTACCCCCAGCCAAGTGAAACCACGCTCGTGCAGGTCACCACTGTCCGAGGTGCAGGCGGAGTTGTGGGTGGCCGCGCGGGAGCAGCAACGGTGATCATTCCGAACAACCTCGCTTTCACTGGTGTAAGCCAGTCCACGCCGTTCGTTCTAGGCTTCGGCCTCGTTCTTCTCGCGGTGGGAGGCGCCTTCCTGGTTATTGGCCGGAAGCGCAAGAAGGCGTAATAGCCACGCTGCCTAGCAGCTTGCCAAGTTAGACCACCGGTGGTGGGGCCCGCGTCAACTCGACGTGGACCCCACCACCGAGTTGTATGTGCCCGAAGTAAATTGGATCCCGACTTATTTGCCGCCCGAACGGTTCGTGCCCCGCCAGGCTTGACCGCGAGAGGGCGGCTCGTGTTGTTCAGCGCCGCGAAGCTGTCGCCGAAGTAAACCCGAGTCTGGCAAAATACATAGATCGCCACCGTCGGCCAATTTTGCAGACTCCCGGCAGCCCTGATGGACGATGCGAGATGGTGGAAATAGTCGATATGACGGCAAAGAATGCCCGGCCGCGCGACGGCGCACCAGAGACGATGCCGCAAGCACAACTGACCCCCTCCGATCACCACAGTGCGTCGATTCCACCGGCACTTTTCACCGACCCGGTCGCGGAGACTCGTTGGCGCGCAAGGTTTGCAGCGATCCGGATGGGACTCCCCGACCAGGCGCGAGACGCCGCTGATCACACGGTCTTGGTGTCGAACATGTCCGGTGCATACGAGCTGTATTGCTGGCAGCCCAGCACCGACACATTGACCCAGTCGACATCCCGCCAGGACGGCACGACGCAGGGGACGCTCTCCCCCGATGGCGCGAATCTATGGTGGTTTGATGACAGCGCGGGCGATGAGTTTGGTAGCTGGCGCATCCAGCCATTCGGTTCTGCCCCCGGTGAAGGGTTCGTCGCACCACTCGCCCTTCCCGAGGTTGGCGCGGGTTATCCCGCTGGCCTCGAGGTGGGTGCGAGCGTGACTATCGCGGGCTTCTCCGATGACGAAGGCACGCGGATTCATTTATGCGTGGACGGCAGCCCAAGCACTGTCGTGTACTCGCACGCCGAGGACGCCGGAGTGGGCGCGCTGTCTCGCGACGAGACCATCTGGGTGCTCTCCCATTCCGAGCATGGCGACTCCAGGTACCCAGCGCTGCGGGCACTTTCCGTCCGTTCCGGTGCAATGCTCGCCGAGTTGTCTGATGCGCCAGGCAAAGGTCTTAACCCACTGGCTTTTTCGCCCGTCGCTGGCGACCAACGGCTGCTCGTCGGTCACGAGCGGCAAGGCCGCGAGGAGTTGCTGATCTGGGATCTGGAGACCGGGGCAGTCACAGAACTTCGTATTGATCTGCCGGGCGACATCGATGGCGATTTTTATCCCGACGCCACCGCGCTGCTCCTGATCCACACCCACGCAGCGCGTACCAGCATGCACCGCTGGGACCTGACGACGGGCGAGCTGACAAACCTGCCGGGTGCTCCCGGGGTGGTCTCAGGTGCCACTGTTCGAGCCGGCGGCGCACTCTGGTACCGCCATTCGTCAGCTGAGACTGCCGCCACCGTGCGGATCCTCGACACCGACGGCGACCGAGTACTGCTGCGGCCCCCGGGTGAGCCTGCGCCCGCATCCCAGCCGGTTGCCGACGTCTGGGTTGACGGTCCCGGTGGCCGCATCCACGCACTTATGGCGAGGCCAGCACCCGGTGGTGTTGCCAACGGCGTCGAGGCCAACGGCGGCGCGTTGCCCACAGTTTTCTTCGTCCATGGCGGTCCAGCCGCCGCAGACGAAGACGACTATGACGCCACCCGAGCAGCGTGGCTGGATGCCGGGTTTGCCACCGTCCAGGTCAACTATCGGGGCTCAACCGGTTACGGCTCCCAGTGGCGCGATGCCCTCACACAGCGGATGGGCCATACCGAATTGGCAGATATCGCCGCTGTTTATGACCATCTACTCGTGCAGGGGCTGGCCGACGCAGACGCCTGCGTCATCGCCGGCTATTCCTGGGGTGGTTACCTCGCTTTGTTGGCGGCAGGAACCCAGCCGAGCCGATGGGCGGCCGTGGTGGCTGGGGTGCCGGTCGCCGACTACGTGGCCGCTTATGAGGATGAGATGGAACCGCTACGCGCGTACGACCGCGCACTTTTCGGCGGTTCACCTGCCCAGGTTCCGGATAAATACGCCGATTCCTCCCCCATCACCTACGTCGACGCGGTGCGAGCGCCGGTGTTGGTGTTGGCTGGTGAAAACGATCCACGGTGTCCCATTCGGCAAATCGACAACTATCTCGGCAAGCTCGCCGAGCTAGGTTCGCCCTACGAGGTGTATCGCTACGAGGCGGGGCACGGTTCGATGGTGGTCCAGGAGAGGCTGCGTCAGGTGCTGGTAGAGATCGATTTTGTGCGTCGAGCGCTCGCCCACGGCGTAGGGGCCTGAAACCAGCTCTCAGCGCGCACCGAAGTGCCCAGCACCTGTTGAGGGTCTGCACCTGTTGAGGGTCTGCACCTATTGCTCCCCCTTAGATCCCGGGAAAATCCTCCCACCGGTACTCCGAGGCGGCGCGCACGTTGTCGGCCACCAGCTGTGCGTCCCGTCGGCGCAGCTCTACCCGTCGGATCTTGCCCGAAATGGTTTTGGGCAGCAGCTCCGAGGTCACAAACTCCAGCCGCCGAATGCGCTTGTACGGAGCCAGCCGCGACTTGGTGTAGGTGAAGATCTCCTTCGCCGTGTCAGCGTTGTCGCCGTAGCCGTCGATCAGGACGACGTAAGCCTTGGGTACCGAGAGCCGCAACGCATCCGGAAAGGGCACCACAGCGGCTTCCGCCACGGCCGGGTGTTCGACCAATACCGATTCCAGCTCGAACGGCGAAATTCGATAGTCGGAAGCCTTGAAGACGTCATCGGCACGACCCACGTAGGTGATGTAACCATCCGCGTCCACCGATCCCACATCGCCGGTGTGGTAGAAGCCGGAACTCATTGCGTCGCTGGTCTTTTCGGCATCCCCCAAGTAACCAGCCATTAACGCTACCGGCCGGTGCGCCAGGTCCAAGCAGATCTCGCCTTCTGTGGCGCCGGGTTCGTCCGTGGCCTGATCCACCAGCGTGACGACATACCCGGGAAGCGGCCGGCCCATCGAGCCATCCCGAACCTTGGCCCCCGGTGGGTTTCCGATTGCAGCCGTCATTTCCGTCTGGCCGAAGCCGTCTCGGATAGTCACGCCCCAGGCTCGTCGAACCTGTTCAATAACTTCAGGATTCAGCGGTTCCCCGGCCCCGATCAGTTCTCGCGGAGGCGTTTTCAACCACGAAAGGTCGGCCTGGATCAGCATTCGCCACACGGTGGGCGGCGCACAGAAGGTGGTGATCCCGTTGTCCTGCATTACCTGCATTAAGGCTTGGGCGTTGAAGCGGGTGTAGTTGTAGACGAACACGGTCGCACCCGCCAGCCAAGGCGCAAAAACGTTGGACCAAGCGTGTTTTGCCCAGCCCGGGGACGAAATATTCAGATGTACATCGCCCGGTTTCAGCCCGAGCCAATACATCGTCGATAGGTGGCCGATGGGGTAAGAAACCTGCGTGTGCTCGACCAGTTTGGGCAAAGCTGTTGTACCCGAGGTGAAATAGAGCAGCAGCGAATCGGCCGCCGGAGTGGGTTCTACCGCCACGTACTCCGCTTCGGCGTCCGCCGATAGTGCAAAGTCGTTCCACCCTAACGGAACCAAATCTTTGCTGCCATAGTCACGGACCCAAATCTTGGTGAAGTCGCCACCAACCCGGTCAAATTTCGGAGCGTCAACTGACCGGGTGATGACATATTTAGCAGCGCCACGATCAACACGGTCAATGAGATCTTCGGTGTCCAAGAGAGTACTGGCGGGAATCAACACCGCCCCCACCTTGATCAGGCCAAGGATGGACTCCCAGAGTTCTATTTGATTACCCAGCATGACAACAACGCGATCGCCCCGCCGGATACCCACACTGGTGAACCACTGAGCAACCTGGTCAGAACGCGCGGAAAGGTCCGTATAGGTCCACTCACCGACCCGCCCGTCCTCCTCGACGATCTTCAGGGCCGGTCGCTCCGGGTGCTCCTGCGCCAGTACGTCGAACCACTCGAGTGCGAAGTTGAACGAGTCCGGCTGTGGCCACGTGAAGTTCGCCATCGCGGCGTCGTAGTCGGAGCGGTAGCGCAGCAAAAGCTCACGTGCCTGCTTGATTGTTGCGGTGGCTTCGGTGGTCTGCGCGGCCATGATTGTCCTTTCCAGTGCTAGACACACCTTGTCACTACCCGGTCGCATCAGTTTCTCCGGCACCCTGCGGAATGAAATATCCTTGCTGTCTATGACGAATCGGTGCCTGTATTTTCGCCTTTGCGCAACAGGTGTATCTGCGATATTGATTCTCGCTGCGCTTACCGGCTGCAGCTCCACCCATGGCTCGGGCGAGGTCGCGGGCAGCGGCACATCCTCCCCGACCGGACGACCCGCCCCGCACACTTCCAGCCCCCCGACAGAACCTGCCCCGCAACCGCCCCCAGCTGTCGTCGCCACTGCGCCAACTACTGCGAGCTCCGCACCTGCCGTATGCGATGGTGCGCCCTGTTATGCGGCCGGTAGGTCGTGGGGCACTCTCCCGGAGACCGCCGCGCCGGAGGCAAGTGGAATCGCCGCGGCCAGCGTGCCCGATGTCTTCTTCGTGGTTGACGACGCCACGGGCACCGATGGGATTTGGGCAATCAACAGCGCCGGGGCAGTGCTCGCCGCAATCCCGGTCGAGGGGATGGACGCCGTGAATGCCGAGGCGCTGTCCACCGGCCCCTGCGAGGCTGATAGCAGCGAAAGGTGCTTGTACATCGGCGATATCGGCGATAATCGAGCGCGCCGAGAAAGTGTGTCCGTGTACCAACTGCGTGAACCTGTTGTTGAAACGCAGGAGCCTGCTCCCGCTCCCGCAGCTGCCCAACGATGGAACTTCACTTATCCGGACGGTGCACACGACGCCGAAACGCTGTTGGTGGCAGAGGACAGATCGATCATTATCGTCACGAAACCAGACAGGGGCACCAAGACCCACCGGGTCTACGAAGGGGCAGCAGGAGGCGGAGAGCTGCTGTTAGTGAACACTTTCGAACCGCCGGCCCCAATACATCCGGCCCAGTCGCTCCTCGTGGGCAATGTCGTCACCGACGGCAGCATGGTAGCTGGGCGAGTTCTACTGCTCACTTACGATCAGGCGATCGAGTATGTGGCGCCCACACCCGGCGCAGACCCTGCCCTATTCGCCGACTGGCCGCATCGACAAGTGCCGACTCCTGCGCAATGGCAGTCGGAGGGCGTCACCTACCTTGCTGCGGCGGGAGTCCCGGCCTGCGGCTATGCGGTGATCTCTGAATCGGGTGGCACATCCGGCGCCGCACTCGGAGGAGTAGCCTGCCTCTAGCCCGAAAGCGACAGCGGTTTCTGCGGATCGGGACATCACCGGCTAGCCGTTGGTTCAGCGGCGTAACTCCACAACAGTGACTTGCTTGTATCCGGCACCGGCGTCGACGCGGTGTACCGTAATCACGTCTTCGTACCAGGCGACAAGCGGTGGCGCTGCAAGGGTTGCGGCGTCAAAGTTCAGGTCAATTTCGGGGTCGCCCGTTTCGATGTTGTAGACGATGAGGCCAAACCCGCCATCTAGCGCGCCAGCCAAAGCGACGTACTTTCCATCCGCAGAGAAGGTTGCTCCAGTGCAGGGGGTACCGGTCGCCCCAGGGGCGGAGTCCACTGCGGGCTTCGTTTCGCCGGTCGCCATAACGACCCGCGTCAGCGCCCCGATGGTGGCGCCGTTTGCGGGACAAATCAACGCCTCGGCCCCGTCGGGAGAGATGGTCTGCAGCAGAAAGGTTCCTCCCTCTGGCGCATAGCGGCCTACCAAAGTGGTTGCTGCGCTGTTGAAGTCGGTGTACCACAGCTCGCCTTGCGAGGGCCCCGTGTTGGGAGCGATCGCGAGTCCAGTTTCCGAAGCCCACAATTGCGGTGTGCTGTTCGCAACGGTGATAGGCAGCCCGTTGATGCTTTTGGGGGCGTCTCCACTCACCGACCAGGCCACCACTTCTCCTGACGCACCCGTCGGCTGCGGGATTACATAAAACGCATCGCCAGCGGTGTCCCAGACTGCGCTGGAAACCGAAAAACGCTCCGCAGCGGCAGGGTCGGCCGAAAGACCCTGCAAAGTGGCAACTTTCACTTCCTGGGTGACCACGTCCACCAAATACAGAACGGCATCAGCCTGAACCACTACAACCGCCAGATGCAACGCATCGGGTGAGAAAACGGGGAACACGAGGCTCGCATCTGCTGGAACCGGAAGCGCACAGAACTTACCGTCCGGGTACAGGACCGGGTCGAAGAGCTCGACAATACACATCTGGCCGTCCGTGTTGACCGCACCTAGAAAGCCATCCGCTGAAACCGCGGCAAGATTCTCGCGGCCAGCGGTGAATACTTCCGTCGCCCATTTCCCCCCTTGGGTTCCGTTGGACGGACTGGTGGTCGCGCTAGAGCTTGGCGATAACGGGGCTGGGGTAACCCGTGATGATGACAAGGTCGGGGCCGACGGGGACGAGGTCGGGGCCGACGAGGTGGGGCTGGCAGAACTCGTAGGTCCAATACGCATCGAACCAGGTGCGACCGCCGAGGCCGATCCTCCGATGGTGGAGGAGCACGCAGCGACTACCAGGAAGGCGCCCGCGGCCAAGGCGCCCACCGCTGCGACCCTGGAACTGCCCCTGTCAGCCGTGTGTTTCATGCCGCAGACACTACGACATTCAGGGTTTCGCGCTTCGGACCAGCCCGGTCACCCCGCTCTGCTACAAAGTGGCGGCGACCAGTTCCGCGATCTGCACGGCATTGAGAGCCGCGCCCTTACGCAGGTTGTCGTTGCTAATGAACAACGCGAGCCCGCGTCCGTCCGGCACGCCCGGATCGCTGCGCACGCGGCCCACGAAACTCGGGTCGGCTCCTGCGGCCTGGAGCGGATTCGGCACTGCGGAGAGTTCAACACCTTCTGCGGTGGCAAGAATTTCAAGTGCACGTTCGACGCTGAGAGGACTTTCGAATTCGACGTTGACCGAAAGCGAATGTCCGGTGAAGACGGGAACGCGGACGCATGTACCGGAGACCAGAAGGTTCGGGATATCGAGGATTTTACGGGATTCGTTACGCAGCTTCTGCTCTTCGTCAGTCTCGAAGCTGCCGTCATCGACGATGTTCCCGGCCATCGGAATGACGTTGAAACCGATGGGTCGCACGTATTTGACGGGCTCGGGAAATTCGACGCCGCCGCCGTCATAGACCAGCACTTCGGCGCGATCGACGACTTGGCGGGTTTGTCCGGCCAGTTCAGCAACTCCGGCGAGCCCGCTACCCGAAACCGCCTGGTAGGTAGAAACAATCATCCGCTTCAGGGTCGCTTCCGCGTGCAGTGGAGCCAGCACCGGCATCGCTGCCATGGTGGTGCAATTCGGGTTGGCAATGATGCCTTTGGTGGCATCGGAAATGGCGTCCGGGTTGACTTCAGCAACCACCAACGGCACGTCTGGGTCCATCCGCCACGCGGAGGAGTTGTCGATGACGATTGCCCCCGCAGCTGCGAATCGTGGTGCTTGCGCTAGCGACGTCGAGCCTCCGGCCGAGAACAGCGCGATGTCGATACCGCTCAGATCTGCGTCGTCGGCATTTTCCACGGTGTAGTCCCGGCCGAGGTAGGTCAGCGCACTACCCGCCGACCGAGCGGAGGCAAAGAAGCGAATGTCGGTCAGTGGAAAATTTCGTTTCGCCAAAATGTCACGGATTGCTCCGCCCACTTGCCCTGTAGCCCCCACCACCGCGACCACCAAGTTTTTGGCCATGGCTATCGCCCTGTGCCCGCGTAGATGACAGCTTCTTCGTCACTGCCGAGGTCGAAGGCCTTGTGCAATGCGCGGACGGCGATGTCCAGTTCGGTATCGCGTACCAGAACCGAGATTCTGATTTCTGAGGTGGTGATGATGTCGATGTTGACGCCCGCTTCGGCCAACGCCTCGCAGAAGGTCGCGGTGACGCCTGGGTGCGAGCGCATCCCCGCGCCGACTAAAGAAACCTTGCCCACATGGTCGTTGTAAATCACGTTGCTGAAGCCGATCTCGCTCCTCTTGGCTTCGAGCGCGGCAACGGCGCGGTGTCCCTCGTCCTTGGGGAGGGTGAAGGTGATGTCTGTCTTGCCCTGATCGGCGATGGACACGTTCTGAACAACCATGTCGATATCAATTTCTGCGTCGGCAATGGTGCGGAAAATCTTCGCTGCCACTCCGGGGTGATCAGGGACTGCAACGACGGTCACCTTCGCTTCGCCTCGGTCGTGTGCGACGCCGGTAATCAATGCCTGTTCCACGGTCAGATCCTCCATGTTGCCAGTGACGAGAGTGCCTTTTTTATCCGAATATGACGACCGGACATGTACCGGAACGTTGTATCGGCGGGCGTATTCAACGCATCGCAGCATCAGTACTTTCGCGCCGCTGGCTGCCATTTCGAGCATTTCTTCGTACGTGATCGTGTCGAGTTTGGCCGCGTCTGGCACGATGCGCGGGTCGGCGGTGTAAACGCCGTCGACGTCGGTATAGATCTCGCAAACATCGGCATTCAGCGCGGCGGCGAGCGCCACAGCTGTGGTGTCGGACCCGCCCCTACCCAAGGTCGTGACGTCCTTGGTGTCCTGTGAGACGCCTTGGAAGCCTGCAACCAACGCGATCGAACCCTGGTCCAGCGCCTCCCGAATGCGGCCGGGCGTCACGTCGATGATGCGCGCCCTGCCGTGGGCAGAGGTGGTGAGCACGCCAGCTTGGGATCCAGTGAATGACCTCGCCTCGGCCCCGAGCGCAGAAATCGCCATGGCTACCAAGGAATTCGAGATGCGTTCGCCCGAGGTCAGCAGCATATCCAGCTCACGTGCGGGCGGTACGGGCGAGACCTGCATCGCCAAGTCCATCAACTCGTCGGTCGTGTCACCCATCGCACTGACGACCACCACGACGTCGTGGCCAGCCTTGCGGGTGGCGACAATGCGCTCGGCGACGCGTTTGATACGTTCCGCAGTTGCTACAGAGGATCCGCCATACTTCTGGACCACGAGGCTCACTGGTGCTGCCTTTCTCATCTGAAATCAGTTCGCAACATCAGGAACTGAACACGCTTTGCTTACCTTCACACCCAGGCGTGCCAGGTCAGGCGTGCCAGGTCAGACGTGACAGTCCGACGCCATGAGAATACCGGTCGGCAACAGCACAAGTTCCCGTCGCAAAAGCAGCACGGTGCCCTGAGAGCGCTTTCCAACAATCGTCTCGGTGGACGCTGTTCCGAGCGGAACTCTGACGGTGCCCTGGGCGTCATTCGGTAAATCTTGTTGCACACGCCGAGCCAGCATTCCTCTTCCGCAGCTCGGGGAGGAAAATCATGGCGTTACAGGTTTTCCTGATATATGATTTCGGCATGCCGCACTTACAGCCGATGGGTAGCCTCAACAACCCCAGGCTTTGGGGTTCGCGACCAGTCCACTCCATTCCGTGCGGCGCTGCCCACCGCACCCCCGCGCAGTCGGCAAGTACCACGAGATCGTGGATTGAAGGCAGCATCATGGTGCTGACAGCCATCGTCTGCGTCGCGCTGCTGGTTTCCTCGCTCGCGTAGTTAACCGACACGCCACACATCCGCTCCTCGGCAACCCGCCACGCCGGGTGAGCCGGGTGAGCACCGCTACCCGTACCCTTAGCCGCGTGGAAGCCTCCGAAAATCCCCCAGCGCTCAGTGCGGTGATGCAGGACTACCTGAAGGCGATTTGCAACGCTGGAGAGTGGGACGACACCCCGGTTACCACTTCAGTTATCGCCAGCAGGGTGGGAGTCTCTGCCTCGTCAGCTTCTGAAATGGTCCGCAAGCTTGCTCTCCTCGGCTACCTGCGACACGAGCCTTACGGCGCCGTCGAATTGACCCCACCGGGCCGTGCAATAGCGCTTCGCGTGGTCCGGAGGCACCGCTTGGTAGAGACGTTCCTCGTGGCGGAGCTCGGCTACACCTGGGACGAAGTGCACGATGACGCGGACATACTCGAGCACGCCATCTCCGACCGCATGTTGGCGCGCATGGATGCAAAACTCGGCTTCCCGCGACGGGACCCCCACGGCGACCCCATCCCCGGTGCCGATGGAACCATGGAAATCCCACCAGCCAAACAACTTTCAGCGCTGCAGCCCGGCGACAGCGGGCTCGTAGTCCGGATCTCCGATGACGAACCCGAAATGCTGCGGTACTTCCAGGAGAAAAAGATCGTCCTCGATGCCCACATCGAGGTGCTTGCCCGGTTGCCGTTCGGGGCAGGAACGTCGATGAGGATTGGCGGGGCGGGCGGGGACAGCCTGGACCTGGGCGACCAAGCCGCGGAGGCTATTTGGCTCGGGACCACGCAGTCTCGTTGACCGAATACGAATTCTAGGCCGAGCTGGAAACAAAAAACGCCGCTCGAGCCAGCACCAGATCCCACGATGCGAGGGACCCTGATGCCAACCCGAGCGACGAAGAGAATCCGGCTCTACTTCAGGCAATCACTGCCAAAAGAGGTGGTTTACTGGTTGGGGCCGAAACACAGAAGAGTGTTTCGTTTCGGGAAGCCAACCGGTTGATCACCTGCAGGACAAAGACTTTCGTCCGCGCTGGTGAGGTTGACCTCCGTGATTTTGAAGACGGACGTATCGCTAGCGCCCGCTTGGCAGTCAATCTTCGCGTCTTGATCCAACGACGTCATTCCCAGCTTGAAGCAGTCACCGACCTTGGCATCCAGCCCGAGGCACAACTTGTCCTTCGAGGCTCCCGTTCCACTTTCGGTGTACTCGGACTCGTACTCGTCGCAGGTGATGCCTTCGCCCTTGGCCGTAATTTTGAATGTTGACTTCGCCGAACCACAATCGACGCCGGTGATATCCACGTTCACCGACGTACCTGTCATCTGTGCACAGTCTCCGACGGCCAGCTTGTCGCCCGGCGTGCTGGTGAACCAGCCCTGCCGCCACCCAAATGCGACCACGGCAACAACAATCACCAAAACGGGCACAAGAAACCTCTTCAGCAGAGCAGCGTTACGCGAAGGGGTAGAGGACGCCGGCACCGGCGCGAACGGCGAAGCCGCTCCCGGCTCTCCGGGCAATCCCATTCCGAACTGCGGCTGACCGGGCTGGGCCTGGTGAGGCTGCTGATACGGCTGCTGCTGATAAGGCTGCTCCGGCTGGCCCTGATAAGGCTGCTGGGCCGAGTCCGGCTGGCCCTGATAAGGCTGGCCCTGATAAGGCTGCTGCGGCTGACCGGGCTGGGCCTGGTAGGGCTGGGCTGGTTGCTGCGGTTGGCCGGCGCTGAACGGATTGTTCGGGTCAGTCATTCAAATCTCCTAAATTACGGATCGGCGCTTGAAATTGGGGTAGTCCCTGCGAAATGGTTCAAGCGAATCCAGATGAACATACCCACTTCCTCAGGCCTTTATCCGGTTTTCCCGTTTTCGACCAGTGGAGCGCTGTTCTCGCCGCCTCCTGCGATGCGTACCAGCCAGGATGCCTAGACTTCGGCAGTCAAGGGTGCCATCGCCTGCTGCGCCGCGCGGGCGAAAAACGCGTGGCCCCCTGCTTTGCCGGATGGCTGGTCGCCGCGAAAGTCGCCGACGCACCAGCCCCGAATTACTCGTTCGGGCGGTAGCAAAACACACTGTTGCGATCAGCCAACACCCGAACCGAGTCCGTTTCGGAGCAAAAACTCGGATCCGTACTGTTCGCGGCAACTTTGGTGATTCTAATAACCGAGTTGCGGCCAAGGTTGGTCTTGCAATCAACCTTCAATTCTCGTTCAAACGCTGTCAGCCCCACCCTGAAACAGTCGCCCTGAAGGGTATTCAGGCCGAGGCATAGCTTCTCCGAGGAGGCACCCTTCCCAAATTCGGAGAACTCGGAATCGTATTCGCCGCAGCTGATGCTCTCCCCTTTGGCAACTACCTTGAACGTGGCCTCCATCGAAGCGCAATCGACGCTCTCCGGAGCGAGTTCACTGCCAGTTCCAGTGATTTGAACGCAGTCGCCCAGCGCCACTTTTTCGAGGGGAGTGCTGGTGAACCATCCTGCTTTCCACCATCCCACTGCGAGAACAAGACCCACCAGTAAGACGGGAGCAATAACGTATTTATAGAGTTTGGGCATTCCTCGAAAAGATGCCACCGATTGTTTCAGGGTCGGCGGCGGACCCGCCGGAACCGGCGCAGGCGCAGGGGGAGGGTTTACATCCGGAGCGGGTTGCCCAGGAATACCCATCCCGAACTGCAGGGGGCCACCGGGAGCCCGCGGCGGCGGCTGATGTTCAGAATCTTGAAGGTCCCCGGCACCTGGTTGAAGTGGTCTGGATTCTGCCCTGGGCCACTACTCAACGGATTGTTCGGATCTGTCACGGAAGTACTCCCTCCTTGTGGTGTAACTGGAGGCTGAAGTTAGCACAATCTAATGACTCTCCCTCGTATCTGAAACCGGCTGTTATGGCTGGCTGTCATCTTTTGGGTGGCGATGTCCGGTTTGCAATCTCCCATCCATGCGGGGGTAGGGTTCCTGACGTGGAGCGCATCGCTGAACGCGGACTTTTTGATTTCGTCCTGCTTCTTAGCTGCCGCGACGAGGCCTGAAAGACCGGCCTCCTCGTCGCGGGGCTGAATGCTGCTGCTGGTCAATCTCCTTCTCAGACCCAGCCGGCGCATCTGCCCAGAGCACCGGCTCACCGATGCCGATAGGAACTTCAGACCATGGGAACACCCCGCATCTCCGGAATTCGCCCCCCGTTGGCGACATCCCCGCCGGCCAGCCAAGTTGGAACCAGCAGCGACCCACGTCGATGCCGATGCACCGCTACCCGGCCTTCACCCCCATCGACCTGCCGGACCGCACTTGGCCGTCCAAGGTCATCACCAAGGCACCTCTTTGGTGCGCGGTGGATCTGCGAGATGGCAACCAAGCGCTGATCGACCCGATGACGCCCGCACGCAAGCGACGCTTGTTCGACATGCTGGTGGCGATGGGTTACAAAGAAATCGAAGTGGGCTTTCCCGCTGCCTCGCAGACCGACTTTGACTTCGTCCGCGAAATCATCGAGCAGGGGGCCATCCCCGAGGACGTCCGCATTCAGGTGTTGACGCAGGCTCGTCCCGAGTTGATCGCTCGCTCCTACGAGGCGCTGGAAGGTGCCCACTCAGCGGTCATGCACCTCTATAACTCCACGTCGACGCTGCAGCGCCGCGTGGTGTTCAACCAGGACAAGGCCGGTATCGCCCGCATCGCGACCGAAGGCGCCGAGGAGGTGCTCAAGTGGTCGGAGAAGTATCCGGAAACCGATTGGCGCTTCGAGTACTCCCCCGAGTCCTATACCGGCACCGAGCTGGAATACGCGGTTGACGTCTGCAATCAGGTGTCCGCAATCTGGCAGCCGACCCCCGACCGCCCGATGATCGTCAACCTGCCCGCGACCGTCGAGATGGCCACGCCCAACGTCTACGCCGACTCCATTGAGTGGATGCACCGTAACTTGGCCAGGCGAGAGTCCCTGCTCATCTCATTGCACCCGCACAACGACCGCGGGACGGCGGTAGCAGCCTCCGAACTGGGGTTCATGGCGGGCGCCGACCGCATCGAGGGGTGCCTGTTCGGCAACGGCGAGCGCACCGGCAACGTCTGCCTCGTGACACTCGGCTTGAACCTGTTCAGCCAAGGCGTCGATCCGCAGATCGACTTCTCCGATATCGACGAAATCCGTCGCACCGTCGAATACGCCACGCAGTTGAAGGTGCCGGAACGTCATCCGTATGGCGGTGACTTGGTCTACACGGCATTCTCCGGCTCGCACCAGGACGCCATCAAAAAGGGCTTCGAACATATGGACCGGGACGCCGCCGCCGCAAGCACGCCCGTGGCCGACTTCACCTGGGCCGTACCGTATTTGCCCATTGACCCGCATGACGTCGGACGTTCTTACGAGGCCGTTATCCGCGTCAACTCGCAGTCCGGCAAGGGCGGCGTCGCCTACATCATGAAGAGCGAGTACGGGCTGGACCTGCCGCGGCGCCTGCAGATCGAGTTCTCGCGGGTGGTCCAAGGCTTCACCGACACCGAGGGCGGCGAGGTCTCGCCCGCAGGGATGTGGCAGTACTTCTCTGCTGAATACTTGGAGCGCACGGCTCCCGTGACGTTGGTGCGCGCACGCATCGAAACGCCGGAAGACGCAGACGAAGGCCACGACCAGATCGCGGCTCGGGTTGTCGTTGACGGCGAAGAGTCCGTGATCCACGGCACCGGCAACGGCCCGTTAGCCAGCTTCTGCAACGCGCTTGCCGGAGTGGATGTCGACGTCCGAGTGCTTGACTATGTGGAGCACGCATTATCAGCAGGCGGTGACGCGCGCGCCGCCGCGTACGTGGAGTGCGCCGTGAACGGCGTCGTCGTCTGGGGGGTTGGGGTGGACTCCTCGATCATGACCGCGTCGATGAAGGCCGTCGTTTCGGCCTACAACCGCGCGGCGGTGCTTGCTTCCTGACCTTGGTGTGGAGCGGGGCGGGATGGGCTTGCAAGATAGCCGGTCCCGCCCCGTTTCGTATCCTGGCCGCAGCCCGAAACGAGGCTGGTAGCGTGGCCCAACGTGATGCTGGCTAACGACTCTGGGGTTGGCGTTGCTGCACCTCACCAGTCCTGGCTGACATGAACCGGTCCCCCGAGATGTCGCTGTGGTCGATAGCAGCCAGCGCGTTCGTACCGCCGACCCTCTTCTCCATCGGCCAAGGTGCCATCGCGCCGGTCGTGGTGATCACTGCCGGGCAACTTGGCGCCTCACCGGCCACCGCGGCCATGGTGGTCGGATTGGCTGGCATCGGCCAGGTCGTCGCCGACATCCCCGCCGGAGTTTTGGCCACCCGATTCGGCGATCGCGCTGCGATGCTGGGCGCTGCGATCCTCACCTCACTGGCGCTGGCACTGTGCATGTGGGGGCCCAACCTGGCAGTTTTTGCTGCCGCGATGTTCGCCACCGGCATGGGGACCGCGGTGTGGTTGCTCGCCCGTCAGGCGTACGTGACACAGGTGGTGCCATTTCACATGCGGGCGCGCGCGATGTCGACGATGGGCGGGGTCTATCGGATCGGATTGTTCATCGGCCCCTTCCTCGGCTCCCTGGTCGTGCACCTGACCTCGCTGGCCGGCGCGTACGCCGTCTTCCTGGTGTGCTGCGTGCTCGCCGTCGCCGTGTTGTTCAGTGCCAAGGACCTTCGCGAGGACGTTCCCCTCCCCACCGCATCCAGCACCTTCGCTCTGGCAAGAGCGCAGGCACCCGTGCTGCGCACCCTCGGCGTCGGCGTCATTTTGGTGAGCGCCGTCCGGGGTGCTCGGCAGGTGGTTTTGCCGTTGTGGGGCGAACACCTCGGACTGACACCGGCTGCGATCGCGGTGATCTTCGGTATTTCCGGCGCCGCCGACATGCTGCTGTTCTACCCGGCGGGCAAAATGATGGACCGCTTCGGCCGCTCAGCCGCTGCCATCCCCTCCATGACGGTGGTCGCGATATCCCTTGCCCTGCTTCCACTTACTCATAGCGCCTTCACTTTGGCAGCAGTCGGCATCGTGATGGGGCTGGGCAACGGAATCGGGTCCGGCTTGATCATGACGCTCGGCGCCGACTTCGCACCGCCCGGCAACCAGGCCCGGTTTCTTGGGGTGTGGCGCCTACTCGGCGACTTCGGAAACGGCGTTGGGCCACTGGCGCTAGCCGGCCTGACAGCGGCAGCCTCGTTGGGCTTCGCGATCACCGCATTCGGCGGCGTGGGGCTCGCGGCGGCCGCTGTCATGGGCTACTGGATTCCCAAGAAAACACCGGCCCACCAGTAATCTGCGCACCGAATCAGGCGGCGCCCCTGCCTCACATCTGAGCGTTGATAGCAATCTCGTCACCCAATGTGGCTCCCTGCAGAAGCCTGAGCTTGTCACCACTCCAAAAGCGGCCGGGGTCATACCAATTCTGCGGGCGGGAACCGGCCAGCAGGCCCATCTCCTGATAGGTAACAGCGACAAGCTCGGCGCAGTAAATGGTTTCGTTCGACCGATGAAATCGCACGCGGCCAGAAAGCCAATTCTGCGCCAGGGCCTTGGTGGTGGGGAACGGCTTTCCATCCATCCGCGCGATAGTGCGCAGCACAGCATCTTCCATCTCGGTCGTCACGTCCACCGATAGCTGCCGCACCCACGCCCGGGCGTGATATTTCTGGTCCCAGGTCCGGACTGCTTCGCCAAGATCATGCAGCTGGACGCCTCGCTGCTTCTTCCCTGTCCACATGTCGGTCAACGACTTTCCGAGCTCTGCATGCCACAGCAGCGGGGGCATATCGTCGAGAGCGACAGCCATCCCCACATGGTTGACAGGCGAGTTGGTCATCGTCTGGATCGCTCGGTCAGCGACTGTGGAACCGCGGAAGAGCCACACATCGCCAGTCCGCACCTCGTTCAGTGCGGTGGTGAGGTTGATACGGGTTTCGGTTACGCGCATCTGACTAAGGTAAGCCACATGGCGAAGCGAAAATTCAAAGGTGTGAAGTGGGTCGGCCTCGCAGGGGCGGCAGGGGTGGCTGCCACGGGGGTGCTTATCGCCCGCAACGAACGGCAGCGCCGCGCGTACACCCCCGATGACGTTCGCGCTCGGCTAGTGGAACGCGCTTCGGCTGCGGCGCCGCGGCTCCCAGTTTCCGAGCCGGGCCCAGCAGATGAGTCCCCGCGCCGCTGGCTTAGAGTGCTGCAGTTTGGAGCGCTTGCGCGCCTCGGAAGTACGCAGCCTGGTAGGCACGGCCGACGACACCGCGGATGAGGTAGGCGCTCACAAACGCCAGCACTGCAGCGCCAGACGTGACGAGGTAGGCATTCGACGCCGCGAAATTATCCACGATGGCGCCAGAGATGAGCAGCCCGCCAGCCAGACCAACCGAAAGGCCGCCGGTGGCCCAGGTGATCGACTCGGTAAGCCGTTTCGCCGGGACGATGTACTCCACCAGCGACATGACGGAAATTAAGACCGGCGCTACGGCAAAACCTGCGACGGCAGCGGCAATTCCTAACAGCACCAAGTTGCCCATTGCTGCAAGCGGCAGCGTGACGATTCCCAGAGCTGTCACGGCGATGATGAACTGCCTGGGCAGATGCGCCCGGAATTCCCGAGCCCCGTAGGCGAATCCGCCGATGAGCGAACCGAACGAGTAGACCGCCAGCAGCAGTCCGGTCCAATTTGCGGCGCCCGCATCTTGAGCGACCGCGATCGTGGTGATCTCGAACGAACCGAATACTGCCCCCACGAAAACCATGATCCCCGCAAGTGCCCCGACTCCGGGCAGGAAAAGCGCGCTGCCCTTGGGCGCCGGGTGTGTCGTACCGCTGGGCACCGGCTGTGTGGAGCGCTGCAAAATCAGCAAGACAGATCCCACGGTCAAAATAAGGGTGGCGACGAGCAAGGCCGCGCTCGGGGCGACCTGGAGTGCGAGCACAGTTGCTAGAGGCGGCCCGGTGATGAAGACGACCTCGTCAACGAGAGATTCCACCGCGAAAGCGGTGCGCAACAGGGGTGTGCCAGTGTAAATCTTCGACCACCGGGCCCTGATCATCGCTCCCACGGACAGCTGGCTGGAACCCGCGACCAACGCGAGCCCGAGCAACAGTGGCTCCAGTCCGTCGCCGTAGGCCACAAAAATCAGCGCGAGGATCGCAGGAACATGCACCGAAAGCTGCAAAGGCACGATGCGATGTTGGCCGAAACGGTCGACGAGAC
Organism: Nakamurella antarctica; assembly: GCF_003860405.1. Lineage (NCBI taxonomy): Bacteria > Bacillati > Actinomycetota > Actinomycetes > Nakamurellales > Nakamurellaceae > Nakamurella > Nakamurella antarctica. The sequence continues at coordinate 450,005 of NZ_CP034170.1, read as the reverse complement.
GCGAGACCTGCGGCCCAATAAAAGCTGCCGCCAAGGCAAAGACGGCCGTCACAAGTGCAGCAAGGGAATAGGAATCGCGCTCGTGCACGATGAGCAGCGTCGCACCCATCCCAGCCATCGACATTTGCAGCCGAGCAAAGAGACCGGTGAGCGAAAACAAGAGTGAACCGGGCACTTGAAAAATTTGGGCGTACTTCGAAAACATTGTGTTCTTCTCCCACCACATACCGCTGGTGACCGGCAACCAGTCTTTCTTATACCGTCCGGCCGGTACACTATAACCTGTGGCTTCCGATACGCGCTACCGAATTTTGCACGCCCTCCGCACCGTTCTGGCACGTGGGGGCGCTTCAAGCGTCACCCTTGAGGCCGTCGCCGCCGAGGCTGGCGTGTCCAAAGGTGGCCTGCTGTACCACTTCCCCACCAAGGAGGCCCTCTACGAAGGCGTTCTCTTACTGGAAATCGAGGACATCACCACGGCGATGAGTTCTGTGTCACCAGAAACGGGTGCCGCCCGCGGGTACTTGGAGTTTTCACTTCCCAAGAATCAGTTCGAGGCCGACTACATCACCGCATTGATCGCAGCCGTTCGCAGTGACGAGTGCTTGGGCACTCATGCGAGCGACCTTCTCACCGAAGTGTTTAACCGTTGGGATGCACCGTTGCTGGAATCAGTGGCCGACCCGGTGGCCGCGCAGACCATTCGCCTCGTCGGTCTCGGTCTCTATTTGGGAGCCATCGCTGGGCTCCCCATTCCCGACAAAGATTTGATGGCAAGAGTTTTTGACAGTCTCATCGAAAAGATCGACGCCTAAAGTGCTTCTGCTCGCCCGATTTTCGCCAGCGCACTGTTGATAACGATCTGGTCGTCGGGTCCAGCATCCGGCTGGAAGTTCCACGCGCTCCCCGTCCACGCATCAGCGAGGTGCGAATCAGGCTCGACGGGCAACCTCACGAAGTTTCGAAAGAGAGCCGACACCAGGGGTCCTCGTCCAGAGGCCTCCGCGTGGTCTCCCACCACGATGACGGCGAAGCCAACATTTGCTCCTTCTTCTATGAGGAAGCGGACCTTGCCAATCTCCACATCGTCTATCCCGTAGGGGAAGTCGTTCAACACAAGGATCTGTTTCAGAGAGGGATCACGGTTGTACCTGCCCGACGCTTGATCGGCCATCTGCGCCAAATCGACGTATGCCACGCAATCGTCGAGCAACTCCGCCAGCTCCGAAGGCGTTGTGGCTGGCGCGCGATTGAATACGGCGCACCCGCCCGCGCCGAGGGGCTGCAGCGCGACAGCCGCCTTCCCCCTGCCACCGAGATCTGCCATCAGCACCTTCACGCTCCCTGCTGGCGCGCAGGCTAGAAGCCTCGTTAGTAACGCACGGACCATCGACATCGGTTGCACCCGAGAGGTAGTCGGGTTGAACAGCTCTTCCGGGGTGTCCGGGATCTGGAACACTTCCGTGCCTGTGTCCGTACCCGAGGGGAAAGCGCCTCCCGTATCGATCCACAAGGGCCTGCCAAGCGGCACACCTATCACGAGCGGCAAGCGCAGGTCCGGCGCTTCCTCGACACTGAGCGTCCCCGCTCGCATTGCCATGACGGATTCCGGGGGCGGTGACCACGACTGCCAGGCAGTCGCTGCCCAGCCGGCCATCGGCGCCGGAAGTAACGACTCCAGTTGCGCCAGTTCAGCTTTGAGCTGGTCTACATCTCGGCGGTGGTCGGCCCGTGCGCGCTCCATCAGCGATCGGTAGCGGCTTTCGACAGCGAGGCGAGCAGCGTCAGTGTGGGTTGAATTTCGCCTCGTCACATCGGCGGCAAGTTCGGAAAGTTCGCCATCCCTGCGGCTGTTGGCAAACGATGCTGCAGCGCGCAGCCCGGCAGTTGAGCGAGCAGCATCCTCAAAAATGCCTTGGATTTGTCGAAATAGCCGCTCCTGATCGGAGGTGCCGGGCGGTGCGGGTGCGACGAGGTTCTCCGGGATCGGAGTGGGTGGCGGAAGTGGCGCCATCAGGCCCGCGAAAAAACCCTGGGGGGCCGAGTTGCGTTGGCCAGCTTGAGGATTGCCCGTTTCCGTATTTGTCGCCGCCTCTGCTCTCACTTTGACACCGTATTCGGTGATCGCCGCCTCAAGTCCACCTTCATAGCCTTGGCCGACGGCTCGCACTTTCCACTGGGTTCCTCGCCGATAGATCTCAAAAGTGATGACGGCGCGCTCGGTAGTTAGCCCGGCAATCTCGAACTCGGCTGTATGCGATCCATCTATGCTCACCACCCGCGCGGTCGGCGTCAGAGCGGCGCCAAAAGCTGCCGACGACGGTTCGACGCTCATCAGACATAACAGGGAGGTACCCGTGACAGCGTCAAGATCGATCACGACCTCGCCGGTCGACTGCAGAGTTACGCCCGCAGCTTGTGGATTGTTGTAGAACACGAAGTCTGCCTCGGACCGGACTCGATCGTCCGGTCCGAGGAGCAGCACCGAGACATCAATAGTGGACTCAGCCTCAACCTCGATCCGACATCCCAGGGCAGGCCACACAATGTTCTGCCCCTTCGAGAGCACCGTCGTGGTCATGCTTTTTCACCAGCGCGGTTACAGGAAGCGGGCAAGGGCTTCGAGGGACTGGTTAGGCGAACGCGCTGCCACACCCTCACCGATAGCTTGCAACTTCCAATCGCTGCCCTGTCGGTACACCTTGGCCATCACCATCCCGGTAAACGGCATCCCGCCGGCCAGCGTGTACCGCGCCAACTCGGCGCCGCTGGTGTGGTCAATCAAGCGACAGAACGCGTTCTGTACTTGCTCGAAGGTCTGGCCCTCGTAGGAGGTGACAATGAAAAAGATGGTGCTTATGTGGGCAGGCACGCGAGTGAGATCAACGATCATCGTCTCGTCATCGCCATCGCCCTCCCCCGTCCTGTTATCGCCGTTGTGCATGATGGAACCGTCGGCGCTGCGGAGGTTGTTGTAGAAAACGATGTCGGCTGGCTGCTTGTCGGCAAAGACGACCGCTGACGCATCCAGATCGATCGCGACATCGCGGTTGCCGAACATGCCGCGCTTTTGCTGCAGCGGATCCCATCCCAGTCCCATCCGAATGACGGTGAGGCTGACTCCCCCGTCTTTCTTGAGCGTGACGCGCTGGCCTTTCACTAGGCTGACCGGCTTATTTTTCGTCAGCGACACCTCGCCACCGCTGGCCGGCGGTTGCTGGGCTGGCGGCTGCTGCTGGGTCGGCGGCTGCTGCTGGGCTGGTTGTTGCTGCTGAGCTGGTTGTTGCTGCTGAGCTGGCGGCCACCCGGCTGCCTGCTGAGCTGGTTGCTGCTGAGCTGGTTGTTGCTGCTGGGCTGGCGGCCACCCGGCTGCCTGCTGAGCTGATTGCTGCTGAGCTGGTTGCTGCTGCTGAGCGGGCGGCCACCCGGCTGCCTGCTGAGCTGGGGGCTGCTGCTGAGGCTGCGGCCAACCTGCCTGCTGCTGGGATGGTTGCTGCTGGGATGGTTGCTGCTGGGATGGGGGTGGCCACGCCGCTGCAGGCTGCGCCGGCGTGGCCGGGACGTTCGGCCATGGGGCGCCGGGGGCGGGTGTGGATTGTGGATTTTGCGGCTGCCAAGAAGGCGCCTGCGGGGTTGACATTGCAGGTGCAGGAGTTGCAGCTGGTGGTGGTGCAGGTGAAGGAGGTGCAGCAGCAGACCCTGACTCCTCCACGGAAATTCCATGGTCCTTGATCAGATCGGCTAAGCCGCCCGCGTAGCCTTGGCCCACGGCGCGCACTTTCCAGTCAGAGCCGCGGCGATAAAGTTCCAGCGCCACGACGATGCTCTCCGCTGCCAAACCAAGGATTTCGTAGTGTGCAAGCTCCGCGGTATTCGCGCCGGTCACACTAGCTTGCGGGGCAGCAAAAGACCCGAACCGCTGGGTCGCGTCATCGAGCGAGACCACCACGCGGACAGTGTCGACATCCGCCGGGACCGACGGAAGATCAACCTTAATCCGCCAAGGTGCGCCGCCTTCCGGCTTCAAGCAGGTAACTCCCGGGCCGCTCGGCTGGTTATAGAAAATAAAATCATCGTCGGAGCGCACCTTCCCGCTACTCGTCACCAACAGGGCCGATAGATCTGCGGCAACGGGCAGGCTCACCGTCACCATCACCGTTTCGGTGGGAATCGGGGCGTTCTGGCCTTTAACTAGGTTTGCGGCAGTAGGTGAAATCAACTCAGTCGCCTCACTCATCGTCGTGGGTGGTGTGTTGCTTGCGGGATGCTGCGGCATGCATCAGCAGGCTCGTCCCACTCTATCCAGTGCCGTAACCACGCGGGCGGTTTTGCGTGAGGCCCGCGCCCACCCGGGCTCCACCAAGTGGGGGCGTCGGGTCAACTCACCCGCAGCGTGATGTCAGCTCGGTCGCGGGTGCCGTCAGCTGCAAACCACGCATCCTCGTCCCGCTGCCACTGCTGCAAATACAACCGTGAGCTCTCGCCATCTCGTGCCACTGCCCTCTCCAGTCGCAGATCGCGATCGGGTAGCTCAACCCAACAGCTGATGGTGGTGCGGGTCGAAACCTCTCGGCGCCCAGCCGACACGCCCTCCAAGATGAGAACTGTTGGTAGCGCGATAGATTTCGAAATGGTTGCCTGTGGCATCCCAGTGCTCCAGTCGTTGGCCAGATAGTGCACCTGCCGCATCGAAGCTATCGGATCCAGCACCTGCGCCTCCAATCGACGCCACCATGAAAAGGGGTGCGCCCACGTGGCGAAGTCGTCGGTAGGTAGCACCGCCACACCGTCGTCGAAATACCGTCTCAGCTCGGCCGCGATGGTCGATTTACCAGAGCCGGACGGGCCATCGATAGTGAGCAGCCGAGTCCCGCCGAGCAATGCCGGGCCCGCCAGTGTGCGTCGTGCGACATCTCCGCACCACCGTGAAAACACTGTGTCCCTCACGATTTCGTGGTTCGCAGGAGGATCTATCGAGTGCGTAGGAGCCGGATCATCAGACAGCGGGGGAAGGAACATACGCCCCACATCAGCCGACATTGGTACGGCCGGAAAAAGCCCTCCCGAGCGTGATTTCGTCGGCATATTCCAAGTCCCCACCGACCGGTAGACCAGATGCCAACCGCGTCACCGCCAAACCCGGGAACGAGCGCAGCAACCGAATCAAGTAAGTCGCGGTCGCCTCGCCCTCCATGTTGGGGTCGGTGGCGATGATGATTTCTGTCACGACGTCATCGGCGAGACGTTTGAGTAGCGGCGCGATGCGTAATTGCTCTGGCCCCACTCCGTCAATGGGCGAAATGGCGCCACCCAGGACGTGATATTTCCCGCGGAATTCGCGCGTCCGTTCTACGGCAGCAACGTCTTTGGGCTCTTCAACGACACAGATGACGGACGGATCACGGCGCAGGTCCGCACAGATCCGGCAGAGTACGTCGGCCGCTACGTTGCCGCAAAGTTCGCAGAACTTCACCTCGTCCTTGACCCTTTGCAAAGCCACCTGGAGCCTCGTCAAATCTGTCGGGTCCATGGTCAACATGTGAAAAGCGATGCGCTGGGCAGACTTTGGGCCAATTCCTGGCAACCTACCCAGCTCGTCGATCAGATCCTGAACTGGACCTTCGTACACTTGTCAGCTCACATTCCCGGCAGGCCGGTCAAGCCCAGTCCGCCTGCCATACCGCCGAGTCCCCCGGTAACGGGCGCCATGGTCTTCTCGGTCAGCTCGCGGGCTTCTCGGCTGGCATCGCGGACCGCAGCGAGCACCAGATCAGCCAAGGTTTCGGTGTCCGTTGGGTCCACCACCGACGGGTCAATGCTCAACGCGGTCAGCTCCCCTGTGCCAGTAACTGTGGCCGTGACGAGACCACCGCCGGAGGTGCCGGTTACTGTCGCCGCCGCGAGTTGCTGCTGCGCTTTCGCCATCTGGTCCTGCATCTGCTGTGCCTTCAACACGATCTGCTGCAGATCAAATCCGCCCGGTTGCATATGGTGACTCCCTTGATTGTTCGCAATTCTTACAACTGCCGGTGGGCTATCTACAGCCCGTGAACCTCCACCTTAGGCGTGGAAGCCGACAAAACCGGGCTGCCGGCGGCCTCTCGGTTCGATTTCAGCCGTGCCACGGCGGTCAGCCTGCGAAGCGCGGACTGTATTTGCTGGCATTCTTGCAAACATGCATGTTCGTAGAAGGCTGATGCCGCTGATGTCCCTTGTGGTTTCCGCGGCGCTTGCCGCCGCCGCTGTCTCCGCGTGTGCGGCAAGTACCCAGGTCGCGTCCCCGTCCGACGGATCGCTGTCGGCAGATACCAGCGCATCCAGCAGTGCGGCGAGCGCACCGAGTCCGGCTTCCGCAACCCGTGTGACAGCCCCCGCATTGAGCGCGAGTGCGGACACCGGCGCGAGCACCGCGGAACCCTCCACGGAACAAGTACCAGTACCGGCGCCTGTTCCTGTGCCCGTCACCTCAGAGGCGCCGCCCACGACTACGACCGTGACGACCACCACCACCGTCACTCCCGCACCTGCCGCGCCGCCAGCTCCCCCGAAGCCAACACCCGCGCCCTCCAAGACCCCCGAGGCGCCGCCGCCCATTTCGACGCCAGCGACCCCAGTGGCGAATGGTCAGGTTTCCGGCAAGGTTGTCCTGATCGACCCTGGGCACAATGGCGCCAACGGAGCCAACCCCAGCACGATCAATGCCCTGGTCGATGCTGGCTTCGGTGAAACCAAACCCTGCAACACCACGGGCACCCAAACCAACGACGGGTACGCCGAGCACTCTTTCACCTGGTCAGTGGCGAACTCGCTGAAGGCTCAGCTGGAAGCGCAGGGCGTGACCGTCGTCATGACGAGGAGCTCCGATGACGGAGTAGGCCCCTGCGTCAACGTTCGCGCCGCCAAGGGCAATGACGCCAAGGCCGACGCCGTGATTTCCATCCACGGTGACGGCTCCAGCGAGGGCGACCGCGGCTTCTACGTAATGACGTCCGAGCGAGCGCCGGCCGGGAGCGATATGGCCGCGCTTTCCCTCAACCTTGCTGGCACCGTGCGCGATGCGTTAGTGAATAACGGCTCCTCGCCGGCCAACTACCTTGGCTCTAACGGTCTCTGGAAGCGCAGCGACCTCGCGGGGTTGAACCTGTCGGTGCGTCCGACTGTCATGTTGGAGATGGGCAACATGCGAGACTCCAAGGATTCCGCGTTGATGAAGTCCGCCGAGGGCCGTCAGCAATTCGCCACCGGCATCGGCAATGGGGTTCTGGCTTACCTAGCCGCACACTAGGAAATCGTCAGCTATTTAGGCGCCGAAGTTTTCGAACGGTGACGAGGACGTCTCCCGAGCTTTGAGGACTTCATCCGAAATCCGCTGCGCAAGCAGGTCGTCGTCCCCGATTTCTGCCGAATTCATCGAAGCGCTAGGTGAAATTCTGCCAGCCGCAATGTCTTCGGCGTAGTGGCACGCCACCTTGTGTCCCGGACGAAGTTCCACCAACACAGGCCGGTCGGTATCGCATTTGGTCGGCTGACGCCAAGGGCAACGAGTGTGGAACCGACAACCCGACGGCGGATTCGCCGGCGATGGGAGGTCTCCCGTGAGCAGGATTTGCTCACGATTGTCCTCCACGATGGGGTCTGGCACGGGAACTGCCGACATCAACGCAATGGTGTACGGGTGCAGCGGTTGTGCGTACAGGTCGACCGAGGGTGCCTCTTCGACAATCCCGCCGAGATACATGACGCCCACTCGATCAGAAATGTGTTTGACCACCGCGAGATCATGGGCGATGACAATGTATGTCAGACCCAACGATTCCTGGAGATCGTTAAGCAGGTTCACCACCTGCGCTTGAACCGAAACGTCCAGCGCCGAAACGGGTTCGTCGGCAACGATCAGATCCGGGTTTACCGTAAGCGCCCGCGCAATCCCGATCCGCTGACGCTGGCCACCGGAGAACTCGTGCGGGTACTTGCGAAGCGCAGATTCTGCCAGACCGACGGCCGAGAGTAACTCCCGCAACCGCTTTCCGGTTTGCGACCGGTCGCCCGCGAGACCGTGGGCTTGCATCCCCTCGACCAACGTCGATTGCACCGATTGCCGTGGATCGAGTGACCCCAGTGGGTCTTGAAAGACCATCTGCATCCGGCGACGCATTTTGCGCAGCTCTTCGCCTTTCAGCGATGCGATGTCGACGCCGTCGAACATCACGCTGCCAGATGTCGGCTCGGACAGTCGCAGGATTCCGCGCCCGAGGGTGGACTTACCGCAGCCGGATTCGCCCACCAGTCCGTAGGTCTCCCCCTTGTGGACCGTCATATTGACGCCATCGACGGCATACACGTATCCGACCGTCCGGTCGAAGATAACTCCCCGTTTGATGGGAAAATGCACCTTGAGATCTTGCACATCCAAGAGGACCTCGCCCGCGGTCACTTTTGTGCCCCCAGAGGAGTGAGCCCGCTGGTCCGATTCTGTCGCCGCTGCTTCGGTTCCGGTCGGCGTGCTCATGTGCTCGCCCCTTCGCTCTCGGCGCCCAGCGGGGCCACTTGATGACTGTCAAGGACAGGGTTGAAACACCTGAGTAGATGGCTCGTGTCAGCTTTCGGGGCTTGCATCAAAGCAGGCGAATCAGTGCGACACGTGGCGATTTCGTTGCGACAACGGGGTGCAAAAGCGCACCCACCAACCCAGGGAATGTTATCCGACATGGATCCTGCAATAGGGCGGAGCCGCTCTCCTGGCAGGGCATCCAACCGAGGAATCGACTCGAGCAAACCGTGGGTGTAGGGATGCCGCGGGCGGGCGAAAAGTTCGTGCCGTTCAGCTCTCTCGACGATCCGGCCGCCGTACATCACATTGACCTCATCACACAGACCGGCCACCACACCCAGATCATGCGTGATCATGATCAGAGCCGTACCGGATTCGGTCACCAGGTTTTTTAGTAGCGCCAGAATCTGCGCCTGGATGGTGACATCCAGTGCGGTCGTGGGCTCATCAGCGATCAACAGTCGCGGCTCGCACGCAAGAGCCATGGCAATCAGCGCGCGCTGGCGCATACCCCCGGAAAGTTGGTGCGGGTATTCCTTCAAGCGCCTGGTGGGGTCGGGAATCCCGACTTGGTCAAGCAGCTCACGTGCCTTCTTCATAGCTGCGGAACGCTTTAACTTGCGGTGGCGCTCCAGCACCTCGCTCACCTGGATGCCGATGGGGATTACCGGATTCAACGAGCTCAGGGGGTCCTGAAAAATCATCCCTAGATCGCGGCCACGACGATCGCGCATTTGACCCAGCGGCAGTGCCAGCAGGTCGGTGCCTTCAAATTCCACGCTGCCGGAGACTAGGACCCCGCGGGTTCCCAAAAGACGCATGATGGCAAGGGATGTGACGGATTTGCCGCTGCCAGATTCGCCGACGAGCCCCACGGTTTTACCGGGTTCCACGCAGAAGCTGACGCCGTCTACGGCGGTGAAGGGGGGCGCACCACGTTGGGTGAATTTCACTGTGAGGTCGGAAACCGTGAGCAACGCCATGTTCGCCTACCTCCTGTTCTTCGGGTCGAGGGCTTCGCGCATGGACTCACCGAGCAGGGTGAAGCCCAAGGCCACAATGATGATGGCCACGGCGGGGACAAAGGCCAAGTGCGGCTGGTAATCGATCTTCAGTTGGGCTTCGCCGAGCATCTGTCCCCATTCAGGGGCTGATGCATCTTGAGATCCGAGCCCCAGGAAGGATAATGCCGCGGCGTCGATGATCGAGGTAGCCACCACAATGGTCGACTGCACGATCACCGGCGACAACGAGTTAGGCAGCATATGTCGGAACACGATTGGTCCGCGTTTGACGCCCAAAGCGGTCGCGGCCAGTACGTGATCGGAATTGCGTTGAGCTAACATCTGGCCGCGCAACAACCGAGCAAACACAGGAATCTGGACCACCGACACCGCGATGATGACCGAGAGTTGGTTCGGGCTGGTGAACAGGATCGCAATCGAAATCGCCAGCAGCAGTGAGGGAATCGACAACATGACGTCGACGATGCGCATCACGAGAGTGTCTATCCAGCCACCGAATGCCCCGGCAAGCACGCCCAGGATGAGGCCACCCGTCAAGCCGAGCAGTGTTGCTGCAACACCGACTACCAGCGTTTGCCTGCTTCCCAACACCATCCGGGAAAAGAAGTCACGGCCGAGAAAGTCGCTCCCCCAGGGATACCCGGGCTGCGAGGGTGCGAGACGGTTTTTGGCGACGCTCACCTGACTGCGCAACAACTGTGCGGCTGGGTCTTGGGTCGCAATCAAGTTGGCAAAGAGCGCCAACAAAATAAACGCGACGATGATGACAAGTCCGACCCAGAACACGGGAGATGTTTTCAACCGCCGCCAGGCATCGACGAGAAGGCTGACGCCACCTTCGTCCTTGGTGTTGCGGCTTTCGGCAAGTGCATCAATGCGCCCTTTGCGGGCGGTTCCAATCATGCTTCTCCCCCTACCTGGTCCGGATTCGCGGATCGATCAGGGCATAAGACAAGTCGACAATCAAGTTAATGATGACGTAGGTGGCGGCAGCGGCGAGGATCACGACTTGCAAGACGGGGTAGTCCTTCTCGCGGAAAGATTGGGCGAGCGCTGCGCCGATACCCGGGTAGGCAAAGACGGTTTCGGTCAGCACGGCACCAGCGAGAAGGCCGCCGGTTTGTAGTCCGATGGTGGTGACCACCGGGAGAAGCGCGTTGCGCAGCACGTGGCGGCGGCGGATTACCTGTGTGGCTAGGCCCTTGGCCTGCGCAGTCCGCACGTAGTCCTCGCCGAGCACATCGAGCACAGACGAGCGGGTAATCCGGAAGATGACAGCGAGCGGGATGGTGCCCAATGCGATTGACGGCAAAATCAGATGCCGCAGAGAATCCAACGCGGCGTCCCACTCCCTTGTCAGTAGCCCGTCAAGAAAGAAGAACCCGGTGACGCGGGTGGCGTTCATGGTGGGGTCCTGCCTGCCAGAGGGCGGAAGCCACCCCATCTTGACCGCAAAGATGTATTTGAGCAGGTAAGCCAGGAAGAAGACTGGCACCGCAATACCCACCAAAGTGCCGATGACGCCAAGGTTGTCGAAGACGCCACCCTTGCGTTGGGCCGCGAGATAGCCCAGCGGGATGCCAATCACGATAGCGAATAAGAGGGCGCCGAAAGCCAATTCAATGGTGGCAGGGAATCTTTCCAAGAACACATCAAGGGCGGGCTTACCCGGTATTACCTTGGCGGATGTGCCGAAATTACCTTGAGCAGCACGGCCCAAAAACTTCCCGTACTGCACGAGGATCGGCTGGTCCAGCCCCAGCACCTTGTTCAGGTTGGCCACTTTCTCGGGCGTACAACGCTCTCCGCAGATAGATGAGGCGAGGCCCCCGGGAAGTGCGCGGAGCCACATGAAGAGCAATAACGACAAAATGAACAGCACCAGCACCATCTGGCCGAGCCTGCGCACGGTAAACCTCAGCATGGGCTACCAACACCCCCGTTGCTGCGCCACCGGCTCGGGCCCTGCTGCCTCAGCTGCTGCCGAGCAGCAGCCAGAAGCCTCTCTACCCGATACCAATCCATCGTTTTCCGCACCCACTTCCTCCTGGTCTTGAGACCTACAGCCCACACGCGTTCATGGACTGCGGACCGAGGGGCCGGCGGCCACCGTAGTGGTCGCCGCCGGCCTCTTCGAAGTTAGCCCCGGGTGCTGCAGCGTCAACGAGCCCGCCGCACCCGTGGTGGAACTACGAGGTCTTGTAGACGGTGGAGAAGTGCTCGTCGGTCAACGGGCTGGCAACCATGCCCTTGACGTTGCCGGCAACCACGAGAGCAGGCGGCGAATGCGAAATCGGCAGGGCTGGGAGGTAGTCACTCATCAGCTTCTTGTCGATGTCGGCGTACATCGCTACCCGCTTGGGGGTGTCGGCCTCGGCGTCCGCTGCGATCAGCTCGTTTGAAAGTGTGGTGCCCCAGGGATAGTCAGCCGTTCCAAACCGATTCTTTGCCTTCGTGAAGAACGTTCCGATGAAGTTGTCCGGGGTCGCGTAGTCGCCTGTCCAACCGAGCAGGAACAAATCTGCACTTTGAGCTTCAACACCGTCGAGGTACCCGCCGTTCCACGGTTTGGAGGTCTCGTTGACTTTGACACCCACGGCTTCAAGATCAGCTTTAAATGCTTGGAACACTGCGCTCGGGTTCGGCATGTACGGGCGCGTCACTTCGGTCGGCCACCAAAAGTTAACGGTCAGAGCTTCCTGCCCAGCTTCCTTCAGCAATGCCTTGGCCTTCGCCGGGTCGTACTCGTACTTCTCCACGTCCGGGGTCCAGCCTTCAATGGTGTCCGGGTAGAAGTTAAGGGCTACCTTCGCACCGTTAGGCAGCTGGCTGCTTACGAAGTCAGGTCGATTCAGTGCGTAGGAAAGGGCTTGACGAACCTTGAGGTCCTTCAAGGCCGGGTTATTGGTCGGATTAAAGCCCAGGTACAAAATATTGAAAGCCGGCCGTACGAGAACCTGCGCACCCGCAGCTGTGAGCGCATCCCAGTCTCCGGAACTTGGAGTGTCGTATCCATCGATCGTGCCAGCGTCGAACTCCTGTTTGCGTGCAGCTTCGTCAGCAATGATCTTGAAGATCAGCGTCTTTGACTTGGCCTTCTCGCCCCAGTAATTCTCATTGCGCGTCAGCTCGACGGTCTGGTTTGCACTGTCGTACTTGGTGAAGGTGAACGGGCCTGTGCCCGTCGGGTGCTTCAAGGCGTACTCCGGGTAGGAGAACGAGTCACCCTCGGCTTTGACGTCGTTGGCGTTGTACTGCTTCAGGGCCTTTGGCGACTGAATAGAGAAGGCCGGTAAACCCAGAATGGATGGAAATTTGGAGGTAAAGCTATTCAGATCTATCACGACCGTTGCCGGATCGCTCGCCGAACAAGACTTGTACAAGGAAGGAATGGCTGTGCCGTCCTCGGCCTTCTGGTCCTTAAACCCGCCGAGAGTGTCCGACCAGTACTGGGCCTGCGTGGCGCCAGCGCCGGTCTGGGTGTACATGCGCTCGATGTTGTAGCAAACAGCCTCTGCGTCGAGCTTCTCACCATCGGAGAACGTGACACCCTGGCGGATCTTGAAGGTCCACGAAAGGCCGTCAGGGGTCGACGTCCAGGATTCGGCAAGCGCAGGCTCGGACTCCGTGGTACCCGGCTTAAAGCCGAGCAATCCCTCCGTCATCTGACGCGTGACGATAAAAGTCTGGCCGTCTGTCGCGTACAGGGGGTCGAACATGCTGGGGGCGCCAGCGCTGCCGAAGATAAATGTCCCATCACCTGCGCCGCCGTCGCTGCTGGCACTTGAGGACGCACTGGGAGCTTCGCTGGAACCTGCATCTGAGGATGGGGCCGCGCTGGAGCTGGCTTCGGGGCTGGCGGCAGTGGTGTTGCCACTGCTGGCTGAGTCCCGTTGAGATGACGCACAGGAGGACAGCGACACGGCCAAGGTGGCCACCGTCGCTGCCGAAAGCAGTCGATAGAGCTTCACGCGGGAATTCCTCTCGTTGGTTCTTACTGATCAACCGGGGTTGCAACCGGCTCGATCACCGACACGCCCACACCTTTGCGACCACGATCTTCAGGCGGTTCTTTCCGGTACCGACTGTGAGCAATGCGTGGTGAGCGGCAGGGTGAGACGTAGAGCACGTCTGGGGGACGCTAGTAGGCGTTGCAGTCTGAGCGCAGCCAAAACTGCGGATCGTTACCAATCCCAGACCTTCGCAATTGCCTCGAATCTTCGGAGAAAGAGTCCTCGAACTCCTACTTGACCGATCCCGACTGCACGTCAGGAGCGAAACGTCACTACCGTGTACTCATAGCGGGCCACGGTGAAACACCAGGACCGTGATGACGCATCGCCATTCGCGCGCTCGCCACAGCGCCACCTATGAGGAGACACAACTCGATGACGTACAACGGGGTAGAAACTCACTTGCCAGCCACGGCGTGGCCAGGTCTGAACGCTTCTTTGGCCGAGGCCGATCCCGAGGTCGCTGAACTCATCGGGCTGGAGCTTGCCCGGCAGCAGAACACGCTGGAAATGATCGCCTCGGAGAACTTCGCGCCCGTCGCTGCGATGCAAGCACAAGGAAGCGTACTGACGAACAAGTACGCGGAGGGCTACCCCGGACGCCGCTACTATGGCGGCTGCGAATATGTCGACGTCATCGAGACGTTGGCGATCGAGCGCATCAAAGCGCTCTTCGGCGCCGAATTCGCCAACGTTCAACCGCACTCGGGAGCACAGGCGAACGCCGCCGCAATGCAGGCTCTCATCAAGCCGGGCGACACCATCCTGGGGCTGTCGTTGGCTCATGGCGGGCACCTCACCCACGGTATGCGGATCAACTTCTCGGGCCTGCTCTACAACGTTGTCGCTTACGAGGTGTCCAAAGAAGACCACCGCATTGACATGGATGAGGTGGCGCGCTTGGCGCTCGAACACAAGCCGAAACTCATCATCGCCGGTTGGTCTGCCTACCCTCGTCACCTTGATTTCCAGCGATTCCGCACCATCGCCGACTCCGTTGGCGCCTACCTGATGGTGGACATGGCTCACTTCGCCGGGCTTGTCGCGGCTGGCCTGCACCCCAGTCCTATCCCGCACGCGCACGTCACCACCACCACGACACACAAGACGCTGGGCGGACCGCGCGGTGGAGTCATTATGACCAATGACGCGGCGCTGGCGAAGAAATTCAATTCGGCGGTGTTCCCGGGGCAGCAGGGCGGACCGTTGGAGCACGTGATCGCCGCAAAGGCGGTCGCTTTCAAGATGGCGGCCGACCCGGCATTTATCGAACGCGCCCAGCGTACGGTTCGGGGCGCTGCGGTGCTCGCCGAGCGTCTCACACAGGCCGACGTTGCAGCAGCGGGAGTCTCCGTGTTGACCGGCGGCACCGAGGTCCACCTGGTGTTGGCCGACCTTCGCCATTCCGAGCTGGATGGCCAAGCCGCAGAAGACAGGTTGCACGAGGTGGGCATCACCGTCAACCGCAACGCTGTTCCGTTCGACCCGCGGCCGCCGATGGTGACCTCGGGGTTGCGCATCGGCACACCGGCACTGGCCACCCGCGGGTTCGATGACGCCGACTTTGTTGAAGTTGCCGACATCATCGCGCTGGCACTGATCGCACCGGTGGGCGAACTCGACGCAGAACTGAAAGCTTCGCTACGCGAACGAGTTTCAGCTCTTGCGGCAAGCCGGCCCTTATACGAGAATCTGTAAGTCGTTCCCACCCAAGCGCCCGCAACCCTGACTCTGGGTTGCGGGCGCTTGGGCGTCTGAGGTGTTTATTTGCTAGAAGGTCCGAGTTATAAGCGGGATCGCTAGGGCGCTACGCAGGCGGCGCTCTTGACGTCAGCTTCCGGATCGCCCTGATATCCAGTGGGGTCCCCGATAACAATGAGCGCCTGGGAATTTGCAGGTATCGCCGTGGATACTCCCGAGGCGTCACCCAGGGCTTTCTGCTTCTCGTCGACAATCGACAGGTCGACCCGAACCCCTCCGCTGCAGCCTCCCGCGGAGAACGCGATGATGCCCCAGCAACCCGAAGTCTGCTTATCGTCGCAGGTGAACTCAGCGTCGCTAGCCCAGCGCAGATAAGTGCCATCGTAGTAATCAAAGAACTCGACGCCATCGATCAGGATCTTGCCGTCGAGGCCCGTGACCACCTGGCCAGGGGAAGATTGACTTCCGCTTGACTCCGGCGCCGCACTTTCGGCAGAGGTGCTTGACGGGGGCGGCGCTGTTTTGGGGCCCTCGGAGCCACCCGGCATCGATTCGGCGGTCGTGGCCACGCTCGTTGCACTCTCCGGCGCCGTCGTGTCCGCTAGGACTTTGGCGCTTGCGCTGGCATTCGACGACGCGAAAGCTACACCTGCTGCATCGGGGCTGGCACGTCCCACCTCGACTCCTGCGCACCCGGCGAGTGCGCATAACCCCAGGAACAGCAGAAAGACCATTTTTCGCATGACGTGCAACCTTGCCCTCCGTGCCTGGATTTCCAGGCAACTCGTTGTGGTGATTATGAAGCAAATCCTGCCCACGCCGCAGCACAATCGGCGAAAAGGCGTCGAGGCTGCCGCGGCTCAGGCGCACCTGCCTCGCGGTCACAGACCTAAACGTGGAAAACTAGCGGCACACGCACACTACTCGGGAGCGGTTACATGAGCGCACAGATCGAAAAGCTAGTTACCTCAGGCACATTCAGCCTCGACGGCGGCACCTGGGACGTCGACAACAACGTCTACATCATCGGAGACGACCAAGAAGTCGTCGTCATCGATGCAGCTCACGACGCCACCGCGATTGCCGCTGCGATCGGCTCGCGACGGCTGCTGGCGATTCTGTGCACCCACGGACACAACGATCACGTCGATGCAGCACCAGCATTGGCAGATGCCTGTAGCGCTCCCATTTGGCTGCATCCTGCCGATGCGCCGCTGTGGAGCATGGCGCACCCGGATCGGCGACCCGACGACGATCTGGCCGACGGCCAAGTGATTGACGTCGCTGGAACCGAGATTCGGGTTCTACACACGCCCGGCCACGCGCCCGGTGCGGTCTGTTTTTATGTACCCGAACTCAAGACAGTTTTCTCCGGCGACACGTTGTTCAAAGGCGGTCCCGGCGCAACTGGGCGCTCATTTAGCGATTTCCCCACCATCGTGGAGTCGATCTCGTCGAAGCTACTGGGATTGCCGTCGGACACGGTGGTGCATCCCGGCCACGGCGACTCCACCACGATCGGCGAAGAAGCCCCATCGCTCGAGGACTGGATTGTTCGGGGGCACTAGCGTCCCCGGTTTCACTTTCGAGTGCTTCGCTGGTGGGAGCGTCCACCCGACTTGAGGCGTCCACCCGACTTGAGGCGTCCACCCGACTTGCGCGGGCTACTCGGCGATGGGTGTGGCGCCAAGGTGCTGGGTCAGTAGCTCAATTGCCACTTCTTCAGGGTCGCGCGGGGCAGAGCGACCCGCCGGATCTGGCCTAGAGGCATCGTAGTCGTCGGGGGTGTCGTCCTCCTCTGCCCTTGCGGCGGATTCAGTCTGGTTCGACATCGACGAAGTCGCCGGCCGTGACGGCGGGGCGTCGCCCGCGGCATCGCATCGGATCGTCCAATCGACGTTCATCACTTCTCGTAAGGCTTCTCGTAAAAGTTCCGCGTTTGCTGATTCGACCACTCGACGTGCCATCCCCGGTGACGGCATCGTCAGGTAGAGAACTCTGTTCTTCACGTCAATCACGGTGGTGCCCTCGAGCAGGATCTGCGTCGTTCGACGACGCTTTTGGACCGCTGCGAGAATTTCTTTCCAGAGCCGTCGCACATCGGTGACGCCCAGTGCATCGGCAGCGCGCGCCCCCGGTGACGAGTGCGCCGCTGGCTCACCGGCCGCGGATACTTTTATCAAGACATCCGGTTCTGGCGATGGTCGTAACGCCGGCGCCTGGGGTGTCGCTGCCACTGGTGGCGAGCTAACCCCGGGGGCGATGCGCGTCCGCGAAGCAGAGCCGGGGTCCACGGGGATGTCGTCGTATTCCTCATCCAGAGGAGGTTCCGGAGGTGCTGGCCACTCTTCGGCGCCACTTGAGGCAGTTGTCGCTAGGGGCGGGAGCGGTGAGGCCAGCCCACGAGCAGAAGTCGAAGCAGGAGGCACTGCTGGTGCAGGTGTGGGCGCCGGTTGGGGCGCTAACGTCGCAGCAAGCGAGCTGACCGGTGACAGCGCACCGGGGTCCTCTAGTACCGCTGGCGCAGCCGGGGTCTTCGCCGAGCTTGACAGCACGGGACGCGCCGGCAAGCCCAAGGCTCTCACGGCGGGGCTCTGAGTCGGACGTTGAGACGCATCCGGCGCAGACTGTGCCGGTACTGGTGCAGGTTCCGGACGCGCCCCGGCCGCCCCACCAGGAGGATCGAGGTTGGGCGAAAGCAGGCTGGGCAGATCGTCAGGTCCAGCAGTAACCCTTTCTTCGCCACCGCTCTCCGTCACTGCACTCGCAGCCGAGTCCGAGGAAACTACCTCCACAGCCGCTTGAGGTTCAGTGTGCGAGGCAGTCGGCACAACTGCGGTCGGCACAACTGCGGTCGGCACAACTGCGGTCGGCACAACTGCGGTCGGCACAACTGCGGTCGGCACAACTGCGGTCGTGTCAGCCACACTGCCGCGACCACTCTCGGATCGGAGGGACGGGCGCCGATACGCGGGCTTGCTGCGTCCTGCAGCGCCATCGACGTTGCCCGAGCTCGTCGAACGGCTCTCCTCGGATCCGACACCAGTACCGGAACCGGAATCAACCGCGCCCGGAGGCGCCTGTTCGCCAGCACCCAGCGCAAGGCCAGCAGGCACCACCCCGGATGCCAGCGAGCGCTCCAGCCGTTCGATACGTTGCAGCATGGCGCCCTCACCGGTGGCAGTAGCCGGCAGCAGCATGCGGGCGCACATCAACTCGAGTACTAACCGCGGTGAGGTGGTCCCTCGCATATCGACGAGCCCGGTGTGCAGCACGTCTGCCAACCGGGTCAGCGTCGAGGCGCCGAGCCGTTCCGACTGGCCGTACATCGCGACAATCTGGTCTGCGGGAGCATCGATCAGGCCCTTCTCGCCAGCGTCGGGCACCGCTGCGATAATCACCAGATCGCGTAGCCGTTGCAGCAGGTCGGCAGCAAATCGACGGGGATCATGTCCCGCCTCGACCACCTTGTCGACCGCGCCGAAAACTGACGCACCATCGCCAGCAGCAAACGCATCGACCATCTCGTCGAGCAGTGCTGAGTCTGTGACGCCGAGGAGCGCGACAGCGCTGGCATAGGTGACCCCGCCGGGCCCAGCGCCAGCCAGGAGCTGGTCAAGGATGGACAGCGAATCACGAGCGGACCCGCCACCTGCCCGGATCACCAAAGGGAAAACCGCCGCTTCAACGGTGACATCTTCTTCATGGCAGAGCTTTTCCAGCAATTTTCGCAGCGTAGCGGGCGGAATCAACCGAAAAGGATAGTGATGCGTCCGCGACCTGATGGTCGTCATCACCTTGTCCGGCTCCGTGGTCGCAAAGATGAAAACGAGGTGCTCGGGTGGCTCCTCGACGATTTTGAGTAGCGCGTTGAACCCCTGGGTCGAGACCATGTGGGCCTCGTCGATGATGAATACGCGGTACCGGGACTCCGCGGGCATGTAGAAGGCTCTGTCACGCAGATCGCGGGTGTCGTCAACCCCGCCGTGGCTGGCGGCATCAAGCTCGACAACGTCAAGTGAACCGGGACCCTCCGGAGCGAGAGCGACGCACGAGTTACACACCCCACACGGATCTGGCGTCGGGCCTTCAACACAATTAAGGGATCGGGCCATGATGCGCGCACTAGAGGTTTTGCCGCATCCACGCGGGCCCGAAAATAGATAGGCGTGGTTGATTCGGCCAGCGGCCAACGCGGTGCGCAGCGGTTCAGTGACGTGCTCCTGACCGACAACCTCGGAGAAAGTTGCCGGACGGTATTTGCGATAGAGCGCTAGAGCCACGTCCCGAAGGTTACGTGGTCGCACCGACAGAGGTGGAATGCACCTCTGGGCAGATACAAGGGGACCCCCGCACCCGTCAGAGCTCCCGGACCCTTGCTGCCTTCCGGCCCTGGGGAGTTAAGGAGATGGACGCCGCGGGGGTCCGGGATAAGCATAACTGACATGCAGCAGCACGCGAGATTCGAGAAACCGGGTGTCCGAGTAACCGGGTGGCAGCCGAGAACCAAGCCGGCACAAGAACGAGTGACGCCAGCGCACTCACCGCGGCGCCCCCGGTGCCCGCTTGCTACGAAGCAGTCGGGCCGAGCAGGGTTTGTGCCAGTGGCGCCGAGACTCGCGGTTCCTTCAGCTCGACAAAAATCACGTGAGTCTGGGTAGACCCCGTGTTCTCACCGCTGTGGCTCTGAGCGCCCACCCATCGAGCCGTTTCAGCAGGGATGGTTACATCCACGCTGTGCTCACCCGAGTGCAGCCGGCGGTCGAACGTGCTCAGCGTGATCATCACCGAATCGGGATGCGCGTGCGGCACGCTCCGCTCCCCCGGCTGATCACGGTATTCAAGAACGCGGACACGCTCGTTTTCGAACAGCACGGAGTAGAGGTGGGGATTGGTCGACACCGGATCGGCGTTCATGTGGGGAACCTACTCCCCTAAAGCTGAAGCGGATAGGGCCAGAAGTGGTTTTCCGAGGAGCTCCCCGCTGCTGGAAGAACAATTCACGTTTCGAAGTTGTGGAACGTGCCGAGGCTCGCCTCTGCGGCCAGCGCGGCCCGGAGCCGGTTCACGAAGAAGTCCACGTTCGGGGCAGTCCAGATCAGCGGCGGGCGAACCTTCAAGACGTTGCCCGCGCGCCCGGTTGTCCCGATCAACACCCCGGCGATCTTCAACCGCTCCACCACCCGATCCGCCATCTCAGCATCACCCGTTAGTTCAATTCCGGCGAGTAGCCCAGCTCCCCGTACCTGTCGAATAGCGGGAGAATTGATTGCGTGCAGGGATTCTCGAAGGTAGTTTCCAACTTGCACTGCCTGCTGCGGTATTGAGGCAAGCTCCAAGATGTCCAGCACCGTCAGTGCGGCGGCAGCCGACACGGCACTTCCGGCGAAGGTGGAGAAGTACTCCTGCCGACGGGCGAAACGATCGGCGATCTCCCGCCTGGTGATAACGGCGGCCACCGGATAGCCGTTCCCCATCGGCTTACCGAGTGTCACCAAGTCCGGAACCACGCCACTAGCGGCGAACCGCCACAGAGTGGGGCCACTGCGGCCAAAACCCGACTGCACCTCGTCGGCGAGGAACAGTCCGCCCGAAGCTCGAACTTCTGCTGCCAACTCTTGCAGGTAACCATCGGGGAGATCCACAATGCCTGCGCTGGTGAGCATGGGGTCCACCATCAGTAACGCTGGCATGTGTCCGCGACTTGCCAACTCGGCGATCGCTTCGGTGACTGCGACACTGGGGTCTAACTGGGGGCGAAGGTGGCCACATGCCCGGGCGAGAAGCCTGCGGGCCAGTCATTGGACGAGAAGTCGCTCACGGCAGCGGATATGCCGTGATACGACCAGTCGGTGATGATGGCTCCGGTGTAGCCGGTGAACTCTGTTGCCATCCGCCATGCCAGGTCCACGGCCTCGGTACCCGAGTTGACGAATATGCAGGTGTCCAGACCCGGTGGCATCGTGGCGATCAGCCGCTCGGCGAGTTCCACGACATTCGGGTGCAGGTATCGGGTGTTGACGTTCAGTAGCGCCTGCTGTCGCCCGATCGCTTGCGCCACCGCGGGATGGGCATGCCCGAGCACCGGCACGTTGTTGTATCCGTCGAGGTAACGGTTTCCATGGTCGTCATACAGCCAGACCCCCTCCCCGCGAACCAGTGTCAATGGTTGGGCATAGGAGAGCGGTGCGAGCGACCCCCCATAGATTTGGCCCGACGAGCCGCCACATCCGGGAGTTGTTGCGACACCCTGGATGTCCCGCAAAGCCGCGCCCACAGTTGCTGCATGGCACCAGGTTCGATAGCCATTAACTGCTCAAGCAGTGCCCAACTAGCGTCATCATATTGTTCGATGTAGTCGACGTTCTCGCCATGGTCGAGACTGCGCTTTGCTGAAATCATCACGGTGGTAAGCAGTCTGGCGATCAGCAATTCACCGATGACGACGGCTTCGGCCGGCTCCATCGGCCGCACGCGCTGATAGCCATCGATGAAACCTGCTGCCACACAAACAATCTGATTCCAGCTCTGGTGGTGCACGCTCCGCAAAACCGAGGTTAAAGACGCGGCGAGGTCGCATACCGCTGCCGTGTGTTGGATATCTCCAAAATCTATGAGCCCCGAGATCTGATCATCGCTGGTCAGAATGTTGGTGAGCGTCACATCGTTGTGCTGAATGTGGGCCGGAAGTGCGGGAAGTTGCGAAAGAGCGGGCTTGATCCGGTCAAATGCTCGTACCACCAGGCGCTTTCGATCTCCATCCGTAATGAGTGCGCTGCGCACCGCCAACGAACCGCACTCCCGAACATCCCAGTCGTGAGTCCGGCCAGCCGCAGGATGAAAGAAGCCCTGCAGCGCCACCTGAATCCGAGCGCAGCACTGTCCGATCCGACTTGCCAGGTCTGCGCTAATAGTGCTGCCTTGGAGGTGCTGTCCCGGCACCACCGTTATCAACCGCGCCATGTGCGTCCGTCCGTCGTCGGCGCAAAAGCTCACTATCTTCTCCCCGTCAAGCGCATCGCACACGTGCGGGATCGGGAGTTCGGGATCTACTCGAGCTACGTGAGCCATGGCCGCGTTTTCCATTTCCAGCACCGCGCGACTTTCCGCCGAGTTGGAAATCTTCAACACCACACACCCGCCGGAAACCAAGCGCAGCATGAAGTTTCGGTCGCGCTCGCCGCCCAGCTCCCGCACGTCGATGCCGCATTCGCCATAAGCGGAAAGCAGTAAATCTGCCGCTGCACCAGGCCGCATCACCGGTCGCGGTTCCCGGAGCACATTCGTCTCGTCTGCCATACCAACCTCCCGTTGACTGCTTCGGATCGACATCCTCACCCGCTCCGCTGGCGCCACCTCGGCGGCTCCAGCGGTGCAAAGCACCCTGCCGCACCCGGTAGACTTCCGAGCGGAGGATTCGCCTAGTGGCCTATGGCGCACGCTTGGAAAGCGTGTTGGGGTAACTCCCTCAGGGGTTCGAATCCCCTATCCTCCGCCACGGAGCTTTTGCCCCTGATCTGCGCTTTTGCGCCGGGTCAGGGGCAAAAGTTCTTTTCCACCATGCCGCGGTTTCAACAGCCTCTCGTTCAGGTGCTGCGGGCGGGGAGAAGCTCAGCCCCCACCACTTGATCGCGTCCGGAGCGTTTGGCGAGGTAGAGGGTTTCGTCTGCGCGCCGTACGCAGTGGGCGGGTGTTTCGTCGACCCCCATCTGCGCGTAGCCGATTGAGCACGTTTGGCCGTCGCTCATCGCAGCCCGAAGCTGTTGAAATACTGCAACCTCGCTCCGGCCTTCCGCGGCGGACAACGCGACCACAAACTCCTCACCGCCCCAGCGAGCGATCACATCCTCGGACCTTAGGCACGCACGCGCTCGCCTGGCAAAATCTTGAAGCAACAGGTCGCCTTGCTCGTGGCCGAACGTGTCGTTGTACTTCTTAAAGTTGTCGAAATCTATCAACCCAATAGTGACCTCGACGCGTGGCACGCGCGCGGCCAATTCCTGTAATCGCAAGGTCCAGCCCCGTCGGTTTGCCAGCCCCGTCAGAGGGTCTGTCTGCGCCATTACCTCCAGCTCCAACCGCATCCGAGTAGCCGTAAGTGCCGATGCCGCTTCTGCCGACAGCCCGCGCGCAGCGGTAACCGACCAATCGTCGAGCCGCTCAATTCGCCGGCAGAATCCCACCATCATCAACGAGATCACGGTGCCTTGGTCCACAATCGGCTCCCACAGGATGGTCTGCAGTTGCGGATATAGCGTCCACGGGGCGGAAACAGACTCATCCGCGGTTGGGCGATTGGCGAAAGCTGGTTGTCCATTGGCCCACGTCTTTCGCAGATGCGAGCACGGCGGGGAGAGAACCTTCTGGGCGGGCTCTATCCCGATATTTCCGGCAACT
Organism: Nakamurella antarctica; assembly: GCF_003860405.1. Taxonomy (NCBI): domain Bacteria; kingdom Bacillati; phylum Actinomycetota; class Actinomycetes; order Nakamurellales; family Nakamurellaceae; genus Nakamurella; species Nakamurella antarctica. The sequence goes on along the minus strand of NZ_CP034170.1, from coordinate 426,318 downwards.
CTAAAGTCGCCTCCGTCCGCCGGCTCGAGGAGCAACACGATGTCTGCGCCGGACACATGTTGCACGGCGGCAACGATCACCGCGTGCATATCCTTGCCGCTCTGCACGTTGCGTGCGATGTGGCCTGCTGACGCGACGATCAGCTGCGATCTCCGGAGGGCTTCCTCAGTTTCTTTCCGGTCTGTGACGTCCTCGGCATGCATGAGAGTCCACGTCTGACCCCTGGGCCCGCGAGCCGCCGAAATTGAGAGCCACGCCCATCGGATCTCGCCGCTCGGTCGTACGTAACGCTTCTCCACCCGAACGACGCCGCCGTCACCGGCGTCCCGCATTCGATCGGACATGGAATGGTGAATCGGAAGGTCGTCGAGATGCGTGAACGGGCGTGAAGATCGCCCGATCAGCTCGATCCGATCGCGAGCGAGCAGTGCGCACAGTGCGGGGTTCACTTCGATAAAGTGACCGTTTTCGTCTGCAAGAGCCATCGCCACGGGGCTGCCCATAAAGATTTTTCGGTACCGCCTCTCCGCCTCCGCATTGGCTGTCGCGGCGGCTTCGAGCCTGGCTACTTGAAGCTGGGCCTGAGAAGCTGCAGCGACCAGGTCCCGCTCAGCGCCGGCTCTGATCAAAAAGATCAAGAACGACATCCCAGCGGCGCCCACCATCAACAAGGCGTAATTGAGTCGTTCCGATCCCTGGCCCAAGTTCCCGACAAACACCACCACTGCCCATAACGCGACGGTGCTGCCCGCCACCGTGGACATGGATCGCAGGGTGGTGGTCACCGCACCGGCGCCGAGAATCACCAACAGCAGGATTGCGGTTTCGGTGATTTCTCGCGTCAGGAGGATGCCAAGCAACGAATCTGCGGCAGGAATCAGCACGAGGACGACTGCAACCACTTCCACGTTGGCGGTTCGCTGATGCGCGACGACGTACCAAAAAAGCGAGCCCAATGCCAGAGCGCTCACTCCTGCCAGTAGGGCGGTGACAGTGGTATGCGACATGTTGAGCCAAAACAGACGAGCAGCAATCGCAATCAGATACACGCAAGCAAGGGCAGCCGCACACCATTGCAGGATGGCCCGGCGCAGTTCTAGCCGCGCAGAGATTGCGATCACGTGCCCACCTCGGACTTATCTCCCTCTCCCCCCGGAAAGCATATCGGGCAGGGCAAAGTCACAGAATCTTTTGTTCTTTTTCGCTTTTGCTGGTGTGGTCAGACCACACCAGCTACTGTGGTCTGACCACACCACCTTCGCTGGAGACTCCGATGACAAAGCGCCAAATTCCCAAATGGTCCGAGTTCAAGCCGCTGATCAAAGCCAAACCCATTGAACTGAACGGGACCAAGCGTCGTCTCAGCAAGGCGCTGACCATTAATGACCTCCGGACAGCGGCAAAAAAACGCACGCCCGGGTCCGTTTTCGACTACACGGACGGCGCCGCCGAAGGTGAAATAACCATCCGTCGGTCGCGAGAGCTCTTCGGCGATCTGGAGTTTCGTCCGTCGATCCTGCATGACGTCTCTCAGGTCGACACCACCACCTCCATCCTCGGTAAGCCCGCGAGCCAGCCTTTCGCCTTCGCGCCCACCGGGTTCACCCGGTTGATGAACCACGAGGGCGAAAGCGCCGTAGTTCGCGTCGCCGAACGCCGCAATATTCCGTACGCCCTCTCCACCATGGGCACTACCTCTATCGAAGACGTCGCCACATCGGGACCACACGCCCGCAAATGGTTTCAGCTCTACGTCTGGAAGGATCGCGCTGCGGGCGAGGACTTGATGCTGCGAGCCAAAGCCGCGGGCTACGAAGCGCTTATTCTGACGGTCGACGTCCCGGTGGCCGGAGCTCGCCTTCGCGATGCCCGCAACGGGTTCTCGATCCCACCCCAGCTGACGGTCAAGACGGTTGCGGAAGCAGCAATCCATCCGGCCTGGTGGATCAATCTGCTCACCACAGCCCCATTGACTTTTGCGTCCCTGAGCTCTTGGAGCGGCACTATCGGCGAACTGCTGGACAAGCTCTTCGACCCGACCATGACGGTCAAGGACCTCGACTGGATCCGTTCCTTTTGGGACGGGCCCCTCATCGTCAAGGGGATCCAGACCGTCGAGGACGCCAAGCGGGTAGTCGACGCGGGCGCCGACGCAATTGTGCTGTCAAACCACGGCGGTCGTCAGCTTGATCGCGCACCCGTTCCGTTGCGCTTGGTTCCCGATGTGGCCGAAGCGATCGGTGGCAGGGCTGAGATATGCGTTGATACTGGCATCATGAGCGGCGCCGATATTGTCGCCGCTATTGCTTTGGGCGCCAACCACACGATGATCGGACGCGCGTACCTGTACGGCCTGATGGCGGGCGGCGAGCGCGGGGTTGATAGGGCCGCCGAGATTCTCACCAAGGAAATCACCCGCACCATGCAACTACTGGGCGTCAACAAGATCTCCGATCTCGGCCCACAACATGTCAGACTGCCCTAGCCGCTCCGAGCAGTTTTAAGGCTGGCTCCGAAGCTGCAAAGTTGGTGGCACTAAAGTCACCCGGTATGAAGACTTTCAGCAGGCTCGGCGCTGCGCTCATTGCAACCTTGTTGTGGTTGTCCCTGGTGGTCGGGACGGCTTTGGCGTCTGTGACCCTGACCGACAACGCTGGAGTTCTCAGCGCCAGCGAATCGGCAGCCATCCAATCGGCGGCGGCGCAGATTGACAAGGTCAACGTTGTAGTGGTCACGCTCAACGGTGGATCGACCGACCTCAAAAAGCAGCTTGTTGCCTTGAAGGAAAAAGGTGGCTGGGGCGGCACCGACTGGCTCAGCAATTCCGTCATCTTGGCTGTCGACGTTCAAAGTCGCCGGCTTGCCGTCTTCTACGGCAGCGCGGCCGAGAGCAAAGTTGGCTCCGCGGAGACTGCCATCGGCGACGCCATGGGCAACGAATTCAGTTCCAGCGCTTGGGGCGCAGGCCTTCTCGCGGGTGTCGACAAAGTCGCATCCACCGTCAAGACTTCTTATACTTGGCTGTGGGTCTTGCTGGCGCTGGGCGCGCTGATCCTCGTATACATGTTCGTCAAACTCATCAAGCGGCGACGGGCTGCCGCCGTGGCTAAGGAGCTGGAGCGATCTGTCATCGCGCAAAATCAACTCGCGATGGTGGACTTGCGACAAAAAGTCGACCAACTCACCGTATTGATGGGCACGGTGCCGCCGGGGGCGGCGCAGCAATCACTGCAATCGGACCTCAATGACATCGATGTCGCGCTCGCAGCACGCGAAAGCCGCAGTGCGGTGGAGGTTTCCGAAGCTGGCACCAACCACAACGCCGAGAAGCAGTTATTTGCCACACTGTCGCTCAAGATGGGCTCCATCGCTAATCGACTCTCGCTGCTGCGACAGGATTCTGGGTGGCGGGAACAGTGGCAGTCAGAGATCTCTGCCGCTCGTCAAATGGCAATAGCCGTCGGCACCAATCAAGGCGGGCTCATCGACCAACCCGGGTTCTCACCACTGGACATCGCACCACTGGAAAACCAACTCGCTCAACTGCTGCCCCAGGTCCTCGAGAACCAGCTACCGATCGCTGACGGCTTGGCCCAGTTGACGACCATCAGCAAACAGATATGGGCCAAGCGTTCCGAAATCGATTCCAGATTGGCAGAACTCGAAACAGCGCGGCGCGCGGAACTGTCGAAGGCGAAAGCCAAAGCCGAAGCAGAAGCTCGTCGTCGCAACTCCCAGTGGGATGACGACGATAACTCCCACGGCAGCGGCGGCTGGATGGGCGGCGGCTACGGCGGCTGGTCGGGATCCGCACGGAGCCGCGGAAGCGGCAGCTTCGGAGGCGCAGTGCTCGGCGGCATCCTCGGAGGAATGTTGGGCAGTGGCGGTAGTCGAAGCGGCGGCGGCGGCTTTGGTGGGGGCGGGGGTGGCAGTCGCGGCTTCAGCGGAGGCGGCGGTCACAGTGGCGGCGGTAGTCGGGGTTTTTAGTGGCGGGAAGCGCACTCGCATGATGGGCCTCTCCCGCAGGAATCTCCTGGCAGGTTTGTCAGCCCTGAGCGCCGCCGCTATGACCTCTTGCGACGGTGCTGCCACGACTGTGAATCGAGCTGCGCCTGATGCTGCCCCTGCGGAGCGCCTCGCCTACGGCGTCGACGCATCCCAATTCGGTGACCTCTACCGCTGCGCGGGTTCGAACACCCTGGTGGTGATCATCCATGGCGGCTACTGGTTCTCAAGTTACGGACTGGATTTGGGCGCACCCCTCGCGCTCGATCTCCAGGCCCGCGGCTATACCTGCTGGAACTTGGAATATCGGCGCAATGGTAATGGCGGCGAGTGGCCGAACATTTTCGCCGACGTTGCAGAAGGAATCGACCTCCTTGCAAGCATGCAGGATGTGCCGCGCGGAAAAGTGCTCGTCATCGGGCACTCCGCTGGCGGTCAACTTGCCGTCTGGGCGGCGGGCAGGCACACGCTGCCAGTGGGCCAACCTGGTGCGCAGCCGAAAGTTGCCGTCGCGGGCGTAGTTTCGCAGGCTGGAGTTCTGGATCTCACGACGGCAGACAAGCTCGGCCTCGGCGGCGGCGCGGTGGCCGGCCTGGTGGGCGGCTCACCGAGCCGGTACCCGGAGCGGTACCGCGCCGCGGATCCCCTAGAAATGGTTCCGATCGGAGTTCCGGTCCGGTGCGTCCACTCTCGCGATGACGGGGTCGTCCCCTACGAGCAAAGCCAGACGTACGTCGCCTCCGCCGTGTTGGCCGGGGATAACGCCACTTTGACCACGGTCGACGGCAATCACTTCGCGCTCATCGATATCGACTCGGCGGCCTGGCGGGCATGCGTGGAACTACTGGCTGCATTCTGATCGAAGACGATCAAGATCGGCTCAATCGGGCACAGTAGTGGGGTGGAACCCGACGTCTCAATCTCAGCGAGTGTGCCCCTCTGGCTGCGTCTACTGGGCGCGCTGCTGATAGCCGGAGTTGGCCTTGCGGCGATTAGCCTCGCCATCCGGAGGGGACGGGAATCAGGCAAACCACGACTGACGGACACTGCCAGCTACTCCCGGCGCCAACGGAGGGTCCCCGCGCTCCTTGCTGGTCTTGCGCTACTGGCTGTCTTCGCGCTTTTCCTCGATGTGGATCAGCACGGTCTCATCACCAACACCTTCGATGCAGGCGTCCACGAATGGTTTGTCCGCAACCGTGCCAGCTGGCTCACGCCCGTCGTTATCGCTGTTACCAACACCTTTTCCCCCGTGGGCACCACGGTGATCGGCTTTGTGGTGGCCACCATATTTGCAGTACGCACCAGATCGTGGGTGCCAGCGGCCGTCATTTTCATCGGTCCCGCCGTCACTGGTCTCGGCGTCCGGCTGCTGAAATACGCGGTACCGCGAAATCGGCCGAACGTCGCAGAGCAGCTTGTTCGGACGCTGGATCCCTCGTTCCCGTCCGGGCATGTCACGGGGGCCGTATCACTGCTCGGGTGCATTTGCGTCGTACTGTTCGCCGGTTTCACAGCCGACCTCGGCCGCCCCGCGAAGGTAGGGATAGGCATTGCAGCGGCGCTGGTTTCGGCACTGGTGGCACTGACCCGCCTCTACCTCGGCGTGCACTGGTTCACCGATGTGGTCGCTGGCGGGCTCTTGGGTGCCAGCGGCGTCGCTGGCACCCTGGCCTTTTACCGGGCCGCGCAGATGCGCACGGGCCGACCTGGGGCCCTTGGTGCATCGGCACCTGCCCCGTAGCTACATCCTTTTCTTCACCACATCCAGCGTTTGTTGGGCTATCTCCAACTCCTCGTTGGTGGGTACCACCAGCACAGCGACGCGAGAATCGTCAGCAGAGATCACTCGAGCCCCGCGAGTCTTTGCGTTATTGCGCTCGGAATCAATAACAATTCCGAAGCCTTCAAGCCCTGCGAGCGCCAAAGACCTTACTATCGAATCGTTCTCGCCGATACCAGCGGTAAAGGTAATTGCGTCAAGCCGCCCGAGAATCGCGGAGTAGGCCCCCACATATTTCTTGATCCGATGGATGTAAACATCCAACGCGAGCTGGGCATCGTGATCGCCGCCCGCGACAAGTGCGTGCAGGTCACGGAAATCGTTGACGCCACTCAGGCCCACCATCCCGGACTTCCGGTTCAGCGCGGTATCGATCTGGTCCACGCTCATACCCGCAACCCTGTGCAGGTGGAAGATCACTCCTGCGTCGATATCGCCCGATCGGGTCCCCATCACGAGTCCCTCCAGCGGCGTCATTCCCATCGAGGTTTCCACCGGCGCTCCCCCTCGGATCGCCGCCACCGAAGCTCCGTTGCCCAGGTGAAGCACGATCTGATTGAGCTCCGAGGGGTCACGATTCAGCATCAAGGGCACCCGCCCGCTGACGTATTGATGGGAGGTTCCGTGGAACCCGTACCGGCGAATCCCGTTGTCGCTCGCTAGCTGTCGATCCACTGCGTAGGTGGACGCAGCGGCGGGCAGATTCTGGAAAAAGGCGGTGTCGAACACTGCTACCTGCGGCAGTTTCGGGAATGCCGCACTGGCCCTTTCGATTCCGATGATATTTGCCGGATTGTGCAGTGGCGCGAGCACCGAGACGTCTCTCATGGCTGTCAGCGCTTCGTCATTGATGAGTACGGGCGCGGAAAACGCCGCCCCGCCGTGCACCACTCTGTGGCCAATAGCCACAATTCCCGCATTATCAAGGTCAAAACCACCGCGCTTGAAGGCTTCTCGGATCAACGTCATCCCGGCTGCATGATCCGGCACCGGTTCGTTGGCGGTTGTTTCGCCCGCGGCGGATTCGAAAGTGATGGTGCCGTCAATCGATCCGACCCGTTCCACACTGCCCTTCGCCAGCACCTGCTCAGTGTCAACTTTTAACAACTGAAATTTGATCGACGAGGATCCACAGTTGAAAACTAATACGTTGCAGTCCATCAGGTCTCCCGTGTTCCGTTGCCAGCCTGAGCCTGAATCGCAGTGATGGCAACAGTATTGACGATGTCGACGACCAAGGCGCCGCGAGAAAGGTCATTCACTGGTTTGTTCAGTCCCTGCAGAACTGGGCCGATCGCCACCGCGTGAGCGCTGCGCTGCACGGCCTTGTAGGTGTTGTTGCCCGTGTTGAGGTCGGGGAAGATCAACACAGTGGCGTGGCCCGCCACCGCCGAATCAGGCATTTTGCTGCGCGCAACATCTGGATCAACTGCGGCGTCGTACTGGATCGGGCCTTCTACGAGTAGGTTCGGCATCCGTTCGCGGACAAAACCGGTTGCGGCCCTGACTTTGTCGACATCTGCTCCCGTACCGGAGGTGCCGGTTGAGTACGACAGCATCGCAACCCGGGGCGAGACACCAAATTGTTCGGCGGTCGCGGCAGACGAGATCGCAATATCTGCAAGTTGTTCTGCCGTTGGATCAGGGTTCACGGCGCAATCCCCGTACACGAGCACCCGATCAGCCAGACACATCAGGAAGACGCTAGAAACTATCTTCGTTCCTGGCGCCGTTTTAACTATTTCGAACGCCGGCTTGATGGTGTGGGCGGTGGTGTGAGCGGCCCCCGAGACCATGCCATCGGCCAACCCCACATGCACCATCATGGTACCGAAATACGATACGTCACAGACGATTTCGCGAGCCCGCTCGAGAGTCATCCCCTTGTGCGCACGGATCCGGGTGTACTCCTCGGCAAACCGCTCGACCAACTCTGGGTCGTTCGGAGACACGATCTGGGCGGAGGTCAAGCTCAGACCCAAGGACGTTGCCCTACCGAGGATTTCGGCCTCGTTGCCCAGGATAGTGAGGTCTGCAACACCGAGCCGCAGGAGAGAGTCCGCCGCCTGCAGAATTCGGTCGTCAGACCCCTCTGGCAACACGATGCGTTTGCGGTCGGCACGGGCCCGGTCGATGAGCTGAAATTGGAACATCAACGGCGTGACGGTGGTATCAGGCGGTAGATCGATGGCGTTCAAAAGAGTTGCCACGTCGACGTTCTCCGCAAAGAGGCGCAAGGCCGTCTGCTTCTTGGTCCGTGACGCGGCGGTGAGTCTGCCGCGGACCAGCGCCAGCGTCGAGGCGGTTTTGAAGGTGTCGAGATCGCTGACCATCACCGGCAGATCATCCTTGAAACCCTCGAGCAGCCGCTGGATTGGCTCCGGTGGCGTGTAGCCGCCGGTAAGCACAATGCCAGCCAGCGCCGGATACGTCGCGGAATGGTGGGCCATCATCAGGCCCGGTAGCAGGTCATACCGATCGCCCGGGGCTATCACCGTGGTGGATTCGCGCAGTCGGATCAGCACGTTGGGCAACGACATCGCAGCAACCACAAAATTGAGAGATTCCCGCTCGAGCCACTCGGGGTTGCCACGGACCAGATGCCCCTGAGCCGCATGCATCAGAGCGCTGACCGTGGGCGCCACCAGTACGGGTTCCTCCGGGATCGCTCCCACTCCCAAGCCGTTGTCGGCTGCGAGCGCGTCGCGCACCGCGCCGAGATCTTCCGGGCGGACCCTGTTCGCGATCACGGCCACGAGGTGGGCGTGTGAGGCATCGAGTTCGGCCCGCGCAAGATCTGCCGCCAACCGAACATCCGCCGGCTGCCTGTTACTACCGTGGACCACCAGCACGACAGGGGCACCGAGGTTCGCCGCTACGGCAGCGTTGAAAGCAAGCTCGCTACCGGTCGACACGTCCGTGTAGTCGCTGCCGAGAATGAGCACCACATCAAAACCTGCAGCCATCTGGTGATACCGATTGATGATGGCAGATAACGCACCTTCGGGGTTGCGGTGCTGTTCGGCGTAGGTGATTCCGATCGCGCTGTCGTAGGGCTGATCCATCGCAGGGTGCGCGAGCAGCATCTCGACCACGTAATCGGCTTCGTCGGTTGCTCTGGCTACCGGTCGGAAAACCCCGACCCTGCCCACCTGATGCGCTAGCTGATCCAGCAGACCCAACGCCACCGTTGACTTACCGGAATTGCCTTCGCCGGAGGCGACGTACACGCTGCGCGACATGGATCCAGGTTATCGGTAGTCGGCATACCGATCATGCCTACCGCCGTGCGCCACGGCAGACGTCACAGGCGCCGCAGCGCGGTGGGTGGGTACCGTTAATTGCAGCACCACTCACCGGGGACTTATCGCCACGCCGGCCGTGTTGTACCGGTGTGGCCTTGTCGCCACTTCTTCGCAATCCGCCTTCAGAGAGGTCGCACGTCATGCGCGCAGTATGGAACAACCAGGTCATCGCAGAGTCGGACGCCACCGTCGTGGTCGAGAACAACCAGTACTTCCCCCTTACCAGCGTCAAGCCGGAATACTTGAAGGCGAGCAAGACCCAGTCCACGTGTCCGTGGAAAGGCACCGCGTCGTACTACAGCCTGGTAGTTGACGGACAGGAAAACACCGACGCCGCTTGGTATTACCCAAGCCCCAAGGATGCGGCCAAGGAAATCAAGGATCACGTCGCGTTCTGGCGCGGGGTAAAGATCGAGGCCTGAGGCCTCTTGCTGTACTCGCCGAGCGGTGGCCTAGTGCTCGCAAGTTCTAGTGCAGTAGGTCACCACCGGGCGTGCCGGTTTTCTGCGGGACTGTCGGCTGGGCTTGCTACCTTCACGATGCGTCGGAGTTCCTGACGCCAAATGTGAAGAGGCAGCCCATGTTTTTGTTGGACAGCGTGGTGGGGTTTAGCGCGAGCGACCTGACGGAAGCCGCATCGTGCGAATTTGCTGCTGCCAGGAAGTTGGATGGGCTGCTCCGGCATGACAAACACACCACTCCAACCGACAAAATGATGGACCGGACCGCAGAACTAGGACTCGCGCACGAGAAGCGGGTCCTCGCCCAACTCCGAGAAGGCGACGGCGGCGGCGTGGCACCGTCTTTCGTGGAGATCGAATTTCCCCGCGTGTGGACCTATGACGAGCTCCTGAGCAAACACGCCCAAACAGTTGCGGCGCTCAATGCTGGCACCGACATCGTCTACCAGGGAACCTTTTTCGATGGCACCTTCTACGGTCGCGCAGACTTCTTGGTCCGCCTGGAAGACGGGTACCAAGTCGTCGACACCAAGCTGGCGAGATCCACCAAAATTCCTGCGCTGCTTCAGATTGCTGCCTACGCCGATCAACTAATCAAGGCAGGACTCTCAACCTCGAAGCAGATCCGGCTCATCCGCGGTGATGGCACGAGCGATTTTCACGACATCGCAGAGATTCGAGCGGTCTACCTCGACCGCAGGCGGCGTTTCGAGGAGATGATTGCCGACCGCCACCTCGCTACATCGGAAATCGAGTGGAACAGCGCGGAGTACGTCGCCTGCGGCTCGTGCGATATCTGCGCTGTTGAGGTCCTGGCCCATGACGACCTTCGCCGCGTCGCAAAGATGACGATGGCGCAACGCCGGAAGCTGATGGCGTGCGGTATCCGCACCATGCACGAACTCGCGTCAAGGCAGGATATTGACGCCAAGATTCCGGAGCGGACTCTCAAGACGTTGCAAGCGCAGGCGTTGCTGCAGTGCCGAAACCTCACCGGTGACACGGGCACAGATGTTCTCTACGACGTCTTCAATCCAGCGGTTCTAGCTGAGTTGCCACCGCCGGACGCTGGCGATATCTACTTTGATTTCGAAGGTGATCCGCTCTGGGCCGAGAACGACTCCCCCGTCTGGGGACTGGAGTACCTATTCGGGGTTGTCGAGCGCATCGAAGGTCTCCCCGAAGCCGAGGTCGGAGAATTCAAGCCCTTCTGGGCGCACACTCGCGCGGAAGAAAAGCGGGCGCTCCAAGACTTCCTCGCCTACGTCGAAGCTCGCCGAGCGCGCTACCCCAACATGCACATCTATCACTACGCGCCCTACGAGACAACCGCTTTGAAAAGGTTATCGTTGCGCCACGGTACGGGCGAAGATTCCGTCGACAACCTCCTGCGCCAGGGTGTTTTCGTCGACCTTTACGGCGTCGTGCGTTCGTCACTGCGCGTTTCGCAACCCTCTTACTCCATCAAAAAGCTTGAACCGCTCTACATGGGCGACGAGCTGCGGAATGAAGACGGGGTGACAAACGCTGCTGATTCGATCGTCGGGTATCACGAGTACTGCGAAATGCGCGACGGTGGCGACACCGTCGGTGCGCTGACCCGGCTCAGCGAGATAGGCGATTACAACTTCTACGACTGCAAATCCACTCTCAAGCTGCACCGATGGCTGCTGGAGCGCGCCGCTGACGCAGGAATTGCGTCTACCTTTGATCCGTCAAAGTCGGATATCAGTGCCATCGAAGCGACTTCGGAAACCACCGAAACCACAGAGCTTGCTGAGGCGCTACTTTCCGCTGCGGGCGAGGGCAAGCGGTCCGACATCAACCAGGCTATTGCGATGGCCGGGGCCGCGCTCGGGTACCACGCTCGCGAGGACAAACCGGTGTGGTGGGCTCACTATGCACGGCTCATCCAACCTCCGGACGAATGGATGGACGAACGCGGCTCTCTTGTCGCTGACCGTGGGGCCGAGATTCACGAGGACTGGAACGTGCCCAAGGGCGCGCGCACCCAAAAGCGAATCGTCAAGCTCACAGGAACCCGTGCTCCAGGGTCGAATTTGGCCGTGGCGGACGATATGTACGCCCTCTACGACAACCCCGTCGAGCCGATGAAGGTCGGCGCCAATGGTGGGCGCGGCTGGATCGGTGCCAAAATCACTCAGATCGAACCCGGCACCGACGGGATCGACGTCGTGTACATACAAGAGAGCGTCGGCAAAGACGCCGACCCCTTCGACACGCTGCCCATGGCAGTGACGCCGGGGGCCCCGTTGCCCACCACGTCGCAGCGTGCCGCAATTCGCGCACTCGCCCAGCAGGTATCGGAGGTGATGCCGGATCTTCCCGCTCAACCCGCCATCGACATCCTTGCGCGGCGACCTCCCCGGCTGCGTGGCGACGCCAGTCTCCCTGCCGTAGCTGAAAGCCCTGACGGCTACATCACCGCAATCACCGACGCCGTAAAGCTTCTCGACAATTCCTACCTCGCTGTCCAAGGGCCGCCCGGTACTGGAAAGACCTACGTCGGTTCTCGCGTCATAGCCACGTTGGTAGCCCAGGGGTGGAAGATCGGTGTGGTCGCCCAATCGCACGCGGCGGTGGAGAACGTCCTCGAGGCCGTGGTGAGTGCGGGCGTGCCGGCATCCCAGATTGCCAAGAAAATTAAAGGCACCAAGCCCGTCCCGTGGCAACAGCCCGATAAAGCACCTGAATGGGCGAAGTTCATTCACCTGCAGCAGGGTGGCTGGGTGATGGGTGGAACCGCTTGGGATCTGACAAGCGAGAAGAAGATCCCGCCGGGCACGCTCGATCTCCTCGTCATCGACGAGGCAGGCCAATACAGCCTCGCCAACACTCTCGCCGTCTCTCGGGCAACGCAGCGATTATTACTGCTCGGCGACCCTGCGCAACTGCCACAGGTCAGCCAGGGAATCCACCCCGAACCGGTGGACCTGTCAGCTTTGGGATGGCTCGCCGACGGGCAGCGGGTACTGCCTGATCGCTACGGCTATTTCCTCGAAACGAGTTGGCGGATGCATCCCGCTTTGTGCACTTCCGTGTCAGACCTTTCCTATGACGGGAAACTGTCCTCCGAGCACTCCGCCTCGGACCGCAAGCTGGAAGGGGTCAGGCCCGGGGTGCAGATCAAAAGCGTGCTGCACGAGGGCAATTCCGTCGTCAGCAGCGAGGAGGCAGCGAAGGTTCTGCGGCAGGTTCAGCTACTCCTGGGCCGAGATTGGACCTCGGCACTCGGCGCACCCCCACGACCGCTGGAAGAGTCCGACTTCCTGGTAGTGGCCCCGTACAACGCTCAGGTGGCCTGCATCAAAAAGGTGCTGTCCGAAGCAAAATACCCGCACATTCCGGTGGGAACCGTCGACAAGTTCCAGGGCCAGGAGGCACCGGTCGTCATCGTCAGCATGACGGCCTCTGCCGCAGACGACGTGCCACGCGGTATCGACTTCCTCCTTTCGCGCAACCGTCTCAACGTCGCCATTTCGCGGGGGCAGTGGTCGGCGATCATCATTGCCTCCCCCGGATTGACCGACTTCCTACCCACCACCCCAGCCGGTTTGGGCGAGCTGGGTGCGTTCCTGACCCTCTGCAGATCGGCTCGCGGTGGCACGGATGGTGAGGCCACGTGACGGCATCGGCATTTGCCGGGGAGGGGCGCCGGTCCAGACCGTCATCACCGGACCAACTGGCCCTGGCAAACTCGCCGGCCAGCATCGCTAGGATCGGCGAATGAGCCCACATCCAATCGACGTTCTTGGTCCAGGCTGGAGCGCTCAGACTTTGGAGCTCGCTCCGGACTCCGAAGGACCCGTCACCGCCACGTTGGTCCGAAGAGAGTCGAGGGAAGGGGAGCAAAAAACGCCCAGCCGACGCGCAGTTCTGTACGTCCACGGCTACATCGACTACTTCTTCCAAACCCACCTCGGCGACGCGTGGGCCGATCACGGTTACGACTTCTACGCGTTGGACCTGCGTAAATACGGTCGTTCGTTGCGCGCGCACCAAACACCGAACTACATCACCGATCTTGCCGCCTACGACGAGGAACTCGACGAAGCAGTTCGCATCATTCGTGCTGACGGACACGACGTAGTCGTCGTCATGGCGCACTCCACCGGGGGCCTTATCGTCCCGCTGTGGGCCAACCGGCGACGTGGGCCGCACCAGATCGACGGCATCATTTTGAACAGCCCCTGGTTCGATTTGAACGGCAACCGTTTCGAACAAACCATTCTCACGCGAATAGTCAATGTGATTGGCAGATTCCGTCCGAAGCAGATTGTGTCAAAGCTCCCCAGTCACTACGCCCGGTCATTGCACCAGAGCGCCAACGGAACCTGGGATTTCAATCTTGCCTGGAAGCCATTTAACGGCTTCCCGGTGCGTGCCGGTTGGCTTCGCGCTATCAGGAAAGCGCACGCGGAGCTGAACGCGGGAATCTCCATCGATGTACCAATTTTGGTGTGCGCCTCCGATGCCAGCGGTAACCATCGACGTGCAAGCCCCGAGCTCACGCACACCGACTGCGTCCTCAACGTGCAGCACATGGTTGACGGCGCCCCTCGGTTGGGCAAGGACGTCACCCTCGTTCACATCCCCGGCGGTATCCACGATCTAGCGCTTTCGGCTCTTCCTGTCCGAACACAGTTCTTCGACGAGGTTTTCGCCTGGGCGAAAACCCACCTTCCCGACAAGCCCGCCTCCACCGGCAACCTCGACACCGGCAGCCTCGACACCGGCAGCCTCGATACATGAGCCGCGATCCCCACCAGACTCACCTGCTGGGCGCAATCGCATCGCTAGCCGTGGGCCCAGTCGATGCCGTGCAGCACGGGCGCGTCGAAGTTCCCACGGCGTTTCGAAAACTTCAGACCCACGGACGGACACAGCTCGGACCCACAGGCCTCGCCGGTGACACCCAGGCCGACCTCACCGTGCACGGCGGTCCCGAAAAGGCAGTCTGCGTCTACCCTCTGGAGCACTACGGGCATTGGGAGGCGCTCCTTGGCGTGCCCTTGTCACCCCCAGCGTTTGGTGAAAATATCACCAGCAAAGGGCTTCTCGAGGCGGAGGTTTTTCTCGGCGACATCTTCACCTGGGGTACTGCGGTGGTGCAGGTCAGCCAGCCGCGCCGCCCGTGCTTCAAAATCGCCGCCATCCACCGACGAAAAGATCTCGCAGTGTTGGTCGAGGACAGCCTGCGGACCGGCTTCTACTTCCGGGTCCTGCAACCGGGGTTCGTGCAGCAGGAAGACCCGGTAACACTCACGGATGTCAGCCCGGTAGGGGTGAGTGTCCGAGATGTCAGCCAAGCGATGAACGGCGCAAAGGCAGGACTCCTCCGAGAGGATCGGATCGCTCTGCTGAGAAGGGTCTTGCGCTCTGCTTCGGTGCTTCCCGAGCGCTGGGTGCCCGGCCTGCGTAGTGATCTCGCCGAGCTCATGGAAGGCCCACCCGAGACCGGTTTCGATGCGGCAGCTTCCGCTGCTGCGTCCGAATCGCCTGTCGCTTCGGGAGAGAGCGCTCGACTCCTGGGGCCCCGTGACGCCTAGCAACAACAGCCCTTCCTACCTGACCATTTCTGGGACCGCCACGGCCGAGATCGACGTCAAACGATCCCGTTTCGTCGCGGTGATCCTTCCCGTGTCTTCCGATCAAGCCGCGAAGGCCATCATCGACGGGCAACGGCGGCTCCACCACGCCGCCCGTCATCATTGTTCGGCCTACATCCTTGCGCCAACCATCCTTGCGCCGAACATCCTTGCGCCGAACATCCTTGCGCCGAACATCCTTGCGTCGTACATCTCGGCCGACCGTCCTATCGGCAGCGCGCCAGCTTTAGACGCCGCAGCTACCCTCGACCGGCCCCGCGCCGCCGGCGTTAACCCCGCGCGCCCCGCAAGCTCCGAGGGCTCCGCGCCGCTGAGCCTTGCCACGGAACGGGCCAACGACGACGGCGAACCTGCCGGCACGGCCGGCATGCCCATGCTCGATGTGCTGCGTGGAGCTCAGCTGATGGACGTCATCGCGGTGGTCACCCGCTACTTCGGCGGCACCTTGCTCGGAGCTGGCGGTCTGGTCCGGGCCTACTCCGATGCCGCCTCCGCGGCGTGCAAAGAGGCCAAGCCATTACGGCGCAGCTTGTTCCAGCTGTTTGCCGTTGCAGTTGATCACGCCAGGGCCGGGCAGGTCGAAGCGCAACTACGTAATCGCAGCGTGCGGATACACAGCGTCGAGTACGAAACAAATGCCGTCCTCACACTTGCGGTCGAGCCTCACCACACAGCCGAACTCACCTCGATAGTTGCCGGCATCACTGCCGGCGCAGGCACCCTCCGACCCGTGGGGTACGCCTGGGTGCAGTCATGACTCACGCTGCGATGAACCCGCCCGAGTGGGGTCGGTAACGGGCCGAACGCGAGTGAGGTGCCCCCGAAGTGGGACAGATCACCCGGCATTACTTCCTTTTTTGGCACACTCCCGCGCCAAATAGCGTGTGCGAGGTGACAGCACCACTGGTGAGCGTGCACGATCAGAGAGTGACTACGGAGCGAAGCGAGGACCGCGGCACAGGCGCGCACTCTGCAGCTCCGATCGAGGCAGCTCCGATCGAGGCGCCTGATACCCCACTGGAAGGCAACAGCTCAGCACCGCAGGGCACCTTTCTGGAGCCGGCCCCCAACCCCGCGATCCGCAAAGGCAGCTGGGATGACCGCTGGCCGGTGGACGGCGCCAGCCCGGCAAGTACCCCTCCCACAGACCCCCAAGCCAGGGCAGCAAAGCCAGCATGGCGTAAGTGCCTCAATATCATCATTGTCGTTGCGGCGGTCGCTGTGGTGTTCTTCGTACTCCGAGGAAAGTTGCCCTCGCTGGCCTCCATTGGCGCGGCGTTGCAAAAAGCTCGCTGGGAATGGATCGTCGTCGCCGCAATCTGCACTGCAGCGTCCATATCGCTGTTTGCTGAACAACAACGGCAGCTCTTGAAAGCCTTCGAAACCCGCATTACCCGGCGTCGCACCACGGCGATCACCTACGCCAGCACCGCGCTGACCAATAGCCTGCCCGCCGGCGCCGCGGTATCCGCCGGATTCTCCTTCAATCAATACCGTGCCGCTGGCGCCAGCAGGGCAACCGCAGCCACCGTGATGGTTCTTTCCGGCCTGATCTCAATCGCCACCTTGGTGCTGCTCTACCTGGTGGTGCTCAGCGCCACCGCCGCTACATCATTCATCACTCTGGTGACGGAAAACCGTGCCCTCATCATCGTTATCGCTGTGATCTTCGTAGTGCTGGTAGCGGTAATCCTCCGGCGGGCCATCAGGGGCCCCGCCTCCCTCGACGGCATTCGGTCCACACCGCGACTGGATCAGTTCGAAATCAAGTGGCCCAAAATCGCCGGGATCATCCGGGATGGGAGGGAAACACTCAGGCAGGCGAAGCACGTCAAGTTCAAAGAGTGGATGTGGGCAATTTTGGCCACATCAGGAAAGTGGGCGCTCGAGGGAGTTTGCCTGCTGATGTGCTGCCTGGCGTTCGATATCCAGATCGACCTTCTCCAGCTGGCCGGGCTGTATCTGTCGGTTCAACTGGTCCGGCAAATCCCGTTGACCCCCGGTGGTATCGGCCCCGTCGAGACGGCACTTCTCGTGGGGCTGCTTACCTATGGCGCCGGTTACGGCACAGCGACAGCCGCCGTTCTCATCTATCGCGTCCTATCGGCGTGGATCATTATTCCGATCGGTTTCGCGTTGTTGGCCGAAATGAAGCGCCGTGATGCACGGCGGGAAGCCGCCAGCACCGCCGAACTCGTCTGACGTTCACCCCGCCCGGAGACCGCAGGCGGTGATGCTGCCTCCCGCGCCCTGAATAACACCGAATCGGAACTGATCGAGTCGGTCGAAGGCGGGGTCGCTGCCTGTGTTGACCAAGTGGTTGGCCGAATCAGCCTGCAGGAGCAACACTGTCGCTTCGTCGAAATCGCCCGGGCTAATTTGTAAACCGTAGGTGCCCGGAACGCGGAGAACCTCCCCGCTGAAGATTCCCGTCAAGCAGCTCACTGCGCTGACAGCGCGCTGGTCGGTGAGGGAATATCCCAGCTGCACCAGAGCCGCAGAACCGTACGCCAATCCCAGCGCTGTTAGCACAGCGTAATCACCGCTTTTTCGGTGCACTTCGCGCAAGCTGACCTCATCGGAAATCAACACGGTGTTGGAATCTGGGCAATAGGAGACAATGTGTTTTTCGGGACACCCATCCGAACCGGTCGGACCCACAGTGAGCGTCGGCGGCTTCCACTCCACTCCCAATTCCTTGAATTTGGTGGTGAAATACTCGTTGAGGGAGCTCTCGGAGAATTTAAGCGTCTCCTCGTAGGTGGCGTTTCCAAGGCCATCAGTACTGGCGTTGTCCGAGCTGAACTCCTGTTGGGTGAAGACCCTGGCGTCGTTGAAATCGTCACGGCAAGCGGTCGGCCCGGACTGGTAACCCTCCTGGAAGGCGCTGACCCTGTCGAAGGCGCTTCCATGCGCGCTACGGTCGTTCGGATCTGAACCCACCTGGTCCGGCAACACCAAAGCCCACGCTGCAAGGGTCAGGTCCAGGTTTTCTTCGTTGAAACTGAAGTGCGGGGCCTTCTTTTCTTGCACTTGTTTGGCCCACGTGCCCGCAAAGCAGTCAGCCTGGGTTTCCATTACAATTGAGAGGTTACTGGTGTCGCCAACACGCGCCTGAATGGCGTGCCCCAGCTCGTGCGCCATCACCAACGCCACCTGAAGATCGCTGTAATTGCTCGCGAACTCGTCCACCAGCGGGCGCCAGTAGGCAATCTCGTCGAATGCTGGGCAGTAGAAAGCATTGTCGACCACGGCTTCGTCGTTAGGGCCATCCATGCAGGAAGAGGCATGCCCTTCCCCTGGCGCAATGGAGTAATAGCCGCCCCGAAGCGGTTCGAAATCGATTCCGTACACCTGCGGGAAGAACTCGGAATAGTAACGGTTGATGTCATCCAAGGAATCCCTCACCACCTGATCCGGCCCGTCATCCAACGCAAACCTGATCGGAAAGGAGGACGGCGTGTACCCGGCGGGCTTAGTAGACGGCACCGCCATCGGATCACTGGAGGCATTGCCAGAAATGGTCGTCGCGCACCCACTCAGCAACAGCGCTGTCGCGAGCACCGCGGGCATCACGCGCCCCGCCCGGGACCGGAATTGAGTAGCGCCCTGGGCAGCCATGTTTTCCTCCGTTAACCCCGGCCACACGGCCGAGACTGCAACTTCCCGCCCCGCCGTGTACCTAGTCAGCACCGACGGCCAACAAAGGCGCACTGAGCCGCCGTGCCACACCGTAATTGTGCCCTAATGCGGGCCGCGCGGCAGGGGTTATCCCCACAACGGCAGCGCCGAACCTCAAGGACCCCTAGCGAGTGACACGAGCACCTGTTCCGCTAATCCCGGTAGGGCACCTATGCTGCCGGGGTATGAGCAAAATCGATTCGTCGGTGTCGGGTCCAGCGCAGCCGGTGGGCAGCCGGGGTCAGATAGTTGCGTGGGCCTTCTGGGACTGGGGTTCCGCGGCCTTCAATACCGTCGTCGTCACCTTTATTTTTTCGCGCTACCTCACCACCAGCAATGTCGCTGGCGATATGTCGGAAGCGCAAGCATCCGCGCGACTCTCGATCGCTGTTGCCATTGCGGGCATTCTGATCGCCTTATTCGCTCCGGTCGCCGGCCAGCGCGCCGATGCGCTCGGTAAGCGACGGCAATCGGTCGCCATCTGGACGGCGGCAGTCGTGGCGTGCTCGGCTGGGCTGTTCTTCGTCAAACCCGATCCCTCCTACTTCCTCCTCGGCATCGTCTTGTACGCGGCCGGCTTGGTGTTCTTCGAATTCTCGGAGGTGTCCTACAACGCGATGTTGCGGCAGATCTCCACCCCGCAAACGGTCGGCCGGGTCTCCGGACTCGGATGGTCAATGGGCTATTTCGGTGGCATCGTTTTACTACTGATCGCCTACGTCGGCTTCATCGCAGGCGAAGACAACGCACCCACGGCGGGTCTGTTCGGAATCTCCACGGACGAGAGCCTCAACATCCGATTAATTGCCGTGTTTGCAGCGGTGTGGTTCGCGGTCTTCGCGCTGCCCGTTTTGTTCAAAGTTCCGGAGAAGCCCGCCGACCCAGGGGCGGGCAGGCAATCGCTCGTCGACTCCTACAAAATGCTGATCGGCGACATTAAGCGACTGTGGGCACAGGACCGCAACACCCTGTATTTCCTTTTCGCCTCAGCGGTGTTCCGCGACGGGATGTCCTACATCTTCACCGTCGCCGCAATCCTGGCGGTTTCGTTGTTCGATATTCCCACTGGGGACGTGCTCATTTTTGGCATTGCCGCGAACGTCATCTCCGCCATCGGGGCATTAGCCGCAGGGCGCCTCGACGATAGCCTCGGCCCCAAAAAAGTGATCATTTATTCCCTTCTGGGCATTCTGGTCAGTGGCTGCATCCTGCTGGCGCTTTCGGGCCCGACCGCATTTTGGGTGTTCGGTTTGATCCTGTGCTTATTTGTCGGTCCAGCGCAATCGGCTTCCCGGACGTTCATGGCGCGCCTGATCACCACGGGCAACGAAGGCAAGATGTTTGGTCTCTACGCCACCACCGGTCGGGCCGTCGCCTTCTTGGCACCGGCGCTCTACGCGCTTGGGGCTGGCGTGACCGACAACGAGCGGGTGGGCGGGTACGGCATCATGCTGGTGATCGCTGCCGGGCTGTTGATGTTGCTGCGAGTCCGCTCACCGCAACCAGCGCTCACCCACTAACCGAGCAGCACCCCGCGCTGATTGGCAGTACTCTTCTCCCGCACAGTTGTCGCGGGCCCAAAAAATTGCCGGGCCCGCCCGCCGCGCCATTACCGGACACCCAGAACGAAGGGATAGACCGCCGTGGCGCCGGCTTCGCGCAACGCTTTCGCGGTCACTGTCAGGGTCCAGCCTGAGTCGGTGTAGTCGTCCACCAACAGCACGGGCCCCGCACCAAGGTTGCTTTCCAGGTGCAGATGATGACGGTTCACCACAGTTTTGAGGCGCTGCGCCGAGTTGCTCTGACCTGTGTTCAACGGCCCGTCTTGGGCGAGAACGAAAGACCCAAGGACGGGCAGCTTCAAGAAGCGCCCCAGCCCCTGCGCGATGTGGGCCACCAACAGTGGCCTGGACGCCGAGTCGATGAAAACGATGCCGGCGGGGCGCCCAGCCGGGAAGTCCCAATCGTCGAGGACCGCGACCATGGCATGCCGTAACGGAATCGGGACCTCACCATCGGGGGTGTTGCTAGAGAACAGCTCTCGGAGCGCAGACCCATGTCCGAGGCTGTCCAGCCGCGCGACGGCGCGACCCTGCTCGGGGCGCTGACCGGGGGCAATCTTGCCGCTTAATGCCACACCCAGCTGGCTCATCGCGGTCGGCCACATTGCCCTCGGCTCCACCGGCACACCCGGTTTGTTCAATCGCTCGGCGGCCCGGGCGACATCGGCGGCGTCAACCTGCATCGCGAGCGCCAACCCACCGCAGTTGTCGCACCTACCGCAGGGGCCGGCACCCGGATCGTCGAGCACGCGACGCAAAAACTGAAGCCGGCACTCTGTGGTCGAAAGGTATTCCAGCATCGAGTTCTGCTCACCGCGGCGCGCAGTATTGACGCGGTCGTACCGATCCGCGTCGTACACCCAGGCTTGGCCGGTCGCGACCCACCCGCCGGCCACGCGACGAACCGCACCGTCGACATCGAGGACCTTCAGCATGGTTTCCAACCGCGACCTGCGCAGCGAAACTTGCGCTTCTAGAGCTGGAACCGAGATCGGTGTGGGCGAAGCACCGAGTACGGCGAGCGTTTCCCGCACTGCGGACTCCGGCGGAAATCCCAGCGACCCGAAGTACTCCCAGATCTGCTGATCGTCGGTGCCGGGTAATGCCACCACGGTGGCGCGAGAGACACCGCGGCCGGCGCGGCCCACCTGTTGGTAATAAGCAATCGGCGATGCAGGCATCCCCAGGTGGATCACGAAACCGAGATCTGGTTTGTCGAAACCCATTCCGAGAGCAGAAGTAGCGATCAAGGCCTTCACCTGATTGCCGAGGAGTCGCTGCTCGGCGTCCAATCGCTCCGCCTGATCCGTCTGGCCAGAATAGGCTGCAACCTCAAAACCGTTGGCCCGCAGGTGATCTGCCACCTGCTCGGTGGCGGCGACCGTGAGGCAGTATATTATCCCCGACCCCTGAAGCTTCGGCAGCTGCTCGACCAACCAGGCCAACCGCGCCGGTTGGCTGGGCAGTGTTACGACACCCAGGTGCAAAGACTCCCGGTCCAGCGTCCCGCGCAGCACGAGAACATCTGCCCCGACGCCCGCAGCGCTGGTCTCCAATTGTTCGGCAACATCCGTCATCACGCGCTCATTCGCTGTAGCCGTGGTCGCCAACACCGGAATACCGGCGGGCAACTGAGTCAACATGGTGCGGATCCGTCGGTAGTCCGGTCGGAAATCGTGGCCCCAATCGGAAATGCAGTGCGCCTCGTCCACCACCAGCAGGCCCGCGCTGGCCGCAAGTCCGGGCAGGACCTCGTCTCGAAAACCCGGGTTGTTCAACCGCTCCGGCGACACCAGAAGTACGTCCACCTCGCCGGCCCGCACCTGCTGGTAGGTCTGGCCCCACTCTTGGGCGTTGGCAGAGTTGATCGTCACCGCGGTGATGCCGGCCGCAGCGGCGGCCGAGATCTGGTTCCGCATCAGCGCCAGTAGCGGTGAGATGATCACGGTGGGGCCAGCACCCATCGAGCGCAGTAGGGCGGT
The DNA here is from genome assembly GCF_003860405.1 of Nakamurella antarctica. Lineage (NCBI taxonomy): Bacteria > Bacillati > Actinomycetota > Actinomycetes > Nakamurellales > Nakamurellaceae > Nakamurella > Nakamurella antarctica. The sequence goes on along the minus strand of NZ_CP034170.1, from coordinate 403,909 downwards.
CGCCACGAAGTACACGGCAGACTTCCCCCAGCCCGTGCGCTGAACCACCAGCGCCCGCCTGCGGTCAGCGACCAGAGCTTCTATCGCCACCCACTGATCCGCGCGGAGCACCGCCTCTTGCGACTGCACAAGGTCGCGCAGGTGGTGTTCTGCCCGCTCCCGCAGCTCAATGCGGTCCACACCGGGGCCACCAGATGCGGGGCCACCAGATGCGGGGCCACCAGATGCGAGGCCACCAGATGCGAGGCGCTCAGCCTGGTCGGGTTTCGTCATATGGATAACAGTGCCGCACCACACCGACAGCCGAGCAACGGCCAAGGTCAGCGCCTCGGAGCGCGGCCGGTGAAGTTAGCCCGCGGCAACTTCTGTGTAGTTCATATCGATCACCGAGCGGACGGCAAGCCCGGACCAGTGCTGTTTTGCCAGTTCTCGCACCTTCGGCCGATCGGCAAGGGTGAAAAGCTTGCGGGCGAGGCCGCACCCCGTTACCAGAGAAATCAGTACCAGTACCCGGCTGGGCACCTCTTGCCCGTCAATAGCGGCGCTCATCCGATCGCGAATTTCAGCCTCGGGCACTCGGCTGATCTGCGGGTAGCGCTTCAGAGTGAACAACCCGAGGATTTTAGTTTCCTGCTCTTTGACTAAGCCCTGCTCCGTCAACGAAGTCAACACGCCCGTGCGAGGGTGGTGCGGTTGCAGGGTGCGGACCCAGAACTCAGGCTTGTGCGGCTCCGGATCAGCCGCGATCTGACGCAGCAACGAATCCACACCGTCGTGGCCCACGGGGGCCTGATCCACCAGCAGGACAAGAGAGTTCACCAGCGCGATCCGACCGGCGATTTCGAGCTCAGCCAGCAAGGCGCCCGCAAAAGCGCAGTCGAGCTCCATCTTGCCGATCAGCGGACGCCCGTTCTCCTCGCGCAGCGCCAGAAGAGCCAATTCGTCGATCAGCGACAGATTCGTCTCACCCATACCCCGACGGTACTTCACCCCGGGCAGGACACCGGTCACACCGACAGATCTAACTGCCGCTACTTGAACCGCCCCAAGGCGTCAAGGATGAGGAATACGGAGATCATCACGGCGAGGGTGATCGTGATCCCAATGACGATCGGCCCCAGGTTCTTGGGAGTTTCTTTCGGCTTGTGGCTCAGCCCCACTGTCGCGGAGCCTGAATCCGGCGGGGTGCTGCCCGGCAGCACGCTCCCGCCGGCGTCGAGGTCGGGATCGTTCGTGGGATCTGGGTCGGGAGGCAGCGCGGTCATGACTAAGTTCCTACCCATCTTCGGGTGTGGCCAACCGCGTGATCTACGGCTCCAACACAAACAACGGGATGACGCGCTCGGTGTTTTGTTGGTATTCCGCGTACGGCGGATACGCAGCCACTGCGCGCTCCCACCACACAGCCTTCTCGTCGCCAAAAACCTCACGTGCGGTTAATCGCGCCACATGCTGTCCGTCTCGGACCTCAACCCTGGGGTCTGCTGTGACATTGAAGTACCAGACCGGGTGCTTCGGGGCGCCGCCCAACGATGCGACAGCTGCGTAGACGCCGTCATGTTCTACTCGCATCAGGGGAATCTTGCGCAGTTTTCCGGTCTTGACGCCAATGGTGTTCACGATGATGACGGGCATGCCGAGCATCATCGTTCCCTCCGTGCCTCCGGACTCTTCAATGGCAGCGACCTGGTCGCGTACCCACTTGGTAGGGCTCGGTTCGTACTCAGCGTCGAAAGTCATAACGACAACGCTAGACCCGTCCTCGCCTTACTCGAAGGTGCCATTGGTGGGGTTGCGAATATTCATCGGTGCGCCCGCGGCTTCACACGCCGTGTTCACGGTCGCGGCGGCCTTGGAGAACTTTTGCGCGGCAACGTCATCGCTCGGTTTCTTCCACTGCTCCGCAGCAGTCTCCAGGTCGCGGAAGGCGGGTAGCAGTGTGTCCGGCGCCGCCTGCGCAGCGCTGTGCACCCGAGCTGGCAGTTGCAAAAGCGCGGAAGAAATAGCGGTGGTGCCGCCAGCTGGCTTACCTGCTTCGACCCACCGCCAGACTGCGTCGTAAACGGAGTTCTCGCTGCTGGCAAGCAGCGCACACGCCCGGCTCGCACCGGCCTCGTCGGAACTTTGCCCGCAACCGGTGAGCAATAGCGCGGCGATCGCGATGCTGGGGAGCAGCTTCTTCATAATCTTCTGATCCAAACGTCAAGGCTGGCGGGAGCAACAACCATTTCTATTGTGGCCCCTCGTCATGCCGGGTTTGCCCTGGCTGTCGCGGAAGACGCGTGACGTTATTCATGCCTAACCGTCACACTCGGCCCTAGGGTGTCCGGGCCCGGGGCGGGCAATTCTGCCTATGAGCAGTTCCGCAGGACGCATTTGGCTCAGAGTATTACCTGCCCGAGAGGCCTTGCCGCTGCCATCGCCATCTTTGGTACTGCGGTGAAGACCGGTGAACTAGTCGATGCAATTGAGCCCGTCGCCCTCGCAGGATAAATCAGCCTCAACATCGATGGGGAGCACTTCGAGCGACGGGTCCGATACGAGCTCGTCAATGAGCGCCGCCGTCCCCCCGACGAGAGTCGAATCGAAGTCGATTTCGGTGGCGAGCACCCAGGAGTGATCGTCGGGCCACAGGATGCTTGGCGACTGCGGCCGCACGGTGTTGCCGACCCACGGAGCACTATCCGGCCATAACTCAGCATCCGAGAAATCGGTTGCCCCCGCTTCGAACAAGACGTAGCGCCGCCCGGTAGCCGCGTGTAGTTCAAACCTTGACCCAGCCGCAACCTCTTCAGTCAGCAGCCCGGTACCGGGTTTCGGATGGTGGTGGGCCACTCCCGGGCGTGCGCCGACTACCGAACGCAGCCTTGCGATCCCCAGCCGGGCCGATGCCGCAAGTCGCTCGCCCAGCGACGGGCCCATTCCCTGCCCACCGGTCTCATCGCGGTATCGGGCAGGCATTCCGTAAGCAGGGCTGAACCCGAAACTAACGAATCCCGCCGAACTGACAAGGCCGCCCCAGCCGTCCCAGATTGCCGCGATCCCGTGGTCCTGGGTGTCGGTGTGACGGGCGAGAATTCTCGCGACTGCAGCGAGGGTGTCTGCGTCCAGCGACCCTTCCGATGGTTCGTTGTAGCGCCAGCCGTCGGCCGCTACCACCTGATGAGCGCCTTCGGAGGCGGATCGCACGAGCCGCGCGAATTGCGCCTGGGAGTGCATGGTGGTGCCGAACGATTCGGCGGCATTCGCCCAGCTGGTTCGCTCTGTATCGAGAACCGATTCTGCGTCCGAGGCGCCGTCCCACAACGTCCGCCCGTCAAAGCCGTGCCACGTTTTCGTTCCGGTCGGGCGGTCCCGACCGGCCGGATGGAATATACGGGCATAGGACTCGAAACCCGGAGGCACTATTGACGCGATGCTGCCAAACGGCGCTGCTTCCATCTGGCGAAGCCACTCGCCGCGTGCGACGTCGGGCACCCAGGCAAATTGATCAGACATGGACCCACTGTCCTCGCATCAGTCCCACTAGGCCACCTACGTCGCGTCCGTGCTGGCGGGCCACGCAAATGCGTTCACCTGCGAACGAGAGAGCCGGGTTGTGGGCAAAGGTGAGCACCAACACACCTTCCACACCTGGTCATCTCAGACAAAAACCCCCTGACCTGGACTTATAGGCCAGATCAGAGGGTATTTTCTTGGCGGTGGCGGTGGGATGTTGGTCGCGGGGATAAGCTATGCCCCATGCCGACGAGTGCTGCGGACACAGCTACCAAATGCGCAGATGGTGGCCGATCTGTTCCCTATTGCCAAACTGGCTAAGCAGGTAGTGACCCACGACTAAGGGCCCCGAGGCTGGGCCGGGAACAAAACTGGGCGCACATGTTTCTGCTGCTCAGGGGCGGCGGCAGCCTCTCCTCGGCTGCATTGGCGAAAGTGTGATCGGTATTCGCCATCGAACACCCCAGTGATCAGCTCGCAGCAGCATGGGCGGTCAAAGAACAACCCAGATCGACCCTGCGACCCGACGAACGGGTCGCCGCACGACGGCAGAAGTAGACCTGCGACCTTTACGTCAAGGTGGACGCGAAGGGCGAAATCGACACCGTGGCAAAGACTGTCACCACCTGGTGGCCACAGATCCTGGCCGCAATCACCACCAGCGCTTCCAACGCGATAGGCGAGATAAAAACCTGGGCGACACAAATATCAAACGGACCGGTAGCGGCTACAGCAACAATCAGCGCTGCCGCGACCGGTTTATGCCAAGACCAGCTACCCGAAACTGATCAGCGTGACAACCTCGGAACGGCGGACTCAGGCGAAGGCCTGGATAGACATCCGCCGCACCATTCATCCAGAGGCAGTCAGCACCTCGAGACCCGTTATTGACGTTGTCAGATTCATCGATGCTGCGGGAAACGCCTAGAGCGCCCGACTATGCAGCCTCCAATAGAGCTACAACTGTTCGAGTCCAGCCGTTGCGCCTGCTGCGATTCATTCCCGTAAGACCAGAGCCTTTGCCGTGTCAGACGTCCAAACGGGTAAAATAATTTTACTCGGCAAGTCTTTACCAGAAATTTCAGCCTTTCGCTTCTACTCCGCGCCACCGATAGACTACCGTCGAAAGCGTCATGGGGAGGATTTCAACACATGCGAGAAATCCAGCCGAAGGAGCTTGCCAAGAGCGAGCGCCAGTGGGAAAGCAGGTTTAAGACCTGATTGCCGTGTCTCTGGCGGAGTCTCTGATGCATGCGCTCACGGAACAACAAGTTGCATACGGATGGCGCAACCTTAATATTCAAGGGAAGCCATCTCACATAATCGCGCGCGACAATCATACAATCTACGTCGTGGAGATGAGTACCATGCGTCTGTTTGAGGCGAACGATCAAACGTTCCGGAAGTTCCAATCCCTTGGGGCTGGGACAGGTCTCGACTCTGCAGATAACCGAGCTGAGGGCCGGAACCGTTGAGAAGGCGGATGGCTCGAGCGTCAGGAAATATCGCTCCCGGACCAATCAAAGGAAATGGAGACTTTCGGCTGCTTATGCTTGGTAACGCTGTCAGCGAATTTGGCACCGCTATGGGGGCAATCACCGTCATCCTGATCGCGTTTAAATACAGTACCAGCGCGATAATCACGGGCCTCATCGACGCTGTTGAAATGTTGGCTCTCTTCCTCATTGGCGTGCCCGCAGGATGGGTCGCAGATCACTATTCCAAGCGAATCATCATGAAGATCAGTGCGTGCGGAGGTCTTATCTCATACGGCCTGTTGGCGTGGCTTGTCTTCGCCGGCAGATTCAATTTCGTCCTCCTTTTTGTCTTCATCCTATGCGTCTCGACTGCATCTTGCCTCTATCGAGCTTGCGGGAGGGCGGCGCTGCGTTCGATCGTCCAGTCAGAAGACATCGGTGTAGCAACATCGATAGTCCAGGCGCGCGCTGCGATATGTAGCGTTCTCGGTCCTCCGATTGGAGGCCTTCTGTTCGCTACCTTTGACTGGCTGCCCCTTGCGATAAACTCCATCACTTTTCTCGCTCCAATCTTAGCAATCCTTCTGATAAGACGGTCGTTGGCCGATAACACCTGTAAACGAACCGACGCAACATTCAAATCATCAATGCTCATTGGTATGGCTTTCATTGCGCACCATAGAGTACTCCGAAGCTTGACAGCAATCGGCGCGATCGCAAGCTTCGCCTCCGCCGGCTACGTAATAACGCTAGTAATTTCTATGCAACAACGTCATTTCTCTGCGACGCTCACTGGTGCGGTACAGAGCGCATGCGCCATAGGGCTAATACTCGGGGCGCTCTTCTCGCAAGCAGTCGCCGCGCGAATTTCTTTGCGGAAAACTGCAGTCTTGGCACTGTCGCTTGCTGCATTTGGCTTTGCAACTGCGGCACTTGCCGAGACTGCGCTCATAATACTTCCGGCACTAGCTGCAGGATGCATCTTGGTGGTTCCCTTGCTCAGCGCCATTGCCACATACGAGACAATGACGGTGCCGATCACTATCCAAGGTAGGGTCACTACCGCCGACGAGGTGTTAACCGACGGTCTGAACCCGTTAGCTCCACTCATCGGAACGATATTGCTTACAACCGCCGGTCACATACTTGCACTCCTGGTTTTCGCCGGTCTTTTAGCTGCAGCCGCCGTCTTCTCATATCTAGCCAGAGGACTTCGCATCCTTGAAGCACAATCAGAATTTACAGTTCACGCAAACATAGGGAATAACGAGATTGAGGCTCGCCCAAATGCATAATGCGATGCTCGGCTCATGGATCGAAAATCCAAGTCTTGATAGTGGAGTCGGGACTTCCGATGGCACACCATGGGTCCAGAAAACTTACGCACGGATTGCAACTACCGCATTGAAGGTTAGTTCGGGTTTGCACGCTGTCGCTTGCCAGGGTGAAAGGACCTACTTTCTGCCACTTGGTTTCTAGCGGTGGTCCCTTCACCCTGGCAGGCGACACTTGCAGATTAAGGAATACGCGCTGTCTACCGACAACAAAAAACCCTGTTTTGCCTGTTCAACCGGGCAAAACAGGGTATTTGTTTGGCGGTGGCGGTGGGATTTGAACCCACGGAACGCTTTCACGCTCACACGCTTTCGAGGCGTGCTCCTTCGGCCGCTCGGACACGCCACCGGGGAAAACTTTACCGGACAGCCGGGAGTGGTTTTACCGCCTCAAGCCCCGGCGAGTGCAGGATTACCACGCACAAACCCTCCCATGAGCGTGGTAACGCTGCACTCGGCAGCGGGACCCACAAGAAGCACCCCCAGGAAGCACCGGCTCTACCGGTGCTGCGCGAAGAACTCCACCAACGCGGCGGCGCACTCTGCCTCCAGCACCCCGCCGCGGACCTCGGGCCGGTGCGTCAGGCGCCGATCCCGCAAAACGTCCCACAACGATCCTGCTGCACCGGTTTTGGGTTCCCAACAGCCGAAAACGACTCGCTGGATCCGAGCCAATCCGATCGCGCCCGCGCACATCGTGCACGGTTCCGCGGTGACCGCCAACGTGCAACCTTCGAGGCGCCACGTACCGAGGGCCTTTGCCGCGGTCGATAAAGCGAGGATTTCCGCGTGTGCAGTCGGATCCTGGCGGGCTTCACGGGCGTTACCCGCCACCGCAATAATTTCGCCGTTCGACGCCATCACCACCGCGCCGATGGGCACATCCCCTGCTTTACCGGCTGCAAGTCCATGGCCCAGCGCTCGGCGGATGAGATCTTCGTCAGAGTGCAGGGCGGGTGCGGGCGTCACGACTTGTCGATGACCGCTGCCAGCTGGTCGGCGAAACCACATCGCTGCGCGATCATTGCCAGCTGCTCGTCCGGGTAGAGGTCCACCTCGTTGACGATGAGCGCCAATTCCTGCTCCGGCACCCCTAGGTCGGCAAGAAGCGCGAGGTCGCCCTCCGGCCAAGCATCGTCATCGATGTCGTCCTCGTCCGGCGTTTCCAGATGCAACAGGTCGAGGACGTCGGCCGCCAGGTCGTAGTCGAGCGCTGCGGTCGCATCGGAGAGCAGCAGGGACACACCACCGGGGATAGGACGAATGACGACGAAGAACTCATCATCAACGCACACCAGCCCGAAGACGGCGCCGTCGGCTGCGACGCGACGTAGCCCGGTAATGATGCCGTCGAGATCGTCCAGCAAATCTGCGGCAAGCAGCGAGCAGCTCCATTTCCCGTCTGCGCGGACTACTGCCACGGCGAATCCCTCGGTGCTCACGCGGCCAACCGTACGCGGGAAGTCACTGCATTTCCAAGCAAAGCCAGGTCCAAAGTTTGCAGTAACCACAGAGTCGGTGGTGCAGCCTGAATCGCATCGGGGATGATGACGCGTGTGACCGCTAAAACGACTGAATCTGCGACCGCACCAGACTTGATGTTGCCGCCCGTGTGCATCCTCGGGTTGGGACTGATCGGGGGCTCGCTGATGCGTGCGGCAAGCACTAAGACCAGCGTGTTCGGCTGGTCGCGCAGCGACCAAACGAGGCAAAGCGCACTCGAAGACGGTTTCGCGGTCTCCGCCTCTCTAGAGGAAGCCCTCGCAAAAGCTGCCGATACGGACGCCCTTGTTGTGCTGGCCTCCCCCGTGCCGACATTCGCTCCGCTGCTGCGCACCATCAACGATGTCGCTCCGACCGTTCGGCTCACCGATGTGGCCAGCGTCAAATCGATGGTTGCCGACCTGGTTAGCCAGCACGCCCCCCATGCTCGCTTTGTCGGATCACATCCCATGGCGGGGACTGCGCACTCCGGCTGGAGGGCCGGCTCACCGGACCTCTTCCGAGGGGCTGCCTGGGTCACCTGTATTGACGAGGAGACCGACATCGCTGATTGGCTCCCCGTGGCTGCCCTCGCACTCGCCGTCGGTAGCCGCGTTGTGCCGTGTGAGAGCGGGGAGCATGATCGCGCGGTCGCTCGCATCTCCCATCTGCCCCACCTGTTGGCGCTGGCGCTGGCGCAAGTGGGCGAACTGGGTGGCCCGCTTGCCATGTCGCTGGCCGCTTCGTCATTTGCCGATGGCACTCGGGTTGCGGGCACGCGTCCCGAACTGATCCGCGCATTCACGGAAACTAACGTCCCCGCGCTGGTTGACGCTTTGGACGATGCCCTGGGCATCATCGGGGTCGCGCGGGCTTCGCTGGCATCCACCGGCTCGCTGGTCAAGATCACTGAAGCGGGCCACGCTGCGCGGCTTGCGTTCGACGACCGCGGGAGCGACCTGACGGCGGTCGAACTCACCGGACAGGACCTCGCGGAGCAGCTGTTGGCAGTCGGTTCCGCGGGCGGGCACGTCACGCACCTCACACTGAAAGCCGGCGACCCGGAAGGCGCACTCGTGCGCGCCCTCTACCCGAGCCTTGATGGTGACCTCTAACAGCAGGGTTGCCGGATCTGCGGCTGGAGCCGTTCACGTTCGGAGCACGGGATGGCCAGGGCATGGGGACGCACGGACGCGCACGGTATCAATGGGCGAAGACTGGGCAGCTCCGGGGCTTACGCCGTAGTCTCATTCCCATCACCAGCCTGGCGGCAATACGGACAAAATCTGTACGCCGCGACGGGCAACACCATTGTGAGAGGCCTCCCTATGCAGCGTCTTGGCGCGTTCCTCCGGACGTACTGGACTCGCGGCCTTCCCGGCCGTCCTACCCCGAAGTCTGTCGACAAGCTGATGCTCCGGTGGTGGCTCGTCGCCTTGGCCTGCAAACTTTTGGGCTCAAGTTGGGATGTTTCCTGGCATTTCAAGTGGCTACGCGATGATTTAGCTCCACCGCACCTGCTCAACACCGTGGGCACCGGCATCGCCATTGTGCTCGTGTTGACCTACTCGATCACCGGCTACGGCGTCGATAAGTTGTCTCTGCGCATCATCCAATGGGGTACCGGAATTTTCCTGATTGCCGCGCCCATTGACGTCATCAACCATCGCGTCAATGGGCTGGATCTGACCGCTTGGTCGCCTTCGCACGCGATGCTTTATTTCGGCACCGCCGTGATGATCGCCGGCATTATTCGCCTGTGGTACTTGCGCTACCCCCGCGAGAACACGGCGAGCTGGGCGATCGGTCTGACGGCCCTATTCGCCTTCTTCTTCGAGAACGCCCACTTCGCACAGCTGCAGCAGGAATACGGAATCCTCGAAATCGCCTCGTGGTTCCGCGGCAGCGCCTACGCGGAGGGCGAACTTCTCAACTTCGCCGCCGGGCAGCTTGGCCGCCCGGTGGATGCCATCTCGCTCGAGAAGTTCGCATTGCCGATCCCGCCCTGGGTCTACCCGATCTGGGCCCTGGTGGTGTGTGTACCGATCCTCGTCCTAGCACGTCATATGGTGGGCAAGTTCTGGACCGCGACCGCGATCACCGGCGGCTACGTCCTCTATCGCGCCGTCACGCTGCCGCTGCTGGTGGCCGGTTCGTTCCCCCCCTCCGTTCCACCGGTCTGGTTGGTGGGCGTCGGAGTGCTGGTGGACGCGCTTTTCCTGGTCCGCGCACACGCGTACCTGCGGGCCGTGCTCGGCGGAGTGTTGGTCACCGCAGGCGGTTACGGCGCGCTCTGGCTGCAGAACGTGGTTTCCGGAACGCCCACCGATCTTGCCTACAAGCCAATCGAGCAGGTCGAGGCTGCCTACGCTGCCGGCGCCGGCGATCCCCTCCGCTTCCCACCCGTCGACTACGCGTCCCTGTGGTGGGCACTGCCAGGCGCCGTCGCGACCTGGCTGCTTATTACCTACGCCGCGCAACGCTGGCTCGGCTTTGGGACGCCCCGACCGCCAGCGGGCGCGGTGAAGTACGCCGCCGAACCTGCCCGCGGTAAGAACGGATACCTGATGGGAGCGCCTGCTGCGCTGGCTGGTTCGCATATTCCGGTCAAGCGTCCCGGTCGTCCGGTCAAGCAAAGCGCACAACCGCGAGCCAAGAGCCGGTAGCCAGCTCTAGTAAGGAGCTGATCGCGTCAGCACCACCGCGACGCCGAACGCTACGGCGAGCACCACCAGTTCGAGCCCCGCCCAGAGCGCTACCGAGTTCTTCTCGCGGCGCGCGATCCGAGGAAGGATGACGCGGCGAACATGCAGAGCCGTCACCGCAACGAGTGCGATACAAGTTAGTTTGACGATCAGAAGAAGCCCGTAGTGGGTTTCCCAGATCGCCTGCGGCATCCGGGTTACTTTGGAGGTCGCTAGCCCTGCTATGCCCGAAAAAAGTCCGGTTGCCGCGACTAAAAAGACGCAATAGGTTGCCAACCGGGAGAATCGGGGCAGCGCTACGGCGAGCAGCGACGGGCTACGAGCGAGGAAGATGACACACGCGGCAAGACCGCCCGCCCACGCCGATGACGCCACCACGTGCAGTTCCATCGACATCATCACGAAGTCGTGCCAGTACCAGTCGGAGGCATGGCCGGTCAGCGGCAGCGGCAGCAACGCGAAGGCAGCAATACCCACCCGGACCTCCGCCGGCACCGTCTCGCCATATTTGATGCTGGCCCGGCACAGCCAGATCGACAGCACACCGAACGCTGCCGTGATCAAAAGTCCTTTGCCAGCAGGCACATTCGCAACGTAGCGGCCGATCAGGTGCGGCGAGGTGACCAGGTACTCGAAGAACGAATACGGCGCCGTCACGACGTCCAAAAACGCGGAACTGCGCTTCGGGAAATTACCTGCATAGACCTGAGCAGACAGCAACACCAACGAAGCAAGCGCCGACATGGTCCACAACCAGGACGCCCAGTACGCCAGTCGGCGGGCTTTGATCATGATCGGTTCGGTGCGTTCGGGTCGGTCGAAACCCAGGAACTTGGAGAGCAGCGCGAGGCCCATCGCAGCAACCACGGCAATGTCGAGCAGAGTGCGGAAGATCGGAATGCCGTAGTTGATGCCGGCAGAAACGTTGGGGAGTCCGGCGATGGACGCCTGCTGCGTCGCGCCGGTGCTCACGATTGCCGCGACCAGGCCCGCAGCTGCGAGCAACGCTGCGAACCAGGCGGCTGAGGTCGTAACACCGGCAAACTTGGATGTTGCGGTTGGCGCCGGGACTGCCGGTCGGCGCAGCGCCGGCCGAGCTTTGACCGGCGGCTGGCGGTTACTTGGCGAACGTGTTGACCCCACCCGACCATCGTGGCATGCCTTGAGCAGGCAGCGCACGTACTGGCGTGCGGCGTCCGTCATGCGCCTTCGGTCAGCGAGCCCGATTCACGCGTGCCACATCCCAGACGGGGGCGCTTGCTTCGATCACCTTGCCGTCGCTGCCGAAGACCAAAAAGCGATCGAAGGTTTTGGCGAAAGCCCTGTCGTGGGTGACGGTGACCACCGTCCCTTCGAACCGGTCCAGCGCGAGTTCGAGCGCTTCGGCCGAGTACAGGTCGAGGTTGTCCGTTGGCTCGTCCAGCAGCAGTAGCGTCACCCCGGACAGTTCGAGGAGCAGAATCTGGAACCGCGCTTGCTGGCCCCCGGAGAGCGTCTCGAATCGCTGCTCCGAGCTGCGGACCAGCCCGTAGCGGTCCAACACTTTGGCGGCACCTTCGCGGCCCATTCCGTCACGGTGGTCGTCGCCGCGGTGCAATATTTCGAGCAGGGTTTTCCCCGTCAACTCGGGGTGGGCGTGGGTTTGCCGGAAGTAACCGGGGCGGACCCTCGAACCGAGCGTCACCGTGCCCTCGTGTGTGACGGGCGCAATCGCAATCTCACCGACGGGCTGGTGTTCGATATCCGGATCGCTGCCGCCCGCTGCCAACAACCGCAGAAAGTGGGATTTGCCCGACCCGTTCGAACCCAACACCGCGAGCCGCTCGCCGAAAAATAGCTCGAGGTTGAACGGCTGCATCAGCCCGGTCAGCTCCAATTGCTCGCACACGACGGCGCGCTTGGCCGTGCGGCCGCCGGCGAGTCTGATGTGCACGTTGGTGGCCTGCGGTATTTCCTGCGGCGGGCCCGCAGCTTCGAACTTAGCCAAGCGGGTAAGCGCCGCCTGGTAGCGGGAGGACAGTCCGTCGTTGAATGCGGCCTTCGTTTTTAACATCAGGACGAGCGCCTTGATCTTGGCGTGTTCTTCATCCCAGCGGCGGCGAAGCTCCTCCAGCCGGGAGTTCCGGTCGTCGCGGGCGGCGTGATAGGTCGCGAACGACCCACCGTGCACCCACGAGACCGCCCCCGCGGCGCCCGGTTCCAACGTCACGATGCGTTGGGCGGCCCTCGCGAGCAGCTCCCGATCGTGGGAGACAAAAAGTACCGACTTGTTGGTCTCAGCCAATCGGCCTTCTAACCATTCCTTACCCGGTACGTCGAGGTAGTTGTCGGGCTCGTCGAGCAGCAGAACCTCGTCGGGGCCAGCCAGCAACAGCTCCAGCACCAACCGTTTCTGTTCGCCGCCGGATAACGAGGTCACCGCCCGAAACTGCGCACGGTCGAACGGAATACCGAGCGCTGCCACCGTACATTTGTCGAAGACCGTCTCTTGCCCATAGCCATCGACATCAGCCCAGTCCGACAGCGCCTGGGCATAACGGATCGACGTAGCGTCGTCCGTGGACTCCATCATTTCCAGCTCTGAGGCATCAAGGGCTGCCGCTGCCTTGCGTATCGGTTCCGGGGAGACCGACAGCAGGAGGTCGCGGACGGTCGATTCGTCGCGCACCGACCCGATGAACTGCGGCATGACGCCTAGGCCACCCGAGCGGCTGATTGCGCCCTCGTCGGGGTTGAGTTCGCCGGTGATGACGCGCAGCAATGTGGTTTTGCCCGTGCCGTTGGGGCCGATCAGCGCAGTAACTCGCCCCTCCCCCACCCGAAACGTGACATCGGCAAGCAACTCCCTCCCATCGGAAAGGGTGTAGCTAATGCCGGATACGTCCAGATGTCCCATAGGGACAAGACTGCTGGGCGTGCGGCGATGCGTCAACATTGCTCGATGCCCGTTCGTAGTTCTCGCTCATCTGTCCATTCACATATCCTTATCTCACACGAATGGCGCACTCGGCGCCCTTCCTGAAGTAGCGGAGGATTCCCGATGGTCGATTTCGGTGGGCTGGCTGATAAGGCCAAGGATCTAATTGCGGACAACTCCGAAAAGATCAAGAGCGGTGTCGAGACGGCGGGCAACTTCGTGGGCGAGAAAATCGGCCACGAGAAGGTTGACGGCATCGAAGACAAAATCGACGGTTTTGTCGACAAGCTAGCGGCCGAGCAGGCGGCGAAGCCAGCAGACCCCGCCTGACGAAAAACGTTGTGCAGTAACGCCTTGACAGCGGTGCTGTGGGAAATAATTCCCACAGCACCGCTTCTTGTATCCGGGCCTTCGCCCTACTAACCGAGCGCTGCGAGCGCGGCACCGATGCGTTTGGCCGACACCGGAATCGCGGTCTTCATCGGCTGCGCGAACAGGCTGACCCGCCATTCGGCCAGTTGCCACCAGATCTGCCGAACATCGGCGTCCAGACGGCGCTCCGGCGGCAAGCTGGCGACTGCAACGCGGTACTCCTCTTCCCATGGCAACACCTCGGCCATCCGGGCACGGTCCCGCTCCGGATCCTGCACCAACCGGGACAGCCGCACCACGAGTGCCTGCAAGTAGCGCTGCAGATCCGGCAGACGGGCAGCGGTGGTCGCAGTGATGAAGCCCGGCGGCAGCAGAGCGGCGAGCTGGGTTTTTGCATCGATTATGGAGACCGCCTGTAATCCGCCTTTGACGTTCTGCAGATCCGCGGCGGCTTGGTGGGCCATACCGAGCGCTTTTGCTACCGCCACCGTGATGTCCAGGGTCGCCGTGTCCAGGTGCGGGGCGATCTTCTTACGCAACGCCTCGAAGTCCTTCTCGGTCCAGGCTGGCCCGCCTGCCCAGTCGAGCAAGGCGTCCACTCCGGCCCGCGTCGCGTCGACGACCAGGTCGGGCATGGCGCCGTGAGGGCTGGCGCTGAGCGTGAGGAGCGCGTCGCGGGGCAGGACGTGGCGCACGTACGCGAGCGGCGATCGCAGGTGGGCCATCAGGAGCGCTATGGTGCCTTCGCGCATCGATCGCACCTGGTCTGCTTGGTCTGAATAGACCCGAAGACCAACGGTTTTGCCTTCATCTAACAAAGCCGGATAGCCGCGGACAGAATGCCCGTCGACCTCCGAATCGATAAACTGTGGCACCCCGGCCTGCGGGAAGGCTGTCAGCCCTGTCAATTCGAGTCCCCCCGACGCACGGGCCACCGCGCTTCGGGTATCCCCGCGCAACTGGAGTTGCAGTGCCCCTAGGTCTTTGCCCGAGGTGAGGACTGAGCCATCCGCGCTGAGTACCTGAAAAGTCATCCGCAGGTGGTCGGGGACTTTGGTGAGATCGAAATCTGCCGGCGTGACGACCACTCCCGTGAGCGCGGTCAGGGTGGCGGCGAGAGCCGTTGGTAACGATGCAGTGTCGGCCGGTTTACTCTCCTGCTGCGTCATCTCATGCAGCGCGGCTGCAGCAAAGTCGGGAACGGGCACAAACGCTCGGCGCAGCGGCTTGGGCAACGATCGGATGAGCGCTATCGCCAAATCTCGGCGGAGGCCGGGTACTTGCGCGGCGAAGGTTTCCGGCGACACGCGTTGCAGGACAGTCAAGGGGACGCTCACCGTGACCCCGTCATCGACTCGGCCGGGCTCGAACACGTAACTCAGGTCCAGCGTCACCCCCGCGCTGTCTATTCTGTCCGGAAATGCCCGCGCATCAACATCTTTGGCCCCTGCGGCGATCAGGTCATCTTCGGTGAAAGTGAGCAGGTCCGGATCCGTACGGCTCGCTTGCCGCCACCACGTGTCGAAGTGTCGGCTGGAGATGGCTTCGACACCGACGCGGGAATCGTAGAGTGCGTAAAGGGTCTCGTCATCGATGGCGATATCTCGCCGCCGCGCCCGGTCCTCTCGCTCCGCAATTAGCTGCATCAACTCGTTGTTGCGCTCGAAGAAGGGGTGGCGGGTGTTCCAGTCGCCCTCGACCAGCGCATGCCGAATAAAAAGCTCCCTCGACAATTCCGGGTCGATTTTCCCGTACTGGACGGTGCGCGCTGCCACCAGAGTGACCCCGAGCAGCGTTACCTTCTCGGTGGCAACGGCGCTGCCGCGGTTACGTTCCCAGCGCGGCTCGGAGTAGTTGCGTTTCACCAGATCTGCGCCAACGGTTTCGGCCCACTCTGGCTCGATAGATGCCACCGTGCGAGCCCACAACCGTGACGTCTCCACAAGTTCCGCTGCCATCACCAGCTTGGGCGTCCCTTTGGACAGGCCGGAACCGGGCCAGATCGTAAAGCGGCCACCGCGGGTTCCTTGATAATCCTTCTTGGCTTCGTCCCGCAGCCCGATCTGCGAAATTAGACCGGTAAGCAGCGCCGAGTGGACCTTCGCGGTGTCGAGTGTGCCTACGATCAGCTCCTGCTGTTGCCCCGAACTTTGCACCGCAGCAACATGTTTCGCCTTAGATCCGGACCTACCGCCGCGACGGATCGACGGCGCATTGAGAATTGCTTCGGGCTGCGCCTTCACGGTTCGCTGGGTTTTTGCTGTTGACGTGACGTCCATCTTCAGCGACTTGGCCAGCTGCCGGATCTGCCCCACCAGGTCCTGCCATTCGCGGATCCGCAGATAATGCAGATACTCGGTGCGGCACATCCGACGGAAGGCGTTGCCCGACAGCGCCTCCCCCTGTTCCTGCAAGTACGTCCACAGGTTGAACACCGAGACAAAGTCCGAATGCTTGTCGCGGAACCTGGAGTGTGAGGCCGTCGCTATTTCGCGATCTTCGAGGGGGTACTCCCGCACGTCTTGGATCGCGAGAGCGGCGGCGATGACGATCACTTCGTTTGCGCAACCCAGCGAATCCGCGGCCAGAATCATCCTCGCCAGTCGCGGATCGAGCGGCAGCTCCGCGAGGGTGCGACCGACCGGTGTCAGATGAACCCGACCAGCAGTGGAGTCTGCTTGCAGCGCGCCAAGTTCGGTCAATAGCGTAATGCCATCGCCGATCTGGCGTGAATCCGGCGGGTCCAGGAATGGGAACGAAGTGATATCCCCCAGATCAAGCGACGCCATCCGCAAAATGACAGAGGCCAGGGACGTCCGGGTGATCTCCGGGTCGGTGTATTCAGCCCGCGAGGCGAAGTCGGTCTCGGAATAGAGCCGGATACAAATGCCGTCGGCGACCCGGCCGCAACGCCCCGCGCGCTGCCCCGCGGAGGCTTGCGAGACGTTCTCGATGGGCAATCGCTGCACTTTGGTCCGCAGGGAGTACCGCGAGATCCGCGCTGTGCCTGGATCAATCACATAGCGAATCCCCGGCACCGTGAGCGACGTCTCGGCGACGTTGGTCGCTAGCACCACCCGGCGGCCGCGGTGGCCGGAGAACACCTTGTGTTGATCCGCAGCCGACAACCTCCCGTAGAGCGGGAGCACCTCGGTGACACCCGGCTTCGTCGCGAGGTGTCCGCGCAATACCTCTGCAGTGTCACGGATCTCGCGTTCGCCAGAGAGGAAGACCAGGATATCGCCATCACCAGCAAGACTGAGCTCGTCGACCGCTTCGCAGATTGCGCTGGCTTGGTCGCGCTCGGCTTCCCTAGGGCGAGACTGCTGTGATGGCGCAGATTTCTGCGGTACGGGACCGGCATTGATTGAGGCTTCTAAGCCGCCGGCATCATCCTCGTCGCCGCCCTCGTTGACGTCATCAGCGTCCGCGTCATCCGCGTCGGCGCCGTAAGGGCGGTAACGGATCTCGACGGGGAAGGTGCGGCCGGAAACCTCCACGATGGGGGCGCCGGCGAAGTGGTTACTGAACCTCTCCGGGTCGATGGTGGCGGAAGTAATAATCACTCTGAGATCGGGGCGGCGCGGCAACAGCTCGGCCAGGTAGCCGAGCAGAAAGTCGATGTTGAGACTGCGCTCGTGGGCCTCATCAATGATGATCGTGTCGTAGCGCGACAGCATCCGATCGCGGCCAATTTCGGCCAGCAAGATACCGTCCGTCATCAGCTTCACCAGAGTGCTGGGGCCGGTGTGATCGCCGAATCGAATGGTGTATCCAATCGCGTCGCCCAACTCGGTGCCAGTCTCTTCGGCAATACGCTCGGCCAACGCCCGCGCAGCGATCCGGCGCGGCTGGGTGTGGCCGATCAAACCTGTGACACCACGTCCTAGATCCAGGCAGATCTTGGGTAGTTGCGTCGACTTACCAGATCCGGTTTCACCGGCGACGATGATCACCTGGTTCTCGCTAATGGCCTTTTTCAGATCGTCAACCCGCTCCGACACCGGCAGACCCGGCGGGTAGGTGATCTTTGGCCGCAGCGCCAACCGGCGGATGACTTTTGCTTCGGCCGCTTCCAACGCCGCACTAATCTGCGTGAGGGCTGCGGCCTGCTTGGCGGGTTCCTTGATCCCCCGGATGCCCGCCAACCGGCGTCCAAGACTTCGCGCATCCACCTCCGGCAAGGCGTTCGCCCGCTGACGGAGCTCACCCAGATCGGCCGCGGAAATTCTGGGGTGCAGTGATTCTGGGAGCTGTGATTCTGGGTGCTGTGGTTTTGGGTGCTGTGTGTCGGCGCGCTTGCTTGAGAGCTGCGGCTGTCGCGTTCGCGGACCCGAGTGCGCAGGGTCTGTAAGCGCAGTGTCTGTAAGGGCAGTATCCGTGCGGTCGACCTCATCCACTGTGTCCGGCGAAGCAGCCAGCTGGTAACCCTCGGGTCGCGGCTTGCGAGGCCTGCGCCGACGCGGGCGGCGCGGACCATCCCGTGGTTCGCGCGGTGCGCCAGCGGAGGGGTCGTCCTTGGCGGGGGGGGCCGTCGGCGGATCCGGGGTGGGCAGCTGCTCAGTCATGACTATGTCCAGAATAGGCGGGATGGCCGCCGGGACCGACCTAGTTTTCTCCTGCAGGCTTGCCTCGGCCTTACGGGCACGCAGCAGTTGTCGGAGAAGGGCGATACATTGCCCTGAGCTACAAGGCGAAGCACGCGGTGCTGATTCGTCGTGCGACCTTCCGCAGCATCGCTGCGCGTGGAATGCGCGCGCACCCTGTCGCGCAAGTTTCGGGAAATCTGGGCCCAAGTTTCGAGAAAAGGAGTGCACGTGGCGGAAAATCTGTCGAGGCCAATTTCGAGTGACGCACTGTGGATCGAGCGCACCGGAACAGGTACCTACACCGGGTACAACGGCCGTGGCGCTTCGGTACTCATCGGGCAAGTGGGCGGTGCTGGCTCGTTTTCCCCCGGTGAACTTCTCAAAATCTCGCTGGCCGGTTGCACCGGGCTAACCGTTGATGCCGTGCTCGCGCGCCGGATAGGCGATAACTACGCCGCTCGCATTGACGTCAGCGGAGCCAAAGACGCACCCAGCGACACCTACCCGGAAATAACGGAAGAGTTTGCCCTCGACCTCTCAGCTCTCGCCGAATCAGACAGAGCCACGTTGCTGAAGATTCTGCACCGCGCAGTGGAGGAGCACTGCACCATCGGCCGTACCGTGACCCGCGGGGCGAAGGTAACGCTCTCTGTGGTGAGTTCATAATGTGAATAGCTGACACCAAGAGTTCCCCGCTTCGCTCGGCTACCCACACCATCCGCTCCGTTTCTTTCGTCTTTTTGTAGTTGCGCCGTTGGAGGCCCGATGACGTACCCGCCGCCCATTCCCGGCCCCGACGACCCCAATTCGCCTTACTACCGGCCGCCGCACCTTCCACCGCCTGGCGCTAGTGCGCCACAGCCCCCTCCTGCCCCCTCGGGGTATCAGCAGACCAGTTATAGCGAACCGTCTACAACCGGCTACCCGCAGCGGCCGGCGCCCGCCTATGGTCAGCAGCCCTATCCAGCGCAAGATCCTGCTACTTGGCAGACTCCCGATCTTGATCGGCATACCGCCGAATCGGTACGTAACCAAGCCCGGCAAGCCACGGGCGGAGCAGGTGCAACGGGGGGCGGGACGTTATTCTCCGAGTCTGTGCTGGTGGTCAGCCAACGCACCAAGCTCATCGAGCTCAACAACGAGTATCGGGTGTTCGGCGGTAGTGGTGCGCCGATCGGCACCGTCGTCCAAGTAGGGCAAAGCACACTCAAAAAAGTGGTGCGATTCCTCGGCGAATACGACCAGTTCTTCACGCACACGCTTGAAGTGCGGGAGCTCAGTGGGCAGCCGGTGATGAAGCTGACCCGACCACGCAAAGTTTTCAAGTCGAGGCTTCTTATCGAGTATCCCAACGGCGCGCCCATCGGAGAACTGGTGCAGCAGAACGTGTTCGGCAAGATTCGATTCGACATGGTGAGCGGTGGTCAATCGATCGGCAGCATCAACGCCGAGAACTGGCGCGCCTGGAACTTCGCGATTCTTGATTCTTCAGGCCGAGAGATCGCTCGCATCACTAAAAACTTTGAGGGTGTGATGCGAACGCTCTTCACCACCGCAGATAACTACGTGGTTCAGATCCATTACCCGTTGCCCGCCGTGCTCCACCAGATGGTTGTCGCGGCGGCCCTCTGTGTGGACACCGCGTTGAAGCAGGACAGCAGGGGCTTCAACTAGATCGGAGTGGGGTCAGATCAGCCAAATATGCTGCACCAGAAGCACAGCCCCGGTAACCCAAGCTGCATGCAGTAGGACCGCAGCCACCGACCCAATCCATACGCTGACTTTCGGCGTTGGTAGCCACTCACCCGTCTCGTCCCGCTTGAGGTCGAAGGGGAAAGAACTCACGCACAGGGCGCTCCTTGGCTTACGTGTGTCTGCCAGGATCACACCTCCTCGATAACCGAGGCCACGCAAGATGAGGACATTCTCCTCGCCGCCCAGCTCGTAGCGGATTTTGCTGGTCGTCGCGGGGCCGCTGTAAAGACTCCGTTCGACCTCCCAGCCGCGGGCCACTGCCACCACCTGGTTGTTATACGTCACCCCGCTGTAATAGGTCCCCGAGCTCACCACCTCCACATCGCAGACCCTGGCAGGCATGCCCCACTTCAAAAGCCGCCCACGCATGCGCATGCCGCGGATCCGCAGCGTCCAGATCACGAGAATCATCGCGATCGCGGCGGCTGGCGCTGCCACTGGATAGAACATCCACAAGGCAATCGGCGCTGCCACCACCATCACCATGGCGAACAGTTCCCACCAGCGCCACTGGAACAAGCAGAGGCGCAAGGCGAAAGGAACCCGCCGCGGCGCGGGCGACAGCGGCTCGTTCGCACCGGGGGTGCCATACGCGGAGGGCCCCATGCCACCTCCGGAACCCACCAGCGAACTCAGCGCTCCCATATCAATGTTGCGCGAAGTCAATAGCTGTTGGATGGCGGGCGGCAGCTGACCGCCGGTGAATACTTGCGTGCCCGGACCGAAAAGGTTGACGCCGGGCTGAAGCTGACCGGCGAACGGATTCGGCGCTTGTTCAGTGCCATAGGGCGGTTGGACGAATTGTTGGCCTTGCGGCACTTGCTGGCTTTGCTGACCGGCCTGCCCGTACTGAAGTGCGGATTGGATGTAGTGCTCCGAAGCCCCGCCGAACTGCTGCATCTGCTGCCCATACGTGGGCGCGGGTTGGCTCGCGTACCCGGACTCGCCGCGGGCTTGAGCGAGTTGCTGCTGCAACTGAGCGATCTGGGCAGCATTCAATTCGGCCTGTAGGCGTTCCACACGCTGTTCGGGGGTCTCGGTCACTCCGTCAGTATCAAACAGGCATTCATTTTCCGAAGGGGAATGGAGAAATCATTTTTGCAGTAGGTGCAGGACTGCACGCTCAACCTCGGCGTGGCCGGCGATCACGGCGATCTCGTCATCCACCGCAGTCAATTTCGGCAGGCTCTGCCGAACCAGTGCGACCTCCGCAGCGACGGTGATATCGCGCCGAAACAACTCCGTCAGTTGGGGGTGGACGTACGAACCGCGACATACCGCTGGCGTGTTACCCAACCTCTGAGCAGTCTCCTTGATGGCGTTACTCGCAGCGCGGTTACGGGCGGCCTCAGTCCACTTCTTCGCCGCATCAAATCTCGACAGCTCCTCAGCCAGGGCCACTGCAGCGATACCCGTTCCGTGCCAAGTCCGAAAGTCTTTGGCCGATACAGCCATTCCCACCACGTCTTTCACGTACGCGTTGATGTCAGAGCTATGGATCCGGCGCCACCTACGCCCCTCCTTGTAACCAAAGAGTTCGGCTTCTGTTCGACTTCTGTTTCGCATTACTCCGACCGCTGCAAAAAGATCGGGATCGTTAATCATTTCCACGCGATCCAAACCGGATTTCGCGACGTAGCTAAAAACAAGCGCGGAACCTTTGGTGCGCACGTGTTCTCGCCGCAACGTAGAGAGGCCAAAGCTCCCGTTGGACTCGGCATACACCTCACTCCCGATACGGAAGTGTCCACGATCCAGCATCCGAAATGCGGTGGCCAGGGCGCGTTCTCTCGGCATCCCTTCCAATGCCAAATCGGCGGCCACCCGAATGCGGGCGTCCTCAAGTTTCGAAGCAAAGTCCAGCACCCGCTCGAACTTTTGATGGTGCCGCTTGGTGGACCAGTCGTCGTGGTACCGGTACTGCCGACGCCCAGCCTCGTCTGTGCCAATAGCCTGGATGTGGCCGTTGGAGAACGGGCTGATCCACACGTCCTGCCAGGCTGGGGGGATCACTAGCGCTAGAGCCCGATCTCTGGTCTCCCGGTCGACAAGGGTGCCGTCAGGATGACGAAAAGCCCACCCCCGGCCGCTGCGGCGCCTCGTAATACCCGGGTGCGAGGGGTTTGATTTCCGCAGTTTTGCCATGTCGTTTTCCTTTTGCAACGGTAACCATGCCACGGCTGCATGCCCGATATGCGGGTCGGCGAAACGTTCCCTCCTAGGGTTCGGTGGGGACGCCACACGCGGCCGGGTCTGGGAGATCCACCTGGCGTTTTGCTCTGGAGGCTTCGCGGCAGGTAACCTGATCCAGGTGCCATTCTCGGGTGGCCCCAGGAAGCGTGCCAGAGCGGCCGAATGGGACTCACTGCTAATGAGTTGTGCCTTTACCGGTACCGGAGGTTCAAATCCTCTCGCTTCCGCTCTCTGGCGAGGTGGCCTGAGAAGTTGCACGACAAGTACATAGCAATGCGCCCGTAGCTCAACGGATAGAGCATCTGACTACGGATCAGAAGGTTGGGAGTTCGAATCTCTCCGGGCGCACCAATAAACAACCTCTCACCTGCGGATAGCGGGTCGGGAGGTCGTTTTGCTTGAGCAGGCTCTAGAGCAAACACAGGACTCTCCTGGTTGAACTGCCGCGAAGTGTTAGAGCGCCCAGCGACAAATTTGGCAGGGCCATCCTCCATGAAGTGACCGATGGTCAGTCAACGAGTGAGATTTGGTGTCGAGCGATGTCGCACATCACATCACTGATGTCTTCCAATAAAACTTCGAGGTCCTGTGATGGGTTGGCAACCATCTCTGCATCGGGGATGTTGGTCGATTTCGATCTATAGCCAGCTGCCCGGTTGGCTGATCCCCAAATCCGTTTGACGGTCGCTGCGTTCGCCGGTTGCAATATGACGTCGAAGGCTCGGTTGTAAGCAGTTCGCACGGCGTCGTCAGACCAGACCTCCTCAGTGAGTATTTCCACTAGCTCGCGACGGAGAGCTTCTGCGATCCTTTGCCAGTCGGCATAAAGTGCCAGCGCCGCAAGCGATTCGGGAAACAATTCCGACCCCGTGAGGGCGCCGAGATCAATCGACTCCTCAGTGTCCGGCGTCGCGGGCGTGCGTCCGAACGCCGGATGCCACGGCGGGACGAACTCAGGCTCTCGCGGGTAGTTCACCAAGTCGTCAAGAAACGCCTCGTTTGATGGGTGCGGGTCCGTTGCGTCTCGAGCTGCTGGCTCGAAATACGACGGCGAGTCCCAGTAAATCCGGCTGTCGTAGTTGTAACTGAATTCAAACGTGCCAGCAGCGCTCACCCGCGCAAGGACGGAAAACCAGGTCCCTTTGTGCCGATCGGCTTTCGCACTGCGGAGGTCTTCCAGGAAGGTGGGGAGGGAGATCGGCATTTGTAGCGGAAACGTTGCCCCGCTGTCGTCTGTCGCCGTCAGTCGTGAGAAAGCGGATAGCCCGATTTCTGACCAGAACAGATCGAGCGAGGCATATCCCCCGTCCCTCATCAGGGTCAGCAACTGGCGCGCTGCGGCTGCTTCGAGCCGCTGGACCTCTTCGCTATCGACCATGGATTCATCCTTGCCTCTGCCTTAGACCGCAGCGTATCGGGCCGAGAGTAATGAGGGACCAATCGCAGTGGCAGACCCGCGTACCAGCCACGTGAGCTCGCTCCTACACTCATCCGATGGACTCAGCCACCGCACCGCAAGAATCAAAACTTAAACAAGCCATCAACGGACCGCTGCTGTACTTGTTCATCCTGGGTGATGTGCTCGGGGCTGGGATTTACGCCCTCGTGGGCAAGGTCGCCGGCGAAGTAGGCGGCGCAATCTGGGTGCCGCTGCTCGTGGCGCTGTTTCTAGCCATGCTCACCGCGGCCTCCTACGCCGAACTCGTGACGAAATACCCGAAAGCAGGCGGAGCAGCACTCTTCGCCGAACGAGCGTTCAAGTTGCCTTGGCTCTCGTTCTTGGTGGGCTTTTGCATGCTCGCTGCCGGTGTTACCAGCGCGGCCGGACTGAGCCTGGCTTTCGCCGGCGATTACCTCAAGCCCTTCCTCGACGTCCCCGCCGTACCAGCGGCTCTCATATTCCTCGTCCTCGTCGCCTTCATCAACGCGCGCGGGGTAAAGGAATCAGTCAGAGCAAACGTGATCATGACCGTCATAGAGGTATCGGGGCTGGTGCTAGTCATCGTCCTTGTGGGGCTAATGCTGGGAAACGGCGATGGTGACGTATCCCGAGTCGTAGAATTCAACCCTGAAGTCTCCCCCGCCGCAGGCATTCTCGCCGCGTCGCTGCTGGCGTACTACTCATTCGTTGGCTTCGAAACTTCGGCGAATGTCGCAGAAGAGGTTCGCGATGTTCACCGCGTCTACCCGAAGGCTCTCTTCGCGTCCCTGCTCACCGCTGGCGTCATCTACGTGTTGATCGGCTTGGCATCTTCCATTGCGCTGTCGCCGGAAGAACTGAACGAGTCGTCCGGTCCGCTACTACAAGTCGTGCAGGCTACTGGGTTTGGGGTTCCCGATTGGCTCTTCGGTTTGATAGCGCTGGTAGCTGTCGCCAATGGGGCCCTGCTGACGATGATCATGGCAAGCCGGCTGACATTCGGGATGGCTGAACAGTCGTTGCTGCCGCGGGCTCTCGGTCGAGTTCTTCCCAAACGCCAAACACCCTGGGTCGCAATCATCGTCACCACCGTGGCGGCGATGGCACTGACTGCCACGGGCGACCTGCAGTCGTTGGCCGAGACCGTCGTGCTGCTACTGCTTTTCGTTTTCATCAGCACCAACGTGGCGGTACTGGTCCTGCGGAGGGACAAGGTCGAGCACAAACACTTCCGCGCCCCGACCGTCATTCCCTACCTCGCCTTGGCCTCCTGCGCGCTGTTGCTGACTCAGCAGGGTGGAGCAATCTGGCTCCGAGCGGGAATATTGCTCGCTATCGGACTCGCGCTCTTCTTTCTCGTCAGATGGTTGAGTCCGAGGAAGCTTGGCGAAGACTCACATAATGATGCTCCCGTTAAGGAATCAGGCAATGCGCTTTAGACCTAGGGCTGCTACTGATGAACGGCCGCAGCCCTATTCGCCGGCGTGCCCGTGGCCCGTTGGTGCTGCGACCAAACAGACCGCTGGGGACTAGGCGCTGTGCCAGTGAAAGTCATCTTCACGGACCATGCGCCACTCACCTCTGCGACGAGAGTCCACACCAAAACGAGGAGCGGCGACGGCCATGACGGCCAGGAAAGAGAACAGGATGATTGTCATAACTTCAGGCTAGCCAAGCTTAAAGCAATAGTCCATCTGTTTAATCTTACGAATACGTGTAAGAATATCTACATGATCGACGTGCGCAGGCTGGAGATACTTCGAGAGCTCGATCGATGCGGAACTATCGCCGCGACAGCCGAGGCAGTGTTCCTCACACCGTCAGCAGTGTCCCAACAAATGGCGGCACTTTCGCGCGAGGCTGGGACACCGATGCTCGAGCCTGACGGACGCCGAGTACGCATCACCGCGGCCGCGCAGATCCTTCTCACGCACGCGCACGCGATTTTTACCCACCTAGAACATGCCGAATCAGACCTGGCTGCCTTTCGCCGGGGCCACGTCGGGACTGTCCGGCTGGGCAGCTTTCCCTCCGCCATCAGGGGTCTGGCAGTGCCGACGTGGAAATACCTCGCCGATCGCTCCAACCTCCAGGTTCAAGTACGCGAAGTGCAGCCCGAGTTTGTGGCCGATTCGCTCCTCTCACGGACCGTCGACCTCGCGATCACCGCTCACGCCAGCGATGGCCTCATCGAGGCTTTCGATCCACGGCTCAGCGTGGAGCACCTAGTTGACGATGTTCTTGACATCGCGCTCCCTCTCGATCACCCGCTTGCCGCCAAGAGTTCGATCGATTTGGCGGAGCTAGCGCGCGACGACTGGATCATGGGTGTCACCGGTTCCAAATGCTGGGACGTCACCAAAGCGTCCTGTGCGGCAGCGGGTTTCACCCCGATCGTCAAACACATCGCCGACGAATATCTGGGCGTTGTAGCGCTGGTCTGCTCCGGAGCGGGCATTGCTCTGATCCCACGATTGGCACAGGACACGTTCGTCAACGAGCCGATGGTGCTTCGGCCAGCCACCGGGGCGCCGCCGCTGCGCAAGGTGTGCGTGCAGTACCGCACGGGGACCGCAGACCAGCCGCATATTTCATCGACCCTGGAGGCGCTTCGGATAGTGGCAGCGCTCAGCTGCCCAGCACCGGGAAAATCAGCGTGAGGGGCTGCACCCCCCTGCTAGGAAAGGCATGCGCTGGGATCGAATGCGGAGGCTGCTGGCAGTGCTCCGTCCGGAGCGCACCCGACGGGCGTGTAGAAATCGCCCGACCACCCCAGAGCCATCCATGTCACCGAATCGCCATCGCTGACTTGGACAGCCACCCCCAGACCCCCGGTGAGCGCAATGGGGCCGCCTTTCGCCGTAGCCGAGGGAAACGCCGAGTCCCCTGAGATGTCCCGCCAGGCACCATTTGTCGTCAATTCAAATGCAGAAACTATCGCGGTGCCGTCAGGTTGAACCCCGCTCACGATGCACCTAGCATTCGAGTCGCACTGCAACACTCCGCCCGTCGGTGTGGGAAATGTTGCCCCGTAGGCAACATTGATCGCACCGCTCACCTGCCCGGATGTTGCCACGGACAGCAGCGCCACCTTGCCCGAGCGGCTAATCATCGCCGCAGCCAGGTCGCCGCGAACCGCCGCTCGGGTCGCAATCACCACACATCCGGGGCAGTCCACCAGCTCGACAGCCACTCCCGTTCCGGGAGCTGGAACCGGCGCAGCTGCGCTGGGCGGAGTCGGAGCGGGCGGCGCAGCCTGTCCAGGGATTGATTCGGCGCTGGCAGCTCCAGTGGCATCAGCTGTTGACGGGGAAGCAGCTGGCGAGCTCGATGGTGCCTGGTCTGCTGGGCTTGTCGTCATCTCCGGAGCCGATGAGGAATCCGAGCCAGCGGCTGACGCTGCGGCTGCGGCTGCGGCTGCGGCAGCGGCTGCGGCTGTGGCTGTGGCTGCGGCTGTGGCTGCGCTCTCCGCGGAGGTTTCGGACGCGGACAACTCCGGCACCGTCACGCGCAGCGTGGGGGTACTCGCGGTGAGAGAGCTAGAAACGTCGAGACTGGCACTGCTGACGGGCCTTTCGGCAATCGACGGAGCCGCGCAGGCCCCTACGAGGACAGCCAACCACAGCCCGCCCACCACAAAGACCGCACGAGAGACGCGGGAGTTCAACGGCATCCCCTCACCCTACGGAGGGCAACGGCGCAAAAACGCCCGTCCGCAATCAGCGCAGGTAGGTGTCGAACCAGAGCAGGGTGCGCTCCCACGCATCTGCGGCGGCGGATGCATCGAAATGTGCCACCCGCGAGTCGTTGTGGAATCCGTGCCCCGCGTCGGGGTATCTCACGATTTTTGTATCTACGGGAGCAGCTGCCACCCGTTGGCGCAGCGCCTCGATAGCGTCGAGGTCAATTGACGCATCCTGATCGCCATAAATCCCGAGCCAGGGAGCTGCCAGCCGCGGCGCCGTTTCCATTCCGGCTTGGATACCTGGCCAACGCGAGGCAATGACTCCGCCGCCGTAGAACGTCACGGCGGCGTCAACTGGCAGCGATGACGCAGCCCAAAGGGCGAGGCTTCCACCCATACAAAAACCGAGAATCCCGATATGGCCCACCCCCGTGGTCCGCAACGCGCTGATCGCAGCGGTGAGGTCCGCCGTGATTCCCCCAGATTCCAAGGTGCGCATCGCCAGGCTGGCAGCGGGAATGTCGTCGCCGGCAAATACCTGCTCGGTAAGGCGGTGATACAAGTGCGGCGCGGCCGCGGCGTACCCCCTCTGCGCCAGTCGGGAGCAAACATCGACGATGTGGTCAGTGACGCCGAAAGCTTCCTGAATCACGACCACCCCTCCCGCCGGTGTATCGGCGGGCAGCGCAAGCGTGATCGGCACATCGTCGACTTTTCGCATTTCCGGTGAGGTCACACAAGGTAGTCCATCAGATCGAAGGCAATCAGGCCAGCAACTCGGCGCAGCCGGTTAGGGTTGACGGGGTAAACGAAAGAGGTCACATGATGTCGCAGGTCCATCTCCGCGCCGCCCTGAACGCGATCCCCACCTACACCCCGGGCCGCAGCGTTGCTGGCGCCATCAAACTCGCGTCAAATGAGATGGGTTACCCGCCGCTACCCAGCGTCATTGCAGCCATCACCGAAGCAGCGCAGGACATGAATCGCTACCCTGACAACTCCTCCGGCGCGCTTGGCCGGGCACTGGCTGACAGATTCGGGGTGAGTCCCGACCAGATCACGGTCGGCTGCGGTTCCGTAGCTTTATGCGAACAGTTCATCCAAGCCACCTGCGGCGAGGGCGACGAGGTGATCTACGGCTGGCGCTCATTTGAGGCCTACCCCATCCTGACGAAGGTAGTGGGAGCGACCGCGGTGACGGCGCCGCTCCTAGCCGGTGAAGCATTGAACCTGCCGGCGCTCGCCGCCGCCATCACCGAGAACACGCGCCTGATTTTTGTCTGCAACCCGAATAACCCCACTGGGACAGCACTCAGAACCGTTGAGCTGCAGGCATTTCTGGATCAGGTGCCGCCGCGGGTGCTTGTCGTTATCGATGAGGCCTACCGCGAGTTTGTTGACGACGATGACGTCCCCGATGGCATCGAGATCGCCCGCGGGCGAGACAATGTCGCGGTCTTGCGGACAATGTCCAAGGCTTACGGGCTTGCTGGCCTACGCGTCGGATACGCGGTCGCAGCGCCAGAAGTGACGACGGCATTGCACAAAGTTGCGTTGCCATTCTCGGTCAGCACTCTTGCGCAAGCAGCAGCGCTTGCATCGTTGGAATCGGCCCCGGAGCTGCTAGAGCGTTGCCAGCAAGTGGTTCTCGAGCGGGCCCGGGTTCGAGCTCAGCTACTCGAGCTGGGATATTCGGTCCCTGAGTCCCAAGCCAACTTCGTGTGGCTGCCGCTTCGAGATCAGTCTGCGGCCTTTGCCCAACACTGCGAGGTGGCAGCAAACGTGATCGTGCGGGCATTCAACGACGCGGATGCGGGCGGAGTTCGCATCACCATTTCTCGTCCGCACGAAAACGACGCTTTCCTGTCGGCGGCAGCGAGCTTCCCGCGCTGAGGTGTTGGCGAAGCACTGGAGTTGTGGCCGAGCGAAAGCCACTCAGAACTCCCGTCCGTCACCGTGGAAATTCAGATCAGGAAATTCAGAGCAGGATCCTGACGATAGCGAAGCTACCAAGCGCAACGATGATGCAACGCAGCACCACGGGAGAGAGTCGGCGGCCCACACCCGCTCCGAGGAAACCACCGATCAGCGATCCCACTGCAATGAGACCCGCTGCACCCCAATTGATTCTGTCAAAAGCAACCAGGGTGTAAGTCAACGCAGAAACTGCATTGACCAGGAGCGTAAGTACGTTTTTCGCGGCGTTGAGATTCTGCAGCTTGTCGGGGAGAAGCGCCCCCATCAGCCCCATCAGCATGATCCCTTGAGCCGCAGCGAAGTACCCCCCGTAGATCCCTGTCAAAAATGTGGCGCTCACGAGCAGCACCATGCGCTGACGGCTGATGATTTCGTGATCCCGGCCGGCTTTCTCCGAACGGGCCCGCACCCAGCGCTGGATGCGAGTCTGGAAGATCACCAATAACAGCGCCAGCACCAACAGCACCGGAACAATGGATTCGAACGCATTAGCTGGCAGGTGCAGCAGCAGCCATGCTCCCAGCAGCGCCCCCAGTAGGGAGGCCGGAAGCTGCCAACGGAGCCTGCGCCACTGACCCGCGAGCTCGCGCCGGTACCCCCACGTGCCCGAGATATTGCCCGGAACCAGGCCCACCGCGTTGCTCATGGTTGCGGTGACCGGCGGCAGCCCAAACGCCAGCAAGGTGGGGAAGGTGATGAGTGTGCCGGACCCGACGATGGTGTTGATGGTCCCGGCGCCGATACCAGCGAGGAAAATCAGCACAATTTCGGTCCACGTCACGCGTGTCATCCTAGGACGCGAACCTCCAGGCATTGCGTAGCACCGAGATCCTTGACGCCGCCTACCGATGCCTCGGTTGTCGCGCGATGCTGCGACGGGTAGTCGCTCCACTTCTTGGTTCAGAATCCACCCGCATTGGTTCAAAATCCATCCGCAGCTGGTGCATCCTCGAAGAAGCGGAGCATCTGGGTAGTGCTTAACTGTGCAGGGTCCGCCCGCCTTGGCGGGTGACTACCAGGGGGAAGGATGTACTGCTGTGATCGCACCCATTAACTTCACGTGGACTACCACGCGTGAGCGTGCCGACGTCCGAGCATGGGTCGTGTCATCCGTCGCGGATACGCTGCGCAGATCCGGATATCGCATCACCGCGGATTCGCCCGACGAACTCGTCATGGCGCGCCGTCCCGAAAATGGCATGTTGATGCTGCTGATCAGTGTGTGGGCGTTCTTACTGAGCAATCGTCGCGACCATCAGGTCGTTTTCAAGTTCACCGTCACACCTACCGGACTCACCCAGATGCTGGTAATTGGCGACCTACCCACACGGGTTAGCAAAATTCTGGAAGGACTTCCACAGGCATAACGGCCCCCCGCTCGCAAGGTCGGCGCCTTAACGCATGGGCTCGTGTTCGAACATGCCGGGCCAGGGCTGTCTTTGCGCCCGCCCCGCGGATACGCCGATGGGGCACGCCGATGGGGCACGCCGATGTGGCACGCCGATGGGGCACGCAAAACGCCCGCCGGTTGTTCACCGGCGGGCGCATGGCGGAGGCGACAGGATTTGAACCTGCGAGGCTTTTGACACCTGGCCGCTTTCAAGGCGGCTTCCTTCGGCCGCTCGGACACGCCTCCGTGTCGGAGCTTACCGCCAGGGACAACAACGGACCAACGCTCTGCTTCACTACCCGGCGGGCCAGCTGGCACTTCGTAAGAACACCGGCGGCAGCGCGGTCAGGTAACCTGCCCAAATGCTGATCACAACCCGAAAAATTCTGCCATTTCTCGGAGTGGCCGCTCTCACCGCCTTCCTCGTGAGTCTGGACTTTTTAGCACCGGGTGCAGGATGGTGGTCGAGCCATCCAATGACCGCTGGCGCCGCCTCGGCCCTCATTACCTTTATCGCCCTTGGTTTGCTTTTGGAAGGGGCCCTCAAACAGCGAGAGGCGGCCAAGCTTGCTCCCATATTGACGGTCGCCTACCGGAGCCTGGCTCAATACGCGAATGACGCAGGGCGGGTCTTACTTGCGCCGCTTAATGGACCGGACCTTTTCGGTCTCGGTATTCCTGGATTCGATCGAAATGAGGTCGACCGCATCCGTGCTCGTCTTCGCAACAATGGGATTAGCCCCACCTTCAACGAAGCAACGGGCTCCTGGAAGCTTCAAAATCGGGCCCTTCTCAAAACCACACTAGAAAAGCTGTTGGTCGATCCTGCCTACATCCAGGAACTCTTCAGAGATGTAGCCACCATGCGCCGCAGCCTTCAAGAGGCCACCGCCAAATGGGCGCCCGTAATGCTCACATCGAACTCGACTTCCCACGATCTGGGCGACTTGCGGCAGTTGACGAACGCGATGGAACTGCTGCAAGAACACATTCGCAAGAGCAGGGCGGTGGGGAGCTCGACCGAAAACTGGGTTCATGACCCTGATTGGCTAGCAGGAGTTTCACAACAGTTCTGGTCCACGGTTGCCTGCTACGAACAAATGAGAGACCGATTTGGCGATCTAGCAGCCCTTCCCAGTGACGCGATCGTGAATCGGCGCTCAGGATGACGTTCCCGGATTTTGTGCTTTTCGACATCGACGGCACCTTGATGGCCGGATCCAGTGACCATCTTCGGGTCCTCATGCGAACAGCTAACAAAAGCCTTGGAATCAACGTGCAGATCGAAATTCAGCACGAAAAGCCCACGCTGAATGGGCGGAGCATTGCCGGGATGATAGATGCCCAACTGTTGCGACTATTGATGCCGGTAGAGTCGCAGAATGGCAACCACCACATTAGTCTGGCAGATCTCGTGGCCGAGTACGGCAATGACTATCGAGAGAGCATTCAATCCGGAACCATTTCACCTGGAAAAATACTTCCCGGGGTCGAAAGTTTCTTGCGAGTGCTCGACAGCCACCAGATTCCAAGGGTGCTCTCCACCGGGAATATCTCGATGGTGGCAAGCGCGAAGCTAGCTGCCGTGGGGCTGGCTCACGGTTTCTGTTTCGATGCCCATCTGGGGTTCGGAGATCTGCATGCGGACCGAGCCGACCTTGTCAAAGCTGCCCTCACTGGCCTCCCGTTCCCCGCCGTGCGGGGAAAGGGCCTGCTCATCGGAGATACGGCCCCGGATATGAAAGCTGCCGCTACGGCAGGACTGTTCGGTGCGGCAGTGTTGACTGGGTCAGACGACGAGAACGAGTTGCGCTTAGCTGGCGCAGACAGGATTTTCGCCGGAATGCAGGAGGTCGACGAGTTTTGTGCCTCTCCGAAAAGTCCCTGGATAGCGATCAATGGTAAGTCCAAGTCAGGTTAGAAAACAACAACGCTCGGAGGCGAAAACGTCGCGCTCACACGCACCAGCATCTGCCCTCACCTCAGAGTTTGGCGTGCTTTCCACGGTTCACATCGGGCACCCGAACCTCAGGCGCGGAGGCGTCGTGGTCCTCAGCCAAAATGGTCAGCAACTTTTCGCCCTCGATATCAACATTCGGGAGCGACTTCTGCAGCCACTTCGGCAGATACCAGGCGGCATTACCGAGCAATGTCATCGCAGCCGGCACCAAAGTCATCCGCACCACAAACGCATCGATGAGCACGCCGAATCCAAGCGCAAATCCGATGGACGCGATGATGGTGTCAGGGGCCAAGATGAAGCCAGCGAAAACGCTCGTCATAATGATCGCCGCCGCCGTCACCACCCGGGCGCCATGGGTAAAGCCTGACCGCACAGCCTGTTTCGCATCGCCCCCGTGGACGAACGACTCCCGCATGCCGGACACCAAGAAAACCTCATAGTCCATGGCGAGACCAAAAAGCACACCGGTCAAAAGGATCGGCAGGAACGCCACAATGGGCGCAGGCGTTTCGATCAGCCCGAACCATCCCCATTGATAGATGGCCACCACGGAGCCGAAGGCCGCAGCGATGGACAACAGGAACCCGAGTGCCGCTTTGATCGGCACCACTATCGAACGGAAGACCAGCATCAGCAGCACCAACGCCAAGCCGATCACGATGATCAGATACACGGGCAGTGCCGCAGCCAACTTCTCCGAGACGTCAATGACCACGGCGGTCTGGCCCGTCACTGCGATCCGACTGCCGGTTGCTTGCCCCCATCCCACGGCTTGGTCGCGGATGTTGTGCACCAAATCTTCAGTCGCCGAGTCGGACGGCCCCGATTGCGGCACCACAGAGATGGCGTAAAAGGTTTTGTCGACTGAAGCCCCTGCTACCGCGGCGTTTTGAACATCTGGGATGGCAGTGAGATCGGTCAGGACTGTGCCGAGCGCTTGCTGTCCCTTGGCTGCGTCGTCCACAGCCACCGTGATGATTAACGGGCCGTTGAATCCTGGACCAAAATTGTCGGCCAACAGGTCATAGGCCTTGCGGTTAGTTGCGTCCAGGGATTTGACGCCGTCGTCCGGCAGGGACAGATGCAATTTGGTGGTCGGAATAGCCATGACGAGGAGCCCGAGGATGCCCACCAACAGCACCGGAATGGGATATTTGGTGACAAGAGCGCCCCAGCGGTTACCGCGCTTTTTATCTTCGCCCTCTGCTGCCACTACCGTGCGCGCTCCGGAGTCCGAAACAACGGTAGATGCCAACGCCGCGCGGCCCTTGCGCCCCAGAATCCTCGCCCCGGCAAAAGAAAGTAGAGCCGGCAGCAGCGTGATGGCAATCAGTACCGCAATCGCCACAGTGCCTGCTGCCGCAACGCCCATCACCGAGAGGAAGGGGATCCCGACG
The DNA here is from genome assembly GCF_003860405.1 of Nakamurella antarctica. NCBI lineage: Bacteria > Bacillati > Actinomycetota > Actinomycetes > Nakamurellales > Nakamurellaceae > Nakamurella > Nakamurella antarctica. The sequence goes on along the minus strand of NZ_CP034170.1, from coordinate 369,754 downwards.
ACGGTCAGCGCCGCGAGCGCGATGACGACCGTCAGGCCAGCGAAGACCACCGCTGAGCCAGCAGTTCCTGTTGCCCGACCGATGGACTCGTTCACGCTCATCCCGGCGGCCATCTGCTTGCGGTGTCGGGAAACGATAAAGAGCGCGTAGTCGATGCCGACCGCAAGCCCCAGCATCAGCGCGAGAATGGGCGCAGTGGAGGTCATTTCGACCCAACTGGACGCAATGGTGGTCAGCGATACGCCGATTCCGATACCGAGAATTGCCGTCAGCAACGGCAGACCCGCCGCCACCATCGATCCGAAGGTGATCAACAGAACGATCAGCGCCACGATCACGCCGAGGCCCTCGGTGGATCCAATGGCCGGAGTTTGCTTGACTGCCGCGCCGCTGAGCTCGACCTGGAGGCCGCTAGCCCTTGCGGTGCCAGCGATTTCCGCCAGGGAAGCCTGCGCTTCGGCGGGGATGGCTGTGATCTGCCCCTTCAATTGCACCGTCGCGAATCCCACGCGCAGGCTCGGCGGGGCCAGCACCGGGGTGGCTTTAGGGTTGCTCGGCGCGGGAATCCCGCCGGCCAAAGTGGCTTGCCCCGTCAATGGATTGACGACCGCTTCCACCCCAGGCACCTTGGACACCGCATCAATCGCGGTGCCGATCGCGGCGGCGTACTCGGGGTCTGTGAGCTTCTTGCCTTCGGGCGCAGCGAAGACCATCCGTCCCGTCGATCCCCCAGAGGTCGGGATCCGCTCGGACAACTCGTCGATGGCGGTTTGCGCAGCCGTTCCAGGGATCTTGATCGACTCACCCAGCGGGGGCCGATCCGGCAAGAATGCAGCACCCGCTGCGGCAAGCAGCAGCACGACCCATACGATAAGCACCGCCCAGCGTCGGTGGGAAGCAAACTTGCCGAGGCGGTAGAGCAGGGAGGCCATGAAAACTCCTGAGAATAACGACTGTGGGGGACGACGAACGGACCGCGAAAGCTCTGGTGGTCCCTATCCAGGATTGGTGCGGCGCAACACTTCCAACGCACTCAGATCCAAAATGCCGAAGGCACGCTCCAGCGAGGCGTAGAGCGTGGGTCGGCCACCGGGGCGGCCAGCTGCCAGCCACGTGTCGATGCTGACCTGGCAGGCCGTCATGCTAAAACCGGCAATGGCGTGCGCCACCACATCATTGGACGCCAGACCCAACCGGCCCGCGATTACCTCGGCAATCGAGATCACAATCTGATCGTGCTGAAACATCAACTGCATCTTGACTTCCATCTCTGTGGAAGCAATTTGGAAGAAAGTGCCGAACTCTTCGGTGACGTCGTCGGCGATCATCGAGACCAGCGTGCGAAGGATTTCGTGGAGGGGGATCGAAGGGTCGGCGAGCCTCATGTAGGACAAGGTGCGGTCTACTTGTTCATCCTGAATGGCGGCCACGCATTCGGCTTTGCTGGCGAAGTAATTGGAGAACGTTCGCCGGGACACCCCTGCCGCATCAGCGAGCTCGGCGATGGTGAAACCGTCATAGCCGCGCTGGACGGTGAGTTTTACGGCAATTTCGGCGAGCTCTCGGCGCGTGGCGTCTTTCTTGCGCGCCCGCAAACCACTGAAGGGCTTGGTGTCGGCGAGATGAGCGCGAACTGGTTGGTCGGTGAACACAATGCCGAGAGTAGCGGAGAACATTGCCCACTGCGCAAAATTGCCCACCGGGCAACACGGGCACTTCATTCTGGCTGTTGGATGTCCGTACAGGGTGTCAGGTGTTTGATGTCTCGGGCGAGTGGTGACCTACTCTGCAGTGAATCCCTCGAGCCTCGAGGGCGTAGTTTCATCCTCCGTTACCCCGCCTGCTCCCCTAGCAGCTACCCCCTCGTAGCGGCCACCACTGAAAACAAGGACAACTGCTCATGAGGTTCAACGATAAGGCTCGGCTGGACACGTCGCAGGTTCGCGACCAGCGCGGCGGGGGCGGATCCGGTACCGGTTCAGGTGGCCTCGGCTCCATGTTCGGCGGCAGCTCCGGGAACCAAAGATCGGGCGGCGGGCTCGGGGGGCTGGCCAAGGGCGGGGGCGGGATCGGTGTGCTCGTCGTCATCGGCGTCGTGATCTACACACTTGTCACTGGCAATAGCGGCGGCGGCGCTGGTGGGTTGCTCAACCAACTCTTGGCTGGTGGCAATTCCAGCAATGCCCAAGCTGACACCAAGACTCTGCAAAAAGAATGCACTACCGGAGCCGACGCCAACACCAACTCCGATTGCGCACTGGTGGCCATCATCAACTCGGTGCAGGGCTACTGGACCGACCAACTCGCGGCATCCGGAACGACCTATCAAGAGACGGACTCCGTGTGGTTCACCGGCCAGGTCAGCACGGGTTGTGGAAATGCCAGCTCCAGCACCGGTCCGTTTTACTGCCCCGCAGATCAATTGGTCTATGTCGATCTCTCGTTTTTCACCACCCTGAAAACCGACTTCAAAGCCAACGATCTGATCTTTACCCAGGCTTACGTCCTCGCCCACGAATACGGCCATCACGTCCAGAACCTGCTGGGCACGTCTAACAAAGTGGGCTCAGCCGCTGGACCCGAGTCCGGATCAGTGCGATTGGAACTCCAAGCCGATTGCTACGCCGGCGCGTGGGCCAACCACGCGACGACGGTGCCGGGCGCCGACGGTCAAATTCTCATCGCGGATGTCAACCAAACCGATATCAATGGCGCCCTCGACGCAGCGGCAAAAATTGGCGACGACTACATCCAATCAACACTGGGCAGCGGCACCGTCGACGAATCCTCCTTCACCCATGGCAGCTCGAAACAACGCGAGAAATGGTTCATGACGGGTTACACCACGGGCAGCCCGGCCACCTGCGACACCTTCGGCGCCAGCAACTTGGGGTAGCCGGCAAGACCGAAACCTGAACCACACCAAGGCATAAGGAGCACACTATGTACGCCATCGTTGTGACATCGGCTGGCGGGCCGGAGCAGCTGGAGTGGCACGAGGTTCCTGATCCCGAGCTCGGACCGGGCGAGCTCCTCATCGAAGTCAGCGCGGTCGGGGTTAACCGCGCAGACACGCTGCAGCGCAAAGGCTTCTATCCGCCTCCGCCCGGAGCCAGTGACATCCTTGGCCTGGAGTGCAGCGGCACCGTGATCGCTATCGGGCAGCGGTCCGTCGCGCAAGAGGAACCAACAATTCCAGGCAACCTTGCCGTGGACGCCGGCGGCGCACTCCCCTTCGCCCGAGCCGCACAATTCGAGATCGGCCAGCGGGTCTGCGCATTGCTCAGCGGTGGCGGCTATGCCACCAAGGTCGCCGTCTCGCCGTCGCACGTGCTGCCGGTACCGAGCAGTTGGACTGCCGTGGAGTGCGCCGGGTTGATGGAAGCAGCCTGCACCGTGTGGTCCAACCTGGTGATGACCGCCCGCGCGGCCCCGGGTGAGTTGGTGCTGATCCACGGTGGCGCAGGCGGAATCGGCACCATGGCCATCCAAGTCGCACATGCGCTGGGACTCCGAACGGCCTTTACCGCGGGCTCTGATGCCAAGGTGGCGCGGTGCTTACAACTGGGCGCAGACATCGGAATCAACTACCGCACAGAAGATTTTGTCCCTGTCATGCGCGAAAACGGCGGCGCGGACATCATTCTCGACGTCATCGGCGCCCAATACCTGCAGCGCAACATCGACGCTCTTGCCGAAGGCGGTCGGCTAGTGGTGATCGGTTTGCAGGGCGGCGCCACAGCAGAGGTCAATCTGAACGACCTGCTGCGCAAGCGGGCGTCCATCGCGGCGACCGCGCTGCGCTCCCGCGCGGCAACCGGTCACGGATCCAAGGCCGAAGTTGTTGCCGAAGTAGGTGAGTATCTTTTGCCGATGATCGAAGATGGCCGGATAATGGCCCAAGTCGGAGCCGTGATGGAGCTTCCGAACGCTGCCGATGCCCACGCGCTGCTGGAATCTGTTTCGGCCCCCGGCGGAAAGTTAATCTTGACCGTTCCGGGAGCTCCGCAGTGGTGAATGTGTAGGAGTAGGAATTCCCATGACGAAGCAGCTTGGGCACAATGGGTCCATGGATATCGGCTCTCCCAATAACGACTCTCCCAATAACGGGCCCCAAAACGACGGTGAAAATCACGGCGTCCTCGTGATCGGCCCGGACGGACAGCCGATAGATCCCGCAGCGCCAAGAAGTGCGTTGACCCAGGATCCCGAGGGTCTTGACCCCACCGACGCCATTGGCGAACCCGCCAAGGTGATGCGGATCGGGACGATGATCAAGCAGCTGTTGGAGGAGGTCCGCGCTGCCCCCCTCGACGAGGCAAGTCGGGTTCGATTGATGCGGACGCATGCGCTATCTATCCTCGAACTGAAGTCCGGGCTCACGCCGGACCTCGCTGCGGAGCTCGACCGGCTCGCCCTGCCGTTCAGCGATGACGCCGTTCCTACCGACAGCGAGCTCCGGATCGCGCAAGCCCAGCTGGTTGGCTGGCTGGAGGGCGTTTTCCATGGGTTGCAGACGGCATTGTTTGCGCAGCAAGGGGCAGCCCGCATGCAATTGGAACAAGCGCGGCGACCAGCATTACCCGCTGGCCAAGGTTCGAGTGACGTAGAGGCCGGGTCCAGCCTCGGAACAGGGCAGTACCTCTAAACGCCCATCACCATTCGGCGAACGAACCATCCTCATGTCGCCAGATCGGTGAACGCCACGCGTGGCCCACTTGGTCCGCGGCACGCACGGCAACCTCGTCTATTTCAACTCCCAGCCCGGGGCCGACCGGGCGTTTGATGGAGCCACTGGTGAACGCGAAAACGGACCGGTCAAGTACGTAGTCCAGTAGCTCGGCGTCTTCGTTGTAGTGGATGCCAATGCTCTGCTCTTGGATGAGGAAGTTTGGCGTCGCAAAGGCGACTTGGAGGCTGGCGGCAAGCGACAACGGACCCAGCGGACAGTGCGGCGCAAGGCTCGCGCCAAAGGTCTCCGCGAGCGCCGCAATGCGCCGCACTTCCGAGATGCCGCCAGCGTGCGAGGTGTCAGGCTGCACCACTGCCACTCCGGATTGCAGCACCGGCAGAAACTCCTGGCGGCTAAAGAGGCGTTCGCCGGTGGCAATCGGTATCGATGTCGCATCCACTATCCCGCGCAGCAAGTGACCCTGCTCGGGCAGCACGGGCTCCTCAACGAACAGGGGGCGACTGTGTTCGAGAAGTGGCAGCACTCGCTTGGTGTTGGCGCTCGTCATTCGGCCGTGAAAATCAAGGGAGAAATCTCGGTCGCGACCAAGGACGTCACGGGCAAGTTCAGCGCGATCGATAATCGCGTCGATCTCCGCTGGCGTGGCGATCGGGCCGAGTCTCCCGCTCGCATTGAGCTTCACCGCAGTAAGTCCGGCGTCGATGCTTGCAGAGATATTGTCGGTCAGCTCGGCTGGCTCATCACCCCCCACCCACCCGTAGACGCGCACGGATTCGCGTACTGCGCCGCCGAGGAGGACATGCACCGGCACGCCCAACGACTTGCCAGCGATATCCCACAGCGCCTGATCGATACCCGCCACCGCACTGGAAAGTATTGGCCCACCTCGGTAGAACGACCCTTTAGTGAGCCGTTGCCACAGGTCCTCAATCTGGCTGGCGTCGGATCCGATGACGAGTTCGGCGAGCTGGTGCACCGCCGTACGCACTGTTTCGGCGCGACCTTCGACGACTGGCTCACCCCACCCCACGACCCCGGTGTCGGTTTCGAGGCGCACAAAAAGCCAGCGTGGAGCCACCATGAAGGTTTCGAGTCGGTCGATGCGCATCATGGCCTCTTTTTGTTAACGGTTGAAATCGTCTCAGAGCTGTGCCTAGTATGATAATACTACTTATTCTCGAAAGGATAGCCAATGAATTCACCCGCATCGATGCCGGGCGCCCTCGATGGACTCCGTGTCCTCGACGCCACCCAAATGCTTGCGGGGCCATTGGCAGCCACGCGGCTTGGCGATTTAGGGGCTGACGTCATCAAGCTCGAATCACCGGCCGGCGGCGAATTCAACCGCACGCACGGCTTCGACGATGTCCGATTCGGTGGTGAGATGACGACATTCCTTGCGGTGAATCGCAATAAGCGGAGCCTCGCAATTGACCTCAAGAATCCCGAATCCGGGGCCGTGATCGACGCGCTCGTCGCCACGTCCGATGTATTCATTCAGAACTTCCGCCACGGAACTGCCGAGCGACTCGGCGTGGGGTACGACCGACTTCACGCTATCAATCCACAGCTTGTGTACTGCTCCATCAGCGGATATGGGCCACACGGGCCCTACCGCGACCGCCCAGGTCAGGACCTCATCGTGCAGGGCTACTCGGGTTCGATGTTCTCCGTCGGCAGCGAAGGCGACGACCCGGAGCCCGGCGCATTGTGGGCCGCCGACGTGATGACGGGGTACCACGCTGCCATCGGCATCTTGGCTGCCCTCCGCGCTCGGGACGTGATCGGCATCGGTCAGCACGTGGAGATTGACATGTTCTCGGTGGTTCTTGACGCGCAGCTCCAAGAGCTTGTCACCTTTCTCAATGCGCGCCGGCAGCCGGTGCGAACAGCGGAGCCCGGCGCGCACGCCTCCATTCCCGCACCGTACGGCGTCTACCGGACCAGCGACAGCTGGTTGACGCTGGCGATGTCTCCCCTGTCCGTTCTGGGAGAAGTCCTCGACGACAACTGGCTCCGAAGTCTCACCCACTACAACGACGGTCACGTGCACAGAGACCAGGTGTACGCGCACATCAGGAACAAATTTGTCACCAAGACGACAGCGGAATGGCTCGAACTGTGCGACCGCCACAAGGTGTGGGCAGGTCCGGTGTACGACTACGCCGACATTGAAGCCGACCCCCATGTGCTCGCTACCCAGATGCTCGTGGAACAGCCGGGTTCGAACGGCACGAGTGTTCGCACCCTGCGGCCACCTATTGCATTGTCCGAGACACCCGCCTCCATCCGGCTGGGCGCGCCCGCCTTGGGGGCCGATAGCGCTGAAATCCTTGCCGAGTTGGGCTACACCGATGAGGTTCTTGATCGACTACTGCAGTCCGGCGCTGTCGAGATTCACCGCCCTCATTTGTCATAAGAACATGCACACCATCGCCCCTCGGACAGTATGCTCTCGCCTGTGAGCACCTACGCGGGCAGAGGGCTTCACGGCCAAGTCGTGAACTATGTGGGTTCTCGCATCATGCGCGGCGACCTTGTGCCGGGCGAAACCATCGATCTTGACGCGTTGCTGCATGATTTCGGCGTGAGCAGGACAGTGGTGCGTGAAGCGCTTAAGGTGCTGACAGCCAAGGGCCTCGTTGATGCCCGGCCCCGGCTCGGCACCTACGTGACGGAAAGATCGCGCTGGCAGCTCCTTGATCATGACGTCATGGTGTGGCGTTCCCAGGATGATCCTGACCCTCTGCTGGTACTTGAACTTGGCGAAGTCCGCCAAGTCATCGAGCCGGCGGCAGCCCAAATGGCCGCCGTCCGCCGATCGGACGAGCAACTTACGCGGATGAGCCAGGCACTTGCCGAGCTGGAAGAGAAATTTGATGTTGAGGGTGACCTGCACGTCGAGGCGGACTTACGTTTCCACCGCGCAGTGCTGGCAGCAGCTGGCAACGAACTCCTGGAACGATTCGAAGTCGTGCTGGAGCCCGCCCTGCACGCGCGGAATTCCCTTGTCATCCGCCACGAGAGCAGCACGGAATTTCTGCGCAAACACCGCGCGGTCTTCGAGGCGATCCAGGCTCGGGATCCGGATACCGCGCGGATGAGGATGCAGGAGTTGGTAGCAGGGGCCGCAGAAGACATCGCGTCAATTCTGAGCAAAAAGCCCTCCACCAAGGCGCTCCTCGATGCCCGCGATCGCGCGCTCTGAGGCTCATGCGCAGCTTAAAAGTTTCTCCATTTGTCTCTAGCGCACCCCTCAAAACTGTGTTTATATTACAAATGTTGCATCGAGGGTGATAGTGAGCTCCTCGGCAACCTATCCATTTGTCGCAAAGGAGCAACATGGCACTGCACCATCGTCGAATCTCTCCCGCTAGGCGTTGGATCGCCGCCGCCGGGATCGTTGGGCTCGCGCTCGCAACAAGCGGCTGTGGCTCCAGCTCGGACACAGCTGCAAGCAGCGCCAGCCCGGTAGCCAGCACCAGCGCCGCCGCCGAAACCAGCGCGGCCGCTGAGTCCAGCGCCCCCGCGAGCTCCGCAACCAGCTCAAGCGCCGCCGCTGAAACCAGCTCCGCAGCCGAGTCGAGTGCCGCAGCCCCCAGCGGAAAGACCGTCAAGATCGCCTACATCCAGAAGCAGGGTGACCAGCAGTACTTCATCGACCAAGCAGCCGGCGCCAAGGCAGCCGCTGCCGAGCTCGGAGCCGAAGTCACTGTCATCAACGTCGGTGATGACGCCAACAAGGCCATCAGCGAGCTCGACACCGTGATCGCGCAGAAGTTTGACGCCATCGCGATCGTCGTGCCCGACCAGAAGATCGGCCCTCAGGTAATTGAGGCCGCCACCAACGCGGGTATCCCCATCATCGCCAGCGATGACGCGATCTCCGACGCTGCCGGCAAGCCTGCTGCGTTCGTCGGCTTTGAGGGCACTCTTATGGGCGAGAAGGTGGGTACGGAAGCAGCCAAGCTCTTCAAGGAAAAGAGTGGCTGGACCGCCGACAACACGAAGATCATCCGTGTCTCCAAAGAAGACCTTCAAACCTGCGAAGACCGCAACGAAGGCGCACTCGCCAAGTTCAAAGAGGGCGCAGGGGTTGACCTACCGGTAATCAAGATCGGTTCGGACGCCACGCAGATCGACTCACTGGACAAGACTTCGGCCGCCATTACCGCCAACCCCGGTGTGGATCACTGGGTTGTCTGGGGCTGCAACGACGAGTCAGTGACCGGAGCTGTGACCGCACTTCAGAACTCAGGGGTCACCGCCGACAACATTGTGGGAATCGGGCTTGGTGCCTACCTGATGTGCAAGGACTGGGTGGCAGGTGTGGAATCCGGGAACCGTGCGGCCCTGTACATCAGCGGCAGAGATGTCGGTAAGGCCGCTGTGAAGGTACTGGTGGACAAGGTACGGAACGGGACTGAACTGCCGGCAAAGACCTCAGCGGATACGACGATCGTCGATCCGGCGACCTTCAAGGACGCGGGAGTGGCCTGCAGCTAATCAACAGACCAGTGAGGGGGCGGGCGCTAAGCACTGCAGCGCCCGCCCCCTCACTGGCAAAGTTCCCAAGAAAGTGGCGCGCTATATGGCAACAACAATCTCGATCACTGGCCTCACAAAGACATTTACCGGGGCAAGGGCCCTGCGGGGGGTCGATCTGGCCGTCGACAGCGGCGAAGTGCTGGCGCTGCTGGGAGAAAACGGGGCGGGAAAATCAACCCTGCTGAAGATTCTCAGCGGCGATTACACCCCCGATGGAGGAACGATCCTTTTGGATGGTGAGCCCACCAATTTCAAGTCCGCCATCGACGGCAGGCGAAGCGGCATTCGGGTCATCGCCCAAGAACCGGAAATTATCAAAGATGTATCAGTTGCCGAAAATATCTTTGTCGGAAGCCTCCCGCATCGCGGGCGTATTTTCTCGGCGTCAACCCTACGGGCTCGTGCGATCAGCGCACTCGAGAAGTTTGGGTTTGCCGATGTACTCAACGCCGACGCGTTGGGGTCTACGCTCTCGCCCGCGCAGCGACAAATCGTCGAAATCATGCGCGCACTCGTAGATTCCCCCCGGGTCATCGCGTTCGACGAGCCGACGTCATCTCTCACCGAGAACGAAGTAAATGCGCTTTTCCGGTTGATCCGCCGGTTGCGGACCGATGGAGTGGCGATCATTTACGTCTCGCACCGCATGCACGAAATCTTCGAAATCGCCGACCGCGTGGCAATTCTCCGCGACGGCGAGCTAGCGGGCGTGCGCATGTTGAAAGAAACATCCGAATCCGAACTGGTGCGCCTTATGGTCGGCCGCGAACTCTCGTCGCTCTTCGAACGACGCCGAGTGACGGGCGGCGCAGTGGTCCTGGCCGTGGACGACCTCACCAACGATCTCGTGCACAACGCCAGCCTCACCGTCAGGGCCGGCGAGGTCGTCGCGCTAGCCGGGCTGATTGGGGCTGGGCGGTCTGAATTGGCTCGCACCATCATCGGCGACCTTCCCCATGCGAGCGGTTCGGTGAGCGTTGCGGGAAAACAACTGTCTCTACGGTCCCCCCGTGACGCCATCCAGGCAGGCATCGGATTGGTGCCGGAGGAACGCAAGGCACAGGCTCTACTCCTGCAGCGCAGCGTCCGAGACAACATCAGCCTGTCCATCCTTGACCGGATCACGTCCTTCCGGATCGTGAAGCGCGCGCAAGAGCGGTTGATAGTTCAGGGGCTTGCGGACCGCATGCGCGTCAGGACCCCCGATATCGAAACCGAGGTCGGCAACCTCTCGGGAGGAAACCAACAGAAGGTGGTCTTGGGGCGTTGGCTCGCCCGCAAACCCAAAGTGCTCATCCTTGACGAACCAACCCGCGGCGTGGACGTCGGCGCCAAAGCCGAGATCTACGCCGTCATCGACCAGCTAGCCAATGACGGTATGGCCATCCTCGTGATCTCCTCAGAGCTCCCAGAAGTGCTCGGCCTTGCCGATCGAATTCTGGTGATGCAGGGAGGCCGGATTGTGGGCGAACTCGACCACACGCAAGCGTCGGAAGAGGCCGTGTTGAGCCTGGCGCTGCCCCACTCTGAAACCGCAACACTATGAAGGAGTCACCCGTGTCCACGACCCAATCGGCGTCGAAAATCAGCGACCCAACTCCCGGCGGCCCGGGTTCCCCGTCACCACTACGCGTCGTTCTCGCGCGGGTGGGTGTTCAGAACGTCAGTTTGCTGATTGCCCTCATCCTCCTCATTCTGGTGATCGGCGCCCAGAACCCGAACTTCTTCGGATTCAGAAATATCGTCGCTATTGGCTCAGCCATCACCGTCTTCGGCCTCCTTGCGATAGTGCAGACCCTTGTCATCCTTCTCGGCGCCCTTGATATTTCCGTGGGCTCGATGACAGGACTGTGTTCGGTGGTGGGCGCGATGGTCTTCACCGCGACCACGCAATCGCTCCTCGGAATTCTGTCAGCCATCTTCGTCGGCATGTTGTGCGGTCTCGCCAACGGCTTGATCATCGTCTACGGGCGGGTGAACCCCGTGATCGCAACACTGGCGACCCTGGCCGCCTTCAAGGGGCTCGCGCAGATCGTCTCCGGTGGTAAGTCGCAGGGCTACACCAGCAGCGACCCGGTCTACAAGGCACTTGGTCGGGGCGAGTGGTTCAGCATCCCGATCCTCATTTACATCTTTGTGGTCATCGCCATCATTGTGGGTCTCGTCCTCAAATACACCGATATCGGCCGAAACATCTATGCCATCGGCGGCAACGACACCGCTGCTCGTTTGGCTGGCATCAACATCAACCGCTACATCATCGGCGTCTATCTCGCCGTGGGAGCTGTTGCGGGACTTGCGGGCATCCTTCTCACCGCACGCACCGGAAGCGGCCAGCCGATCTCCGGCAGCGAGGGCCTCGAGCTCGAGGCGATTACTGCCGCGGCTCTCGGCGGCGCGGCACTTCAGGGCGGCAAGGGCACCATCGTCGGCACCGTGCTCGCCGTAGTTCTGCTCGGCGTCCTCAGTAATGGTCTGACTGTGCTCGGGGTCAACCCGTTCTGGCAGAACGTTGCCAAGGGATCCCTGCTCGTGATTGCTGTCGTCATCCAACAGCGCCGCTCGGGCCAACGCGCCGTCGGTCTGCCCACCTGATCCCTCCACCCCTATAAAGGACACAGCCTCATGGCCGGACATACCGACGGCGCGATCACCGTAGAGCACCACGGACACATCGCGCACGTGGTACTCGATAGACCAAAGAAGCTCAACGCGATGACGGTGGCAATGGATCACCAGATGAACGATCTGGTGCACGCATTGAACAACGATGCGAATGTCCGGGTAATTCTGCTTTCCGGGGCTGGCGACCGAGCGTTCTCTGCCGGTAGCGACATCACCGACCTGGACGAGTACGGGGACAACTGGAGTTATCGCAACCGATTCGACGCGCGGACCGACTATGCGCGCGCCATGTGGCTCAATCGCAAGCCGGTGGTGGCGGCGATCCACGGCTATTGCATCGGTGGCGGGCTCGAAATGGCGTGCGCGTCCGACATCCGGATCGCGACACCCGAGGCCTCGTTTGGAGCAGGCGAGATCAAATGGGGCTGGCACGGCGGTTCCGGCCAAACACAGCTCCTGACTCACCTCATTGGGCCGGGCTACGCCTCCCGGCTACTGCTCACCGGGGATCGGATTGACGGCGCCGAGGCCCTGCGAATCGGGCTCGTACAGCAGATCGTGCCATTTTCTGACCTTATCGACACCGCGATGGCAGTGGCGCTGACGATCGCCGGAATGTCGCCGATCGCGGTAGAAAAGACCAAGAGCATGGTGCGACTTGCCCAAAACGCGCCCCTCGACGTCGCCCTGCTGGCCGAGAACGACTCATTCGCCTATCTCATGATGACTGAGGATGCGGCGGAGGGTCGTGCGGCGTTCGCCGAGAAGCGCCCGCCGGTGTTCAAGGGTCGCTGATGACGGAGAATCTTCCGTCGCTCAGCACGTTGGCGGCGGGAGTTCATGGGGTGATTGCCCCGCTCGGCGATCGTTTTGTGACGATGTATCTCGTCGTGGGGAGCGCATCGGCCCTGCACTTCGATGGTGGCACCGACGGTATGGTCGATGAGTTCGTACTCCCCGCACTTACCGAATTGGGGCTGGAACCCCCCGACATCAGCCACGTGGTGATGTCGCATTGCGACGTTGACCACTTCGTTATCGACCTGGGCGATACGGGAACCGAAGGCGCGCTTGCCTTCCCGGTCGTAGGTCACCTCGAACGCCTTCGGGCATCGGGACAAATTCGGCGAACCCAGGACAGGGCCGGTATTCCTGCATGGACCTTCGCATGAGCGCCGCCGCACCAGATACCGCCCCAGAGGACGTTGCGTGGGGCTCGGGCCGTTACGTAGCCGCCGACGACGCTGCATCCGCGTTGGCAGACACCCGCCGGGCTGGCGCCCCAGCACACCACATCGACTCTCCGGCTTTGGCCGCCGAAGTGGCTGACCGCCTCATCGATCTCGCGTTCTCCACGTGGGGGTTCGGCGACTCGGTCGCCTTCGACGCGCTCGTCACTGCGAGCGAAAGGCTGGGCGATGAGAGGTGGGCGCGGTTTGCTCACGGCTGGGGCAGAGCCTGGGCGACACGGGCGCAACCCTTCGTGCGTCTCGATTGCACCGCTCCGGGGCGGGCGCTCGCGCACCTGGCAGTTCGCTACCAGGACGCGCAACTACTAGCAGCGCTTCGACAGCTGGCCGATTACTTGATGAGCCGCCCGGTTCTGAACGGTGTGTACGAAACGTGGCAGAGCTCGCCGCTGCTCAGTCCTTACAGCGGGGTCCCCCTCGACGGCGAGCAGACCGCGCTGTTGGCTTCGCCGCCGCCGGGGGTGTTCGTCGACTGCCTGCATTTCGACCCACCATTTCTCGTCGCACTGGGCCTGGCTACGGGAGAGAGCCGCTATACGGATGCCGGCATTGACCAAGCCTTGGGGTACATCGCCTTGCTACAGACCGATTCCGGGCTGTTTGATCATTTTGCTCTGCGGGGACAGCCGCAGACTTTCGGCCCGGGGTGGGGCCGCGGGCAGGGCTGGGCGATGCTCGGGATGCTGGACGTCCTTGAGTCCCTGCGGGAAAACCCTGCGGATAAGCATGCCGAAATACTCGCCATCACCACGTCCGTGGAACGCCTGTTACGGCAGATGATCGCGTTGCAGCGATCCGACGGGCATTGGTACGCGGTGGTCACTGATTCACTTTCCGGCAACGAATTTTCCACCGCGGCCTTTATGGTCGTAGCGCTCGCGCAGGCGGTGCGGATGGGCGTACTGCAGGATGTAGAGGTGATAGAACCGATGCAGCGAGCTCGGAAGGCCGTTCTCGCTTCCCTCGACGCGGACGCTCAACTCCGCGAAGTCTCGGCAGCGGTCTACGCGTCCACCGAACCCAGCCACTATGCTTCAGTACCAAGAGGTTTCGTCGTTCCATGGGGGCAGGGCCCGGCCCTGCTCGCACTCCTTGCGGCGGTGATGACGTGAGCGGCGGCTCGGTGTTGATCACCGGCGCTGGCAACGGTATCGGCGCCTCGACAGCGCTAGCGTTTGGGGCAGCTGGTCGGGACGTCGTCGTCACCGACGTGGATCCGGGTGCCGCGCAGGTGGTGGCGCACCAGATCACGGACGCCGGTGGTCACGCCACCTTCCACGGCCTCGACGTCGGCGATTCAGCGGCGTGGCATAAACTGGCCGCGGATCTCGAAAAGGAAAACCGGCTGCCGTCCGTCCTTGTGAATAACGCATTCCAGCAAGTGTGGGGCGCCGCCCACGAACTTGCCGAAGCCGACTGGGAGAGCCAAATCTCGGTCAACCTCACTTCCATCTACCGGTCCGTTCGCGCATTCCACGCCGGCTTGGTCAAGCACGGTGGCTCGATCGTGAACGTTTCAAGCGTTCACGCCATCGCCGCCCGCCCTAGCAGGCCTGCCTACGCGGCAGCCAAAGGTGGCATCGTCTCGCTCACTCGGCAGCTGTCGGTCGACTATGCACCCGAGGTGAGGGTTAACTGCGTCATTCCCGGGTCCATCGAGACCCGGATTTGGAGCGCGGCACAGGGAACGGACCGGGAGCTCGCAGCGAGCATTATTAGCCTGGGACGGCTGGGACGTCCCGAGGAAGTGGCTTCGGTCATTCTTTTTCTCGCCAGTGATGCGGCCTCGTATATAACGGGCGCCTCCATCGTCGTCGATGGCGGACAGTCCACCTGGGCAGCGGTGTGACAGGCAGCGGTGTGACAGGCAGCAGTGTGACAGGCAGCAGTGTGACAGGCAGCAGTGTGACAGGCAGCAGTCCGTTACTTTTCACGGTCGGCGAGGTGCTCGCCGTCTTTCTGCCTACTGACTCTCGCACCATCGACAGCGCCTCAGCATATCGACGAACGGTGGCCGGCTCCGAGTCCAATGTTGCCGCCGCAACAGCAAGACTCGGGAATCGTGCGCGATTCGTCACTGCCGTCGGCTCGGATGCTTTGGGAGACGCAGTCGAGAACACCTTGCGGGAATGCGGTATCGACGTCCGAGCGCACCGCGTGCCGCAGCCGACGGGTGTGATCGTCCGCGACCTGGCGAGGGGTGGACCTTGTCAGTCGGTACATCTGCGGTCCGGTAGCGCAGCAACTTCGATTGGCCCGGAAATGATCGACGAGGCGTGGACATCAGATGTCGCAGCGGTCTTCGTCACGGGGATTACGGCGGTGCGTTCGGCATCGGCTCGGTTGGCCGTGGAACGCACGGTGCAACTGGCGCGCAGCAACGGGGCGCTCGTCATTGTTGACCCGAACCTTCGGCTCACCCTGGGAACCGCGGCAGACTTCACCCGCGCGCTGGACTGCGTCCGTGGCAACGCCGATATCGCCATCGGCGACTTGGCAGAGCTCGCTCTCATGGCTGGTTCGACCGAAGACGCAGCGGTCGCCGCCTTGGTCAATCAAGGTTGTCGGATCGTTGTCACCAAACTTGGCGCTGCTGGCGCGGTTGCCACCGACGGAGCCTTGACCCACCACACTCCGTCACGGGCGATCTCGGTGGTCGACACCGTCGGCGCCGGCGACGCGTTCGCTGCCGGGTTCATCGCGGCAACCCTCGACGGTGCGGGGATCCGCGCCGCTCTGGAGTGGGCATCCGCGGTGGCTGCGCCGGTGGTAGGCGCCAGCGGCGACATTGAAGGCCTCCCTACGAGGGCGCAGGTCCAGGACACACTCAAGGAGGCGCATAGATGATCGCACTCGAAACCATCAGGGCCCAAGGCGTTGTCGCGATAGTCCGCGCCAGCTCTGCCAGCGACGCTGCTGAAACTGTTGCCACCCTGATCGTCGCTGGGCTGAGGGCTATCGAGGTCTCACTGGTGACCCCCGGGGCCCTCGACGTAATCCGCGACGCGGCGCGCAATGCCCCTGCCGGGGTCATGATCGGGGTGGGTACCGCACTGACAGAATCTGATGTGGACCGTGCTGTTGATGCGGGCGCGCAGTTCGTCGTGTCGCCCATCGTCAACGAGGCAGTGATCAGAGCATCCCTTGCCGCGGGCGTGACCGTCCTGCCCGGGGCGACCACCCCCACTGAGGCGGTTCACGCTCGCGAGCTGGGAGCCACCCTGATCAAGCTCTTCCCCGCTTCACTGTGGTCCCCGTCGATACTTCGGGAAGTGCTCGCCGCACTCCCCGATCTGCAGACGGTGCCCACCGGTGGCGTTCAACCGGACACCGCTGGCGATTGGATTCGCGCTGGCGCGGCGGCTGTCGGCATTGGCAGTGCGCTCTCCCAGGCTGCCGATCCTGCGGCAGCGACCGTTCGTCTGCTTGCCAGCATTGAAGCAGCTCGGGCGACGAGATGACGGTCGAGGTGGTGGGCGGCGGCGGCTTGACCGCCACTTTCGGTCCCGATCGGGGCGCAAAGATCACCTCCCTCGCCAGCGCAGGCTACGAGTGGTTGGCGCAGGCCGACCCTGATCAGATCCTTGGGCCGGCACCGTCTTTCGTTGAAGCCGAAATGGCGGGGTGGGATGAGTGCGCGCCGTCCATTCTGGAATGCACGGTCGACGGAACGCTGATCCCCGACCACGGCGATCTGTGGGACGCCACGTTCAGTTGCTCCGGAGCCACTGTGGTGGCTGTGGGCCATTCCTTGCAGTATCGCTTTGAGCGCTCCATGACGGCAACAGAGAAAGGCCTGCGCCTCGATTACGCCGTCAGCGCCTCGAAAGTTCTTCCCTTTCTGTGGGCTGCGCACCCACAATTCGCGGCTCCCCCGGGGACGAAAGTTGCGGTTCCTGGAGCCACTCGGCTTTTCGACGTGACGGGGGGAGTGGAAGATGCCTGTGAGGCGCGGGAAGAACTTTGGACCATCGATTCGTTGCCGCCGCGAGCGACCCGCAAGGTCTACGTGGATCCTCGCGACACCGTGACTTCAGCGTCTCTCATCGTCGGCGGGCAAGCTCTGACACTTCGGTGGGACGCAACCGTTCCGTACCTCGGCGTGTGGTTCGACAATTGCACCATTAGCCGCGAACCTGTGATTGCCATTGAGCCCTGTCTCGGTTACTTCGATTCGCTGGCAGTGGCCATCGGCAAGGGGCGAGCAGCAATAGTCTCGCCGGACAAGCCTTTGCGATGGAGTATCGACATCGAGGCGTCCGCCCTCACCTGACCAATTCCTATACCTGCTCTTCCCGCATCCCCCACGGCGCTCCGTGCTCGACGAGAAGTTCCATGAATGGCACCGAATCGAAGGCTTCCGGTCCGAGAACCCCGGTGCCGCTCCAGACACCGGTGGCAAGTAATTCCATGGCGATCACCGGGCAAAGCGCGGTCTGCCACACCACCGCTTGCGACTTGTATGCGTCCATCGACCACTCGTTGTCGACCACGTGATAGATGTACACCTCGCGGGGATTGCCGTCCTTGCCAAGGCCTTTCACCCATGTTCCGGCGCAGGTTTTGCCTTCCATCTTGTCTCCGAGAGTGGCCGGGTCCGGCAGGAGTGCCGCGATCACGTCGCGCGGGGACACCATCACGTCGCCAACCTTGAGCGCAACGGTGGAGTCAATACCGAGGGTGTGCTGCATCTTCAGCATGTTGATGAACTCCTCGCCGAGTCCGTACTTGAAGGTCACGCGCTTTGCGTCGACCCACCGCGGGATCAGCAGCACTTCTTCGTGCTCGACGTTCACACACTCCACCGGCCCAATGCCTTCGGGGAATTCGAAGATCTCGGGCTCGGAAAAGGGCTCGGTCGTAAACCAGCCCCGATCTTTTTCGTAAATGACCGGCGGGTTCAGGCACTCCTCGATGGTCGTCCAGATCGAGAAGGTGGGCGCAAACGAGTACCCCTGCACCACGAGGTTGCCACCATCGCGGACACCGATTTCGTCAATCTCACTGAACAGGTGGTCGGCGGCATAACGAGCAAAAACGTCCGAAAGTCCCGGCTCCACGCCCATTCCGACGAGGGCGAGTTGGTTGCCAGCCTTCCACGCGTCCTCGGCCGCGAACTGTTCGTCGCCGAGCTTGACGCCCGGGGTGTTGTACGGGTCGGTGGGGTGGGGCACCGACATGGACATCGCCATGTCCATGTAGTGGGCTCCGCCGGCAAGGGCCGCATTAAACAGCGGCATGACGAAACGCGGGTCCGTCGCGTTGAGGAGAAGGTCGCAGCGGTAGCGCTTGAGGAGTCCCTCGACCGCCATCGAATCGGTCGCGTCGACCTGCGCCGGGATGAAGCGTCCGTCGCCCGCTGCCTCGACGGCGTGAATCGCGCGGTCGAGATCGTAGTCAGCGACCACCATGGCTTCGATGTAATTCCGCTTCGCTGCTGTGGCCACAATGGCAGAACCGACGCCACCGGCGCCGACCATGAGCACCCGAATTTTGCCGTCGCCCGACGGTACGGCTATGTCCGTGAGTCCCTGAAGCACCGGCATCGTATCGTCGAAATGTGTTCCGGTTTCCGCATCCAGTTTGCGGCGGGCAATCCCGGAGAGGGTTTCCAGGACAACCCTATTGGCCAAAATCGCGGTCACATCGGAGTGATCGTAGGGCGGTGCAACTTCGACGATCTCCATCCCGACCAGGTTGGTTTCGCGCGCGATCCGGCGAACGGCGTCGAGCAGTTCGCGGCCCGTGAATCCGCCGGGCTCCGGGGTCCCGGTTCCGGGAGCCATTCCTGGGTCCACCACGTCGATGTCGACCGAGAGGAACACGCCGTCGGTGTCCGTCATGGCGATTTCCATGGCTTCGGTGAGCACGTCGTCGAGGCCGCGGCGGCGGATCTCGCCCATCTCGTAGCCGCGCATACCCTGCTGCGCCATCCAGGCGAGCTCGGGAGGTTCGGGCCAGTAGCCGCGCAACCCGATCTGCAGGAATTTATCACCGCGGACGGCACCGGATTCAATCAGTCGCCGCATCGGCAGCCCGTGGCCGTACAGGGATCCGAACTGGATGTCGCCGGTGTCGGCGTGCGCGTCAAAATGGATGACAGACAGTCGGCCAAATCCGAAATGCTCTGCTGCGCCGGTGATATCGGCCATGGCGACGGTGTGGTCGCCGCCGAGGATGATCGGGAGCTTCCCGTGCGAAACGATTTGACGGATCGCCTTCTGCAAGTTGTTCAATGACCGGATGGTCTCGGTCGGCGCCATCTCGATATCACCCGCGTCCATCACGCCCGCAAGTGGGTCGACCCGCAAACCAATATGTGGGCGAGATCCGGTGTGCTCCGAATAGTCACATGTCCGAATCGCGAGCGGGCCCATCCGGGCGCCCGACCGGTAAGAGGTTCCCGAGTCGTAGGGGGCGCCCACGATCACGGCGGTGGCATCTGCGTAACTCGCCGGATCGCTCAGATCGCATCGGGGTACACCTGTGAAGGTGACATCGGGGCCGTACATTGCGCCGTATCGCGCCATGGTGTTCCACTCTCGCACTAGCATTTTCGGCGTCGAGAAGACGACACCTTCGTGAACGTTCGAACAGCAACTTTCTTCCATCAGAGTGGCTGCTGGCAGGTGTGAATAGCAATAGTTGCCCGTTTACGCGCAACGATTCGCCGATTCACGCCCGTTTTGTGGCCTCTGATAGACAGGCAAAGCCCGCTCGTCGCATCAGCGGCGACCAGATCCTTGTCTTCGAGGTAGGAGAGGACGCGGCCGCCCGCCGAGGGCGGGCCAAGCAGGGCTAGGAGTCGAAACCCAAGCCGAACCGGTCGAGCGAGCGCAACCACAAGTTTCGCTTGCCCTCGTTCGCATCCGCGTGCGCGATAGACCGCTTCGTGACGCCGATGACGGCTGACCGGAGCGGCTCTGGCGGGAACGGGACCGGCTTGCCGCGGACCGTGTCGAGAACGGTGAGTTCGGTGTCAGCTCCGTCGAGCAAATCGAGCATCACTTGCGCGCCGAAGCGGGTCGCGCCCACGCCGAGTCCGGTGAAACCGGTGGCGTGTGCCACCCGGCCGCCGTGGCCGGTGCCGTAGAACGGGAAGAACCGCGAACACGTGTCGATGACGCCGCCCCAGCTGTGGCTGAATTTAATGCCCTCAAGCTGGGGGAAAGTTTCGAAGAAGTGCTCTGCCAAGATCTCGAATGTTGCTGGCCGTTGGTCGTACTTCTCTTCGATCTTGCCGCCGTAGTGGTAGATCACGTCGTATCCGCCCCACAGGATGGAGTTGTCCTCGGTGAGGCGGTAGTAGTGAAACTGGTTGCCGGAATCGCCGATGCCCTGACGGTTGTTCCAACCGATGGACGCCAGCTGCGCATCGGTCAACGGTTCGGTGGTCAACGAGTAGTCGTACACCGGGACAACGAATGGCCGTACCCGCTTCAGTAGCGACGGAAAAGCGTTGGTGCCCAGCGCAACTCGATCAGCTGAAATGATCCCGTTATGGGTGTGCAACTGCATGGTGTCGCCATCACGGGACAGCCCATCGACGTTCGTGTTCTCATAAATCTTGACGCCAAGCTGCTCGCAGGCATCTGCCAAACCCCAGGCCAGTCGCGCCGGGTCCACCATCACGGTCTTGTCTTTGGACCAGACGGCGCCGAGATAAGTCGGCGAGTTGGCTTGAGCCCTGGTTTCTTCTTGGTTAAGCAGCACTGCCTCATCGCCGAAGTCGAGCATTCGCCGGTAGTCCACTTCGATATCTTCGAGTTGGTACTCCTCGGTTGCGACCCGCATTTCGCCCGTTTGCTCAAGCTTGCAATCGATACTGAACTCTTTGATGGTGTCGACGATCCCGGCCAGGTTTTCGCGACCGAGACGTTCCAGCCTCGGCATATCTCTGGGGTACCAATCCAGCCCGTTGGCTTGGCCGTGGGTGAGCGATGCGGAGCAGAAACCGCCGTTGCGCCCGGATGCGGCCCATCCGATATTGCGACCTTCCAGAACGGTGACTTCACGTTCCGGGTCTCGTTGTTTTGCCAGCAGCGCGGTCCAGAGGCCGGAGTAACCTGCCCCGACCACCGCTAGGTCAGTTTTTCTGTCTTCCGTCAACCGCTCTCGTTGAACGGGGGAATCGACATCATCGAGCCAGTAACAGACGGGCTCGGCATCGCGCAGCGACTGCACGGCTTGTTGATGGAGTGAGGTTGCTGGGGTGCGTGCTTTTTTTATCATGCGTGGGTTATCCAATCAAAAATTTTACGGGAGGTCTCTGCGACGGTGCCAGTTTTGGCATCCCACATCGCAGTGTTGAGGGAGCAGCCGTCGGAATCGCCATTGGCGCCCTGGGGGCTTGAGGCGCTGGGCCCTGGGGTGGGGAACATGGAGTTCACTTTCTACGCTAAGAAGGGGACTTGAAAATTGTACGGTGCCAGTCTTTTTCCACTGTGCCTGTCAGGTCCATGGCGACATGCTTGATCTGGCTGTATTCCTGCAGGGAGTAGACACTCATGTCCTTCCCGAAGCCAGATGCGCCGAACCCGCCGTGTGGCATCTCCGAGAAAATCGGAATGTGGTCGTTTATCCACACCGTACCGGCGTTGATTTCGCGGCTGGCTCGCAGCGCGCGGTGAACGTCGCCGGTCCACGCGGAGGCAGCCAAACCGAATGGGCTGTCATTAGCCATCGCCAACGCCTCATCATCGGTATCGAATCCGATGACGGTCAACACCGGTCCAAAGATCTCCGATTGCACCGCTTCAGCGGACTGCGGCAGGCCGGCGATCAAGGTGGGCCGGTGCCAGAATCCGCCAGCCAGTTCACCACTTGGCAGCGCTCCACCGTCATAGACGCGTCCGCCGTCGGCGCGCGCTCGTGCGACGAACCCAGCAACGTGATCCCGGTGCCGCGCACTGGAAAGGGGACCCAGGTCGGTGTTCGAATCGTCGGGGGCTCCAAGCACAATCGATGCAAACAGGTCCGCAACTCCGGCGGTGAACGCCTCGAGTAACGACACATGGACGTACGCGCGGGTGGCTGCGGTGCAATCCTGGCCGGTATTGATCAGCGAGCCCGCAACGGCGCCGTGGACGGCCGCATCAAGGTCCGCATCGGCGAAAACCACGAACGGCGCCTTGCCGCCTAATTCCAGATGCACCCTGGCCGCCCGAGCGGCGCAACTTGCCATTACTTGACGGCCAACAGCGGTTGAGCCGGTGAAGGAGACCATGTCGACTTGCCTGTTACCGGTGAGGGCATTTCCTACTTCCAAGCCGGTTCCGGTGACGACATTGATGACGCCATCCGGGATTCCGGCCTCCGAAGCGGCCTCGGCGAACAGCAGAGCCGTCAACGGGGTGATCTCAGATGGTTTGAGCACGATCGTGTTACCCGCAGCAATGGCAGGCAGTATTTTCCAGCCAGCCATTTGCAGCGGATAGTTCCACGGCGCGATCGAACCGATGACGCCGATGGGCTCGCGCCGAATCATCGACGTGTGGTCCGGCGAGTACTCGCCTGCTGCGCTGCCCTCAAGGACCCGGGCGGCGCCAGCGAAGAACGCGGCGTTGTCGATAGTGCCAGGCACGTCAAACCCGCTGGCCAGCTTCAGCGGCTTGCCGGTCTGAGCCGACTCAACACTTGCCAGCTCGTCGGACCTGTCTGTGAGCTTGTGGGCCAGCGCTTGAATCAAGCCCGAGCGCTCCCCCGGTGTGGTGCGCGACCACTGCCGGAATGCTTGCCGCGCACAGTGAACCGCTTCCTCCGCCTGCCCACCGGTAGCCAGTTGGTAGTCGAGAATCGAAGCGCCGGAGCAGGGGTCGATCACGGCAAACGCCGCGCCCGCTCCGGCCACCCTGCGGCCGCCGATGTAGTTCAGCGCTGGATTGAAGATATGAGGTTGTGATCCTGACATTGTCGCTACCGCGCCCGCCTAGAAGATACGAATCGGCCGATGACGACCACTGTGAGAGCAATGACCAACATACCGGTGCCGACGACGTTGACCTGTGGCGCGAGCCCGCGCTGCGCGGCGCCCCACACGTACATCGGGAAGGTGACGGTTGAGCCGGAGTTGAAGTTCGTGATGATGAAGTCGTCGAACGACAGCGAGAACGACAACATCGCCGCGGAAACGATTCCGGGCAATACCAGCGGAAACGTGACCCGCCAGAACGTTTGAGTGGGGTCGGCATACAAATCTTGCGCGGCCTGTTCCAATGTGGGGTCCATTCCGGCAAGCCGGGCCTTCACCGTCACAATGACGAACGACAGACAGAACATGACGTGCGCGATGACGACGGTCACCGCTCCCAGGGGTACGCCCAAGTTGAGGAACAAAGTCAGAAGCGAGGATCCCGCCACAACTTCAGGGGTGGCCATGGGTAGGAACACCAGAACATTGGCGAGCCCCCGACCACGGAAACGGTGCCGGGACATACCGAAGGCAGCCAAGGTGCCAACGCCGGTGGCGATAGCGGTGGCGACGACGCCTATCCAGATGGACGTCCAGAGCGAATCGCACAGGCCGCTGGCCCCGCAGGGGTCCTTCCAGGCGTCCAGGGAGAACTGGTTCCAAATGAGGTTGATCTTTCCTTCGGGCTTGTTGAAGGAAAACCGGACGACGTTGGCGATCGGCGCGAACATGAACAGCAGCGCCAAGATTCCGAACACCACCACGAGGTGGTCTCGGATCCACCGTCCCACCGTGGGGCGGTTCGGCTTGTGGGCGGCCGGCGGGGTGGTGTCGAGCATTTGATGGACCATCAGACCAGTTCCTCCGTGCCAGAGCGTTTCACGTAGAAGGCCACCAGCAAGACAATGGCCAACATCAATACGACCGACATCGCTGCCGACGCGGGGTATTGGAAGTTTCGGACTTGGTTATTGACCACGTTGCCCGCCATGGTGGTAGACGGGCCACCGAGCAATTCCGCGTTCACGTAGTCACCGGCCGCGGGGATAAAGGTCATCAGCGTTCCGCTGACCACACCGGGCAGCGACAGCGGCCAGGTGATCTTCCAGAAACTGGTCCAACTGTTGGCGTATAGGTCGCCGGAGGCCATCAGCAGCGAACGGTCGATCTTCTCCAAAGACGCGTACAGCGGCAGCACCATAAACGGCAAGAAGTTGTAGGTGAGGCCGAGGATCACACCGAAAGGTGTTGATAGTACGCGTCCCTCAGTCAAGCCGAGGTGATCAAACAGCCACATCAAGCCGGTGTTATTCATGAAGTGCACGATGGCACCGTCGTCGGCGAGGATCTGCTTCCAGGCAATGGTGCGGACTAGGAAGCTGGTAAAGAACGGGGCAATGACCAGCACGAGCAGCACCGCTCGCAAGCGGCCCGCTTTGAAGGCGATCATGTAGGCCAGCGGGTAGGCGATCAACAACGTCATCAGTGTGGCCAGGCTGGCGTACAACAAAGAGCGTAGGAATTGCGGGTAGTACTCGCTGAGGATTTCGCCGTAGTTGGACCAGCGGAAGGTCTGCCGGAATCCGGTGGAAAGGCTGCCCTGCATCAGCGATGTCGAGGCTAGCGTCATGATCGGGATGACGAAGAAAACCAGCATCGCTAGCGCTGCAGGCAGCAGAAGGAACAGCGGAGTCAACTTTTTACTGCGGGGGCCCGGCGGTGGCGGCGGGGTGCTGAGCCCCGAGGTCTCCGCAACCGCAGCAGCTGCCGCCGTCATCGCGTGCCCGCCAAGGCGTCCGCGGCAGAAAGGTCCGCCCTGATCATGATGCGATCTCCGCAGCAGCGGCGATTTCATGAGCACCCGCGGCAAGGCCGAAGGTGTGCGCCGGATCCCAGTGCATACAGACCTTCATGCCCACCTGCCGGGGGAACGTTGCGGTGTTCTGGCTGAAGACCGTCATTTCATCGTTCGTTGCGGTGCGCACCAGGTATTGGGTCGACACACCGATAAAGGAGGCGTCCACGATCTCGCCGTCGATCACGTTGTGGCCTACCGGAGCCATTCCCATTTCGGCCAACTGGATCTTTTCTGGTCGCACCCCGACGCTCATGGCGTTGCCGGTGGCGTGTGCACGGGATGCGGGCATACAGACGCGAACACCGTCGACATTGAGAACGATCACATCCCCCTGCCGTTCAGTAACCACTGCGTTCAACAGGTTCGACTGGCCGAGGAAGCCAGCTACGAAAGCGGTGGAGGGGTTCTCGTAAAGATCCACCGGAGCGCCGAGTTGTTCGATCTTGCCCTTGTTGAGCACCGCGATCGTATCGGCCATGGTCATGGCCTCTTCCTGATCATGGGTGACGTGAATGAAGGTAATGCCGACTTCCAGCTGGATGCGCTTGAGCTCCAGCTGCATCTGCCGGCGCAGCTTGAGATCAAGCGCCCCGAGTGGTTCGTCCAGCAACAAGATCTTGGGCCGATTCACCAAAGCGCGAACCACGGCGACCCGCTGTTGTTGACCACCGGAGAGCTGGGTGGGCTTGCGCTGAGCGAGATGACCCATATCCACCAATTCCAGCATTTCTTTCACCCGGCGGTCGATATTGTCCTCTTTTTTACGACGAAGACCGAAGGCCACGTTTTCGTAGATCGACATGTGCGGGAACAGCGCGTAACTCTGGAATACCGTGTTGACTGGGCGCTGGTAGGGGCGCAGCTTGGAAACATCCACGTCGCCAATGCGAATTTCGCCCTGATCCGGATCCTCGAGCCCGGCAACCATTCGCAGCGTGGTGGTCTTGCCGCATCCCGATGGACCGAGCAGTGCGTAGAAGCGACCGGATTCGACTTCGAGGTCGATCCCGTCTACCGCGCTGAAATTCCCGTAGTTCTTCCGCAGCCCGCGGATAGACAGTCCACCCGTGGCATCGTCTTTTGTCATGTCAGCCATTCTCATCACGCCCCAGAAAGTTTGTCGAAGATCTTGGAATACCGCGCGTCGGTTTCGCCGTCCAGCGCCATGAAAACGTGCGCGTTGGAGAGGATCTCATCGCCCGGGAAAATCAGTTGATTGTTTGCGATTGCTGGGTCGTCCTCAGCGGCAAATGCTTTTGCCGTGGGAATCGGGGTGATGTAGTTGACGTATTCCGAGAGGGTCGCCGCGACCCTGGGCTCGTAGTAGTAATTGATGATCATCTCGGCGTTCTTCTTATGCGCCGCAGCGGCAGGAATCACGCAGTTGTCGCTCCACAGCGGGTAGCCCGCCTTGGGCAGCACCATTTCGAAATCGTCCGAGTCGTTCTGCAGCGCAACAACATCGCCCGTCCAAGCGGCACATGCGGCCAAGTCACCGGACACCAAGCTGGGGACATAGTCGTTACCCGTGAACTGTCGAACCTGGCCGCTGTTTACCGCCTCGCCGATCATGTTGATCGCTTCCATGAATTGGCTGTCGGTGAAATCGCTGGCGTCGTACCCCAAGTCCTGCAGGCACAATGCGACGGTGTCCCGCATTTCCTTGAGCAGCGTGATGCGTCCAGCCAGGGATGGATCGGTGAGCAGCTGGTTCATGGACTCAACCGTCTTGTCCTTGCCGACAACCGCGTGGTTGACGGCAATTCCGGCCAACCCGGACTGCCACGTCGCGGAGTATTTGCGGCCCGGGTCAAAGGTCACTTTTTGCAAGGCGGGGTTGAGGTTGGCCAAGTTGGGGATGTTGGCATGGTCCAGCTCCTGCACGTACTCCAGCTGAATGAGCTTGGCTGCCATCCAGTCGGTGACGACGAACAAATCGGCGGTAATGGTCTGGCCGGCAGCGATCTGGGGGTGGATCTTTGAAAAATACTCGGTGTTGTCGTTGACATCTTCGGTGTAGTTGACCGTAATCCCGTATTCGTCTTGGAATCCCACAAGCGTCGGGAAGATCGACGAATCATTGGCGTCGACGTCCATGTATCCCTGCCAATTGGACCAGTTCACAAACTTGTCCATATCGGACCGATCGGGCACCGTCAGCCGCCCAGGGCGTGCCGGGTTGATGCCACAGGCGGCGAGGAAGGCGGCGCTGGCGCCCAGAGCCGAGGTTTGCATAAATCGGCGGCGCGACAGTCGTGGCCCCGGGCGGAACATCATTCGAGCGCCGGGAGAGGACGCGGGCGTGAGTCCGGCTGGGCCAGTCATGTCGCCCGGCCTAAAAGTCGGGTCACGAGTTGCCTCCCAAAGTTCGCTTGCGGCTGTCGGACGGGCGCCAAGCGGCCCGGGACAGGTTTAGATTGATGGTGATAGTGGCACTGTTTTACCGGTTTGGGCAAGGGTTTCCGTCGGATTGTCACGCGACGGCAACGAAAAACATCAGTTGTTTACACAAGCGCACCGGCCTACCGGGAGAAATACGCTTCCACACCCCTGGCCGCTCGCCCTGAAGCATTCTGCAAGGCATGCGGCAGTATGCATCCCATTCAGCGGTGTTTTTCGTGGAAAATCAGCCACAACGCAACTGATTCACTTGCCATCTGTCGATTCTCTTGTCATGATCGATTGATGTCCACCAGACATAGCGGCCCCGACACGAAGGCGATCGTCGATCGCTCCCGGTTGGCGACCGCCGGAATCGACGACATTTCCAAGGCCATCATCGAGCAACTCCAAGAAGATGGCCGGCGTCCCTACGCCAGCATTGGCGCGGCCGTGGGATTGTCCGAAGCTGCTGTCCGGCAACGGGTCCAGCGGCTCATCGGTTCAGGGATGGTGCAGATTGTCGCAGTCACCGACCCATTGCAAGTGGGCTTTAGTCGCCAAGCGATGATCGGCATCAAAGCCGAGGGCAACCTGAATCCGATCGTGGACATGCTCTGCGCCATGGACGAGGTCGACTACGTGGTGGTGACCGCCGGCTCGTTCGACATCCTCGCCGAGGTTGTCTGCGAAGACGACGATCAGCTGCTCGCCCTCCTGAACGAACGAATCCGCGTCATTCCGGGTATCCGAAGCACCGAAAGCTTTGTGTACCTGAAACTTTCCAAGCAAACCTACACATGGGGAACACGATGAGTAACGCAACTGACCACCTCTGGATGCACTTCACCAGAATGTCGTCGTACGACCACGCACCGGTGCCCGTTATCGAGCGCGGCGAAGGTGCCTACATCTTCGATACCAACGGAAAGCGGTACCTCGACGCACTTTCCGGCCTTTTCACCGTTCAGGTAGGCCACGGCCGTAAGGAACTCGCAGCGGCAGCGGCAGCGCAGGCGGAGAAGTTGGCGTTCTTCCCGATCTGGTCGTACGCGCACCCCGCCGCCATCGAATTGGCCGACCGCCTTGCAGACCTCGCCCCGGGCGACTTGAACAAGGTCTTCTACTCCACCGGCGGCGCCGAATCAGTGGAAACGGCGTGGAAGGTGGCAAAGCAGTTCTTCAAACTGACCGGCAAACCCAATAAGCACAAGGTCATCTCGCGCGCTATCGCCTACCACGGCACCACCCAGGGCGCGTTGTCCATCACCGGAATCCCGCCTTTCAAGGAGGCGTTCGAGCCCCTCGTTCCCGGAACCTTCCGCGTGCCCAACACCAACTTCTACCGGGCACCCGAGCACCTCGCCGATGACGAAAAAGCCTTCGGCCAGTGGGCAGCCAACCGGATTGAAGAAGCCATCCTCGCTGAGGGTCCGTCCACCGTTGCCTGCGTATTTCTCGAACCGGTACAGAATGCGGGGGGGTGCTTCCCGCCTCCCCCCGGTTATTTCCAGCGGGTGCGCGAAATCTGCGACGAGTACGACGTGCTGCTCATCTCGGACGAAACCATCTGTGCCTTTGGTCGGTTGGGCACGATGTTCGGTGCCCAGAAGTTCGACTTCCAGCCTGACATCATCACCTGCGCCAAGGGTTTGACCTCGGGCTATTCGCCGCTGGGCGCCGCTATTATCTCCGACCGAATCTTCGAGCCCTTCAGCAAGGGCGATGCGATGTTCGGTCACGGATACACCTTCGGTGGCCACCCGGTGTCGTGCGCCGTGGCGCTGGCGAACCTTGACATCTTCGACCGGGAAGACCTGTTGGGCAACGTCATGCGCAATGAGAACCCGTTCCGCATGACGCTGGAGAAGCTGATGGACCTGCCGATCGTGGGTAACGTCCGCGGTGACGGCTACTTCTACGGCATCGAAATGGTCAAGGACGCTGCAACCAAGGAGAGCTTCACCGACGCCGAAAGCGAGCGGGTGCTACGCGGTTTCCTGTCCAAAGCCCTTTTCGAGAACGGTCTCTACTGCCGCGCTGACGACCGGGGAGACCCCGTGATTCAGGTTGCGCCGCCGCTGATCTGCGACCAGACACAGTTCGACGAGATCGAGCAGATCCTGCGCAGCGTTCTCACCGAAGCGTGGACCCTGCTGTAAGCCATGAGTTACCAACAACTCTCACTCTGGCTCGACGGTGTCGGGGATTCTCTGGATCCCCGACCCGCCCTGCCCGGCGACCGGGACGCCGATGTCGTGATCATCGGAGCCGGGTTCACCGGTCTCTGGACGGCCTATTACCTGGCCAAAGCCGATCCGGCCCTGCGGATTGTGATCCTCGAAGCCGAGATCGCAGGCTTTGGTGCGTCCGGACGCAACGGCGGCTGGTGTTCGGAGCTCTTTCCCGCATCATCGGCCAAGATTGCGCGCAGCCATGGCCGCCCAGCCGCCCTGCAGATGCGCGCTGCCATGCGGGAAACGGTGGCCGAGATCGCCCGCGTCATCGAAGCTGAAGGCTTGGAGTGCGGATTCGCCTATGGCGGCACCGTGTCCATGGCGCGTTCGCGTACGCAGTGGGCGCGGGCGCAGGCCGATGTCGCCGAGGCCGCTTCGTGGGGAGATACGGACACGGTGCTGCTGGGCTCCAGAGAAACCAGCGACATCATTGGCGCCACTAACCTTCTCGGCGGCGCCTTTACGCCGCATTGCGCGGCCTTAGATCCAGCACGGTTGGTCCGCGGGCTCGCCGAGCTCGTAGAAAGACTGGGCGTCACCCTCTACGAACGCAGCCGTGTTCGCTCCACCCGCCCCACGCTGCCGTCTGCGACGCGGGCACGGTACGTGCGGATGTGGTGATTCGGGCAACCGAGGGCTACACGCCTTCGCTGCCAAGTTCTCGACGCGATGTGGCGCCGATCTATTCCCTGGTGGTGGCAACAGAACCACTCTCGGATCAGCAATGGGAATCCATCCGTTTGCATGATCGGGCGACCTTCACCGATTACCAACACCTCATTTCCTACGGACAGCGCAGCGGCGACGGGCGGTTGGTCTTCGGTGGCCGCGGCGCGCCATACCACTTCGACTCCCGTACCAAGTCATCGTTCGACACGGACCCCCGCGTATTCAACCTGTTGCAGCGCAACCTGATTGACCTTTTCCCCGTACTGCAGGGCGTGCGCTTCAGCCACGCCTGGGGTGGCGCACTCGGAGTAGCGCGCGATTGGAACGCCAGCGTCGGCTTGCACCGCGAAACCGGACTCGGTTGGGCTGGCGGCTACGTTGGCGACGGGGTGTCGACTACCAACCTCGCGGGGCGCACCCTGGCGGATCTCATCACCGGCGCCGAGTCTGAGATCGTTGCCCTGCCGTGGGTGGGGCACCGGTCCCCCCGCTGGGAAGTAGAGCCGCTGCGCTGGATCGGCGTCAACGCGGGGCTGCAGGTAATGCGATTCGCCGATGCGAGCGAGACCAGAAGCGGCCGGGAGTCGCGCGCTGCCAAGCTTTTTGGGCGCTTTCTCGGGCACTGAAACCTGCTATTCGAGCGCGACGAGGAGGCTCCAGAACGCCTAGAACCAGCGCTCCAACACCAGTGCGACGCCATCCTCGTGGTGGAAACCGGTAATTTCGTTGGCGATCGCGGCGACGTCTGCATGTGCATTCGCCATCGCCACGCCGTGGCCGGCCCAGCTCAGCATTTCCAAATCGTTGGGCATATCGCCGAAGGCCACCACGTCGGCTGCAGCAATCCCCCACTGCTTGGCCAGCCGGTCCAGCGCGGTTCCCTTATTGACGCCGGGTCCCGCTACTTCGATCAAGCCGTCATCAGTGGAGAACGTGACACTCACCTGGG
This sequence comes from Nakamurella antarctica, assembly GCF_003860405.1. Lineage (NCBI taxonomy): Bacteria > Bacillati > Actinomycetota > Actinomycetes > Nakamurellales > Nakamurellaceae > Nakamurella > Nakamurella antarctica. The sequence continues at coordinate 338,636 of NZ_CP034170.1, read as the reverse complement.
CGCCCGCCGCCTCTCGTGCGTGATGTGCCAACCCACCCGAGTCATTTCCGCTACGCACCAACAGCTTCGCCACCGGCAGCGACAACAGGTGCTCCCGGGGGCCGCGCTGAAAGAAACCATCCTCCCAGGGGTGCTCATAGTGATGCTCCGCCCAGCACGCATCCAGGTCGACGCCGATCCGCTCTACGGCCAGCGCAAATTTCTCCTCACGCGCATGCAGGTTGGCAACGAAATCCTGCATCGGGGCAACTTCTAACGGAGAACACGAGGTGATCTCGCCCGCGGCGATGTCGTACGTCACTGCGCCGTTCATGCACACGGCGGTTCCCGTGAACCCTGCGTCGATGACCGGGCTGAGCCACCAGATGGGGCGTCCGGTGGCGATGACGACGTGGGCGCCGCTGTCGGCGGCCCTGCGCAAAGCGGCTGCGTTGCGCGGCGATACCAGGCCTGCGCCATCGAGAAGGGTTCCATCCATGTCTGAAACAACCATCCGGGGGGCGGCAACCATCTGCTGAGCGTTCACCCCCTCATTATCCTGGTGTTTTCGCCGGCTCGGGAACAGCGCCCGCGTTCCCGAGCCTTACAGACGCGTCACAGAAGGCGGCGTGCCGTGCGCACCGTCCATAGAATGGCCATCATGAGAGAAGCCGCACGCGCCACGGGCCGCGCCACGGACTCCGGAGTCACCCCGCGGATGATGAAGGACGTGCTCGGCAACTTCGGTACGGGCGTCACCGTGGTGACGGCGCTGGGCCCCCACGGACCGATCGGCTTTACCTGTCAAACCTTCGCTTCGGTGTCGCTCACGCCGCCGCTGGTCTCGATTTGTCCCGCACGCACCTCGGGGACGTGGGCGCAGATCCGGGATATCGGCAGGTTCTGCATCAATATTTTGACCGCCGACCATGACGCACTCTCCGACAACTTCGCGATCAGCTCCAGTGACGGACGCAACAAATTCGCCGGGCTTGAGTACATCAGCGGGCCAGCCGGTTCCCCGATTCTGCCGGGAGTTCTGGCGTGGGTCGACTGCTCCCTGCGTGCGGAATACGACGGCGGCGACCACACCATCGTGGTCGCCGATGTCCTCGATCTCGACACCGATTTCCCGGACGAGGACGCAACGAACCCGTTGCTGTACTTCCGTGGCGATTACCTACACCGGCGTGGCAGCGAAGCAGAGCCTGCCTAGGGTGCCGGGCGCGGGTAGGTTAGCGCGGCATGGATACCCCTGAGTTCGACCACGCCCCGGCACCGGCCCGGGAGGTGTTGACCTGGGAGAGATTCGGCGTCGCTTCGCGGGAGCTGGCCCAGATGATCGCCGACAGCGGCTTCGTTCCGGACATTGTGATCGCGATTGCCCGCGGCGGTTTGCTACCAGCCGGATCGTTGTCGTGCGCGCTCGGTACCAAGGCAGCCGGAACACTGAATGTGGAGTTCTATTCCGACATCGATCAGACACTCCCGGACCCGTTGGTGTTGGCGCCGTTACTCGACACGGACGCGCTGGCGAATAAAAAGTTGTTGGTCGTCGACGACGTCGCAGACTCAGGCCGCACTCTGGCGCTGGTGATGGATCTGGTGCGCCCGCATGCCGATGCAGCGCGCTCAGCCGTCATCTATACAAAACCGCGAACCATTATCGCGCCGGACTATTCCTGGCGAGAAACGAATCTGTGGATCACGTTCCCGTGGTCAGCCGACCCGCCGGTGGCAGCAACGCGGCGGTAACGGTGCAGCGCGTATGCCGCAGCTGGACTCTGTCGGTTATTTCGGTTCCATAACCTCAACGCCACCCATGAATGGCTGCAACGCGGCGGGGACCTTGACCGAACCGTCGCGCTGCTGATGGTTCTCCAGGATCGCCACCAGCCAGCGAGTGGTCGCTAGCGTCCCGTTCAATGTTGCGGCGATCTGCGGTTTGCCGTCGTCGTCGCGGTATCGCACGTTCAGCCTGCGGGCCTGGAACGTGGTGCAGTTCGACGTCGATGTCAGCTCGCGGTACGCCTGTTGCGTGGGGACCCAGGCTTCGCAATCAAATTTGCGAGCCGCCGAAGTCCCGAGGTCGCCAGCAGCTACGTCGATAACGCGATAAGGCACATCCATCAACCCCAGCATTTCCTCTTCCATCGCCAGCAGCGTGAGGTGTTCGGCCTCTGCCTCCTCCGGCCTGCAGTACGAGAACATTTCAATCTTCTCGAACTGGTGCACTCGCAGAATGCCTTTGGTGTCTTTGCCGTACGAACCCGCTTCGCGGCGGAAACACGAGGACCAGCCGGCATACCGGATCGGACCATCGCCCAGGTCCAGAATTTCACCGGAGTGGTAGGCCGCCATCGGCACTTCGGAGGTGCCGACCAGGAAGAGGTCGTCGGACGGCAAGTGGTAGACCTCGTCGTTGTGTTCGCCGAGGAATCCGGTGCCGTCCATCGATTCTGGCTTTACCAAAACTGGCGGGATCATCGGGATGAAACCGTGTTTGAGCGCCTGCGAGATAGCCAGATTCAGCATCGCCAGTTGCAGCTGAGCTCCGACCCCCCGCAGAAAGTAAAAGCGTGCGCCGGAAACCTTTGCGCCTCGCACGGTGTCGATAGCGCCAAGTTTTTCGCCCAGCTCCGCATGGTCCAGCATCGGGAAGTCGGGTTCGGCTGGCGTTCCCACATGTTTGATGAGCACGAAGTCTTCCTCGCCGCCGTGCGGTGCCTCCGGCGAGATGAGGTTCGGAATCGCCTTATGCGCAGCGAGCAGCTCCGCGTTGGCTACCGTCTCCGTCGCCTGTGCAACGTCAACGCTTGCGGCCAGGTCCTTGCCGCGGACCAGCAACGCGGGTCGCTCAGCGGGGGTGGCTTTGCCGACCGTCCGGCCAAACGCCTTTTGTTCCGCGCGCAGCTCGTCGGCGGCGGCGACCGCAACTCGGCGAGCCGCGTCGGCAGCTACCAGGCGGTCGACTACGGCCGGATCGGCGCCGCGGGCCACCTGGGAGGTGCGGGCAATGTCGGGGGTGTCACGAACGATGCGCAGATCAATCACGCCGGTCAGCCTATCTGCGACCCAGGGGTAACTACTAAGCGAGAAGTGCCGCGCCCAGGGTGACCTTGAGCGCTCTCGCCGCCCACAGCGGGCATCATGGTCGGTATGGCACTGGATTTGGAAGACTGGGAATTTGACGATCTCGTCAGCGAGGCACTGGACATGATCCCCGTCAAGTTCACCGAGGCGATGGATAACGTCGTGGTGTTGATCGAGCCGCACCACCCCACACGCAGCCTCTACGGGCTCTATCACGGGGTTGCTTTGACCATGCGCAACAGCCACTACTCGGGCCAGTTACCCGACACCATCACCATTTACCGCGATCCCATTTTGAGCCGCGCCACCGATTACGAGGCTGCCCGGCAACAAGTCATCACGACCGTCATCCATGAAGTGGCGCACCACTTCGGGATCGATGACGACACTCTGCACGATCTCGGCTGGGGGTAGCAGGTAGCGGGGCAAGGGTGCGATGTCTGTGGCCTCCGCACGTTTGTGACGCAGGAGAAGGTAACCACCTTGACGACCAAGAAAGAGGGCATCCGTGACCACCATTGCAGTTGTTGGCGAAATCGTGGCCGACGCGGTCCTGCCGGCTGACGGCATCCGTGACGGCGCAGCGCATTTGACAGTTCACCCCGGCGGTGGGCCTGCCAACTTTGCCGTAGCCCTGGCACGGCTGGGCACTACCGCTCGGTTCGCCGGCCGCATTTCTACCGGCGCACTCGGCCAGCTGTGTAAAGCGCATTTGGAAGATTCCGGCGTGGACCTCACTGCGTCGGTCGCCGCTGTCGAGCCGGCTACCTTGGCAATCGCGAAGTTGGACGACAACGGCGCCGCGTCCTACGAGTTCTACGTGTCGGGCACCGCGGACTGGGCGTGGACCGCCGCCGAATTGGGAACCCTAGTCAGTGCGCAACCGGAGCAGCCAGTGGCAATCCATACGGGCACGCTGGCGTTAGCGTTGCAGCCGTCCGGCGCCGTCATCGAAAACCTCCTTGCAGTACAGCGCCAAAACCTGACGGTATCGATTGACCCCAACCTCCGGACGCTATTGGTGCCGGTCGAGCACTACCGCGCGCGAATCGACGGTTGGGCAAAGCTTGCCGACATCGTGCGCCTCTCGGAGGACGATTTGATCGACCTGTGGCCCGGTACCAGCGTCGAAGAAGCTGCTCAGTTGTTGCATGCCAAGGGTGTGGTGCTCGTGGTGATCAGCCTCGGCGCCGACGGAGCCTTTGCCTCCTTACGCGGTGAAACCGTCCGGGTGCCGGTTGCGGGAAGAAGCGTCGTGGACACCGTCGGCGCGGGGGATTCCTTTCACGGAGGGCTTTTGCACTATCTGGCGCAGGCCGGACAGTTGGGCGGCCGCCTGGAATCGCTGACGAGGCAAGGACTTCAGGATGCGCTCGAGTTCGCCTCCCGTGTGGCGGCCATCACCGTTTCCCGCGCTGGCGCCAACCCGCCGTGGAGTGACGAACTCGACTGATCGGCTCGCAGTGATCCACCGACCGCTCGGCTCTAGGGCGAAGTGGGCGGATGAAGCTCGCGGCCTGCGACCAGTATTCCCGGGAGATCGACGAGCACCGAGTTCAGTTCGGCCCTGGTCTTTGCTGTGACAGCCGCAGCGGACCGGTCGGAGTACTCGTTCAAGGTGAGGAGTCCCCGCCCAGTTGCTTTTTCCAGTATCGCCATGACGTGCGAACGCTCGGCGTCAGAGACCCGCAGATCCCGCGGGTTGATGGAGGATGCTGACATGACCGTCAGGATAGATCACCAAGATTTTTAGTGGTGTTCTGGAGCTAAATCCCAGGAGGCGCAGTGCCATCCCTGTTGGGGATTACCTTCGAGGATGACGACCGCGGTGTTGACCAGATAGTTCGCCAGCGCGAAATCGGTGTCGATATTATTCGCTCGCGCTGCCGCCCAAATGCGCAGCGCACCACCGTGACTCACGATCACGGCTGTCTGCACCCCAGTGGCAGCGACCTCAGCAATCTCCGCATCGAATCGGCGCACGATGTCGGCCGCAGATTCACCACCCGCCATCGACAGTTCGGTATCACCCAAGATCCAGCGCTTGACGGTTTCGATAAAGATGCTCAAGGCTTCCGGGTCGGACCGCTTCTCCAAGGCACCCACCGAAAACTCCCGGAAACCGGACCGAATCAGCACCTCAGTGGCGCGGTCAGCAGCCAGCGGGGCGGCCGTTAGCTGGGCACGCGTGTGCGTGGAGGCGTAAATGACGTCAAAGTCGACCCCGCGGAATCGATCCACCAGCGCAGCGGCCTGTTCCATCCCCCGCTCCGTGAGCCCCGGACCGGGTACCGCGGTATCGAGCTCGCCCGCGACGTTGGCAGGCGTTTCCCCGTGTCGAATCAGAATAAGCTTCATCAGGATGTCTCCCCTGCTGTGATGCTAGCGACGAAAGCTGTTGCAGCAGCGAAGGCTTCGGTGCTGGCATAGGGCGGAACCGGGCCCGCCGCACCCACCGCCCGTTGATAAGAACCTAAATAGCGCAGGCCCGCGGACCTTCGGTGCAACGCCGAGATCGCTTCTGCCATCGCGGGTTCGCTGACGTGGCCGTCGGCGTCGAGCAAAAAGTAGTATTCGCCCATTTTCACCCGCGAGGGCCGAGACTCCAGGCGCGTCAGGTTGATTCCACGATTGGCCAACTCGGCCAGCACCGCGAGAAGCGTCCCCGGTTGGTTATCGACAAACACCACGAGGGAGGTGCGATCGTTGCCGGTGGCCGGCGGTGGCGGGCTGGGCCGGCGCAACAAAACGAAGCGCGTCACGGCGCCGCGCACCTCGCCGATATCGGTGGCAACAGACTCCAGGCCGTATTTCCGACCGGCCAAGGGGGCGGCCGCGGCAGCATCCAATCCGCCCGCAAGGACAGCCTCGGCAGCGGCCGCGGTGGAGGAATACACCACGCTCTCGGCATCGGGAAGCGTGGCGGTGACAAAGCCGCGGACCTGAGCGTGACCATGGGGGTGGGACCCCACAGAGCGGATATCGGCAATCGCGGTGCCGGGGCGGACCAAGAGGTCGAAGGTGATCTGCACGTACGTTTCGGCCACGATCACTAGCGGATCGCCGTGCGTCAATTCGTCAAGCGTCAGCGGAACCGAACCCTCAACAGAGTTCTCCAGCGGCACGCAGGCTGCGTCGACAGTCCCCGATCGCACCGCCGCTATCGCTTTCGCAATCCCCGCCGCCGGAAGGAGCTCCGTGGGTGGCAGGAGACCCCCTGTGGAAATGTCCTCCTGCAGTAGTCGCTGCCCTGCCACAGACTGCTCCGCTGCTGAAAGCTGCTCTCGCAATGTCAGAACCGCCTGCTGAGTGAAGGTCCCCTCCGGTCCGAGATATGCCCAGCGCTGCGTCACACTGATCAGACTATCTTGGCCTGCGCCGCACCCAGTCCCTGATGCCTTCACATCACATTCCACCCCTGTAGGCACACTCGCGAAACACGATCTCATTAGGGTGGAGTTTGCTATGAAAAACCTTGCTGCACGCAGCTCCGTAGATACTGACTTCCTGCCGAGGCCGGACACCACCCGATCCATTAAATGGGAACTGGTGGTGGTCTTCGCGATTACCCTGGGGGCCAGTGGCGTACGAGCCCTGATCACCCTCATCGATGCCGCCACCAAACCCACCCCGCTTGCTGGGCAAAAGGTCGCGATTGTCACCTCCCAGTCGTCACAATCCGTGGTCGATCTCGCGTTGCAGCTGGTCAGCATTTCTGTCGGGATCGCGTGGGGTCTGCTCGGACTGTTTTTGCTCTGGCGATCCGGTATGGACATCGCCACGCGGCTCGGGATGGATCGAAAACGCCCGTGGCGCGACTTGTGGGGGCCGTGGGGCTTGCCTCAGCGGTCGGTATTCCCGGGATTGCCTTCTACATCCTCGCCTACCGACTCGGGTTCAACCTTGAAGTCCAGCCCGCCACCCTGGACAGCAACTGGTGGGCGGTCCCGGTACTCGTGCTGGCCGCTTTCAAGAACGGCTTCCTGGAAGAGGTGCTGGTGGTCGGGTTCCTGCTGACCCGACTGCGTCAGCTCCGCGTCAACCCTTGGGTCGCACTGGGTATGTCTGCGCTGCTTCGTGGGTCCTACCACCTGTATCAGGGTCCGGGACAAGCTGTCGGAAATATGCTGATGGGCCTCGTCTTTGGCTACGCATGGTTGCGCTGGCGACGGATCTGGCCGCTCATCATCGCGCATACGTTGATGGACGTGGTGAGCTTTGTGGGCTACAGCGCCTTCACCGACTGGTTTACGTCATTGCTGGGATAGTTCGCCCCGGCTCCACCTGCGGCAAGTCAGCGCAAAACCGGCCCTAACGAAGGGTGAACTGGCGCCCGAAAATTCCATCGCGCGCCCGTCTCTGGGCAGCGGTCAACGGCTCGGTAGCGGCCAGCGCCTCATCCAACCTGGCACCGAATGCCAGCGTGGGGGCCTCCCATTCGCTGGGATGCGCGTCGTGATCGAGGTCCCATACAGGGACGAGGCGGCCATGCGCGCGGAAAGATCCGACATAGCGGCTACCTTCGCCGAGATCGAGTTCGCCCGCTGCCGAAAGGCGTGCCAGCGCAGCCATCAGATCCGCTTCCTCTTCCGGACGGACCCAGCGCAGGTGTGCCTTTTCGCCAGCATCGACCCAGTACGCGCCGGCCAAACCGGCGATCCGTTCGGTGGGCATGATCGCGGTGTTGGCCCGCTCTAGTGACGTCGCAACTTCGCTGCCGGCTTCGGCTTCGGTTTCAAGCCACCAGCCAAAATCCTGGTGCACGGTGATCTCTAGTGGCTCATCCAGCACAAGGTCCCCGAACCGCTTACCGACGGTGGCGCGTCCCACTACCGACAACACGGACGACGGGGGCGCGGCGAGTGCCCACTCGAGCGCGGCCGCGAGATCGCGCGAGAGGTCGCCGGTGTGAGTCTGGACCTGCATCCCCAGGAGGATCGAGCCATCGGAGCGAGTAAGTGCCGCGGCGGCCGCGGGAAGCACGGTTCCCAACGTTATTTTCGGGGTGTTCACGTCGGCGCCGATCAATGTCAGCGGAGCAGACGCCGACGGCACGAACTCGCGCAGCGCGATCAATTCTGTTTCGGCAGCTAAGCCCTCAAACGGCCGCGCCACGATGAGGTTGGCCGCGTCTGCGGATCCGTGGCAGGCCTTGAACCGGCGACCCGAACCACAAGGGCAGGGACTGCGCGGGCTGACCGCTTCCGGGTTAGCCGCAGATACGTCGGTGGAAACAGGGGCAGCGGAGCGCTTGGATGTCTTGGAGGCCACGGGGATAACGGTAGTCGACGCGGCACGCTGAACTTGCCGCGTCGATGCCGCGCGCCAGCGGATTACTTTTTTCGCACTGCGTCAGCGAGTACCGCGCCACCTTCAGCTCCAGCATGCGGCGGCAGCAGCACCCATCCCTGCAAACCCCTCTCGCGTTTCGGGGTGATCACCCGTAAGAATCCGGTGAGTAATACCGCTGTTGCTACTGCCACCGCGGAGGCAGAAACATTCAGTGCAATGTGCAATTCGACGGTGTCAGCGATCCCCTGCTCGCTGGTGCCAAAATACCCGCGAAGCAGGACTGCGATGGCCAGCAGCCCATTGATCAGCCAGAGCGACCACCACACCACAAGTTTTCTGCTTGCCCGCAGCGGCAAGTGTGAGATGAGTTGTCCTGCAACCTCTCTGCGCGGGTCAACGAGCCCACGATGGGTCGACGCTGACACCCGCAGCAGTGCGTCGGCTTCTCCGAGCACTTCCCCCGCACCGTAAAGGTTCCAGCCAGGGACGAGCAACCAGCCCACACGCTGCCCGGCGGTGCGGGATGGGGTGAGGCCAGCGCGCGCCGCGGCAAATTCAATGGTGCGCCCCAGCGCTGGCAACAGCGCGAGAACGGTGGCAAGGGCAAGGATCAGCGCCGCCCACCCGGCGATTACCACCAGCGCGTCGCTGGCCGTCACGTCGCCCGCGAGCAACACCTCGGTCCTGCCCCGGGTCATCAGAGCGAACCGCCAGGTCTGAGCGCCAGCGGCCACGACACACAACACACCGGTGGCGATGGCCAAAAACACGGAGAGGCGCAGGGCCGCAACGGGGGCGTCGACGGGGCGTGCGGCGCCGGCGGCTGGTAGCTGTTTCCACGTCACTGCGGGAAATCCCCACCTCGGTATCGAGCCTCGGTAGGACGGCGGCCCGGCGTAAGGCGCCCGCGCGCGCGGGGACTCGGTTGCTAGTTGCGGAACTACGGGAGAGCTCGCTATCCAGTGCTGCCGGGCAGGAGTAGAAACCGGCCCCCGGCAGTAAACACACCACACCGCTGGCGGGTTGAACGCGGGTTGAAAACGACCACAGCGCACGCAGTGCGCGGCAGCTGGCGGGCTGGTCAACGGTCTACAACACCTCTGGCGCCGCTGGGCCCTGCGCCACCATGGCGCCACCCGACAGCGCCCAGGCAGACATCCCGCCAGCAACGTTGACGGCGTTCCACCCGTGGGTGTTGAGGTAACTGGTCACTCGCGCCGAGCGGCCACCGGATCGACAAATGACGTATATCGGATCACCCTCGGGGAGGTCGTCCAGGCGCTCCGCCAACGCTGACATGGGGACGTGGACTGCCGACGGAGCGTGCCCAGCGGCCCACTCGTCGGCCTCACGAACATCGAGCAGGACTGCGTCAGAGGGCAGTTCGCTTACCGGGATTTCGGGTATCGCAGGATTGGTCACCCGCACATCATCCCACCGGCGGCTGTCGGTAGCCCGCCCGAGTGCTAGACGTCTGCATGAAGTCTGCGTCGAGCATCATCGCCACTGCCGCGAGTGAGACCACCCTCTGCCTTGGCGGTGGCGGGAACTTCATCTTGGACGGGGACTTCGACGAGAGCCTGAAGATCGGTGATGGCGCCCGATAACATCTCCAGCATCAGCTCTTCGGGGTTTCGTACACACGCATCTCGCACACCGGGGACAGCACTACGAACGACGTTCAAAGCCACTTGCTGCCGAAATTGCGAATCCTCCCGCCGGCCACCGTGCATTCCGGCGTCAACCTGGGCAACGAACGAAGCAGCCCACTTGGCTGACGAAGGCGCCATGGCAAGAGCTTCTTCCGATTGCGGGCTGAGGTACCCGCGCGGGCGCCCATCAAGTCGGGACAGCTCCTGCTCTGCCGCATACACGGCAACCGCCATCACGTGGGCGCGCTCCACGGACACCACGGGGAGTGCGATGCGGGCGCAGCGCAGCGCAATCAAGGCATCCGGACGCGACCCGGCGGGGTTGAGCCCGACGACGGCTGGAATCAGCGGGGTCAAGCACTTACGCGCCTCATCCCCGGTGCAGTCATTCACATTTCGCGCCAGCGCAGACAACACCGGGTGCGTACATGACGGGTGGTCGCTCCATTTCTCTCCGGCCAGGAAAGAAGCGAACTCCATGAAACACGCGCCCTGCTTCGGGCTGCGATGCTTTCCGCGGGAAAGTACGGGAAGCAAATCCGGGGTGCGTCCGGCTGATCTGAACATGGCTGCCTCGTTTGCGGGTCGAATCGAGAGGGTGCTCTTCAAGTGTGCGCTCAACTGCGCCGTTGCGCCATGATGCCTGCGCCATGATGCCTGCGCCATGATGCCTGTGGGCAGTTGGATCAGAGCGGGCCGGGAGCGAATTGCACTTCTCTCATGGTCCAGTCATGATCTGGGCTGCTCGTTGGTGCGCAGGGCGTGCTTCACGTCCTGGCCAGTGGCAAGAGGGCACATGTACCAAACTGTGCGGGCCGGCGCACCGAATCTCAGCAGTACACAGATCATGCCTTGTCGGTACCAGGAGGAATTTCATGGGACTTCTCTCACCCACCCGCGACCGCGACATCCCGCAACCGTCTTCGGGTGTCTGGCCGGGGTTGGCGCAGGTCCCTCGCGGCCCGGCCCACGCGCGCATTGCCGCCGCCGTGATCAAGGGCGCGATCGCGAAGCTGCCGATCAGCATGGTCTTCCCAGATGGCACAGTGTGGGGCACCGGTGGTCCGGAACTGAACATCGTCCGCCCCGATGCATTTTTCGCGCGCCTCGGCCGCGACGGTCTGATCGGTTTCGGCGAGGCGTGGATGACGGGCGATATGACCACCCGCGGCTGGATTCCCGGTGGCACACCGCTGAGCGGAACCGAAATTAACGAAGCCACCGACGTTCTGGCCGCCGCGCTCACCGTGATGGCGGGCCGGATGAGCTCGTTGGTGCCTAAGCCTTTGCAAAAACTCCGAAATGGTTGGCAAATGGTGCAGCCCCCTTCGGAGGAGAACACCGTCCACGGCTCCGTGGAAAACATCCACCGCCACTACGACCTGTCGAACGAATTGTTCTCGACATTCCTTGACGACTCGATGATGTACTCCTCCGCTTGGTATGACGCTGCGGACGCTCGCGGCGGTGAGCACAGCGTGACTTTGGAGGCAGCGCAGGAACGCAAGATCGACGGCATCCTGGACCTAGCCAATGTCCAGCCAGGGATGCACATTTTAGAGATCGGCAGCGGCTGGGGTGGCCTCGCCATCCGCGCAGTGCAGCAACGCGGGGTGCGAGTGACCACGTTGACATTGTCGGTGGAGCAGAAGGCGTTGGCTGAAAAGCGGATCGCGAAAGCAGGTCTCACCGATAAAATCAGTGTTCTGCTGGAGGACTACCGCGACCACCGTGGCACCTACGACGCAGTGGTCAGCGTCGAAATGATCGAGGCCGTGGGCGAGAAGTATTGGTCGGACTATTTTCAGTGCATCGATCGGCTGCTGGTCCCCGGCGGCAAGGTGGGTCTACAAGCGATCACGATCGAACACGAGAGACTGCTGGCTACCCGCAACAGCTACACGTGGGTGCATAAATATGTTTTCCCCGGAGGGGTGTTACCAAGTCTCAAGGCCATTGATTCCGCGCTGGATACCACCACACTTCGGGTAACCGAGTCACGCAGGCTTGGACTTTCCTACGCAAAGACCCTGCAGGAGTGGCGTCATCGTTTCAACGACAAGCTCGATGAGATAACGGCTCTCGGATTCGATGAGACGTTCGTCCGGATGTGGAATTTCTACCTCGCCTACACCGAGGCCGGTTTCGCGGCCAAGTACATCGACGATTGGCAGCTGGGCCTATCCAGGGACTGACTTAGAGTGAGCAGGTGATGAATACCCGCACCGCTCCCTCTCTGCGCCGCCTGGGTAACTCCGGGCTGGCGGTTTCCGCCACCGGCTTGGGCTGTAATAACTTGGGCCGCAAGGGAACTGTGACTGCAACATTGCCGGGGTGCGCGCTGCTGATTTCGGCAGCGGTGGACGCTGGGATCACGTTGTTCGATACGGCCGACATTTACGGTGCGCAGCCCGGTTTGAGTGAGGAACTGCTCGGCAAAGCTTTGGGTAAGCGCCGCGGAGACGTTGTCGTGGCAACCAAATTCGGGATGGATGCGCAAGGGTTGAACGGGCCCGACTTCGGCGCGCGGGGATCTCGACGCTACATCCGCACAGCAGTCGAAGGCTCCCTATCACGGCTCGGCACCGACTGGATCGACCTCTACCAGCAGCACGAACCCGACCCCGCGACCCCAATCGCGGAAACGATCTCGGCGCTGACCGAATTGGTCCGCGAAGGCAAGATCCGCTACTTCGGCCATTCCAACTTCAGCGGGTGGCAACTCGCCGACGCTGACTGGACGGCGCGCTCGGGCGGGTACGAGGGGTTTATCTCGGCGCAGAACGACTATTCCCTCCTCAACCGTCGGATCGAAGTCGATTTACTACCGGCTGCCAGGGCTTTCGGAGTGGGAGTGTTGCCGTTTTACCCCTTGGCAAACGGACTCCTGACGGGCAAATACACCCGAGACCATCGTCCAGCGGACAGCCGGATCACCGATCTAAAACCGCACCTGTTCGACACTGCACCGTTCGATCAGCTCGAAGCCCTTGCGTCGTTGGCGCGGGAGCGCGACATCACCATGGTAGAGCTAGTTTTCGGTTGGCTTCTTGCGCAGCCGAGCGTGTCATCGGTAATCGCCGGAGCCACCACCCCCGCCCAGATCCAGGCGAACGCAGCAGCGGCAGATGCGTGGGTTCCCACCACCGCCGACCTCGTCGCCATCGATCACATCTTCCCCCCGGCCGCATGAGCTCGCCGACCACCGCGCAGGATCGCGCGTACCTGGGATCACCCTTTGCAGTCGCGACGTCGTTTGCCGTCAACGGGCTCTTCTTTGCTTCCGTACTTTCGAGAATGCCGTCCATTCGCGCCTATATTGGAGCGAGTTTGGCTCAGCTCTCGCTCGCGCTGGTATGCGTGGGTATTGGATCCATCCTGGCGATGCCATTCACCGGGCGCTTGACCGAACGTTTCGGGTCAGCCCTCGTCTGCCGCGTTTCCGGCACCCTTGCGCTCGGCGCGTGGACAGCGGTGGCCTGGATGCCGTCGGTGTTCGCGCTCGGGCTGTGTCTACTATTCGCCGGTCTAGGTCTCGGCGTCTGGGACGTGGCGATGAACGTCCAGGGCGTGACGGTGGAGCAGCGTCGCACAAGGGTGTTAATGCCTATGCTGCACGCACTCTTCTCCTTCGGAGCAGTAACCGGAGCTCTGATGGGTGCCGCCTGCGCCGCTGCGGACATCTCGACGCAAGTGCAATTCCCCGTCGTTGGCGCCCTCATGGTTACCGCGTTGTTTGTCTGTACTAAATATTTCGTCTCCGATGCGGTTCCGGTCGAAGACCGTGTCACAGATGTCGGCAGTAACGCTGATAGTTCCAGTGTTTCTGCGCGGCCCGGTGAGTCGCGGCCTGGTGCGTCTCGGCGAGAAATAGTGCTCGGCATCATCGTGCTTGCAACAGCGATGGGTGAGGGCGCTGCCAACGACTGGCTCGGACTCGTATTAGTTGACACTCGCGGCGTAGCCGAAGCTTTCGGCGCTCTCACCCTGGCAGGTTTCAACCTCACGATGGGCATCGGCCGCGTTATCGGCGGCAAGATGATCGCGCGGATGGGCCGTGTTCCGATTCTGCGGGTGAGCGGTGGTGTGGCGAGCTTCGGAATCCTGCTGTTGTGCTTGGTCAACTCGCCGGTAACGGCCTTGATCGGCGCTGGTTGCTGGGGCTTGGGCTTAGCAGTGGTCTTCCCCAGCGGCGTCTCCGCCGCCGGGGAGATCCCTGGGCGCGGCCCACGGGCCATCGCGTTGGTATCAACGATCGGCTACACGGGCTTTCTGCTCGGCGCACCCCTGATCGGGCAGCTCACCCGCGTCTGGCCGCTGGACAGGGCCTTGTTAGTAGTGGCGGTCGCCGTGCTGCTGGTGGTCTTCCTGGCGCCCGCCGCCCGGGAGGACAAATCCTTGCCCTCCCGGCCCTGACCACGCCCCACTCAGTCCTGGTGCGGATACCCGGAGGTCTTGGCGGGGACGAACGTTTCTTTGATGGAGCGGGGCGACGTCCACCGCATCAGGTTGAGCGCAGAACCGGCCTTGTCGTTGGTACCCGAAGCCCGGGCCCCACCGAATGGCTGTTGACCAACGACCGCACCGGTTGGTTTGTCGTTGATGTAGAAGTTGCCGGCAGCGAAGCGCAAATCGTTGGCGACCCTGGCAGCAACCGTGCGGTCGCCGGAGATGATCGAGCCAGTGAGGGCATATTTCGAGCCCTTATCCACGAGATCAATGACGGAATCGAACTTTTCATCATCGTAAACATGGACGGCAAGAATCGGACCGAAGTATTCGGTGCTGAAGATTTCGTCAGTCGGGTCGTCGGATACCAAGACCGTCGGGCGGACGAAGTACCCTTCTGAATCGTCGTAGGTGCCGCCGGCGAGAACCTCAATACCGGCGGTGGCGTGGGCCCTATCGATGGCAGCTTTTTGCTTGGCAAAGGCACGCTCATCAATCACCGCGGACGTGAAGTTTGCGAAGTTCTCCGGATCGCCCACAGCGAGACCATCTGTCTCGGAGGCCAAGTCGTCCCTGAGGGTGGACCACAACGACTTTGGCACGAATGCCCGAGAGGCGGCGGAGCACTTTTGCCCGGAGTACTCGAACGAGCCACGCACCATGGCCGTCCGCAGCACGTCGACGTTGGCGCTTGCATGCGCCAGGATAAAATCTTTACCGCCGGTTTCGCCGACCAGACGGGGATACGTGTTGTAGGAAGCAATGTTCGCGCCAACCTGGCCCCATAGGTACTGGAAGGTCTTCGTGGAACCGGTGAAGTGAATACCTGCCAACGCCGGGTCAGCCAACACCACCTCGGACACTGCGATCCCATCACCGGGCAGCATGTTGATGACGCCGTCGGGCAGTCCTGCCTCGCTGAGCAAATCCAGGGTGAGGGACGCGGCCAGCTGCTGCGTCGGTGACGGCTTCCACACAACAACATTGCCCATCAGGGCTGCTGCGGTAGGAAGGTTCGCGGCAATCGCGGTGAAGTTGAAGGGGGTGATGGCGTACACAAAGCCCTCAAGCGGGCGGTAGTCGGTTCTGTTCCAGATACCCTTTGAGTGTGCAATGGGCTGATCGGACAGCACCTGCTTGGCGAAATGCACGTTGAAGCGCCAGAAGTCGGCTAATTCGCAGGCCGCATCGATTTCCGCCTGATAGGAAGTTTTACCTTGGCCGAGCATGGTGGCGGCATTGATGCGCGCCCGCCACGGGCCCGTCAAAAGATCAGCGGCCCGCAAAATGATGGCTGCGCGATCGTCGAAGTCGAGTGCGCGCCACTCGTGGGCGACCGCCGTTGCCGCCGTGATCGCATCGCGCGCATCTGCCTGCGTGGAGTGAGCGCTGTGTCCAAGGATTCGCGAGTGGCGCTGCGGGGAAACGACATCGAAGCTGGCTCCGCCGCCCTGCCGACGGACCCCGCCAATCACTGCCGGTAGTTCCAGTGGACCGGAAAAGGACTGCAGCGCTTGCAGTAGTTCGCCGCGCTCCACGCTGCCCGGCGCATAGTTCAGCACCGTCTCGTTAATCGGGGCAGGTGGGCAGGTGTAACCGTCCATTATCGATCTCCTTGGATTTTCTGAGTTTTTCAGCCTGAAATGTCTGGTGGGACTAGCTCTTGGTGAGCATCGAGCGCACGAAGAAAAGCAGGTTGGCCGGTCGCTCAGCAAGTCGGCGCGTGAAGTAGCCGTACCAGTCGCTTCCGTAGGGGAGGTAAATCCGCACTGTATTACCTTCGGCTGCGAGGCGTTCCTGCTCTGTGGTGCGAATGCCGAAAAGCATTTGGAACTCATAGCTGTCGGGCGTTCGATTGGATTCACGGGCGAGCTGGCCGGCGATAGCGATGAGTCGCGGATCGTGTGAGCCGACCATCGGATGCCCATCCCCCGCCATCAGAATTTTGAGCGCGCGCACATAGGCGAGGTCGACATTTTCGGCGCCTTGGTAGGCAACCTGTTCCGGTTCGTTGTAGGCACCTTTGACAAGTCGAACCCGAGAACCTCTACCTGTCAGCTTTTCCAGATCGTCCGCTGTGCGATGCAACATTGCTTGAATTGCGACTCCGACATCCGGGAAGTCTTGCCGAATAGCAAACAGCGTCTGCAGGGTGGAGTCGACGGTGGTGTGATCTTCCATGTCGAATGTGACGCGGGCGCCCCTGCTGTAAGCGCTCGTGACGATTTGCCTTGCATGTTCCAAAGCGATGATGTCGCCCCCGGGCAGCGACTGTCCGACTGCCGAGAGTTTGACCGAAACTTCTGCTCCAGCAATAAGTGTGGCTGCTTGAAGTTGATCCAGCAGTTCGACATACGCCGCGACGGTTGCTTTCGCATCCGCTAGCGTGCTGACGCCTTCGCCCAAAAAGTCGAGGCTGACCTGCATGCCCTTGGCGCGGACATCAGCGACGGTCTTCACCGCCTTGACCGTATCGTCGCCGGGGATGAACC
Organism: Nakamurella antarctica; assembly: GCF_003860405.1. Taxonomy (NCBI): domain Bacteria; kingdom Bacillati; phylum Actinomycetota; class Actinomycetes; order Nakamurellales; family Nakamurellaceae; genus Nakamurella; species Nakamurella antarctica. The sequence continues at coordinate 321,679 of NZ_CP034170.1, read as the reverse complement.
GCGCCACTACCGCCCTGGTCACTGGCGCCTTAGTGAGAATGTCGCGGACCTTGGTATTGGCCGACAGCGCGAGGATGGGCTTTCGCAGCAGATACAAGGTCGCTCCCAGTTGACGGCCCATCGACAGGGCTTATCGTTCGATTGTACGATTAGAAGAATACCAGCAGGAAGTTGTTGTGTGAAGGGGCCACCGAATTCTAGTGATGTGGGGCAGCCCTCGCGGCCGGAAACCGGCAGGGAAGAATGGGGCTCGGCTGTTCCTGCTCACGCGCGGGCCGCCTCGAACCGACAACAGAAGGAAGTCACCATGGCACTGCCGATCGAAGTGATCACCACCATCGGACTGGTCGGCGGCTACGCCGTGGCAACTACGACCAAAAAGCGTGAATTGGGCGGGGCCGTGCTCGCGGGCGCGGGCGCGATCGCGGGTAAGCGCTGGAAGGATGCACTGGGTGGCCCCGCGTCGTTCGCCTTGGGCCTGATTTATACCGGGTCCTTCGGAGCCAGCCACCCATTAGCAAAGAAGATCGGCGCCTGGCCAGCCGTCCTGAGCGCGGCAGGCATGACCGCGGCCGCATCGCTCGTGGCCGGGCGGGTGCTCGCGAAAAAGTAGGTCACCGCATGAGCTGCGCGATGGTCGGAGTCTGTTCACCCGCTGCGCCGCTCATCCAGTTGCGTAAGGCGTGCGTGGCGAGGACATCGTCCTCGTTGTACTGCAGAAGGCGGTCCTTCAGTGCTGGATCGGGAGGATGCCCGTCGGCTCCGACTGCGGACCGGTACCAGGCCATCGAGTTCTCGCCGCTTGCTTCCGGGTCGCGCCAGTGAAACCCGGCTATCGGCGCCAAAGCTTTCAATCTGCGTGAACCCGGAACTAAGAACTCCGCGCCGATGACGGCATACAAATCCACCCAGTCCGCAGTCGCGATGAATTCGGCGATGCTGGCGCTACCTGGCATCCCCGATACATCCGGGTACCGCACCGGTGTCGACTTGAGCCACCGCTCCTCCGCCGCACGGGAATAGCAATATGCCGCGAAGGTCAATCCGTTGCTGGCTGCCAACTCCCGCAGGGCGGTCAGGTGCTGCCAAAATTGCGCGAAGGCCCTGCCCTCATCCGGCGTCGGCACCATCTCCCAGGTGGCAAAAGCTAGATATCCTTGCGAGAAGCCCTCGCGCGCAATGGCTTCCATGCCCGCCACGCTTCCAGACAGCAGAGTCCCCCAGAGGTAGGCGCCATCCTCGACGTACGATTCCATGTCCACGTCAAGTTCGATATCAGCTCTGCGCACCACCACGTCGTCACGTCGTCGGACAAGACTGACCGAGTGCTGCCACGCCCTTGCCCGAATCACAGCCTCATCCCGACGCAGGGCCGTCAGCGGGAGGCTCTGAACGTAGGCGGGATCTGAGTCCGCGAGATCATCAATGGTGAACAGGCCGCCCGCTCGCAACACTACGGCGTCGATACCCGGTGCGACGAGCGAGATATCCTTGCTAGCAACCATTTCGGCTGTGCAGACGGTATCCCATGGACAGCGCCTGCACTCTGCGATCCTGCTCGGGTACGCCAACGCCGGCTGCCCCGTCGCCGCTGCAGTTGCCACGAGCAATCTGTCGGCAAATCGCTCGTCGTATTCGGTCAAGGCGGTGGCACCCAGGCCATCCAGCCGGTGCCAGGAAATGGTCTCGGAATCCCCGGTCGGCCCCCGCGCCCGATGACTCCGCCCATCGCACGCGTCGAGCCGAGACCCAGTTCGGCAAGCAAGCGGGCAAAATGCGCGAGCACCATCACATCTCGCGGCTGCGGCCGCAACTTTCGGTTGCTAGATATCTCAATACCCAGCGGGTCCCGCAGCGTGGAAACGCTAGCGCCGGCGCCCACGTCAAGGGTGCGATGCCCACGAATAATTACCGGCAGGTACCCATCACCGTTCCACAGCAAAACGTCGATGACGCCATAGCGGTGCTGGGAGCGAAGCGTGATGCCCCGAAGGAGCGCTGGCCGTTCGAGCGACTGCGGCGTCCACTGGGGCTCTTCGCCACAGTCTGCGCTGTCCCGCGGGGGAAGTTGCTCCTGGAATCGGCTCAGCACCTCCTCGCGGTGGCGCGCCAGATCGGACATCCTGAGCTGAAAGGTGCTGTCGGGCAACGTCTTGGCCGACCGATCTGCTGCGGGATCACCGTCCAGGTGCACCCGCCTGCGACAACGGCTGGCTACGCTCGGGCCCAACCGCACCGTCTGCGCATCGTCGCTCACATTCTGGGTCATCACGACCCATCGTAGGCCGCCGGGTTGCGGACTACGGGTTGCATGCTGCGGGCTGCGGGCGCACGGCGCTGGGGAACAGGCACGAGCGGTCCTACTAGGCTGGCGCTATTGACAATCTGAGGCCGAGGGGTGCGTTGAAAATGGCTCGAACGAAGAAGCGAAAAAACAACACGGCCGCACACCCCACGCCATCGGTGGCTACCACCAGTCGGCTTGCCGGTATCACTGCCAACCTGACAGACCCTAAGAAAACAAAGCGATACCTGTCGATCGGAAAAATTGTCGTTCCGCTCATCGCTCCCCTGGCCATCGAAGGTATTGCGCGGGCTCGAGGAGTATTGGATCAACGCAGGGCCGCTGAGCTCGGCGTCCCTGTCGAACGCGTGGGTGCCTACCGAGGACCCACAGGCCGCACGTTGGCTCGGATTGATGCGGTAAGTGCCGCCGTCGAAGAACTTCGCAGCTCCCGCACCGGCGATGCCGCCGTGAAAACCTTTTCCCAGACATGCCATGACCAACTTCATAATCTCGCCATCGCCACCCACGCTGCGGCCCCTATGCCCGCATCCCGCCGGCGTGCGACGCTGGACGCAATCGGGCGCGAGCTCGACCAGCTGCAATCTCAATTGATGCATCACCTGGTAGCTCACTAAAGTTGTCCCACACATCCTGACCAGTGATCCCCACCTCACACCGTCGCCTCGCAGCCTCTCACCGAGAAAGAGAGCAGTTGCCCGGCCGGTAGCCTGACGGGTATGTCCCGCCCCACCAGTTCGCGTTGGCGCATCGTGCGCTGCTCCGTCCTGGCAGCGCTGGCGGCTCAGATTGCGGTCATCGGGCACCTCTTCGGCGGTGGTTCGATGCCCGACCTCGCTGCTCTGGGGGCCGTCAGTGTTATCACCACTGCAGTTTTGACAACCTTTGCGCGGCAGCCTCGCAGTTTTATGCCTCTGTTCGTGGTGATGTCCGGAGCCCAGGTGCTCTTCCACCTCGTCTTCACCGTCTCCAGCCACCACGATCATGCACTCCATGCTTGGCCCATGATCGCATTTCATCTAGTAGCGGCCATCGGTTCGGCCGCTCTGCTGGCGCGCGGCGAGACACTCCTTTTTGGCCTCTTCGCCGCGGTACTTCGACGTCTTCCCCGGCTGGTAACGGCCGCTCAGATCGATATCGCCCCCTCGTGGGTCGTCGTCGTCAGCGCGCGGATCGCCTCCACGCAGCAGTGGAATCTTCGACGCGCAAGGCCACTCCGCGGGCCCCCAGCCGCGGTCTAGGACGCGACTGCGACTCGCCGACTTCTCCCGAGTTTGCAGTCGCGTTTTCATTCTTCATCCGGGCGCAGCCCTCGGGCGCCGCATCCGGGCGCCGCCCTCGGTGGCTGCGCGCACCCGCCATTTCCGTAGCCGTCAGGCGCCCCCGCGCGCCGAAGGAGCCTCATGTCCGTTTTCACCCGAACTACCACCGTTGTAGCCGCCACCGCGGCTGCCCTGATACTTGGCTCCGGCGTCGCGCTCGCGCACGTCAGCGTCAACCCGTCCACCGTGGCCGCTGGCGGCTACACCGTGCTGACCTTTCGCGTTCCGAACGAGAGTCCCACCGCCAGCACCGTTTCTGTCGAAATCGACCTTCCGGCTGATACCCCGTTCGCCTCCGTCCGGGCCAAGCAAACTCCAGGGTGGAGCGTGGAGCTGATGAAGGAGAAACTGCCGGCCGTCGTCAGCCAGGGCACCACCAACATCGACGAAGCGATCCTCAAAGTCGTCTTTACCGCAGACAAGGGCGCCAGCATCAGCCCCAACCAATTCGCCGATTTCGACCTGTCGGTGGGCCCGGTGCCCACCGTGCCGACCATCACCTTTGCGGCCGTCCAGACCTACAGCGACGGCAAAGTAGTGACCTGGAACGAGGCGACGCCGGCCAGCGGCGATGAGCCTGATCATCCAGCACCGGTTCTGACGATTTCCGGTGAAGAAACCGGTGATCACCATGGCGCTGCGGCGCCCGGCAGCGTGTCCGTAACCGCCGCGGACACTCCCCCGATGATGGCTGCTGGCGAAAACGATTCGACCGCAAGAACTCTCGGTATTGTCGGCGTCATCCTCGGCGCCTTGGGCCTTGGCGGCGCCGTTCTGGCCCTGCGCGGCCGAAAGCCGGCGGGAAGAGTTGATCGTGGCCCGCAGAGAGATAAAATCGGTGGCTGCTCTGAGTCTTCGCGGCGCGGCAGTGGCGGTGATTGCCAGCGTCCTCGCGCTACTCGGCGCTGGCACTGCCCTCGCCCACAACGCTTTGACCGGCACTAACCCCGCGGACGGAGCCCAAGTGAGCGTGGGCCCGTCGGAAATTGTGCTGACATTCGACCAAACGGTTCAGAACTACGAGCCTCTGGTAACCGTCACGGGCCCCGATGGGGGTCGGTGGCAGGGCAGCCCCATCGCTGTCCTCAATAACACCGTCACCGTGCCGCTGAGCCCTCTCGGCCCAGCTGGGGATTACACCGTCGCATTTCGCATCATTTCTGCCGATGGCCATCCGGTGGAGGGAACCTCAACCTTCACCCTGAGCGCCGCCGGGACGGGTGTTGCCAATCCAGACACTCCCGTCGCCCGAGAAGCCGACTCCGGGATCCCCTCGTGGGCCTGGATAGTCGGCGGCACCGTCGTGGTCGTGCTTCTGGCGGTGGGAGCGGTAGTTTCTGGTCGCCGCAGGGAAAATTAGCGCAGGGAAAGCTAGCGCAGGGAAAACAACCAGCAAGTTTCATCGGTGGGGTCAGCGACCCCACCGGTGGGGCCTGGCGCTGCCGACACCTGCTGCGAGTTAAAGGCCGAAATCCGTATCGGTCAGCCGAGCGGACTCCTCCCACAGCCAGGCTCCGTCGTCGGCGTCCAGCGCGAACTTGGAGAACTGCGCCACCCCCGGCGCGCCCCGAATCGTGTACTTGGGTCCGAGATAGCTGCCGCCCTCGGCGCCGGGTGCGGTGGCTGCCGCAATTTGTGACTGCGCACCTTTTGCTGGGGAAGATCCGAGCACCGCTGTCATCTTGCGGGAAAAGAACACCCATGCATTCGGCTTGTCGGTGTATTTGCGACCGAACAAATCGGTGGCTGACCATCCCGGATGCGCAGCGAGCGCGATGGTGCTCTCGCCTGCAGCGCGCAGCCGTCGGTCGAACTCGATGGCGAACATCGCATTCGCCAGTTTCGACTGCCCATACTGGCCCATGGGCGTGTACGGGCCTTCCACCCCCAGCCTGCGGTCCAGGCGACCAGCTTGCAGATGGGCCATGGACGACAGCGACACCACTCGGGCCGCGGGCGCCTTGCGAAGATTCGGCAGCAAGTGGCCGATCAGCGCGTAATGGCCGAGATGGTTGACTCCCATTTGCATCTCGAATCCGTCTACCGTCAGTGTCCGTGTGGGCACCAGCATCAGGCCCGCATTCGCCATGAGAATGTCGATGCTGCCGCTGAAGCCCGCCGCAAAGTCGCGAACACTCGCCAGGTCGGCGAGATCGAGCTTTGCTACTTCGACGCTGGCGCGCGGGTGGGCGGCGATGATGGCGCGCGCGGCCTTGTCGCCTTTTGCCGTGTCACGAACAGCAATCACCACTTCCGCTCCGGCCCCTGCCAACGCGAGCGCGCTCTGGTACCCCAGGCCGGTGTTGGCGCCGGTGATCAGTGCCCGTTTGCCAGCTTGGCTGGGTATCGAGTGCATTTCAGGCCTCCTCTTGTAATGGGAAAACGACTTCTCGGACGATCAGCTGAATCGCGGCAGCAACCGGTACGGCAAGTAGGGCCCCGGTAACGCCCAGCAACGCACTTCCGATCACAATTGCCACCACCACCGCTCCGGTGGAGATGTTCACCGCTCGTTTCATCACGCGCGGATATAACCAGTAGGCCTCAAAGAGGTGTTGGCACAGGTAGAAGGCGGCGGCGATGATCCCAATGGTCAGGCTCTGGGTAAAACCGATGAGCATCATCGAGATTCCGACGACAATCGGTCCCACCACGGGCACAAAGTCCAGCACGAAAGCGCCGAGGGCGATGGCCCAGGGGTACGGCAAGCCCACGATCGAGGCAAAAATTCCCGCTACCAACCCCGCTTGCAGGGCGATGAGGAAGGCTCCGCCGAGATAGCCGCCCATCTGCTTCAGAATCACGTCGCCGAGTTCGGACACCCTAGCCCGCTTCGATCCTGGCGCGAGGCGGTAGGCGGCCTTCTTGATGTCGTGGAAGCCCGACAGGAAGTACAGCGTCAGTATCAGCACCACCGCCAAATCGAAAACAATTCCGGCGACGGTGAACCCCGCCGTCACAATGCCGCCGGCCGCATCTGACGGATTCTGGAACAGTGACGAGTTCTTTACCTGATCAATGAGCCCGAACTTGGCATCAAGGTTCTTGATCGTCTGGTTCTGTTGGAGGTCCTCCAACAGCGTGGGGATCGACACGACGAATGTGGAGACCTCGTTGACAATTGGCGGGATGATGGCAAAAACCGCACCCGCTAAGGCTGCTAGCAATGAGAGCATCACGATGGCCACACAGACGCCTCTGCGAAGTCCCCGCCTGGCCAGAAAAGAAACCGCCGGATCAAGCCCAATGGCGAGAAGAGAAGCAATCGCTATCACGATCAACGTGTCGCGGAGGGTGTCCAGCGACAGGAAAATAACCCAGGCCAATAGGACACCCAGGCCCCCGAACAATCCAAACTTGAACGGCGAAAACTGGCCGGTTCGGCCGTTTGCGGAAGGCGACACGGCAGCGTTGTTCGAGCGTGCGTTAGCAATCTTGATCTCAGGCGGCGGAGGGTCGCCCCCGACCTCAGTATCGGGTCGCGGCCGGCGCGGCTGAAAACCCGCCCGCGCACCTAAATCGCTCAGTTTGCCCACCGCACCGGCCGCTTTACGAGGATTCGATGGGCCCCCCCGAGCGCCGCGCTCGGTCACTGCTGGCCCTGAACGACATCGTGAAATTCCGGGTGCTCCCCGAGGAAGTCGACAACATAAGGACAGACCGGGCGAACCTTCACTCCCGCTGCTCTGGCACCTTCAAGTGTCGCCGCAACCACCTTCGCCGCGAGACCCTGACCGCGCGCTGCAGGTTCGGTCCAGCTGTGGGTGATGACCCACACGCCGTCTCGCGGAACGTATTCGACGTGAGCAAGTTCGACGCCGTCTCGGCTAAGGTCGAAGCGGTGCAGTTTCAGCACGTGATCGATCCGGAACGGTGCTTCGGTACTCATGGTGTTCGCTCCTTATCCGGCCCACGGCTGGGTCCTAGAGAAGATGCTTCCATATGAGTCTGACGCTGAGTTTCGGCGTGGCATCGTGACGCCACTTCTCGGGCTAAAATTCGACTGCGGGAACCACAGAGTTGCAGGCCTGCTCATCTTTCGTACATTCACCACTGATTCGTCCTCTAAAGAAGTGCAATCTGCGGCGACGCGGGTTCGACCAGAAAGCGAGCATTCGAACGTGAAGATGTCACAACGCCGCCAGGCAGCCGCAGCCGCACTTCTCGCAGCCAGCATGCTGGCGCTGGCAGCATGCAGCTCGGACAGCAGTTCTGCCTCGGCACCTTCGTCCGCCAGCAGCGCCAGCGCCGACGCTAGCGCCAGCGCCAGCGACGCCCCCAGCGCGTCGGGGTCGGCCGCTGCCCCCGGAGCGGTCGGTGCGGGCTGCAATCCCACCGATCTGACGACCATGGCGCCCAAGTCTCTCCTGTTGGCGACCAGCGAACCTGCGTTCGAACCGTGGATGGTCGACAATGACCCGACAACCGGCAAGGGCTTCGAGTCCGCGGTGGCGTACGCCGTTGCTGAAAAGCTCGGATACACCAAGGAACAGATTTTTTGGATGCGAGTGAGCTTCGAAGCAGGCACCACACCCGGTCCCAAGCCCTTCGATTTCGACATCAACCAGTACTCGATCAGCGCACAGCGCGCCGAGGCGGTCGATTTCTCCAGTAGCTACTACGACATCACCCAGGCTGTCATCACTGTCAAGGGCAGCAGCCTCGAAAAGGCCTCGGATTTGGCGAGCCTCAAGGGTGCCAAGCTCGGCGCGATGCTCGGCACCACCAGCTTGGACGCGATCAGTGCCTCCATTGACCCGACCAACAAGCCGGCCGTCTTCGACGACAACACCGCTGGCGCGGCCGCCCTGCAGAACGGCCAGATCGATGGCCTTGTCGTCGACCTGCCTACGGCGTTCTACATGACGGGTGCGCAATTGACGGACGGGATCGTCATCGGGCAACTGCCCCCCACCTCCACCGACACGGAGCAACTGGGCCTCATCCTGCAAAAGGATTCGCCGTTAACCAAGTGCGTCACCGCGGCAGTCGACGCGCTCCGTGCCGACGGCACGCTGGCATCACTTGCGGATCAGTGGCTCGCCGGTAGCGGCGCGCCTGTCCTGAAGTAACCACGTGAGCCCAGACTCACACGCCTGGTCTCCGTCAAAAGTTGCGCTCTCGCGAGCGGCTTATCGCCGCTCGCGGGCGCGGCGGAGCCTGGTCATCGCGGCGGTAATCACCGTCGTCGTTGCGACCGTCACCGTGTGGGGGGTGTTGAACTCCACCGGTTGGCCGCGGTTTCAGAAGGCATTTCTTAACCTGTCGTACGGCAAAAAGGTGTTTCCGGACATCCTGAACGGGTTGTGGCTGAATATCCGCCTGATGCTGCTGTGTGGTGTGTGCATCGTGATTTTGGCGATGCTGGTGGCGCTCATGCGGAATCTGCGCGGTCCCGCCTTCTTTCCGCTTCGCGCGCTCGCCACCATTTACACCGACGTGTTCCGCGGTGTGCCGCTGATTTTGGTGTTGCTATTGCTGGGTTTTGGGGTTCCGAGTCTGCGCATCGACTGGCTGCCCCGTGATCCGCTGTTTTGGGGTTGTGCGTCGTTGATCTTGGTGTACGGCGCCTACGTGTCCGAGGTCTTTCGGGCCGGCATTGAGTCGGTGCATCCGTCCCAACGGGCGGCGGCACGGTCGTTGGGCCTTTCCCACGGCAAGATGATGCGGTACGTGGTCGTGCCCCAGGCTGTCCGCCGGGTGATGCCTCCGCTGCTGAACGACATGGTGGCCTTGCAGAAAGACACGGGCCTGCTGTACGTGCTTGGAGCCGTCGCCTACGACGCCATCCTGCGCGCAAAGATTGCCACCGCTCAAACATTCAACTACACGCCTTACGTCGTAGCCGGCATCCTCTTCATCCTGATCACCATCCCGCTGACGCGACTGACCGACTTCATCGCCCGCCGTCAGGGCTGGGTCAGCGGAGGCATCGTATGAGTTTGCTGAATGTGCAAGCGTTGCGAAAGACGTTTGGCGCCAACGTCATTCTCGATAATTTTGATTTGGCTGTTGATTCCCATGAGTGCGTGACGCTCATCGGTGCCTCCGGCTCAGGTAAGTCGACGCTGCTGCGGTGCATCAATCTTCTCGAGATAGTCGATGACGGTCAGATCTTCCTGGACGGGGAGGACATCACCGATCCCAGTGTCGACGCGGATACGGTCCGCGCTCGGGTCGGAATCGTTTTTCAAGCCTTTAACCTGTTTCCGCACATGTCTGTTCTGAACAACATCACCTTGGCGCCCCGGCGCGTTCACGGGGTCGGGAAAGATCAGGCCGAGCACGAGGCAATGGAAATGCTGGACCGGGTGGGTTTGCGTTCGAAGGCATCCGCTAGGCCCGACTCGTTGTCCGGTGGGCAGCAGCAACGGGTAGCAATCGCCCGCGCCTTGGTCAACAAACCGATTCTCATGTTGTTCGACGAGGTGACCTCCGCCCTCGACCCAGAGCTGGTCGGCGAAGTACTTGCGATGATGAAGGACCTCAAATCCGACGGAATGACGATGGTGATCGCTACCCACGAAATGGGCTTCGCACAACAGGTTTCCGACCGGGTGGTCTTCCTCGAAGGCGGCTGTGTGGCCGAGTCCGGTCCCCCAGAACAGGTGCTCGTCGACCCAGTGGATCCACGGACTCAGCAGTTCTTGAAACGCATCATCGATGCCGGTCGTCTCTAGCTGCGCTGGGCGCCTGTCGACGCGGGCACAGGACTCCCCACTTCGGCTAGCGGGCACCCTTATGGGTTACAACAAGGTTAAGACTGCACATCTGTGTTGACCGCCGCGACGGATACGTGCCAAACTATCCGTGGTCACCAGTTCTTGTGTACGTTTCAAACGGCCCCAAGTGCAAGCTTTGCGGTCGTGGGATCCTCTAGATCGAAGTATCCAGAGATGTCGGATTCGTAAGACAGACCCGGACTTTCGTAATTCGCGAAGGTTCGATGGATACATCGCCAGAGGAGAAATCATGGCAAACGGAACCGTCAAGTGGTTTAACGCTGAAAAGGGCTTCGGCTTCATCACCCCTGAAGATTCGGGTGCGGACGTCTTCGTTCACTACTCCGAAATTCAGTCCGGTGGATACCGCAGCTTGGAAGAAAACCAGCGCGTGACCTACACCGTCACCCAGGGCCCCAAGGGTCCCCAGGCGACCGGTGTCACCGTCATCTGATTTGAGCTAACCCTCAAATAGTTCACAAGGCGGCTACCTCTTCTTGAGGTAGCCGCCTTGTGGCGTTTATGGTCGGGCTAGCCTCAGTTCACGTTGGTCACCCACTGCCCCGGTCTTGAACTTTGGAAGGATCCCCTATGCCGACTCCCCCCGTGCGCACCGACGTCATCGTGATCGGAGCGGGCCTCGCGGGCCTTGTTGCCGCGGCCGAAGCAGCCGATGCCGGGCGCCGGGTCGTCATCCTCGACCAAGAAGTCGCCGCGAGCCTGGGGGGCCAGGCTTACTGGTCCCTCGGCGGGCTCTTCCTCGTGAACAGTCCCGAACAACGCAGGCTCGGCATCACAGACAGCGCAGAGCTTGCTCTTTCCGACTGGCTGGGTACAGCGGGGTTCGACCGCGCCGAAGACCATTGGCCCCGCGAATGGGCCAAGGCGTACGTGGAGTTTGCTTCGGGGGAGAAGCGGTCCTGGCTCAAGGAGCAGGGCGTCTCGCTCTTCCCCGTGGTGCAGTGGGCAGAGCGCGGCGGCTATCAAGGCAGCTCGCATGGCAACTCGGTACCTCGCTTTCATCTCGTTTGGGGAACGGGTCCCGGTATTATCCTGCCGTTCCTCAAGAGGGTGATGAAGCATGTGCGCACCGGGCGCATCGAGCTCCGCTTCCGGCATCGGGTCACCGAACTGCTCACGGCTGACGGCGGTGTGGTGGGAGCCCGGGGCGAGATCCTGGCGCCGGATAACGCCACCCGCGGCCGGGCGAGCAACCGCGACGTGGTCAGTGAATTTTCGCTTGTGTCCGGAGCTGTCGTTGTGAGTTCGGGGGGCATCGGCGGCAACCACGACCTGGTGCGGGCCAACTGGCCCGCTGGTTTCGGTTCGCCGCCTGAGCATCTGATCACGGGTGTACCCGCTTCCACCGACGGCCTCATGCTCGGCGTCGCCGAGCGTGCGGGCGGGCGGCAGATCAACAGCGACCGGATGTGGCACTACCCCGAGGGAGTCATTGACCACACCCCTGTCTGGCCCAACCATGGCATCCGCATCTTGTCCGGACCATCGGCGATGTGGCTCGATGCGCGGGGCCACCGCCTGCCCGCGCCCCTGTGGCCGGGTTTCGATTCCCTCGGCACCGTCCGGCACATCACCAGGACTGGGTTCAGCCACTCCTGGTTCCTGCTGAATCAGGCAACGATCGGCCCCGAGTTCAGCCTCTCCGGCTCAGAGCAAAACCTCGACCTCACCGGCCGATCGCTGAGATTGCTGCTGAAGAACCGACTCGGCGATACTCCGATCCAGTCTGTCCAGGCTTTCCAGGAAAAGGGGGTCGACTTCTTGACCGACCCCGATCTTCGCGGCCTGGTCGCGAAGATGAATGCGCTGGTGGGAGAGGACCTTATCGACCCGGAGCTCGTGGCCGAACAACTCCGCATCCGCGACCTGCAGGTTGCCACCGGGTTGGGCAAAGATCCGCAACTCGTGGCGGTCGAAGGAGCGCGCCGGTATTTTGGCGACCGCAAGATGAGAACGGCCGCGCCCCATGCATTCGCAGATCCAGCCGCGGGCCCGTTGGTAGCGGTAAGGCTGCACGTGTTGACCCGCAAATCGCTGGGCGGCCTCGAGACCGACCTGTCCGCACGAGCTCTCGGCGTGGACGGCCAGCCGGTTCCGGGGTTGTACGCGGCTGGCGAGGCCGCCGGCTTCGGCGGCGGCGGGGTCCACGGGTATCGCGCACTTGAAGGAACCTTCCTCGGTGGATGCCTATTCAGTGGCCGCATCGCCGGCCGAGCAGCGGCTGCCGCCACTGCCTAACGGCTGCGCCCCGCGCTCCGGTGGGGAGGGCATCCCAGTCAGCGGGACTACTCTAACGATGCGCCCCCCTCCACCACCGCAGAGAAACGAAAGAGGCCAGCATCAGATGAGCCGTAAAATTCGCATTGGAGCCCAGCTGCAGCCACAGCATGCCGACTATTCGCATATCCGCGACGCCGTGATGCGTGCCGAAGAACTCGGCGTCGACATTGTGTTCAACTGGGACCATTTTTTTCCGCTCTACGGCGAGCCCGAGGGTAAACACTTTGAATGCTGGACCATGCTCGGCGCGTGGGCGGAGCAAACAGAAAAGGTCGAGCTGGGGGCACTTGTCAGCGGCGGGGGGTACCGGAACCCGGATCTCCTCGCAGATATGGCCCGGACCGTGGACCATATGTCCGGCGGCCGGTTGATTCTGGGCGTCGGGTCGGGCTGGTTCGAAAAGGACTATGACGAATACGGCTACGAATTTGGTACCGCAGGGTCTCGCCTCGACTACTTCGGCGGCGAATACCTGCCGCGAATCAAGGCGCGCCTCGCGGCCTTGAATCCCGCTCCTCTCCGGGAGATCCCGATGCTGATCGGCGGCGGGGGCGAAAAGAAGACCCTCAAGTTCGTCGCCGAGTTCGGCACCATCTGGCACACGTTCGGCGACATCGAAGTGCTCCAGCGCAAGGCCGGCATCCTTGCCGAACACTGCGCAAGGATTGGCCGCGACGTGGCTGAGATTGAGCGCTCCAGCGAACTGAGTCGCTCTGACGAGCAGGGTGCTAACGCGATGGCAGACGACGGCATCACGCTGTTCACCGTCGGCATGGGCGGGCCCGACTACGACTTTGACGCCTTACAGAAGTGGCTCACCTGGCGCGACGCCCGTAACGCGGGCTAAAAGTGGAGGCTGCGGCAGGCACCTAGTCGGTGAGGGCCTGCCGCAAGTCTTCCCAGAGATCCTCGACGTCTTCGATCCCGACAGAGAACCGCAGCAAGCAGTCCGGGGTGCCGTTTGCTGCGTCCACCGCGTATCTGGCGCGGCGCTCGATCAACGACTCCACGCCGCCCAGACTGGTGGCGTGGGTGATCAGCTTTACCCTGCCGCAGAGCGCGTCCGCAGCCTCTTGGTCGCGCACCAGAAAGGAGATCATGGCGCCGTAACCGTCGTGCAGGCGCGTCACGCGCTCGTGGCCAGGATCGTCCGGCAGGCCGGCGTACAGCACTTTCGTCACTGCAGGGTGCGCGTCCAGTCGCTTGGCGAGCTCATCAGCATTCGCCTGCGCGCGATCCATCCTGATGGCCAGCGTCCGCATACCGCGGAGCGTCATGAACGTCTCCAGCGTCCCTGGCACCCCGCCCGCCAGGTCCCGACGAGCCTTCATAGCTGTCCAGACCTCCGCCGTCCGGCAAATCAGCGCGCCCATCAGCACATCGGAATGCCCCGCAAGGTACTTGGTCGCGGAGTGCACGACGAGGTCGGCGCCATAGTCAATGGGCCGCACCACCATCGGCGAGTTCCAGGTCGAGTCGACCGCAGCTAACGCGCCGACAGCGTGTGCCGCTTCGATGAGAACCGGGAGGTCAGCAATGCCCATCATCGGATTCGTTGGGCTCTCGATCCACAAAAGTGCGGGCGCGGGATCTTCGCTGAGAGCGTCGAGGACACTCGCCGAGTCGCTTATTTCACGGCGCCGCACAGTAATCCGGCCCAGTCGCTCCTGCTCATCAAGCAGCATTGACGTTCCTGCGTAACACATCTCGGGTGCGACGACGACACTTCCCACCGGCACGCCCTCAATGACGGCCGCGATTGCTGCCATCCCCGACGCAAAACCCAGAGCAGTCCCGCCCTCGAGCGCTCCCAACGCGGCTTCGAAGGCGCGAGTGGTGTCGCTCCCCCCCTGCCGCAGATAATTGGCGTCGGTGCCCGCGTGGAACGTCGAGGACATCGTGATGCCGACATTCAGGGGGCGCCGGGCACCACCTCGGGCCGCCCAGCAGAGACAACCAGCGAGGAAAGACGCGCGGTGGACGAATTACCTTTGCTCATTCGCCGACGGTAACCCCACCGGGCCGACGGGCACAAACCATCCTGACCTTAGGTAATAACTGCGCTGTCCGCAGCTGCGCGCCCCGCCCACCATCCATCTGCATTGACCTGGCGGCCACCACCGGTTCGGGTATTCGGGAACAGCCGCACGAACTCGACATCCACCGCCTCGGCGCGGTTGGCCAGCACGGGCACCAGATCAGTCCCGTACTGCTGTTTGGCCTGTTCCAGTGCCACCTTCTCCACCTCGGACAGCCGCTCCCCGATCCGTGCGGCGTAGGAGAGCAGAAACGCGCGACGAAAGGACGGCGACCGCAGATCGCCGGAATGCTCACCGCTAGCCACCATCGCGCGGGTGGCCTGGATCAGCAAGGAGGTGAACAGGATTTCTACAAGCTCCAGTTCCAGTTCGCGTCCGACCATGACGGCCATCCCGTTCACGTCGTCCCAAATCACCCTGACGACGTTGACGCCGCCGAGGGTTGCTAACAGCTGGGCCTTCTCCCGCGCGTAAGGATCGTCAATGTGCACTCGGACCGAGTGAATAGTGGGGTCAGTCTGCTCGCCTCCGACCTCACCCGAACGATCGACCATTGCGGCGTCAATTTCGTGTCGCGTCATGAGGTCTTGAGCCTTGGCACTGAAGGTTTCCGCCTCGGCGGGGAACGTCGTCGATTCCGCCTTGGCCAGCAGCGCCCTGATTCGGGTCAGCATTTTAAGATCCTGCGGAGAACTCAGGTGGGTTCGGGCTGGCGTCATCCCCCACTTCGACGGCGGCGGAACGAGTCTGGTGATCCCCGGCAGCTCCTGAAGCTGGCCGATCACCCTCAGGGCCGCGCGCCAGCCATCCGCCGGCCGCATCCCGTGCGACAGCGCCCAGTCGGTCACGAGCGTCGCGGTGGAGTCGCCGAGCTGGCCGCGCCGCTGGGAGGTAGGCGCGGGGACCTCGCCACCCGCGGTGGACCCGTCCGTCTTCGGGTCGCCCGTAGCCTGCGCATCTGGCACCTCAGCGCCCAAAGCGGCGAGTTGGTCAAGCCACGTGTGAGGCGCGGCTCCGAGAGGACGCCCAAAAATAGACTGCTCGATGACGGCTAACGTCGCCAGCTCCGCCGATTCCTCGTCTTGGGCTCGCCGGACCACATGCGGCAGGTCGAGCGGCTGCCAACCCCGCTCATACAACTCGGTGATCACGCCTGCCAAGACGGCCGAAATCACGTGATCGGCGTGCAATTCGGTAGCCACTTCCAGCTGTCCGAGCACCGTGAGCGAATCGACGGCTACATCGACCGCTTTCGGCCGGCGTTGGGAGCCGTAGGCCGCTGCAGCGGCCGCGCGTATGAGATCGGCAACGACGTCAGCAGCGGGTCGTTTCAGGTGTTCCGGGAAACCCGCGGGTAGCTGAAAGTCGTCCAACGGCGCCGCTGTGAACTTCGCCGATTTACCCTTCTTTCCTCCCGCCATACCCTCAGTCTGCTGCATGTCGGCACGAGTCCCCACATCCACAGTTTTCCGCGGCAGCCCTCCGCCTGCGCGTCTAGACTGGACTGCTCACCGTTATCGGGCCCCTACCGGCCGATCCGGAGTGACATTTCCAGACATCAACGGCAGGATCGCTGTGACTCAAGGCGGTATCCCTATTAACGACAACATTCGCGCGGCCATCGCCGATGAGCAGCGCTACCTCACCGTGCTCTACCAACGGCTCGACGATTTCTGGGCCGAGACGAAGGACTCGATGGCGCGAGCGCTGCGCGAGACCGACGGCACCCCGCAGGGCCTGAGCGAACGTGATGTGGCGACCGCTAAATATGCTGATCGCCTCGCCGCCCTGGGCGCAGCCGAGTACGGGCTGTGCTTCGGACGTTTGGATTTTGACCCGGCAAGCCGCTCTGCGGCAGAGTCGCTTGAGCTCTATATCGGTCGGATGGGTGTCTACTCGAAGGACTACGAGTCGCTCTTGATCGACTGGCGAGCCCCCGCAGCGAGGCCGTTCTATTTGGCGACGGCCGTCGCCCCCGATGGGGTCCAGCGACGCCGTCATATCCGTTCCAGTCGCCGTCGCGTCACGGGTATCGATGACGAGTCTTTGGTGCTGACCGGCACGTCGGCCGCAGACGCAGTGTCGGCGCGCGCGGGTCTGACGGGCGAATCGGCACTGCTCGCGGCTTTGGACGCCAACCGCACGGGTCGGATGAACGACATTGTCGAGACCATCCAGGCCGAACAGGACCGAATTATTCGAGCAAACCTCAATGGCGCACTGGTGGTGCAGGGCGGTCCGGGGACGGGTAAGACAGCTGTCGCGCTGCACCGCGCCGCTTATCTGCTCTACACCCACCGCGAACGGCTGGCCAACAGTGGCGTCTTGGTGGTCGGCCCGAACACCACCTTTTTGCGCTACATCGGCCAAGTGCTGCCTTCTCTGGGTGAGACGGCAGTATCACTGTCCACCATCGGTAACCTCTTTCCCGGTGTGCGCGCCGAGCTGATCGAAGCCGGGCCGGTGGCCGGCCTCAAAGGCCAGCTACTGATGGCCGGGGTGGTCCAGACCGCAGTTCGGAACCGGCAGCGAGTTCCCGCCGGATATATCGAGGTTCCGTTTGAACGCGACAGCCTCAGGCTCCTCAAGGATGACGCCCTGACGGCTCGTAAGCGGGCCCGGTCCTCTCGCCAGCCGCATAACAAAGCTCGCGCCACCTTCTTCGCCGAGATGATCAATTTCCTTGCCCAGCAATATGCCGCCCGCATGGGCGCCAACGTGGTCGGCGGGCCGAACCTACTGGACGAATCAGACTTGGGTGAGATTCGCACGGAGTTGCGCGGTGATTCACAAATCTTGGCCGCGCTTGATGAGCTGTGGCCGCGCTTGACCCCGCAGCAGCTGCTCTCCGATCTGTATGCCAGCGACGCCGCATTGGCCGCTGCGGCGCCGAAGCTTTCGGCAGCTGAGCGAACTCTGCTGCGCCGCACAGGAATCACGGCGTGGTCGCCTGCTGATGTTCCACTGTTGGACGAAGCGGCAGAACTTCTCGGCGTCGACGACAGCGCGGCGAAAGCCCGGGCGCAGCGCCAACGTGACGACGAAGTCGATTACGCCCAAGGGGTTCTCGATATTATTGAAGGTTCACGGTCTGCAGATTTCGAGGACGACGGCGAAGAAGAGATGCTGGTCGCCTCAGATCTGATCGGCGCCGACCTCCTCGCTGGACGCCAAGACGCGGAGATCCAGACCACGACGGTCGAGCGCGCGGCGGCTGACCGCGAATGGACGTACGGCCATCTCATCGTCGATGAAGCTCAGGAGCTCTCACCGATGGCGTGGCGAATGTTGATGCGCCGCAACCCCACTCGCTCGATGACGGTGGTGGGGGATGTCGCGCAAACCAGCGACCCCGCCGGCACCACGTCATGGGCGCAGGCACTCGAGCCCTATCTCGGCGACCGCTGGCATCTGGAAAATCTGACGGTGAATTACAGGACCCCCGCAGAGATCATGGACGTTGCCAACCAGGTGTTGGCTGCCATCGACCCCCAACTTATCGCGCCGCAGTCGGTCCGTGAGACCGGGTCGGCGCCGTGGAAGTTACGGGTTGAGGCGGGGTTTTTGGCCGAGTCGCTAGTGCGACAAGCCACAGCGATGGCAGCCGGCGGCAAGAAAGGCACGCTCGCGATCCTGGTTGGCCACGAACAGATCTCGGGACTTGCCGCTGCTGTGGAAAGTCTGCACCCGGGCTTCGCGCCCGCATCGACCAATGCGGATCCCGATCTCGAAAAGCCGATCGTAATGCTCACCACGCTGCAGGCCAAAGGCTTGGAGTTCGACAACGTGATTGTCGTGGAGCCAGCGGCGATAGTACGTGAATCCGATCGCGGCATCAACGATCTGTATGTGGCGATCACTCGCCCTACGCAGCAGCTCGGCGTGATTCACACCGAGGACCTGCCCACGATGCTCGACGGTTTGGTCGACTACGCCTGACGGCTTCAGCAGCGTGCCGAGGCTTGGCGCTCTCGCTCCTCGAACAGGATCGGGGCAGTAAGCCATTCCTCGGGGATCGAAAAGCCATCGACCAACAACCGCGCGTGGGGGCGCAGCTCGGCGCAGAGTTGGTCGATGCCCAGACTTACGGTCTTGGTCTGAGATACCGTCAGTCGGTCGTGTTCTAGGAACCAGGCCGCATCTCGCTCGATTTCGCTCAGAACATGCAGGTCGCACACGGCACCCAGCAGCGCCACCAGGTCAGGGTCCTCAGCTTTCGCAATCGACACCGCAAACCCCTGTAGCACCAGGTGTTCCACATGCGCCCGCGCCGCACGCAGCACATGGTTTTGGGTTCGAGAGCTGATGGTCTCGGAGTCCGCTCCGTCTTTGGCTGCTTTCTGGATCCGGCGGCCCAGGCTGCTTACCAAATGCTCGGTGCGGTCGGCGAAGAGTGCCAGCTGCCAGTCGCGGTCCCGCAGCGACGCACTGTCGCTCTCGCGGCCACCGATCATCCTGATTCGTTGCAGAAGTGAACGAGCGGAGGTTATCTCGGCTACATCGCCCAACACTTGCTCAGCGATGAATCCGACCATGCCTACTGTGTCGAGGTCGCCCACATGCTCGCGGTACTGCGTCATAAGCCCTTTGCCCGCCAACTGCAACAGCACCGTATTGGCACCCTCGAAGGTGGTGAAAACATCGAGATCCGCTTTGAGCTGGGTGATCTGATTCTCGGCGAGATAGCCTGCGCCACCACATGCTTCGCGGCACACCGAAACCGCTTCACTGGCATGCCACGTTGCTAACGCCTTCATCCCAGCAGCTCGAGATTCCAATTCGCGTTGTTGCTGCTCGTCGGGCTCGGCTGCCGTTTGCACCTCGTGCATGATGCGCAGCAGCTCGTCCTGGGCAAAATGCAGGGCATAGGTACGCGCCAACACCGGCAATAACGTGCGTTGATAGGCCGGATAGTCAAGCAGCACTGTCTCTTCCGCGTCCGCGCCAGCGGCGAACTGGCGTCGAACATCGCCATAGCGGACCGCAATGGCAAGCGCTTTTTTGGTGGCGCTGCCCGCACTTCCCGCAACACTTACCCGACCCCGGACAAGCGTCCCCAGCATGGTAAAAAATCGTCGGCTCGAGCTCTCGACGGGGCTGCTGTACTCGCCCTTCTCGTCCACAGCGCCGTATCTGTTCAGCAGCGCCTGACGCGGCACTCGCACCTGGGAGAACATCAGCCTTCCGTTGTCCACCCCGTTGAGCCCGCCCTTGCGCCCACAGTCGGTGATGGTCACGCCCTGCATCGTCGCACCCGCTTCGTCGCGGATCGGGACTAGCAGTGCGTGCGGCCCATGGACGCCAGCAGCAGTCACGAGCTGGGCGAAGACGACAGCGAGTCGCCCATCGTTGGCGGCGTTGCCGATGTAGTCCTTCCGTGCCGACGAATCGGGACTGTGCACCACGAACTCGTCGGTCGCCGGGTCGTAGGTTGCGGTGGTGCGAATGCGTTGAACATCGCTGCCATGGCCGGTTTCCGTCATCGCGAAGCAGCCGATTAGATCAGCATCCATGATGGGGCGCAGGTACTTTTCGTGGTGCACGTCGGTGCCGAGCGCGTTAATCGCGCCCCCGAACAGGCCCCATTGCACACCCGCTTTAACCATCAGCGACAGGTCTGCTTGGGCAAGGATTTCGAACACCGTAATAGATGCGCCGGGATCGCCGCCGCCGCCGTACTTCTCGTCAAAGCCGAGCCGCTGGATGCCAGTCCGAGCGGTGGCTTGGAGAGCTTGAAGCGTCGCTACGCGATGCTCTGCCGTGTCCAAGTTTTCCGTATCCGACAAAGGGATCTGCCGGATTTGGTCGGTGAACGTGGCACGAATATCTGCCCACCTGCCACCGAGGTGACGCTGTAGCACTGCAAGGTCTGTCGAAGCGATCACTCCGATCAACTCCCAAGTTTAGCCGTCACTTGCGCGACGGACGGATTCGTCATTGCAGTGCCGTCCGCGAACACAACAGTTGGTACCGTCCGGTTTCCGTTATTAAAACCCTCGACGATGGTGGCGGCGTCCGGGGTCTGTTCGATATCGATATCGTCGAATTCGATACCTGCTCGGTCAAGATCCATCGCTAACCGGTGGCAGTAGGGGCACCAGGACGTCGTGTACACAGTCAGTTCGCTCATGCATCCATGTATACCCGGTACGCGCTCGGCACCGCCCCCCAGGCAGTGACGGCACCGCCCCCAGGCAGTGACGGCACCGCCCCCGGGCGGCGGGGGGATCAGGCGCTCGGATCGTTTGCGAGAAGCGTACTTTGGGCACCGCACCAGCAGATGACGAAGATGTCCGTCATTGACGCAACGGAAGGAAGACCACCATGGCAAAAGGCAAAGCAGGACTCCCCCGCTTCACAGTTCCGTCCATGTCACTCGCGGAAGGCGCGAATGTCGCAGCAATCCTGCAGGACCGCCTGAACGCACTCAACGACTTGGCACTGACTCTCAAGCACATTCACTGGAACGTGGTGGGACCGCATTTTATCGGCGTTCATGAAATGCTCGACCCACAGGTGGACGCGGTTCGCGCGCAAGTGGACGAAACTGCCGAACGTATTGCAACCCTGGGTGTTTCACCCAAGGGCACCGCTGGCGCATTGGTGAAAGACCGCACGTGGAACGACTATTCGGTCGGCCGCGCGGACTCCATCGCTCACCTTGGCGCTCTCGACATGGTCTACCAAGGGGTCATCGCTGACCACCGCAAGGCTGCGAGTAACACCGAGGAGTCCGATCCGGTCACCAACGACATGCTGATCGGTCAGCTTCGCGAATTGGAGCAGTTTCACTGGTTCGTCCGCGCGCACCTGGAGTCATCATCAGGAACGCTCAGCACTGATGGATCTGACACAGAGGTTGAAGCCGCCACTGCTGCCGAGAAAGACGCCGCCGCTCACTAGTAGCAACGGGCGTTGTTCAGCGGTGAAAGTGCCCCGACGGAGCTCTCCGTCGGGGCACTTTTCTGCACTGTGCTCCCTGCGACCTCATGTCAGGCAATGGCCTTCGCGGAGCCAGGCTCCTGGAGCTTCTTGATCGCTCTGCGCAAAATACGCGAGATGTGCATCTGGCTGACGCCGAGTTCGCGGCCAATTTCCGCCTGGGTCAGCCCTTTGAAGTAGCGCAGGGCCAAAATTTCCCGCTCCCGGTCGTCGAGATGGGCAAACATGCCGGCGAGCATCATATGGTCCTCTACCTGCGAGAGCGCGGGGTCTTCGTCGGCGCCGGCGAATCCATTTTCTACCATCGGATCCAAACACACGCCACTGAACCCGCGGCCAGCGACCACAGCTTCCCGCACCTCCGACTCGTCCACCTCGAGCGCCGCGGCGATTTCGGAATTAATGGGTTCCCGACCCAAGTGCTGCAACAGATCTCGCCTAGCTCCGGCGACAGCTGGTTGCATTTCCTGGAGGCGACGAGGGGGGCGCACCGCCCAAGCGTGGTCACGGAAGTACCGCTTCAACTCGCCGTTAATCGTCGGGACTGCGTAGTGCAGGAAGTCCTCGCACTTGTCCGGGTCGCAATTCTCCGCCGCTTTGACCAGACCAAGGTAGGCAACTTGGTCGAGATCCTCGCGGTCCACGCCCTTTCCACGGTAGCGAGCAGCCACAGAGTGGGCAACGCGCATGTGCTCGACAATGACGGCGTCGAGTAGCCGACGCTTCTCGCGGGGGTTCACCGCCAGCCGAGCCTTTGCTAGCAAATCAAGGACCCTCGATGCTCGCTCAGAATCAATCGCCCTCGGTCGGGACTCAGTGCCAGCTGTGGGCGCAACGCCCTTAGCCGCGGGCTCTCGGGGGGTTGGCAGCAAGGTGAGAATAGGGCCGCGGTCCTGGGTGCTGGCAACACTATCGGTAGCTTTTTCGGCGTGAATCATGAGTTGAACAGCCATCACAGGCCTCCTGAAATACGAGTGGAGATTCCTGGCGCCGCTTTTGGACCGGACCCTTAGCCAATCACTCCCGGGATCTGGATGCAAGGTTGTCACCGCCGGCCCCAAAGGACGCCCCACCGCGCTGGCATTCGAGGCTTCGACAGTCCCCTCACTCGTTTTTCGGCCACCGTTCGCGGCGAAACCGCATGTCGGGATACACAAGGGCAACGAGAGGTCATTGAACGCCATCTGCTCTTAAGCGTCCTACCGAGGATGGTAAAACCGAGCGGAACGCACGCCTTGATTCACCCTTACGAGCGAATGTGCGCGGCCGGTAGGCGGCCGCGTATCCTTGGCTGTGGGCACGCAAGCCCACCCATTCGCGCTCTGATCCGCGTTCTCCATTACGACGTAAGGACTCCACGTGACACGGGCGAACAGTGTTCCCCTGGCGGGAATGATGGCCGAAGCCGCGCGCGACCTCGCGGCGCAGACGGAACTGGACGAGGCCCTTAAACAGGTTTCTGACCTGGCGCTACGCACCGTGGCCTGCGACCGTGCCAGCATTACACTGCGACTACCAGGTGGCAATTACGAGACATTCGCCGCGACTGACGACAAAGCGCAACAAGCTGATGCGCTGCAATACAGCCTCAACGAGGGTCCGTGCGTCGATGCTCTGTGGAATAACGGCTACTACCGGGTCGAAGATGTCGGAACGGACCCTCGTTGGCCACAGTGGGGGCCACAGGCAGCAGAACTCGGCATCCACAGCATTCTCAGTATTCATTTGTTCACCAGCAATCTTCCCGTGGGTGCCCTCAACCTCTACTCCACGCGCTATCGGACCTACAGCGACGAAGATGTCGAAGTCGCCAAGATCGTGGCCGCACACGCTTCAGTGGCATTCGCGCGAATCCGCGCGGAGAAGGACCTGTGGGCGGCAGTCGATTCACGGCACCTCATCGGCCAGGCCCAAGGAATTTTGATGGGAAAGCTGAACTTGACCGCAGAACAAGCATTTGCGGTGTTGCAGAGGTACTCGCAGAGGTCGAACACGAAGTTGCGCGACGTTGCGGTGAAGATCATCGACACACGCGCATTGCCAGCAGATTCCGGCACTGCGAGCCGCTCTTCCACATAGCCAACGGCACACAGGTTTGGCTGTATCTACTGGCGGGTAGTGCCTCGAATGACCTTGGATTTACCCCGCAGCTGCCTCTGAAAGACCACCATGAACAATGACGTTCCCCTGAGAATCACCTGGGTGGTGCTCTGCACCCCGCCGGAGGCCAAGCCCTACAGCGAATATGTGGAAGGAACCCGACTCTCGCAGACCACCGGTCAGCTCCAGATTTTCGACTCTGGCCGTGTGGTTCGCTCCTATGCAGCCGGATCCTGGCGGAATTTCTGCGAGTGGGTACCGGTCCCCGAGGTGTACCCGCTCACCATTATCCGGCTGGACCCGGAGCAATCGCTGCCGACGCCGCGTAGCCACAGCGAAGAAGCAGACTCCGCTACTCATCGGCAATTTCGGTAAAGAGGCTCTCGTGCGGTCGCGCCGTGCTGGCGCTAGCGAGTACGCACGGTTGTGACCAGTCGGACCAGGCTAGGGACTTGTGGCGTTGATCCAAAACCGAACGTCACCGGCGGCGACACATTACGCAGGTCGCCGAGATCTACCGAATCGAAAGTTCCGGTGACGCCCTGAATGTTGTGCATATCCAGCGCGGAATACCATTCTCCACGACCGTTTCCCGCCGTACCGACGGTGCGGACGCCCGGCACCAGAACACGAGCAATGGGGTCAATGGCCCGAGTCCACAACAGGTTCAGCGATAACCATCTGGGGACCAGCTGCAGAAGCCAACCCAGGGGGTGGCGCCGGCCGGTAGCGAAGTCCACCGTCAGGTCCGGAGTGCTGATACCCCACCTCACCCCTGATCGCCGCAGCTTGACTGGCTGAATTCGTACGTGGTCAAACGAATAGGTGGCGCTGACAAATTCAGCCGCTTCCTCGTTGGGGGCCAATAGGATTCGGGTTCCGTCCGCGGTCTGAACCATCACGTCGGCGAAAGAACCCAGTGGGGAATCCGGCCACATCCCAATCACCAGCCTCACGCCGGACGATGTGCCAATACCTGCAATCGCGCCGTTGAATTTGCCGTCGACCTTCATAACATTCCCGTCATTTGTTCGTGGTCACCATTGTCGTCACTGGGCGGTGGTTAGGCGCTGCGTTAAAGCCTGCAGGGTCTGGGTCGTCCCAGTTTCCAACTTAATGGTGGCGAGATCGTCGCCGCGGGTGCTGCCCCGGTTGATGATCACAATGGGGATGTTTTCCCGGGCTGCCAGCCGCACAAAGCGGTAGCCGGAGAACACGGTCAACGACGAGCCAGCTACCAGGAGAGCGCTGGCAGCAGCTACCATCGCCAGTGCCTGCTGAACTCGCGGCAATGGCACCGACTCACCGAAAAACACCACATCCGGTTTCAGGATTCCGCCGCATTCCTCGCAGGCAACAACTCGGAAATCGCTGGTCTCCTCCAAAACAGTGTCCCCATCGGGAGCGACCTCGACGTTTTTACCTTCCGCAAAACCCGGGTTGAGTTCGGCCAACCGCGCCTGCACTCGTGCTCGGTCGGTGAGGTGGCCTTGAGCCAGGCACACGACGCGATCGATCCTGCCGTGGAGGTCGATGGGGTCGACCGAGCCAGCTCGAGTGTGGAGCCCATCCACGTTTTGAGTGATCAAGCCAGCGAGCAGCCCCGCCCTTTCCATCGACACCAGCGCCCGGTGTCCGTCATTCGGCTCTGCGTGATCCATGGTGCCAAAGCCCAGATAGCTTCTTGCCCAATATCGTTGGCGGTTGAGGTCGGTTTTGATGAACTCTTGGAAAAACATCGGCGTGCGGTTGCCCGAACCGGGACCGCGGTAGTCGGGAATTCCCGAATCGGTGCTGAGTCCGGCGCCCGTGAGTACGGCAACGGACTTACCCCGCAGCAGCTGCGCAACTCGCCCTACTGCCTCAGCGAGGTGCGGCTCGCTGTCGGTACTGGTCATCGGCTACTGGCCTTCCAATTCTCTGCGCGCTCGTCGTCATCGTCGTCTCGTCGTTTCGTCGTCATCGTCGTCTCGTCGTTTCGATACCCGACGCTACGCGCGTTCGCGTCCCGCAGTCTTTTTCGGCAATCCGAGGGACTCCCTTCGAAGGTACCGAGCGATGGGCCAGCCGCGCTGAACAGGGTGAGCCACGAGCATTGTGTGGTGCTATCGATCCAGGTGTCTGAGCTTGCGCGGCGAACCACACCCGTTCCGGGCAGCGGTTGAGAGACCCTTAGGCCTGCTTAGACGCCCTGGCGACAAGCGCCATGACGGTCTTGCGGCCCCTGGTGGTGGCTACAGCGTCCAGCTTCTTTTCGATCAACGGCGTTGTGAGCTTCGAGTTGCCCAATCCGGTTGGATACAACAGGTGCACCTGCGCGCCATCCACCACGTAGCGCTCTAGGTCGTACTGGCCCAGCGAGGCTGGCTGTACTGGGCGGTCGAGAAAGGCGATGGCCACGTGTTTGTCGTCGTCGTGGGCGAATAGTTCCCGCGACCGCTCAAGCGTGGCGGCCAGCTGGTCCGGGGTTCGCACCACCACCGCCACATGACGGTCGATGGCAGCCTCAATCCCACTACTGACCAGGTCGGCTGCTCTGATCGGCCCATCGAGTGAATCGAACAGCAGGTTGCCGCTGTTGATGTAGGTGCTGACATTTGTCCATCCTTGTCTGAGGGCGATTTCTCTCAGCGCCGTCATCGACACCTTCGCGCCGCCGACATTCACCGCACGGAGCAGCGCTACGTAGGTCGTCATGGGTGCCATTGTCCCGTGCCGAAGGCTCGTGTGTTGTGGTGGCCTGCTCATTTCCGGTTCATAAGTATATGCACGTGCATATACTTATGAAATGAGCACTGACTTCAGCACCGAAGGTTCCTACGTCCACGGCGGCGAGGAGTTCAACCGGGATACCCGTTACATTCAGACACGCATTACGCGCGACGGCCGCGACGGCTATCCGGTGGAAGCCGGCCGCTACCGGCTTGTTGCCGCCAAGGCGTGCCCGTGGGCCAATCGCGCGATTATCGTGCGCCGCCTCCTCGGGTTAGAAGACTCCATCTCGATGGGCTTGTGCGGGCCGACGCACGACAGCCGCAGCTGGACCTTCGATCTCGATCCCAACGGCGTGGATCCCGTGCTGGGTATCGAGCGGCTCCAACAGGCATACTTCGCCCGATTCCCCGATTACCCCCGCGGCATCACGGTGCCAGCGATCGTGGACACCACGACGGGCAAGGTGGTGACGAACAACTACCCCCAGATCACGCTCGACATGTCGCTGGAATGGAAGGACTTTCACCGCGAAGGAGCCCCGGATCTCTACCCCGAGCACATGCGTGCAGAAATCGACGAGGTTGCCGATCTCGTCTTCCGCGACGTGAACAACGGGGTCTACCGCGCAGGTTTTGCCGGCTCCCAGCAGGCATACGAGAAGGCTTACCACCGGTTGTTCCACCGCCTCGACTGGCTGGAGGATCGCTTGCGTAACCAGCGATATCTGGTGGGAGAGACCATCACCGAAGCCGATGTACGCCTTTTCACCACCCTCGCCAGGTTCGACGCCGTCTACCACGGACATTTCAAATGCAACCGGAACAAACTCAGCGAGATGCCCGTGCTCTTCGCTTATGCCCGAGACCTGTTTCAAACTCCAGGTTTCGGCGACACCACCGACTTCGCGCAGATCAAGGCGCACTATTACCGCGTGCACGTGGACATCAACCCGACACAGATCGTGCCGCTTGGGCCGGACGAATCGCTGTGGCAGCTTCCGCACAATCGCGCCGATCTCGGGGGGCTCCCGTTCGGTAACGGGACGGCCCCAACAGTCCTGTAGCTCAGTTGGCAGGCTTGGCGTTGAACTGGCTCGCACACGCGCTGATCGAGCCGGCCAGCTTGCGATCGAGTTCGGTGACCACGCCGCCAGCATCATGCGTGGTGATCCGCAGCAAGACCTTGTTGTAGCGCCAGTCGAGGTCGGGGTGGTGGTTCAGTTCTTCGCTGATCTGACCCACCTGAACGATGAACAGAACGGCGGCAACTGATGTTGCAAGTGAGTAGGTGACGGTAAGCGCGCTGCCGTCGGTCTCCCAGCCTTCGAGTGTTGCTAGGGCATCTGCGAGTTCTGTCGAGGTGAGCTTGTGGGGAGTTTCCATGCCTTCCAGTGTGCCAAACCGACATCTTTCTCGTATGCGCGAGCCAAAGATCGAGCGCGCGAGCTACAGATCTACGACGTGGCCACGTGCTATTTCCCGTACGTCTTGCACATTCAGGCTCGCCAAAGAGTTGACATAACTGCGCCCAGCTCGCCACGGAAACTTCGTGATGCCGCGCAGCACCACCACTTTCGCCCCGGCGGCCTCCGCCGAGGCGACCCCGGCCGAAGAGTCTTCGAAGGCCACGCAGTGCTCCGGTTTTACGCCCAGCGCCGCGGCGGCGCGCAAGTACGGCTCCGGATGCGGTTTACCGAATTCGACGTCATCACCGCTGATGATGACCCGAAACGCGCCTTTCGGCGCTACCGCAGCAACCTGCTCGGCGATTTTGCGGTAGGACATGGTCACCAAAGCACACGGAATACCCGCCGCAGCGAGGTTTTCCAGCATCTTTCTGGCGCCATCCATCCACGTAACCCCGTCTTTGAGGAGTTCGCTGACAGTGTCGACCAAGTGGTCGATGATGTGTGGCTCCGGCATATCGACGCCACTTTCCCGGAGCGCCCGAGCCGAATCAGGCAGTGCTCGGCCAATGCTGGCGAGGGAATCCGCTTCTGTCCAGGGCGCGTTGTGCGCATCGGTGAGGGCGTACTGCACGGTGAGCCAGTGGTGTTCGGAATCGATGAGCGTCCCGTCCAAGTCCCACAGGACGGCGTGCGGCAAATCGGTTTCGGCGGGTACGGAATTCACGTGTTTATCGTAATGGGTGGGGGACAGGGGTGGCCAAGCAAACGCTCAGAGGACGTGGTCGGCCACGCGGTCTCGGGCGCCGGCTAAGACAGCGGCTGGCCACTCATTGGGCACCAGGTCGAACCGGTCCGCGTACGCGTCTAACACCGCCTGCGCCACCTGGTCTGTCGTCACACTCGACACGAGATCAGTGATGGCGCCTACCGTTTCCGGGTTCCACCCCGTGCCGAGCGCACTGTAGACGCCTTCCAGAACACCCCGGACCCGAGCAGAGTCTGACACCACGATGACAGCGCCGAATAGCCACCCGCGGCGCACCATCCGTTGGGCTGTGCCGATGAGTTTGACGCGGCCCTCGCCGTTGACGCTGTACTCGCCGGGGCACTATTCCCCCGCCACTTCCCCCATCCTGGCATCGCACCCCAAGGACCGAAGAGCGCCGGCGAGCAGTTCACCGTATTCGGCGAACCTTCCCTTAATATCGTGGAGATCCGTTGCAGAGTAACCTATATGGTCCAGGCAGATCGCCTGGTCGGTGTAGGCGGCGGCGCGCCCTCCTGACGAGCGACGAACCGGCACAAACCCTTGTGCGCGCGAAACTTGGACTGCCGCATCGAATCCTGGCAGTAGTTTGTCGCGGCCGGTCATCGCAACCGTCGGCGATGGTCGATAGATCCGCAGCCAGGGATCCCCGCCTTCGGCTGCCATCGCGGCAAGCAAAGCCGGCCCCACAGCGAGGTCGAGGGCCGCGTCTGTGCCTGATGGACCCGAAAGCAGCCGGACTATCGTCATATGCGTTGGCTTCCAGGCTTACTCGTCAGGCCAGCTACCAGATCCGGACGCGCTCCTCGGGCGACAACCACAACGCGTCGCCCTCGGCGACCTCGAACGCATCGTAGAACTCGTCCATGTTGCGGACCACCTGGTTGCAGCGGAACTCCGGCGGGGAGTGCGGGTCAACTGCCAAGCGACGCAACACTTCCGCCTCGCGCCCCTTGGCTCGCCACACCGTTGCCCACGAGAGGAAGAACCGCTGCGCGCCTGTCACTCCGTCGACGACGGGGGCTTCCTGGCCATTCAGCGAGATCAGCCACGCTTGGTAGGCGATGCCCAGACCGCCAAGGTCGCCGATGTTCTCGCCGATGGTTAACCCGCCGTTGACGCGATGCCCTGGCGCATCGGCGGGCTCCAGCTCGGAGTACTGCGCGATGAGCTTGGCCGTCAGTGCCTCGAACGCTTCGCGGTCCGCTGCCGTCCACCAATCGTTCAGCGCTCCGGTGCCATCGTATTTGGAGCCTTGGTCATCGAAGCCGTGGCCGATTTCGTGGCCGATCACGGCGCCGATTCCGCCGAAGTTCACTGCGTCGTCGGCGTCGAGGTCGAAGAACGGCGGGCGCAGAATAGCTGCGGGGAAAACAATCTCGTTCATCCCCGGGTTGTAGTAAGCGTTGACCGTCTGCGGGGTCATGAACCATTCCTCGCGGTCGACCGGCTTGCCGATCTTGGCCAGTTCGCGGTCGTGTTCGAAGGCCGCGACCCGACGGGCGTTACCGAGTAGGTCGCCCGGCGTGATGACCAACGCGCTGTAGTCGCGCCACGCGCTGGGGTAACCGACCTTGGGAGTGAAGGCGGCCAACTTCTCCAGCGCCTTCTCCTTCGTCGCGGCGCTCATCCACGGCAGTTTCTCAATTTCCTGACGGTAGGCGCGGATCAAGTAGTCGACCAGTTCGTCCATCCGCCCCTTTGCCGCAGGCGGAAAGTATTGCTGTACATAGAGTTCGCCGAGTGCTTCGCCGACGCTGCCTTCCACGAAGCCGGTGCCGCGCTTCCAGCGCTCACGCAGCTCCGGAGTGCCAGACAGCGTGCGGCCATAGAAGTCGAAGTTCTTCTCCACCAGTGACTTGATGCTCATGGGGGCTGCGGAGCGGATCACCCGCAGGCTCAACCAGGCCTTCCAGTCGTCGAGGCGTTCGGGACTTAATAGTGCTGCAACGGCAGTGAAGAAGCTGGGCTGGCGCACGATTACATGGTCGAAAGCTCCTACGGGCGCGTGCATTCCGCTCAGCCAAGCCTCCCACCACGCGGCGGGTAGTAGGTCAGCAAGGCCCGCCCGGTCCATTGGGTTGTTAGTTTGGTCGCGATCGCGGTTCCGGACTCGATCCCAGTGCCCGGCTGCGATCTCGGTCTCCAGATCCAGGATCCGCGTTGCCAAAGCTGCAGAGTCGGGCAGGCCCAACAACTCCAGCATGCCGTCCGCATACCCGGCGTAGGCCTTCCGGATATCCGCGTACTGCTCTTCCCGGTAATAAGACTCGTCCGGCAAGCCAAGGCCGCCCTGGTTCAACGCGAGGGTGTAGCGGTCGGGCTGGGCCGGATCGGTGTCGACATAAAAGCCGAAGGCGCCGCCGACGCCGTCGCGGTCCAGCTTGCCGAGCAGCGTGAATAGCCCCACCAGATCGCTTACTTCCGCAACCGCAGCCAGCGTCGGCCGAATCGGCTCAACCCCGACGGCTTCAACAGCCTCGGTGTCCATGAAGCTCGAATACAGGTCGCCGATCAGCTGCTCGGCGCTACCAGCGGCTCCGCGTTCTCCCGCAGCCACCTTCTCGATGATTCCGCGAACCGCCAACTCCGCATCGTCGCGCAGTTCATTGAAGGCCCCGTACATCGACTGGTCGGCGGGGATCTCGGCGTGGTCTAACCAGTCGCCGTTGACGTGCCTGAACAGGTCGTCCTGCGCGCGAGTGGAATGTGCACTGGTCATGTTCGCTGTTCCTCTACCGATGGGGTGATTGCGCTACTTCTCCATACTGACATGCCTGGACCAAGTGGCCAGGGCGGTGGTTTCAGACCTGCAGGAACTGCCGAATAGCCGCAGCTACCACCTGGTGGTCGACCACGTCCTCCAGTCCAGAAGCGGTAAGGGTGCCAACTACCGCGCCGTCCACTCGGATCGGGAAGGCGCCACCGTGAGCGGCGAACTCGGCCTTCGGAAGGCCCCGATCGTCGAAGGACGTGCCCGCAGCTTCGTTGCGGAGGCGCACCAACAGCGAACTCACCCCATCCAGCCGAGCGAGGGCGGCCTTGCGGCGAAGCCAGCTATCAGTCGCATCCGACACGCCACCCAACGCGGCTTTGAAAACCACCTGCTCCCCAATGACGATCTGCACCGCCAACGAGTAGCCCCGTGCCGCAATCATTTCGGCCGCAATGGTGCCCAACCGGTAGGCGTCGGCCTGATCAAATTTCGAGAACGTCAGCTCGCGCACCTCCGATTCGAGTTCTTCAACGGTAAATGTTGGCAAGTTCATCAAAAGCCTCCACAACGGGTGATAGATCTCAGCTGCAGCGCGACAGGGATATCGTGAAACACCATTATGGCCGCCCTCCCCTGCCCCCATCCTCGCTGTAGTCACTGACCGGCGTGACGCGCGGTAAAGCCCGCATGCCCGACCCGGGCGCCAGACCCGACTCCCAACAACACGTCATATCCCGCTTGAGCAACAATGCTGTGATGAAGCTGCCCATCGAACTACCCGTCTCTCCCATGCTGGCCAAGGCCGTTCCCCAGGTGCCAGCGCAGGACTGGGTGACTGGCGGATTGCTGTATGAGCCCAAGTGGGATGGGTTTCGGTGCATCGTGCTCCGCGATGGCGACGAGGTGGAGTTAGCCAGTCGCGGCCAAAAGCCCTTGACCCGCTACTTTCCCGAGGTGGTCGCCGCCGTACTTGAGCACCTGCCCAGAAGGTGCGCCATCGATGCGGAGATCGTGGTGCGCTCTGGGGCGGCCGGAAACCAGAAGCTGGATTGGGAGAACCTGTCCCAGCGAATCCACCCCGCAGAGTCCCGCATTGCGAAGCTTTCGGTCGAAACCCCCGCCGAACTCGTCTGTTTCGACCTGCTAGCGCTCGAGGATGCCAGCCTGATGGACGTCCCCTTCGGCGATCGGCGGACGCGACTGGAAGCTGCGTTAGCCTCCGTGCCTGCTGATGCTCCGATCCACCTCACGCGGGTGACGAAAGATGCGGATCAGGCCCAGCAGTGGTTTGAGGCCTTTGAAGGCGCGGGCCTTGACGGGATTATCGCTAAACCGCTGGCGCTTGCCTACCAAAGCGGCAAGCGATCCATGTTGAAGATCAAACACTCTCGAACCGCCGACGCTGTGGTTGTCGGTTACCGGATCCACAAATCCGGCAAGGGAGTGGGCTCCCTACTACTAGGCCTCTACACCGATGACGCAGAACTGATCGGCGTCGGCGGGATCGCCGCCTTCACGAACGTGAAACGACTGGAACTCATTGACGAGCTAGCGCCGTGGGTTGAGGTGAACGAAGCAGGCGAAACCGTCACGGGCGCAGGCGAGCGCAGCAGATTCAGCGCCAACAAAGACGTCAGCTTTGTGCGGCTGCGACCCGAGCGCGTCGTCGAGGTCAAGTTCGACCAGATGGAAGGCCTGCGCTTTCGGCACTCGGTGACTTTCCTGCGCTGGCGCCCAGACCGCGACGCCTCTTCTTGCCTCGTCAGCCAAGTCGACCGGCCCATCGCCTACGACTTGAATTCCGTTCTGACTTAAGCCGTCACTCATCCCAGTGCGACGCGACCTTCTTGCTGGGTTGGACGCGGGGAGGCTCACCGGGCATCTTCGGGTAGTCCGGCGGGAAACTCATCTCACCTAAGCCTCTTTCGCTGATGTCTTCTTCCCAGAGAGCAAGGGCGCCCGCGACATCGCCTACGGAATCGTCCATCTCGGCCCAGGCATCGCCGTGCCCGGCCACCATCGCCGGCACGGTGAGGACTGTGAAATCCAACGGCGCGATGTCGCCAAGGCGCGTCCAGCCCACCGGCATCGACACGGGCGCCCCCTCGAGTGGGCGAGGGCTGTACGCGGAAGCTATGGTGCGGTCGCGGCTGGCCTGGTTGAAGTCGACGAAGATCTTGTCTCCGCGTTCCTCCTTCCACCACGCGGTTGTCACCAGGTCAGGCAATCTGCGTTCCAGCTCCCTGGCCACCCCAATGACGCCATGCCGCACTTCAAGAAACTCGTAGTCTGGTGCAATCCGCGCAAAGATGTGCAGTCCCCTGTTGCCGGATGTCTTCACGAAAGGCGTTAAACCAATGCCTTGCATCACTTCTCGCAGCGCCATGGCCGCCTCAACGACATCGGCGAAAGCCCGACCGGGTTGCGGATCAAGGTCGATCCGAAACTCGTCCGGGTTGTCGTTATTTTCCGTGCGAACCGGCCACGGGTGAAATGTCACCGTGCCCATCTGGACAGCCCAGATGGCGGTGGCAATCTCGTCCACGACGAGCTGCGGGTGGCTGCGCGCCGAAGGATAGGTGCAGATGACGGTCCTCGCCCACGCCGGAACACCGCGAGGCGGGTTCTTCGAATAAAACATCTCCCCCTTGACGCCGTCTGGGAAGCGTTGCAGCGTCACGGGTCTGTTGCCCAGAGCGCGCATCATCGGCTCGGCGACCGACGCGACGTACGTGGCCAGGTCCCATTTGGTGATGGCTTTCCCGGCGGACTCGGCAGTCCACATGACGCGGTCCGGCGAGGAGATCCGCACCTCCCGCACCACGTCGTCGGGGCCCGGCACCTGGAGAACCTTTGCTGCGCTCATAGCCCGATCGTAGTTGCGCATACCCGTGCCCACGTGGCGTCGCACCCCTCATACCCCCGTCCGCCCCGGGCGCTACCCTTGCCTGCATGGACCCGGTGGCAGCGCTACGAAGAATTTCGTTCCTCTTGGAACGGCAATTGGCGCCCACTTACCGGGTCAAAGCATTCCGAACCGCGGCGACCACCATCGCCGAGCTGAGTCCGCAAGATGTCGCCCGGAAGGCAAGGTCCGGCACACTTACGGGTCTACCTGGCATTGGTGCGAAGACCGCGCTGGTGGTGGAACAGGCTGTGGCTGGCCGGGTCCCGGACTATTTGGCCGACCTGGAAGCCAACGCAACGCCTGTGGTCAGCGGCGGCGAAGACCTGCTGGCAGCGCTGCGCGGCGACCTGCATTCGCACAGCGACTGGAGCGACGGCGGCAGCCCCATCGAGGAAATGGCCATCACAGCCCTGGAACTGGGCCACGAGTACCTAGCGTTGACCGACCACTCGCCGCGCCTGACGATCGCCCACGGCCTCACCGCCGAGCGGCTGGAGCAACAGCTCGACATCGTGGCATCCCTCAACGAGCGCCTCGCCCCATTCCGGCTTTTAAGCGGAATCGAGTGCGATATCAACGAGGACGGCACCCTCGATCAAACCGACGAGCTGCTGGCTAGGGTCGATATCGTTGTCGCCTCAGTACATTCCAAGCTGCGCTCGACCAGCGCCGTCATGACGGCTCGGATGCTCACCGCTATCGAAAACCCACACACCGACATCCTCGGTCACTGCACGGGGCGACTGATCGCCGGGGGGCGAGGGCAGCGACCCCCGAGCCAGTTCGACTCTGCCGCGATCTTCGCCGCCTGCGCCGAACAGTCCGTGGCGGTCGAGATCAACAGCCGCCCAGAGCGGCTCGACCCGCCCATGGAGCTACTCGCTGAAGCGGTAGCGGCAGGCTGCTTGTTCAGTATCGACACGGACGCGCACGCCCCCGGCCAGCTGGACTTCCAAGCCTATGGCGCAGATCGCGCGCAACGGGCGGGAATCAGTGCTGACCGCGTGATCAATGCCCTTCCTGTTGAGGCGTTGCTGGCGTGGACCGAGGAAGTCTGACCTCGTAGTTGCTCCACCTCTCAGGGACCTCACGACTGGCGCAGGTAGGGTCGACTCGGCAACCACTTCGCCCCTTCAGCGGGGCGACCATGAAAGGACACCCACCATGACAGTGAGCCTTGCTAAGGGCGGCAACGTCTCGTTGACCAAGCAGGTGCCCAACCTGACCGAGGTCAGCATCGGTCTGGGCTGGGATGTCCGCGCCACCACCGGCATCGACTTCGACTTGGACGCCAGCGCGCTGCTGGTCGGGTCTGATCGTCGAGTTCTCTCCGATCAACATTTTGTCTTCTACAACAACCTCCGCTCTCCCGACGGCAGCGTCGAGCACACGGGCGACAACCTCACAGGCGAGGGCGAAGGGGACGACGAAAGCATCAACGTGTCGCTGCCAGCGGTTCCGGCTACTGTCGCCGCCATAGTTTTTCCGGTGTCGATCCACGACGCACTGGCCCGGTCGCAGTCCTTCGGCCAGGTCAGCAACGCTTTTATCCGTGTGGTGGATCGCAACAGCGGTTCCGAGATCGCCAGGTTCGACCTCGGCGAAGACGCCTCCACCGAGACAGCGATGATTTTTGGCGAGCTCTACCGTAATGGCGTCGAGTGGAAGTTTCGCGCGGTCGGCCAGGGCTACGCGTCAGGTCTGGGCGGCATCGCTCGCGACTACGGCGTCAACATTTAAGCCAAGCCCGACGGGCCTCGCAGCGGGTGCGCTAGTAGGCGTCCACCTGGTCGACGAACCACCGCACCATCTCCTCACCAGCCAGCACCCCGGACGCTTGCGTGACGTCGACATGCGGCCGGTTCCAGTCCATCTGCGCTAGTTCGCCGTGCCTGGGCCGGATACCACGATCGGCTGCTTCTAGCATGTCCGCATCAAGTCCACCGTCGCCAGCGGCGATCATATGGTCGGTACCCGTTCGCCCGGCAACCTCCAGCATTGCCGCAGACTTTGAGAGCTGCTCCGGGATCGAGTAGATCTTGCGGCCCTGCACGGAGATTCGCCAGCCGCGCTCTGCGCACCAGTGCCGCCACTGCTCGATGAATCCTTCGGGGACCTTCGCCAAGTCGACCACCAGATAGCAAAAAAGGTGATCCGCGCTGCGTCGCTTAATCACCCAATCATCACTGATATGGGCCTTGATCTCGTCTTTGATCTCGTGCAACGGAGCAGCCGAGTCAGCGATCGATTTTTCCAAATTTCGGCGCCAGCCTTTGTCGGGATGGCCGTTGACAACGATCGTCCCTCCGTTGCTCGCGATCGCGTACCGGTCCTGTCCATTATCGGACAGGGGTAGATGCACCCTGGAGAACTGCTCGAGCGTGCGGGTGGTGCACGGCACCACCTGGGTGAGGGCGGACAGCTCGGACAGCTGCTCCGCGGCCCGCACCGTCATAAACGCACTGGGACGACCATCCAGCACCTCCACCGACACCAATTGCGGCGCCTCAATATCCGCGCCAGGGAACTGAAGTGCCGCGGGTGAGAAAATCATGGTGCGGTCTAGGTCGGTGACCACCATGGGGCGCGGCATCAGGCTTCTCCTCGTTCGGCGGCGGTATCGGTGGGCAGGGTCCGGATCAACCCGACGCAGGCGTAGGGTAAGTCCGGAATCACTTCAACGGGCACACCCCGGGCGGCTGCCAGGAGCCGAATGTGTTCGTGGTCAAGCGCTTTCGCAACCCTCACCAGAATCCGCCAGGGCACTCGCCGCAGCAATACCCGGGTGGTCTCCCCCACTCCCGGCTTGACAAAGTTCACAGATTCGATCCCGTAGTCAGCGCGTATTTTGTCCACCGCTGCCCAGCCGGCCCATGTCGGCGTTCGATCGCTGGCTAGCAACCCGGGCAGCGCAGACACGACATCCGTGGATACGGAACCGAACTCGGCGCCCACCGCATCGAGAAACGCAACCGACCTGTCGCTGGCAGCGAGCTCGGAGTAGAACTTCGCACCGTGAAATTCACCCGGGCCGATGAGCGCATTGTTCAACACTGTTCGAGAAATCAGTCCGGATACCGTGGAATTCAGACACGCCGAGGCGATCAGGAAATCGTCCCGAGTCCCATAGTCAGTGACGCAACTACCCGGGTCGGCGAGGACGGCGAGCCGTGCATTGAACCGAGGACCACCCTGCCTAGCCACCGCGTCGAGTGCCTCCGCCAGCTCCCGAGCGATCGCACCCTTGCCCGTCCACCCGTCGACGAAGACGATGCTCGCCGGATCGTGATGTGCCGCAAGGTATTCCAATGCCACCCGGTCGATGCCGCGGCCACGCACAATCGACACCGCATAATGCGGCAGATTCAATCCGTAGGTGTGTGCCGCCCACCGCTTCATCAAAATACCCACCGGCGTGCCGGCTCGGGCCAGCGAGACCAGCACGATATCGGAGCCGCGCTCTGCCAACACCAGCTCCGTTATCAGCCCGACGGCCGTCGCCAATCTGGGGGCACTCTGCGCAAGCACCGACTCGAACAGCTCCTGGTACTGCTGATCCGGCTGGTATTCGATCGGCAGTGACTCTGCGTAGTGCGCCCTCCCCGATTGAATCTGCTGCTCCCGCTCGGCGATGTCTGCTTCCAGATCCACCGCGGACAGGTCCTTGAGGAGCCACGCCACCTCGTCGGGTGCGTACGACCCGAACTCGGGGCCGAAAAGTGGCGCGGGAAGCAGCGTTTTATCCGTCATGAGTGAGCAATTCGATTCTGGCCAAGGGCCTCGGGGGAAGCGCCGGTCACGATTGCCAGCACCACTGGGACTCCGACAGACTCCAGGACCGGCAGCAACCCATGCTCGCTGCGCAGATCCACGGTGTCCATCGCCTCGTCGATCACCAGCACGATGGCATCCGCCTCCGCGCCGTCCCAATCCGCGTTGTAGAGGTAGCGATGGGCTGCCGGATCTTTCTCGGGGGATTCAAAAGCGAATCCGCGACGAACTGGATATCCGTCCGCATCTTCGACGTGGATCGGCGAGCGGGTGGTGGTTTGGAATCTGCAGATGTGGCCAGGGGTACTACTGATCGCCCCAGCCAGCCGCATCGGCAGGTACATCAGCTCCTCGGTTCCCAGCACCAGCACATGGTGGGCGTGAGGCGAGAGCGCCTGCAGCAGAATCGCACTCGCTGCTTCAAGAGCAATCTCGAAAGGCTCCCGGTCGGTGAGCAGGAAGCCGTGCCTGCCGCCGTCCGGGACCGTCGCGGGCCAGGGCAAGCGCAACTCCGTGTACGGACGGGCCCGTTCCTGCTGCACTGGCAGCAACCCAGCCCGAACGATGCTGACACCTGCAGTCGCGATATGTGCCGCCGCAGCAGCCGCTAATCCGAGAGGCAGGTCCACACTCCCGGAAACGATTGCCACCACGTCGATCTGGATACCAAGCTGCGTCGCGAATGACGCCATCGCCTCCTGGTCGCTGCTGGCCCGTAGGTCCACGAGCGCTGCTACCACGTAGTGCGGTCGAGGGAAGAGCCGATGCATTTCGGCGATGGTCTCCATAGCAGTCTTCCCCGTGGAGAACTCGTCGTCGACGAGCACCATCACGCCAGCCGGCGATAACATCGTCCCTGGCAGGGGTTGAAGTAGGTGATCAGTCGCGTGTGAGTGTCCCTCCTGAAACGTGCCCACCACCTGCACGCCCGGCACGGCGCGGCGGGTCGAGTGCAAGTACACGCCAGCGCCAAGAGCCTGGGCCACGCAATGCCCCAGCCCGGTGGCCGTCTCGGCAAATCCGACCACCAACACGTCGGGGTGATCGAAGGCTGGCCGTTCCAACAGCCTGACCAAACCGTCCGGCTTTGCACCCGATAATGCCTCTACTGCAACTGTTTTCACGTCTTCCGGCAGCTCAACGCCTGCAAGCGAGTAGGACACCAGCGCACCCAGCAACATCCCCGTGCCGTGGACCAGAT
The DNA here is from genome assembly GCF_003860405.1 of Nakamurella antarctica. Taxonomy (NCBI): domain Bacteria; kingdom Bacillati; phylum Actinomycetota; class Actinomycetes; order Nakamurellales; family Nakamurellaceae; genus Nakamurella; species Nakamurella antarctica. The sequence goes on along the minus strand of NZ_CP034170.1, from coordinate 282,463 downwards.
CAGGATCTACAGGGACGTGTTTGCCGAGAATCGACGAAACCAGCAGGTGTGCGCGACGCGGGTTTCGTCGTAGTGCGAGCCCGACCAGGTCACTCAGCGCCCAGCCAAGCTGCGAATCGCCCGTCGTCAGCCCGACCCCGAACATGCGCTGCACCCATTGCTCGGCATGCCGGGGGGCTGCGGCCTGAACCGCGGGACGTTCACTCACGCGCTGACCAAGGCTGACAGCACATCGACAAACGAAGTCTGCTCGCTGGCAACCCCAAACGCGCTGGCTCGCCGTAATACTTGCTCTGCCCAATACCGGTGGGGGCCCGCCTCGTTCATCTTGTCCCGATACGTCGAAGCCTTGGCACCGGTGCCGGATTCCAAAATTTCCACCGCATCGGTGTACTCCTCAAATGAGATGACAGAAAGTGCATGAATGGGAGCGACGTGGGAAGGGTGGATCACGGTCTTGCCATGCAAGCCGTTCGCCCTGTCCAGCAACGCTTCCCGGATCAAGTCGTCGAAGTCCTTGGTGATCAGGCTGTGCCGGAGCGCCTGCGCGTCGTGGTCCATAAAGGGTGTGGTTCGCAGTTGGGGGCGGAAGAGGCGTTCGTGCGTGGCGAAGTACTCCCACACTGGGCCAGTGATCAGAAAGCTGGAGTCGTCGCCACGGCCGAGGTGGTTCACCGTGTCGGAGATGAGGTCAGCCACCACCTTGACGTCATAAATTGTGAGGTCGCGTTCGCGGCGGATGCCGAACAATCCGCACAGGTCAGTTGCGCCGAAGCGAACCGCCAACACGTTGTCTCGATACCTGTTCAATAGCTCGCGAATACCCGCAAGGGTCGCGTTGCGGGATTCGCGGTAGATCGCTTCCGGGGTTTCAATCACGGGCATCACCAGCATGCGAAGTCCATGTGCCACACCGCATTCCACAGCTGCGTCGAGAAATGCTTGCCCTGTCCACGGAGAAAACTTTGGAATGACGAAGCCGTATAAGGCACGGGCATCGGTGAGCCGGTCGGAAAGTTCTTGGATATGTTCCGCGGTGCGCACCCGAATGAAGAGCATCGCGTCTATGCCGGTCTGCGAAAGCTCGGTGATCGCGGCGATGGCGTGACTCATCGCCTCATCAACACGCGAGTCTTCGACAGCATCCTCGAGGTCGATCACGATGGAGCGCACCCCGGCCTTCGCGCGTCGATGGATGGCCGCCACGAGGTTCTCGCGGGTACCGGGGACATACAACGTCGCCCCCAGCGCGGAAGCGAGCAGGTCGATGCCGCTGTCCCGATTGAACTCTGCCGGGTCCAGGTAGAACAGCTCCTGACGGACGGCAGGGTCTAAATGATCGAAGTGGCGCACGCGCTTCTTTCTGGTACGGACCCAAAGCGCTAGGCTTCGAGTGCAGGGGTACGGCAGGGCGCCGCAAGGCAACGGCAAGAAACTGCCACCGACGCTCACTTCCCCCACAGCCCACGGCTAGGAGTTATTGTGCCCAGTCTCGCTATTTGGCTCAACCGCAATTATGCCACCACGGTGCATGTCTTGGAGCTGCTTCGTAACAACCCGGACAGGCGGAAAATCACCCTCTACGGCAGTCACAAGGACGCCGCTTCGCCCATGCTGACCGGGTGCGACCACCGGTTCATGGAGTCGACACTGACAGGTTCGGCCTATGTGGACTACGCCCTTCAGTTTTGCCGGGACCACCGGATCAAGGTCTTCCTTCCCGTCTACGAACAGCTCGCCATCGCGTTGCGGGCCAACGAGTTTGCCGAAATGGGTGTCGCGGTAATCTGCCCCAGTGCGGAGTCCATCGAGTTGCTCACCGATAAATGCGCCACCTACCAGGCCCTCGGTGAGCATTACGAACTGGTCCCACCCTGGCGAAAAGTAGCTTGTGTCGCAGAGTTTGAACAGGCACTGGAGGACCTTCGTCCCCTCGGCAAGCCGATCGTAGTAAAACCCGCTCGCGGTGTCGGAGCCGACGGGGTCCGATTCATTGCCGAAAACGAGCCCACGCTCACCGAGCTGATGGGACCGTTGAATCCGACGGCCACCGCTGCTCAGTTCGTCTTCGCTTTGAAACAGGCACAGGATTCGGGTGTCTCGATCAACCCGCTGCTGGTCATGCCCTATTTGGACAGTCCCGAAGTGAGTGTCGACGTGCTGGCCGACCACGGCAAAACGGTAGTGGCAGTCCCCCGCTCCAAAGTCGGTCGAGACCGATTCCTCAGCGCACCGGAAGAGACCATGCAGGCCGCCCGGTTGCTGGTGGCCGAGTTCGGTCTGGACGGATTAGTCAATGTCCAATTTCGCCAATGGCAGGGGCAGGCGGTTTTGCTCGAAATCAACACCCGCCCCTCCGGTGGCCTCTATCAAACAGCGATGGCCAAACTGAACATGCCCTGGGCCGCGGTCAAGCTCGCTCTGGGCGAGGAACAGGAAGAACTCAAGCCGGTCTTGGGTGCTCGCTACGTCACGGTGTCGTCATCGGTGGAGATGGGTTCCAAAATATGATGACTAGCTGTGTCGGGCTTGCTCTCTGATTCGCTCAACGACACCCTTGACGAACTCTGTCACCGCGTCCAATTCGCGGACGTACGCCCAATAGTCCGGGTGCACCCCTGTCAAAGCGTGGAGTGCGCGGTCGACCCGCGCGGACTGCGCATCCAGCACCGAACCCCATTGGCTGGTGAGGCCGCGGTCCACGACCAGACGCTGTGCATCTCGGATTCGGAACCTGGTTTGACGTTCGGGGCCGCTCGGGTCCGCCTTGACTGCTTTCAGCGTTTCCAGCCGGTTCGTGACGTCGTCACATGCCTGGCTTGCAGCATGGAGGTGCTCGCGAGAATCTGCAAGCAGGCTCAGTGATTTCTCCGCATCGCCCGAGCGAAGCGCTTGTGACGCCTCTTCCCACGCGTGTTCGCCCGCGGCCAATTCGCGCGCCGCAACCTCGACATTGCCTGCAAGATCCGCCGAGTTCGGGGCGCTGAACTCGCGCAGCAGGATCGACCGAACGCCCGGTAGCCGTTCGGTGCGAGTGGTGACAGCACTGATCCGGGTGCGGACGGAGGAAATGGCCGTCGCTGCCCGATCACCAGCGGTGCGAGCTGCCGCCGCCGCCGCATCAATCTGTTCACCCGCTGCAGTAATCGCTGCGGTGGCTGCTTGGATACCTTCCAGCGAGCCAGCCACCAGCGCGCGGTCGAGGTCGGCGACGCCGGTTTCCAGCTCGGCAGCTGCCCCCCGCACCGATGCAAAACCCGCGACGTCACTGTGCACCCCGGTCAGTCGCGCTCGAATCGACAACGCCTGAGCCACACCAGCTTCAGCTAGTTTCGGGATCTCCGACGCAGCACTGCGCGCTTGGTCGAGGGCGCGGCGGTTGTCAGTGTAAAAATCGTTGATCGCGGTTGCGGCCTGGGCCAAGGTTCGGTGGGTATTGGCGAAGGCTTGTGCAGCGACTGGCAGCTCCACGGCAGTCGGCTGCCCCAGCGCATCCTCCAGCGCGTACTGCTGCGAGATCGTCAAGTATTGCGAGTTGGCGTCAAAACATTTCTGTTCGACCTTTTTCCAAGCGGCAAGAATAGCGCTCGCCGCCGTCATCGGGTCTGAGCTCTGCAGCGGCCGCAGCGCATCGGTTATGTAGCTCTGCCGGGTGTCCAGGTCCAGGAATGCGGCAACAGCGCCGTCGCGGGCGGACTCTGCAGCGGCTAGGTCTTCGGGACTTCTGTTCCGGCGCCCGAACCACGGTGTTGACATTGCCTCAAACACTACTGCTACGACGGGTCGTTACCGGTGGGGCCGCCCTGAGCCCAATCCCACCTGTGGGAGTGCGCTCTCATCCGCCCAGCGCCCGGAACGGCGAGAACACCGGGAACCTTGCACGGCCTTCCGGCGTTCAATCATCGAGAACCACCCCGAGTTACCGCTCGTAACAGCGACCCCAGAAGGAGAGCAAAGTAGTGAATTGCCTGTGGTGAAAAACCCGGCCGTGTACGATTCCGGTGGTCGGAGAGGTGCGGAATTGACGAATTCAGACAGACCCATTTCGCGCCGCAGTTAACGTCGGCGGCACCCGTAAACCCAGTGATTTTCTTATGAGGAGGACCCAGTAATGAGCGTGAGCTTGACTAAAGGCGGCAACGTCTCCCTGACCAAGGTGGCACCAAACCTGACGGCAGTTTCTGTCGGCCTGGGTTGGGACATCCGGACCACCACCGGAACAGACTTCGACCTCGACGCCAGCGCCCTCGGCCTGGACACCGCCAAAAGGATTCTGTCCGACAAGCATTTCGTGTTCTTCAACAACTTAAAATCGCCGGACGGCTCCATCGAACACACCGGTGACAACCTGACTGGTGAGGGCGACGGCGACGACGAGGTCATCAACGTGAACCTCGCCGCGGTACCCGCCGAGATCGACTCGATCGCATTCCCCGTCTCCATTTACGACGCGGATGCTCGCAGCCAGAGCTTCGGCCAGGTCCGCAATGCCTACATTCGCGTAGTCGATGCCAGCAACGGCACCGAACTCGCGCGCTACGACCTTTCCGAGGATGCCTCCACCGAGACCGCCATGGTCTTTGGCGAGCTCTACCGCAACGGCGCGGAATGGAAGTTCCGCGCCACCGGCCAGGGGTACGCATCCGGTCTGGCCGGAATTGCCCGTGACTTCGGCGTCAATCTGTAATTGATTTCTCAGATCTTCCTCAGGTCCCGGTGTCGCTGCCACAGCGACACCGGGACCTACCTATGTCCGCAGTGTGAGTTCCGTGCGCCGGTATGTGCTTCCTCCGCAGGCGCTTTCCGATTGAAAGGCGCCCTCTCGTTATGTTGAAGGTATTCGGCTGGTCGTACGCGGTTACGGCCGTCTCGCTCGTAGTGGCCTTTCTTTATGGCGGGCCGACCGCACTCTTCCTGTGCGTAATTCTCGGGATCATGGAAGTTTCATTGTCCTTCGACAACGCCGTCGTCAACGCGGGCATCCTGCAGCGAATGAGTGATTTTTGGCAAAAAATCTTTCTCACCGTCGGCATCGTCATCGCCGTCTTCGGCATGCGGTTAGTTTTCCCTCTGCTGATTGTCGGTGTCACCGCTAATCTTGGCCCGATCGAAGCTATAAATCTGGCGTTGGAACAACGACCCGGCGACGATCCGACGAGTTACGAATACCTGCTCAATGCCGCGCACCCACAGATCGCGGCATTCGGCGGCATGTTCTTGTTGCTGCTGTTCCTGGATTACATCTTTGAAGACCGCGACATCACGTGGCTGACCTGGCTCGAAAAGCCGCTGGCCAAAATCGGCAAGTTGGACCAACTTTCGGTCGTTGTCGCAGCGATTGTTCTCGTTCTGTCTGCAGAGTTTCTGGCCAAAGACACCGAGGTGGTGCTCCTATCCGGAGTGCTCGGCTTGGTGACGTACTTAGCCGTCAACGGACTGGGGTCGCTGTTCTCAGGCGCCCAGACCGGCGATGGCGACGAGCCCGCAGGGGGTGCCGACGTCGCCGACGCACCGACGACAGCTGAAACGACGAAGAAGGGGCCCAACAACCTCGTCAAGGCCACCGGTAAAGCGGCCTTCTTCCTCTTCCTCTACCTCGAAGTGTTGGACGCGTCCTTCTCCTTTGACGGCGTTATCGGGGCGTTTGCCATCACCTCCGACCCCATCATCATCGCCTTGGGCCTTGGTTTGATCGGGGCAATGTACGTACGGTCGCTGACTATTTTCTTTGTTCGCAAGGGCACCCTGCAGGACTACGTGTACCTGGAGCACGGTGCGCACTGGGCGATCGGAGCGTTAGCCGCGATCCTGTTCATCTCTATCGGGGTTCACGTCAGCGAGATCATCACCGGCCTCCTGGGCGTCGCGTTTATCGGCGCAGCCTTCATCTCCAGCATTATGCGCAACCGGCGTATCGCGGCCGCTGAACCTTCAGTGACTATCGCCAAGCCATAACAGATCTCGTTGCCCTGGGGTCGAGATGGCGCTCACGCGTTCGCTCGACCCCAGACTTATATTCAGCACCGGCAAAGAAAGGTTTACTTTCACCATGGCCATTGATTACTCGCGTCCCTCGCGCCCCAATAGCGGCAATGACGAACCCCCGATTCCCGCATCGGGGACGCCCTCAGACCTGGGGAAGTTGGACTTCCGCCGGCCGTCGCGAGGCAGCCGCGGAGAAGCGGCTCCGCACCCTGGGGCGCCCCCTACTGCAACCCCTGCTGCAACCCCTTTTTCGGCAGGGCCTGCCGCCGCAGCGGTCCATCCAGTTGCTTCCAGCCCGGTGTCGCTGAACAAGATCACCCTGACCAAATCCGCCCCCTCGATCTCGCTGACCAAGGGTGGACAGGGTCAGGGCGTCATGCGGGTGAACTTGAACTGGACAGCGCGGCCAGAAAAGAAGGCCGGCTTCCTGGCCAAACTCGCCGGAGCCGATTCCATCGACCTTGACCTGGAATGCCTGTACGAGCTTGCCGATGGTCGCAAGGGCGGGATCCAAGCGCTCGGAAGAGTTTTCGGAAGCCTGAACTCAGAGCCGTACATCCAACTGGACGGCGATGACCGCACCGGAGCCGTCACCGGCGGCGAGAACTTGATGATCAACCTGGCCAATCCGCACTACTTCAAGCGGATCTTGATCTACGCCACGATCTACCAAGGAGCATCGCGGTGGGCCCAAGCAAACGGCGTAGTCACCCTCTATCCAGCAACTGGCCCACAGATCGAGGTCCGCCTCGACGCCGACGACACCGCGTCCCGAGTCTGCGCGATCGCGCTGCTGGAAAATCGCGGCGGGGAGCTGGTGGTTCAGCGAGAAGTTAAGTACATCAAAGGAAGCCAGCGCGATCTCGACACGATGTACGGCTGGGGCATGAAGTGGGGAACCGGTAGCAAATAGTGCTGGCGCAGCGCCACACACGCAGTCGGGGATTTCGATGGAGTCCAAATCCCCGCCTGCCTGCCCACAGGGGTCACCACCTAGCGACTCAGCCTTCAGAACTGCCCTGACACATCTGTCGCCCGCGGCCAATACCTTCGATCGCTACCTCGACGACGTCGCCCGATCGAAGGTAATCGAAGCGGCCCGATAGTGCGACACCCTCCGGAGTACCAGTGTTGATCACGTCTCCTGGTTCAAGCACAGCGAACTGCGACAGATGCCAGATGAGGTACGGCACGTTGAAGATCAAGTCCGCGGTTGACGAGTTCTGTCGCGCTTCCCCGTTCACCCACGACCGTAGGCGCAGGTCACTGGGGTCGAGTTCATCCGCGGGCACAAGCCACGGGCCCATCGGGTTAAAAGTGGCGCAGCACTTGCCTTTCGACCATTGCCCGCCAGAAATCTCGAGTTGGTAGTGCCGCTCGGATACGTCGTTGGACACCGTGTAGCCCGCGATATACGACGCTGCCTCGTCGGGACCGCTGAGGTAGCTTGCTTGACGCCCAATGACGACTGCCAACTCAACCTCCCAGTCGGTCTTCTCCGAGCCCGGTGGGATCTGAATCGGATCAAACGGGCCAACAACGGTGTTCGGAGTCTTGAAAAACACAATCGGAACTGTGGGCGGCGCCGAGCCGGATTCCGCAGCGTGGGCAGCGTAGTTCATTCCGATGCACCAGAGGGCATGCGGCCTCGCCACAGGCGCGCCTACGCGCAGGCCGGCCACGTCGATCGTCGGCAAGGTGCCTGCGGTGATAGCTGTTCGCACAGCGTCAATACCGTTGGCAGCAAAGAACTCCCCGTCAATATCAGTACACACACTCGACAGGTCGTAGTTGACTCCCTCCACTTCGGCGATCGGGCGTTCCGCGCCTAGTTCTCCGACTCTGCCTAGCTTCATGCCACTCTCTTTCATTGATCAGTTTTCTACTGGCTCAGACTGTAGTGCGTTCTCCACGGCAGGTACTTGCCTCACTCCACCGCGTTAATGGGGCCTGGCTCCTGCCATTGCGGGCCGTGCGGGAAGACGTAATCGGCGACCGTCTCGGCTTTGATCTCGGCTGAAAAGCCGGGTGCGGTGGGGGCCATGTAGCGCCCATTGTTGATTACCACAGGGTCAACAAAATGCTCATGCAGGTGATCGACGTATTCGATGGAGCGATCATCCATCTGCCCGCTGATAGCGACAAAGTCGGCCATTGCAAGATGCTGGACGAGTTCGCACAGGCCGACGCCGCCTGCATGGGGGTACACCGGGATCGAGAACTTCGTGGCCAGAAGCAAAATGGCCAAGTTCTCATTGACTCCACCCACTCTGGCCGCGTCAATCTGAATGAGGTCGACCGACCCGGCTTGCAGGAGCTGTTTGAACATGACCCGGTTGTGCGTGTGCTCCCCCGTCGAAACCGGAATGGGGGCAATCCCTTTGCGGATGGCAGCGTGCCCAAGGATATCGTCAGGGCTGGTGGGCTCTTCGATCCAGGCCAGATCGTAAGACGCAAGTTGACGTATCCACGCGATCGCATCTGGTACATCCCAACGCTGATTAGCATCGACCGCAAGTTGTACGGATGGGCCCATGACCCTGCGCGCCAACGCAACTCGGCGAATGTCCTCGTCGACGTCGCGTCCCACCTTGAGCTTGATCAGACCGAAGCCCGCTTCGACCGCTTCGACCACCAGCCGCTCCAGCTTGGCATCGTCATATCCCAGCCAACCGGGGGAGGTGGTGTAGGCCGCATATCCGCGCGCGGTGAGATCGGCTATCCGGGCAGCTTTCCCAGGTTCGGCGTCGGTCAAGATCGCAAGCGCCTCGTCGGGCGTCAGCGCGTCGGTCAGATAGCGAAAGTCAATCTGTGAGACCAGTTGCGCCGGAGTCATATCGGCAATGAAGCGCCAGAGCGGCTTTTCGGCAATCCGGGCGGCCAAGTCCCAAGCCGCGTTCACCACGGCGCCGATCGCCATATGAATGACGCCCTTCTCCGGACCGAGCCAACGGAGTTGGCTGTCCCGATTCAAACTCGCGGAGAATGCGCCCAAGTCCTGGATGACCTCATCGACGTCTCGGCCCAGCACCAACGGCTCGAGCAAGCTAATAGCGGCAGCTTGCACGTCGTTGCCACGACCGATGGTGAAGACAAACCCGTAGCCATAAGGGTGCCCGGGGTAATCAGTACCCAGTCGCAGGTACGCAGCGGAATAGTCGGGGTCCAGATTCATCGCATCCGATCCGTCCAGAAGACGGGACGTAGGGAAGCGGATATCCGAAATGTCCATGCTGATGATTGTTGGCACTGCGTTCTCCTATCGGCGATCCGGCGGTGACGGCCGCCGGACGGAGGTCTGCTCCAACTCTGTAGGGCGGACCTAGGTCAGACTGTAACAAGACATCCGATGTATGTCTTGCCTTCTGCTTCGACTCTGTCCCAGTCGTTCGAAAATCGGCCCGCTAACTGCGATCAGTAAGCCAATAGATCCCATCTGTTGGAGCCGCACTGCAGCATTCCGCGACTTTCGACGCCTCCCATCAGCTATCGTTTTGCCAGGCGGCTCAGCGACAGACTCGGGGTCCAAAGGAGTGCCCGATCACAGACGGGAAGATGCCGTGGCCGTAACTGACGTAGCGATTGATCGCATCAAGGAAATGATTCTCTCCGGAGCGCTGTTGCCGGGCGGCAAACTGCCTCGCGAAGTTGACCTGGCGGCCCAGCTTGGGGTCTCGCGAAACTCGCTTCGTGAAGCTGTGCGAGCACTGTCGCTCGTTCGGATACTGGAAGTCCGGCAGGGTGATGGCACGTACGTCTCCAGCTTGGAACCAGAGGTTCTGCTCGACGCACTGGGCTTCTTGTTGGAATTTCACCAAGACGCTTCAGTGCTGGATTTCTTCGGCGTCAGGAGAATTTTGGAGCCGGCTGCGACAGGCCTTGCCGCCACCCGCCTTGACCAACCCGGCCTGCTGGCGTTACGCAAAGAAGCAGAGGCCGGTGCGGCCGCTGATTCGGTCGCCGACCTTGTCGAACACGATCTGCGCTTCCATTCCATGATCGCAGCAGGATCGCACAACCCTGTGCTGGCAGCGGTTCTCGATTCGTTGGCCATGCCAACCAGTCGCGCCAGAGTGTGGCGCGGGCTTGCTGAAGAAAATGCTTTTGCCCGAACCGTCAACGAGCACGCAGCGATCCTGCAAGCCTTGGAGGCGCGAGATGCAGAGTTGGCGAGCGCGCGGGCGCTCACCCACATCGCGGGCGTCGAGGACTGGTTGCGCCGTCTATGACGGCGCGTGGCAGAGCCTATGACGGCGCGTGGCAGAGCCTATGACGGCGCGCAGCAGGGCCTATGACGGCGCGGTTGGCGTGCGAACAGCGCAACCGTTCGCACGCCCACCTGCTGGTACTACGCGTTCAAGCTGGCGGGGGCCAGCACCAACTACAGATCAAATTCAGTTGGCGCGATGCCAACAGCGAAACACGCGTCCTTGACGGCCCCACGCTCGTGCGCATCAAAGTTACCGTCCGCGCCGCCGATGATGATGCCGATCTGTATCACGGCCCTAGCCTGCTCCGGCTTGGACTTCAGCTTGCCGATAGTTGCGATCGCTTCGACCTTGCCGAAGTCATAATCTTTTGCCAACTTGTCGCAGTACCAATCGAATTTTTCCTTCAGCTCCGACGGCTCGAAGATGCTCAGAATATCGTTGCTGCTGATCAGAGCAGCTGTTTTGCGTCGCTCCTCGGGATCGATCGTGCCGTCGGCGGCCGCGATCAGCGCGCACATTGCCATCGAGCCGTTGGCCAATTCCTTGTTCTTAAATTGACCGGTTTTTGTCTTGAGCTGTGCGCTCATTTCCGTGGTCTTCGATTTGAGTGAGTCCCAGAACGCCATGAATTTACCTCTTTCTGTGTCGCCGAACCCGCCCCGACTAGGGCTGGCGAGCCGTTCACGGCCTCAGGCCAAGCTTACCGAAACCGGCCCGAGCGGGCAGGGTCCTCTGCGGCGGGATGGTGGTCTTTATCAGCCCTCTTCCGAAGGCGCCTTGAGCAGTTTTCCGTCTGTGTCCAAGTAGTCGCGCCAGGAACGTTTCGGCTCCCAGCCGAGCATCCGCATAGCCTTCGCACTGGAAATGCCGGAAGCATCCCGGCGGTCAAGCTCGCGAACCTCGATGGAATCCCCGTAGTAGGTTTTCATTACCTCCGCGAAGTCGTGACCACCAACATTGTCGGGTGAGGCGATGTAGAAAACCTCGTGGCCAGGCAACTCCGATTCGGTGGCCAAAACTATGGCGTCCGCCAGATCGTAGACATCGATGTAGCTCCATAGGTTTTGGCTCAAATTCGACGCATCACGGATTTGCGGCCCAAGGTTGAATTCGTAATTGGTTTCGTTCTGCACCCAGCACGGTCGGATGGAGATGCATCGAATGTCGCTACGCCGAACAGCTGCATCCATGAGCTGCTCACCGAAGTGCTTCGACAGCGCGTAGGGATCCTGCGGTGCGATCGGGTGGAGCTCGTCCACCGGCGCGTAGGTCGGCAAGAATGCACGCTCAGGGAAGAAGAACCCCGGCACGGTCTCGCTGGAAATGTTCACGAAGCGTCGAACCCCGGTCCGCACTGCGGCCTCGAGGGTGTTGAAAGTCGCCATCATGTTCGTGCCGAACACGACATGTGCAGGGTTACCAGTCGGCTCGGGAATCGCCGCGGTATGGACTACAGCGTCCGCACCAGAGATGACGGCAAATGCCGAACCAGCATCCGTCAGGTCGGCTTGAATGTAGCGGGGCTCGCCCGCCTCTTTGCGCTCAAAGCCAGGAGCTGACAAGTCCACGGCCGTGACGTCGTGTCCCGCTGCAGCCAGGGCCGCGACGAGCGGGCGTCCAACTTTTCCGCGACCTCCGGTAACGACTACCTTCATTTTGCTCATCCGTTTCTTCGATCGTCGTGGCTTTGTCAGGGTTCGTACCCACCAGGGCGGTTCTGAATCCTGACTCCATCTTGTCGGACCCCGGCGCTACGGTGAAAAGTAGCCGGGTGGGGCACGGGGAATCCAGGGGCGCCGGACATACTGTCGGGTGGCACGAGGCGGCGAGAGATGTGGATAGCAGTGGACGACCAAGCATGAGCGACAGGGGTTTATCTCGCATCGCAGCGCTGCTGCGCAAGGCGGAGGGCACGGACAACGCCCACGAAGCTGACGCCTACATGGCGGCTGCTCAACGATTGGCAACTATGGAGTCGGTCGATTTGGCCGTCGCCAGGGCCCACTCCGCGAATAGAGAAAAGCGAGTCGCGCCAACCCAGCGGACCATCGAGATCGGAGAAGCTGGCAAACGGGGGCTGCGAACCTACGTGCAACTATTTTTGATGATCGGCGCAGCCAACAACATCACGTGTGACATCGCCCGAAACTCCACCAAGGTCTTTGCCTACGGGTTCGACACCGACATTCGCGCCACCGAGGCGCTCTATGCGTCGTTGGTGGTCCAGATGGTCCGAACCTCCGATGCCTACATCAAGTCGGGCGAGTACAGCAGCGAAGTGGTTATCCGCCAGGTCAGGGTCGAGCGCGTTCTTCCCGGGGGCCGAGTGCTGCACCGCACGCGGCTTGTCCCCAAACCCGTTCACGCCACCACAGCTCGCATCAACTTCCAAGAGGCTTTCGCAGCACGCATCGGAAATCGCTTGATGGAGGCCAGGCACCAGGCCCAGCAACAAGTGATCGCAGCTGATTCAGCGGTGGCCCCCGGGGCGCTCACCGGAGTTGCTCTTGCGCTGCGCGATAAGGAAATCGAACTGCGCAACCACTACAGAGCGACCTCCACTGCACGAGGAAGTTGGGGAGGGAATCGAGCTTCGGCGGGACACTCCGAGCAGTCCCGCCGAGCCGGTGATCGCGCTGCGCGTTCTGCGAAGTTGGGCTCGGACACAGCGTTGGGCGGGTCCCGGCCGGCGATTACGGGTTGAGGCCGTCGGTGAATCAGCGGAGGCCCGATAGCGGGAGCCCAGGGGATTCTTCTGCTCCTGGCTCACGGCGGGCGCGCGGCTCGCACCCCGCGCGGGAACAGCAGCGCGACTCGCAGCGCACCCGCGTCTACGAGGCCGAGCATGCGGTGATGCGGATCTTCGATCGCTCGGACAACTACCCGCTACTGCAGATCGCGGGCTCGACCATCACGATTCCGGTAGAGCGCAAGTTCGCATCCGTGGACAATGTACAGATCTACTGCGACGCATTTCTGGCTCTGAGATGGGTCCGAGAAACGTGGCCGCGCGCCCAGGTTCCGGTAGTCGTCCGTCGCAGATCGGGCCAACAGGCCGCCCACTACGAACGAGCCGCCGCCACCATCGCCGTGCCCGGTCACGTCAACGCCTCCGCATGGGCCATGCGCGAATTGGTCGTCCTGCACGAACTTGCCCACCATCTCGCGCCAGCGGGCGAACAGACGCACGGACCGGAATTCGTTGGTCGACTTGTCCACATTGTGGGCGAAATTATTGGGCCCGAGGCTCAACTGATGCTGCGGGTGACGATGTCGGATATGGGAGCGCGGGTGGGATAAAACCCGTTGGTGCTACGAATCCTTAAAACGAGGGCACGTATCGTGAAGTTGAGGATGGCGTGCGCAGTCAATCTGATGGCGCCCTCGCAGTGTGCCGTACAACGCAAGGGGCATTGTTGTGAGTTTCATTTCCGCGGGGAAGGCCGCAGCCACATTTTGGTTGCGGGACAACAGATCTGGGAGCACATCACGCCGCTTGTCGGCAGTCGTGGCGACATCTTTGCCGCTTTAGCTCACATTGGCTCGAACGCCGATTCCCTCCTGCCGCTGCTTCCGGGTTCCACCCTCATCACCGACGCCTCCGTTTCCGCCATTCGTGAAGGAAACACCGACCCGGAAGTCTTGCTCCGCTGGGTTCGCCGCGGGGTGTACGTGTTCAGCCTGCCGGGTTTGCACGCGAAAGCGATCTTGGCCGAAGGCGACCATCCCGTCGCCATGGTGGGCTCAGCGGATCCGACGTGGTCTTCGCGAAATGGGCTCTTCGAAGCTATGATCGTGTCCGAGGACGCTGACGTGGTTGCGCAGCTCCGCAGCACCCTCGTGGCCTGGCTCAATCAAGTCGATCCGCGTGGCCCCTTAAGCGAACAGTGGCTGACCGACGCCATCGATTTTTACGGCGCGGATTTGCTCGGGATTGATGCTGTGCTTCCGCCAGCGGTAGCGGACCCGCCGCTGGCCACAGCTGCAGCGCCCACAGCGCCAGCTCCTGCGCCAGCGCCAGCGCCCACAGCGCCCACAGCTCCCACACGTGAAAAAGTCGCGCCCGCAAAGGCCGCACGGGTGGTGTGGGAACCGGCTATGCCCGCTCCCCGTCTCATTGCCCCTGAGCCTGCCAGTCCCCCACCGACTCCTCCCCTTCGCCAGCACACTGGAGTGAGCGTCTCCTTGCACGATGAGCAGGCGTTGGCTCCAGCACCCGGCCCAGCGCCCATCATCACGTGGCGACGTCCGGCCGGAATTTTCCTGGCCGCGATGGACTCCCCCGGTTCTCCCTCGCAGCCGGCGCTGGAGATACTGGGTGAATTACACGCCGAGGAAGGCCTGGACTTCGACGTAGACAGCCGCGGAAATAGCCTGGGCAGCAGTGAATTTGGCCTCAACATGATGTGGTGGGATGAAAAAGGCGGGCTGAGCGAGGTCTGGAAATATCCCCGCGGTCGCTACGTCATAGGTGTGGAGTCGACAAGGAAGCGCACTGCGGCCGCAGCCAAGGTGACCCCTCCCGGCTTCGTCCGCCACAGCTATACGGACCACACCGCGAACCCACCTCGGATCTACTACTACTTGCTGGTCCGGCGCTCTTTGACGACATCTGTTACTTATCAGGACATTCAACGACGTTTCACCGACCTCGGAGCAAAGCCCGAGTGGGACGCCTGCTTGTGGGTCCAGAGCAAAATCGATGCACTGCTAGGACTGTGGCCCGACATCACCTACGACGAATGACTTCAGAAAGGTTCTGAGCACGCATGACTACGCACACTCCGACCGTCTTCATCCTTTTCGGGGCCACTGGCGACCTAGCCCGCCGGATGGTTCTGCCCGCGTTCTACCAACTGGACAAGTACGGCCTCATGCCCGAGTGCTGGCGACTCGTCGGCAACGGTCGGGGTGAAATGTCGGATGAAGCCTTCCAAGCCGCAGCGCACGACGCCGTCGCTGAAATCGAAACTGATCTTCACGCCAAGAAATGGGCTGCCCACGCAAAGAACCTGCGCTTCGCTGGGGGCGGATTTAGTGTTGACGATGCTGGCGAACTACTGAACGTGTTGCAGCAGGCCAAGTCTGAGCTTGGTTTAGATACTCAATTCGTCTACTACCTCGCCGTTCCACCGGTCGCTTTTGAGAAATTGACATCAGCATTGGCCGCACACGATCTACTTGACGGCGCCAAAGTCGTCTACGAAAAGCCGTACGGCACTGACCCTGAAAGCTTCCGCCACCTCGACGATCTCGTCCACTCCGTCATGGACGAAGAGCAGGTCTATCGCATTGATCACTTTCTGGGAAAGGAAGCGACGCAGAACATCCATGTGCTGCGGTTTGGTAATCAGCTATTCGGCGATATTTGGAACGCCCGGCACGTCGCGCAGATCCACATCGATGTGCCTGAAACCCTGGATGTCGCGGATAGGGCTGAGTTTTACGATGCCACTGGCGCCTTTCGGGACATGATCGTCACTCACCTATTCCAAGTTGCCGCCGAAATCGCTATGGAACCACCTCTGGATATGACGGCGGACAACCTCCAAGAGGCGAGGGAATCCGTGCTCAGCGCCTTCCGGCCGCTCGGCACCGACGACGTGGTGTTCGGCCAGGTGAACGGCTACCGCAACCTACCCGAGGTGGCCAACGATTCCAACACCGATACCTATGCGGCGGTACGCCTGTGGGTGGATACAGATCGGTGGCGAGGTGTTCCCTTCCTTCTGCGGAGCGGAAAGCAGCTTCAGCGCTCCCATCAACGGGTCTCGCTCATTCTCAAGAAACCCGACGGGCCTTTGCGGCACATTCCCGGCGACGGCACGATTATCACCTTCGACCTTTCTGGACCCGGCGCGATCCATCTGGATCTGGTTTTGAAGAAGCCGGGCGCCACACTGGAACTTGCGGAGCAGACAATCTCCCTGTGTCTCGACGAAGTCCCGGACTCCGACGCTCTGCCGCCATACGTTTCGCTCCTGCATGACGTCACCGTCGGCGATAGGTCTCTTTTCACCAGCAGTGCGGGCTTGGCCAGCGCGTGGAAAGTCGCCCAAGCGATCGTCGCCAACCCGCCCGCGCCGCTTCCGTACGACGCTGGTTCCTGGGGTCCCGCCGCCGGCACGGAGCTCGCCGGCCACTCGGGGTGGCTGTGCGACTGAAATAGCATCGGCACTTGGTCTCCCCGTTTCGCGGCATGGGTCAGCCGGCGTTGGACTCCTGCAGCGACACCGGGTGTGGGTTGCGATCGAGCAGGGCGGTGTACACCACGCCGGCGATGACGGCGCCGATAATGGGCGCAACGATAAACAGCCACAGCTGCCCGAGCGGCACACTTCCGGCGAAAAGAGCCGGACCGATGGAGCGGGCGGGGTTGACCGACGTGTTGGTCACTGGAATCGACACAAGATGAATCAGGGTCAGGCCCAGTCCAATCGCAATCGGCGCAAACCCCTTGGGTGCGCGCGTATCCGTCGACCCCAAGATGATGAAGAGGAAGAACGCTGTCAGCACAATTTCTACGATCAGCGCGGAGACCAGCGAGTACCCGCCCGGGGAATGCGCGCCATACCCGTTGGTGGCGAAGCCCGACTCGGAGGCGCTGAATCCTTGCTTGCCCGACGCGATGGCGAAAAGCACGCCCGCAGCCGCGATAGCGGCCACCACTTGGGTAACGATATAGCCGGGTGCCTCTTTCCATGCGAAGCGACCCGCCGCGCACAGTCCGAGAGTGACGGCCGGATTGAAATGCCCGCCTGAGATGTGTCCGACGGCGTAGGCCATAGTCAACACCGTCAGACCGAATGCCAGTGCAACGCCCACAAACCCGATTCCTAAGTCGGTGTCACCGAACTTGGCAGCCAGGACCGCAGACCCGCAGCCAGCGAAGACCAGCCAGAACGTGCCCATAAATTCGGCACCGAGCTTGTGCAAGGTCGATGGAACGACCGCGTCAACGGGGGCGGAGTGGACTCTTTTTTGTGCCATAACTTCTCCCTCAGGGTAAGCAGCTGCCAGCTACCACAGCCACGCGTGGGTGCCCGGAATCGCACAGTGGGCAAGCACAAAATACTCCACTTGCGGATCGTTAGCGTCCGAACCTCTGGCAAAAAGATGAGTTTCACCCATCAGAATGCGCTCTTTAGGCCGCATCGGCAGTGCCAGAGAGTAACCGCTTCACGCCGATCGACGCTCTCGAACGTGCATCGAGCCATCCCAACGGGATGAACTTCGCAAAACACCTAGACCCGGCGGCGGGCTACTGGGAGGGTGACCTCCGAGGGGGATCGCATCTGGGCGCATCCGCTACGCAGCCTGGGGAAAATATGAAAAAGCACGTGTGGGCAGCTGTAATGATCGGCGCGCTAGCAATGACCGGCTGCGGCTCCGTCGATACCCAGAAAGTTGGCTTGGCCGCGGCTGCTGCGTCGACGACCAGGAACGTGGTGGCCACACAAGAGGTGAGTTCCACCAGCCTGGCTCCGTCCACAACAACGGCCCCATCCGAGTCGACCACCGCTAGTTCGCCGAGCGCCACCACCACATCCGCAGACCCCGAGCAGCTCTACATCGCAGCTGCCACTGCTGCTCACCTCAATCCAGCCGACCCATTGCTCACCTTCGCCGCTGCTTCAGCGACCTGCCTCGCCCTCGCGACGGGAAAACGGGCCGGTTCCCTTGCGACCGATCTCGGCACCTTGGTATCTTCCGCGACCGCGCCACAGCTGGTTGCTCTGCAATTCGCGGTAGGCACGTTGTGCACCGAGCACACCTCAGACCTGACCTTCGCCGTAGACAACGCAGCCGCGCAGGTTGCCGAAGTCGCACGGGTTGCAGAAATCGCACGCGTTGCAGAAGTCGCGCGCGTTGCAGAAGTCGCGCGCGTTGCAGAAGTCGCGCGCGCGGCTGCCGACCAAGCGGCTGCCGACCAGGCAGCCGCCGACCAAGCAGCGGCCGACCAAGCAGCGGCCGACCAAGCAGCGGCCGACCAAGCAGCCGCCAACCAAGCAGCGGCCGACCAAGCAGCCGCCAACCAAGCAGCCGCCGACCAAGCAGCCGCCAACCAAGCAGCCGCCGACCAAGCCGCGGCCGACCAGGCCGCGGCCGACCAGGCCGCCGCCGACGCCAGGATCCAGCAAGCTGCCATCGTTCCGGACAGCAACGTGTACTACCAGAACTGCACGGCGGTGAAAGCTGCAGGAGCAGCCCCGATCCGTCGCGGTGACCCTGGGTTTCAACAAAAATTCGACAAGGATGGCGACGGCATCGGCTGCGAGAAGTAGGCCAATCCGCGACAACGAGATAGTTCAGACTCTTGGTGTGGCGGGCCTGGCCAGGCCGCAGGCAGGAAAGGCACTCATAGCTATCTGGGAAGACCCACTGCGGCTGCGCGAGCGAATAATATAGGCAACAACGCTCGCGGCGATATTTGTTGCGAGCGGTACCGGGTCAGCTTCTCAGAGTCAGTGCCTTGAGAACCGCGCCTCAGCTACTGCCTCGCAAGGACCCCGCTCATGAGTTCCACCCTGCCCGCACCACCACCGCAGCTACTCGCCGACCTTAGCGCCGCGATGCTGGAAGGCGGGACAGTGCGCAGCCGCGCTACTGACCGACTCGCCATGGCCCATGACGCCTCTCATTTCCTCCTGACGCCCAGCGCGATTGCTACACCTATCAACGCCGCCGAGGTCGGGCGACTGCTACGCACATCGGCCGCTCACGGGATCCCGCTCACCTTCCGATCCGGTGGCACCAGCCTGAGTGGGCAGGCAGTCACCGACGGAGTCCTTGTCGATACCCGACGAAACTTCCGTGAGATCGAAATCATCGATGACGGCCACCGGGTCCGCATCGGTCCTGGCGCCACGGTTCGCCAGGTCAACACGCGCCTTGCCAAGTTCGGCCGCAAACTGGGACCGGATCCAGCGAGCGAAAGTGCCTGCACACTGGGCGGTGTCGTTGCTAACAACTCCAGCGGAATGGCCTGCGGAACAGTTGCCAACACCTACAACACGCTCGATTCGGTAACACTTGTGTTGCCGAGCGGCACCGTTATCGATACTGGCGCATCGGACGCCGACGCGCGACTGAAGGCTCTGGAACCTGAACTTTTCGCCGGTCTCGACCAGTTGCGTGAGCGTATTCGTCACAATCCTGCTTCGGTAACCAAGCTGCAGCAACAGTTTTCAATGAAGAACACGATGGGATACGGGCTCAACTCGTTTCTGGACTATGACACCCCCGCGCAGATTCTGGCGCACTTGGTGGTGGGCAGCGAGGGCACCCTCGCATTCATTGCCTCCGTCGTCATGCGGACGGTCCCGCTACTCTCCCACTCGATGACGGGCCTGCTTGTCTTTGAAAGTCTGGACCGTGCCACCGGTTCGCTGCCCGAGCTGGTGGCAACGGGGCCTGCAACTATCGAACTGCTCGATGCCACTTCGTTGCGCGTGAGCCAGTCCGATCCGAGCGCTGCCGAGATCCTGCGCAGTATTACCGTTCGCAACCATGCCGCGCTGTTGGTCGAGTATCAGGCGCAGAGCGCTCTCGAGACAGCAGATCTCAGTGCTACCGCATACTCGACGTTGCGCAGGCTTCCGTTAGAGCGCACCGCGTCATTGAGCGCGGACCCCCGGGTCCGGGCAAAACTATGGCACACCAGGAAAGGTCTGTATGCAGCGGTGGCACAGGCCCGGCCCTCCGGAACTACCGCGCTCTTGGAGGACGTCGCCGTCCCGCTACCGGCGCTACTGAACACCTGTCAGCAGCTAACGAGGCTCTTCGAAAGTCACGCCTATTCCAACAGCGTCATTTTCGGACATGCCAAAGATGGCAACATTCACTTTATGTTGACCGAAAAGCTCGGCGGTGGAAGTAATCTCGACAGATTTACTGCTTTCACCGAAGACATGGTGCAACTCATCCTCAGCAACGGCGGGTCGCTGAAAGCCGAGCACGGCACGGGCAGAATGATGGCTCCTTATGTTCGCCGCCAGTATGGCGACGAACTGTACGACGTTATGCGCGAGGTCAAACGGCTGTGCGATCCGGCGGGAACACTCAACCCCGGCGTCGTCATCAGCGACGATAAAGACGCGCATGTCCGTGATCTGAAGGTGACTCCCACGATCGAAGCCGAAGTTGACGGCTGCGTGGAATGCGGTTATTGCGAACCTGTTTGCCCCAGCAAGGACCTGACTACCACTCCGCGCCAACGCATTGTGCTTCGGCGCGAGATGGAGCGGGCCCGATTGGCCGGCGACAGCGCCTTACTTTCCGAGCTCGCGGAACAATTCGACTACGACGCGGTCCAGACGTGCGCTGTAGATGGGATGTGCCAGACCGCATGCCCCGTGTTGATCAACACTGGCGACTTGGTCAAGCGGCTACGCGCTGACACGGCAGGGAAGCTCGAATCTACGGCGTGGAGGTCTGCCGCCCGCCACTGGGCGGGTAGCAGTACGGTGGCCTCTCTGGCGCTCACCGTGACCCAGAAACTACCCGAGCCGCTCGTTCGTACAGCAAACAGCCTGGGGCGCAAGGTAATTAGCAAAGACACCCTGCCGCTGTGGTCGTCCGAACTCCCAGCTGGCGGCGTCCAGCGAGAACGGCAGCGCACCGTGGGGCATGCGGACGCTGTCTACTTCACCGCATGTGTCGGCGCCATTTTCGGACCGACCGACGCGGGACCCGGGGTGCGGGAAGCGTTCGAGCAAATCTGTGACCGTGCAGGGGTGTCTCTTGCCTACCCCAAGGATCTTCCCGGTTTGTGCTGCGGAACCCCCTGGCGTTCCAAAGGTATGACGAAAGGCTATGAACACATGGCCGCCATCGTGCTGCCCGCCCTGTGGGCAGCCAGTAGGCAGGGTAAGATCCCCATCGTGTGCGACGCTTCCTCGTGCACCGAGGGCTTACGGCAAATGCAGGAGCATGCGACAGAGTCGCCCGATTGGGCAAGCCTGCGGATCATCGACGTCGTCGAATTCGTAGAACAGGAAGTGTTGGGCAAGCTGCGGGTGCGCAGGAAGGTCGATTCACTGGCACTGCACCCCACCTGTTCCTCCACCCGGATGGGCCTTAATTCCAGCCTCCACGCGGTCGCTGACGCCCTCGCCACCGTGGTCACGGTGCCTGAGAGTTGGGGTTGCTGCGGGTTCGCGGGCGACCGTGGCCTGCTTCACCCCGAGCTGACGGCATCGGCTACCGAAGCCCAAGCAGCTGAGCTTGCGGCGGGTAACTTCTCCGCGTACGCATCCTGCAACCGAACTTGCGAGCTGGGGATGACGCGCGCGAGTGGCTCGCAGTATCAACATGTTCTGGAGCTGCTTGCCTGGGCTTGCAGCGAGGTCGCCGACTGAAACCGGCGGTGGCGGTAAAGGCGCGGCAGCAGCAATGCTCTCCCGACGCGGCAAGTCCTAGACTCACTGGGAGTTTGCAGCACACACATGATGAGGAGTGAGACACGTGAGCACCGCGGTTGCGCAGCAGATGGCGAGCTACATCACGGCTGGCGTGACGCCGCACCATGTCTGCGCTGAAACCGCTCGGCAACTGAGCGGAGCGGGCTTTGTCGAGCAGGACCTTCGGGAGGAGTGGAACGGCGGCACTGGCGGACACTTCTGCGTCGTCGACGGCACCATCGTTGCGTGGTGGGTACCCGAAGGGTCTACCGCGTCGACTGGATTGAGAATCATTGCTGCCCATACTGATTCGCCCGTTTTGAAAGTGAAACCTCGCCCCGACACCGGCGCCGCTGGCTGGCAGCAGGTCGCCGTCGAAGTGTATGGCGGTGCATTGTGGAACTCCTGGCTGGATCGTGACCTTGGTATCGCCGGTCGCGTGGCATTGGTAGACGGCAGCAGCCACCTCATCCGTATCGACCAACCGCTGCTGCGAATCCCCCAGCTGGCGCCGCATCTGGACCGCGGAATCAACACCCGCGGACTCACGCTCAACCCGCAACAACACCTCCTCCCCCTGTGGGGAACCGGGCCCGTCGATGACGGCGTCCTGATGGAGCACCTCTGCGCAGAAACCGATTTCAGCGCCAGCGACGTTGTGGGGCACGACCTTCTTCTTCACGACCTGACACCGCCGTCTCTGCTCGGCCGGGAGCAGGACCTGCTCGCTGCGCCGCGGCTGGACAATCTCTCCTCCTCTTATGCCGGATTAACGGCGCTCCTTCAAAACGTTGAAAAGAGTCCGCACGCCGACGTGATCAGTGTTTTCGCTGCGTTCGACCATGAAGAGGTCGGCTCCGGCACGTTTACCGGAGCTGGTGGTCCGCTGCTTTCCCACATCATCCGGCGTATCGGTATATCGCTCGGTGGCACTGAAGAGGAGCTGGGCCGAATGCTAGCTGCGTCGCGGTGCCTGTCCGCAGACGCTGCGCACGCAGTCAACCCCAACTACCTCTCCCATTACGATCCGGGCCATTATCTTCAGATCAACCAGGGCCCAGCCTTGAAGGTCAACGCGGATCAGCACTACGGCACCGACGCGATCGGGACAGCAGCATGGATTCGAGCATGCCGAACCGCGGAAATTCCAACACAGACGTTCGTCGGCCGCAACGATGTCACCTGCGGCTCCACACTCGGAAAGTTTGTTGCCACGTCCTTAGGCGTCCGCACCGTCGATGTCGGAATCCCCATCCTTTCGATGCACTCCACGCGGGAACTCGGCGGAGTCCTCGACGCCGGCTACCTCGTCTCGGGAATTGCTGAGTTCCTTCTCGATCCTGCAGAGCGGTAGCCACTCGTCCAGGAGCCCGCGCTGTCGACCACCGTGTTACAGGTAGTCGTCGTCGTCGTCTGAATCATCTTCGCTGGTATTGGAGAGCCTTGCTTGCTGCACGCCAGGTATTTCCGAGAGCGTGAGAAGTAGGTCGGACATCGGAGCGCCACCGCGGAAACGCATCCGGACCGCCACCGCGGGCTCGCTATCCGTTCGAGACAATACTTTCGTGGCGAGAACGGAAGCCTCGAAACCCATCTCGGTGGCCTCGGCCAAAATGAGTCGTAGGACACCCTGCCCATCCCGATAGGTAATCAGCACCACGCGTTTCCGGTCTTGCGTTGGCAACCGTCGGATCAGGGGGGAGATCACGAGTAATGCCACCATGTGCAGGAGCGTTAAAGCCGCGGCCAGTGTCGGCATGCCGGCGCCGCACGCCATACCCACTGCAGCACTCACCCAGATCGTTGCCGCGGTGGTGAGGCCGCGAACCACGTTGCGGCGCATGAAGATCACCCCGGCACCGAGAAAGCCGATCCCGGAAACAATTTGGGCCGCAATACGAGAAGGGTCCAGGTTCACGTCCTGGCCGAGCACCCCGGCGAACCCGAAGGCTGAGACCAGCGTGAAGGTGCACGATCCCAGCGCCACCAAAACGTGAGTACGCATTCCGGCGCTCTTTTGATAAAACTGCCTTTCCAGGCCGATAACGCAGGAGAGCACGAACGTAATACCGAGCAGTGCCAGTTCGGTGCCGGTCGTGTCGTTAAAAATCTGGATGTCGATGACGCGCCCTCCGCTCGATGCCGCCGGTCGCGGCTCCGTTCACTGCCGGATCACAAGTTTGTACCACGAACCACATCTGCTGTCTCGAACGGCAGACAGCGGTAGCTCCGGGGCTTTCGCCGTGGGACCGAATCCCCACACCCGCTGGTAGCGAATAAGTTGACCCCCGTGCGGACCGTTCGTGGACGGAAATTCTTGATATTGTTCGCTGGTGGAAACAGGACGATTCGGATTGCCGAACCATCGTCACCTCACCCCGTTAATGAATTGTCTCCCCCTGTGACGAGCACATCACCGGTTGCCGGAGCGGATTTCACCCTTTTCGAGCGCGGCGCGGAGCTTGCCGTACTCGAGAAGGCCGTAGGGGTTGCTGTGACCGGCGACGGCAGCGCCATCGTCCTGCGCGGCCCCATGGGAATTGGCAAGTCCGCTCTTCTTGCGGCCGCTGCGGAGTCCGCGGCCGCATCAGGTTGCCTCGTTCTGCGTGCTCAGGGAGCAGACACTGGCCCGGCCGCCAGTTACAGCGCTATTGACCAACTGCTATCCGGACTCACGCTGACAAATGATTGGCGAACCGCCGATGGCGAAGTTGCCGTCATGCACGCATTAACCGCCCAGTTGCACACCCTCGCCGGCTCCCGCGGTCTCGTCATCGTGGTCGATGACGCCCACTGGGTGGACGAGGAATCTCTGAGGTTTTTCGCCTACCTCGCTGCGATGCCCCTGCATTCACCGATCGCGCTGTTCTTCGGTACCCGACCGCGGCTGGCCCACGCTCCCTCCGCACTGATCGATCGGATCATCGATACTCCAGAAGTCCTGTTGTTGGAGCTGACTGTTCTTTCAAAGGAATCGGTGAATGCACTTCTCGCGCAGCGCCTCGGGAAACGTCCCGACAGCTGGTTCACGGCAACATGTCTGCGCGAGACCGGCGGCAACCCATGGTTGTTGTCAGAGCTCGCGGGCGCGCTAGATAGTGCTGATATTTCTCCGTTGGCCGAACACAGCCCAGTGGTTGCCGGGTTGGGTTCACAGGCAATTCAGAACCAAGTCGCCACAATGACGGGATCGCTCGGCGCGGTCGATGTTGCCGTCCTGCACGCCGTGGCGGTTTTAGGAGACGGCGTTCCACTCGACCTCGTGACCGAATTGGCAGGCTCACCATCGTCAGACCGCACGCGCGCTGCCTTCGACACCCTCGCTAACGCAGCACTTTTCGCGTCACCCGTTGCGAACGGCAGCGGATCTTTCTCCCAGCCAATGGTTCGGGCCGCTGTGTACGAGTCCATTGGGCCAGCAGCAAGGACACAGGCGCATCGCGCTGCCGCGGCTCTCCTATCTCACCGTGACGAGGGGGCTTCGGCGGCGAAGGTGACTCCTGCCCAGGCCATTGCGGCAACAACGTCGACTGAAAACACTGCGAGCACGTCGATTTTGCAACGAGCTGCTGCGGATGCAATTCTCCGGGGTTCTCCGGAAAGCGCCCTTCGGTATCTACGGCGCGGGCTTGCCGAAACATCAGATCCCGTTGCGCGGCTCGACATGCAGTATTCCGCTGGTGTCGCAGCCTACGCAGCCGATCCCCCGAGTGCGGTGGGATATCTGTCCGAGGCGCTGGAGCACACCAGCGATACCAGCCGGAGAGCGACTCTCACAGCGACCCTGGCGAACGCGTTGATGCTGACCGGACGAATGGCGGAGGCAATCGATCTACTTCGATCCGAGCGGTCGAAGCTCGTCACCGCCCGAGAGTGCGTGATCGAAGAGTGCGCCATCGACGACAGCGCGGAACACTACGACGACCTGATCGCGCAGCTGAACTGCATCATTGCCATAGCGAGTTTGACAAGCCCCGATTTCCCTGGGCTGCGTGACGACATTGCGGCGATGCTGACGGCCCCTCCGACGACCGGGGTTGGTGGACGTTCGTTAGACGGCGTTCTTGCCATCTATCACGCATTCAGGACCGAGCCCGAGGGGGTGGGTAGAGCTATTCGCGCGATGTCTGACGATGCCCTCGACGCCACCGACCCTGGCCGTGGACCATTACAAATGGCGCTCAAGGTCCTCACAATTGCCGATGTTCCTGAAGCTCTCGGACACCTCGACTCATCTGTGCGTCGGGCCGAACGGCTAGGTTCGCTGCCCGCCGTGGCCGGCGCCTACACCTATCGGGCACACGCACTGTTTCTGCGAGGCAGGCTCTCGGATGCCTACCAGGACGCCACGACAGCGCGCTGGGCGACAACAATCTGCGGTCTCGACAACCGGGCATTCGTAGCTTCCGTATTCGCCGATATTTGCATCGCCACTGGACGTTACGCAGATGCCCAAGCAACACTGGACTGGTCGCAGGTGGTCACCTCACCGGCTGCGCAGCCGTACAGCGTTTTCGCGCTCAGCAGCTATGCCCGACTCCACCGCGTGCGGGGAGACTTCGAGAGCGGACTACGCCTCGCCCGAGAGGTTGAGAAGCGCTGCGCGCCCTCCAATGGCGGAAACCCGGCCATGGTTGGGTGGCGGCGCGAGGCCGCTCTGTGTCTGTTCGCTGTGGGTCGCTCGGTAGAAGCTGCGGAATTGGCCGCAGAAGACCTAGCGCACGCGAGACGTTGGGGGGCGCCCGGCTCACTTGCAGCGTCCTTGCGCCTCACAGCTGAGGTAGGCAGCACAAGCGAGAAGGTGACACTTCTGGAAGAGGCAACCGCTCTTGTTCGGGAGAGCGTCGCGAGACTCGAGCTGGCGTATTGCCTTGTCGCCCTTGGCGCCGCGAAAGCTGCGGCCGGTCACCCAGCGCCTGAAACTGAGGAAGGGTTGGAACTGGCGTTAACATTCGGCGCACTCCCCCTCGCCAACCTCGCGCGGGGTGAGGTCGCCAGGGCCTGATCGGTCCAATCCCGGTTCTTGTCCCATTCACCCGACACGCCTTTCGGCGTGGAGACACCACAGTTTTCTGTCGTTTCTTCCCCTCGTGTGCTCGAGGTGTCTAGGCTCAATCAATGCTGTCTATCGTGCTGGCCGAAGACAATCTCCTCGTCCGTGAAGGTGTCCGAGGGGTGCTCTCCTCCGGGGAGGGTCTGCAGGTCGTCGCCGCGTGCGCCGACGCGGATGAACTCCGGATCGCCATCAAAGAATACGAGCCGGACGTGGTGGTTACCGACATTCACATGCCGCCGGGACTAAGTGATGAAGGCATCCAGGTGGCTCGGGAACTCAGACGGGATATGCCTCATATTGGTGTAGTCGTGCTCTCTAGCAGGGACGATCCTCAACACGCACTGGATCTGCTCGAACATGGGTCTGCGGGCCGCGCCTATTTGTTGAAAGAACGTGTTGCCGAGCCGGGCCAGCTTCTGAATGCAGTGTTTGAGGTGGCGCGTGGCGGGTCCGTCATCGACCCCCAAGTGGTGGAGAACCTTGTACGAGGTGGGAGCCGAAGCCCGGGGTCCACATTGGATAAACTCACGCCCCGTGAAATGGAAGTCTTGGGAGAAATGGCTCAAGGCCGGACAAACAGCGCCATCGCTCAACGCCTATTCCTCACAGTGCGCGGCGTCGAGCGTCACATTAACGCCCTCTTCGCTAAATTGGGGATGAGCGCTGACGCTGACGCCCACCATCGGGTGCGGGCGGTGCTGCTGTACCTGTCCGAGCACTAAGGGACTTCTAGGGCCCTTGGTCGGAGCTGTACCCGCGAGCTCACACTGACAGCGGCGACAGGTCGTGGAGTGGGGCAGGAACAATCGCCGTTAGCGTGGTGCCTGCGTCAGCTGAACTATCGAGCGTTAAGGTCCCATCGACTGCAGCTAATCTATCGAACAGCCCGCGAAGCCCCGTGCCTCGATTCAAATCAACGCCGCCGGGTCCGTCGTCGGAGACGACGCATCGCAGCACCCACTGGGGTGAAACAGCCGCTTGGTGGGTAAACCGCTGAGGGCGCGGAACAAGATCGACCACCACCAACGCGCTCCTCGCGCCATGCTTTGCAGCGTTGGTTAACGCTTCGGAGACCATGAAATAGATTGACGTCTCTACGTGCTTGGCTACTCGGCACTGCATGTCGGCTCGCACCTGCACTGGAATGGCGGATCGTCGGCCCAGCTCCTGAAGAGCCACGGGTAGGCCGTGATCGGCCAGTGTCGAAGAATGGATACCACGGGCCAACTCGCGCAGTTCTGCAATAGCGCTGACAAGCACTTCGCTAGCTAGCTCAATGGTCGTGGCCGCAGAACTTGGATCCGAATCGATCAGATTCCGGGCATTGCCCAAAGCGATTGCTACCGCCACCAGCTGCTGCTGAGCGCCATCATGCAAATCGCGCTCCACCCGGCGACGCGTGTCATCAGAGACCGTGATGAGTCGGCTGCGGCTGGCCTTCAGGTCCTCCAGCATTTTCTTCCGGTCACTAATGTCACGGAGAAACCCACAATACATCACTCCAGCAGTGGAAATCACCCTGGTGATACTGAGTTCTACCGGGATTTCGGTGCCGTCCGCACGTTGTCCAATAACCTCGACGCGCTGGTCAAGAATGGTAGGAACCCCACCGGATGCGATGCTGTGCAGCCCTGCGCGATGTAAATGACGAGTTTTAGCGGGAATGATCAAATCGCAGAGTTCCCTACCGAGCACCTCATCCGCGCGATACCCGAAAATCAGCTCCGCGGAGATATTCCATTCGAGGATCCGGCCGTGGTGGTCAATGGTCACCACGGCATCCATAGCAGAATCGAGAATTGCTTTGTATAAAGGCTGCAGTTCGCCCGACGCCTCACTCGCCGCAGATGGCCTGGTACGCAAAGGCGACGCTGCGGGGCTCCAGCCCTTTTGAGCGGCCCCGCACATTCCGCCGGCGGGCGCACTCTGACTATCTAGCTCTAACTGCCTGCCGAAATCTGCTACTGACATGTCGCACTCACACAGACATCTGGGCGCGTAGGGCATCAAGTTCGGACTGTGTCGCAAGACGCTCTTCTTCGGCCGTCCAAGGCTCCTTGCACGGTTGCGGCAGCCAGTACACGTCGGAGGTATTGAGGTCCAGGCGGAGTTCGGTGCGCGGGGTGGGCAGCAGACGCCTGAGCAGGTAAGTCATCGTACGCCGTTCTTTCATGTGCTCGGTCACGGCTCATTCCGTGTTATCTCAAATTCTGCTCTTGAAAGCAGATCAAGACGAGGGCGCAAGCCACACACTCCGGCACGCATGCCACCACACTACACAAGTAGTGCTAGCACGCATAGGCGCAGGTTTTCGGTAACGGAGCCCGTTACCGGCCCCAGCCGGCATTGATTCCCCGCTCCAACCCAGGAGCGCCTAGTTCCCCCACCCCACCGGATCAGGAGGCACGTCAAAGGTGTTTTGGGTGCAAAAAAGGGGAAACCACGTGGTGGTTTCCCCTTTTTTGGGAATGTTTGTCCGGCAGCGTCCTACTCTCCCACACCCTGGCGGGTGCAGTACCATCGGCGCTGTAGGGCTTAGCTTCCGGGTTCGGAATGGGACCGGGCGTTTCCCCTACGCTATGACTGCCGTAACTTTGCGAAAACATTGTGAGAGTGATTTTTTGGGCACCCACCCACACGGTCAAGTGTGAAAGGTGGGTGCTTCGCTCTGTGTTTTCAGAGCTGCACAGTGGACGCGTAGCATTTTTGTGGTAAGTCCTCGGCCTATTAGTACTGGTCAGCTGCACACCTTGCGGTGCTTCCACTTCCAGCCTATCAACCCGGTGGTCTAGCCGGGGGCCTTAACCCACATGGGGTGGGAGTTCTCATCTTGAAACAGGCTTCCCGCTTAGATGCTTTCAGCGGTTATCCCTTCCGAACGTAGCCAACCAGCCGTGCTCCTGGTGGAACAACTGGCACACCAGAGGTTCGTCCGTCCCGGTCCTCTCGTACTAGGGACAGCCTTTCTCAAAACTCCTGCGCGCGCGGCGGATAGGGACCGAACTGTCTCACGACGTTCTAAACCCAGCTCGCGTGCCGCTTTAATGGGCGAACAGCCCAACCCTTGGGACCTACTCCAGCCCCAGGATGCGACGAGCCGACATCGAGGTGCCAAACCATGCCGTCGATATGGACTCTTGGGCAAGATCAGCCTGTTATCCCCGGGGTACCTTTTATCCGTTGAGCGACACCCCTTCCACAAGGTGGTGCCGGATCACTAGTCCCGACTTTCGTCCCTGCTCGAGATGTCCCTCTCGCAGTCAAGCTCCCTTGTGCACTTACACTCGAAACCTGATTACCAACCAGGCTGAGGGAACCTTTGGGCGCCTCCGTTACTCTTTAGGAGGCAACCGCCCCAGTTAAACTACCCACCAGGCACTGTCCCTGATCCAGATCATGGACCTAAGTTAGATGTTCAGTACAATCAGAGTGGTATTTCAACGTTGACTCCACAATTACTGGCGTAATCGCTTCACAGTCTCCCACCTATCCTACACAAATTGAACCAAACACCAATACCAAGCTGTAGTAAAGGTCCCGGGGTCTTTCCGTCCTGCCGCGCGTAACGAGCATCTTTACTCGTAGTGCAATTTCGCCGAGCCTATGGTTGAGACAGTAGGGAAGTCGTTACGCCATTCGTGCAGGTCGGAACTTACCCGACAAGGAATTTCGCTACCTTAGGATGGTTATAGTTACCACCGCCGTTTACTGGGGCTTAAATTCTCAGCTTCACCACCGAAGTAGTTGACCGGTCCTCTTAACCTTCCAGCACCGGGCAGGCGTCAGTCCATATACGTCGTCTTGCGACTTAGCATGGACCTGTGTTTTTAGTAAACAGTCGCTTCCCCCTGGTCTCTGCGGCCGGACACCGCTAACCCGCATGGGATTTCACAGCACCCGGCCCCCCTTCTCCCGAAGTTACGGGGGTATTTTGCCGAGTTCCTTAACCATAGTTCGCTCGAGCACCTTGGTATTCTCTACCTGACCACCTGTGTCGGTTTGGGGTACGGGCCGCTAGAACCTCGCTAGAAGCTTTTCTCGACAGCATAGGATCACGCTACTTCGCCTCAATCGGCTATGCATCAGGTCTCAGGATTAATGTTCCAACGGATTTGCCTATCAGAACTCCCTACACCCTTACACCAGTATTACCACTGACTGGCGGCGCTACCTTCCTGTGTCACTCCATCGCTTAACTACTAGAAATTAGGGTCACGCGCTCCACGTCGCCTTCACCCGAAGGATCCAACTAGCTTTGGGCGTTTAGCATCAAATCGTTCGCCATGGGCGGTTCTTCGCGGGTACCGGAATATCAACCGGTTGTCCATCGACTACGCCTGTCGGCCTCGCCTTAGGTCCCGACTTACCCTGGGCGGATTAGCCTGGCCCAGGAACCCTTGGTCATTCGGTGGGGGAGTTTCTCACTCCCCATTCGCTACTCATGCCTGCATTCTCACTCGTGTGG
This sequence comes from Nakamurella antarctica, assembly GCF_003860405.1. Classification (NCBI taxonomy): domain Bacteria; kingdom Bacillati; phylum Actinomycetota; class Actinomycetes; order Nakamurellales; family Nakamurellaceae; genus Nakamurella; species Nakamurella antarctica. The sequence goes on along the minus strand of NZ_CP034170.1, from coordinate 251,344 downwards.
GCTCCACAACTGGATCACTCCGCTGCTTCACTGCCCACACGACGCTCCCCTACCCATCCACACGACTGCACCCCAACAAGTTGAGGCGGATCTGTATGTGTGAATGCCGCGGTTTCGGTGGTGTGCTTGAGCCCCGCTACATTGTCGGCGCGGAATCACTTGACCAGTGAGCTATTACGCACTCTTTAAAGGGTGGCTGCTTCTAAGCCAACCTCCTGGTTGTCTGGGCGACTCCACATCCTTTCCCACTTAGCACACGCTTAGGGACCTTAACCGGCGATCTGGGCTGTTTCCCTCTCGACTATGAAGCTTAGCCCCCACAGTCTCACTGCCGCGCTCTCACTTACCGGCATTCGGAGTTTGGTTGATTTCGGTAAGCTTGTAGGCCCCCTAGACCATCCAGTGCTCTACCTCCGGTAAGAAACACGCGACGCTGCACCTAAATGCATTTCGGGGAGAACCAGCTATCACGAAGTTTGATTGGCCTTTCACCCCTACCCACAGCTCATCCCCTCCATTTTCAACTGAAGTGGGTTCGGACCTCCACGTGCTCTTACACACGCTTCATCCTGGCCATGGGTAGATCACTTCGCTTCGGGTCTAGAGCATGCGACTCAGGTCGCCCTATTCGGACTCGCTTTCGCTACGGCTTCCCCACACGGGTTAACCTCGCCACATACCACTAACTCGCAGGCTCATTCTTCAAAAGGCACGCCGTCACAACCAACAAGTTGATCGCTCCGACGGATTGTAAGCACACGGTTTCAGGTACTATTTCACTCCCCTCCCGGGGTACTTTTCACCTTTCCCTCACGGTACTAGTCCGCTATCGGTCATTAGGTAGTATTTAGGCTTAGCGGGTGGTCCCGCCAGATTCACAGCGAATTTCACGGGCTCGCTGCTACTTGGGATCCCACTCGGGAGAAACAGTGCTTTCGGCTACGGGGATCTCACCCTCTACGTCTGGATTTTCCAAACCATTCGCCTAACACCATAATTTTTTACTCCCTGCAAAGGCGGCAGCCTCCACTGAATGGTCCCACGACCCCCAACATGCAACACCTGCCGGCTATCACACACATCAGGTTTAGCCTCATCCGCTTTCGCTCGCCACTACTCACGGAATCGCGGTTGCTTTCTCTTCCTGTGGGTACTGAGATGTTTCACTTCCCCACGTTCCCTCCACAAGCCCTATATATTCAGGCCAGGGTGACAAGACATGACTCCTGCCGGGTTCCCCCATTCGGAAATCCTCGGATCTCAGCTCGGTTGACAGCTCCCCGAGGCTTATCGCAGCCTCCTACGTCCTTCATCGGCTCCTAATGCCTAGGCATCCACCGTGTGCCCTTATTAACTTGACCACAAAGATGCTCGCGTCCACTGTGCAGTTCTCAAAAAACAGACGAACCCAACCCACACACACCACACACCGCAAACACGGCAGTTTGATGCAAGGCTGACCCGAGAAACAACAAACAAAAACCCCGCCGCCACAAGTGGCATTGGGAAAGTTCCTGTTTATTCTTTCAGGACCCAACAGCGTACCTACGAAACCCCCCGGCCAACACTGCCCGTTCCTGAAACCCCCTGCAAGCAGAAGAGACCCTGTACTAGACACAGATTGAACTACAAGAAATCCCGAACTAGTCAGCGTCCACCCATGAGCACCACCACAACACGAACGGTTGCGAAATGGCGTCCTGTACCAACACCCCACCAGCGAACGCCGGCGAACATGATGGTCAGTTGCTCCTTAGAAAGGAGGTGATCCAGCCGCACCTTCCGGTACGGCTACCTTGTTACGACTTCGTCCCAATCGCCGATCCCACCTTCGACAGCTCCCTCCCACAAGGGGTTAGGCCACCGGCTTCGGGTGTTACCGACTTTCGTGACGTGACGGGCGGTGTGTACAAGGCCCGGGAACGTATTCACCGCAGCGTTGCTGATCTGCGATTACTAGCGACTCCGACTTCATGGGGTCGAGTTGCAGACCCCAATCCGAACTGAGACCGGCTTTTTGGGATTCGCTCCACCTCGCGGTATCGCAGCCCTTTGTACCGGCCATTGTAGCATGCTTGAAGCCCAAGACATAAGGGGCATGATGATTTGACCTCATCCCCACCTTCCTCCGAGTTGACCCCGGCAGTCTCTTATGAGTCCCCACCATCACGTGCTGGCAACATAAGACGAGGGTTGCGCTCGTTGCGGGACTTAACCCAACATCTCACGACACGAGCTGACGACAACCATGCACCACCTGTATACAGACCTTGCGGGAGAACCATTTCTGGAACTTTCCTGTACATGTCAAGCCTTGGTAAGGTTCTTCGCGTTGCATCGAATTAATCAGCATGCTCCGCCGCTTGTGCGGGCCCCCGTCAATTCCTTTGAGTTTTAGCCTTGCGGCCGTACTCCCCAGGCGGGGCGCTTAATGCGTTAGCTGCGGCACAGAGAACGTGGAAGTCCCCCACACCTAGCGCCCACCGTTTACGGCGTGGACTACCAGGGTATCTAATCCTGTTCGCTCCCCACGCTTTCGCTCCTCAGCGTCAGTATCGGCCCAGAGTCCCGCCTTCGCCACCGGTGTTCCTCCTGATATCTGCGCATTTCACCGCTACACCAGGAATTCCAGACTCCCCTACCGAACTCTAGTTTGCCCGTATCGAATGCAGACCCGGAGTTGAGCCCCGGGCTTTCACATTCGACGCGACAAACCGCCTACGAGCTCTTTACGCCCAATAATTCCGGACAACGCTTGCACCCTACGTATTACCGCGGCTGCTGGCACGTAGTTGGCCGGTGCTTCTTCTGCAGGTACCGTCACTTGCGCTTCGTCCCTGCTGAAAGAGGTTTACAATCCGAAGACCTTCATCCCTCACGCGGCGTCGCTGCGTCAGGCTTCCGCCCATTGCGCAATATTCCCCACTGCTGCCTCCCGTAGGAGTCTGGACCGTGTCTCAGTTCCAGTGTGGCCGGTCGCCCTCTCAGGCCGGCTACCCGTCGTCGCCTTGGTAGGCCATTACCCCACCAACAAGCTGATAGGCCGCGGGCCCATCCCCAGCCGAAAAACTTTCAAAACAACCACATGCGCGGCCGTTTATTATCCGGTATTAGCACAAATTTCTTTGTGTTATCCCAAAGCTGAGGGCAGGTTGCCCACGTGTTACTCACCCGTTCGCCACTCGAGTACCCGCAAGCGGGCCTTTCCGTTCGACTTGCATGTGTTAAGCACGCCGCCAGCGTTCGTCCTGAGCCAGGATCAAACTCTCCATTGAATGTATATAAACCACACCCACCAACCAGAAAAGGAAGACGAGCAATGATCAACAAAAGAAAGAAAACAGGCAACTCAAAAGCCTGCGATCACTGAATCGAAAAAACACTGACAAAAACAATAAAATTGAATTCGCCAATACAATCCGAAACCAAAAACAACCCAACACACCCCCACACCCACCCCAGGCACACAAGCCAGGACAGGAAAACAACGAGAGCGCACCAAGATAAAACAATTGGCACTGACTTTCGGTACGCTGTTGAGTTCTCAAAGAACAAACACACACCACCCATGACCTCTAAGCCATATCCGGGGTGCTGTCTCAATCTTGCGACTGCGACTGTTATTCCACTATGGATGCCGTCCAAAGCCTGTCATAAACAAGCTCCGCCCCACTCCGTCACCGGAGTTCGACTTCCTGGGGTTCGCTGCCCCCATGGTCCAGACTTTCGTCTAACGCTTGGGCCGACTCGCTCATCAGACTGTGACATCTTCACGCGAACTCGGGCGGGGCAACTTCGTAAACATTAGGGGGTGATCCAGGCTTCGTCAACTCAGCAGGTCAGGGGGCCAGCCCGGGCAACCCGTGTAGAAATTGTGTCCAGGGATTTCGCGTCATAAGGCGTATTGCGCCGCTACCGATGCGCAGCGGGGACGGCTTTGGCCAAGACCCGGGGAAGCGTCCCGCGATGGGTTTCGGGATCATTAGCCCGCTGAGGGCGGGCTGATGGTCCCAGATGTTGGTGGTGGGAGCGGCCCCTCGGAACGGCAACCAGGCAGCGCTTTGGAGCGCCTCGACGCCCGGCACTGCGATGCAAAGGGGCCCGCATTGGCACGGTAGTAACCGAACCATTCGCGGGCCCCCAGTAAGCAGCACCTCACAACGGGGCCCTCTTACCCCTTCACAGCCCCAGCCCCAGCCCCCTGCACGAAGAAGCGTTGGAAGAAGAAGAACACCAACGCCACGGGGATCGTCATGAGCAACGCAGCAGCCATTTTGACCGGGAACATGTTGCCACTGCCTAGCGCTCCCGAAGTCAGCGAGGCCACCCCGCTGGTGAGAGTGTTCAAGGCCGGATCCTTACGGGAGACGATGAAGTAACTGAACTCGTTCCACGACCCCTGAAACGACAGGATGGTCAAGGTGATCACAGCTGGGCGAGCCATCGGCAACACCACCGACCAGAAGGTCCGCAACGTACTTGCTCCATCGATTCGAGCTGCCTCCTCCACCTCCAACGGAATAGAGATGAAGAACTGGCGCATGATGAAAATGCCGGCGGCGTCAGCAAGGAGCGGGATGATCATGCCGGCGTAGGTGTCGTACATGTTGAGCTGCACCAGCACCAGGTACTTCGGGATCAGCAATACGACGCCAGGCACGGCCATCACGGAAATGATCAAGAGGCCGATTGCCTTCCGTCCAGTGAAGTGCAAGCGCGCCAACGCATATCCGGCCAGCGAATCGATCAGCACTCGCCCCACCGTCACGCTGAGTGTGACGATTGTCGAGTTCATAAACCACCGAGGGAAGTCGGCTTGGGCCAGCGTTTGGAAGGCCGCCGTGGTCCACATCTTGGGAATCGGGTTCAACGGGGTGGCGGTCGCCTCTACATCGGTCTTGAACGAGGTTCCGATCTGGATGAAGAAAGGAAAGAGGTAGATCAACGCGAAAAATATCAGCGCTAGGTACACCAACCACGCAGTGGAGAAGCCCCGTTTCTTCTGAAGTTCGGCCGAGTGAACTGACGTATCGCGGCCGGAAAGCGTCGTCGTCATATCTTGTCCTTCGATGGGGTGGTCTTGCTCAACGTGGTCGCGGTGGCTGTGGCCCCTGCGACACCGGCGCTGGTGGCGGGAGTTTCTACAAAGACCATCCGTTTGCGCTTCGGTAGCTTTTTGTTGTCCCGCATCACGAAGCGCTGAATGCCGCTCATCACAATGATGATGGCGAAGAGAATGAACGCAATAGCCGTGCCTTGCCCCCACTTGCCGTCATTGAATGAACTTTGGTAGCTCAAAAACGCTGGGGTGAGCGTTGACTTGGCTGGGCCGCCTTTACCCATCAGGTAGATCTGGTCGAAAACCTGCCAGGTCCCGATGAGTCCAAGTGTGATCACCAGGTAAAAAGTCGGCTTTAATGCTGGCACCGTCACGAAGCGGAAACGCTGCCACGCCGTGGCACCGTCCACCATCGCGGCCTCATCGACATCGACCGGAACATCCTGGAGCGCGGCTAAGAACATCAACATAAACGTGCCACCCGTAGTCCACACGGCAAGCGCGATGATGGCGCACATCGCCACTGACGGACCTGAGATCCACTGAAACAAGTCCAGCCCCATGAAGCTGCCGTTCGACATCCACGCAGGCGGGTTGTTCATGTCGACGATTCCCCAGGCGTTGAGCACAAGGTGGCCCACGCCGCGCGGGTCGGCGAACCAGTTCGGGCCGTTGACTCCGAGCCAGGCCAAGATTTTGTTGATCGCGCCAGAAGCTGTGAACAAGAAAAGAAAGACCAGCGAGATAGCCACCGACGATGTGACGGATGGAAAGTAGAACGCCGTCCGAAAGAAACCTCTGCCCTTGAGTCGGCGCTTATTGAGAATTACCGCCAGGGTGAGTGCTAGTAACGTCTGAAGCGGGACCACCAGAATGACGTAAAACATATTGTTGCGCAGCGAGGTGCCCAAGTCCTTCTGAGCCAGACCTCCACCGCTTAGCAGTGCTTCATAATGTTTAAATCCCACAAATTCGGCACCAAGCGGTGATCCCTTGCCTTTCCAATCGCTGAGTGAAACCCACACAGCTCCAAAAATGGGAACCACCAAAAACAGCACGAGGATGATGGCAGCTGGGGCCATGAAGAGCCACCCCGTCCTGTTCTGCGATCCACGGATGGATGCCGCTTTACGCTTGCGCGCTGCAGGCTTCATCGCCTTCGGGTCTTGCGCGCCTTTGTCCCTACTGGCTTCAACTATCGACATTGCTGTTCACTCCCCTCGTGCTGTTTTTGGTTGTCACATCGAGAATGAGATCAACCGATCGCGGCCTCGAGGTTTTTCTGCAAATCGTCCAGAATGGTCTGCGGATCGCCGGTAGCGAGAGCCTGCAGCTGGGCGTTGAATTCGGCCAACTCAGCGGTGACCCCAGGGAAGTTGACGACACCGCGGGCATACCCGACACCGTCAACGAACGGCTTATTTTTTGGGAATTCCTTGAGATAGGTGTCCTTTGCTGATTCGACTGACGGGATGACGCCGAACGCCTTGGCGAAGGTCATCTGCTGATCGCTGCCTGTCAAGTACTCGACGAGAGCCTTGGCCTGCTCGGGGAACTTGGTGGTGGCGGAGATACCCCAGCAGTTGGTGAATACCAAAGTGCCCTTCGTGCCAGTCGGGCCGGCGGGAAGTTCTGCCACGGTGTACTTGACTGTCGGGAAGTCCTTGCCCATGGCGCCGAGCAGCCAGTTGCCCTCAATCGTCATCGCGGCAGCTTGCTTGCCGAAAGCCTCTCCCGCCCATCCAGCACTGAGCTCTGCCGGCGTCTTGACGACGCCATCCGTCATCATTTTTTTGACAAACGTCAGTGCCTCGACGTTCTTCGGGTCGTTGGCGGTGATTTTTCCCGCATCATCGGTCAGGTAGGCGCCGTTCTGCACCAGGAACGCGTCGATCCGGTCGCGTTCGGGGGCGAGCGCGAGGCCAGCCACACCGTTAACCGTCAGCTTCTTAGCTACTTTCGCCAGGTCATCCCAATTCTTCGGAATGTCAGCATCGGTCAGGCCAGCCTTGGCCCAAAGGTCATTGTTGATGAACAGCGCCAGGGTCGACATATCTTTGGGTGCGCAATAGAATTTGCCGTCGTAGGTGAATGAGTCCTTGAGCGCCGGGTAGAAATCGCTGGCGTTGCTGAGGCCGTCGGCGTACTGAGCAATGTTGTCAGCCTTGGCATAGTTTGCGACCTGATCAGCCCCTACGTAAAAGAGATCGGGTGGGGTATTGGACGAGAAGCCCTGGGCCAGTTGCTGTCCGAGATCCTGAGCGGGCGCGACTGTGACCTTGTTGCCGGTGTCCTTGCCCCACGCGTCGGTGGCGGACATCAGAGCGTCAGTTTCGACCTGGCCGGAGCTACCGATCAGCACGGATAGCTCAGCGCCGCCGGCAACAGGTGCCGCGCTCGAGGAAGCCGGGGCCATCTCGCTACCAGAGGCGGCAGGGGTATCGGCGGTCGAACCATCTGCGCTGCTTGCTGCGGGTGCTGCACTGCTGGAGCTGCTCGAGCTGCCAGCGGTTGAGTCGGAGCTACCGCACGCGGAGACCAACAATAATGTGGCGGCGATGGTGCCAGCCACAGCAGATTTTACTAAGCGGGTACTTCTCATGACGCAGGCTCCTTAAGGCCAAGGGGCACGGCACTGGATTCAGGTCCGCGTGGTTTGGTGCAGGAAAACTAGGGGGACATTGCGAGGCGACGACTACTGGTCTGGTGGCCGCGAAGAGGCCCGAGGGATAAATTTCGGCGGGAGCAGAATCCGCTCCAGCGCGGCTGTAGCGCCGGATGGCCGTTCAATTTGGTCGATGAGCAGCCGGGCGCAGTGATCGGCCACCGCCACCAGTGGTTGATCCACCGAACTCAACCCATTGCTGGCAGCCACGGTCGAGTTATCGAAGCCGACGATCGAAATCCCGGTGGGACGCCCTTGGGCGGCGAGCTCGGCTAGCATTCCCAGTGCCATGACGTCGGACACGCACACCACCGCTGTCAAAGCGTCGGTGACCGGCAGGTCGGAATCGGCCACTGCAGGCGCCAGCATTTCGCGGGCGCCCATCCGGGCGGAATCCAGAGTGTTGTCGCGTCGCACCGGTTCGCAGCAGTCAAGATTGGCTTCGCGCATCGCCTCGCGCCACCCAGCCTCACGATCGTTGCCGACGTCGGAGTCTGGCTGCCAGCCCAAAAACCCGATCCGTCGATGGCCAGCTGCGATCAACGTTTCGGTCGCAGCTTTGGTGCCGGCGCGTCCATCGACATCCACCCAGGAGTGGTGGTCCGAGTCGTCCCAGGGGCGGCCGAAGGTCACACACGGAATGCCCTTGGTGGCCAGGTGATCGGTACGCACGTCGCCGCGGTGGGTGCTAGTGAGCACGATGCCGTCGATGTCCCAGCGATCGAGGAGTTCGTCGAAAGCGGCGATCTCTCCCGCGTCAGTCGGTGAGGTGTACAAAATGATGCGGTAATCACGAAGCGCTGCCGCATCGGTCAGCGCGTGTAGGAAACGGTCAAAGACCGCGTCGCCGTCGACACCGACGATTCGCAGGCCGATCAACCGGGATTGGCCCGTGCGCAAGCGCTTAGCGGCTAGGTTCGGCCGGTACCCCAGTTGTTTGATGGCCTGATGGACCCGCTCCGCTGTTTCTGCCTTCACCAATGCCGGGGAGTTCATCACGTTCGACACTGTCTGGCGGGAGACACAAGCCAGCTTTGCTACCGAGTCGAGGGTGGCTTTCGAGGCCGAGGCAGGAGTGCTTGCGGTGTTATTGGTTGCCGTATCGGTCACTCGTCCTCCTTGACGATTGGTCCTAATGGATCGTTCCAATTTCAGGCTTGCGTCCGTTGGATCGATCCAACTAAGGTCGAAGTGTCGGCTGAGTCACATAGCCTGTCAAGCTCTTTGCCAAAACGTAATCAAAAATTCGCCCGTTTCTACCAGTGGGGCCGGGCCTACTTCTTCCCGGAAGAATCGAGTGCTCCGCCATGACTCAGCAAGGTCTGCAGCCGTTCCTCCACGATCTGGTGACCTGTCTGGCTGCGCCGACCGTCAGCCTGTCGGGCAAGGATGGCCAGATCCACCCGGTGGGCGCACAGGGCATCTTTGCCGCAGATTTGCGAGCTATCGGCCAGGCCGTGGTGTCCGTTTCCGGGGCTGCTTTGGAACCGGTCAGCCACCAGATACTGGGCGCAGCCGAAGCTGAGTTTGTTGCTGTGACTCGCTCTGTCGAAGACCCCACACCGGACCCGATCAGGTGGCTGCGCCGGCGCCGAAAGGCGCTGGCCACGGGGTGCCAAGAAAACTTTGTGCTCCATAACGCTGGGTTTACCGATTGGCACCTGACCCTGGAGCTACGACTGGCCACTGATCTCGCGGATATGGAGATGGTCAAATCCGGTCTGCACTCGCAACCGCGCACACCCGTTTTGCAAGGCACCCGAGCACTGTTCGCCGCCGCCCAGACCACCGTATGGGTCCAGGCAGATGACGCTGACCTGGTGATCGAGGGCAATGACGTGGTTGCCACGTGGAACTTGTTCGTACCAGCCAGGTCTGCGCGCTCATGCGGCTGGTCGGTAGAAGTCGCCGACGACGGCGCAGCAGTTACCGCGCCGCTGGGTGCAGCGCCGTTCACCGCCCCGCACGTGATGGCAGACGACCGAAGACTGGCGCCGCTGATCACCACCAGCATTGCCGATCTCAAGGGACTTCGGCTCTGCACCGGACTGGCCCCGAACGACGAGTTCTTCGCCGCCGGCTCCCCCTGGTACCTCACACTTTTCGGCCGCGACTCCATCTGGGCGGCCCGAATGCTGCTGCCGCTCGGGACGGAAATGGCGTTAGGAACCCTGCGGACTCTCGCTGCCTACCAGGGCACATCGGTGGTGCTCGACACGGCCGAGGAACCCGGCAAGATTCCGCACGAGCTCCGGCGCGCACCGTCCGAGGTGTCGCACACGTTCCTGCCTCCGCTCTACTACGGCACCATCGACGCCACGCCGCTCTGGATTTGCCTCCTGCACGATGCTTGGCGGTGGGGATTAGCAGATGAGCACGTCCGAGAACTGTTGCCAGCAGCCGAGGCTGCGCTCGCGTGGCTGGCAAATTACGGTGACAGCGACGGTGATGGCTTCCTGGAGTACATCGACCGATCCGGCCGCGGCCTGACGAACCAGGGTTGGAAAGACTCCGGGGATTCGGTGCGGTTTGCCGATGGCCGGATCGCCGAAGGGCCCGTCGCTTTGGTGGAGGTCCAGGGCTACGCCTACCAGGCAGCCATCGCGGGGGCGGCGCTGCTGGAAGCCTTCGGCCGGCCCGGCGCTAGCCAGTGGCTGGCATACGCTGCCAGGCTCAAAGCCGCCGTGCACCAGTCGTTCTGGACCTCAGACGAGCGCGGCTCCTACCTTGGGATCGCACTCGATGGCCACAAACAACTCGTGGATTCAGTCACTTCAAACATGGGCCATCTCTTAGGTACCGGCATCTTGGATCCCGCCGAAGCCATCATCGTGGCCGATCGCATGGTCGACCCGACCATGGCGACAGCGTATGGGCTACGGACGATGTCGTCGACCGGCGGCGGTTATTCGGAACTGAGCTACCACTGCGGCTCGGTCTGGCCCCACGACACGGCGATTGTGATCGACGGCATGACGAGAGAAGGTCTGATCGCGCAAGCCGCGGTGCTCACCGAAGGTCTGCTGACCGCTGGCACCGCCTTTTACGGGCGGATGCCGGAGCTTTTCGGCGTTTTTGACGACACTGCGGCGCTGGTTCCCTATTCCGCGTCCTGCCGTCCGCAAGCCTGGTCAGCGGCTTCGGCAGCGGTGTTGTTGCAAAGCATTCTCGGCCTGCGCGTAGACGTTCCCGGCGAGACGATGACGCTAAATCCGTCACCGAGCGCTGGCAGCCTCAGCGTCGACGGCCTCAAGGTTGCAGGACACTCGTTTGGTGTGCGGACCAGCCCGCTGGAGACGACGGTGGTCGGTGACTTACCCACATTCTTGGTGGTCAAAGTCGGCTAGGGATCGCAGTCCGAATCTTGGAATGCGTTGCCCTACGCAAGCTTTCCCTCCGGCACCGAGGGCGATCAGCACCGAGAGGAAACTCCCCTTCGCTCGTAGGTACTGACACAACTGGGGATGGGTTCGCCGAATCCAAGCTCGGCGCAAGTGAGAAAAGCATGAGTTCTGCCCGCGCCCCTCAGACGCTCCGCTCGGCTGTGCGGCGGTGAGGCGGCGGTGGTGCTGTGCGGCGGTGTGCAGCGTCGGTTCTTCTCAGTAGGCTGCGCCTGTGTCGACAACTGCCTCCCCATTGCCTCTGACGATGATCGGCTGCCCACGGTGATTGACGTACTGTCGCTGAGCCGACTCGTCGGCGGCGCCACCTTGCAGAAAGGGCTGGACTATGTCCGCCGCGGCGCCGTTATCGACGTCGCTGTCACCGAAGAACCGCTTACTGTCGTCGGCCAGGTACAGGGCACGGCCCGAACCCCCTACCGGGCAAGCGTTTCGCTGGTAATGCGCGGCGAGTCCATCGCGGCCCTCACCGGGGTGTGTTCGTGCCCTGTGCGGATGAAGTGCAAACACATCGCAGCGCTGATCATCAGCGGACTCGGCAGCCGCCACGCTCCCCCGCCGAAGCCAGCCTGGGAACGATCGCTGGCCGGACTCATCGAGCAGCCCGATGACGAACCCGCAACCGGCGAGGTCCCGCTTGGCCTGCAATTCGAGTTGATGGCGCCTGCCAGCCGATATGCGTCCACACCGCTGGCGGGTGCGCAGCTGCGACCTTCCACTTTGGGGATTCGTCCCGTTCAGCGTGGCAGCAAGGGTAAGTGGGTTCGAACGGGAATCGGATGGTCGAATCTGCACTATTTCGGATACGGCCGCAGCCAACCCAATGCCGCGCATCTGAAATGGCTCAGCTCAATCGCCGCGATAGCCGCCGGTGGCTCGTACTACGCACCGACATCGTGGCTGTACTTGGAGGACATCGCCGGGGCGGCGTTCTGGGACCTGCTCGCCCGGGCGGGCGAGGTCGGGATCACCCTGATCGGCTCCGATAAGGAGCAATCAGCAGTTCAGGTCGAAGCGCGGCCAGTCAGGATTGCCCTCGATATCTCCCGCGCGAGCAACGGTATTTCCTTGCGTCCCATCGTTGCCGCCGCGGTCGGGCCTGTCCGATCCGAATCGTGCCTATTACTCGGATCCCCTGCCACCGCGGTGGTCTCATGGATCGCCGGGGATCTGGCCGCATCTATCAAGGACCTCTATCTGACCATCACGCCACTGGAATCGACTGTCCGCAAAGAGTTGCGCTCCGTTTTTCAGGCTGGCACACAGGAAATTGCGAACCCCGAGATTGACCGGTTCGTCGCCACCTATCTTCCCGCGCTGCGCCGCAGGGTGCACCTCACCTCCACTGACGAGTCGTTCACTATTCCCGAACCGCCACTCCCAAAACTCGAACTGGTCGTGGAGCATCTGCCTGGGCACGAACTTCACATTCGATGGAATTGGAACTACTTCGGCGATTCGACCAGGCAGGGGCTTTACCCGGGCGCACAGCGGGTCACCTACCGAGATTTGGAATTCGAAAGCGCTGTACTGCAGCGCTTGTCGTCATCGGTCCTTGCTTTGCCCGCTCTGTTTGACGCTGGCAGAATTACACCGGAGAAGAAACTAGCTGGCCTACAGATGCTGGAATTCCTCGCCGAACTCTTGCCGGTACTGCAGAACCTTGATGGTCTCGAGCTGGTGGTACTAGGGGAAGCGACCTACCGCGCTGCAGAATCCGATGCCGTTATTGCCATCGCTGGCAGCGAATCGGCTCAGGGCAGAGACTGGTTGGATCTCGAGATCAGCGTCAGCGTGGACGGCGCGGACGTGCCGCTGCGGGAGATTTTTCTAGCCTTGGCCCGCGGCCAAGACCACATGATCATGGAAGATGGCACCTACTTTCGCTTGGCAACAACAGCTTTCGAGCAACTCCGGGTGCTCATCGAGGAGGCCCGGCTGCTGCTCGATCCGGGCGAGAAGTCAGTCCGTATCAGTCGATACCAGGCCAGCCTCTGGAATGACCTCCATGCGCTCGGCGTCGTCGACGACCAAGCGAGGGCGTGGCAGGAATCGGTCAGCGCCCTGAACAACGTCGGCGAGTTGACGCATCAGGAGCTCGCACCGACGATGGACGTGACACTGCGGCCCTACCAGCAGGATGGGTACGACTGGCTCAGCTTCCTCTGCGACAGCGGGCTGGGCGGCATTCTGGCTGACGACATGGGTTTGGGTAAAACCATTCAGGCGCTCGCGCTGATCACTCGCGCTGTCCACCAAGGTAGGACTCGGCGGCCGTTTCTGGTGGTCGCTCCGACCAGCGTCGTCGGGAACTGGCAAGCGGAAACGAAGCGGTTTGCCCCTACCCTGTCTACCGTTGCGGTCACCGGGACCGGCAAGAAGCGCGGCATCGAGCTCGCGGATGTGGTCGAGGGTGCCGACATCGTGATCACGTCATATGCGTTGTTCCGCCTTGAGTTTGCCGCCTACGACAGCCTGGAGTGGGCGGGTCTGATCCTGGATGAAGCCCAATTTGTGAAAAACCACCTGTCCCAAGGCTATAAGTGCGCCAAGAAACTCACCACACCCTTCAAGCTCGCGATCACCGGCACGCCCATGGAAAACAACCTGATGGAGCTGTGGTCGCTGTTCTCGATCACCGCCCCGGGCTTGTTCGCCACCCCGCAACGTTTTGCCGAGTACTACCAAAAGCCCATCGAAAAGGGTGTCGAGGCTGAGAAGCTCGCCCAGCTTCGGCGCCGCATCCGACCATTGATGTTGCGCCGCACCAAGGATCAGGTAGCGAAAGATCTGCCACCGAAGCAGGAGCAGACCATCGAGTTGGAACTCAACCCCCAGCACCGAAAGGTCTACCAGACCCATCTACAGCGAGAGCGGCAGAAAGTGCTCGGGCTCATCAACGACATGGATAAGAATCGGTTCGAGATCTTCCGGTCGCTGACCCTCCTGCGCCGGCTCAGCCTGGACGCAAGCCTGATCGATGAAAAATACTCCGCCATTCCTTCGACCAAGCTCGACGCCTTACTTGAGCAACTCGACGATATCGTTGCCGAGGGACACCGAGTCCTGGTGTTTAGTCAATTTACCGGTTTCTTGACGAAGGTGCGAGGTCGCCTGGAATCGGCCGGTTTCGACTATTGCTACCTCGACGGGTCGACCCGTGATCGGCCAGAAGTGCTAGACCGCTTCAAGTCTGGGCGTGCACCCGTGTTCCTCATCAGCCTGAAAGCCGGCGGCTTTGGCCTCAACCTCACCGAGGCTGACTACTGCATATTGCTCGACCCCTGGTGGAACCCGGCCTCCGAGGCACAGGCGGTTGACCGGGTGCACCGGATCGGTCAAACCAAGAACGTCATGGTGTATCGGCTCGTTGCCAAGGGCACCATCGAAGAAAAGGTGATGGCGCTCAAAGCGAGCAAGGCGAAGCTATTTTCCAGCGTGATGGACTCCGGCGGGGTACCTGCCGGCGCACTGACCGCGTCGGATATCCGAGGGCTTCTGAGCTGATGCTGGGCAGTGCCCGCACACTTGGCAACCAGCACCTCGGTCGCCGGCTGGCAGGCCCGGAATGAGGGTGCGCGTCAACAAGGCGACGGCCGCTGCGCTGGCCAGCGAGCTAGCGCCGATGAACCCATCGACACTGAGACCGATGCCAGCCTGCGCTTTGTCTACGGAGCTGTCCCCCCACCTTCGAAACTCGCAGCCGGTGCGTGCGACCTATAAGCTGGGGTCGCAGTCTGCGGCCGTCGGCCCGGGCTTCCCTGGTACTTCGCTGGTGTCCCAACACTTTTAGAACCTGCCTGGGCCGGAAATCTCTGGGAAGTGCAGCACCCCCCGTCATGTCATCTGACCCTACCCCGCAAAAAACGTCAGGCTCCCTCTGGGCGCAGTCTGACGTCCAAAGGCTCGTCCTCGTCAGCATTTTCGCTTTTGTCAGTTTCTTCTTCACGCTGTCGTCTCTCCCGCTGTGGGCAGTTGCCGGCGGGGCCAGCGAAGGCTCTGCCGGCCTCGTTACCACCGTCATGCTCGCCTGCACCGTAGCTACCCAACTCCTGGTTCCGGCGATGATCCGGACCCTCGGCGTTGGCGTCACCCTCGCTGCTGGCCTGATCGCCCTCGGCGGCGCGAGCCCGTTCTACCTGCTGAGCCATGACCTGTGGTGGCTACTGGTGGTTTCCGCCGTCCGCGGCGCGGGTTTCGGGGTGATCACAGTGATGATGCCGATTGCTGCCGCCGGCATGGTCCCAGCCCGCCGACGTGGCGAAGTAATCGGCATTTACGGCCTCGCCATCGCAATCCCGAATCTCATCTGTGTCCCCGTCGGCGTCGCCGTGACCAACGCCGGGAACTTCTACTGGGTCGCGCTATTCGGAGCCGCGCCCGTCTTGGCACTTTTCCTGGTGAGGGGGTTCGCGCAGTTCAAACCCCACGAAGAAACTCCGGCAAACCAACCCGTCACCCCGCTGGGGAAAAGTGTCCGCGCGATCACCGGAATCACCCTCGTATTGCTGGTCATCACCCTCGCGGGCGGTGCGGTCCTGACGTTCCTACCCATCGTCAACACCAGCGCCACCGTTACCACTTTGGCCTTGGTGATCCTGGGTCTGGTCGCCGCTGTAAGCAGATGGGGCGTCGGCCTCTTGTTCGATCGCACTGGCTCCCGGTTGTTGCTTCCCGTGGGAATCACCTGCGGCGCAGTTGGCATGGTGGCACTGGCTCTCGGCATCGCTCAGAGCAGTGGGGCCTTGGTGCTGGCTGGCGCATTCTTCCTGGGAATTAGCTACGGATCAGCACAAAACCTGACGCTGTTGCTCGCATTTGCACTTGCAGGCCCGGACCGGCAAGCCACCGCAAGTGCCATGTGGAACGCGGCGTTCGATTCGGGAACAGCTATCGGAGCCCTCCTCGTCGGGCTCGTCGCCAGCGCGGGAGCAGGATTTTCTTGGACATTTGCTGGCTGCGGAATTTTGATCCTGGTGGCAACCCCCCTCGCCGTGTCGGCAGCCAACAGAGCCCGGGTCTGATGCCCTAGGACGTGGACTTCTTCTCGCGCCAGGTGCGTTCGAAGGGCAACCGCCACGCGTGGGGAGCAACCAGCTGATGGATGGCATTCGGTCCCCATGTCCCGGGGGCGTAAGTCTTCACCGCAGGTGGGTCGTCCAGCAGGGGAATTGAACGCTCCCACAGGCTTTCGATGCCCTCGGCAGTGGTGAACAGCGTGTGGTCGCCGCGCATCGCGTCAAGAATCAGCCGCTCGTACGCCTCAAGCACATCCGCGGAGTGGTCCGTCTCCTGCGTCGCGAACTGCATTGACAACTTGTCCAGCCGCATCCCGGGTCCAGGCCGCTTGCCGTAGAAGGACAGAGATACCTTTGATGCATCCGCGAGATCGAACGTCAAATGATCCGGTCCCTGAGATCCCACGCCGGACCCCGGCGGGAACATGCTCTTCGGCGCCTCCCGGAAAGCGATCGAAATAATCCGCTGCCCCTCCGCCATTTTCTTACCCGTCCGCAGATAGAACGGCACACCCGCCCACCGCCAATTGTCGATCCGCACCTTCAGCGCGATAAAAGTCTCGGTGTCCGAGTCAGGCGCCACGCCGTGCTCGTCGCGGTATCCGCTGTACTGGCCCCGCACTACATCGCTCGGCCGAACAGGCAACATTGACCTGAATACTTTGTTCTTCTCTTCGCTAATAGCGCGCGGCTCGAGCGCGGTCGGCGGTTCCATGGCGACGAAAGCCATCACCTGAAGGAGGTGGGTGACGACCATATCCTTGTAGGCGCCGGTGGACTCGTAGAACTCCGCGCGGCGGTCAAGTCCCTGTGTCTCCGGAATATCGATCTGAATGTGATCGATGAAGTTGCGGTTCCAAATCGGCTCGAACAGGCCATTCGCAAACCTGAACGCCAGAATGTTCTGGGCTGGCTCTTTGCCGAGAAAATGGTCGATGCGGAAGATCTGACTCTCGAAAAACGTTTCGTGGACCTGGTCGTTAAGGTGGATCGCGCTTTCCAGATCGGTACCGAAAGGCTTCTCCATAATGACGCGCGAGCGGGCCACGAGGTCTGCGTCTTTCAACATTTTGATTACCGCGAGCGCCGCTTTCGGCGGCACAGAAAGATAGTGCAGCCGAAGGACGTCATCTCCGAGTTCGGTTTCCGCCCGCAGGACCGCCGCGGCCAACTCCGCAGGCCCCGCACTTTGCGGCACGTAATGCAGGTTCTTGGCAAAGCAGTCCCACTGCGCATCCGACAGCGCGTGGGTGCTGAACTCCGACACCGCCTGCCGCGCAAACTCACGGAACGACTCATCGTCGAAGGCCTCCAGCGAGGTCCCGACGATCTGAATTTCCGGCGTCAACGACGACAGCGCGAGGTGCGTGAGGCCGGGCAACAGCTTGCGGCGCGCCAGGTCTCCGGTTGCGCCGAACAATACGACGACGTGCGGCGAGATGTGTTCGGTGGCGCTACGCGACGGGCGCGACCCGGGAGCTGGGTACGCGATGCTTTCTTCGTTTGATATGGCCATGGGCCGATGATGCCACCATCAGGTGGCGCGCGGTCGTAGTGCGGGAAGAGTTTGCCCGCAAAATATGCGATTGCTTTAGCTTTGCAATTCTTTCCGAGTCACCCGGGTGGGCTTTGCTGCTCGACGATGTTTGGTCGGCGCCACCACTTTTGCCATGGCGTGCCGCTTGCCATCGATCTGGTGGACTTTAAGCACTTGCTCCAACTTCGTGTGCCGAATCCTGCTGGCCTGCTTGCTAATTCCCTGGGATTCGCCGATGTCGCCATAGCTAGCCTGCGGCAGTGAAGTACGCAGGCGGTGTACTGCCAACGCCTCGATGATGTCTAGCGCCACCCGCGCCTTCGAGATGAGTTCGATCTTCGTCAGATCGAGCGCGAACTCAGTACTGTCGTCCGTGTCGCCGTTGGCCTGGGTTGCTGCTTTGTCGATGAGGTTCTCGATGTAGTCGTACATCTCGGTGAGCTCCATTACTTGAGTGTGCCGGACAATCGCTCTCATCGACAACTGTCGTTGTCGATGGGAGCCGGAGCGGAAACGGCAGAGGCGCCCTGGCCGGCGTGGCCTGGGCGCCTCTGGTTTATCGCGTGCGCACGCGAAAAATCGGGTTAATACGTTTGGCCAAGGCCAGGGGCCGGGGCATTGGCCAGCACCTCTTCGTAACGGGCCTGGCGAATGCCGTTCACGAAGTCGTTGGCATCTTCCTTGTCGCGGACCACCTTGGACACCACCACCACAGCAAACATCGAGGCGATGATGCCCATGCCGATCGTGTACCGGTCTTGCACGGTGATGTTGAGCATCCAGAGGTTCCCGATGTTCCAGATGCCGGTCAGTCCGAGAAAGGCGATGGAAGCGCCGAAGAATGCTGAAGTGTTTTTTGCTGCGACCTTGGGTGTGGACATGGTGGTGCTCCTTTGAGTGTGGGTGGTTTGCTGCGATGGGAGGTGCGGAAATGCGGCTGGCTTAGCGCCCAGAGCGCCTGCGCCGCTTGATGATCAGCCGGCCGCGAGGCCTTCCGGTGCTGCCAGCTATCACCCTGGCGAGGGCTGAGGCGATGTTTTGGAACTGCTCGCTGATTGGCATGTGGGAAGTGTGCACCACGACAACCTGCGTTGTCAACGACAATCTTTGTTGTCGTTAATATATCTTTTGGCCTCGGGCACCCCGAACTACATTGTCCCGCCCGAGGGTGCTGGTAGTTCCCGCCGAAGCGTAAAGGCGGGCTCGCCGTCTGTAGTAGTGAACTACAGTGAGATATATTGCTAGAGGTCAGATTTGGCCCTTGTAGCGCCGACTCACTTCGCGTTGAATCTCGCGGTTGGCGTCGCGTTCGGCCAACGCGTGACGCTTGTCGTATGTTTTCTTACCCTTGGCCAAAGCCAGCTCGAGCTTTACCTTGCCGTCAAGGAAATACAAACTCAGGGGCACCAATGCATGTCCGCCGTCGCGGACCTCGGCGGCAAGTTTGGCGATCTGCCGGCGGTGCAGCAAGAGCTTGCGGGGCCGCCGCGCCGCGTGATTGGTCCATGTTCCCTGAAGGTATTCGAGAATGTGGACGTTGCGAAGCCACACTTCGTTGTCGGTGATGGTGGCGTACCCCTCGACGAGAGATGCGCGGCCCTCCCGAAGCGATTTCACCTCGGTACCGGTCAGCACAATCCCCGCCTCGATAGTGTCGATAACGAGGTAGTCGTGTCGAGCTTTCTTGTTGGAGGCGATCAGCTTTCGACCGGTGGTGTCACGAGCCACCTTCGCCTCCGGTGTTTCGATATCCGGGCTCAGCAAACTGAGTTCGGTAGAGCTCTGCGTACGCTCCCCCGAGTTCCAACAGGTCTGAGTGAGTACCGGATTCCACAATTCGTCCGTCGTCGATCACCAACACCTGGTGTGCTGCACGGATTGTCGAGAGGCGGTGCGCTATCACGATACTGGTGCGGCCTGCCAGAGCCACCGCCAAGGCGCCCTGAACCGCGTGTTCACTCTCGCTATCCAGGTGCGCCGTTGCCTCGTCGAGGATCACAATGCTCGGGGACTTGAGGAGCAGCCTGGCGATTGCGACACGTTGCTTCTCCCCACCGGAAAGTCGATACCCGCGATCGCCGACCAGCGTGTCGAGTCGTTCCGGTAGCTCGGCGATCTTGTCAGCGATGTTGGCTGCCCGCAATGCTTCCCAGATTTCGTCATCCGTGGCGGTCGGCTTTGCATACCGCAGGTTGGCGCCGATGGTGTCATGGAACAGGTGCGCGTCCTGGCTCACAACGCCGATAGCATCGCGCAGGGATTGCTGGGTCACACCGCGGACGTCTTGCTCCCCGATGCGAATGGCGCCGCCGCGGACGTCATAAATACGCGGGATCAGCTGGCTGATAGTGGTCTTGCCCGCCCCGGAATGGCCAACCAGCGCCAACATCTGGCCGGCATGTGCGGTAAAAGTGAGGCCCTTCAACACTTCTGCGGGAGAGGACTGGTCAAGAACGGCGACGTCCTCTAGGGACGCAAGGGACACCTCCGCTGCTCGCGGGTAAGAGAACCGAACATCGGTGAACGTGACGTCCGCGGCGGTGGCATCCGCCAGCTCCACGGCGCCGGGTGCATCGGCAACCATCGGCGGCAGATCCAACACCTCAAACACTCGCTCAAAACTAACGAGCGCGCTCATCACATCTATACGCACATTCGACAGCGCCATCAACGGCCCGTACAGCCGAGAAAGCAACAATGCCAGCGTGACCACGGTGCCCGCAGAGAGCTGTCCGGTCAGCGCGTAGTACCCGCCGAGGCCGTAGACCAGCGCCTGCGCCAACGCTGCCACCAGACTCAACGCGACGAATAACGCCCGTGCATACATAGCCGACCTGATGCCGATATCGCGGACCCGCTGCGCTTTATCCGAAAACGACTGCGCCTCGACCTGCGGACGACCGAACAGCTTCACCAGCAACGCGCCCGAGACGTTGAAGCGCTCCGTCATCGTCGTGTTCATCGACGCGTTCAGGCTGTAGGACTCCCTGGTGATCGTTTGTAGCTGGCGGCCGACGCGCTTGGCGGGGAATACGAATACCGGTAGCAACACCAGGGCCAGCGCGGTGATTTGCCACGACAGCGTAAACATCACGGTGGCGGTGATGACGAGGCTGACAGCGTTGCTAACGATCCCGGACAGGGTGGACGTGAATGCCTGTTGCGCCCCCAGAACGTCGTTGTTGAGGCGGCTCACCAACGCGCCGGTCTGGGTGCGCGTGAAAAATGCCAGCGGCATCGATTGAATGTGCGTGAAGACCGCAGAGCGCAGCTTAAAAATCAGCCCCTCACCGATACGCGCCGAGTACCAGCGCTGCACATACGAGAGCACGGCATCAACGACCGCCAGCCCCGCGATAAAGATCGCCGTCCACACGACAACAGACACGCGCCCATTGCTGGTGATCTCGTTGACAACTCGGCCGGCCAGTAACGGGGTGGCCACGCTGATCAACGCAGCGAAGACGACCAGAACGGTAAACATTGCGAGCAACCGGCGAAACGGACGGGCAAACGTGAGGACCCGCCTCGCGAGGCCCTTGGCCAACGGCTTGCGTTCAATACCTGGCTCGCGCCGAGCGGCGCGCATCATCGAGAAACTCGCGCTATCTCGCACTGTGA
The DNA here is from genome assembly GCF_003860405.1 of Nakamurella antarctica. Lineage (NCBI taxonomy): Bacteria > Bacillati > Actinomycetota > Actinomycetes > Nakamurellales > Nakamurellaceae > Nakamurella > Nakamurella antarctica. Next base: position 230,043 of record NZ_CP034170.1, on the reverse strand, counting down.
AATGCTCCTCAACTGCGTGGGTGTGGCCACCACCGAAGCGGTGCCCGGTGCTACGGCATGCGAGGGTGCGGCCCGCGCAGCTTCCATCATCGGCGCTCTCGACGTCGCGGTGCCACCTCCGAGCGAACTCTTCCGCTGGCGGCGCAAAAAATATCGTGGCGCGCCGCGCGGGCTAGAATGGAGACGTCCCAGCGTGTCGCGCCGTCATCGACAGCAGCGGGTGTCCACCAGACCCGCCAGCGGATTCACGCCTCGGGCGAATACTTTTCGACAACCGAATTGCTGTGTTCGCAGTAGCTCTAACGAGGCGCAACCGCTGTATCGAGGGGGTCCATTATGAAATCTGTCGCCGCCGAGGCTCGCTCCGGCGCGGAAGAACCCTCGAAGCTGTTGCAACGCGACGATATTGTCATGCACCAAGGGCGTTTGACGCTCGTCAACAGCGAGCTGACCCCCCAGCAGGCAATGATTGCCGACCTGTTAGCCATCAAAGATGTTCTCGATGCGGGCGGATTCGAATACCTGCTGGTGCGCGGCAACGATGAGCGCCCCGTGCTCGCGGTCAACTGGCGCCAGCGCGTCGCGATCATGACGGCGTTGAGCGCGTCATTGGCAAACGAACCGTTCTACGCCAAGCCTGCAGATGGCAAGGACAAGGAACCCTTCCTGATGTCGGCGGGATGGCCGTCAGAAAGAGGGAGGTGCCGCATCTTCCGGTTGTTCCGGCCGCGCGTAGAACTTCGCGGAGGCCTGAAATACGGCGCCTCGTCGGGGGTTCAGCTCGAGATGTGGTCAATGCGCAAAAACTCCATTATCGCGCCCGTGGATAATTCGCTCACGCGCAAGCGCGTGATGCGGGACGAAGCCCCGCACACCACCGTCCTGAAGTACGGCGCCACCTGGCCGACGCTCGAGAATATGTTCGCCGAGTTCGCGACCGACATCACCTTCGATATCGACATCGTGTTCTCCTGGGTAGATGGTTCGTCAGCGGAGTTTCAGCGAGCCCGCGCCCGCCGGATGGACAGTTACGTGGTGGGCGAAGGCGACGACGCCGATTCCAGGTTTCGCCAACTGGACGAGTTGAAATACGCGCTGCGGTCTATCTACTTGTTCGCACCGTGGATCCGCCACATCTTCATTGCCACCGATTCGCCGCGGCCGCAGTGGCTCGACGAACACCCCAAGGTCACCCTTGTTCGCGGCAGCGATCATTTCTCCAACCAAAATGCCTTGCCCACGCACAACTCGCACGCGGTGGAAAGCCAACTGCAGCACATCGTGGGCCTCAGCGAGCACTTCTTGTACTCCAACGACGATATGTTCTTCGGTCGGCCTGTCCGCCCCGAGATGTTCTTCTCCCCCGGCGGTTTGACGAAGTTCCTGCAAGCTCCACTGCGCATCGGTGTGGGCGATTCCGACCCGCAACGCAGCGGCTACGAAAACGCGGCCAGGGTCAACCGGGCCCTCCTTCTCCACAGGTTCGGCAAGGTGACGACCCGTCATTTGGAACACGCCGCGACCCCTCTGCGAAAAAGCGTGTTGGTCGAAATGGAAACCGAATTCGCGGAAGACTTCGCTCGCACCCAGGCCAGTAAATTCCGCAGCGCCACCGACATCTCAGTAACTAATTCGCTCTACCACTATTACGCACTGATGACGGGGCGGGCAGTGGTCCAAGACAGGGCGCGCCTGAAATACGTTGACACCACGTCTACTTCGGGTTTGCGCTCCCTCACCGGCTTACTCAAGAGCCGCTCACTCGACTTCTTCTGCCTGAACGACGGCAGCTTCCCCGAGGTACCCGAAGAGGAACGGGCCGCGACGGTGCGGCTGTTCCTGGACCGTTACTTCCCGATCCCTGCACCCTGGGAAGTACCCGAAGCTGCCTCGGAACTAGGACTGTCGCCGCACACGGCACGGCACTAGAAGACAAAGTTCGACGTGGTGGGCGAACCGGGTGGCGCGATCACCACATCGGCCTCGCGCAGCCGATCCCCCACCTCCTCGGCGTCGACAGCGCCGAAGGTCTGGTGCTGCACCATCGGAACCACGGAGTGCACCACGGTGTCGCCGTACACGTGCACCAGGTTGTAGGCCTGCGCGGCGTCTTGCCTGCGCATACCGCCGACAGCAACCACCAAGTCTTGCGTGTAACACGTGGCGGCGGCGACCGAGACCGGGATCCCCGCGAATGTTCCATGCGTCGAAAAGTGCAGATGACCCGCGAGGATCGTCCGAACGTCGCTGCCGGTGATAACCCGCTTCAACTTTTCCTGGTCTCGCAGTTCGACCAGAACCGCTAGATCCAGGATGCACGGCAGCGGAGCGTGGTGCATTGCCAGGATCGTGCCGTGCGGCGCTGGCGTGCCGAGTTCGGCCGCCAGCCACTCCAATTGCTGGTCGCTGACCTCCCCGTAGTGGAAACCCGGAACGGTGGAATCGAGTGTGATGACCCGGAGTCCGTTGACGTCGAAAACCTGGTCAATAGGCTGGACACTGGGGCCGTCTGCCAGCAGCTCAGTGCGGAAATTAGCGCGATCGTCATGGTTACCCATCACCCAAATAACCCGGGTCCCTAGACGTTCCGCCACCGGGTCGACGATCTCCCGCAGCGCCGCGTACGCCTGCGGCTCACCCTTATCCGTGAGGTCGCCGGTGACAATGATGGCCTCCGGTTTGGTCCCCGCCGCTTCTAACGACGCCAGCAACTGGCGCAGGTAGCCGGCATTATTGATATGCCCGTATAACGGGGCGCCGCCCGGGAGCAGGTGTGTGTCGCTCAGATGTAGAACAAAGTGCTTGGCGTGGGGATATTCGGCCTGTCTTGGCACGGCGGGAAACTCCTGACCTGACAGTGACGGGCGACCACTGGCCATGGAGCCGCCGGGGAATGATGAACACCATCGAATCAGATACCTCGGGTGAATGGGGGGCGCACCGGCGTCCGCACGACGACTTTTTTTCGCTGCTCTTCAGCGGCCGCTTCCCCCTCGGAGCTAATCCCCGGCACAACCCCGTCACCGAAGGTCAAGATCTCGGCAGCTGTGCCCGCCATCGGCTGCGCAGCTGGGTGAGAGAAAGATGAGCAGCGAATATTCCCGCCATTCGGCCGCTGAACAGGCGACAATGGGCGGTGCCACAGAAAGGTTACCCACAGCTATGCCAGTCGACTTGCGCACGCTTCGCGTCAGCGCGCTGCCGTTCTGGCGGGGGCTAGCGGCACTCTCGTGCGTACTACTGGTGGTCACCTTTGTCGTAAGACCCGGCGGGGACAACGTCATGGGCGTGGTCGGCAACCTGAGCCAGTTAATAGCGTCGGGGATTGGAGCGACCTGCGCTGCGTTCGCCGCGCGACGCAGCATCGGCCGATTGCGCCTCGCGTGGATCGCCTTCGCCGTTGGTCTCGGAAGTTGGATGCTCGGGCAAGCAGTGTGGTGTTGGTATGAGCTGATTGCCCACGTCGAATCCCCGTTTCCCTCAGTAGCCGATGCCGGATACCTCCTGTTCCCGGTGGCAGCCTGCGCTGCCCTCTTCCTGTTCCCCGGGCCTAGCAGTTCCGAGGCTCGCTCCCGCAGCTTTCTCGACGGCTGCGTCGCAGCGGGCGCGTTGCTGGCAATTTCTGGATCAGTTGTTTTGAACGCGATGGCGCAGGCCGGGCATCCCGGCGAATGGGAACTCATCGTCTCCTTCGCCTACCCGCTCAGTGACATTCTTCTAGTGGCACTAGCACTTTCAGTTCTCGCCCGACCCACAGTGCAACGCCCAAGCTTGGTGCTCATCACCCTGGCGATGACCGCCATGTCGTTGTCGGATAGCGCCTTCGCCTACCAAACCGCCACTGACTCCTACATCACTGGAACGTACGTCGACCTTGGCTGGCTTGCGGCGTTCATCCTGCTCGCTGGAGCCGCCGTTTCCAGCAAACCGAGCACCGAAATCGGGGGTGAAGCGCACACCGACGTCCCGGCGGGGGCGACCATGCTTCCGTACACCCCACTGTTCATCGCTGCGGTAGTGCTGTTTGTTCGGTACCTCTACGGACACCCTCTCGGCAGTGTCGAGAGGTTCGCTCTGGCTAGCGTCGCGCTCGCAGTTCTGGCCCGCCAGTACCTGACAATGCGGGAAAACCACAGACTGCTGGCCGAAGTAGCTGCCCGGGGACACAAACTGCAGCAGCAAGCATTCTCCGACCAGCTCACCGGTGTGGCTAACCGCGCACTCTTCTCCAACCGCCTCGCCCACGCACTGGACCTGCATCGGCGCGATATGCGTCCGCTGGCACTGTTGTATTGCGATCTCGATGACTTCAAAGGCGTGAATGACTCGCTGGGGCACGCGGCGGGTGACGAGCTCTTGATCCGGATTGCCGAAAGGCTTCGCGGAGCTCTGCGCACCGGCGACACCCTTGCCAGGTTGGGCGGCGACGAATTCGCCATCCTGATCGAGGATGGCGGAGAAGCCACGCTTGTTGCCACCCGCGTGATGGATGCGTTCCAAGAACCCTTCCAACTGGCTGGCACATCGGTTCTGATTGGGGCGAGCGTCGGCGTGATCGAGGTGCCTGCCGAAGACGAAGCTCCCACAGTTGAGTCGCTGATGAGCCGGGTGGATGTCGCCATGTATTCGGCGAAACGCGCTGGCAAAGGCCAAATGGCGATGTACCACCCGTCGATGGCGCTGGCCACGAGCTCCGACCTCCGACTGCGTGGCCCGTTGTCGAGGGCTGTCCACGAGGGCACCATCACAGTGCTATACCAACCCATTGTCGAATTGAGCTCTCGACGAACCGTCGTCTTCGAAGCCTTGGCCCGCTGGGAGCACGCGGGGGCAGAAATCCCCCCAGCAGAATTCATTCCGTTGGCGGCGCGCTCCCACCTGATGCCCGCACTTACCGACCACATCCTCGGGCGGGCGTGCGCCGACGTTGCCCGCTGGTCTGAGCTAGTGGGTCACCGAAACCTGCGTGTTGCGGTCAACATCCCGCCCAGCTTGATTACCGACAGCGAGTTTCCCGATCGGGTCGCCGCAGTCCTCGAACTCCACGGGCTCCTGCCCCAACAATTGATGCTTGAAATTACCGAGGACGCGCTTTTGACGGACCTCGACGTCGCAGCAAACGTCACGGGTCGACTGTGCACACTCGGCGTCCTGTTGGCGTTGGACGATTTCGGTACCGGCGCTTCGTCGCTATTCCACCTACAACAAATACCGGTACAAGTGCTCAAGATCGACATCTGTTTTGTGACAAGACTCGACAAGGATCCGGCGGCGGTCAGGTTTCTGCAGGCCCTCATCAAGCTTGGTCAAAGCCTTGGGGTGGACGTCATTGCCGAAGGCGTGGAACGCGAGGAGCAAGCAAAGATCCTCGAGTCCCTGGGCTGTCCGTACGCGCAGGGGTACCTGTTTTCGCATGCCATCGACGCCGAGACCATCGAGCACGCACTTGATGTCGGGGCGCAGGGGAGTGCAGATCTCGGGCCTGATCACACAGCTGGCATTGTCAGCTGGGCCGGTCGGGGCTGACGGTCCCCGGCACACCACCCTCCGATCGCAGTGTGTGTCGAGCGCCCATCGATGCGTGATAATCTCAGGCGAGTTACTCGCGCGAGTGGCGAAATGGCAGACGCGCACGGTTCAGGTCCGTGTGTTCGAAAGGACGTGGGGGTTCAACTCCCCCCTCGCGCACAGTGCAAGAAAGCCCCTGACCTGCGGTTACGTCGCAGATCGGGGGCTTTCGTCGTTTCCATGTGTCAAGTTATGTGTCAAGCGCGTTTATTCGGGTCAAGATCCGCGTCCTTGCATGTGTCCGAAGTGGCTGGAACGCGCATCGGTTAGGCGAGGACGGCGGCCAGGAGGTCGGCCGCTGATGCCTGCATGGTCGGCAGGACGTGACTGTAAATGTCGAGGGTAATGCTGATGTTGGCGTGTCCGAGTCGTTCCTGAATCACCTTCGGGCTGACCCCCTGCTGCAGTAGCAACGTGGCGTGCGTGTGCCGTAGGTCGTGGAGCCTGACCGTGGGGACCAGCCCTGTCAGATCAGCCGGCCTTCCCTCCCCTGCTGCCTTCTGCGCTGCCTGCATCTGCGCCCGGCGGCATTGCTCCACTGACCGCTGAAACTGCCGTGAGAAGCGTTCAGGGTGCTGCGGCTTATTGGACAGATCACCGAACACGTATGCGCCGGGTGTTGCAAGTTCGAGGGACAGTGATGCCCGTTGTAGTTTCCATTCCTGCAGTAGCTTCATGGTCGCCGCGTCCAAGGCGATGACCCTGGACTTACCCGACTTCGGTGGCTTCACGGCCAGGTGCTCACCCTGTTGGTGGTCCTTCACCAGGACAACGGATCGCCTGATGCTGATGGTGCTGGCTGTTTGGTCTAGGTCGCGCCATTGAAGTCCCAGTACTTCCCCACGCCTAGCGCCGGTACGGACCGCTACGGCCCACGCCCAATATCTCCCATCCCCTGCCTGCTTGGACCATGCGAGGAACGCTTTCACCTGCTCCGATTCCCATGGGTGTATCTCTGGCTTCTGCGCCCTGACTGTCTTGGGTGACGGCGGCCTGGCGTCCTTGTGCCTGGCTGCGTTACGGGTGACTAGGTTGTCGCTGACTGCTGCCTCGAGCATCTGCCCGATGAGGACGTGGACCTTGAGGACGGTGTTGGCTGAGAGTGCCTGACCGGTGCGGGTGGCGTCCTTCCTGCCGTGTGCCTCGAGTTCCCGGTAGTGCTTGGCAAGGGTCGTCGGTGTCACCTTAGGGATGGTGAGCGCACCGAGGGCGGGGGTGATGTGTAGGCGTGCGAGCTTGCGGTATCCGGCCATGGTTATTTCGGCCAGGTCTAGGCCTGCGAGCCATTTGGTGATGAAGTCCCCGAAGGTCGCCGCCCCTTTCTTCCTGGCTGTCGTGGTTGATGTGCCGGTGAGGATGCGTCGGCCTTCGGTGGCTGCCTCGGTGCGGGTGGTGAACCCTCCGCGCACGATGCGCTTGGTGCCTGCATCGGGGTTGTCGGGGTCTACGGGTAGTCGGGTTTCGAAGCGGTAGCGGGTGCCGGCTTGGGTTGTGTAGGCGTTGATGCTGCCGTCCCCTGCTTGCCGTTTGCGGGTAGTCATGAGGATTCGCCGGCTAGGAGTCGCAACAGTTTGGCGTGGTCGGCTTCCTCGGATTCCATGTTGTGTAGGTCGGCGGGGACTGGGTACGTCCTGGCTTTCGCTCGGTGCGCCTCCATAACTTGCCAATGCTTGTCTGCCTGTTGACCGACGTACTGGAACACGGACTGCCAGGTATCGATCACGGAGTCAGTTTTGGCCGTAGTAAAGACCAGGAAAGCGTGCTTGACCAGCGGCATCAGGGCTCGCCACTTCGTCAGTTCGGCTTCCGCGAGGCGGAGGTCTGACAGTGCGCCAGCGTCGTTTCGCGGTTCGATGTAGTACTCCCAGATTCCGTGTGTTTCTCCGGCATCCCATTCCTCATAGCCCAGGCTGTATTCCCCTCGTCCCCAGTCTTGATGCATGGGGTCGTCGGCGCTTGTAAGTTTGCGAACTTCACCGGAGAACCAGAGAGCCGCCTCCCAGGTTGAGATTCGGTCTGGACCTGGCACACCGACTGTGTCGATGGTCCCCACCGGAAACAACAGAGCCAGCGGCGCAACTTCCAGCGTGCGTGCGATGGTCACGAGCTCCTGAATCGGCACGGTCTCTTTCCTCCCACTTTCCAGTGAAGCGATGGTGTTTCGGCTAACGGTGTAGCCGAGAGTCCGAGTTCGATCAGCAAGCTGCTGAGCAGACAGTCCCCGCCGACCACGCCAGATCTTTATCTGCTCACCGACCATTCGACTCCAGTCAATTCCCCAAGTTGGCTCTACGTCAGTCCCGTCTACCTGTGTCATAGAAACACACTCTAGTGGACATCTTGACATTTGGATACATCGAGTGGTCTACTGAGTAAGACACAAATTGTGTCGCGTATTGAAAAGGAGGTGGAGATGTCCAAGTCGAAAAAGCTCACACTTGCCGACGTTCGGAAGATGACCACAGCTGCTCTCACACGTACCGAAGGCGCGGAGGTGCTGGACGTAGACGTTCGGACTTTGGATCGGGCGATCGAGGAAGGCACCTTTCCGGCGATCCGCATCGGGAGGCGCGTACTGATTCCCCGCGAGCAGTTCATTCGGATTCTCGACGGCGTTGCCAGTCCGGCGGCCTGATCGTGCAGACCGAAAACAAAACGGCCACCAAGGAGTTGTCGCTCCCGGTGGCCAATCACCGCACCCATTCCGCAAGAAGGAGTTCAGTAATGAATCAAGGTTACAACGTCCCACCCACACCGGCGGTCCCGGTGAATGCGTTCACCCAGTTCATCGTGCGTTCTACTGGGAGTCTTCCCCGCAGTCCGTTGCCGGCTGTCGCTCGCGTTCGGGTGTCCCGCTGATGGCCCGCATCGAGTCCCGGTCGCTGATCCTGGCTCCGATTGTTGCTGAGCGTGTGGATTCTTTCGCGCAGCCAGTGCAGATCACGTTCGGCATTTCGGGGACTGTGTTCCTGAATGATTCCGAAGCGCGTGAGTTGTTGGCCGCTTTGAAAGAGGTTGTCCTGTGAGCGCCGCCGCAACGACTTTCGCTGATGCCCTCGAGTTCCCTGGGTTCTTCGACGGCATGGACAAGATTGGTCAGGCCAACGCACTGTTCAACGCCGGGGCTGACCTGGTCGCAGATGTCGTCCCGCTCACGGTGTTATGTGCCTGGGTGTTGGAGCGCGACTGTCGCGTGTACGTCGAAGCTGACGTGCCTGTGGTGGCACCGGGTTTCCCTGTCACTGTTGAGGTTGATGCTGGCGATCGGCGTGTTGTTCGTATCGCCGGTGCCGCCAGCGTTGCCGATGTTGTGGCGTCCTTGGAACAGGCTCAGGATGGGCTGCCTGGGCAGGGCCTGGACGCCATCGAGGGCCGGTTCTGGTTCGGGCCGAAGATCGCCCGGTGTGAGAAGTGGTGCAAGTCAGGTCATCCCGCTGGACCTAATGAGTACTGCGAGCAGGAACTCGATTCGGTGCAAACCATCTCAGGCGAAACAGTGTCGATCAGGGTTACCCGCTACCGTGCCCATGGCCTGTTCACCGGACAGGCCCGCATCGAGTTCGACGGCGCTCAGTTGTCGGCGCTGTCCGCTGAGACCGCCGTCCAGTTCGGTGGTCTCATCGTGCTCGGCTCCATCATCGCGTCCACCTCTACGGGTGCCGCTGACCTTCTGACGGGAGCGAAGCGCGCATGAGCAAGAAAGTCGCCAAAAAGAAGGCACGGACAGTCACTCTCACCAAGGCCCAAGCCAACGAGCTTTGGGAAAGTGGCCGCCAGTTCGGCTATGACGAGGCTGTCGCCACAATGGTCAAGCTTGACCATTGGCGCACCGACGAAAAAGCCTGACATGTGTTGCCGTTTCAAGGGTCTGCTGGACGTGGACCTAGTACTGGCAAGGGACCGGGTGTCCCAAGGCAGGCCAACGCCACACCTTTGTGGCCAACCCAGTCTTCGCGCACGTATGCGCAGAATTGAGCCTCACCATGGCACAGGCTGCCCCTCAGTTACGAGCAGTACCCGAGTACGAACCCGCCCCGAGCTAGTCGATTCGACATCGGCTGAGATGGGTTTGGTTGCCGCACAGATCAACGCCACGAAACAGGGCCGCGAGAAGATGCGATCGCTTTATGGTGTTTCCGATGTTGTCGAGGCCAAGTGTCGGTTCGTTGAGAACTTGATGCGCAAGATGGACTCCGAGGGCATCCCGGTCTCCATGGTCACCATCCCCGAGTTTGCAGTGAGCCGAGCCTTGATTCGTCCTGGCGCCAGCCCACACATGGACTTGTCATCGTTCGTCGCAAGTCTTTCCCTGTCCGCACCGCCCGCAATTAGTGGCGAGTACTTGGCGGTTTGTGTTGCCGAGCACGCTGTTCGCCGTGATTGCTTGGCAGCGGTCGATCGGGTCCACAAGGCCGCTCTCACAGGGAGTTTGGCCGAGCTAGGTCTTGCGGTCCTGACGGAGCTTGAGGCTGTCCACGAGGGTCTGAGCCGTGTCAACGCTGGCCTCGACACAGTCACCGGAACGGATGCACAGTGAACGCGCCAACAGTGTTCTGGCCGGACACCATCGAAGCCGAACCTGCCGATCTGGACATGCCCGAAATCGTGACGCTCGGGGCGAAGGCGACACCGAAGCCTGTGCGGGAATTGACGCTCACAGCGGCTTCGAAGATTCGGATGCGTAAGCCAACTTGGTTATGGGACACGGCCCCCAAAGGTGCTGCCCCGCAGGACTCCGAGGGAAGAATCCCGGTCGGCTCTCTCACTATCGCCGCCGGGCAAGCCGGGATCGGCAAGTCCCAGTTCACCCTGTGGTTGGTGGCACGCCTGACCACCGGGACCCTGCCCGGAACCCACTATGGCAAGCCGAAGTCGGTGATCATCGCCGCCAATGAGGACTCGAGGGAGATGACCATCGGGCCGCGCCTGCTCGCTGCTGGCGCTGATATGTCCAGGGTCTACTTCGTGGACGTTGTGACAGACAACAACGAGCACGCGCAGCTGACTTTGCCGACCGACACCAAAGCGCTCGGCCGGTTGATTGAGAAGAACAACGTCGGCCTGCTGGTCTGCGACCCGTTGTTGTCTGCCCTGGGCGCTGAAATCAACGACTACCGGGGCAAGGAAGTTCGGGCTGCCCTGGACCCATTGGTGGAAATGGCCGACCGGACCAAGTGCGCTGTCGTGGGCCTGGCCCACTTCAACAAGTCGGCACCATCAGGCGACCCGTTGTTGGCGATCCAAGGTGCTGCTGCCTTCGGGCAACTCATTAGGGCCGGGATCGGGTTCGCCCGAGAGGAAGCAGCCGAGGACGCGGACGAAACATCCGAGCCGACGTTCGTGATGAGCACCACCAAGAACAACTTGGGACGGGACAACCTGCCGTCGCTGCAATACAAGATCATCCCGACGCCGGTGGAAACCGACGACGGCACAGCTTGGGTGTCACGGTACGAGTTCACCGGCAGCACCTCGGAGCGTTCGGTTCGGGACATCATGCGAGCCAACGCCGAAGGCAGGCCGGGCGAGGACTCGAGCGGGCAGCGCTCCATCGACAGCTGGCTTACTTCGTTACTCACCGAAGCGAACTACCGAGCGACCGAGGTCTACAGCGCCGCCGATGCCGCCGGGTACTCCAAGGATCAGACCAAACGTGCAAAGGCTCGGCTGGGGATCGAAGCCTACAAGCCTGAATTCAACGGTCCCTGGCACTGGCGACTAACGAACACCGAACCTCCAAGGGAGCAGGAAGGGAGCGAAGCGAGCACGCACACGCACACTGCACCCTTCGCTCCCTTGGCTGCTCCCTTGGGCACTCGCACTTGTTCCGAGTGCCAAGCCGCGATTCGCACATCAGGCGGAAGGTGCGTCATCTGCATCATCGGCCAAGGTGCGGCGTGATCACTGACCGCCTCTGGGACGCCATGACTCGGGTGGGCGCTGTCTCGAGGGACGACGCCGCCTGCATCTGGGAGGAAATCCGTGAGTTGCGGGCTGAGAGCGCCAGGTGGCGCACCAAGTTTCGGGCTTGCGAAGCCGAAGTGACTGAGTGGCGCACCCAGTCCCAGCAGTACGAGTCAGAACTAATCGAAACGCTGCGCAACCTTGCGCAGCAAAAAACCCTAGGAGCACCAAATGAGTCTTGATCTAGGCACGCTTGTCGCATATCTGAAAGTTGATGCGTCAGCAACAGAATCAGGGGCCGCTCAAGGCATCGCCGCTATCAAAGCCCTCGGCACGGAAGGTGAGAGCGCAGCTACCCAGGCCGGGCGGAGCATGACTTCCGGGCTTGAAGCTGGCCTATCCGGTCTCTCCGCCGCTATCCCGAACAGCGCGGGCGGGGTCGTAGGTGACATCAACCAGGTTGGTTCCCAAGGTGGCTCAGCGGCCACGTCAGCGGGCCGGGAGATTAGCGCGGGCTTGGAGTCGGGGCTGTCCGGCCTGTCCTCGGTTGTTGATGGTGTCGCCGGTGGGGTTCGCTCCGACATCAGCCGCATCGGCTCCGAAGGTGGCAGTGAAGCCAGGTCATCTGGTGGCGAAATCAGTGCAGGCCTGGAATCCGGACTCGGAGGTTTGGGCGACAGCCTGGACGGCGCAACGGGCGGGATGCTGGGCAAGATCAAAGAGTTCGGTTCCTCCGGTGCCGGGAAGGCCACGGTCGCAGGCGCTGCTATCGGCGCAGCCCTGGTCGCGTCCCTCGTGGCCGCAATGGACTTTCAGGAAGGGCAAGCCAAGCTACAGGCCCAACTTGATCTGACTGCCGATGAGTCCGCCCGGGTGGGGAAGATCGCCGGTGACCTTTACGGGCAGGGTTTCGGTGAGTCCATCAGTGAACTAAATGGCATCCTGGCCGGTGTCATCACCAACATCTCAGGGCTAGGTGATGCCTCGGACGCGGAGTTGCAGAAGTTCGCCACATTCGTCACCACCCTTGTCACGGTGACGGGCGAGGAATCAGAGAGGGTCACGGCAACCGTTGGCCGGCTGATCAAAACGGGCCTGGCAAAGGATGCACAGGAAGCATTCGACATGCTCACCAAGGCTGCACAGAAAACGACCACGGACATGCGGGGCGACCTGCTCGACGTAGTTGGGGAGTACTCCACCTATTTCGAGTCGTTAGGGATCAGCGGCACCCAGGCTTTGGGTTTGATCGCTGACGCCTCCGCTGACGGCGCGATCGCCATGGACAAGGCCGGGGACTCCATCAAGGAGTTCACGATCCGATCAACGGATATGTCGTCAACGAGCGTTGCCGCCTACGGCACCATCGGGCTGTCAGCCAAAACCATGGCAGGTGACATTCTGGCCGGTGGGGAAACCGCACGCAGCGCGTTCGACAAGATCATCGGCGGCCTGGTCAAGATCAAGGACCCAACGATCCAGGCCAACACCGCCATTGCGCTGTTCGGTACGCCACTGGAGGACCTGGGCATCAGCAAGATTCCGGGATTCCTCAAGTCCCTCGACTCAGCGAGTACCGGTTTGGGTGTGTTCAACGGTCAGGCACAGAAGGCCACCGACCAGGCTAACGACACCGCAAACTCTGGGCTCTCCGCGCTCACGCATCAGTTGGAGCTAACAGCAATTGCTATCGGGGAGAAACTGCTGCCATTCGCGGAGTCAACAATCGGGTTCCTAAACGACATGACCCCGGCGTTGGGGTTCGCGGTCGGTGCCCTAACCCCCTTCATTGAAGCCATCAGCTTTGTTGGGGATGGGCTCAAGTGGGTCGGTGAGTCCATGGGAAGCACGATGCGGAGCATGGCCGAAGCCCTCGGCATTGTGGAGAAAGTCGTTGGGACAGTGCAGGGTTCAGGAATTGGTGCATTGCTGGCCAAGGACGTGGATTACAGCAGCGCCGCATTCCGCAAAGCCGATGAGGCAGCCGCTGGCCTGGGCAAGTCCGGGGCGTTCATGGGCGAGGCAATCCTCGATGCCAAGGGTGGCATCGCTGATCTCGCCGGGTTGTTGCGGGCAGCGAACCCGCCGCTGACGGAGATGGAACAGGGATTCAAGGACGGTGCACAAGCCGCAGCCGACTTCGACCTGTCCGCAAAAGGGCTCACCGACTCCATCGATCGGATGCTCGGCATCAACAAGTCAGCCGAGCAAGTTGAGCAGGACTTGAACGACGCGATGCGCGACGGCAAGAAGGCATTCGACGACGCCACGAAGGCCACCGAGGGTCACATTGAGTCGCTGATCAACGCCGATGGGTCGATCAACACCGTCACCGAGGCTGGGTCGAAGTGGAAAGACTCCCTCGATAAGCAGCGGGAAGCCGCCGATGCATCCACAGCTTCCGCGCTGGCTTTGGGGTTGAAGAACGGGGACCTCGGGACGGCGTTCGCAGGTGCCAGATCAGCCGCTGACAATGCTCGGGCCATGTTCATTGAGAACAACAAAGGCATGGACGGTGGCGTGGCTGCTGCCGGTGCCTTGGCTGACAAGCTCGGCATCGTTGAGGGAGTGAAACTTACCGACAAGGAGCTGACGGTAATCGCTAACGGCATCGAAAAGTCGAAGGCCGATATTGACTCAGTGAATAACAAGGCGGTGGCGAACAAGTACTTCACCATCTCAGGGACGATCCTTCTCAACAACAGCGTCGGGAAAGCTGTCCACGACGCAGTGAACAGCATCGGCGGATACACAGGCGGGTCGGTAGCAGCGTTGATGGGATACGCCCAGGGCGGTCTCCTGCCGGGTGTTTCACCCGTGGACCCAACGATGGACAACCTGCTCGGAATGGTCAACGGCAAACCGATCAAGGTCCGTTCCGGGGAGTTCATCCAACCCGAACCGTCCGTGGATTACTACGGCGTCCAGGCCATGACCGCCATCCAGCAGCGCCGTGTTCCTCGCGAAGTTCTCGCCGGCTACGCGGGCGGGGGATGCCAGGTGGCGGCAATACCTCGAGCCGCCAGGAAGTGGTTCTCACCATCGAAGGGCACGGCGACCTCGCTGAGTTCGTGCGCGGTCACGCCAAGGTGCAAATCCGCGAATCCAACGCCGAATCGAGCCGCGCAATCGTGGGGAGCCGCTACTGACCCCTACCCACCCCGATCACACCCTCAGAAGTACCAGTACAACCCTCATCTAGGAGACAGAATGACCGACAACAAGAACCTCGAAACCACCCTCGCCTTCATCGCAGCAATGAAAGCCGCGAAGAAGTTCACCGACCCGAACCTGAGCGTCCAGCGCATCAACGAACTCCGCGCCGAGGGTATGGCCTCAGCCCACCGGGTTGCCTCCGGCGTAATGAACCCGCGAGCCGCGGCAGCAGCACAGCAGTACGCCGCAGCGAAAACCAAAGCGCAGTCATCCATGAAAGCCCCCGAGAACCTGCTGATTCGGCAGGAGCAGGCTTGGAAGAAAGCAATGATGCTGCTCGAAAGCGGACGGGACTTGCAGTCTGTGATCGCCAGCACCAATGACCCCGAAATTCTCAAAGCCATTGCCGACTGGGGACCCACCTACGAACAGTCACGTCAGGCACCGCCCACCGATGGACGCGGATTCACCGAACCCGAAACAAGCTGGATAGGCGAGGCCGTGATTGATCGCCTCGCTGACCTAGAGCCCGAGCCGGGTGCTTACGTCGCGGTACGCCAGGCGGACGCCGCAAACAAGTCCGCAGCGGCCTGGGACGGCCTCGTAACCTTGATATCCGAAGGCAACACAAGCGGCCCCAAGGCATACGAACACCTCGCCGCGATCCACGCCGAGGACCCGGCGGGTTACCGGGCGATCAACGACGCGCTGTCCACCGACTGATGCCGCCGCCCTGTGGTGGATGCACCCACCCAAGACGCGCCGAACTCGACGCCGACATCGTGATGGGAGGGGGAACCTACGCCGCTATCGGGGCGAAATACGGGCTGCTCAAAGACGCAGTTCGCCGGCACCGCTCGCACATCAGCAAGGCCCTCGCAAGGGTCATTAACGAGGAAGCCGGACCCAGGCGAGCAATCGACCGGCTCGAGGACATCTACAAGGAAATCAAGTACACCCTCGAAGATGCCCGCGCCAAAGGCAACGGCGCTCTCAGCGTCAGCGCAGCGAAGGAACTGCGCTCCATGATCGAACTGCTGGCCAAGCTCACCGGGGAATTGGACGAATCAACGAAGGTCGTCATCAACCTGGCAACCTTGCCCGACTGGATACAGGCTCGTGGCGCGATCTTTGAGGCCCTGAGCTTGTTCCCCGACGCCGCGCTCGCTGTCGCCAACCGGTTGCAGGCGATAGAAGCGTGAACGCATTCGCAGCCGACGCAGCTGCCGCACTCGACCCGGTTGCCTTCGGGCGCCGGGTCGAGTTTGTGGCTGAACCATGGCAAGAGCGACTGTTGCGGACCATCGCCAGCAGGGTCGTGGTCAACTGCGCCAGGCAAGTCGGTAAAACCACCACCACCGCAATCAAAAGCGTTCACACAGCCCTCTACAGGCCCAACTCGTTGGTCCTGCTGTTCTCCCCAGGGCAACGACAGTCCAATGAGATGTTGCGCCGCTGCAGAGCGGTCTACAACGCGTGCGGCAGGCCAGTGAAAGCCAAAGCCGACTCCGAGTCCACCCTCGAGTTGGAGAACGGCTCCCGCATCGTGTCCCTACCAGGCACCGAAGGCACATCCAGAGGTTTCGCCGGGGCACGACTGCTGATCCTGGACGAAGCGTCACGGGTGGACGACGACATATTCGCCAGCGTCCTACCCATGGTCGCCTCGGACGGGCAGATCATCGCCCTATCAACGCCGTGGGGACGCCGGGGATGGTTCCACAAGCTCGACACCGACCTCGGCAACGGCTGGGAACGACACAAGGTCACCGCCTACGAATCCGCGCAATACAGCGCCAACAGGATCGCCCAAATCAAAGCTGCCCTCGGCGCGTATGTGTTCGCATCCGACTACGAATGCCAGTTCGGAGACACCGACTCCCAAATGTTCAACACCGAACTGATCCGGGCCGCATTCACCCACAACGTCACACCCTTGGAGTACTAATGGCCGCATACACAATCGGGCTCGACCTCGGCCAAGCCCAGGACTACAGCGCACTCGCCGTGGTCGAACACCTCACCGCCCTCCCGCCGGGATACAGCCGCGCCAACTACGCCGAAACACCGCACCTCGAACGCATCCCCCACGGCTCCATCACCCAACACCACGTCCGGTACCTGAAGAAATGGCCGCTCGGCACCTCCTACCCCCAGGTCGTGGACGAAACAGCCGAAATCCTGCGCCACCCCAGGCACCGCTACCACGCCAACACCTCATTCAGGTTTGACGCAACAGGTGTCGGACGGGCAGTCAAAGACCTGTTCTGGGAGAAGTACAGGGCCGGGGAGATGAACCAAAACACCTACCGGGCGATCACCATCACCTCAACGATCAAACGCAACATGGGGGACGCGGTGGTTGTACCCCTGCAGCGGGGCCGGCTGAAGATCGCCACCGGCCTACTACTCGGAGACGTACTAGAACGTGAGCTCGCATCGTTCCGGCAGAAAGTCAGCGCATCCGGCAACACCACCTACGACACCGACGACAAAGACGGCCACGGCGACCTAGCGACCGCCCTCATGCTCGCAATGCTCTACCTACAGAACATCAGCGACCTACGCCTGGTCGACCACGACGAGCAATAAGCACTGTTGCCCGTTTCCCAACCTATGTGTAGGGAAGCGGGAAACAGCCTAGTGCGCACACCGAACGGAGGGCCTAAGAGGTGCTTATGGATACTTGACTTCGCAGCCTTCGTCCACTCGTTCAGAGGAGCAGCAGAATGACAGAAAACGGAGCTCCTATCCAATGCCCCCCAGAACGCGCTAACTTGACCACCCAGCCCTCCGCGAAAGGCGGTCCGGGCACGAGGTAAGGACCGCTCGATGGCTACAGAAACGAACCCGATCCGAAAGCACTGGCTCCGATTCAGCATCGTCGGGCTGGTAGCGGTCCTAATCCTCGTCGGCATTATTACCGGAGGAATGACCAACGTCTGGGAGTGGTCGAACAAGTACGGGACGGGCCTCGCTGCAATCGCTGCCGTCGTCACCGCCGTGATCGCCGCTGGTGCCCTCCAAAGCACTGCCAAAGACAGCCGCGACCGTAGTCGCCCCATGATCCTCGCCGAGTTCCGAACAGCGCCAAACAGTGATGCATTGGAACTAGTCATCAGAAACGCCGGCCCATCAATGGCAAGGAACCTCCGAGTCGCGTTCACGCCGGAGCTACCCATCGAAAACGGCAGGCCACACCTGGCCAGCTACTACATACGGCGGCAGTACGCCGACCCAATCGCAGTATTCGGACCAGGGCAACACCTCGAAAACGTTTGGTGGCAAAGCGTCCCTAAAGGCGACGAACACGACTACGTCAACCGGCACAAACTCCCGAAACAAACGACCATCCACCTGAAATACCAGGACGACTCTGGCCGCGAATACTCCGACACAATGCCCCTCAACGTCGAACCCCACATCGCAAGAATCACCGTCGAAAGCTCAGAGTCCATCCCAGGGCGAATGAAAACCCACAACAACCATCTCGGCAAGCTAGTAGAGGCAGTCGAAGCACTGCAACCAAACGAAACAACCACCTAAAGGAAACACCCATGCCCTGGATAGCCGAGAACACCAACGCCCATTGCCAAAACGCAGACTGCGACGCAATCCTCCGACAACACATCACTATCAACCCACCACCAAACCAAGCCAAAGGCTTCCACCCACTCCCGCCAATGTTCTGCGCCAACGACCACATCCAAGACGCAGCACCAACAACAGAAGAAGGATGGGTCGTGAGACTGATCGACTAGGCGGGACTGTTCTTACGCGATGGGTTCCAAATTCACCTTGTGCCGCTGGCTCCATGTGTCACGCTATGTGTCGCCGTTGACGGTCTCGGATGTATCTGCTTGTTGGTCGCTGTTAGGTTGGTTCACTGTTCGCCCTGATCAGAGACTGTCTGATGTACCTTCAGGTATCGGCGTGTTGGTGTGTGCATCGGAGTTCAACTCCCCCCTCGCGCACAGTGGGTAGTTCACAGAACTACCGGCATTGGGTTTACACAATCCCCGCAGATCACCGCTTCTTTGGTGGTGGTGCGGGGATTGTTGTTTTTTGGGGGGTGCTAAGCCGGGCCCGTTGGCGGATGCACAGTATTCGGCTCGCTGTGAGGTCTTGTTCACCCTTAGTGTGTGGGGCTATGACTGATCCGGGGACAACAGCCGCCTCCGCCCACCGCCTCCCGAAACAGACACAGCGATACGGGCTTGACCTGCACCTGTGGCAACCGGAAGAAGCCGCCGCGCTGCACGCCGTCATACCCGCGAACGTCGACCATCTCCGTCCCTACATGGCGTGGATCGCGCTGGAGCCGCAAACGCTGGATCAGCGACGTGAGCTCCTGGAGACTTGGGCCGCCGACTGGGCCAGCGGTGGTGATCTGACCGTCGGAATATGGCGCGCAGGTCAGCTCGTCGGCTCCGGGGGGCTGCATCGCCGGCCCGGACCCGGCGGACTCGAGATCGGCTACTGGGTCGCCCGCGACCATCTCAACCAGGGCATCGCCACCGCTGCCAGCAGAGCGCTCACCGATCTTGCCTTCACCGTGCCCGGTATCGAACGAGTCCAGATCACCCATGACGTGAACAACCTGGCCAGCGCCCGCATCCCCGCCACACTCGGGTTCCGCCGTCTTCCCGACCGGCCCTCTTGCATTGCGCAAGGCCCGGCCGGGACCGGCATCGAGGGCCTGTGGCAAGTCACCAAGGACGAATGGCGCGTCCATTAGCCTGGAGCCATGACACCGTGGATCTCGATGAAGCGGCACTGGATTCCACTGGGGTTTCTCACTATGGGTATGGCTACAACGTTTTTCAGTCGGATCAGTCCCTGGCCTGCGTGCCTACTGATTCGGGCGCTATTTGAGAGTGAAGGTCGCAAAACTGCGGAGAAAATGCGGCCCTATGAACCATCCGCTGGCGTGGTCGAGATACTTGACGTCGCCTACGGCAAGGGTGGCGCTGACACTACGTGCGACATCTTTATCCCGTCCGACTCGGCGGGTCCCTTCCCCGCAATGGTCTGGATACACGGCGGGGCCTGGATCTCGGGCGACAAATCCGACGTCAGCCCGTACGCGAAAATTATCTCTTCGAGTGGCTATACGACCGTCGCTGTCAATTACACGGTTGCACCCGAGGCCATCTATCCAACCGCGCTTGGCCAGCTCAATGACGCTCTACGGTTCGTTGTCGAGCACGCCGCGGAATACCGCATCGATCCGAACCGGATCGTCCTTGCGGGTGACTCAGCCGGGGCGCAGCTCGCTGCCCAGCTAGCAACGATGATCTCGAACCCGGATTACACCGCCAGGGTCGCAATTCCACCCGCACTCACTCCAGGTCAACTTCGGGCCGTCGTCCTGCAGTGCGGCATCTTTGACGTGAGCGGCATTCCCGAAGCGCCTGGGATCGGTGGATGGGGGTTTCGCACCGCGCTGTGGGCGTACTTGGGTCGGCGCGAGTGGTCGGGCACCCCAGGCGGCGCCTTGATGGGAGTCCTCGATCATGTGACGAGCGACTTCCCCGCGACGTGGATCTCGGGAGGCAACGCCGACCCGCTCACTGCGATGCAATCAAAGCCCATGGCGGCAAGACTGTCCGATCTCGGAGTCGACGTGACCTCCGTGTTCTACCCCGACGACACCACACCGGAACTGCCGCACGAGTATCAGTTCCATTTGGACCTCGCGAATTCACAATTGGCCCTTGCCTCGACGGTCGCGTTTCTTGATCGCGTCACTCGATGACGCGTTGCCCGGCTCTGGCAGTGGAATCGGGAGAGGTGACGATTGACCTGGGTGAAGGCCCATCGCGGCCCTGACCTACGCTAAGTGCGCGCGTTCGCAAAAGATCACTAATCGCGGTGGAGATTGCCTCTAATGCACCGAGGTCCCGATGAGGAGTGCCCGTCATGCCGACCAATACCGCCGCCTGGATTCGCCACAAGCACGCCAAACTCGAGGTCGGTCCAGCTACCTATCCGCGTCCTGCGGCTGGCCAGATCTTGGTGCGCAACCACGCCGTGGCCGTCAATCCCGTTGATTGGATCATCCAGGTCGAGGGCAGTCTGCTGTTTGGTTGGTTGAAGTATCCAGCGGTCCTTGGCTCAGATGTTGCGGGCGAGGTCGTCGAGATCGGGCCCCAAGTCACCCGCTTCCAGATCGGCGATCGGGTTTTCGGCCACGCGGTGGGTACGGATAAGGACACCAATGATCCGGCCCAGGGGGCATTCCAGTCCTACAGCGTTCTGCTGGAGCGAATGACGGCGCCAATTCCGAAGTCCATGCCCTACGAGAATGCTGCAGTCCTTCCCCTGGCGGTGTCATCTGCGTCCAGCGGCCTCTTTCAAAGCGACAATCTAGGGCTACAACTCCCATCGGCGAATCCTGCTGCGACCGGACAGACCGTGTTGGTGTGGGGAGGATCGACCAGCGTCGGATGCAATGCGATCCAGCTAGCGGTCGCCGCCGGATACGACGTCATCACCACCGCCTCCCCGCGCAACTTCGAATTCGTCACAGCCCTCGGCGCTTCTCAGGTCTTCGACTACCACAGCGCGACCGTAGAGGCAGACATTATGGAGGCCTTCACAGGCCGAACCCTAGCCGGGGCAATCTCTTTCGGCGCTACGGGTGCCCCATCATGCGTGCGCATTTTGGGTCGTCTCCCGGGTAACAGGTTTCTCTCGATCGCTACCCCGCCCGTATCGTTCGCTGGCTTAGCCACGGGTGGGTGGCCGGAGAAACTCCGTGTGACAGTTCGATTGATCAGCTCGAACATCGCACTCCAGTTTCGATCCCGAAGCCGGCGCATCCGCATCAAATACATCGCCGGGACATCGCTCAAGAACAACGAGGTCAGTACAGCGATCTACCGTGACTATTTGCCCGATGCGCTGTCGGAGGGCCGCTACGTTGCGGCGCCGAACCCCACCGTCGTCGGGAACGACTTATCCGACATCCAACGCGCGATGGACATCCTGCTTGCAGGCGTGTCCGCATCGAAAATTGTGGTTACTCTTCCGTAACCGGCGCACCCGCAGCGCATGAATTGTTGACCGCCGGTAGGTTCAGCCCGCCAACATTAGGCCTCTTTACCCAGATGTCGCGCCATAGTTTGGGAGTCGATCCGTGGGTGGAGCCGGGCGTCGGCGCCACCCACGGTGATCTCCCCGCTCGAGATGAAATCCGGCTTAGATACCCACCTCGCGGGTAGAAACCACTTCTGACGAGCACAACTTTGCGCAAGTCTCGCTGTTCGCTGCTTTCTATAGACAGGGACGCGGCGGCTAGGCGTTCATCACGCAAAACGGACAAAATTCTTTTCGACCCATAGGGGCGCCTCCGCCATCTATAGATCGCCTCGCGCCTATCGAAGAGGTTTGGTAGAAACCGGGCAATAATCGAAGCACCCGCTACTTTTCATTCCAGCCGGACGCGGTACCGCGCGCTGATCGCCGCGGCTGCGGGGGGGCTGGGCCTGGTGCAGTGGCGATCACGGGATCAACGGATGCTGCCGAACTCCGCCTGGCAATTACCTGCCAGAACGAAGGAAAGCTGAGCATTTATTCCCAGCGGGGGCGTTTCCTTGGTGCTGTCGATTGCTTTGACGGCAGCGTCAACGCTCACGTCATCACGAACAAATCCGCTGTCATCTCCGACCAAGCGCTTCGCATCGACGCTCCTGCGGGGGCGCTGGGCGCATCCACGCGGGAGTGGGCTGACGGAAGGCAGATTTCTGGCAGCCGTTCTCGGACAGGGGCCACACGTCGCACGCGCCGACGACGCCGCGGCAGCCGCCGCCCGTCGGCGGTCCACCACCGCCTAGGCTGGCCTCACCGGCAAAGAGTAGGGGACGTCATGGAAGTACCGCACGTGACGTCAACCGAGCTGGACGGTGAAAAACTCGCCTTCGTGGACGTCGGCTCCGGACCCGCCCTTCTCCTGGTGCATGGGTTGATGAGTTCACACGAAGCGTGGCTCCCGCAGATTGAGGCCTTCAGCAAGCGCTATCGCGTCATCGCACCTGATCTCTTCGGGCACGGTGCCAGCGCCAAGCCGCTGGGCGACTACTCCCTCGGCGCCCACGCGGCCACTTTGCGAGACCTGTTGGCGCACTTGGGTATTGACTCTGCCACCATTATTGGACATTCATGGGGTGGCGGGATTGTTATGCAATTCGCCTACCTTTTTCCGGCTTTGACAGCGCGGGTGGTGCTTGTCAGCTCCGGCGGTCTTGGACTGGAACTCAACGCCGCACTTCGCGCCGCAACCCTGCCGGGCAGCGAACTGATCATCCCCATCGTCGCATCGACACCCGTGCGTCACAGCGTCGACTTCGCTTTGAAAGCCTGGGCATGGACTGGACTCCCAAGTCTGAGCCCCGGTTCCCTACTGGCGTGGCAAAGTCTTTCCACCTTGGCTGACGGCGAAACGCGCCGCGCCTTTCTCGCTTCTAGCCGCGCCGTCATCGACGTGAGCGGGCAACGCGTCACTGCTGTGAACAAACTGCCAGGCCTGGCCACTATGCCGGTGCTGCTGGTCTGGGGGAGGCGTGACCGGATGATCCCCTCGACGCACGCTGACAGCTTGGCCGCCGCACTCCCGCACGCCAAAGTCAGCGTCTTTCCGCGGTCCGGGCACTTTCCGCAACTCGACGAACCCGACAGATTCAACCGCGTCCTCGATGAATTCCTCCAAGAAACGCTGTTACAACGCAGCGACCCGCAAGCTGACTCACGTTGACCTGCAGCCAAGCGATAATCCCCCCATGCCCGAATTTCTTACTGCCGCCGCCGCCGCCCAACTCGCGCTGTTGCCCTATAACTATTCGGAGCTCGGCGCTACCCGGGGGCCGCTACCCCCTGGGTATCACCACATCGATCAGCAGCGGCAGATAGGAAGTGGCGCAACGGTTTTCGACGAAGCGCGCCTCACCCTGATGAGTTGGCAGGTGCTTACTCGCGCCGGCATCGGGGCGACGGTTTCTTCAGCGCAGGTCACCGAAGGCGCCATTGTCGATCAATTGATCCGGTTCGGGCCATGGCGGCTCCAGGCTCCCTGCCGAGTGGTGTACGTGATCGACGAAGAGCACCGTTGCGGCTTCGCCTACGGTGCGTTGCAGGGGCACCCAGAAATCGGCGAGGAATTGTTCGTCATCTCGCGCGACCCGGGAAGTGAATCGGTGACTTTTCAGATCCGCTCCTTCTCGCGCGCCGGAAACCGGCTAACGCGACTCGGGGGCCCAGTGTCGCGGCGCGTCCAGCGTCATTTTGTTGGCCGGTACTTGCGCTCACTTGTCGGTTAGCGTGAGACCTTTTACTCCCCTGTGTTGCCGGGCCTTGCCGCCTCACCACATCCGCTCGACCAAATGCCCTCTAGCTTATGGCCGAGATCACAAATGTTAACTGGCATATTCTCGCCGCCCCAGCGTTCTGTTACGAAGCACAGATAACAATCCCTAGCCCAACAGCGCACCCGAAATGAGGTTCCGATGCATATCTGCTTCGCATCGGACAAGCCCTGCGCCCCCGACGCAGCCGATAACGTCTCTTTCAGGGGAGCCGGCGCCAGCAAAAGCCAGCTGTCGCGATTTATCGGGATCGGTGGCATAGCAACCGTTATCCAGCTTGGTATGTTCGCCGGCCTAGCACTGATTACCTCTACCGTCTGGGCCAACATCATCTCTTGGACCCTATCCACTGTGGTAGCAAACAGAGCCCACAGATCCGTTACCTTCAAAGTGCACGACAAAGATTCGCGACAACGCGACCTTTCAGTCGCCGCTGCCTTCAGTCTCGTCGCGCTCGTGGCAAGCACGTTGGTGCTCGCCACTGTGGACACCAACGGCACGATGAGCCTGATCGTTCTTATCTCCGTGAACGGAGCAGTAGGTGTGGCTCGTTACGTGGCTTTGCGCTGGTGGTTCGGCAAGCACCAGCATTCGCCGGTTAGCGCACCCCGCGTGATTGCGCAGCCCGCGGGCGCGTAAGTATCCCTGCCAGAGTCCGAAAGGATCCGATAAAGCAGGTGCGTTCCGGACGATCACGCACTGAAATGCGCCGCGCCCATGGCCCATCAACCGCGCCCCTGGACCCCGCTCAGCCGATCTGAGGAAAGTTCGCAGATTGGCGCAACGTACCTCGTCCTCACGCGTCCCCAGTAACATCAAGCGGAAGCGTTGCCAAGTGTGTGGGCTACCAAGCTGATCGCTTCCTGAGCAAAATCAGAAGTTCGGCGGGTGGTTCGGCACAACGCAGGCGACTGCGGCGCAATCGCTTCACTGCGTACCTCAGCGTGGCTAGCGGACGAGAAGGAGGTGGGAATGGGCATCATTCAAGGTTTTGAGCGGCGCCTACAGGGAGCTGTCGGAAACACCTTCGCCCGTCTCTTCGGCGGCACCGTGCACCCCGACGAAGTTATCACCGCCTTACAGACCGAGGCGACATCCCACCTGCAACATCAGGGTGGCCGCACGGTCTCACCCAACCGCTTCACCGTCACCCTCGGGCCCACAGACCGCCAGGGTCTCGGCGACGACGACCGGCGCGTTGCCCAGGCTCTCGCCGACACCGTTCAGGAGTACGTCGCCGAGCAAGGCTGGTACACCTTTGGTGATGTGGACGTGGTGCTGGAAGAGTCAGATGTATTGCACACGGGCCAGTTCCGTGTGAGTTCCCTGGTTGACCCCGATGTGGGCCGCCCGGGACGACGTCAACAAGCACCACCCCCGAGCCCAGGAGTGCAGATGACTCAGCCGCCAGCTGATCCGAACCGGCAGCAGCAGCCGGATTCTCAGCATCCGGATCGGGCCGGCCAATTTGTCCCAGCAGACTCGCCAGCGCCTGAGGCTTACGACAACCGCGCAGATCATTACAACGCGGATCAGTTCGGTCGCCCTGCCTACCAGGACCCGAATCCCGCTGGGCACGGATACGAGGCGTCGGTTGGCCACCCTCCCCATAGCAATCAGTACGACCAGCAGTTGCCGGCTGGAGGGCAGCCGACACCCTTCGAGCACCCCGCCTATCAGCAGCCTGCTTATGGGCAACCCGTCTACGGCCAGATGCCGCCCCAACAGCCGTTATATGCGCCGCCGCCTTACCCGCAACCCTCCTCCCAGCAGGCTGGTCACCAGCCGCCGCCCTCTGGGCAACCGCCCTACGGACGCCCGCAGTCGGACCAGTACGGCCAACCCGCACAGTACGACGAGCGGGGTCAATTCAACCCGCAGAGCCAGTACAACCCGCAGGGCCAGTACAACCCGCAGGGCCAGTACGAACAGCAGAGCCAGTACAACCCGCAGGGCCAGTACGAACAGCAGGGCCAGTACAACCCGCAGGGCCAGTATTCGCAGAATTCGCCGCCCCCGCAGGTTGTCGCAATTTTGCGTGCCGATGACGGGTCGGGACGGTCCTATCAACTCGTTTCGGGCCAGAACGTGGTGGGCCGCGGCCAAGATGCCGCGTTCCGGCTACCCGACACCTCGGTGTCGAGGCGCCACATCGACATTTACTTCGATGGACACGTCGCTGTGATGCACGATTTGGGTTCGACGAATGGCACCACCGTCAACAACTCCCGAGTCCAGACCTGGCAACTCGCAGACGGTGACGTTATCCGGATCGGGCATTCGACCATCATTTTTAACCAACACGGGTAGGCGCCCGACGTGCCAGCAGTAATACTCCAACTCACCAGGGTGGGATTTCTTATCCTGCTCTGGCTATTTGTGCTGGCCGTGATTCGCGTCATCCGTGCCGACATGCGGGTGGCAGCAGCGTCCATCGTCGCTGAGCCCTCTGCGAAGCGGGCGCGCCGTCAGCGCAACACGCGGCCGGCTCCGGCTCCCTCTGGGCCACCACGACAGCTCGTCGTCACCGCTGGTCATTTGGCCGGCACCAGGATCGCGTTGAGCCAAAACCCCATCTTGATTGGTCGCGCCGACGATTCAACCTTGGTGCTGGATGACGACTTTGCTTCCACCAGACATGCGCGCCTCACACTGCAAGGACAGAGTTACTGGCTCGAAGATCTCGGCTCCACGAACGGCACCTACGTAGACCGAACAAGGGTGAGTACACCGGTACCGATCCCCGCCTTGACGCCGATTCGGATTGGCCGCACCGTCTTCGAGCTACGGCCATGAACCACACCCTGCGATATGTAGCGCGAACCGACCGCGGCCTCTTGCGAGCGAACAACCAAGACTCCGTTTTCGCTGGCGACAGGCTGCTCGTAGTCGCCGACGGCATGGGCGGCCACGTGGCCGGCGACACTGCGTCCCGGCTGGCAGTGGCCGCGTTCGCACCGCTGGACGCAGTCGACCCGACAGGCGTGGACCTCCTCGGCCCACTCGAGAAAGCGGTCCACGACGGCAACAATGCCATCTCCGAAATGGTACTCGCG
Source organism: Nakamurella antarctica (assembly GCF_003860405.1). Lineage (NCBI taxonomy): Bacteria > Bacillati > Actinomycetota > Actinomycetes > Nakamurellales > Nakamurellaceae > Nakamurella > Nakamurella antarctica. The sequence goes on along the minus strand of NZ_CP034170.1, from coordinate 202,997 downwards.
GACCCCGACCTCGAAGGCATGGGAACAACTGTCACCGCGCTACTTTTCGACGGAAAACGACTGGGGGTGGCGCACGTCGGCGACTCCCGTGCCTACCTCTGGCGCGGCGGGGTGCTCTCGCAAATCACCCATGATGACACCTTCGTACAGTCGCTTATTGATGAAGGGCGTATCACCGAAGACGAAGCGTCCCGGCACCCGCAGCGCTCCTTGCTTCTGCGCGCACTCAACGGCGGCGAGAGCGAACCAACTCTGCAAATGCGTGAGGCCAACGTCGGCGACCGCTACCTCGTGTGCTCGGACGGGCTCTGCGGCGTCATCTCCGCCGAGGCCATCGCCGATACCCTGGCCAGTTACGAGACGATCGAAGCCGCCGACCGGCTGATCGAGTTGGCACTGCGCGGCGGTGGACCAGACAACGTGACCGTGATCGTTGCCGACGTGGTTGATGTCGGAAGCGAGATCAACGACGACAGCGGGATCAGCACAGGCGGAATCGACCCACTAGACGCAGACGCCACCGGACCCCTGGGCGGGATAAAGTTCACTAGGCGAATGCCTCGCATTGCCTTGCCCCAGGAACTGAGCGTGAGCGAGCTGGCAGCCCAAGCCGCGGCCGCCCGCCCCGGCGACGCGGGGGCCGAGCCGCTCCCGGGGAGTAGCGGAGGTCCGGCCGGTCCAGACACCGATGATGGCACGGACGCTGATTTGGACGCCGATGGCGATCTGGAGTCCGACCCGGACAGGGAACGCGACGAACGGGACGCGCAACTCGCTGCCAGCGAGCTGCGCGCAAGCCTGATGGGCCCGCCCCCAAGCCGAACCCGCCGGTGGATGCGGCGAGCTGGTTTCGGGCTCGCAATGGTTGTGCTTTTGATCGTGGGCGCTGTACTCGGTATTAAGTGGGTCGGCACCCGATATTTCGTCGCTGACAACGCAGGGCAAGTCACCGTCTTTCGGGGAGTCGACGGATCCGTGTTGGGCGCCGAACTGTCCAGCGCACAAGAAAACTCCTGCCTCGGCCTCGGCGGCGACTGCGTCCCGATTTACACCGCAGACCTCGTACCAGCAGCGCGCGACCAAGTGATCGCCGGGATTAACGCCTCCGACCTACAGGACGCCCGAGCCATTGTGGTCCGACTCAATGGTCAATTGCTCCCGCTCTGCCCCGAACCTGGGGCTCAAGCACTGGGCAGCGGTGCGACCGGAACCAACACACCGAGCAGTACGGCCGCGTCTGGCTCGTCAGGTTCCACCACCCCTGCCGTCGAGAACCCTCCCGTGCCCAGCGGTCTCGGGTTCACCCCAGCAAATGAACCGGGTATGACGGGGACAGGAAACAACTCGGTGCCGGGACCGTCAGCGGCGACCGACTCCGAGTCGGGCTCTGCCGCCAACGGCTCAGCGGGAGGCGACTTTGGAAACACCGGCGGCATCATCATCGGCGCCGGAACCGCGGCTTCTGCGGCGGCGGTGACCGGCGCGAGCTCCACCACACCCTCAGACGCAGCCACCGCAGACGCAGCAGGCGGCGCGGCAGGCACCACTGACTTCACCACTGCGACCACTGCGACCACCGCGACCACCTCGACCACCGCGACCACCGCGACCACCGTCCTCACCCCGACGGTCTCAGGGAGCACCATTTCTGCCCCCGCGGCGGTCCCGGGCGTTTCTTGCCGAGTCGCCCGGTGAGCCGGTTTGCCGGCAAAGCCGTGGCCAACGCGGGAGCGGGGCCCGGCTCGCCCGCGGCTCACCCCGCCAAAGCCCCGTCCTACACGGGACGCGGCGGCGAGCTCATGCTGCTCATCATGGTTGCCCTGATTGTTACCGGGGCTTTGACCTTGGTCGAGTTGAACCAAAGTCGCGCCGTGTCCTGGGATCTCCTCTGGTACGGCGGCGCGTTCCTGGTGGTCTACGCGATCGCGCACATGGTGGTGCGGTCCGTCGCCACCTACGCAGATCCCGTGCTGCTGCCGCTGGTGGCGCTGCTCAACGGTTTGGGCTTGGTCATGATCCACAGATTGGACCTAGCCCAAAAAGTAAAAGCTATTACTTCGGGGCAGCCAGTCCCCCGCGCGGAAGCGCCCGTTCAGCTGATCTGGACCGGCGTGGCGCTGATCATGTTTCTCGTGGTGTTGATGGTGGTCAAACACCATTCACACCTGCAGAAATACGCCTACACACTGGCGCTCCTGGGCCTAATTTTCCTAGCAACCCCGGCGATGCTCTCTATCGTGGCCCCGAAGCTGGCCCCTCGCATCAACGGCGCCAACATCTGGATCAGGATCCCCGGTTTCCTCTCAATCCAGCCCGCGGAGTTTTCCAAAATCGCGCTGATCATCTTCGCCGCTTCCTATTTAGTAACCAAGCGGACAGTGCTCTCCACCGCTGGCCGCAAGGTGCTGGGCATCGTGCTGCCGCGGGCGCGCGACCTGGCGCCGCTGCTCATCGCGATCGTTGCCGCCCTCGGCGTGCTGTTCTTCGGGAAGGACCTGGGCACCGCGCTGCTGCTCTTCGGCGTCTTCCTGATGATGATCTACATGGCGACCGGCCGGGTGAGCTGGTTGATCATCGGACTTATCGGATTCTCCGGCGGCGCCTACTTCGCCTACACCAAGTTCTCCCATGTCCAGACCAGGGTGAACATTTGGGTCGATCCGTTTGGCGATCCCACCGGCGCCGGCTACCAACTCGTCCAATCGCTGTTGGGGCTGGGCACCGGCGGTATGTTCGGCACCGGGCTAGGCGCCGGGCGCCCCGACTTCGTTCCATTCGCTTCCACCGATTTCATTACCGCGGCGTTGGGCGAGGAGTTGGGTTTGGCCGGCCTCGCCGCCGTACTCATCTGCTATCTCTTGCTGGCCTCTCGAGGGCTGCGAATCGGCATGGCAGTCAAAGACAACTTCGGAAAGTTACTGGCCGCCGGGCTCGGATTCTCCTTGGCATTCCAAGTGTTCGTCGTCGTCGGCGGCGTGACGCGCTTAATCCCACTGACCGGTTTGACGACCCCGTTCCTGTCGTACGGTGGCTCCAGCCTCCTAGCTAACTACATCATCCTGGCATTACTAGTGCGGATATCCGACGGGTCGCGACGGCCGGCGCCACCCGTCGCGCCCAAGGCACCACCCGTGCAATTGACCGAAACTCCCACTGAGATGGTGCCGGTCGGCGACCTGCGGAACAGCGCGTGGTCGGACTCGGACCACGGTGATCGACCATGAACCGCACCCTGCGAAAAACGGGGAACGTCGTCATCGTGCTGATCGTCGCGCTCCTGCTCAACATCACCTACATCCAGCTGGTCAAGTCGGATGCGTACCGCACCGACCCGAACAATCGCCGGATTCTCTACGAGGAGTCAAGTAGGCAACGCGGCCTCATCACCGCAACACAGGGGGTGGTGCTGGCCCGTTCCGATGCCTCCGACGATTCGTACCGCTACCAGCGAAGCTATCCCGGTGGACCTGCCTTCACGGATCTGACCGGCTATTACTCGCTACGCTATTCCCCTACGGGGATCGAAAGCGCGCAAAACGATCTGCTAGCGGGTGAGTCAGCAGACCTGCTCGCTGACCGGGTCGGGGACTTCCTGACCGGACGCGATCCGCGAGGTGGGAACGTCGAGCTGACGGTGCTGCCAGAAGTACAGCAACGGGCCTACGACCTGCTCACCGCCAAGGGGCTCACCGGTTCCGTCGTCGCCCTCAACCCGCAGACGGGTGCCATCCTGGCCATGGTCTCCACCCCCGGGTATGACGCAACGCCGTTGGCCAGCCACAATGACGCGACCCAACGAACCGCTTACAACGATCTTCTCAACATAGAAACAACGGGGGCACCCAGCCCACTCATCAACCGGGCCACTTCGGCGCTCTATCCGCCCGGCTCGACGTTCAAGCTCGTGGTCACCGCGGCCGCTCTTTCCCAGGGATACACCCCGGAAACGCCACTGACCGGCGTCGCGCGCATTACCCTGCCCGGCACCGAAGGCGCCACGTTGTCCAACTTCGGCGGCGAGACGTGCGGTAACTCCGGCGGTCAGGACGTCACCATGACCACAGCTTTGGCGTACTCATGTAACACCGCCTACGCCGACCTTGCCGTCAGCATCGGCGCCGACGCCCTCAAGCGGCAGGCCGCAGCTCTAGGTGTCAACGATGAGAGCTACAACATCGGCCTCCCCAACGGCGACCGCGTCGCCGGTGGGCTGCCGGTGAAGGGATCGGGAGTCGGACCTATTGTCGACGACGCCGCGCTCGCGCAGACCGGAATCGGACAGCGTGACGTCGCGATGACGCCCCTGCAGAGCGCCGTCATCGCTGCCACCATCGCCAACAATGGCGTCCGGATGGCGCCGTATTTGATCGCCAAAACTACGGGCCCCGACCTGGCTACCTTGTCGGAAGCGAAGTTCACCACCGCGAACGCCAGCGCCATCCCCGCGGCGGTGGCCGCCGAAATGAAGCAGATGATGATCACCACCGAAGAAACCACCTTCGGCGCCGGGCAAATCGAGGGCCTGCAGATCGCGTCGAAAACGGGGACCTCCGAGCATGGCACCGACCCCAAGAACACACCACCGCACGTGTCCTATGTGGCCTTCGCGCCCGCGGCAAATCCCACCGTAGCCATCGCGGTCTTCATCGAGAACGGCGGCGACCAAGGCTTGGCCGCTACCGGGTCGCGTGTCGCCGCACCCATCGGCCGCGAAGTACTGGCGCTGGCGATTGCGAGTCAACGCTGATGGCTCTCACACCAGGGTTGCTGTTGGCGGGTCGCTATCGGCTCAACCGCCGGATCGCCGTCGGCGGCATGGGCGAAGTCTGGGAAGCCACGGACCGCACGCTCGTTCGTACCGTGGCCGTGAAAATTCTGCGCCCCGAACTCACTGCTGACCCAGAATTCGTCGAACGTTTCCGAGTCGAAGCGCAGATCACCGCCTCCCTTAACAACCCGGGGATCGCGGCCGTTTACGACTACGGCGAGACGTTCTCCTACCCCGGCGGCCCCAACGACACCGCTTTCCTGGTGATGGAATTAGTGAGCGGCGAAGCCTTGTCAGCGGTGCTAGCGCGAACGCCTCGAATTCCGCTGGGCAGAGTTCTGGACATGCTGGAACAGTCCGGCCGCGCCCTGCAGGACGCGCACGCGCGCGGCCTCATCCACCGCGACATCAAACCCGGGAACATCCTGATCACGCCGGCGGGCCAGGTAAAAATTACTGACTTCGGCATTGCGAAAGTGGCTCATCACGTTCCTGTCACCAAATCAGGCATGGTGATGGGGACCGCGCACTATCTCTCGCCAGAGCAAGCCAGCGGCGGCGCTGCAGGACCGGCCTCGGATGTCTATGCCCTTGGCGTTGTTGGTTTCGAATGTCTGGCTGGCTACCGACCATTTACCGGCGATAACCCCGTCGTCGTCGCCACGGCCCAAATCCGGAACACACCGCCGCCGCTTCCTTCCGACATACCGACCCCCGTGGCCCAGTTGATCGCGCAGGCGCTGGTGAAAGATCCGAACCGGCGCTACCCGGACGGAGCGAGTTTTGCCGCGGCCGTGGCAGTAGTGCGTACCGGGCTTGGCCTGCCGCCCGGGCATTTCGGCGCCCCTGCGAACTTTGCGCAGCATCGCGCCACACGCACTCCGGCGACTACTGCCGTCATGCCTGCCGTCGCGGGGCGCAGTTCCACGAACATGCCGCTGCCGCCCCCCGTGCCGCAAATCCGACAGGCACCGCGGCCGGTGGCGCCGGTCAGCGTCCGCGCCCAGCAGCACACGGGTGTCGCAGTGGTGATCGCGCTGCTCGTGCTGGCTCTGGTGGCAGCGTTTACGACGGTGCTTTATTTTTCGGGCCCTGCCAGCTCCGGAACGTTGGGGCTGGCCAGCGAGGTCGGCACCGCGACCACTCCCGGGTGGTGGTGAGGGTGTCGCGAGCAACGCAAGGTCTGGCGAAACCCCACAACCGCCAACCGCCCAGATCACCACGGGACCCACAAAGTGGGCCGGAACTGCAAGAATGGACTGTTGTGTTACTTAGAAGAGTAAATAAGGAAATCAAATGACAGCCCCGAAGATCTTCGGTGATAGATACCAGATCGGCGAAACGCTCGGTTTCGGCGGCATGAGCGAGGTACACCGCGGTCGCGATCTGCGTCTGGGCCGGGACGTCGCCATCAAAGTCCTCCGGGCGGATTTGGCGCGAGACCCCTCTTTCCAGACGAGGTTTCGGCGTGAAGCGCAGAATGCTGCCAGCCTCAACCACCCCGCCATCGTTGCCGTCTACGACACCGGCGACTCCCAGGGCGAAGGGGGGCTCGTCTCCTACATCGTGATGGAGTACGTCGACGGTCAGACCTTGCGTGACATCTTGCGAAAGGAAGGCCCACTCCCGGCCAAGCGCGCCATGGAGATCATGGCCGATGTCTGCGCAGCCCTGGATTTCTCTCATCGCCACGGAATTGTGCATCGCGACGTCAAGCCGGCCAACATCATGTTGACCAAGGCAGGCGCCGTCAAGGTGATGGACTTCGGTATCGCGCGCGCGCTCAACGATAGTCAGAACACCATGACCGCCACAGCTGCCGTCATCGGTACGGCTCAGTACCTCTCCCCGGAGCAGGCGCGCGGCGAGGCTGTTGATGCCCGGTCCGATGTGTATGCCACCGGCTGCGTGCTGTTCGAACTGTTGACGGGCCAACCGCCGTTCACCGGCGACTCCCCCGTGGCTATTGCCTACCAGCACGTTCGCGAGGACGCCAAAGCGCCCAGCGAGGTCAACCCTGCGGTGCCGGCAGAACTCGACGCGATCGTGCTCAAAGCGCTGAACAAGAACCCCTTGAACCGCTACCAGAGCGCCGCCGAAATGCGGAGCGACATGGTGCGCGCACTTTCCGGGCAAGCCGTGCACGCCACCCCCGTGATGAGCAACGACGAACGAACCGAACTCATGCGCGCCACGCCAGCGCGGGTAGGTAACGGCGCCGGCGTAGCAGCGCCGATGCTCGCCCCGCCGTCCCGTATCGCGGCCGTGGAAGCTGACTACGTGGACCCGGCAGCAAAATCTAAGCGGGTGTGGGGCTTTGTCGGAGTCGGCGCCCTCTGTATCGCGGTGTTGATCGCTGCGATCTGGGTAACCATCAGCGTGGCCAACCGACCCGAACCCGCGCAGCCGGCAAGGGTTCCCGATTGCCAGAATCTCACCAAGGAGCAGGCGGAGGCGGCTATTCGCGACGCCGGGTTCACCATCAATCCGCAGGATTTGACCGAAGAGGTCGACGACGCCAAGGTCGGTTTGGTGGTGGACCAGAACCCCAGCCCGAACACCCTGCGCGACACCTCCGAGCAGGTTCAGCTGACCATCGGTATCAAACGTGCACTCGTCGATGTGCCGAACGTCGTCAGCAAGACCAAAGAAGAAGTGGAAAAGATCCTCAAAGACGGGAACCTGACACCGGAATTCAGTGATGCCTTCGGTCCGGCGGGCTCCCTCGGGAAGGCACAAAGTCAGGATCCTGCCGAGGGCAAACTCGCGCCCGGTTCCATCGTCAAGGTGGTCATCGGTAAGGGGCCGGAGACAGCCACCCCTCCGGACTGGAACACCTTTAAGGGCAAGCCGCTCGCGGAAGCGAAAGCAGCGATCGAAGCGCTCGGTTTCACTACAGCGGTTGTTCCTCGGGCAGGAGTCGAACCGAAGGACACTGTCCTCGAAGTTGTGGGGGACCCGCCGAACGTGGCCGTGGCCAAGGGAAGCCTGGCCACCATCTACACCTCGGACAACTCGCTGTTCATCATGCCCAACCTCGAGAACCAGACGGCGGATGCGGCAAGTCAGCTTGCGATTCAAGCGGGGTGGACAGGCGGCACCGCGATAACTAAGCAGGATGTCGAGACTGCCAACCCTGCCCAAATCGGCAAAGTCATCCAGCAAAACCCCGCCACCGGGACGCCTTTCGTCAAAGTGGGCGCCATCAACGTCCAAGTGGGGGTGGAGAAGAAGCTCACCGTGCCTGGCGGAATCGTCGGTATCGGCGCCCAGGCTGCTGCGAATCTTCTTGCCTCCCAGGGCTTCACCGGCACGTTTACCACCGTCGATAGGGTGGTCGCCGATCCAGCTCAGGTGGGCTTGGTAGTGAGCTCCAACCCCACTTCCGGGTCTGTCGTGAAGTTCAACCAACCATTTGCCTTCGAGGTCGGCGTCCCGCCAGCCGCGCCTGCGACCCCGCCCAGCGGCGCACCGCCCACCCCGGGAGGCTGATCCCCACCAGCGACCACTGCCGCTCCCAGAATCTTCTGGGGGCGGCAGTCGTATGTTTGGGGCCGGTGCGGTGGACGGCTACCCAACTCTGAGCATCACCGCAGGTGGTCCCCATGCAACGCACACACTGACGGATCACCTTGGACACATGAGCGAGAACAACTTCCCCCCAGCGCAGTCCGACCACACCTCGTCCTCGAGCAGCACGCCGTCTGATCGCACATTCGGCGCCGGGGAGTCTAGCGCCGGCCAGTCCAGTGCCGACGAGTTTCGCAGCCCAGAACATGGCAGCCCAGAACATGGCAGCCCAGAACATGGCAGCCCGGTACATGGCAGCCCGGTACATGGCAGCCCGGTACATGGCAGCCCGACTCCCGTCTTCGAACCGGATCACACCGAACCACACGGCCCAAGTGCGGTTGCCGGGAACTTAGGGGGTCTGCGGCTCGATCAGCCCGACGGCGCGATCCCCGAGATCGGCGACGCTGACGCGATGGTTGTTTATCCCACTTCTCCGTCACCTATTTCGTCACCGGCGTATCCCGCGCAAGTTCGCTTCGACAGCCAAACGGGCCCTATCGGTCAGCAGTTCGATCCCCCGGTGCAAGGTCGCCCGTCTTACGGCGCCGCCTACCCCACCCCGTCGAACCCGGTCGAGTCCGAGCAGTGGGCACCCGCCCCAGGTTCGACCCCTGGCAGCGCCACTTCGGCCTACGGCTCCCACCCCTCTCCCGGGGCAGATGCGGGCTATGGCCCGCAGGGATATAACCCACAGAGCCGCGGCTCGCAGGGATACCAGCCGTCCGTCCGAGATGGAGCCGCCCCATCCTCCTATAACCCTTCTCCCTATGACGCGCCCGGTAATTCCGGTGGCTATCACCCCGCGGACCGCAGCGCCGCTGGCTACTACCCTGCGGCCTACAACACTGCTCGCCATCCCGCTACCGGTTACAACACCCAGACCGCCTACGTGCGACCGCAGGATGGGGACCCCCGCATCACCAGCGGGCAGCGCGCCGTGGGCGCAGGCTCGTTCCCGTCCTCGGGGTCCTACTCGGGACAGACCTCCGGGCCCCAGCACATCAGCGCCGGAACGCCTCAACAGCCCCCGGTAGCGGGTAAAAAGCGCCTATCAGCAGCCTTGGTCGGTGCAGCGCTGATAATCGCATTCGGCGCAGGGATCGGCGGCGGCTATCTGGGTGCTGGCATGTCCGGAAACAACTCCGCCGCGCCCGCTGATACCTCTCTCACCCAGCTCTCGTCGGCAGAAACGGCGAGCTCGACGGCGCCCGCCGGCAGTGTCGAGCAGGTTGCTGCGACCGTCCTTCCGAGCGTTGTTTCGGTTATTGCCACGTCACAAACGTCAGGAGGCGAAGGCTCCGGCGTCATCCTTACCAAGGATGGCTACATCCTCACCAACAACCATGTTGTTGCCGGAGCTACCGATCTGACAGTGCGGTTCAACGGTGGCACCACCGGTACCGCCACAGTGGTGGGCACCGATCCGACCAGCGACCTCGCTGTGATCAAGGTTGCTGACGTCACCGGATTAACGCCGGCGTCGTTGGGAACTTCCGGAAACTTGACCGTCGGGGAACCGGTGGTCGCCATCGGTTCTCCCCTAGGCCTTTCTGCCACCGTCACCACGGGCATCGTCTCCGCACTCAACCGGCCGGTGCGCACCGCGGCCGAGAGCGGTGGACCGCAGCAACAGCAGCAGCTACCCGGACAGCGCGGCCAATCGACTGCCGCGTCCAGCGATACCGTATTGAACGCGATTCAGACCGACGCTGCCATCAACCCCGGCAATTCTGGCGGGCCGCTGGTAGACATGTCCGGCAAAATCATCGGAATCAACTCCGCCATCGCCTCGCTGTCGACAGATTCGCAGAGCCAGTCCGGCTTTATCGGCGTCGGTTTCGCGATTCCGATCGACTCTGCCACCCGCGTCGCGAACGAGATCATCAAGACCGGCTCGGCAACCCATGCCGTACTCGGCGCCTCTGTTTCGGATGCCGCTGCTAGCAAGCTTGTGTCCACGGGAGCTCAGATCAGCAAGCTGACGGCCGCCGGGCCGGCGGAAACCGCTGGCCTGCAGGTGGGAGATGTGATCACCAAGGTTAACGGGATTCCCACCGAGTCCTCAGATGCGTTGGTCGCCACCATCCGCTCCGCCGCGCCCGGCGCGAAGATCGACGTCACCCTGCTACGCGGCACGGCTACCGAGACCATCACCGTCACGCTCGGGACATCATCTGCCTCCTAGCGGGTGAGTCGGCGTTCGATCACAAAATAGCCGGGTTCTCAATCTCTCGCTTTTGAAGGGGCCCAAGACCTTTTTGCTCCACTGCCAATACTGCACAATCAGCAAGAATTCGTCAGAGCACTTTAGTCGGCATGTACCTGCAAGCGACTGTTTCCGGTTTGATGATCGTGCTGGACGCTACTCCATCACTCCCATCGCTGTCGGCGGTTGCCTCAGAACCGTCCCATAGGTCCGTTCTGGACGGAGGCGGAGACAGGTTAACGGTTCGTGATTTTTGGTCCTCCTCGGCTTCCGCTTGGTACTGAAAGCGGCGCGGGGCGGCGCCGTCAAGCAGAAGTAGGCGTCTCCCCCGCCAAAGACATACCAAAAGAGGTGGGAGAAGCAGCGCAGCAACAATTGACGATCGAACAGCAGGCCACCCTCGCCGCCATCATCGCGCTGATCCATATTGTCCATTCAACCAAGGGAACAATAACGCTCAAATCAGGTTCCCGACGGTTTAATACCCCCAGCTACAACCAGCTGGCGCCGAGTGGGCTAACCCAATACGAAGCCCCACGAGCGCATCCCGCCTGCAGCGCTCGTGAAGAACTACTAGGACACCTCGATTGTCGTCGCCGGCCAGCTTGCGGCTCACAGCGGTACGTAATTCTTCGGCTTCGATAGTGCTTGTCGCCACAATGCGGCGACAAGCCTTTTCGCTGGTCCGCGGGAGTGTGTTTTCCATGAACCTCAACTTGACGGACCCCGAGCTGTTCTCCTCGATCCTTCTGCCCGCTGGGCAGGTTAATCCGCAGGCGGTTCTAGCGACGCAGACATACTCTGCCTCTTTCAGTCCACTAGTCGCCTTCCGTGCCTGCGCGTACACGCCGCGGTGGCCGCAAATCTAACTACTGTAAGTAACTGAAACGACCAAAACTCGATGTAATACCAGTCTAAAGAGGAATTTTTGATTCGTCCCGATGGCCTAGTATCAGCCTTACAGTCCGCAAATCTGACGTAAGGCAGGCCTTGTTCACATTCCCTTTCTCCCGATCCGCTCAACTACGAGCCACTGTGACAGTGGGGGTGATGTGCCTAGCTGCAGCGAGCCTGCAATTAGTCGCGGCTCCCACAGCAAGCGCCAACGAGCTTCAGGTACAGATTCAAAAACTCACCGACGGCACCGCGCCTTTTGAAGATTGGTGCAACGACGGCTCTGATGGCGTCGATGTTCCCTGTGTGGCAGGAAACAACGTCCAGGAGCCGGGTGATGACCTTAACGCCAACAACGGGTTTGTCCGCACCGGCGATTCGGTTCAATACAGCGTTGACTACTCTTTTAACCCGCCGTTCACCGGAGGTGACAATTTACTAACGGTGTCTTTATCTAACGGCGCATTGGTCGAAAAATCCTTCGCGATGTCAACGGACCCCGTCAGCGGCATCTGCAAAGGCGGCCTAACTTTCCTCACGCCGAGAACCGGATTTACCTGTAATTTAGGGCCGTTGACCGTAGCGACCACGGGCACCGTTCAAATGCCCGCGTTTATTCCAGTCTCCATGGGTGACGGTATTAGTTTCACCGCAACAGCGTCAGTGACCAATCTTGGCAGCGCGACATCTTCGCAAACTTCAGCGCCGGTGACTACATCAGCTGCTCCCCGCTGGGACTTAATTAAAGACATACCTGTCCAGCCCACCTTCGCCGCAGCGACGGAGACCTTGCCCGCCGGCTACGACGTCCTCTACACGATCGGTTTGAGGGCCGCCGACGCTGACACCAGAGGCAATTCGGCGCTGACCTCGCCGGTGACCACCAGCGACATTTTCACTACTTCCAGCACGATGGTCGAAAGTTGCAGCATCGTAAACAGCTCGCTGTTCAACGCGCCGCAGGTGGCGTCGGCGGCCACCCTCAATTGGGATTATCAAGTGCGGGATGCGAATGCAACGTGTGTTCAGGCGAACCCTGGCGCCCCCATCACTTTGACTTTCAGCCCCGATTTCGATAGGCCAGCCGCTCCGCCCACCAAAGACGTTTATGGCCAGAACCTGACCGCCGGTCACCTTGGGTATTACGCACTTGCGCAAGTGCTGCTCCGGGTTCCAGCAACTGATGTCGACGCGGCCACCGCCCCCGCCGGCGACGGAATCGGCACAATGTACTTCGGCAACGCAGTAGGAACCACCACCGCTGGAACCTGCACAACGCCCAACCCAGGATCACCATGGCTAGCCGGAAGTGGAGTAAACAATTGGGATCCGGCCGACACCGGGGGTAAGTCGAACTTCGGCAACGGCGCTGAGAGCACACTCAACAACGGGGTCTGCACCCAGCTTGACCTCAGAGTCAACGGTCGATACTACAAAACCGAAACTCGCGGGCTCGGCGTTGCGCTGGGTTCGAAATTTCAGAGCAGAATAGGGCTTATCAATCAAGGCGGCGCGGACTATCCGGCCGGCGTTCAGCTATGCGACAAATGGGAGAACGACAAATTTACCTTGGCTCGACCGAGCGGCTCATCTTCTAACGTTTTCGGTGTCCCCTTTTCTTCGAACCCACTCCAGTTTCAAAATAACGTTTCTTATAACGGGACCTATGTTGCAGAGTATGGAATTGGGCCTTGGGGAACTCATCGCACTGTCGCGACTGACAGCGAAGAATACAAAAGCCAATCCTCGAACGACTGCAGTGCCCCAGCTCCGATGCCAGGTGATGCAGACGGCTGGGTAACTGCCGCTGACGTCGACTTCACGAACTCAGGTCTAGGCGTTGTTAACGCCAAGGACCTCAACATGTCGCGGATTACCCTGCTGCAACCCGTGCCACCAGGGAAAAACGCCGGGTTCACATTCGTTTGGGAGCCACTAACCGGACCCAATGGCCAACAAATGCGCAACTACGCCGCATTCTCCGACACCGTCGGGGGCCCGACCCTGACGCCATGCACGAATTACCCAGATTGCACCGTACCGCTGGCATACACAACAAGTGCTGGCTTCAATTCTTCTTGGTGGACTTTAATTCGGGGCGCAGTCTTCGTCGGAAAGTCCAATGATGACGGCGCTGGGACTACTTACGGGGTAGGCGATAACGTCCCTTGGACTGTGACAGTCCAATCCCAGCCAGCGGAGTCGTCCGGGTACCTTTTCGAAGATGGCGCAGGCGCAGGCAGCACCAGTGACGTGACTGCCACAGACACATTGCCGCTGGGTTTCACTTATGTTCCCGGCAGCGCGAAATTTCAGACACCCCTGTCCTACCCCGCAGCACCAGCGACCGCAGAGCCGACTCTCGCCTTCGATGCGACAGGCCACCAAACTATGACGTGGAAGCTTGGCGATATGCCGTGGACGAAGAGAGCGGTTATCTCCTATAAAGCACAAATTGGCGGAGCAGTAGCAACTGGGAGCTACACAAATTATGTTTCCGTCAACTCGCCAGATAGGGCAGGACTTCCAATCCAAACCCCAGACGAAATCGGGGGATACAGCAATAATTACACCCTGTCAGCCAATACTGTCGACGTAAATGGCAGCAACCAAGCCGTGATTTCTAAAGCGGCCCTCACCCCGCTGCTTGATGCTGGCGACGTTGCAACCTACAAACTGGATTTCGCCAACAACTCCGCAACCGACCTGAACAGCTTCGACGCCATCGATATCCTTCCCTACGCTGGTGACACGCGGGGCAGCGTCGTTACCCCTGGAAGTCTCACTCTCAAAAACATCACACCTTCATCAAAAGGCGAGGTGGCGTGGGTTTCGACCACTGCGCCCGGCGCCCTGGACGCACTCGACGGCGCCACCCTCGACGGCCGGGTAGACCCCGCTTCTGCGGCCGCACTAGGTTCGACACAATGGCCGTGCACGTTCGCAGCTGTGGCGGCCTCAACCTGCCCCGGCGTCACTCTATCGGCGGTCACAGCTTTGCGCTTTGTGGGCAACAGCACCAACCCAGCTTTTCTGCCCGCAAAATCCGGAAACTTCAGCATTCTGCTGAACTTCCAAACCACGGCAGCCGCGAAGCCTGGGGACATTTACAAAAATTCTTGGGAAGCCCGATTCGGCGACATTGCTCTGCCGGTATTCTTCAGCGCCCAAATTCAGCCACAAATCCGACAGGTAGCCATCGGCGATTTCGTCTTTCTGGACACGAACTACAACGGGGTCGCTGATGCCGGCGAACCAGGAGTTCCGGGCGTCGCCGTCCAGATCTATGCCGCAGGAAAGGTGCCAGGTACTGATTCCCCCGCCGGCAGCGCAATCACTGGCAGCGATGGCCGCTGGTTCGTCAAGGGATTAGCCCCCGGCTCCTACTTCGTTTTCTTACCCTCCATTAATTTCGCAAATGGTGGACCGTTAGCGGGTAAAAAGGCCGCCCCCGCCGGCGTCGCCGATCCCAGCAACGGATCCGATGAAGGAAAAGATCATCAGGCCACCGGCGTCAACCCGGCGCTCAACGGCGTGAAGTCCGGTGTCGTCAGCTTGCTGACTGGGGGTTCACCCTTGGGGCAAACATCACCCAACAAGACAGATTTACCCGACAGGGATGTTAATCTGACGGTTGACTTCGGATTCGTTGGAGCCTCCAGCATTACGATCGACAAAACTGTTGGCGCTACCGGCGGACCATATAGCGATTCCTACTCCGTCGGCTTGAGCGGTCTCGTGCAATGGAAACTGGTAGTCACCAACAGCGGGCAGCAGACTTTGACATCGATCAAGCTCACTGATGCGACTCTGCAGGCATGCGTCGTCGCTCAGGTGATACCCGCTGCGCTCGATCCTGGAGCCTCGTTCACTTTCCTGTGCCCAGAATCAATCTCAGCCGGTTACGTCAATACAGCGACCGTCACGGCGATCGATTTGGAAAAGAACACGGTTACCGACGACGATCCCGCCCAGGTCACGGTAACGCCGCCCACAACCACGCCGCCCACAACCACGCCGCCCACAACCACGCCGCCCACAACCACCCCGCCCACAACCACCCCGCCCACTACTTCAACCCAAACACCAACTTCGTCGACGACACCGTCGCCGCCAATGAGCGCTTCCACAACGTCTCCCACCTCATCTACCGCACCAAAGTTAGACGGAGGCGGCAATAACACGAGCTCACTTGCAGTCGCGGGGGGTGCTGCCAACGGCAAACCACCGGCTCCAACGAAATACTTGCCCGAAACGGGAAGCCACACCGACACATTGTTGCCTTGGGCGCTGCTGTTGATGGGCTTAGGCGCTGGCACGCTACTCGTTGCTCGACGCCGCGCCTGACACGGGCACCACATAGAACATAAGCCTGCACCCGCCCAGCACCAAAGCTGAGCGGGTGCAGGTTTATGTCAGTATTCTGATCTGCTGCGTGAATTTCGGATAGCGGAATTTAATTTTTCGGTTTGCCGTAGCCAGCCATTGCGCGGCTCCCGCCCAGAAGGCGAGCCTGTATCAGCTGCATTTTGGATCTGTGCATCAGTAACCGTGGTCAGTTTTCTCGCGAATGGCATGTATGCTCTCGTCGGGCTCCGAACTGCGACCGGTGAGTCTCGGATTCCATCGATGTACGCATTGGCGAGAAGCATTGATGGCGCTTTCCGTCCTGGCTGTCACCGGCATGTTGATTGGGTCAATCGCGTCCGAAGCCGCAGCCGCACTGGCGATGATTCTGGTTCAGGGATTCGATGCGGCGATCGGTCGTATGATATCTGACAGAGTAAAGACATTCGGCCCGGCGATCACCGCGTTGGCCAACGCTGGGGCCCTCGTCTGGATGCTTACCTCCTGGCCAGCTTAGTAAACGTTTTTCAGAGCGCGGACACTCGAAGGGCTTCGACGTCCTGCTCGAGGGCCGCGACGGCGTCACGGGCCTGTGGAAAGCCGCATTCGGCTAACCAGGACGCCAACATCCGGTGGCCGCCCTGGGTCAACACCGACTCGGGATGGAATTGGACGCCTTCGATCGCGTACACCCGATGACGCAACCCCATAATCACCCCGCCCTCAGTCCGGGCCGTGACTTCCAGAACCTCGGGCACCGTGGAGTCAACGACGGCTAAGGAGTGATACCTGGTGGCAGTAAAGGGATCCGGCAGGTCCTCGAACACTCCGGCGCTGTTGTGGTGCACCAATGAGGTCCGGCCATGGAGCAGCTCGGGTGCGCGATCCACGACGCCGCCAAATACTTCCGCTATCGCTTGATGTCCCAAGCAGACACCGAGTACCGGGACCTTGCCCGCGCAGAACGTGATCATGTCTTCGGTGACGCCAGCCTCTGCTGGCACCCCGGGGCCGGGCGAGAGCAAAACCCCGTCAACGGAGCCACCGCCAGCGCCCAGGGTCAGCACTTCTTGCGGCGTGACCTCGTCATTGCGGCGCACCACGCAGGTGGCGCCGAGTTGCTCTAAGTACTGCACGAGGTTGTAGACAAACGAGTCGTAGTTGTCGACCACCAAGATCGTGGCGCGTGCGGGGTTGTTCACGAGGTCCAGTTTCCCAGATAGCACCCAACGCGGGTTACCCGGACCGATGTACCTGCAGGTCGCCATACGGAGATCCCAGCAGTTCGCGCGCAAAGGCCAGCGCAGCTAGGCAACACCACCAGCTCTATTCGGGCGGCGTGCGGCGATGGTCGCTACCATCTCCGAATCCGAGGTAGCGAGAACGAGGTTGGTCAGGGTCCCGATCCCCTCAATCGAGATCTCCACGCTGTCGCCTGGCATCAGAGTAAACGGGTCGGCGGGAACAAGGCAGGTTCCAGTCGAGAGGATCGCACCCTCCGGGTAAACCGCTGCTGTGAAGAGCGCGTCTACCAGTTCCTGGATGGTCCGCTTTAGCTTGGCGGTGCTGGTGCGATCGGACCAGATCACCGCGCCGTCGCGGGTAATGGTCATGGAGATTTCAAGGTTGTGCGGATCCACCGAGGAAACGGGGACCAACCATGGGCCAATCGCGCAACTGCCGAGATACACCTTCGCCTGCGGCAGGTATAGCGGGTTCTCGCCCTCGATGGACCGCGAACTCACATCATTGCAGATGGTGAGTGCGACGATCTCGCCGCGAGAGTTAACCACGAGCGCCAGTTCGGGTTCGGGGACGTTCCACCCCGAGTCGTCCCGGACCGCCACGGGATCACCGGGGCCACTGGCTTTCCAGCCGATACTCTTGAAAAACAGTTCCGGCCGGTCCGCCTCGTAGACCCGGTCGTACACGTCCGGCACAGCGCTCTCGGCAGTCCGGGCCTGCTGAGACTGAAGGTACGTCACCCCGGCTGCCCAGATTTCGGTGGTGGTATCGACGGGTGGGCACAGTTCGACAGCATTGGCGGCAAGGTCGATTTTTGGGTGCGGGCTGGCAAGCACCGACGCCAAGTCCGCGCTGGAAAGCGCCAGAAGGCTCGCCAATGACGTGTCCGCGGGCAGCCGATGCCACTGGGCGCCCTGCGAAAGGACCCACGCCGGGTCCGCCTCTCCCGCGATGACGACCTTCGCTACTGTTCCGTCGACTGACGCGATCTCGTTAACGCTCATCGGTGATCCACATTCCCTCACGGTGCCGCATCAGCTGCACCTCGTTTTCATTCCCGAACTGGCTTCCTCGCATTGGCGTCCACCCGATAGCGGCGTCGCCCCGAACGGCGCTTACTCCAGGGGTCGGTCACCAGCGGGCGATCCCACTGTTGCCCACCATCGGTCGATGTCATCGATGACTGCATCGGGACGCTCGTGAGCCCGCAGCGCGGCCAACAGGCGGTCGCCCGCTAGGGTCTGGAACCTGCGCATCCCGACCGAGATTGGGCGATGGTATGCCCTTTGCAGCGCGGCCTCGGTGTCTGAAAAGTACGTCCCGGCAAGCATCTGTCCCAGGGGGCTACGCCACGCCGACAACCGACCCGGCTGACCTCCCGCCTCCAGATAAGGGCCACTCTGACATTCTTTGGAAGCGAGCCATCTGGCGAGGTCGATGGCGTCTTCGCGGTGCGGACTGACGCCGGACACAGCTACGCCCGCGCCTCCCAGAACCGTAGTTGCAGGCGTTCGCGAGGACGATGGCGACGGGCCGAAACGTAGCAAATTGCGGCTGTATCCCGGGCGGGAGTAGTTGCTGTAGCCGAACACAAAAGGAATGTAGGCAGCTCTATCGCCGCTGCTCAGCATTCGCAATACGTCGATCGGATTGCGCCCCAACCACTCTGGCCCCGCACGCTGAACCAAGCGCTCGAGTTCGTCATAAGCGGCGGTGGCAACCTCCCGCGTGACTGCGCGACCCTCGGAGCGCAGTGGCTCTTCGCCGGCACCAATGCACAGGGCGAGCCACATGCACCACACATCGACTGGCGCCGCAGCCATCGCGATCGGCAACGCAACAGGCAGCGCGTGGACTTCGGCCAAAGTTGTTGGCACTGCCACACCTACATTCTCGAAAAGGTCTGGACGCCAAGCCGCAACCTGGCAGGCCGCGTCGACTGGCAGCGCCCAGACCGCGCCGTCGGCGCAGTAGGTCCGCTGGCTATCGCCCACGCTGTCCGCGTGCGCCTCGGCAACGAAGGCCGCGTCGCCAGCAAGATCGACGAGCAAGCCTTGGGATACAGCATCACCGACGAGCGGGTGGTCGATCACCATCAGGTCATATTGCTGCGCAATCGACGTCAAATCACCTTCGCCAAAGTCCCAGAGGCTTCGCGCCTCCCAGATCACCGCGACGCGGTCCGCAGTCCTGTCGGCCCACGCAGAACTCGCGCCAATGACGGGCAGAAGTCCGCGGGTGTGGCCCCAGGTGACCCCTCGGAGGACGATCGCCTCATCAGTGGTGGACATCTCGCGGACGGACATCTCGGTTAGCTCGCAATCTGGTTGGGCGGCTTAACGGGAGGCGTTTCCGAGACAGCCGGACCAGCCACTTTCCGGCGTTTGCGGCCAGCGGCTGTGTAGATCGTCGCGGCGGCCACGATCACCACGCCTTGCACCAAGCCCTGCCAGTTCGCGCCGAGGTTCAAAATATTGAACCCATTCGCCAGCACAAAGAGAATCAGTGCGCCAATGACGGACTTCGCCACCGATCCCAACCCACCGAGAAGCGACGTGCCGCCCAAGATCGCCGCTGCCAGGATGGTGAGTTCTATTCCTTGCAACGCCTGCGGGTTGATGGCGCCCAGTTTCCCGGCGTACAAGACACCCACTACGGCCGCCGCTGCCCCGTTCAGCATGAAGGCCGCGACGCGGTAACGCGCGACGTTGATCCCCGCCAGGCGCGCCGCCTCTACATTGCCGCCGGTGGCATAGACCCGCCGACCTACGACGGTGAACCGGAGGATGGATCCAACAATGGCCGTCAGCGCGATCATGATCCACACCGAGGTGGGGAGCCTGAGAAGACGGGGGGCATATACGGCAACTCCTAGGAGCGCTGCGCCCGATATAGCCAGGGGAATGACTGGGCCGCCGAGTCGAGCCACATCGCCTCGCGCAGTACGACGCAGGCACAGGAATACTGCCCCTCCCACCAGCGCCGCGGCGCTCACGTAGCCGAGCGCGATAGGAAGCTGGTAGTCACCGGACTCCAACGTGACGAAAGCATCGCTGTCAGCGGTGACTGTCCGGCCATCGGTGAGGAGCAGCAACGCCCCGCGGCCAGCTGTCAAGGTCCCCAACGTGACGATAAAAGCATTGACGCCGACGAATTGGACAAGCACACCGTTGAGCAGCCCAATAGCTAACCCCACTAGTACCGCCACCAGGAAAGCCAAAGGAGCACCCAAAGAGTCGAGCACCTTCAGCGCGACCGCTCCAGAAAGGGCGGCGGTTGCCCCCACTGACAAATCGAAGTTCCCGGTGATGAGCACGATCGTCATGAAGACCGCCATGATCGCCACCAAGCTGGTTTGTTCAAGAACATTAGCGACGTTGTCAGCGGTGAGATACGGAGCGCGTCCGACGATGAGGCTATACGTCTGTAGTCCCGCGACCAACAGCGCCAGCGCGTACACCACACCCGCTCGTTGCAAACTCAACGCGCGCAGGGGAGGTAGCCATGCCTTGGTCGCCGTCATAGTGTCTGTCTCCCGGTCTGTGTGGTGAGCCCGCTGGCCAAAGCAAGCAATTCGTGTTCGTTGGTGTCTGCAGCATCTCGCTCCGCAATACACCGGCCGTGCCGCACAACTATCACGCGGTCGGCGATCCGCAGGAGCTCCTCGAACTCGGAGGCAACGATGATGACGGCGTTGCCTGCGGCCGCGAAACCACGAATGAGGGAGAAGATATCGGCTTTCGCTCCCACATCAACACCCGCTGTCGGCTCGTCCAGCAGCAGCAGCCGGACGTCCCCGTACAACCATTTGCCGAACATCACTTTCTGGGCATTGCCGCCACTGAGTGCGTCGGTGCACACATCGCTGTCCACCGCCCGGATGCCCAAGTCGGAAATGGCCCGTTGTGCCCGGTGTTGCTCGTGAGAAGGTCGCAACACAAGGGACTTCCACGACAGATTGCCCAAGTCAGGCAAGCTGGTGGTGCGCCAGATCTCCCACCCAGGGAAAATACCTTGGGACTTGCGATCCTCCGGAACCAGCGCGATGCCCCGATGGACCGCCTTGCCGACGTTCGCTGGAACTTCGCGCCCATCCAATTGGATGGAGCCGGCGCTACGCGGGTCGGCGCCAAAAATAGCATGTAACACTTCAGAGCGACCGCTTCCGAGAAGACCTGCAATGCCTAGAATTTCGCCTTCACGTACCGTGAGGTCAACTTCCTTCAGGCCTTGCCCCGTACTCACACCACGCACCTGCAGTACTGCTGTCTCTCCCACTGTGCTGTGTTTTTTTGAGATCTCGGACAGAGCCTTCTTGCCGAGAATGGACTGAACCAACTCGTCCTCGGAAACCGAGGCCGTTGGGGCGGCCAACACAGTCCTGCCATCCCGGATGACGGTCAACTCCGATGTCAGCTCAAAGATTTCATCAAGGAAATGCGTAACGTACAACACGGATTTTCCAGCGGCCGCCACCTCCCGCACGGCATCAAATACCATTTGGCGCTCACTCTCGGCAAGAGAAGCGGTCGGCTCGTCCATGACAATCAGTTGCGCGCCGCAGGCGAGTGCTTGAACCAAAGCCACCATTTGCCTAGACCCGATGGACAGGTCCGACACCAATGTGTCGACATCGATGTGGAGTCCGATCTGGGCCAACAGGGCACCGAGCTGGTTTCGCAGCGTGGAAGGCGAGCGCCACATTCCGCGCCGTCCGAGAAAAGCGTTCTCCAAGACCGACAGGGTTGGAACCAAAGGAGTGTCTTGGTAAACCGTCGCCACACCAGCGGCTTGCGCTGCCGCGGGATTGGGCCAGGAAACTGTTTTCCCGCGGAATTGAATAGAGCCCGAGGTGGCCGCTTGCGCTCCGGACAAAATTTTGATGAGAGTCGATTTTCCGGCGCCGTTGGCACCGACGAGACCGTGCACCGTGCCCGCTCCAACACGAAGGCTCGCACCCGATAACGCAACGGTGCCACTTGCGTACGTCATATGCACGTCGCGCATATCGAGTATGTCTGCGAACTCTCGGTGTTCGTGCACGGTCTCGTCGTTTCCCATCAGTCGACTACCACTGCGGGGTACAGCTGTCGACGTTTGCCTTGGTGATGCCCGGCGTGTCGTAGGTGATCAGCTTGCCCGGCTCGGTCCACGTGCCCTCGAGCACCTTGGCGAAGAGCTTTACAGCTTCTTGACCCGACGAGAATGGCTTGTAGCACACGGTTCCCAGCATGTCGCCGTTGGCGACGGCTTCAATTCCGGTCTTGGATCCACCAACACCGATGACCTTCGCTGCACTGTTGGCGGCCTTCACTGCCTTCGAGCAGCCAACGCCCATATCATCCGACTGGGCATAGAACAGCGCGATGTCCGGCTGCGCAGCAAGGATCCCCTGGCAAGCCGCCTGGGCCTTCTCGGCGGTCCAATCTCCTGGTTGGTTTGCCACGAACTCGAACTTGCCTGTCTTCTCTAAAGTCGTCTTGAAGTCTTGGGCACGCAGTTGCACCTCCGCAAAGCCAGCTTGGCCCTCAATGATTGCCACCTTGCCGCCCGCTGGCATTTGATCCACTGCGATTTTCCCTGCTGTGGCTCCGGCTGCCACTTCGTCCTCGATGTACAGGAAATCCAGTCCCTTGTAGACGTCGGCGAGGGGGCGGTCGGCGCCGACCTGACCGTGCACGCTAGCAATCGGGATTCCGGCCTTGACCGCTGCGTCGACCAGCCTGGTGGAGAGTCCAGCATCGACTGGGATCAGCAGGATGCCGTCAACCTTTTGCGAGATGAGGTCCTGCACGTCGTTGACCTGCTTGTCGGCATTGAACTGTGCGTCAAGTTCGACTACGTCGAACCCCATAGCCTTGGCCTCGTCCGCGATCCCCTTGCCGATGGCGGCGGGAAAGGTAACGGACAAGCCCTGGTTGGAGATGCCGATCGTGTACTTCTTGCCGGGAGCTGGGGCGGCCGAACTTGCTGCCGGAGCCGAGGTTTCCGAACTTGCTGCCGGGGCGGCGCTAGAGCTGCTCGCCGGCGCCGCGCTGGAACTGCTCGCCGGGGCCATGCTCGAACTGCTGCTAGGGGCCGCGGAATCGCTGGATGAGCACGCGGCCAATGTCGTCATGACCGCGACCGCGCTAATCGCCGCTGTTTTGAACTTCATGTTCCTTCTCCTTTGGATAAGTACGTGGACTTGGACGACCGTCATTGGTGGTCTCGTTTGTTGACCATGTACAGGTGGACAAGCGACAACACGGCTTCGCCGTGTTGGTTTGTTGCGGTCACGGTCTCTTCGACAATGCCGTGCTCTTGGCGTCGCGGGTGATCTCGAAGCCCCGTGATGGATGCCGTCACGGTCAGCGTGTCCCCGATCCGGACGGCGCGGATGAAGCGGATACGGTCGTATCCGTAGCTAAATGCCTCGGTGTTGATCTCCGATGCGGTCATGCCGACCGCGACAGAAAGCACCAGCGTGCCGTGGGCGATGCGCTCACCGAACTCCTGCGTCGCACTCCACTCGGCGTCCATATGGTGTGGAAAAAAATCCCCCGTTTGTCCGGCGTGAATCACGATGTCGGTCTCGGTGATGGTACGGCCGAGAGTTGCGCGCTCGGCGCCAATCTCGTAATCCTGATAAAAGCGGCTGACGGTGTTCATGGGTTTCCTAATCGATAGTTCCGGCAGAACCAAGCACCGGCGCCGGCAGTGGCGCGGTCAGAACCTGACCATCGATGCGGTAGGGGCATCGGGTGGTCGTCACGCTCGTGCCGTCCTCACGCACCAATTTCTGAAGCAGATCTAACGCTTCGAACCCCGGGTGCTGGACCAGCTCGTTCCAGCCGAGGACTTCCGACGCCCATAAACCGGCTTCGAGCAACCTGTTCAAGGCGTCCTGGACACGAAATTCAACAAGCACTTCACCGACCCGCCTTTTGATGGTGTCGCGCTCGCTCCACCACACTTTTGAATCGTTCAGCTGCGCCAAATACGCATCACCCAAACACTTTCCGAGCGCATCCACCCCTCCCATTGCCACAGCGAGCCAGCCGTCGGAGCACCGATATATGCCGTACGGCGCCGCCAAGTAGGGGTGCGCCGGGTTGACGGCGCTTCGCGGCGGTTGCTCAAGTGCCTTCTGATTTAGGTGCAACGTCAGCACTTCGAACTGGAGATCGATGGCGCTCTCGAGCAGGCTGACTTCCACCAGTCCGCCAACAGACAAGCCTCGTGCTCGTCGCAACAACGCGGCCAAAATGCCCTGTGTCAACGCTGAACCGGCCGCGGCGTCGACGATGGAGAATCCGATGGGAGTAGGGTCGCTGCCGTCGACTCCTTGCAGCCAACAGAGGCCAGAAAGGGCCTGCACCAACAGGTCTTGGCCGGGACGTCCAGTCCATGGCCCTTCGGAGCCGTAGCCGGTAATCCGTCCGTAGACCAGCGACGGGTTGAGTTCATGTACCTGTTCCACCGACAGGCCCAGTCTTTCCATGACGCCTGGTCGATAGCTTTCAATCAGCACATCAGCCGTGGAAATGAGCTCCCGGACTCGGCTCAACCCTTCTGCCGATTTCAGGTTGACCAGCAAGCTCGTCTTACCACGGTTGATGGCGTGGAAGATGAGGCTATCGCCGCCGGAATCCATGTCTTTCGCAACGACCATCGCCCGCGACGGGTCACCGTCGGGGTATCGCTCCACCTTAATTACGCATGCGCCAAGGTCGGCCAGCCTGGCGGCGGCCGTGGGTCCGGCGAGAAATTGACTCAGGTCTAAAACTACGAGGCCATCCAGTGGCCGCACCTGGGCGCTCATGCCGGTGGCTCGCTTTCGTCAGGGGTGAAACCGCCACAGTCGACGCGGGTTCCGCGCTCATTCGAGAGATAGGCTGCATGGACCAACCGCAGCGTCTCGAGATTGTCACGCCCACTGGCTGATGGCTCTCGCAGGCCATCAATGGCGCCGAGCAGGTCGGACATACTGGCGACAAACGCGTCAGGGACCCAACTCCCACTAAACTCGTGGTGCTCGACGGTTCCGTCCTTGCGTCGCAAGACCAACCTATCGGGCCGGCCGTTCGGGTAGTCGTAGAGCAACCCCAACTCGCCATCGATGGATCCCTCGGTGCCGCGAACGTGAATCAGGGCACGCGGGTCGTCGGACCAGTTGTTGTGGTCCGTCCGAATACTGGCCGTGGCGCCCTCTGCGTAGCGCAGGTGAACCAGCGAGCGGGTTTCGCCCGGGATTGTTTGAAGCGGATGCCGGCTCAATGAGGCAGACACGTCAACACACTCTCCCATCAGAAAACGCAGCGAATCAAGGTGATGAATCGAGTGATAGAACAGCTCGAGTCGGGGACGGGGCGCCATCAAGGGCCACGACGCGAAGTCCGTTCTGACATCGATATCGATGAAGACGTCGTAGATCGTCCCGAGTGCACCGTTGTCAATGAGGAATTTAATTCCTCGGACCAGTTGCTCCCAACGCATCTGCTGATTTACGGCCAGAAGTACACCGGCGCTTTCAGCGCGTTCCACGAGTGTCGTTGCGGTGGAGAAGGATTCGGAGAAAGGCTTTTGGCACAGCAGGTGCTTGCCGCGCGCAATCGCTGCCGCGGCAATATCGGCCTGCGACTCCGGATCCACCGCGATGTCTAGCACTGCGATTGCCGGATTGGCGAGCATTTCCGCCACCGAGGCGTACGTCCTTCCAATGCCGAATTGCTCTGCCACGCCCGCGCTCCGCGCCTCGTCGCGATCCACTACCGCCACCACGTTCAATCCGGCTTTCCGGTAGGCAGGCAGGTGCGCGGCTCTGACGATCGACCCGCAACCTACGACGCCGATTCCGAGTTGGCGAGCCTGCTCGGACAACGCTGGCGGTGCCACCGCTTTCTCAAGATCGCTGGCGAAGCTCATGAGGGGACCTCCGATTGCATGGCGATCCGCACCAAGTTAGCAGCGATGGCGAGTTCGGCTGCGGGGTCGGCGTCGTGCCGGTAGACGTTGTCGATGGCAGTGTTCAAAGCCTCACTGATGGCCGGGTAATAGCGAGTCGCTGGCAGGTTCCGGGCGTGGTCGTGAGCACTTTCAATCACCCGGTATGCGCCAAATTTCTTGTGCAGATCCGATGAGTTCCAACTCGACAGACGCACAGCTACCGCTCCGGCTTCAGCAGTGATCTTGTCGCCCGCCGGCTGCGCAACGTGCTCGAGAAACTGCCAGGACAGATCCGGGTCGCGGGCGCCCACGGGGATCGCGAGCGTCCAGTACAAACTCAACGTGGGGCCGGGCGGATCGGATACCGCGGGCATCGGAGCAACTCCCACCCGCCCCTGGATCGGTGACCCGTCGAGTTCGGCAGTAACGGCAAAACCGAGCCAATTCCACATCATCGCAGCGCCACCGGCGGCGAAAACCTCACCCGCAGCGACGCTGTCGGTGTCTAATGGATCAGATTGGGTCGACCCCGATCGCATCAAATCTCGCAGCCAAGACAGTGCTATGACCCCGGCGTCACTGTCGAACATCGGGCCGTCGGTGCCGAGAATCTCACCGCCGTGACCCCACAAATGGATGAAAAAGTCATAGACCGTGTTGTGCGCGTCGGGAAATCCTGCCATCACACAGCCCGCTAGGTTCTCCTCCGGACGAGTGAAATGCGTTGCCACGTCGAGGAACTGACGCCACGTTGTGGGCACCTGCAAGGGGTATCCGAAACGCGTGACGAACATACGCTGTTCGACCGGATCGCTGAAGAGGTCGCAGCGATAAACAAGCGCCTGAGGTCCGTCGTGATAGGGCAAAGCGTAGGTGCGCCCATCAGGACCCACCGCCAATCTGCGCACGCCGTCGTGAAAATCTCCTGGCCAGTCGGTGAGGGTGTCCTTCTCGAGCCACGAGTCCAGCGCACGCAGGGAGCCCGCCGCCACGAGTTGTGGAATCCAATCTGTCAGCACCATGACCACATCCCACCCGTCACTGGCTAGTGCACCCGAGTCAAGCAGCAATAGTGACAACGATGGGGGATCCATTGCCACGGCTTCTATCTCGACACCGGGCAGGGCGAATGTGCTTGCCTGCCGCTCTAGTGCGCGCTGAAAACCGTCAAAGGCGCGATAAGCGATCCGTAACCGTGTCATATCGTTCCCCTCTTCGCCTACGCCGTGGGAAGTGCGGTGCGAGAAGTGCTTTTATGGAAGTCCGCCATTGGCCTGCCCTGCGAAGTACATCAATGGGCCTACGTACTAAGACGTCCGTCGTTGGACGCTTGCGCTATCCGTTCACCGTTGGAGATCGACACCCCGAGCTACCGGTAGTGCACAACAGGGAACCCTTGGTGTTTGGTAAATCGTTGTACCACTACTGAAGAAAATAACGAGCATTGATTGCCATGTCAAGAATTTTCCTGAAAATTTCTCAGATCTGCCGCTGCCGCGTCCGAGGCGGCCCCGTGCTGGAGCGGAGCACGATGTGTAGTCCGGGAGAGGTGACACAGGTGGAACCCACCTCAAAACCCTGGGTCAAACGTACCAATGCATCTACGGCAATTGTCCCCATCTCGCGCAACGGAGTCGACACCACCGTCAGCGCGGGATAGGCAGCTTCCGCCAGCCACACATCGTGGAAAGCAATCACGCTCAGATCACCCGGGATGGCGATGCCTCGTAGGCGTGCCTCAGTCAGGACGCCCACGGCCACAAAGGTATTGGACACTAGCAAAGCAGTTGGGAGGACAGCGCTTTCCGCTATGTTCGCCATCGCCCGGCGCCCCGCCGCCATGTCCCAACCCGCATCGAACTCCAAGGGAGCGGGCAGTCCCGCTTCGCGCATCGCGCTCGTTAAGCCGGCTACACGGGCGCTGGATGTTGGCGAGCCCATCCAGCCACCCACGAACGCGATGTCGCGATGCCCCGCATCAAGAAGATGGGCCGCGGCCAGTCGGGCAGCTGCTTCGTTATCCATGTGGACAGCTGGCACTTCCAGCGGGGATGTTGAGTTGACCAGCACCAACGGGCGGCGCGACTTTAACGCGCTGGTCAGCGCTTCGTCTCTTTCGTAACCACCCGCTTGCAGCAGCAACCCGTCCACGCGTCCGGGCGCCACCAAAGACTGGTAAGCGGCATCACGCGCAGAAATATCGTCCGCATCGGCAAGGAAGAGGCCGAATCCTGCAGCCGAAGCCGCGTCCTGGGCCCCTTTGATGATCTCCGCGTAAATAGGGTTCCCGATGTCGTGAACGACCAGGCCAAACGTGCCGGTCGATTGCCCCCGGAGCGCCTGGGCCGAGCGGTGGGGCGTGTACTGGAGCAGAGCTGCGGCGTTCAGCACGCGTTCGCGGGTTTCCGGTCGCGCCCTCAAAGTCGAATCACCGCGGAGTACCCGGCTGGCAAGCCCGACGCTGACCTGCGCAATTGCGGCAACGTCCGACAACTGCGGCGGCTTTGCCGATCCGGATGTATCTGGGATGTCTGTGTGAGTACCCTCCACTGATCACCCCATTAAGTAGGTTCGTGCCAAATGATGCCGCTGTCATCTATCGCGGCCCAGGAGTTTCGGTCGCCTGAATACGAATCTCATCACATTAATAGATAAAGCCACGGAAGGTGGGCCTTCGGCGACTGCTCGCATGGGCGAGCGGAGCAGGATAGCGGCCCGGAATACCGCGCGCCGACGCCGCGTTCAACCATCTGGGAGGCATCAGAGACGAAACTTCTAGCGGTCCAACCACTTCATGAAAGAGCCACAGATGAAAATAGGAATTATCGGCGCCGGCTTTATCGGCGGAACGCTCACCCGCAAGCTCAGGGCGCTGGGCCACGAAGTACGCGTTTCCAACTCCCGCGCCCCTGAGACGCTGGCGGAGTTGGCCGCCGAATCTGGCGCGGTGGCCACTTGGGCCGGCGAGGCTGCCAAGGGAGCAGATCTCGTGATCATCAGTATTCCCCAGAAGAATGTCCCGCAGCTCGCCTCGGATGTGCTGGCTGGAGCCAACCCCGGAGTAGTGGTGATCGAGACCAACAACTATTACCCCAAAGAACGCGACGGATTGATCGCGGAGATCGAAGACGGTTTACCCGAAAGCCTTTGGGTGAGCAAGCATCTCGGAGTGCCGGTCTATAAAGCCTTCAACGGGATTTGGTGGAAGCACCTGCGGGATAAGTCCAAGGGCGCAGATAGGCCGGACCGCATCGCCCTCCCCATCGCCGGCGAGGATGGTCCAGCAAAGGACATCGTGTTCGCGCTGATTTCTGAACTCGGATTCGAACCCATCGATGGCGGCGCCCTAGAGGAGTCATGGCGCCAACAACCCGGGACCCCCGTCTACGGCAAGGATTTCGGCCGAGTGGACGCCCTTGAGGCTTTAGCGCAGGCCCCGACGGAACGCCCCGAAGCCTTCCGCGCCTAGCCTACGAGGAAACGAAACACACTGCGCCGAGAGCACTCTCGCTCTACTGAAGCGGAAGGCTTGCGGCGCAGTGTGTTTCCACAGCATGAAGCGTAGGCCGACTGGGTGTTACTGGCCAACCTGGACTTGATCGAAGGGCAGGTACGGCTCAGCCCACGGAAAAATCACAAAAAAGAGCAACGCGGTGACGATGAGGAACAGCAAGATCGATTGAGCGAACTTGGCCGCCGCGGGCCCTGGCAAATGACGCCAAATGAAGCTGTACATGGGCTATACCTCGTTCAGTTCTGGCGGAAGGAATCCGTCTGTCTTCGCGTAACTCTTGACGAGAACACCGTGCACGATCATTCGCTCCCGGTCGGAGAACTGCGGGTGGCACGTGGTAAGGGTGACCAGCCGTTGGGTCGCGGCGGCCAGGGCTTGCGGCCCGCCCGAGTTGCTGTGCGGAATGGGCAGCACCTGCGAGTAATCCGAGGGCTGCACAATCTCGCGGCCCGTCACGCCGGAATACTCGCCGTCGAGCGGCGCGACACCCGCGCACTGCGGGTTGCCGGGTGCGGTACTTGCCCAGTTCGCGGTTTCCTCGGCCATCGGCAGAACGCGGTACACGAACCAGTCGTTTTGCGTTTCAATAATGATGGAGTTGCACGAGTTGAGAACATCCAGCGCGTTGAAGGGCGACCCCTTCGACACCCGGTGGCCAGCGACGGCGAAATTACCGAGCTCGCCCGGGTACTGAGTGTCCTGGTAGTGGCCTGGGTTTCCGTACAGATCTTCGACCGTCGTGCCTTCAACAACGGTGTACTGATAATCGGATCCGAGAGCGGGGATAAAGATCTTCGCGAACCCTTCACCAATCTTGGTGTCATAGCTGCGCACCCGCTTTGCGGGGTCG
This sequence comes from Nakamurella antarctica, assembly GCF_003860405.1. Classification (NCBI taxonomy): domain Bacteria; kingdom Bacillati; phylum Actinomycetota; class Actinomycetes; order Nakamurellales; family Nakamurellaceae; genus Nakamurella; species Nakamurella antarctica. The sequence continues at coordinate 172,672 of NZ_CP034170.1, read as the reverse complement.
ACCACCTGTGCCTCTGGCAATGGCGGAGCGGCAGGCGCCGTGGTGCCCGGCTCGGCGCTGCCTGAAGCTGTGCTCGTAGCGGGAGCAGTGGCAGCTTCAACACTTGCCCAGCGTTGGTCCAAAGCTTCGCTGACCGCCTCCTGCTTTTGCTTGCCAAAAAGGTCGGTGACATAGACCTCGTAGACGACGAAGAGCAGCACGACGACGCCGAGGGTGATGAGAGTTTGACCAATACCGCGAGCTGCCGTGCGAATTGGATCCCGGCCCCTGACCGCAGCGGCAGGGCGGCTGGTACCGCTCGCACCCCCGCTGCTTGCGGAGTCGTTGGGGCTGGCCCAGCCCGCAAATACGTCATGCTCCTCGGCGTCCTCGTACGTCGAGTAATCGCCCTCGGATGGTGAATTCGCTGGCGTGTTGTCCGCAGCGGCTCCGAAACTGGAGCCATAACTCGAAGCGGCAAAAGAAGCCGCGCTGAACCCGGCGATTGCCTGCGTGGCGCTTGTGTCGCCGGCGGCGGGGATAACGGGGAGAACCGTGGTGGAATCGGCGCTTGCTTCCGCGAATGCAGCCGCCTCCTCTCGGGCGGCAGATTCGGCAGATTCGGCTGCACCCGCCGCCTCGGCAGCTTCAGCAGCAGCAATCTCCGCAATCTCTGCTTCCGATACCGCGGGGATGGCTTCGACATCATCAGGGATGACGTCGTCGGTGTCGATGTCCTGCGCTGGCGCTTCGCTGATCGGAACCACGCCGGGGGGAATGTCGCTCGCGACATCGTCATCCGAAGGTGCGCCGCTCGAAAGTGCGCCGCCTGAAAGTGCGCCGCCTGAAAGTGCGCCGCCTGTGCCATCACCGCTGGCAGGGCCTCCCTCTGCGGGAGCATCGCCCGGCTGTGCATCAGAGGAAGCGTCGCCGCTTGATACCGAGCCGACCTCAGGCGTGGAGCTACCCGGCTGCGGCGTACCTTCCTCCGGTTGGGGCACGACCCAACCGCTCGGGATAGGCGCGTACGGGGGCAGACGCTCGCCCTCGAAGGGACTGCCACCGGCGTCGCCGCCGGTGGGATCTTGGGTACTCATTGTGGCTCCTCTTGCGCAGACGTCATACGTACGAGACCGTCGAAGGCGGGAAGTGTCACGCCAGCCGACGATTCAATTTCAAAACCCAATTGGAATTCCTTCACGTATTGCTCAAATAACCGGACGCCGGGCTCCGCTTCAATGGCTGCCCTCATGTCGGGACCAGGACCGATGGCAGTGATCACGAACGGCGGTGAATACGTCCTGCCCTGCAGAAGCAAAGTATTGCCGATGCAGCGGACAGCAGACGTTGCGATCACCCGCTGGTCCATAATCATCATTGCTTCGGCTCCACCCGCCCACATCGCATTGACCACGGACTGCACATCCTGTTGGTGCACCACTAAATCGTCAGGGTTGACGCCCTGAGGGTAGTTGCCGTTCGAGTCTCGCGGCGCATCCGTCATTGTGACGACCAGGCCGGGGCCGCTCACCTCGGTCAGCCCGACCGCCGCAGCGAGGGACTCCGCGCGAGCCCGCTCGGTATCTACCTGCGGGGACACATCTTGCCCAGCAGCGCCGTCGATCTCGGTCTGTAGAAATTTCGCGGCAGCTTCGCCCTGCGCCACCTGTGATTGAGCGTTGCGGATCAGCGAGGCAAGCTCCACATTTCTTGGCCTGATATCTTTGCCGCCAGAATACGAGTGAGCGGTACCCAGCATGAATCCCGCTGCCACGCACACGACCACGCTCCCCACCCGCCAAGCGGTAGTCCGTGCAGAACTAAGGCTGGAAACTGGGTCGGGGGTGGGGCCTGCATCGAGGTCGCCGGCGTGGTCGGTTGCCGTTGCACCCCGCGCACGAAGCCTGGCCCAGCCGTTTTTCACCCGCCCTGTTCTCCCTGTTGTTGTCACCGGTGTCGCAGCGGAACAGCATTGGACTGATCTAGTCACCCGCACCCCGTAGGCTAGGGCACAGAATGTTCGGTCCCAGTGATGCGGGCCCTGCGCGGCCATGCAGTGTGGTCCGCGTTGTAGCCACTCTCAGGTGCCCGTAGCCGTGGCCTTGACTGCGGCGCCGAGCCCCTGCGAATTCAAAGGAAATCACAATGCCTAAGTCCAAGGTTCGGAAGAAGACCACCGGTTCCGGGTCTACTTCCTCGGTGTCGACCTCCGAAGCCGCAGCGCTTCGCGCGAAGGTCGCGACCCCCTCCGGCCCTGTTTACATGAGTGTGATGCTCGGGCTAATGCTAGTGGGTCTGATCTGGCTCGTGGTGTATTACCTCTGGCGCGAACACATCCCGTTTATGAACTCGATGGGCAGTTGGAACTTCGCGATCGCCTTCGGCCTCATGGTGAGCGGTTTGCTGATGACGATGCGCTGGCGCTAACCAATCACAGATGACGTGGTGGTTCACCTTATCTTCAAGTGAATCACCCCTAGTGATCTCAGTGCCTTCGCCCGCCGGACACCTAATGACAAGCGTGTAGTTCATCCCCAATGTTGATAACTCCTGTGGACAACCTTCTCGCCGCCGACGAAGAACCAACTCCGATAGTGGGTGACTAAACGTGAGTGAACCGATCGCGGCTCCCCCCGGGAATTCGCAGCACATCTGGGGCCCGCAAACCGTGCTTCTCGTAGCTGGTGGCGCGCTCACCGCAGGCGCCATCGTGTGGTCGCTCTTAGCAGTGAACTCGGTGGACAAACTCGTCACAGGGGCCGCGGTCCTGATATTTGCGCTGATGACGGGCGTCGGCCTGATGATGCGGCAGCGGCTGACAGTTTCTGCGTCCGGTCTTGTGATTGGTACCGCACTGGGACGGGTCACCGTCACATGGGCGCAGGTCGCGGCCATCAGCACACCCCAACGGAGCCGCTTGGGCGTCAGCTCAAGGACGCTAGAAATCGACCTCGATGACGATGGCCTGCTGGTCTTTGGCAAGGTCGATTTGGGGGCCGATCCCACGGAGGTCGCCGCAGCGCTGCTCAGCCTGTGGGCGGCCAACAAACGCGCCTAACTGAGCGGTAGCGGTCCGTCGCCCAGCGATAACAGCGGTCCCGTCAACAATCGCGACAGCGACGTGGGCTCGGCAAAACACTCTGCGTAATACGGCTGTCCGCCCGGAAGGTTGGCTGGCGACAGTGTGCTGGACAGGTTGGTGGAATCGTAAACTGCCGTCGCAGGTCGAAGTTGACCGCTCACCGTGAAGTCCTGCAAACCCGTTACCTTGCTCCCCCACTCCTGGCAGGTTTGGTCGAGTTCGGCTTGGGTCATCCCGGGCGCGAGGAGCGAGCGCACCCCCAGCAATTCCCTGCGATGCGGGCCGTAGCAGTCGCTTCGGAGCGAATCGGCTGTTCGCGCCCCCGGAAAACAAGTGGCGAAACTGGGCGGAAGCGCGGAGCCAGCACCCTTCACCGACCCGTCGTAGGGTTGGCCGAAGGAAGGAATCACCACGCACGCAGCCCACGTTTGGCCGGTTGCAAACTGCCTGTCGTCAGGTCCGATCACGGTGCTGGACAGATACAGCGGAGTTCGCCAGCCGGCGCCGCTGAACTTCACCCCGACATAGTCGTACAAGTTGACGCAGAGAGAGTCCTGCTCATCTGTGCGGGTAATAGCTGGCGTCACCTTGACCACCTCGCCGTAGCGCAGCCCTACACAGGGACCTACGGACAACACTTGATCCGGCCGCAGCACGGTGCTGGTGGGGGTGAGCTGGACGCCTTGCCCCCCCGCTGGCTCGAGTAGGCAGTCACCCACCGAAGGCGGGGCCGCAATAGGAATCGCGGATGCTGCGCCGGGGAGGGGCTTGGTTGCTTGTTGCACCGCTGAGAGCACCACCAACGCCAGCAAGGCAGCCGCGAGAATCAACGCCCCGGTCCGACGCTGATTCATCTGCCGCTCCGGTCCTGTAAGCCAGACCGGCAGCTGCCATCCGGGGGCGCCGGGAGGTCGCGTGGGGGCATGGTCCAAGTTTATCCGCAGCGGCCGCGGGGGACCGGAAGTCTGTTCCTCAGCCGATCGGGACCGGCGCGCTGCCCAGCGAGGCGAGAGGTCCCACCAGCATGCGATCTTCAGCGGACGGGAAACCGATACACATCGCAAAAGTCTTCTCACCCTCAGCAAGTGATGCTGGATCGATCACCTCCTGCGAATCCTGCGGATCAATGACCAGCGCACGCACCGACAGCAGGCCACCTGCCGTCACCTCCGGCATCAGGGTGACCTTGCTGGCCCATCGCTGACAGGTCGTGTCCAGGTCTTTTTGGGTCTGACCAGTGTGAATGATAGGCATCCTGCCCAGCACCTCCATCCGGTGCGGGCTGTTGCAGTCAACCAGAGGCGCAAATCGTAGGGGTCCCACTCGCCCAAAACACGCGGCGAACGCGGACGGTATCGCGGGGAAGTGCTGCCGGGACGGGCCGTCCCATTGGCCCCGCAGCGCAGCAGTAATGACGCAGGCAACCCACCGCTGGCCAGCTGCGAACTGCCGATCGTTCGGACCTGTCGCCACCACCGAAACCGCTGACGCGGGTGACCACTCTTGGCCGGGCACCGCTGGTGACCGCCCGGCGAATGCATCGAGTCCCGAACACACTGCCCGTTGCCGATCAGCGCCTGTGAGAACAGGGAGAAGCTCGAACACTTCTCCGAAGCGGGGACCGGAGCAGGGGGCCAGCGGCAGCACCTGAGTAACGCGAATGGGTCCTGCAGTTGACTCAGAAAACGCAATTCCCTCCGCAAAGTCCGGGGTGGACAGACAGTCCCCCACCGAGGGCGGGCCGGGCGGGGAAACTGCCGACGCGGTCCCCGGAACGGGCCGTAGTGCGTGGCCAACAACCGAAATGGTCGCGAGCCCCACTAGAGCCGCGATCAAAACCGTTATGCCCCATCGCCGCTGATTCGTCATCAGCCGAACGGGACCGGGGCGCTTCCCAGTGACGCCAACGGGCCTAGAAGCACCTGCTTGTCACTAGCCGGCGTCGCAGTGCACATTGAGAACGTGATCTGGCCATCCGCCAGCGACGACGGATCGACGCTTGCCTGCGAATCCATCGGGTCAATGACGACCGCATGCACGGTGAGTTGCCCACCAGCGGTCACCTCCGGCATTCCCGTCACCATGCCGGCCCACGTTTGGCAGCTCGCGTCCAGCTGCGCCTGCGACTGCTGAGCTCCGATGACAGATTTGGTACCGAACAGCTCCATCCGATGGACCCCGCCGCAATCGACCTGCGGCGAAAAACGAGGTACCTCGACCGTGCCGTAACACGTGGCAAAGGCGGCGGGCATTTCGGGGAGGCTCCGCCCCACCGGGGAGGCGATGGATCCATAGAACCCGGCCATCACGACGCAGGCCACCCACCGCTGGCCAGCCGCCCATTGCCGATCATCTGGCCCAGAGGACGTCACCGACACCGAGGGGGCAGGTGACCAAAACTCGGACGACCGCTGCAGAGGCCACCCCGTGTAATCGGTCAGGCCAGCGCACAAATCCAGTTGTTGATTGACGCTCGTGAACGACTCCACCACCCGATAGACCTCGCCAAACCGGGAACCCGAGCACGCCGACAGCTGCAGTACCCGGTCGACCCTCAGCTCTGCTGAGTCGGAGGCCTGGGTGGGAACCTCTTGATGGACCGGGGCGGCGAGCAGGCAGTCCCCCACACTGGGTGGGCCGGCGACGGGCACCGGGGAGGCGGTTCCGGGTACGGGTCGCAGAGCCTGACCGATCAGCGAAATCGCTGCCACCGCCAGAAGGGCAGCCACCAATACCAGGCCACCGGCGCGTCGCTGGTTCATCGATTGCACCGGCGCCGGCCGGGAGACGTGTTGGCGGTGTTCCAACGCTGGGAATCCTCGCTTGGCGGCATGCATCCGAGTTTATCCGCGGCCCGCCGCGGGCACCCCAAACACCTCAGGGCTGCGGCGGTTGGTCACAAACCCTTCGCGCTGGCGGGGTCCCGGCCCCGGCGATACCGCACTCTAGCCGAATGGAACCGGACCGTTTCCCAGCGATGTCAGCGGGCCGATCAACACTCGGTTTTCGTCAGCAGGTACCGCAACACAGTTCGCCGAAAAAACGGTGTAAAACCCATCGGATTCCCGATCGGATGCACCATCCCCGCCAGCAAGGGCTGGCACCAATTGCCCCTTCGGCGAAGCCTCCATCACAGCTCGGATCAACAACTGGTCACCAGCCGTCACGTCCGCCATATTCGTGACCGTGCGCGCCCATTCTTTACAGCGTGCATCCAGTCCCGACTGTGTCAGGTCTGGGCTGAAGTTAAACATCACCCCAAGCAGTTCCATTCGATGAGGGCTATCGCAGGCGATGTCTGGCACCCCCTGCGTGGGACCGGCGTCTGCCCAGCAGGTGGCGAAAGCGGAAGGCATCGCAGACCAGCTCTGTTTTACCGGTCGATCGAACTGCCCTTGATGACCAGCAATAACCACGCAGGCAACCCACCGCTGTCCCGACGCGAACTGTCGGTCGTTCGGCCCCACCAGCGTGGTGGAGACAGAATACGAATGTACAAATATTCCCGACGGATCCGTGTACATCTCCAAGTAGTCATCCAATCGCAAACACATCGAAGCCTGTTGATCAGACTTGGTAAGTGCGTCCACCACCTCGAAAACCTCGCCAAACCGGGTGCCCACACACGGTGCCAACGGCGCCACATTGGGCACCCGGTACTGCCCGGCCTTCGCGACGGGGTACGGGAACGCGGCTGGAGACGGTGCGAGCGCGCAGTCCCCGACACTCGGCGCTCCGCCCAACGGGAGCGCCAAGGCTTTTCCGGGCAATGGGCGAATCGCTTGGCCTACCAATGCAATGGCGGCCACCGAGAGGAGCGCGGCTACAAGTACCAGCATTCCGGCCCGTCGCTGGTCCATCGGTGCTCTCCAATCGCTCGGTTCGACGGGTGTGGAAATACTGGCTCTACTGATCGGATTTCGGAAGGTACGAGTTTGATAGATGTCGGTCCGGCAGGTGCGGGTTTAGCTGAGCTGAGCGGCGCGGATGAGGATCAGCAACACGATGACGGCAAAAATCCCCGCGCAGGCAAGAACTTGGTTCCGCGTCCGGTCTTTGGCGGGCAGATAGACCATAACCGCGCCCACGGCCGCGCCAACAAGAAGGCCGCCTAGGTGCCCCTGCCAGGAAATGGTGGTGTTATTGAAGACGGTGATCCCGATGTTGAGCACAAGGATGCCCGCGAGAGGGCGAAGGTTGAACTTGAGCCGGCGGAATGTCACGACAAGCGCACCCATCAAGCCGAAGATCGCGCCGGAGGCCCCTGCGGTCGCAGAGTATTCGGCGCTCAAGTACATGACGGCTACGGACCCGCCGAGCAACGCTAGAACGTAGATGGCCAAGAACCGGCCGCGTCCGACCATCCGCTCAAGTGCGATGCCCAAGAAATACAGCGACAACATGTTGAGCGCCACGTGGATGAGCGAAAGGTGCAGGAATCCCGAGGTGATGTACTGCCAGTAATCACCGTTAGCAGCTAACCCCGGCACCAACCAGCCACCACTGAGCCACTCTGAGGTGGGCAGTCGAGATTCGCCGCCCGCTTGGATCATCGTGATGACGAAGACAAGCACGTTGACGGCGATCAGCACGTACGTGATCAGCGGCTGCTGGCCGAGGATCGAGCCGGCCACCGTTTTCGGAACTACCTGGTTCTGCTTCGACTCAGCCTGGCACGCGCGGCAATGAAAGCCGACGGAGGCAGGCTGCAAGCACTCCGGGCACGATGGGCGGCCGCATCGGGTGCAGGACAGTGCGGTCACTCGATCCGGGTGCCAGGAACATACCTGGACTGCCCGGACCGGGTGATACCCAAAGTTCCCCGCCGACGGGCCAACGGGCGGCCCGCTCGGATTTCCGGGCTGTGGGGGGTACGTCATGGGTTGAATCGCCTGTCAGCAGTACGAAAAGGCTCAGCTGCTAGCAGATGCTGCGTCAGCGGATTCGATAGTGATGGAGTTAATCGCGATATCGGTCAACGGCTTGTCGGATCGATCCACCTTGGTGGTGCCGATCGCGTCAACGATTGCCCGCGAAGCGGCGTCCGCAACTTCACCGAAAATGGTGTGCTTGCGATTGAGGTGCGGGGTCTTACCCGTGGTGATGAAGAATTGGCTGCCGTTGGTGCCGGGGCCAGCGTTGGCCATGGCCAGCAGGTATGGCTTGTTGAACACCAATTCGGAGTGGAACTCGTCTTTGAACGTGTAGCCCGGGCCGCCACGTCCGGTGCCCGTGGGGTCGCCGCCTTGGATCATGAAGCCGTCGATAACGCGGTGGAAGACGGCGCCGTCGTAAAAGGGGCCTTCCTTCGTGCCGGACGCATTAGCCGTGGAGTAGGTGCCGGTGCCGTCGGCGAGGCCGACGAAGTTCGCAACGGTCGCCGGCGCGTGGTCCGGGAACAGCTGGATTTTCACGTCGCCGAGGGTGGTGTGCAGGGTCGCATAGAGATCGCTCATGTCGTCCATCCTTACAGATATTGGTGGTGGCCCGTTGCCGATAGTCAGAATCCGAGGGTGCTAATCGCGTCTTTCACGAGCTCGCGCGCCTTAAAAGTTCGCGGCTCGTTCGTTGTGGCAATCACCGCGGCCCCACCTTTGGAGACGCCATAGACGGCTAGGGCCAGAGGGTTGGAGCTCACGACATTTCCGTCGGGGGTAGACTTCAGCCCGCCCGCCCACCCTTCGGGCTGCGTGGCAGGCTGCGAAGTCTCGCGCGGGACGTAGTAGTCGACCGCTGCGACAGCCTCGGCGTCGGTCGCGAACTGCAGCACCCGGACAGTGGCGAGATATGTGCCGTCAGAACGGACAAATTCGCACGTTGGCTGCGGGCTCATCGGTCGCACCATGTCGGCACCCTTGCGCTGGCCGGTCGCGCTCTCTACCTGCTCGTCGGTCAAATACGGACAATCGCCGACGATGGTCTGGGCGTCCGGCGGCGGGGTATAGCTCGCTGGCGCGGCGGGAGTCGTTGGTGCAGTGCTCGGTTCTGCAGCGCTGGGTTCTGCGGCGCTGGATTCTGCGGTGCTGGATTCTGCGGCGCTGGATTCTGCGGCGCTCGGTTCTGCGGCGCTCGGTTCTGCGGCGCTCGGTTCTGCGGTGCTGGATTCTGCAGCGCTCGGTTCTGCAGCGCTCGGTTCTGCAGCGCTGGATTCTGCGGTACTGGCTGTTGATCCCTCAGCAGTCAAAGTCGAAACACTACTGGTGCTGACGAGCGCGCCAGAACTTCCCGAACATCCCGCTACCAACATCGCTGCAGTGATGACGACAGCCGTCATCAGCTTTTTCATGGCGGGAACCTTTCAGGCCTGCGCGGCACGCCGAGCGCGTAACCGCTCATTAAGGCTAGAGGCACAAGCGTCAAAGATGCGTGAGCCACTCAGCGGCACACCGTCCGTGGCAGGCGACGCTGCGCCGTCGTTCCTGAAACCATTCCTCCCCGCGTGCACCGGGGTGCGTTAGTGGGAATGCGCACCGGAACCCGCCGCGCGAGCGGGGCGGCGACCCGCCCACACCAGCGCCGCCGAACCCACGAGGAGCAAAATGATGGCAAAACCCAGAATCGCGTTGACGTTGACTCCGGTATTGGGCAACGTCGCAGTCGCAGCTCGGGCCGGAGTCGCACCTTTTGCGGCAGGCGCGATGGGTGCGGCTGCAGCTGCCGGGCGAGGCCCGAGAGTTGACTGCGGAAGCTCAGGACGCGCAGTAACAGTCAGCGGAGCCCATCCCATCAGCGCACCACCCGAGCGGTAGACGGCGATTTTGTGGGGACCGAGCGGAAGGTCTGCTGGAACGTCAATGCCGATGGTGCCGTCGCCGGAAACAGTCCGACCACCCAGAGACGTAGGGGTGGAAAACACCCAGACAGTGACAGCGACTCCTGCATTTTCGACGCCTAACGCGACTGTGACCGCTTGGCCGGGATAAGCGAGAACAGGGTCGATCCGGACGCCACCGGTGGCGGAATCGACTAGGTCCGCAGCATCGGGCAGGACAGCGGTCGTCGAGGAGGACGCGCTGGTGGGAGTTGCGGTGCTCGCCGAGGACGTTGAACTTGTCGGGCTTGGTGTCGTGCTGGATGTGCTGGGCGGCGTCGTCTCGGTCGTCGAAGCACTCGTGCTGGATGTGCTGGGCGGCGTCGTCTCGGTCGTCGAAGCACTCGTGCTGGATGTGCTGGGCGTGCTATTCGTGCTGGTCGGCGTCGTGTCGTCCGTCAAGGGATTCGTGCTGGTCGGCGTCGTCTCATCCGTCAAGGGATTCGTGCTGGTCGGCGTCGTCTCATCCGTCAAGGGATTCGTGCTGGTCGGCGTCGTTTCGCTCGTCGGCACTAGCAACATTTTTGCGGAAAAGTCCGTCAGTGTGCCGCGCGAAGCTGCAGCCGGAAGCGGAACCCCTGGTGAAGACACCACTGTGGAAGCAGCGGCATTCACTCCTTGCAGCAGTAACGCTCCGGCGACCGCCGCAGCTATAGCAAGCGCCAGCGGGCGTCGGCGGCCAGGCGTGAGGGAGAATTGAGGTTTAACGTCACGCATGGCTACTCCCGGCTGCCGAGTTCGCTGGCGAATCCAGCGCTCATCAATCGAAAATTAGCACTTCGGTTTGTCCGAAATGGCATGAATGAGAGAACACCACCCAGAAGATGTTGGGGCGAATCCCCACTGGCCGTTAATGGTCTGCGCCACCGGCGGTTTCTGAAGTCTGAGCAGCTCCTACTGGCGCGTCCCCTGCTGACAGCGAACCCGTCTCTGCGACCCCCGAGGCCACGGTACTTTTGGCCGCCAGCTCCGCTTCGGCGGCTTCCAAGCGCCGCTCTTCGCGATGCTCGTGCATTCGCGACAGGGGACCCAGCGCGGACACAATGATCAGACCTAAGAACCCTAGGACGACAAATATCACCGTTTGGGTGGAAAACCCCGATTCTGGGGTGCCCGCCACGGGGGTTGCTGCCGCCACTCCGGCGCCCAGCAGGAGAAGCAGCGCGCTCGTCGCCGCCACCATCAACGTGCTCTTCATATTTTTACCGTACACCAATGATTGGTGCACCAATCATTGGTACAGTGTGAATTATGACCCATCCCAATTCGCTAGATCACGCCACAACGTTGCTTGAGCTAGATAAGCAGGTGTGCTTCGGATTGGTCGTGGCAGCTCGCGGCATTGTCTCGCTCTACAAGCCCATCTTGGAGCCTTTGGGCCTGACGCATCCGCAGTACTTAGTGATGTTGGCCCTCTGGCAGCACGATCGACTGTCGGTGAAAGACCTCAGCAGCCTCCTGCAGTTGGACCCCGGAACGCTATCGCCCTTGCTCAAGCGCCTTGAGACCGCCGGCCTGTTGCGGCGCGCGCGCGATCAGCATGATGAGCGGCTTCTCGCGGTGAGTCTCACCGATGCGGGCACAGAGCTGCGAAAACAAGCTCTGCAGATTCCGCCCGCCGTGATGAAGCAACTCGAGATGACTGCCGAAGAACTTGAGCACCTGAGGGATATTTTAAATCGCGTCATTAGTGCCACCTCGTGACCAGGGTCCGCATCTCCTCAGAGAGCAACCCACCCTGACCGATGGCGTCAACACCAGCGTCAGACAGAATTTCCGAACAGGATCTGATGAACTGCCACCCCGGTGTCGCGGATGTGTTCGCCGGTGAGCGCGGCAGCTTTCTCGCCGTCACCCGCAACCACGTAGTCGAGGACCTGCTGCTCCAGTTGGACCCAATCGCTTCCGAGCTGGTCCTGCACGGTGGAGAAGTAGAAACGGGCCCGCTTTTCCAAGCTCGCCGAAGTGGCGGCCAACACGCTGTTATGTGCCGCCTGGCGTAGCGCCTCGCGGAACCCGATAAACCCATTGCCGTCATCGTCGGCCACGGTTGCCCCGGCGTCTCGGGTCCGCTCAACCGCCAGCTTCAAATTGACCAGGTCAGAATCGGTCCGGCGCTCCGCGGCCCAACGAGCGACGAGTGCTTCGACGTCGGCCCGAAAATCGAACAGTTCGTTCAACTCGACAACGGTTCTCTCGCGGACGTGCACTCCGTGCCGCGGCTTGATCTCCACCCATCCGGCTTGACCCAGCGAGCTGAGCGCCTCCCGAATCGGAATCCGGCTCACACCAAAATGCTTTGCGAGGTCGTCGGCGTGCAGCCGCTCGCCCGGTTGCAGTGTGCCCCGAATGATGGCTGACTCGAGCTCACTGTAGAGCCGGCCTGGAAGCGTGGTCGCTCCAAGGAGTGCGGGCAGAGTCAGCGGCAACGATCGTCGACCTGTATTTTGCGTCGCTGTAGTCATCTCGCACCTCCTAGTTGAAATAAAATAATATCGTATACAAGCCGCGCTCAGCTGAATTGAGCGTGGGGTCACACGGCTTCTTCGCGGGCCACCATGTTCAAGAATTGCCGGGTGCGCGGGTTCTGCGGGTTCTCCAGAACCTCTTGCGGGGTGCCCTGCTCGACAACGACACCCTCGTCCATAAAGACGACCTTGTCGGCAACGTCGCGAGCGAAACGCACTTCGTGGGTCACGATAATCATCGTCATACCAGCGTCGGCCAGCTTGCGGATGACGGATAACACTTCGCCAACCAGCTCCGGGTCGAGTGCCGATGTTGGCTCATCGAAGAGCATCAAATTCGGGGTAATCGCCAGGGCTCGCGCAATAGCCACACGTTGCTGCTGACCGCCGGAAAGGCGATGCGGCAGGTGGTCGATATGACGGTGCAGCCCCACATCCGTGAGAAGGCCGATCGCCCGGCGCTTCACATCGGCCGGGTTCTCCTTGTAAACGCGCGTCGGTGCAATCGTCACGTTGTCGATCACCGGAAGATGGTCGAACAGGTTGAAGTGCTGGAATACCATTCCGATCCGAGCATCCGCGCGGGCCTTGGCAAGATTGCCGACCGGCTTCAGTTCGCCCTTGACCCGGCGATATCCAACGTGCTTGCCGTCGACGAGAATTTCGCCGCCGTCCATCGGCTCGAGGTGGTTGATCAGCCGCAGCAGGGTGCTCTTGCCCGAGCCACTGGGTCCCATGATGACGACGACCTCGCCGGCTTTCACGTCGAGGTCGACGCTGCGAAGGATGGGGCGAGGGCCGTAGGACTTGGAAATATTGCGGCAGGTCACAAAAACTTCGCCGCTAGTCTTTTGCTCAGGTTTCGAGCTGGTCTTGACCATTTCGGCGACGCCGCCGGTTGCAGGCTTCGTCAGCGGAACTTCGCTGTTCGAGCTCAGAACCTCCCCTGCATCGTTCTTCACCTCGTGCGTAGCCATGTCTTCGGCCCGCTCTGTACGCATTTTCGAGCGAATCTGGCGAATGCCGCTGCCAAACATGCGCTGCATGGGGCCGGAGGTAGTGTCGCGGTCGAGGGAGAACTTGCGTTCAAGCAACATCTGCCCTCCGGTCAATATCGTAGTGGCAGCTAAGTAAACGACACCTGCGGCCGAAAGTACTGGAATGTATTCAAAATTCTGCGAAGCGACTGATACTGCTCTGGACATCACTTCACTTAACGCGATAACATAGGCCAGCGAGGTTGATTTCAGCAGCGAGATTGCGTTGTTTGATAAAGCGGGAACAATGGCTCGTAGAGCCTGCGGTAACACTACCCTGACCAAAGTCAACGACGATGACATGCCTAAAGATTGCGCCGCGACAATTTGTGTACGAGCTACCGACCGGATACCGCCGCGAATAATCTCCCCTGAAAAAGCCGCTTCATTCAAAGCAAACCCAATAACTGCCGCCTGGAAAGTGTTTAACGTTATACCAAACTCAGGCAATACGTTGTAAATGTAGATTAACTGGAGGAGCAGCGGTGTACCGCGCATAATCCAGACATAAATCGTTGCTGGAAGGCGAATCCACCAGTGCTTTGATTCGCGCATAGTGGCCAAGATCAATCCCAAGACTAACGCTAGCACCATAGCAATCGCGGCTACTTGGACTGCCGATAGTAATCCCTCCCACAAAAAGGAGGAGGTGAGATAGTGCCAAAAAAGCGTCATGTCAAGCTCCTGATGCCCGGCGGATTATTTACGGAGGGTGTAACACGTGCGAGATGTATAGCCGAATTTGTGGCGGGAAGCGTCCATCATCGCTTCCCACCACTTTTTAATTCAGAAAGACTTGATAGCCTACGACTTGCTTAATTAAGACTTGATTGCCGGTTCGAAAATCTGCGACGCATCGAAACCCCACTTGACAATCATTTTTTCCAGATCGCCATTTTTGTAGAACAGGGTGAGAGCGTCTTGGAACGCATTCGTTAAATCTGCATTATCCTTGGCGAATCCGAAACCAAACACGAAGTCTGACACGATTGGGAATCCAATCTCGAGCTTCGGGAATTTCGCCGCGAGGTAGGCAGCCACCCCGCTGTCGGTCAGAAAGATGTCAGCGCGACCCTGAGCAACAGCGCTCACCGCTTGACTGTTGTCCTGGAACGACAAAGCCACGATTGCAGGCTTTCCTGCGGCTTCGCAGGCAGCACTCTGCTTGTCGAAAATTGCGTTCTCGACAGTCCCCGTCACCTGAGCGGCAGTCATTCCGCAGGTGGATTCGATCGACGTCAGGCCCTTCGGGTTGCCCTTGGCGACCATCGACGCCTCCCCCGCCTTCATGTACTGGACGAAGTTGATCTGCTGCGCACGTTCGTCAGAGGCATACATTCCGGACGAAATCATGTTGATCTGGCCAGCCTGCATAGCCGGAATCAGTCCACTGAAGTCTTGCTTCTGAAGCTCCCACGAGAATCCGACACATTTGCTCACTGCGTCGTAAAGATCTGGCTCGACCCCCACAATTTTGTTCGGGTCCTGCTCGTCGACAGCGTCATAATTCCCAGCGCCCGGCGAGGTACCCACTTTCACCGTGGTGCCTTTGAGTGCAGGGTACTTCGCAGCAATCGACTCGCAGGTGGCATCGCCCGACGCTGCTGTACCCGAACCGCTCGCGCTCGTTGCTGCGCTGGGGGCCTCGCTTGAGGTAGCGCTTGCTCCTGCGCTTGCTCCTGCGCTTGTTGCTGCTGCCGAGCTAGAGCTCTTGCTCGCCGCGGTGGTGCCGGCGGTGTCGGAACTACTGCCGCACCCAGCGACGGCCACCAACATGCTGACGATCAGCACTGATGCGCTTGCGTACTTCATGTAAAACCCCCATCGTTGAATGAATAATATCTTATACAATACACAGTATGACCGGCACCACAAGTTAAATCTGCGAAGTTATTGACCTGAGACCGAAGTACCCGCGTTTTCGTTACCGCGAACACCCGGGGCGGCCTCTCTGTCTGGCCGGCGCACCGGGGCGGCCTTACTTTCGGGCCGGCGCACCGGGGCGGCCTCGCTGTCTGGCCGGCGCACCGGGGCGGCCTCGCTGTCGGGCCGGCGCACCGGGGCGGCCTCGCTGTCGGGCCGGCGCACCGGGGCGGCCTCGCAGCCGCGCGGCACACACGGCGGTTCTTGCGCCTTACCTGCGCCATTTTGTGGAGGCGGCTCCAGTTCGAGGTGGAGCTCCCTCCTACTAGTGGAGCAAAAAGGGCGGAGTGCAGCAGGCGGTCGTGGGAGGAGCCCCGTCAGCGAGAATATTTACCCGAACCCGCCGTGACCGCTCATTGGCGCTGACTCTTTGCCCCATTGAGCGCTGCGTTATCGCCGAGTGAAGGTTCACCACGCAATTTTGCCGCAAATCGACAGAATATGCGTGGTAAAGCTGCACTCGGCCGGTCCGGAGCCATGGCGGTGCTGGCGCACAGGGTGGCGGCGTTGGCGCACA
Source organism: Nakamurella antarctica (assembly GCF_003860405.1). Lineage (NCBI taxonomy): Bacteria > Bacillati > Actinomycetota > Actinomycetes > Nakamurellales > Nakamurellaceae > Nakamurella > Nakamurella antarctica. The sequence continues at coordinate 156,855 of NZ_CP034170.1, read as the reverse complement.
GGGTGGCGGCAAGGCCGGGTCGATACGGAACACAAAAACGGGCTGGGTTTCGCCAGACGCGCTGACACATTCCAGACGCGATGACGAAACTCAGCCCGTTCAAGCTCGGGGATTTAGCGCTCGATACTCCGGTATCCGGATGGGACTACCCCGCCGTGGTGCATAACGATCTCTACAAGCCCGGGTGCACCGACCGCGTCGACCTCCAACTTGCCGTCGACGGTCTGCCACGCAACCTTTACGACCTTGCCCTGGGCGATATGTACAGCCTGTTCGCCGCTGGTCGTGGGCCCCCAGAAGTGCAGTTCGAGCGGGTCGCACGGGTGCTCCCCGACGTATTGCTGCTCGGGTCCCATCGGGATCATCGAGCCGCTGCGCACGAACAGTGGCAGCGTTTCCAAGTCGGCCTCGACGGTGACGAACGCGCCGCCTGTCACCGATTCGCCGGTCCAGAAGTTCAACCAGGCACCCGAAGGCAGGTAAGCGGTACGACTGGTAGCGCCCTCCTGCAGGATCGGAGCCACCAAGATATCCGGGCCGAAGAGGTAGACATCATCGATGTTCCAGCTGATCGGGTCCTCCGGGGAATCCAGGATCAGCGGACGCGCAACGGGCAGCGATCGGCGCGCCCCCTCGACCGCGGCGGTGAACAGGTATGGCATCAACCGGTAGCGAAGATCCAGGTAGCGGCGGGTGACCTCTTCGGCGTGCGAACCGTATTCCCACGGTTCTCGCGGCGGGGATCCGTGCGCGCGGACGTGTGAGGAGAAGACGCCCAACTGCAGCCACCTGATGTAGAGCTCCGGGCTGGGATTGCCGGAGAAGCCCCCGACGTCGTGGCTGTAGAAACAGAAACCGGACAGACCCATCGACAACATCCCGCGCAGCACGCACGGCAGGTCCTCGAAACGGGCGATGCCGTCGCCGCTCCAGTGGATCGGATACCGCTGCGACCCGGCCCACCCCGCACGTGCCCAAATGACGGCATCTTCCCCGCCGGCCCGCACTGACGCTTGCCAGACCGCGTCTTGGTAGAGCAGCGGGTAGAGGTTGCGCATCGACTCCGACGGAATATTCGCGTAGCTCGCGGACGGGACGGCACCTTCGCCGTAGTCCACCTTGATCGACGAAACCCCTAATTCGAACAGGGCAGCAAGCTTTCCCTGGTACCACTCGACGGCTTCGGGGTTGGAGAAGTCGATCATTCCGGCGTCCTGCCCATAACCGCCGGGGAAGGTGAAAGCATGGCCGCTGGTGCGCTTGGCGAGGTAACCGCCTTCCAGCCCCTCATCGAAGAGCGGGCTGGCGACGTTGTAGTTCGGCCACTGCCAAAGACACACCCGGATGCCCTGTTCGCGAAGACGGGCCATCATTCCGGCCGGGTCGGGGAACCGGGTGGGCGAGAACGTGAGGTCGCAGGTGTAGTCCTTTTTGAACCAACCGGTGTCGATGTGGATGACGTCGGTGGGGATGCGTCTCTCGCGCAGTTCCTTGGCGACGGCCTCGACCTGCTCTTGCGAGTCGTAGGTGATCCGGCCCAGCCAGAACCCGAACGACCACGGCGGCGGCACTGCTGGCGCGCCCGTCAAAGACGTGTAGCGCGGCAGAATCTCGGCGGGCTTTCCGGCGATGACGAACATGTCGAGAGCGTCGGTGTCTTCGATCATCACCGACATCGCGGTGTGCTCGCGGCTTCCGACGTCGAAGCGCACCGCGTTGGAGGTGTGCACGAAGGCGGCGTGTCCGTGGTTCGAGATATAGAACGGAACCTGCTTATAGGAGGCGGGGCTGGCGTTGCCGAACGCTTCCTGCAGCCAGAGCATCTGCGAGGTGCCGACCTTGTCGAACCGGCCGAAGGCCTCGCCGAAGCCGACGATTTTCTCGTCATGCCGCAGTTCGAAGGACGCGAAGACGGTGTTCCGGTCTTTGCCGCACACGCGACCCAGGGGGTAGGCGTACCGGTGCAGGAAGATCCAGCGCTGCTCGGGCGGGTTCCATTGGTTCCGGGGGCGGCTCAATCCGTCGATATCAACGGGCTTGGTGGACCACAGCATCTTGCCGGCTCTATCGCGCAGGGTCAGCTGCCACGGATCTTTGGTAATGGTGAGGACGACTGCCGACGTTGTGATCGTCACTTCGTCGTCGGTTTCGGTCATTTCCAGCGCTACCTGCTTGTCCGGCGCGCCGATCAGCATCGGGCTGATGGCGCCCTCCCCTCCGATCAGGGGCGGTACTGGCGTAGCGGGAACGTCGGATCCAGCGCTGTATCGAAGCCGCATAACGGACGGGGTCCAGAAATCCAGCCGCACCGTGGACGGGGTGCCCGCCGTGGGTGCGGATAGGACGGTTTCGCACAGCGTTCCGTAGTAGTCCTGCATTTCGGGCATATGCCGCTCGGTGTCGCAGGCGATGATGACGCTGGACCCGACGACCTCGAAAGACGCCAGCTTGGCCACGAATTCCACGGGCATTGGAGTGCCCAGGAAGGGCGCGATCTCGTGCGTACCAGCCATAGTGTTTTCACTCCTCGACGCGTGGTCCACATGACCACTCTTGTGTTTTGTATAACATATATTTTGTACGGAGTCTAGCGTCGGCGGCTGTTACTCCTGAACCAGATAATTCAGCGCGGCAACCGCATAGAGGGCGGCGCAGTCCAGCACCTCTTGCTCCTCCGCATAGTCGTCAATCCCCGCCGACAGCGTGGGTTGCGGGCCGTAACACAGGGCGGGGATTCCTTCCCGGCGCCACCGGCTCGCATCGCTGGCTGGCAGTCGGACCGCGTACTGCGGGTCCGCCCCGGTGACGGCGACCGACGCCGCAGCGAAAGCCTGCACGAGCGGGGTGTGCGGGGAGGTCCAGTTCGCGTCCCAGCCTTTGATTCGGGACACCGTCGCCGAGTCGATATCTGCCACAGCGGCGTTCACCATCGATTCGGCCTCTTCCATCGACAACCCCGGGGGCAGTCGCAGATCAACTCCCGCTTGGGCAGCTGTAGCTATCTGCCCGATAAAGGTTCCTGCAGCGATGGTGCCCACGTTCGCGGTGAGGGTCAGCCCGGGGTCGTCATTCCCGATACCCAAACTGGCGAGCTCCGGCGGGAGCGTTCCTTGATAACCGGAAAGCCTGTCAATACGGCCGACCGCCGCAGCGATACGAGCCGCGGCCGAGCTGCCCAACTGCACTGCGGACGAGTGCCCCGCAATGCCGGAGGTCTCGATGTTGAGCCACAGGACCCCCTTCTCCCCCACGGCGAGGCGCTTGAAGCCCGGGCCCTCACCGCAGATCAACGCGTCGCCATACAGATCCGGATGTTCGCGAAGCAGGAACGCGGCACCGTTGTCGCCGAACACGACTTCGTCGCTGACGGCGGTGAAACTGATTCGCCCGCACCAGGTCTCGCGCAATTCGTTGAGCAGGGCAACAGCGGTGATCATCGCCGCAACAGCGCCCTTCATGTTGCCCATGCCGAGGCCGTAAAGCCGTCCGTCTCGACGGGTCATCTCCCACACCGGGACCGACCAGTCCGACTCGTCGCCGGGCGGCATGGTGTCCAGGTGCACGTTGAGCACCAAATGCGGGCCGGGGCGCCCCGAATCGACGGCGGCAAGCACCGACGGCATCGTCGGGTCGGTGAACTCCATATGGGCGTCGAGGCCACGCACTGTCAGTGCGCGCGCGACCACTTCCGCCGCCTGCCTGGTGTCACCGACGGGATTGACGCTCGGCGCGGCGACCAGCTCGGCGCAGAGCGCGACGAGCTGCTCTCGCTGCTCCTCAATACGGGTGCGGATTTGCTGGGTGAGGTCTGATGCTGTCATCGTGCTCGGTTCCTGTCCGTAAATGGCCGTAATCGCGAGGCGCTGCGCTGAGGCACTGGCGTGCTGGAGGGTCAAATTCCTGCTGCGGAAACCTGGCGCCGCCAGTCCGCCGCAGCAAAGGGCTTGCCGTCGCTGAAACCGGCGGCTACGACGGCGCCGAACAGGTCATTACCCGGCTGTAGCTCTTTCAGGTGGTGGCCCCGGCTCCCTAGATCACCGCGCTGCAGGTGGTCCCGCTCGATCATCAACTGGTTGTTTTCGCTGCGCCAGCGGGGCGCCGCAATGGCTGCGCCGAGGGGTTCGCCATCGCCGAGCGCCACCAAAATCTGAAGCAGCGTTTGCACTTGGCCGTCGGCGCCGGGAGTGGCCATCGCGAGTACGCTCCCGTCGGACCGCTGGAGTAGCGCCGGAGCGAGGGTGTGGACGGGACGCTTGCCGGGGCCGGCTGCGTTCGCTCCGTCGGTAAATCCGGCCGCCCGATTATTCAACGAGATGCCCAATTCGGGGACGAATACGCAGGAGCCGAAATCATCGAACACACTCACCAACGACGAGACAACCATGCCGGAAGCGTCGGCGGCCGCGACGCCGGCCGTGTGCAAATAGGCGCGGGGACCACCGCGGTGTGCGGCTCGTTCCGGATCAACCGAAATCTGCTGCGCCAACACCGATTCCGCGTCCCCGCATTCCGACCGATGCGCAAACACCGCCTCGGTAATCTCTACCAGCAGGTGGTCCCTGGAGTTTTCCGGCACTGTGGGTATCAGACGTTCGGCAGCGGTAGCGGCGAGTGCGAGCAGCACGCCCTGCGATGACGGCGGCTGAACTGAGAGCCGGCCGCCATCGAAGTCGACGGTAACGGGTGTGCTGGCCTGCGTGGTGTGCAGTTCGAAGTCCCGCGCGGTGAGAGATCCACCGCTTCGTTGCACCGCGTCCGTCATGGCCGCCACGGCGCTGCCGGTATAGAAGCTCTCGCCCTTGGAGTCTGCGATATCTGTCAGAAATCGGGCTAGTTCTTCCTGGCGCCACAGATCCCCTGCGTCAAGGCGCAGCAGCGGCCAGTTTTCCGCGCCGCCTGCAACGAGGCGTTCCCGTTGCTGATCGCGAGCAAGGACAAGCGAGCTGTCGATATCGAAACCCTGCCTCGCGATCCGAATGGCATCGCTCAAAACCCGCGCGAGAGTCAGGCGTCCCCAGCGTCGGTGGGCGTGCACCCAGCCGGCGACCAGCCCCGGAACCGTGACGGATGCGCCGCCTGTCGAGGTAATGGCTTCCGCTGCCAGTCCGCTGCGGCCGGTGCCGTTGACGGAGAACACCTCGCCACCGGCTTCACGGACCAGGGCGAGCATGTCGCCGCCGAGTCCCGCGGAATGGGGCATGCACACACACGTCACGGCTTGGGCGGCGATGGCTGCATCGACCGCGCTACCACCCTCGGCCAGCACGGACGTACCGGCGGCAACCGCGAGCGGATGCCCGGCAGAGACCGCGCCGTATTCCCCGGCAACGGGCGCGCAGTGCGTATCTCGATCTGCGGACAGCGTCATGGCGCTCACTCTCATTTCGTTTCCCCGATTATTGCTGGTAGCCGAATCCATCCGTATCAGCTATTCTTTATAAAGAATACGACTTACCAGCACGGATGTCCAGAACGCAGCGACCGAGACGAGCGATGCGTCACGCACCGCTGGGATGTGACTTCAGAGCAGTTCTACGAATCAGCGCAGTTCGATGAAGGGTGTCGGAGATGGAATTTATCGTGGGGCCGGATATGTCCCTAGCCGTGGCGGAGGCGTTGCTCGATGGCGTCAAGAAGGAAGCGACATCGGCGGGGTGCGCGCTATCCGTAGTGGTGGTTGACCGCGGTGGCCAACATGTGGCCACTTGCCGGATGGACGGCGCCCAGTTGGGCGCCACGTCCATTGCCTCCGACAAGGCTTACACCGCAGTTGCATTCGGCCACCCCACCGCCAAGTGGGCGGAATCCTCCGCGCCGGCTGGCGCCGATTGGGGCATGGCCGGCTCGCTCGAAGGCCGCTGCATTGTCTTCCCCGGCGGAGTTCCCGTCTTCCACGGAAGCGACCTCATCGGCGCCGTCGGTGTCAGCGGCGCCGCATCATCGGTTGACCAAGCCTGCGCCGAGAATGCCGTGACATCACTCGGTTTGGCCACGGCGCGAGCGTGAGCACCGTTTTGGTCGCTGGCGGCGCCACCGGCATTGGCGCCGCCGCAGTACGGGCATTCCGCGAGCGCGGAGACCGCGTGCTCCTGGCCGATCTCAATGAACCCCACGGTTCTGCCCTGGTAGCCGAAGCAGGCAACGGCGCCGCAAAGTTTTTCCAATGCGACTTCGCAGATCCAGCTGCAGTGCACGACGCGGTCGAGGCGACAGCCAGCTTCGGCGGCGGCATAGACGTGGTCTTCTACAACGCGGGGATCCTGCAGGCATCCCCGCTCGCGGAATGGACCCCGGCTCAGTGGAATAAGTCGCTGGCGGTAAACCTGACGGCACCCTTCTTCTTGGTGCAGGCCGCCGCACCGTATTTGCGCACCTCAGATCACGGCCGGGTGATCCTGACCTCGTCGACCGGCGCCTTCCGCGGGCACGCCGGAATGCCCGCCTATCACGCCACCAAAGCCGGGTTGTTGGGGTTGGTGCGCTCACTCGCCGACGAGCTGGGCCCCGATGGCATCACGGTCAATGCGCTATGTCCCGGGTGGATCGACACCGCATTCAACGACGCTTTCTGGGGGCATCAGGCAGACCCGGCAGCGGCACTGTCAGCATTGACGGCACAGATCCCGCTTGGGCGCCAGGCCGAGGCGGCAGATGTCACAGGCTTGTTGTTGTTCTTAGCTTCCCCCGGTTCGGCATATATCACCGGTCAACCCTTGGTCATCGACGGCGGCTACACCGCGGTCTGAACGGAAGATTCCCTCATGTCTCAAGCAACTCACTCTTCGCAGGTGTTCCACAATCCCGCAGCTGTCCCCGTCGTACCGTTGGCCGGCTTCTCACCGGAGTCGCGACGCCCGATGACGACTCACCAAACCCTCCCCGGGTATGAAGCCACCCCGCTGCACGATTGCCCCAGCATCGCCTCCCGGCTCGGCGTCGCGCGTGTGTGGGTCAAGGACGAGTCCAGCCGCATGGAATTGCCGTCATTCAAGATCCTCGGAGCCTCTTGGGCCACACTCGAATCGATCCGCACCCACTGGCTCGACCCCGAATCTGAGACACTCGACGTCGCGCAACTGCGATCCCTGCTCGCGTCACGGCCCGGATTGGGATTGGCTGCGGCCACCGACGGAAACCACGGACGCGGAGTCGCCCGGATGGCCCGCCTTCTCGGCTTGACGTGCAAGATCCTGGTGCCGGAAGGAACCGCCGCCGCCCGCATCAGCGCGATCGCCAGCGAAGGAGCTGAGGTCGAAGTGGTCGCAGGCACCTATGACGACGCCGTCGCAGCCGCCGCCTTACTTGCCGGCGATAACACGCTGGTCGTCTCGGACACCTCGTGGCCCGGTTACGAGGCCACCCCCCGTGCCGTGGTCGACGGGTACTCCACGATGTTCTTTGAGGTGGATGACGAGCTGGCCCGTCAGGGCGAGCAAGACCCGAACTTCATCGCCTTGCAAGCAGGGGTCGGCGCCTTCGCCGCCGCGGGCCTGCGCCACTACCGTTCCGAGCGCGGCGATGCCGAATTCGTTCGCACCGCAATTGTGGAACCCCAGTCGGCCAATTGCCTGATGGCATCCGCGGAAGCTGGCGCAATGACGATGGTCCCCGGCCCGCACCTGTCGACCATGGCGGGGCTCAACTGCGGGCTGCCGTCCGAGCTGGTCTGGCCGATTATCGCGGCCGGTTCCGACACCTTCGTCGGCGTCAGCGACGACGAAGCCAGCGAGGCCATGCGGCTGTTCGCCGATATCGGCATCGAGTCCGGGGAATCGGGCGCCGCGTCACTGGCTGGCCTGCTGGCGTTGTCCCGCGATCCGGCCGCCGCCGCTGCCGCTGGATTGACGGGCGAGAGCCGCGTGCTGTTGATCAACACCGAAGGCGCTACCGACCCCGAGAACTACGCCGCCGTCTTGGCCGCCGGTACCGCGTCATGAGCGCCCCTTCGGCAAACCTATTGGCCGGTCGCATCGCCGTCATCACCGGAGCGGCCTCCGGAATCGGGCTCGCCATCGCGAACCGGTATGCAGAACAGAGCGCCTCCCTCGCTCTGATCGACCTGAATCAGGACCGGACAACCGCTGCAGCAGAGAGCATCTCGCGGCGCACGGGCGCACGCACCATCGGGATTGCAGCGGATGTTTCGGACGAGAAAAGCATGCAGCGAGCCTTGGCCCTCGTGCAGGAAACCTTGGGGACATCCGACATCGTGGTCCCCAACGCGGGCATCCTGGTGTTAAAGGACGCCCTCGACATCACGGTTGAAGAGTTCGACAGGGTTTTGCGGATCAACCTGACCGGGTCGTTCCTCACGGCCAAAGTTTTCGGCCAGGCGATGGTCCAAGCGAACCGCCCGGGCAGCATCATCTTCACGTCATCGCTGTTTGGCAAGAGGGGCGGCCGCGGCAACGGCGCCTATTCGGCCTCGAAGTTCGGCCTGATCGGATTGGCGCAGAGCATGGCCGCCGAGCTGGCGCCCGCAGGTATCCGGGTCAACGTGGTGTGCCCCGGCCAGATCGACTCCGACATGCTCAGCCAACTATTTGACGATCGGGCACGCGACAACTCGACCACCCCCGAGCATGAGCGCGACATCTTCACGAGCCGCATCCCAGTGGGCCGGCTCGGAAGCCCGGGCGACGTGGCCGATACGTTCCTGTATCTGGCAAGCGACCTCAGCGCCTACGTCACCGGCCAAGACATCACCGTTGACGGCGGCTGGAGTGTGGGGTGAGCCGGCCTGCCTCGGCGCGGGGCGCGGCATCCCAAGGCGCGGCATCCCAAGGCGCGGCATCCCAGGGCGCGGCATCCCAAGGCGCTAGGCCCGGCCGGCTGTCCGCTGCGCAGACCCACGAGGACAGCACGCGCTGGGTGCGTCAGCTGCTGATCGTCCTACTGGCGGTGAACAGCGGCGCCATCGACGCCATCGGCTTCATCGCCCTCGGCGGCGCTTTCAGCAGCGTCATGACGGGCAACATGGTGTTGATCGGTATTTCCGCCGCTGAAGCCAACGGCGCGCTGGCGATTACCGTCCTGTTGTCCCTGGTGTGCTTCATGTGTGGATGCGCCGCCGGGGCCCGCATCGTGGGTAAGCCGAAGCCCACCGACAGCATCTGGCCGACGGAAATCCGGCGCGTCTTGGCCGTGGAACTCGCGCTGGTGGTCGCTGTCCTTATCGTCTGGTTGATCAGCGGCCCCGACCGGTCGAACGGGGTGAAACTGGCCATGCTGGGCGCGAACGCGCTGGCGTTGGGCTTGCAGAGCAGTGGGATGCAGAAGTTCGGCGTTTCGGGCCTTTCCACTACTTATTTGACCGGAACTCTCACAACCGTGGTTTCCCGGTTGGTGTTGCGGGAGCCGGTCCGCGAAGTCGGTCACAGCATCACCATTCTGCTTGGTTTGATCGTCGGAGCCGGGACCGGAGCGCTACTCGCGTTCCACGCCAACTCCTTCGCAGCACTGCTTCCCGTCGTTATGGTCGCCGCGGCGACAATCACGCCGCTTCTGATCTGGAAAGGCAAGTCGTGAACACCTCTTCACCCTCGAATGCCAATGCTCGCGTTGCCGCAGAGCCACCCGCCCATAAAGTCGGCAAACGCGCGATCCGAGTCGCCATCATCGGGGGTGGTTTTGGCGGGATTGCTGCCGCGGTGAAACTGAAGCAAAGCGGCCAGGAAGATTTCGTCATCTTCGAACGGTCCGCTGGTATCGGTGGCACCTGGTGGGATAACCGGTATCCGGGCGCCGAGACCGACGCGGCCTCGCACATGTATTGCTACTCCTTCGCGCGGTACGACTGGTCCCGCACCCACGTCGGCCACTCCGAATTGCGCGATTACATGGAGCACGTGGTCGACCGCTTCGGGCTGCGTCCGCACTTCTCGCTCAAGCAGAGCATCGAGTCCGTGGTGTGGAACGAGCAGCGGCAGCACTATGTGGTCACCACGCACGCCGGGGAGGTTCACCAGTTCGAGGCCGTGATCAGCGCCGTGGGGATGTTCAGTGCGCCGCGTCTGCCCGACCTGCCCGGCCTTGACGACTTCGCCGGCGTCGCGGTGCACACCGCTACGTGGGACGACAATTTGACCTTCCCCGGCAAGCGAGTCGCCGTGATGGGCACCGGTTCGAGCGCCACCCAGGTCGTTTCTACGCTGGCTGGCCACGCCGACCAGGTGTACGTCTTCCAGCGTCAACCGGGGTGGCTGCTGCCCAAGGGCGACCGCGACCTCACGGATCTGGAGCGGCGCATCTACCGGTTGCCAGCCTTCTGGCGCCTCAACCGTCTCCGCCTGTACTTCCGTCAGGAGCGGCGTGAGTTCCGCGGAGCCTTCTTCCGGCCCGGCACGCCGGCGAACAAGCGCGCTCACGCCACCGCGTTGGCGACGATTGACGAAGTGTTTGCCACCCGCCCCGACCTCAAGGAGCTGGTAACCCCGAACTACCCATTCGGCGGCAAGCGAGCCGTGTTGAGCAGCGCGTTCTATCAAAGCCTGCTGCGCGATGACGTGGACCTGGTCCCGTTCCCCGTGGTGAGCTGCACCAAAACCGGTGTCGTCGACTCCACGGGCGAAGAGCGCCCCGTGGACGTCCTCGTAATGGCCACCGGCTTCCAGGCCGCCAGCTACCTCAACGGTCTCAAAGTCGAAGGCCGCGGCGGCATCGACCTGCACGAATTCTGGGACGGGGAGCCGTCGGCATTCCTCGGCATCACCGTGCCCGGGTTCCCCAACTTCTTCATATTGTACGGGCCAAACACCAACGGCGGCTTCATCATTCCCAACCTGGAACGTCAGGCGGCCTTCGCGGCCAAGGAGATCGCTCGGCTGCGCAAGCCGGGAGTTCGGGAAATTGAAGTCAGTGCCAGCGTGACGCGCCGCTACAACGAGTGGTTGCAGAAAAAGATGATTGGCACCGCTTTCACCGCCACCGACAACTACTTCCAGTCTGCATCGGGGAAGGTTGTCACCCAGTGGCCGCGGACCGCGACGCTGTACGCGTTCCTCACGGTGGTGTTGCGCCGCTTCAGCACTCGCAAGAAGGGTGCTGCGGCTTAGGGGTGGTGGTGGATTTGGGCCCCGTGGTTCTGGAGCCGGCTCCGATTTCAGGATGTGGGACCATTTACCCGCGCTGAGCGGGTAAATGGTCCCACATCCGTGAAAACTCAGCTCCTGCGTCCCCGGATAGCCAGCTACACCCGAACCGTGTCGCGCCGGAACCGCCAGACTGCTCCGCCCGTGAAGATCGCCAGCCAGGCCAGCACGTTGACGACGGCGCCCAAGCTCGGAGCCTCGCCAACCAGCGGCGCGTGCACCAACTCGTTGAGCCCGTAGAGCGGCGTGTAGCTGGCGATGTCTTGGAAGGTCTGGCTCATCTGGCTCAACGGGATGAACAGTCCGCCGCCAAAGGCGAACAGCACCAACGCGAACGACAGGATTTGCATGACGTTCTCGGTCGGCAGCAGGTATCCCATAAACAGTCCGAATGCCGCGAACACCAGCGAGCCCGCCCACACGGCGAGGCCCGTGAGCACCCAGAGGTACAAGGGCATCGAAGGCGTCCTGGTGATCGCGCCCACCGCGTACACGGCAATCACCGAACCGGCGCCGAGCACCAACGCTGTCAGCATCTTGATCACCACATACGCCGCCGGCGAAAGCGGCGTGAGTCGAAGGGATCTGCTCCAGCCCGCTGCTCGCTCGATCGACACCATGGTCCCACCGCTGGTCGTCGCCAACACCGCGCCGTACAGCGCCATGCTGATCATGACGAACGCCGAGACGTTGCCTTTGCCGCTGCTCAGACTCGCGTAGTCGCTGTTCAGCCCGAAAATCAAGAAGAAGACCACGGGCAGCACCATCGAGAAGATCAGCGTCCGCGGGTTGCGCAGGAGCCTCCGCACCTCCAGGCCGAGAACGGTCAAGTTGAACCCACCCATCCCTGGCGGGCGCCGGGCGGCGATCGTGGGCGACAAAGCGTCATCTCTGGTCATGAGGCCACCTTCGGCTGAACTTCCCGGTCACCACGGTCCGCCCCGGCATCGCCGGTGAGCGCGATAAATGCCTCCTCCAGACCCTGCGCGGTGATCTCTACATCGCGCGCCGGGGTGTTGTTCAACAGGTAGCGGGCCACCGCGTCGGAGTCGCTCGAGTGGACCAGCACGGTATTCGCGTTGATCTCCACCCGCTCCACGCCGGGGATCGCGCGGAGTTTGTCGGCGTCAGCTGCCGGCAGTGTCGCCCGGACGATCCGGCCGGATGCCAGTGCTTTGATCTGCGCGGCGGTGCCGTCGGCGACTACCTCCCCATGACGCACCAACACAATGCGTTCGGCGTAGGCGTCCGCTTCCTCCAAGTAGTGGGTCGCGAATAAGACGGTGCGGCCCTGCGCGGCGTCCTGCCGGATGGCGGCCCAGAAATCGCGGCGGCCCTCCACATCCATCCCCGTGGTGGGCTCGTCCAGGATCAACAACTCCGGATCGGACAGCAGCGCCAGCGCAAACCGCAACCGCTGCTGTTCACCCCCGGAGCACTTGCCTACCTTCCGGTCGCCGATCCCCTCGATGCCGGCCCGTTCGAGCACCTCTGCTACCGGCCTGGAGTGGGTAAACAGGCTCGCCATGTAGCGGGCGGTCTCGGCGACCGTGAGATCTTTCAGCAGTCCCCCGGTCTGCATCACAGCAGATACCAGCCCTTTGGCGATGGCTTGCTGCGGTTCCATACCGTAGACCGAAATCTCGCCTTGGCTCGGCTGCGACAAACCCAGGATCATGTCGATCGTCGTCGTCTTTCCCGCCCCGTTCGGGCCTAGAACTGCCACGATCTGACCGGAGGGGACCTCGAGATCGATGCCACGGACCGCGTGGACTTGGCCAAAGTGCTTGTGCACGCCGGACAATCGGACAGCAGGTGGCCCGGTGTCTTTCGATCGCGGGCCACCGGCAAGTGCTGATTCTGCGCTCATTACGCACCCATCGATTGTGGAATCTAAGTCGTCACTGTATCCTAGTAAACCTCCCCAGTCCCTGAATCAGCAGGACCGAAAATCGGCTTTCGGTTCAGTTCTCGTTGGCGTTATCTTCGCGAGTAGACGCCGGCCCAGCAACAACATCCGGCCCAGCAACAACATCCGGCCCAGCAACAACGACGGGAATGACGACTGGCTGATCGCCGGCGGCCGCACCAGCACGGTCTTCGGGTGCACCTGCTGTCCCGGCGTCATCAGTGTTCTGCTTCGCCTCGTGGAACACGTCCGTCGCTGTGGCCCATACCTTCTCGACCCCGGCCTCGGCGAACTTGTAGCCCCGCAGCCCTGCCTCTGTGACGCCCACCGCGGCTTGCTTGGCGATCGCGCCCACATTCGCGCCCTTGGCAGCTTCGACAAGAGCAAGACCGACGGCGCCCGTGAGCGCTGCCCCGATAGCTCTCTTCGCGATGAATGCAATAACCATGATCCACTCCTTTATCTCGTCTGGCCCCTGGTGCTTCCGTGGCGTCCTACTTCGGACCGGGTTCCTACCGCCGCGGGTGCCTGGCAACAATGCGCCGCAGTGCCACGACGATCAGCACCACGCCGAAGACAATGCCCGCCAGGGCCGACCACTGGGTCGGCGTGGAGCGGACCAGTTGCATACCGAAAAACCCCAGGAGGAACAGGCCAAGAACAATCCCAGCAAGAGCCAGCCCCGGTGGCGGCGGAACGGGGCGGTCGTTCTTCGTCATCCGCGCTCTCCCCGATGCCGCTCTGTTTTCAGTGCGAGCCCAGTGTCGCAGCCGAACATTAGCGGCCGCGCCCCGGTTCTTCGGTGTGGTAGATCTGAAACCCGCGGGCCTCGAAGTTTGGCAGCGCGACGGGGCTGTCGTCAGTGCTGGTGTGCAGCCACACCCGTTGCACCGCAGGGAATTCGGGCCAGCGGCGGCGAAATGACCACGCTTTGTGGATTCCCACTGACAGTAGATGTCCGCCGATTCCTTGGCCGATAAACCCTGGCACCAGACCGAAGTTGGCGATCTCTACGAGTGTGCCGCCGTCGCAGGGCTGCGGCGCCAACTCCAGGAATCCGGTCGGGGCACCGTCGGCGTAGGCGACCCATGTCTCGGACCCGGGCATGCCATACCAATCGCGCCACTTATCGTCGGTCCAGCTTTGCCGCTCTGTCCACTGCCACGCACCACCCACGGCGGTGTAGAGGTAGGCCCCGAACTCGGGTGTCATACAAATGACGCGCTCGATGCGCACCGGTTTCTGCGGAGCTTTGGAAAACTTCAGGGCGAGCGAATCCGTCTGTTGAAGGTACGTCGTCTTCGCCGGCATGTTTCCAGTTAACCAGCGTGGGCGATGGTCAGGCGCCGGAGGCGAGATTGATGACGGTCCACAAGACCGAAGCAGGGGGTCAGATCCGACCCGCCCCTCCAGCGGCCTGGCATCCCTTCGGCGGCGGCACAGAACCGGGAAGCTGCAGGAGTCGTGGCGCGCCCACTAGGTGGGACCTAACTGCCGCACGTTACTGAACGGGAGATCGGTGCTCAGTCCATTGTGAACCATCGAAATATCTTTGATAGCCGGAATTTTCACTATCGGGATACCAACCCGGTTGCCACACCCCTGACGATGCCGCCGGCGCTGCCATGCCCGCATAATCTGCTGAAGGTGTGGTGTCCATCCCGGTGTGGGGCATGGAGCGGTCGGACTCAAGTTGCGCTGGACTATCGGTCGTCAGCCACTGCTGGCCGGAGTGTGGACTTCCCGAAATCGGTGCCGACCATGTTGGCGGCATTTGCGTTGGTGCTGATTGCTCTACGGTTACCACGCCGTATCCGCCCGCAATCGCCGTCCTGAGGGAACGTCCGGCGAGTTTGCCTCGCAAGGATCGCCCGGTCGGGTTCCACGAACTGGCGTACCACCCGCAAACCAAGCTCATCGAGCCGGCAAAACTTAGTCAGATCGGGGTCAACTAAAGTAGAGTCAGCCATGTCCTCACCCCAGCACCGACCCGCCCCACCTACACCCTGCTTTGCGAAGAGCCCCTTTCCGCGGCAACACTCCCGGCGGGCCACTGCAGGAATAGTCACCGATGTTGCACACCATGCGGGTGTATTTCAGTGGCAGAACTTCAGCTTCCCAAGCTGATAGCGCGAGTTTGATTCTCGTCACCCGCTATCCTTTTTCTTACGCCACTTATCGACCCTCCGCGCGACACCTACCTAATACAGCCATGGCACCGCCCGTTCGACTAATACCGGTGCATGCCGGAGCCTGGATAGACAGCCGCCCAGGTTGGCTTGGCGGATCTCGCGCCCTTTTCGATACCCTCATCACCTCTGCCGTCCAAAAAGATAATGTGGGATGTATTCAAGTTTTCCACCGTCGACTCCCCATGGATACCGCAAATAACGTACGGAGCCATCCGCCGCAGAGCGCGCACCGCCACATTCCTGAGTCGAACCGTCACCGTAGCCGATCACACCGCGATCGTTTCCCCGAACGCGGTGTGATCGGCCACAGAACCATTGACCAGGATTGCCAAAGTTTATGAAGTCCGGAGGCTCCACGTTCTCCAACAAAACGGTGGATGAGTTGTCCGCTTCACTGCCATGTGGTGTTCCGTTGCCTCCGAATAACCCGTGGCATTCCTGACCTGAGCACCACCGGGGGCTATAGTGGGTCGATACTAGTACTGCCATTGGTCGATACGTGATGAGTCCACTTCGAACCATCAAAATAACGCATTTCGTATCGTTCGGCGGGGTCTTTGGCCCACATTCCCGACTGCGCAGATGGAACGGGCGGTGAGGTTTCTGCGTCGGCTCCTTGGAACACTTGGTTACTCGGATTAGCTTGAGGCGACTGATGGCTCAAACCTGCCGGGACATAGCTCCCCGACTGCGGAGCAGCACGCAGTTGAGCCTCGAGTTGCATGGTTTGCATCATGAGCTGACTGTGCTGAATTTTCATGACGTCCTCGTGACGCCCCAGCTGGTGGTCGTTGAATAGTCGCTGATTGACCGTTTCGCGAAACTTCTCTAACTTTTTCTTTTCCAGAAACGAAACTGTGACAGTCGACCTACCACCACCATTATTATCAATAGTCAAAGCAGCGCTTGCCGAATTTAGCAGCATACTCAAGCCTAAGAGAGCAAGGATTAATCCCGCATCGCCGATCTGCAGTCCTGCTACCATGAAAATAATTCCAAACAGTGCTCGAAAAATACTCCATCGCGAGTTGACGCCAACATTAGCCACGTTATTTAGAGGCACTTGAAAGTCGTCGGACCCCAATGGAATTAGTCCAAGTACCGTGTTCGGTGAGCTACCGACAATGCGCATACTTGACACACTCACCTCCGTGCGAAGCCAAAATAAGAGCAGAGAAGGACTGAACCTTTCTGTAACCACATTGTTTTCTCCGGGGGCAGCATTCAAACGAGCCATGTTCAGCCTTTCAGGGTATGGGAGTGAGACCTTCAAAGCCACGCCAGGGGCGAGGCTACCACTTCGAATTGTTGCGCCGTACATTCGTCCACATGCCTGCCGAGATTTTGAGACACTCTAGGCGGGTGTTTCTCTGCACTAGAGGAACCGCCCCTTCTCTCTCATCACTCACAGCAACTTATGATCCTCAGATCTTAGCCAGGCCGACGGCGAGAATGAGAACCAATCAACCAATAAAAATCCCCAGTGGTGCCAACCGAAAAGCGCCGCTAGCTCTGACTAGCACTGACGAGATGAGCCACTATTGTCCACCTCTTCTTGGTTCCCACCTCGGAATTAGCCTGCATCAATATTTGTCGTGCGCTCGCACGAGTTTCGAAACGCAGCGTTTCCCCACCCTTGAACAGGATAAATGCAACAATCGACGCAATTAGGACAAAGATGATAAAACTCTGCATTCCACACCCCCCCCCCCCCAGATAAAAACCTTATGAAGCCTTCAACGGCTCATTTCTAGATATCGCAAGGAATATACAACAATTCAGGGTGACCGCTACACCGGGGTGAGGAAAATCCCATCGACTATTGCGCGAGAATTCGTTCCTTCTAATCCTCATTGAGGCTTTGTGCATCTCAACTTCACGACTTGGCCGACGAATTCGGAGCAGGGCCGACCGCTGTCCACGGGCGGCGCAACGGTCGTGGGCAATCCGGTCGTGGGCAATCCGGTCGGGCCTGGATCGGTAAATATCGCTAGTGGCCAGGCTGCTTCACAATCCTCAAGGTCCGACAGGTGGACTACTGCGGCAGAGCTACCAGGCCGACAACTCCGATGACGTACAAGACGAGCACCGCGATGCTGTCGATACCCAGGCGGGCGTGCTGCTTGGCGGGTCGGAACAACAAACCGGCCATATAGACGATTGTCAACAGGCCGCCCAGGCCAGTGAGATAGATGTCGGAGGCGTGGGCGTTCGGTAGGACCGCCTGGCCCGATACCACTGCGGCGAGCAGGAAGAGGACCGGCAGAAACGCGTTGCCACCGAAGATGTCGCCGAATGCCAGCTTGTAATCGCCCTGCTTGACCGAGGTCAGGCCCGACGACAGCTCCGGCAGAGACGTTGCTGCGGCCAGGACCGTCGCCCCGAACAACACTCCGGACAGACCGATGTGGTCTGCGGCGGCGGTCCCGCTCTCTTCGGCCAGTGCGCCGGCCACCAGTGTCGCGGCGGCGGCCGCAGAGAAGATCAATACCGCGCGGGCAGTGCTCACGCCGCGGCGGGTGGCTTCGACAGCGCGGGTCTTCTGGGAGTGGCCGCGCGGTTTCGGTTGGGAGTCGGGGGCTTCCCCGCTGTCTGTCCACGGCAGCTTTTTGGCCGCCCGCTGCGTCAGGAGCAACCCGGCCACCCACACCACGGCGATAAGGACGACATCCGGGCTGAGCCGGGCGAAGACCAGGTTTTCAGGCAATTGAGTACCCATCACTACTACAACCAGAACGGCGAGGACAACAGCGCCCTCGATCACCAGCACCAAGCTCGCGGCTTGGTAGGTCAGCGGGCGTCTTTCTCGCACACCGAAGGCGTCCAGAGCCACGAGGACGACCGTCTGGATGGCGATGCCGCCCAGGATGTTGCTGACTGCAACGTCCAGGTGGCCGCTGGACGCCGCGCTATAAGTGATCGCTATTTCTGGAAGATTCGTGGCAACTGCAAGCAGTATCAGTCCGCCCAGGGCCTGTCCCAGATGCAACCGATCGGACAAGATGTCCGTGTAGTTGGCCAGCGAGCTCCCCGCTACCCAGATGACGGCAGCGCTCGCGATGAAGATCAACAGATCCGCCCAGAACGGCAGGCTGGGGAGCAAATTCACCGGCTGATAGTACAACCGGTTTCTGGTGGGGGGGAGTGGGCCTCCCTGTCTGAGTTCAGGCTCATTGTGGTCGCTGCCGAGCTACCATCCGAGATATTCACTGTCGCGAACACCTCTCAGAAACCCATTCGGGGTTCGGTGGCGCATCGGCCGTTCAGGTCGCCTCCGCGCAGGCCGAGCATCTCGTCGATCGGTTGTCCCAGCATCTGTCCCAGGCTGGCACACCCGGATCCATCGGGCACGCCCCCTTCACCATTATCTCCGGATTCCCCGGAGCATGGCGCGACGCCGACGCCGCAATGTACGAGCAGAAACGGCGCCGCCGAAACCAGCTCCCCCGCTGATTCAGACGCCGCGATGGCAGTCCCGGGCTGATCGGTCCCGCGCCGTCAGTCAGAAACCACGTCATAGGTGCTGTGCAGGTGCTCCAATTTCTCCATCTTGATGGCCGACCGCAGCGACGGATCTAACCTGTCGTGCGAAGCGCGATGGTCGCTACTTCGCATGTAGGCCTTAAAGGTCTCCCGGTCGCGCCATCGGCTGACCATGATGACTTCGGTGTGGTCGCTGTCTGATCGCCATACCTGCAAGTCGATGAAACCCTCATGCGAGTCCACCAGGGTCATGCGGTCGGCGAAAGCAGCAACCAACTCGTTGGAACGGTCGGCATCAACGCGAAGTCGCGACATTGAAACGTACATACCAGGAATATACGATCCGGCTGTCAGTAAATCGGCTGCTCCCACGACCTTTTCGGATCTACTCGGCCCCGCACCACTGCCCCCGGGACTAGAGCGGGCGGAACAATTCGGCCTGCTCGAGGGCTGAGGCAAGAACGAAACGATCTCAGTCCGCGTCGGCGAAAGCCTCGCGGCCGATCAGGCGATCTACTTCCTGGGCTGGCATCGGGCGTCCCAACAGATAGCCCTGCACCAGGTCGCAGCCCAAGCGGCGGACTGCCGCGAGCTGCTCGGCGGTCTCGACGCCCTCGGCGAGCGCTTGCAGCCCGAGCTGGTGAGCTAAACCCACAATGGAAGCCACCACGGTGGCGGACGCGGTGCGGTCGGCAAGCGCACTGATGAATGTCTGATCGATCTTGACTTCATCGACGGGCAGCTGGGTGAGGTAGGCGAAGGATGAATAGCCGGTGCCAAAATCATCGATCGAAAGTCGGACTCCGAGATCGCGCAGTGCCATGAAGAAATGCCGGGCGGGGGCATCGTCGACAATCAGGGCACTCTCCGTAATTTCCAAACACAGTGCGTGGGCGGGGATGTGGTGCCGGGCGAGCGCTGAGGCGATCGCTTGTTGCAGGTAGGTAGTGGTGCCCCGAGTGGGCGCGATGTTGACGGAGAGAGTGAGATCGAGGTCCGGGCGGAGCGCCCGCCAACGAGCAAGCGCGGCGAGCCCGGTGTCCAGCGCCCAGTCGGTGAGGGTACTCAGGAGCCCCGTAGCCTCAGCGACCGGGATGAACTCAGAGGGGGGGACCAGACCGCGTCCGGCAAGTGGCCACCGGGACAGTGCTTCGAATCCGCAGAGCTCCCCCGCGATCGTGTGAATAGGCTGGAAGTGTAATTCCAGCTCACCGCGTTCCAGCGCTGGCCGCAGTCGGGTCTCGATCTCCACACGTCGCAGGTTGATGGCGCGTAGCTCGGGTGTGAAGGCGGCGGCAGCATTGCGGCCAGCATTTTTCGCGCGGTACATCGCCGTGTCGGCGTCTCGCAGTAATTCAGCCGGCGTTGTATCCGAATCAGCAACGGCGACCCCCACACTTGCGGTGATCAGTGCTTCGGTGCCAGCGAGCGAAAACGGAACGCGGAAAGCGAGAACTACGCGTTCGGCAAGCTGCTCGGCCAAGGGGCCGCTGATGCTCTCGCAGAGCACGACGAACTCGTCACCCCCGATGCGGGCGACAGTGTCCGTGCCACGGGTGGCTGCGCCCAGCCTCTGCGCAGCTTGGCGCAGGAGGGAGTCGCCGGTGGCGTGCCCGAGCGAGTCGTTCACCAGCTTAAAGTGGTCGAGGTCGACGAATAGCAGCGCGACCTGTTCACCCTGTTCACGCGGCCGAGCGAGGGCCTGCTCCAGGCGGTTGGTCAACAGGGCACGGTTGGGCAGGCCGGTCAGCTCGTCGTGCAGCGCAAAGTGCGCGAGCCGGTCGCGGGCGCTGGCCAGCAATAACTCTGGGACTGCCCGCCCAAAAGTTCGCGCCGTTGCTATCTCCGCTTTGCGCCAGGGGCCGCAGCGGCCGCGAACCTCCTGCGTCCAAGCAGCGAACGACTCACGAGGGCCGAGTCGCGCTAACCCGGCCTGGTCGGGCGCCGCGGTGGGATCGCCGACCATCGGCTTGTCCGGGTTTCCACCCCAGGTCGTGGTGTGTCTCAGTTCACCGCGAAACCACATGACGAAGTCTTGGTAGCCCGCAGATAGTGGCACTGCCAGCACGCCTGCGGCGAGCTCTGGGTAGGGCGCCAAATCCGGAATCTCCCCGTGCAGGGCGTCGCTGACGAAGTAGTCCGCGTCATCATCGCGCGAGCGGAGGCGAGCCAGCAGCACGTCGACTGATTCGGCCGGCGGTACGGCGCCCAGAGTGACAGTTCGTCCGTCTATCCGGGCGACTAAGCCGTCTGCCGCGGTCAGGTCCAGCGGGCAGACCGCTCCGTCGATGAGCGCATCAGCCAGGCTGTCGCTGCCGGACATGTGGGTTACCAGCCGGGACTGAAGCTGCGTGAGGCGCATTTGCTCACGATCCCGTTCGTGGCTCTCCTCGGCCACGGCGAGTAGCGAGAACATCTTCCCCAGCAACCGACCTGCGGCGCGTTGCTGCGCACCAATCCGCTTGGGTTGATGGTGGTGGCAGGCGATCATCCCCCACAACCGGGTGCCGCGGAGCAGCGAGATGGTCAGTGTGGCCCGTACGCCCATGTTGCGCAGGTAGGCCAGATGGAATGGCGAGACGCTGCGCAACCCGGCGAGGCTCAAATCCAGCGGCGCGGCATCGGCGTCCTGTGCGCGGCCGAGCAGCGGGACCGGCTGATAGTCGACGTCGACAATGACGCGCAAGTGGTTGAGGAGGTAAAGCTTGCGCGCCTGACGCGGGATATCGGACGCGGGGTAGTGCAAACCGAGGAAGGGCTCCAGGCCGGGCTCGCGCTCCTCGGCAACCACTTCGCCGTGCTCGTCGGAATGGAAGCGATAGACCATGACGCGGTCGTAGCCTGTGAGGAGCTTGATCTCCCGCGCCGCGGATTCACACAACTGCTGGACACCATGGGAGCTCTGCAACGCTTCCAGCGCATGCCGCACGTCCTCGAACAGCGTCGACATCGCTACGGAAGCCGCTTGGTCTGCAGGCTCTAGCTCAACGATGACGATCCGTTGGACCCGATGCCAGGTCACCTCGAAAGCGCCGCCGGATGGCATGTGGACCACGAGCGGATCGCTTCCATCGGCGCGAGGGTGTGCCAGCGCTGCGCGCAGCCGTTCGACCGGTTCAGCGCCAAGCGCCCGGGACAAGTGCTCCCCGATCAAGGTGCGCGCTTCGATTCCGATGTGCGTCATCGTGTTCGCGCTCGCCTGGCGGACGGTGAAGTCAGCTTCGCTGACGGCCAACAGCACACCGTGGGGCTGAATCGCTCCCGGCAGGTGAATCGGCTCCCTGTCGCACGTCGTCAGGTCGGCGCTTTCGTCCAGCGCGAGGAAATCCACGACGTCATTCCCGGGCTCCATCTCGCGCGGTAGGAAAACAGTCATCGCCGCATTCTTCTCTCTTCGAGCCGGACATCTGCGATGCCGAGGTCGCCCCGGGGACCCCGTACAGCTCTCTGGGCTGCAAGCTCAGCGCCAGCTATTAAGACCACACAGGAATGCATCACCGCTTGAGTATCGGACATATCTCATCACATCGGACATCACTTGACCCAGTGGGCCGTGCAAACGAGATGGCCGATCCTGCTGCTCGCTGTTCCCACACGGACCGCCGTTTCCCCTCCCTCTCCCCCACGCCGCCGTTGCGCTGCCGGCGCGGGCAGAATGATCGCGTGACCCGCGCGCGCATCGTCCGTTCACTCGCAGAAGCAGTGGTGACGATGCTCGCCGCTCTCGCGACTTTGTTCTGCGCGAGCGCGATCGATCCGCAACCTGGGTCCGCTGTACTGGCTGTGGTGCTGTGCATGTCGCTTTCGCGCACTCACTTAGACCGCGACCTGCGGGGACGCCTCGAGTCATTCTTCGTGCTGCCGCCGGTCGGTCTGGCCGCGTTTGGCGTCAGTTTCCTACTCGCCCACACGCGATGGCTCGGCGCTGCTGCCTTCATCATCGGGATGTTCGTCTCGATTTGGGTCCGGCGTTTTGGGGCAACCGCCAGCCGCGTCGGCTCGTTGATCGGCCTACCGTTTGTCGCGATCCTGGTGACACCGCGGGTCCCGACTCCCAGTCCCACTGCGGTACCGGAACTCCTAATACCGCTGATCATCGCTGTGCTCGCGCTGGTGTGGGTGACGGTGTTTCATCAGATCGGGCGGTGGACGCGGATCCTGCCGCCTTCGCCGCAGGCGAAGCCCGAAGTACCCGCCGCATCAGCACCTGAGCAGAGTTCGCTCAGGCCCGTCGCCAGCACGCGGATGGCGCTGCAAATGGCTGCCGCGCTGATCGCCTCGTTCGTGCTCGGATATCTCCTCTTCCCGGAGCGGTGGGCATGGATAGTTCTCACCGCCTTCATCGTTGGCACCGGCAACCGAGGCAGGCTAGATGTTGCGTACAAGAGCGTGCTCCGCATCGGCGGTGCTGCTGCGGGCACAACCATCGCGCTGCTCTTCGCCGTCCACCTGGGCAAACACGACGCGGCCACTGTCGCGCTGATCCTGGTAGCCGTCTTTTTCGGAATCTGGTTCCGCCCGCTCAGCTATGCCTGGTGGGCGCTGTTTGTGACGCTCGCGCTCGCACTCCTACAGGGGTATGCAGGGACTTCGGCCACGCTCATCTTGCTACCGCGCCTGGAAGAAATCGTGATCGGTGCGGCGCTCGCTGTTGCCTCCGCGTGGCTCGTATTTCCTGTCCGGTCGCGCGCGGTGCTGCGCAGGCGCCTCGCGGATGCTCTCGCCGCCCTCTCCCGCGCGCTCGAGCTGGCGCCTACCTCTCGAACCGCAGCGGAATTCGTGGACGCCGTCGCGCTGGTGGAGCAGGTAGCTCCGGCATTTCGGGCGCTCCGTCGTGTCTCGCGAACGAAGGTCCGACCTGCGGACTGGGCTGACGCGCTCGCCGACGCCACCACGCCTGCGCTTGCGCTCATCGACCGCGGCGATGCGCGGGATGCCACTCGGCGAGCGGTCGGTGACGCTCGCCGGTCGCTGCGAGAGCCTTCCGATCTCACGAAGTCGCTTCGCGTCATGACGGACCAGCTGCGCGAGGACGCTCAGAGCTGACAGATCCCGAGGAGTTTCTTAGTGGCAGCGCTCCCATCCTTTGAAACCTTGCAAGCCGCAGAGACGGTGCCGTTAGGCAAGTGGTGCACGCCGATGCCGTGCTGTGCGCCGGGCGAGCGACGCGTGCGTGTTCCCCCAGGTCCGGGATGGGTGACCTGCTCCTCCCAGAGGTCGCCAGAATCAAGGCTGAGGCGGATGTCGGGCTGTGGGGTGGTCCTGCGACGACGTCACCCGCGCACAGTTGCTGATCGTGCAGGAGGCCCGCCCGGACTGCAGCTGCATGTGACAAGGCCGTCCTGACGAAGCGACCCGGAATGACACATCCTCAGCCGTGGGGACGACAGCCAGTGGTGCAAGGCCCCTCACCATGGGCGGGTTGACTGCCCAGGATTGGGTGTGGAGCGGAGGTCCCCGGTTGCCCAGGATGGAGCCGAGAGTTCTTGGGTTACCCCAGACGTCCTTCCGGACGTTCTTCATTGATGAGACCCGGCGGGCGCGGACATCGTGGCGATGGGGTGGTGACCAGCAGGGCCTTAGCCCGATCAGCGAACGCTTCGGCAGCCTCGCCGGTGAGGACAGCTACCGCGGTTTTCCTATCGAGTCAGTTAGTGCAGTGCTGTTGCGTCGCCCCAGATCAAGACGCACCGTAGATCCGTCTTCAAACGTCAGCGTCACAAGGCTCCTGAAGCGACCTGACTTTCCCATTACCGATACGATTGGTCCAGATTCACTATCCCAGGGGACCTCCAGCACCGGGGCGGCGCCCTGATAACCCCATCGCTCCTCTTGAGTCGCCACGATTGCGTCGCCGAGGTCGTTGAAAGCCAGCCAGCGCTGACGTACCCCTCGGAGCTGTGTGGATGCATTCGTCAGAGCCCGCACGAAACCCTCTGCTTGCGAGTTCTGCGCCACCGCCGACGCGATTCGCTCACGCTGCGAATAGTAAGACAGGGAGCCGCATACCGCCCCGAACCCAAGCGGCGCAACGAGTGCAGACCAACCCGCGCCACCCGGGCGCAGGATGACAAGCAATGCTGCGCATGCCAGAACGAGCATCACGACGCCAATCCAACGACGCTGTTTCTGCCGCCCGCGGGCTGCAACCGGATCCAGATCAGCGAAAGAAACCGGAACCGGAACCACGTAATCACGACGCAGACCAGCCTTGGCAAGCTGAGCTGAAACCTCATCGCGGGTCCAGACTTTTCCTACCGGTAAAGCACCGGGAACCCGTTGCCGATCAATCACCATCGCTCAGCCTCCGACAAGTGTTGTGATGCAGGCCTTTTCCGGAACAGTGGCTGTGCCGAAACTGTGCTTGTGCAGAGGGGGACGGCCCGTCGGGCTCGTATTGTCGACGTGTGTAGTAGTGGCCATTGTGTTGGCACGCCAGCGGCGAGCCTGGAGACAAACACAGCGGCCACGAGATGGGCACCAATGCGGACGAGAGTAACTTATCAAATCTTCGGCGATCAAACGTCTCTCGCCGCTGATCGGGTGAGCAGAGCTCATGGGATAGCTCCGACTAAGAGCCGCGAGTCGGGTGAGCCGACTACCACCAGGCAAACTGCCCGCAGTTCGAGTTGGTCTCTGCCCACGGGGGAGCCCGAGGACGACGTCGAACTGTCAACTCAGCTAGAAACGCTGCTGGGCATTCTTGAGTCGCGTTCGAATGAGCTGTGGGAGCTCTCAGCCCTGGGGTACAGGGCTCGGTGGTGGTGTTACGCCGGTTCATACGCCGCTGAGCACGCTGTCGAGGTCAGCCGCGCTCTGATGGGCCGACTCCTAGCTGTTCCCGAAGAACGGATGCTTGATTTCTACAACGACGAGCCAAAAGGTTGAGAAAGGCCTATTTCTTGTGGTCGTAGCGGCGCCCGTTGAAGTCGCCCTGATCGTCAACGTGATAGCTGGGCATAATTACCTAGTGGATGACCCAGATTCAACGGATAAGACGCGGAGCAAGACTCTAGCTGACCGGGCTGCGTTGGAGCAGATCCTCGGCCACTCACTGGCTGACCGTCTATGGCCATCGGAGGCGATGGCGTTAGGCACACCGGTCAGAGTGATTCAGGACCCCGAGTGGGGTGGACCTTGGGCCCGTGAATTTTTCGGAGTAATTGATGACACGGCCCCACCTGAGCTCATTGCTAGCCCGAAGGCCCAGCCTGGCGAGTTCACATACTTCGTGAGGTTTAACGAGCCTGAATTAGATCGAGACGGCGATGGGCCGTACCGCAAAGCCATGATTTGGGGTCGTTACCTTCTGCAGGTAGGCACCCGCCGAGATCACTAGCAGACCGGAACACCAATTCACCAAGCGAGTCCGAGATCGGGAACAGCGCTCATATCGTTCGATCCATGATCGCGAATACGAGAAGACGAATTCGAGCAGCCACAGGCCTTCCCGCCGAGTCCCCTCAGACCGGTGAACCATCGAAGCTTCATATTCGGTGAAATCCAACACTCTTGCCTCGGACGCGCAGATGGCCTACGCAGATGGGCTCTGCTATCTGGTCACGGGTGACCCTAGGTACGCCACGCACGCCCAGTTGATCATCGATGCGTGGGCCAAGACGCTGGGGAGTGTGCCGACCCTGCAAGGCAAGGACGCGGTCAACTTCGACATGCCGTACATGATCCACGCCGCGTCCTGGGTACGCGCGGTCAACGGCTGGAACGATGCTCCGTTCACGTCGTTCCTGCAGTCGGTGGTGCTGCCCAACGCCGAGACCAGCAACCCAAACAACCACGGGATGTGGGCGGTGCTGATGGTGGCCAGCGCCGCGACGTTCACCGCTGACAGCAGCCAACTGATGTCAGCGGAGAACCGGTGGGGTCAGATCCTGCAGGGTGAGGTCACGGCCGATGGGTCGATGCCACAGGAGGCCGAGCGTAGCGACACCAGTGACTACCGGGGTGGCCCGGACACGGGCATCAAGGGCATCGACTACACCCATTACACGCTGCTGCCGGCGAGCATGACGGCGAAGCTGCTCGCCGACGCAGGATACCCCGTGTGGGCCACCCCCGGCGGGAAGCTACTGCAGGAAGCGTTCGCGAAGGCAGCCGAGTGGACTCTGAAACCCCAGACGTTCCCCTACTACACGGGAGAGACATCCAAGCTGATCGGCGTTGACAACGCCTCGTACTTCCCGCTGCTGCTGAAGTACTACCCGAACCCCGACGCCACCCAGGTCGTAGCTAGCGGCACGATCACCGCCGACGGGTTCCAGCTAACCAAGCTGTTCGCGAACTGAAGTCTGCGGGAGTCAACTATTGGTGACCGATCTTCTTTGTTGCAACGGATGCCCGCAGAACCGAGCGGCGCGCCAGCGAAACAATCGGCGTCGGGGTATGCCGCCAGCGCGTCCTGTAGCCGGGCCAAGACCGCGCCGCCCGCGCTGAACTGGTCGGGATCGACCGGGTCGAGGAGGGTGGACCTCGATTTCGCGCTGCAGCCACATCGAGGCACCCTCAACCTCAGCGCAGATGGTCGGCATGCGGACGGGTGAATATTCGATCGCTGCTGATGCCGATCCTGCCGGCGGTGCCGCGCCCGGACCAGGCCCTACTGAACGCCGAAGACGATGTCTCTGGAAGCCCGGGAGGGCGCCGACCGGATGCCTTGGGTGAGATCCGGTGTCAAGCACGCGAAGTAGTCCCCATCGGGATAGACGGGGTACTTCCATTCCAGCTGCCAGCCAAGGGCCTGAACGGCCGGGCGGAATAGGTAACCAGGTTCCCTCACCATGCTCCAGTGAGATTGGCAAGGTGCCCGTCACCCGACCGATGTGACCAGTACCAAATACGTCGGGTCGTCGATCCACCCTACGATTTCCCAGGCGTCGTCGATCACGACGTGGCAGCCGATGCTGGCGATGTTGAGCAGCGGCTGTGGGTCCGCTTGGGTCAATGGATCCGGGAACGCAGGTCGGGGTACCAGCGTCAGGAATGATCCAATGTCGGTATCCGACCCGTTGGGCCAAGCGCACCCGGTGGGCGGGTCGGGGGTCAGGTCGGCGGTCAGCTTTTCCAGGCCGAATGGAGCGACAGTGCCGGATGCACTCAGAGTGGTACTCATAGCGGCGTCCGTCGTATATACGCAGACCGAAAACTCCGGGCCCTCGAGCGCGGGCATGGCTGCGTTCCCGGCAGGCGCTCGGGTGGGATGCCGCGGCTTCGCCCCTGTGCAGCCTGAGAGCAAGGTTTTTTCGGAGGTTTGCAGGACGGTCCGCGCAATCGTTGGCGTCACGGTGTTATTGAAGTCGTCAAGTTGCTGCAGCACGGGCTGCGACGGTGAGCAACCGTCTGAAGGGACCTCCGCCCACGTAGTGGTCTCGTCTGCGAGGGAAACCTTGATGGTGGGAAAAAGCCAACCGACCCCGGCGCACATAGCTCCGGGAGGGAAGGGGGGAAGCGGAGTCGCCAGCGCGGCGACAAACGCGGACAAGTTCTCAGCAGGCACGACCCGGGTTTCAACAGTACCCCAGTACCCGCTTCCCCTCAGGTATCCCGACCCCTGCGAACAGATCGTTACCGCCGTAGCCGTAGTTCCCGGCGGGAGCGGAACAGCAGGTCCGGCAGCGTTCCCGGCGCAGGCCTGGTCGGCGACAACGGGCATCGACTCGCTCAGAATCATTGGCTGCAGCGGCTCCACCGACACGCCGGCGGATGCATCTCCCGGCGTAGGCGCGGTGCTGGCCGACGAAATTCTGGCGCATCCGGTGAAAGCGCACAACCCAAAGCAGATAAGAGATGTGCCCACAAGACGGTAGATCCGGTTCATCTGCATTCCCCAGTGTTTAACCCTGCTCGGACCCGATAGACGTTACGCAGACCATTGTTGGTTGCATCAGCAAATCTCCTCGAACCATGGCAGATGGAGTCCGCGCAGGCAGGAGAGGAACTGACTGTCTGTTAGGACCGGCGCCTTCCACTTCCTTGCACGATCTCGCTTACTTCACGCCGCTGCTCGTCAGCTGGGTCTTCGTTGTGCTTGAACTTCTGCAGTCGGGAACGCGCCGTGCAGCAGACCCCAGAAGCGCCGACGTCACCTCCGGTAGCGGGGCGGCCGCGACCCGGCCGGGAATGCGGCGGCTGCTCGACTACGCCGAGGCTGATGACACCGTCGTGGTCCGGTAGATCGACCGTCTCGGCCGGTCGTCGATCGACGTGTTCAACACGGTGCGCAGCCCCCGGGTCTCGGGGATCTCGGTGCGGTCTATCTCGGACGGCATCGATCCAGCAACCTCGACGGGATGCGGATGCTGAACACGCTGGCCAACCTCGCGGGAAACGAACCTGAGCTCATCGCGGAGCGGGTCAACGCCGGCATCGGTACACCCCGCGCTGCCGGCACCCGCTTCAGCCGACCTCTGAGCGACCCAGCGCTGGGCGGTTGACATTGTCGCAGCGTCAAGGTTCATGATTTGTGCATGTTGCGCATCGGGGAGTTGGCTAAGATCGCGGGCGTTTCTACGAGGGCGATCAGGCACTACCACTCTGTCGGGGTACTACCGGAACCGGCCCGACGCTCGAACGGCTACCGCGAATACGGCTCTAAGGACCTGCTGTCGCTCGTCCGATTGGTTCGTCTCGCCCAGCTTGGGCTGACGCTCGACCAGATCCGCGACGCGCTCGACGAACAGACCGGGCATGAGATACGCAATATCTTCATCGAGATCGTGACTGATCTCGACGCGCAAATCAACGAGTTGACGCGACGACGGCGGTCTATCGCCGAGGTCCTGAGCAGGGATGTTGACTTGGTGTCGTCACCAGCCATGGCCAGCTTGCTGGATCGTTTGCGTGGGGTCGTCGGCGATCAGGACCTGGTTCGCAGGGAGCAGGAGCTTTTGGAAGTGGCTGAAGCCACGATGCCCGTCGAGCGGTTCGCTGAACTCGCCGAAAAGTATGCCGTCCTTCTTGCCGACCCGCAGGTTATCGCCACGTCCAGGGACTTGGCCGCCCGGTTCGAGCGTTTGATCGACCAGGGCCCGGAACACCCAGAGGTCCTGGAAGTCGCCGAGCTCATAGCCAGCCAAGGCGCAGCGTTCACTCCCTCCAACACCGCTGACGGCGGCGAAAACACGGCTGGATGGGAGCTTTTCCTGCAATCACTGACCATGGCCCAACAGCATGCGGTGACCGCCGCAGCTGGGAAATGGTCGTGATGAGAGGAATTCGGTGGTGCACGGTCGTGCTCGTGGTGGTCGAGGCGGCATTACTGGTCACCGGCCGGCTCGCACTCGGTCACGCGATTCTCATGCTGGTGTGCGTTGAGATTATTTGCGCACTAGCGGTTCTGAGTGTGGCCAGCACCCGGTACCGTCGTTCTCGACGGTCAGGCCAAAGATCGTCGACCTCGGCCGCGGATGCCGCGACTGCGGTTCTGCCAGGCCCGATTTTTCGATTGGTGGCACGAGAAGCTCAGTTGATGGCGGCAGTCGTGAGGTGGCTACTGCGTGTCCCAATCCGACCTGCCGCATCGGGCTCGGGGAATACTGCGCCAATCACCATAATTCCCTACGGACGGGATCAAGTCGCTTTCGTATGGATCTTCATGGCACTGACGGTGTTGGAAATCGCTGTCGTCGAGATCATCGTGCCGTGGACTGCGCTGCGCATGATTCTGCTGGTACTAGGGGTCTACGGCCTCCTGATCATGGCCGGGTTCGTCGCCGCTAACAGAACCAGGCCACATATCCTGACCAGCGATTCACTGCTCCTACGCTGCGGATTACTGGCAGATGTAGCAGTCCCGATCAATCAGGTCACGTCGGTGTCCGTCGGTCTGCGAAGGGCTGGATACGGACCAATCATCGTCGGCGACACCCTCACCCTGGGTGTCGCCGGTAGCGTCCATGTCGCACTGAACCTCTCGGCGCCATTCCCCATTCGCGCGGGGAAAGTCGTTGGAGAGGTACGCACCATCCTGTTCGCTGCTGACGAATCAGCGGTGGCAGCGCGGCTAATCCGAAGCCAGCTGCCGGACGCGTAGGTCACCGCGCATACGACTTCGAACACCGTGCGGCCAACCCCGAGCATCGACAGCCACGGTACGCGTGTCGATTCATAGAACGACAAGCTGCTGCAGGCCCATTCGAACCGGCGAAACCTAGTCTGGACCATGCGACCAGTTGCTCCGTGTCCGGGCATAACGACCTCGAACAATCGTTACCGTTCCATTCGCTTTGTGTTGTAAGGGAACTCGTGTCCGGATGATGTTGGAGGTTTCTTTACAGTGTCCGCGTGACACGACTTCCTTTACACCGTGCCGCCGCGTTCTACGTGTCGATTTCCCCGGACCTAAGGGTCTCCAAAAATTATCTGGTCGCTGGACCTGCAACCCGGGCCTGTGGGCAAATCAGACGTTGAAGACCGGACCGAGGACCAACTGGCCACCATCACAACACCCACCACAGCGGACGGACCTCCCCTGCCTCGCACTCACTCGTTCGCTCCTGAACGCTAGGCGGGATTAGTTTCCATCTTCTGCTTCAGCCGTTGGTGCCGAGGTTACGCCGGAACGGGTTTTACCTATCGGTTACGTAGTACGGCGTTTGGCCGTGCGGCGGGTGCGACGTTGAAAAGCTCGACGACTCGGCGCGCGGATACCCGGTGGGAATGGGACATAGAAGTCTGGCTGGCTCCCCGGTCCCGCACCTAACTCACGCAGGTCCTGGATGGTCATCTGATCCCAGTCCTTTGCCAGGACAACCCGACTGCCATCAGGCAAGCCCACGGAATCGCCTGCTACTAGAGGTCGGCCCGGCCGGCTGAACCGCAGGCGCATCCACCACTTAAGCGAACAAAGGTGCGGGCTGAGGCTCTTCACCTTGTTCACACTAGCAACGGCCGGGGATGCTCCCAACGGCTCAAGAAATTCAGCGCCACCCCCATCACCACTGCGTCCGATAGTGCTTCGACAGCAGATGTCGTCGCAGGTTACGCGGCTAGTCCCAGGGAATGGGCTTCTCGCCCAAGGCGACGACACTGCCCCCCAGGAGGCGAGCACCTGTCACGGCGATTCCGCATTGAAAGCCGGAGGTGGGCGAATCGGATTCAAATTCTCATTTCTGGATCATCGGTTGGACCCCACGCCAGTAGCCATCTAGGAATTGACGCCGCAGCTTCAAACCCTTGCGCAGAACGATTGAATGGCCAGTCGAACGACGTGACTCGCAGCGCTGGCCCTTAGAATTGGTTTATATCTTGGGTTTTCATTGGGAAACTGTCGGAGGCAACAGAATGCTGGTGGCTTACATATTTGGACCGCTATTCCTGATCGCCGGGGGTGTTCTAGGCGGTTCAAAGACCACGATTCGCACCTGCAACACAATCAAGTTCGCCTCGGCATGCTTCCTGATCTCGGGTCTTGTCTTCCTTTTTGGTGGCGTCGTCGGGCTGAGTAGGGGCACAACTGCACTATTCGCACCCATCCTGATGCTGATAGCCGGTGCTGCCGGACTCGTTAACGCCTGGAGAACCTGGCTGTTTCAGGACCGCATTTAGCGGAGACTGTCGTGATAAATCTCTCCTACGTCCTTGAGATAGCAAGTGAACAGCACTTTGAGATGCCGGCCCTGATTGTTGTCTCATGACCTTTGCCCGCATGAGCCCCCCTACGCTCATGCATAGACGGCATACGGGCATTGACGAGCAAAGGATCCAATGCGTGTCTATGTCCGCGTGCCGTGTACGGATGCTCAAACAGACGGTCATGCGGACACGGGTTTTCATACAACATTTAGGACTCCTGATTGGGCCTGCCACCCCAAGCGCTGCCGACGCCGCCTGGAAACGTTACTTCGATCGGAGTAGAGGAAATCGTTGGGACCGCATACGCTGCCTGGTCAGCCGGTCAAGGAAACCGCGGTTAGTCCCCTGGAGTCCTACCCAAGGTGCCGTCGGCACTACCAATCAGGCTGTGCGGCGGGATGTGTCAGAAGGTTGGTGGGTGGTCCCGCTGGTTGATTCGTCGAGCATTGATTGCATGGGGTTGTGGCCAGAGCTGGAAACGGTAGTAATCGTTGTAGTACCCCGGGTCGCCCCTTCCACTGTTGTCTGAAGCTGTCGCGTCCGCACCAGTCGTCGTTGTTGTGGTGGAGCGTGATGACCACGGTGGTGTAATCGCCTTGGGGTAACCCGTTGCGAATGCTCGGCGCAGGTGATGTTGAGCTCGAAGCCCAGGTGCGTGCCATGGAAGACTGACACCATGAGTCTGGCAGTGCACTTCGTCGATGCCTCTTCCGGGAGCAAGCCCATTCAAATATTTGGCATACCCGCTGCCCCGGAAGTGGGTGAGACAGTTGAATTGCGAGGTGAGAGGTATAGCGTCCGGTCGCGCTCGTGGACGATCCCGAAGAGGGGTCTTGAAGCGCAAGTGTTCATAACGGTCGAAAGGTTGGTCTGATCCGCGACAGTCTGCACCCTGATATTGATGTCAGCTACTCAAGCGACTAGCGCAACCGCAGGAACTAGGCTCCTGGAAACGATTGGCCGCGAAAGCCCTCATGTGCGTAGCTTCGCCCCTGGGACTAGCCGATAAATTGCTGCGGCTATCGCTAGGGGCCGACACGCGGGATGGGTTCGACACCCTGTAAAGGAAGTCGTGTCTCGCGGACACTGTAAAGGAACCTCTGGAGTCATGCGGACACGAGTTCCTGTACATCACAACGTGAATGGAACGGTAACGATCCAGTACTTGTCATCTTTTGGTGCCGATGAGTGACGTTAGCCAGAGCCCTTGAACACGATTGGTCAGCCGGCAAGGTGGCGTGCCGTTGCTTCTTTGCAACCGCCCTGGCGATCATTAACCCGAGAGCTCCGAACGCTACATACATGCTGAAGAACGCACCGAACCTCGGTTGGAACCCCTGATCCGAGAACAGCACGGCAGACAGGGCTAACGCCAAAAAGCCGGGCACCATAACGAGCAAGCGGTAGCGAAAGGACCTTGGCTGCGCGAACCTGGCTTCCATCGATTGACGGGCCTCTCGCGGCCACGCTGCGATAGCCCAAATCCCTGCGCCGAGGGCTCCACAGAGGGATAGCAGTAACGCATCTGGCGTGGTCTGGGTTGTCAATGCACACAGACCGCTCGCAGTTGCTATCCCCAATCCCAGCCACCACGGCCACCACGATCGCCGGCCAATCGCACCGGCTTCGGTGTTCACGTCAGCATTTCCCTTCACGTCGAAATTTCAGCTTTGACGCCACCGCGTCAACGTTCAATTTTCTGATTTGCTTCGCCAAGCCATGATCCACATCGCTGCTCCAGTAACGACCCACAAGACCCCGATAACCCAGCGTATGGGTTTCGCGCCGTCAGTCAGCGGGGTGACAGCAAGCCAGATCAGTCCGAGCGCTACGCAGATTGGGCCGTTCCAGCGAACTATCCATCTTTGTAGCGGAGACCGCCGTGGCGAGGGATACGTTTTCATTTGCACAGCTTCCCACGCTCGAAAGCAATACGCCGGTCTGCCAGCAAGCCTGCCAAACAGTGGCTCTACCCGGACAGCGGCTCAGGCGGCCGATGGAGGATGCTGGACAGATGAGCGAGAAGCGCAGGTATTCCGTCGGACGCGGGCTACCGCTGACGGCGGTTCAGTGGACAATTTTCGGCGGTGCCCTGCTAGTGGCCGTTGTTGGCATGACCGGGCTGATCGTTCTTGGCCGGCTCGTTCTTGCCGCTGGTGTTGGTGGTCTGGCTGCCTTGACGATGGCCGGTGTGCAACTGGCTGGCATCGGTGCCCGCAACGACCGCATTGTTCGAGGGGATCGCTGAGGGGTTGTTTGGCATTCATCCCGACGAGGCGGGCGGAAGGTCGGTCTGATTGAGCTGCAGGGAGGGCCGCTGACGCAGTGGCGGTCCGTGTCTATTTGGTGAGAACTGGTGGAACCGCCGGCTGGTTAGGCACAACACTGAGCGATCTACATATTTAGGATTTTCACTTGGTTCGCCTGATAATCCGCTCCTGATACTCCGTCGGCTGCTATATCTGAGGGGCCGCGCTCCGCTCGTTCGGCCAGACCTACTAGGTCCAGTGATCGCGGCCCGACACGCCAAGCCCGGCGACACGGTGTAAAGGAAGTCGTGTCGTAGCGGCCGGCGGGTCAACTTCCCCGGTCCCAAGGGTCTCCGAAAATTAGCTGGTCGCTGGATCTGAAACCCGGCCCTGTGGGCAAACTAGATGTTGAAGACCAGACCGAGGACCAACTGGCCGCCATCGCAACATGCACCACAGCGGCCGGACCGCTGCTTGCTTACACCCACTCGTTCGCTCCTGCACGCTAGGCAGGATTAGATGCCATCTTCTGCTTCAGCCGTTGGTGCCGAGGTTTCTCCGGGAAGGGGTTTACCTATCGGTCACGTGATGCGGCGTTTGGTCATGCGGCGGGTGTGACGTTGAAAAGCTCGGGGACTCGGCACGCGGACACCCGGTGGGAAAGGGACATAGAAGTCTGGCTGACTCTCCGGTCCCGCCGCCACGCGAACCGAGACCACCCCGACGCCACGGGCACGTTTGAGGCAAAGGCATACGAAACGATCACCAACACCTGGAACGTCGCCGCCCGCTACAACCCCAACGGGCGGCGCACAAATGAAGCCCATGCGCATTTCCCTTGTCGTTGCGGTTAGGTGATTATTTGGTTAGTTGGTCTGACACGCCAAGTATGAGAATCGCTAGGAGTGCCATTGGGGCGGCGGTGATCAGAGTCTGTGACAACTGCTTCCAGGTTCGGCAGTTGAGAGCAACGAGAAGGACCGCGGCGGCGGCGGCGAATATGATTGGTAGTTGATCGGAGTACTCGTCGAGTCGATGCACACCATCCACTATTTGCAGGCAGATGAAGAGTGTCCCCGCCGTCGCCGCCAGCCATCCACCGCTGCCCAAACGCGATCCGGCGGCGCCGAGGAAGAATCCTCCGACTACGCCGACACTGCACCACATCAACACTTCCAGCAGGCTGAAATCGTCATTGGTGCCGGGATAGAGCAGGTGATAAACTACGACTTTGCTCACGTAGAACGCTACAACGCTCAGCGTTAGTGCCACTGCGCCTCGTATCGCACCGGCCCTGAAAGATTGGCGTGCCGAAACCAGTGCCACCATCAAGGTCCACAGCTGGAGAGTGTGGGCAAGCGGCCGCAACACCGTTGAGTAATAGCTGATAGCCCCGAACACTCCAACCAGAATTGCAATCGCCATGGCAAAGACATCGCCGCGGGTAGGGCGCCATGCCCTGGAAACTGTTGCAGGGACGATCGCTGGGCTAGGTGCGTATGGCTCAATTCGTGTTGGCCTCGCATATTCGATCAATTCGGTACCTGCCCGGAGCTACCGACGACCTGCGCTGTGACCGATGAGTAAGTGATGGTGGAACCGGCCGGCACTCCGTCTCGGTCCTGGGTTAGAACTTGCCGTTGGCCGATGTAGGTTCCAGATGCCACGTCGACGATGACGTCTTGGCGAACGTCGCCGTCGTCATATCCGAGTGCGGTCCCGATCTGGCCGTCCAAGTTGGCCGTGCGCTCTGTTATTGCTAGTCCCGGGATCATCGCCATGGCCTCAAACAGCACTGATTGTACTTTCGAAGGCAGTGCCCCGGACCCGAGAGCATCGGCTGCATACGCCAACATCGTTCCCGACGACTTGCCGTTGTCCGGGATGTCAGCTTTTAACCGGGCAAACATCGCTGCCGCATCGGAGGGCAGTGAGTCAATGAACTCCTGGGTCGGGTTAGCCCAGCTCCCTGGCGCAGTACACTCGGCGCGGCCTTCGCCTTCAGCGGCGAAATCACCGCAACGGGCCCGCATAGTGGATGTCGGCCAGGTGCCGTCCACTGGCACACCCGCGGCTTTGGCCTCATCCTCGGTGCCGACCAGCCACGTTCGATTATTGGTCTGCTGACGGATTTGCAACCACTCCACGTTTGTGTCGGCCGGAATCCACGTCTGCTCAAGGTTCTCATTGAGGAAGATAAAGGCACCATTGAACGCTGACCACCACACACGTTGCTGCACAAGTTTGAACTGTCCAGCAGCAGGTTCGGTGGCCGAACGAAGCACAGCATCACTGGTCTGACTCAAAGCCTGCTGCGCTTCTGCGCTTGCTGCGAACGAACTGCCACCCCAATTGACAGCAGGAGCCAACACGCCCCCCACCGCAAGAATCACCGCTGCCGCCGCTACAAGCCAACCGCGGCTCGCCCGGCGGCGACTCACCGTTTCCGTGAGCTCAGTTGCAGTAAGCCGACCTCCTGCCGAATATCCCACCGAAGCATCCCGGGCGGTTTGAAGCACCGCGGCGCGGACGGCAACCAATACTTGCCGATCCGGGACTCTGTCTGCGCTCAGATCCTGAAGAGCTTCATCCAACTCCGACTCACTCCAAATCATGGTGACCGAATTATCCTGACTCATGACTTCTCCCCTACTGATGTTTGTGACTTTTCAAAGTGATGCCCGGATCGGAGTTGCCGCCGTACCCGATGCATCCTGGATCGAACAGTGCCCACTGGAATATCCAGCGCTGCAGCTACCTGGTTGCTGTCCAAACCGGCCCAAGCGGTCAGCAACAACACATCCCGGTCACCTTCTGAAAGGTCAAGCAACGACCCCGCCAGCTCACGACAACGTCGATCCGCCTCCACCCGCGAAACGGCCTCATCTCCCAGGTCTGGACCTAACTCGCGCTCAAAGAAGGCGACCCTGGCGAACGCTGACAACTCGCGCTGCTCCTGGCGCCAATGCCTACGCAACAAGTTCGATGCGATTCCGAACAGCCAGGCCCGTGGATCAGCCAAATCAGGGTCATAACCAGCACGACCAGCGATCGCAGCGGCAAAAGTTTCAGACAGCAAATCATCAGCAACAGCACCCACCCGCCTAAATAAGTATCGATGCACCCCCTCCGCGTACGCATCGAACAAGCCAGCAAAAACCACCACCGGGTCGCCGCCCCTCACATCCACCAGCGAACCGCCATTCACTAATCCCTTTTCCACCCGAACTCCCATACCTATGTATTGCCCTCAACCCCTAACCACGTTCACGACCAACATTGACCCGCAACTCCCGGGCAGAAAGGGTCCCAGCTTGAACACGGAGAATGGGACGGGCCTCGTACTAATTATCAAAGAACCCGCCCACCCACCCCATGTGGCAGATGGCGGTCAAGGGCAGGGCCTGGCGAGCCAGGGATTCGTCAATCTCGCCGATACCCGGCCCCGCTCGGCCACATTTGGCACAGTCACCTGACCCCCGTGAAATCGTCCGTAAAAGATCGTAAACGTTCCATTCACGTTGTGATGTAACACAACTCATGTCCGCATGACACCGGAGGTTTCGTTACAGTGTCCGCGTGACACGAGTTCCTTTACACCGTGTCACGGCGTTCGGCGTGTCTGGCCAGGAACCAGTAGGTCTCGTAGAGCGAGCTCGGTGCGGTCCGCCACGTATAGCACTCGGACAGAACATCAGAAGCCGATTTTCAACCGAACCAAGCGAAAAGGCTACTCATATGGTTCGCTACATCCTGTGACTGACCAGACTGCGATTCCACCACACCTCGCAGAAGCGAAACGTACTGCAGAGCGCTCGGGTCTCATTGGGTCTATGGATTTAACGGGTGTTTCGACCTAGCCAGCGATGCGCGGGATGCTTCTCTGGACTCGAGTGGCCAAGTAATAGATTCAGCCATTGACTGGTCAAAACGAGGAGCGGTTACCGGATGCCCTGCGTCCGTAGAGGTCGGCTGCCTGCTGGGTGGCGCCGCTGAATTTACCGGGGGTATTCTTGCCGGGTAGCAGAAGGCGCCCATAACTACCTCCAAGAATAAGGTGAAAATGTATGAATCGAACGCCAGGTTCTGGGCCCGAGCAGTAGCCGCATGGGCGGCAGGACTTATTGTTTCGGCGGCCTTTGCATTTTTTTTGCAACATAAAACAACTGGAGCTGTAATCAGCTTTGCAATTATGTGGTCCGTCGGTATCGGCGTCTTATTTGTTTGGAAGTGGAAGAACCGAAGTTCGATGGAAGATAGAAATGAGAAAGAAGAGGGCAGTCGATTCGATTGACGGTTCGTTCTTCATGTTGATAAACCTGGTTCATCATCGCGGA
This sequence comes from Nakamurella antarctica, assembly GCF_003860405.1. Lineage (NCBI taxonomy): Bacteria > Bacillati > Actinomycetota > Actinomycetes > Nakamurellales > Nakamurellaceae > Nakamurella > Nakamurella antarctica. Next base: position 118,008 of record NZ_CP034170.1, on the reverse strand, counting down.
CGAGGGTGTCAGATGGTTTGTGTAAGGGGGTGGGGTTCCTGATCGAAAGCGGTGACACTGATGACCATGATTGACAAGGAAGTACGCGAGTCCCGGCGGCGTTCTCAGCGTGAGGGTGTGGCTGCTTTGGAGGCCACTGGCGCGTTGGATGACTTGTATGCGCGCATCGATGCTGGTGATGTCCAATTTGATGGCCGCGATGGTTTGATTCAGCAGCTGATTAAGGCTGGGTTGGAACGCGGGTTGGAGGCGGAGCTCAGTGGCCATGTCGGCTATGACAAGGGTGATCCCGATGCCAGCTTGTTCCCCAATTCACGTAACGGCTCTTTCCCTAAAACGGTCGCTACCAGCGTCGGCGATGTGGAGCTGTCAATTCCGAGGGACCGGGACGGCACATTCACCCCGATGTTGGTCCCGAAAGGGTCCCGCCGGGTGGGGGGCCTCGATGACATGATCGTGAGCCTGTATGCCGGCGGGATGACGGTGCGGGACATTGAACATCACCTGGTGTCCACGATTGGCACTGAGATCAGCCGGGAAACGATCAGCAAAATCACCGACGAGGTCCTGGACGAGGTGTTGGCCTGGCAGCAACGGCCGTTGGATTCGTTCTACCCAGTGATCTACCTCGACGCCCTGCAAGTGAAGATCCGCGACGGCGCCCACGTCCGGAACAAAGCGGCCCATATCGCGGTCGGCGTCGACATGGACGGGGTGAAACACGTCCTCGGGATTTGGGTCCAAGCCACCGAGGGCGCGAAGTTCTGGGCCGGGGTATGCGCACAACTGGCTAATCGCGGTGTTCGTGATGTCCTCATTGTGTGCTGCGATGGCCTCACCGGTTTCCCCGAGGCCATCGAGGCGACCTGGCCGGATTCGCTGGTCCAAACCTGCGTGGTGCACCTGATTAGGGCCGCAATGCGGTTCGTTAACTACAAAGACCGCAAAAGCGTCGCTGCCGCTTTGAAACCGATCTACCAAGCCGCCGACGCCGACGCCGCCAAGCTGGCGTTACAGGAATTCGGGTCCTCTGAACTGGGCCGGGCAAATCCGCACACGGTTCGGGTGTTCAGCGATGCGTGGGAAAAGTTCATTCCATTCCTTGCGTTCCCGCCGATGCTGCGTCGCGTCGTTTACACCACCAACGCCATCGAGTCATTGAACTATCAACTGCGGAAAGTGACTAAGAACCGTGGCCATTTCCCCTCCGATGACGCCGCCGTGAAACTGCTCTGGCTAGCGATCTGCGACATCGAAGACAAACGGGCCCGCGACCGCCAAAAGGAGAAGGGACGAAAGAGAGGAGAGAAACGCAAAGCTGAAGGACGCATCGTCGAAGGACAACTAACCACCAACTGGAAACAGGCACTGGCCCAACTCGCCATCGCCTACCCCGACCGCATCAACCCCTACCTATAACCACCTAACCCACCACCACTTACACAAACAACTTGACATGCTCTCGCGGACCCGCAGCCACCGCAACACCCGCCGCAGCGGCCAAACCAACTATCAACGCGGCCGGCTTCTTCACGCTTACTCGTCTGCTCCAGTGCCCAAGACAGGATTAGATCCCATCCTCTGCTTCAGCCTCTGGTGCTGATCAATATTTCGCGCAGTCAGAACCAGAAGCATCGAGACAGCTACCAAAAAGCTGAACACAAGCCAGTTACCCATGATCGAACTGACCAGGCCCAGCACAAACGCAACGAGGCCAACCAGGTACACCACCCGAGCCCGCGGGTGCGCAGGTACAACGTTACGAAGCCACCGCCGCAAGTGGCTATCCCCCTGTCAGCCCGCGACCCGACCCCTTGCATTGGATGACCGAACCCCTCTGTGCAGCACTTGCTAAGAGGTCGTTGATTAACCACCTACGGCCGAACAAATCTCCGCCACAGCTCTTCAGTTCTCCGTCGCTACTTGCTAGTTTTTGGATTGCCTTCTATAAAAACGGGCCGAAGTACCTGAGATAGTTTGACCAGGCGAGATGCCCAGGGAACAGGCCCGAAAGTGCAGCACTGAGTCGGAGCCGAAGCACTCGCCGAACAAATCACAACTTAAGACGAACATCCAGCATATTCGGAGCGCTGGCGTTACAGAGAAGTTCTCAACTCGCAGATCACCCGGTCAGCCAACAATGTCTCATCCACTGTTCGGGGCGTGATCATCAACCCTGCGCACCGCAGCCATTCAGCTCAGGAACGCGACCTGCACACGTCGATGGTCGAAACTAGCGGGCTGATCGTGCGAGACTGCAGCACATAGTTACCCGCCTGCTAAACGCAGCATGGAAGCTACCTGGCCCGCGACCTTATCGACCTTCGGGACTACGAAGCGCAGTACGGTGCCGTCTGCCATGACAAGCCGCAATCTACACCTGACGGCGCCCCCAAAGAGGTTTGCGCCCCGTCTGGCAACTCCCACCGACATGACCGAGTCGCAGCTCCATGAGTGGGCTTTCAAGCCAAACCAAGACTCGACACTATTCGGCTGGAACACGACGCGACCGTTGGTCAGAAACAGATTGCCCCCTCGCGCAATCCCGCGGTGGACAAAATTCGCTGGCACGCGCAGCATGACTGTCTCGCCTGGGGCAAGCGTTGGTGGCGGCCAGCTAAGTCTGATCATGCCCAAGAGCATGCCACTTCGGTTTCCGGGGTCAAGCCCCGCTCGGACTACTGGCCTGCCCAACGCCGTAACAGACAGCCCATTGTTGTCTCACAACCCGTGTCCGCATGACCCCACTTTTGACCATTCGTACACGGCATGCGGACACTGGCAAGCACTGGATCGTTACCGTTACAACATTCAAGCCATGCCATCGCCGCAGGTCGATGTTGTAACCCAACCCGTGTCCGCGCCTATGCCACGCACTCCCCCGTCTGCGATACATCAAACAGCCGCGAATCGGCTACGGACGGGTCTCCCACCCGCGACCAACACCCAGAAGCCCCACATGACGCCCTCTCCGCGGCCGGCTGTAATGAGATCTACCTCGACAAAGCCAGCGGTAAACTCGCCCGCCGACCGCACTTGGACAGAGCATTGCTGCCGGCCAATCGCGCCGGCGACTAGATCGTCATCACCAAACCCGACCGGCTCGGCCGATCCCTAGACCATTTGCTCGAACTGTCCAAACAACTCCAGAATCGCGGAATCGACCTGGTCGTTCTGGACCAAGGCATCGACACCTCCACCTCCGTCGGCCGAATGTTCTTCCAAATACTGGGCTCGATAGCCGAGTTCGAACATGCCCTGATGTCAGAGGGAACCCGGGACGGCCTAGCCGCGGCTCGGTCTCGACATGTGGCCGGGATCGACATACTTGGGGTGTGACCGCCGACACCTCGACTTTCGCGCTACACATTCGATGCGGCAGGGAACCGTCGTAGACGGCAACGTGTCCCGCTACCCTGAATCGCATTTTTTCGACTTCGTCGTCGATGACCAATCCCAGTTGCAGCGCTTTACGCAGGGCAACCTGGTCACCGGATTGAACCGACCTTGGCTTTTGTCGGTTTCGGACACTGTCGACGAGCTCACCGTACGTCGCGCGACGCCGGGTCTCGCTGCGGGTCGGGTAGCCCTATTGGTGTGCGGCGAATGCGGGGACCTCGGCTGCGGTGCCGTGACCGCATCGATTCGAATAGATGACGATACAGTCACGTGGACTAATTTTTTGTGGGAAGACGGCTACTCCGAACCATCTACCGTTACAGGTCCTTCCTCTGCGATGACGTTCAACCGAAGCGACTACGAAGGAGTGCTACGCGGGGCGTACGAAAAAGTCGCAGCGTTGCCCTACAACGAGTTGGACGATCGAGGGAGAAAGTCCCTGTGGCCTTGGCAGTGGGGTCGGTAACTTCACTCTCGATCTAGGTAGTAACTTCTTCGCGGCGCACTCTGGCGTCCTCTCACCTCCGATGACCTGGACATCAAAGAAGCGCCCGGTACGCGGGGGGAAGAAATGGAAGTGCGCCCGGCTAGCGATCGGTGACCGGACACCGATACGTCAAAGAACCGAGTAGCCGGCTGGCAAAGAACTACGGCCGGTCAAGGCGAGCAGTGCCGCGGACGCTGTTCCCTGCGCTGCCGCCAGACCACCGATGACCGCGAACGCTTCAGCGGCGGCCGCCTGGGGGACGTCTGCGGTGACGCCGAGGGCGGCGGCCAGGTCGCAGGTATGCACCGTCAGCTCGAGAGTGCGGGTCGGGAGGTAGCCCTCCAGGGTCATTGTCCCGAACGGAGTGCGCACCAGGGCGGTAGCTGGAGCGGCCCAAACCAGCTCTGGTACCCGGAGCACCAACGCGCTCAGCGTGGCGAGAGGATCCGCGCCGAGGGCAGCGCCGGCGTCACGTCCACGCTGGGCCACTGCTGCGGTGTCAGCCAGGGCACCGGCGGTGGCCAAGTAATAGGCGACAGCATCGGCCAGGTCCACCGCATCGGGGTCGGAGCTGGCGGTACCGAGGTAGGTCTCGACCGTCGACAGCGATCGACTGGTGTGCCCCAGCAGGTCACGCACGGACCATTCACCCAGGCCTGGGGAATCGTAGTGACCTGTTGCGCAGGCACTAACTTCCAGGAACCGGTGAGCGGCACTTCCGAAGGCTTGAGCCGCGGGGGTGTCCATCAGCTCAGCATCGCAGAAGCGGGTCTTCAACGTTCCGTACGGTCCGCCGTCACAGTCGCCCATCCCTGACCGGAACGCCGTCTATGGTTCTAACCGGGTGACGTAGCGGTACTGCCATGGCGTCTCGACCGCCTGCCGGTGGTAGCCCTCCCGAACGTAAGCGACCGCCTCGCCAGGGGCCACGCCGTCCAGTATTGCCAAATAGGCTAACGCTGTGCCAGTCCTGCCAAGTCCCCCGCCGCAGGCAATCTCCACCCGCTCGTTGGCGGCGCGGCGCCATGCCAGCCGCATGATCTCCTCGGCGACACCGCGGTCGTGGGGCAGCCGGAAGTCTGGCCAGCGGATCCATCTTGATTCCCACTCCACCTGCTCCGGGCGGCTGCGACGCAGGTAGACCCCGAAATCGGGCAACATCCCGGCGGGGAGCGATCGACGCAGTCCACGGCCACGCACAAGCGGGCCAGACGGCAGGGACAAGATCCCCGGTGCGCCCGCGGTCCACGTTCTCACCATGCAGAAACTAGTCCTGGCCATCGGCTTACGGGATAACCCCGGAAGCACGGCCAGATGGTCGCAGGAGGGGTGCGCTCACTCACGCTGTTGCGTCTGGCGGCACAGAACCAATCCCTTTCTCGCCGAAGAGGAACTTTTGAGAGCCGAAATTAAAATCATGTCTGCCTGCGATGAGGTGCGTTTCCCATTCGACGAGAGCCTCGTTACCAGGCAGTTCTAGGACGGCGTTTGCGGCAGAGGTGACAGCCTCGGTCGCCGCCATTGCGCGCGATAAACACCACAGCGAGCACGCCATCGGGACCGGTCTCGATCACCTCGATGACCTCACCGGCGGGTTCATTCCGGGTTCGGTATGGGTCCTGACTGGACCCAGTGGAGTTGGTCGATCCACGTTGGCCCTGCAGTTGTCTATCCACGCCGCCGAGCAAGGCGCCTCCACCTGGTTCGTCTCAGCGATGATGCCTGCTGAAGAAGTCGGCATCAGAATGCTTCGGCAGCACACCCAGTTGCGGTCACGGCACTTCGGCCAACCGGACCGAGCCGACAAAGGCAACTCGCGGCTTTGCTCCGCGGTCACGCATTTAAGTGAACTTCCGATCTATAGAGAGGATTCGAGTGACGAGCCATTCAGCGATTCAATTGTGGGGCTGTTGACAGCACCGATTGACCGGCGTGTCTTAGTCATCGACGATATCGACTTCTACGAAGACCAAAGCAATTACGGCACAGGCTCAGACGAAACACCATCTCGACCAGACAATATATTGCCGGAGCAGCTGCGCGTGTGGGCCGTCCGAAATGGGTCGACCGTGATGGTCACGAGGCCGACCACCCATACGAGGAAACAATTTCGTCAGGATATCCCTGCGGAATGGCTGAGGGCCGCTGACGTGGTCGTGCACATAGACACTGTGGGCACCCGAGACCCGCACATCGACAAGGCAGTTTTCGACAACACTCTCGCTTACATGTCTGCGCTGAAAAAACGGGCGAGGACCCCGCGCGGAACTGGATCTTGCCTTCGTGGCTAATCGTTTTTACGTTCTCGAACGGGGGTGAATTCCAGTTAGCACCACTGCCTTCGCTCATCCACCGGCGTACGTCACAGTGATGCCGTGGCATCAGTGTCCAAGCACGCATAGAACCCGACGCGGCGTAGCGCTCTGCGCGGCAAAACATGGAGGCCCGAGCTCAACCACGGGGGGAGGGCCTCGCAGCAGCCCTCAAGCCGGAAACTGGCCCAAGCCGGGCTAATGCTAGGGCCTCGACAGCGGGAGACCCCGCCACTACGAACGAAGAGCGGCCCAAAAAGTGTGGACCGCGCTGCGCGCGCCCCGAAAAACGTTGGGGCGCAATTATTTGGCTGGGCCGATTTCGTCGTATCGGTCTAGCAGCTGTGCGGCTCGCCGCCAAGACGAGCGTTCAAGCGGGAGCACACGACCGAACTGATCACCTCGAGTGCCCTGAAACCACACCCCCACTCATTCGCACCACGACATCCGCCGCTGCCGCGTCGGCTTCCCGGTGCGTCACTAGCAACACGGCCTGACCATTTTCCCTGCGCCCCAACAACATCCGGCTCAACGCCGCGGCTGTCGGCTCATCCACATGCGCAGTTGGCTCGTCCGCCAAAAGCACCGGCCGGTGAGAAAGCAGCGCTCTGGCCAACAGCAACCGCTGCCGTTCCCCACCAGAAATACTGATACCTTGCTCACCCATCTGCGTGTCAAGCCCACGTGGAAGAGTTCCGAGCCACTCCCCCAACCCTGCTTCGCGCATCGCAGACGCCACCTCGACGTCATCGGCGTCAGGCCGCGCGAAGCGTAGGTTTTCTGCCACCGATGTCGCAAAAACATGCGCGTCTGTCCCCGTCCAACCCATCAGGTTGCGCACCTCTTGCGGCTCGTACTGGGACGCATCCTGCCCGTCGATAATGATCGTGCCGGCAGTGGGACGGAGGAATCCGAGAAGTACTGCAAGCACCGTCGACTTGCCAGAACCCGAAGGGCCGAGCAAGCAGGTGCTGGTTCCAGGGCGCAGCACCAACGACACGTCACTGATGGCGTCGCGGTCGGTCCCAGGCCATCGCGCGCTGACGCCGCGCATTTCGATGAGCCGTCCTTTACTGTTGGCAGGCAACGGTTTTACAGACAGAGCAGACGCGGGCATCGGGTCTGGGGTGTCTAACACTGCGAGTACCCGCACGGCAGCGGCAGTGGCTTTGGACAACGCCGATGACGCGGTGCCGACCGCGGTGACCACTTCCACGAGCGCGAGCGGTGTCAAGGCCACCACCGCAAGCAGCACCGCTGGCAGCTGGCCTGCCGACACCTGCGGCGCGGCTGCAACGATAGCGCCGATACTGGCCAGCCCCATGAGGCCGACGGCGCTGCCAGCTGCGATCCCCGCTTCCCTCGCTCGCCGCTGGCCACAGGATGCCGCCCGCTTCTCGTGCTGCCGCAACGCATCCAGCCGAACTCCCATGGCGCCCAACAGGTTCAGCTCAGTACTAGCAGCAATGGTGTCGGCGACCAGTGCGTCCCGCTCGGCGCGGTTGCTGGCCGCCACCGCTTCTGTGTCCTTGCCGCGGCGCACCAACCAGATCGGAATTAGCACGACGGCCGCCACCAAGCAGGCCAACAATACTAAACCCGCACTAGGCAGGATCAGGAAGAACAGCCCGGTCGCGCCACCGCACACCACTGCTGCCCCGAACAGCGGCAGTAGCCCGCGCAGTAGCAGATCCTGAATATCGTCGACGTCGGTAATGGTGCGGCCCAACAGGTCTGATCGACGCCACAGAGGTAGCCCCGCTGGCGCCACCAGCGCCAGCCGCGTCACGATCGCGACGCGCAGGCCTTCCAGCACCCGCAGCGCCGCCTCGTGGGAGGAAAGTCGCTCCAAATAACGCAGCACACCGCGCGCAATACCGAAGGTACGTACGCCAACGATCGCGACCATCAGCGTCAGAATCGCCGGATGCTGCGCCGCTCTGGAGATGAGCCACGCCGATAGCGCCATCAAAGCAACGGCGGAGGCCGACGCCAACGCTCCCAGCATCCCCGCCGAGAGCAGGCGAGCCCACTGAGGGCGGGTCAGCGCGAGGATCCGCAGCAGCGGGTTCCCGGTCGGTGGCGCCAGTTGCTGTTCGGCGCGCCGTTCAGTGTCAGGTGTTATCACCATGAGGCCACCTGCAGTGGCGGGTCCTGTAGCGCCGCCTCGTTCAGCGCCGCCTGATTCAACGCCGCCTCATTCAGCGCGATGGCTGGCTCCGTGTAGTCGCTACCGATTTCGACAACACTGTTCGCCACCTGCATCGCCGCGAGTTGGTGGGTGACGAGCAACACCGTGCGGCCAGCCAAAACCCGTTGCAGCCCTGCGAGAACACGCTGCTCGGTCGCGCCGTCCAGCGATGCTGTCGGCTCGTCCAGTAGTACCACGCACGCCCCACTCGACAACGTCCTCGCCACCGTCCGGGCAAGCACCACCCGCTGCCGCTGCCCAGCAGAGAGTCCACCCCCATCCTCCGTCAGGAGGGTCTGGGCGCCGCGCGGCAGTTCGCCTAGAAAGTCCACGGCCGCCGCGTCTAGCGCCGTGCCGAGAACCTCGTCGCTGCAGTTGTTTCCCAGCCGCACATTGTCGGCGATCGTGCCGGCGATCAGAAAGCACCCTTGGGTGGCGACGGCCAATTGCTGAACCCACGCATCCGGATCAACGTCGACAAGATTGATCGACTCAGCACCATTGCACAGCAACACTTTCCCGTGATCAGGAAGTAACTGGCCAGCGATCATCATGAGGAGCGTGGACTTGCCCGACCCGCTCGGTCCCGTCAACGCTGTGATGTGTCCCGGCCGGAGCGTGAGATCCACGCGGGCCACCCCGCCGCGTTCGCCGAAGTCGATACCGGCCCCCGCTACTCTAATCTCAAAATTCTCCGGGAGATCAGTGATGCTGCCGCGCACTGGGAGCGGCATCTCGAGGACCCGCAGCGCACTCTCCACTGCGGCAACCCCATCGGCGGCGGCATGAAATTTCGCGCCCAACGCGCGGAGCGGGAAGTACGCCTCCGGGGCCAGGATCAAAACTGTCAGGCCCACCTGCAGGCCAACGGATCCACCGACCAGCCGAATGCCCATCGTCACAGCAATGAGTGCGACCGATAGCGTCGCGAGGAGTTCCAGCACCAATGACGATAGGAACGCCACCCGGAGCGTCACCATCGACGCTCGGCGGTATTCGCCGGTCACGGCGCCGACCGCAGTGGCTTGAAGTTGCGCTCGACCGTACACTTTAAGGGTTGGCAAACCCGCGACCACGTCCATAAAGTGGTTGGACAACCGTTGCAGCACAGCCCATTTCGCCGTTACCTGCCGGTCGGTGTACCAACCGACAAAGGCCATGAAAACCGGAATCAGCGGCAGTGTCACAGCGACGATGCCCGCGCTGATCAGATCTTGGGTGGCGAGGTAGACGACCATGGCGGCGGGTACTAGCGCCGCCAGCACCAGCTGTGGCAGATAGCGAGATAGATACTCCTGCATGGCATCCAGGCCGGAACCGGCAACGGTAGCCAGCCCACCCGACTGCTGCTCGCTACGCCACCGTGGGCCCAATCTCGACGAATGGAGTACCAGATCGCGGCGGATCTGCGCCGTCACGCCCTGCGCCATCCGGCCCGCCACCTCCTCGGTCGCAGCGGCCACCAAGGCTCGCACCAGGACCACCACTCCCAACGCCACCAGCAAGCCGCGAACCATGGAAAGCGTTGCACCGTCGATGATCAGCGCTGTCAGGATCGAAGCCAGCAACACGGCCTGCGCGATAATGGCGATGGCCGATAACACGCCAAAACCCACTGACACCGCGAGCAACGTCCGGGTTCCCCGGGCGTACTGCAACAACCGTGGGTCCAGCGGTTTCATCAGCCCTGTACTTTTGCGGCCAACTGTGGCAGCGGAATCTGCTGAGCGGAAATACGTTTGCGGAATACCCAGTAGCTCCAGGCCTGGTAGGCGAGGATGAACGGAAGCATGACTACCGCAACCCACGTCATGAGCTTCAGCGTGTACGGGCTCGACGATGCGTTCTGCACCGTCAGGCTCCACGCCGCGTTGGTGGTGGATGCGATCAGGTTCGGGTACATCGCCGCGAACCAACTCACCACGACCGACAGGATCGCTCCGGCCGTCGCTACGAACGCCCAGCCGTCCCGATGTGCTTTAGTGGCAACCACTCCTGCGACCAGCGCGCCCAACGCGAGCACGGACACCAGTGCGGTCACGATGTTGCCGCGCTCGAGCTGCAGCCAACCAGCTGCGGCCACCAGAATTACTGCGGTACCAACCCCAGCGCGTTCTGCAAAGGCTTTCGCGCGGTCGCGAACTTCGTGTCGAGTTTTGAGCGCCAAGAAGATCGCCCCGTGGGTGAGAAATAGGCCCAGCGTCAACAGACCCAGCAGTAGGGGGAACGGGCCGAAGAGTCCGAAGAACCCTCCGGTGTACTCACCCGCCTCGTCAAGCGGCATTCCGTAGATCATGTTGCCGAAGAGCACGCCCCACAAAAATGCTGGGCCCCAGGAACAGACCTGGATAGCGAGATCCCAGTTGGCACGCCACTTGTCTGTGTCGCCCTTGGCCCGGTATTCGAAGGCGACGCCTCGCACAATCAAGCACAGCAGGATCGCCAGCATCGGCCCGAACATGCCCGACAACATGGTGGCATACCAGTCGGGAAACGCGGCAAAGGTGGCACCGATAGCGGTGATCACCCACACCTCGTTGCCATCCCAGAGCGGGCCGATGGTGTTGATCAACACCCGTCGGCCGCGCTCGTCGCGGCCGACGATCCGCAGCAGCGCTCCCACGCCGAAGTCGAAGCCTTCCAGAATGAAATACCCGATCCACAGGACAGCGATCAAGATGAACCACACCAGTGACAGTTCCATGACGATCTTCTCCTCGACCCGCCTAGTAGGCGAAGGTCAAAACCCTGTTCTCATCGGATGTGTGGGCATTTGGGTCATCAGGATCCGGTGGGGGCAACTTCTCGATACTGGCGAGCGCCTCCTGCGCACCGAGTGGGCCGACCTGGACGTACTTGACCATGAGGCGCACCTCGATCAGCGCGAGCACCCCGTACACCGCCGTCAACAACATGAGCGATGTCAGCGCGGCGCCCGTCGTTAGAGTTGGCGACACCGAATCCGCCGTTTTGAACAGTCCGACGACCGTCCACGGTTGGCGGCCCATCTCGGTGAAGATCCACCCGGTCGAGTTGCCGATCACCGGCGCCGCCATCGACAGCATGGCTAGCCGCCACACCCAACGCTTCTCGGGGAGGCGGCCGCGCCTGGTCATCCACAAACCCACGATCGACAACGCCACCATCGCGAAGCCGGCGCCCACCATCAACCGAAAGTTCCAATATGTCAACGGTATGTTGGGGCTGTAATCGCCTGGGCCGTAGAGCTTTTCGTACTGAGCTTGGACATCATTGATGCCTTCAATGGTGCCGTTGAAATCACCCGTACCCATGAAGGACAGCAGACCGGGAACCCGAATGGAGAAGGTTTCTTCCTTACCATCCAGCGTTCCGATGCTGAATACAGAGAAGGACGCGTTCGCCTGAGTCGTGTACTGCGCCTCGGCGGCAGCCATCTTCATCGGCTGCACCTCGGTCATGATCTTGGCCTGCATATCGCCCGTGATCACAATCCCGATGGAGCTGACCAATAAGAACCACAGCCCTAGCCGCATAGAGGGCTTGAACACTGCAAGATCGCGCTTACGCGCCAGGAAGTAGGCGGATACCCCCACCATAAAGATCGCGCCGGTGGCGACGCAGGCGACGATGACGTGGCTAAACGTGACGAGCTGCAGCTGTTGGAAGAGCACTGCGCCGATGTCGTTCAACTTAGGCCGGCCGGACACTGCGTCAATTTGCACGCCCACCGGGTGCTGCATAAAGGAGTTGGCGGCCAGGATGAAGAACGCGCTCGCCGTGGTGCCGATGGCAACGAGCCACATACACATGGCGTGCAACTTGGGTGAGAGTTTGTCCCAGCCAAAGATCCAGAGGCCGAGGAAGGTCGACTCGAGGAAGAAGGCGATCAACGCTTCCATCGCCAACGGCGCCCCGAACACATCGCCAACGAAACGCGAGTAGCTGGACCAGTTAAGGCCGAATTGGAATTCCTGCACGATGCCGGTGACGACGCCGATGGCGAAGTTGATCAAGAGCAATTTGCCCCAGAACTTAGTAGCCCGAAGGTAATCCGGGTTGCGGGTCCGGACCCACGCCGTCTCCAGGATCGCGGTCAGGAGCGCGAGTCCGATAGTCAATGGCACAAAGATGTAGTGATAGACGGTGGTGATGCCGAATTGCCAGCGGGCAATGCTGAGCGGGTCCACTATGGGTTCTCCTGCTGCGATAGACAAGGCGCGAGTACTTCCACGATCCACTGTCGTCGCCCTCGCGCGAGGCGCGTAGGGCCTTAGGTCCCAGATGCTGGCGCGTAGGGTGGGACCTCGATCACAACCGCATTTACGCCTTCTGGGGCCAGCGCAGCAAGCAGACGCGAGACTGGGGCGCGCGTGCGGGTCAGGTCAGCCGCCAGATTCCAACCCCTGGGCCCTCTCCCGGGATGAGAACCCCTGAGCCGTCAACAACGAGGCTCACCTCGCCGTAGAGCGTCTCGGCCGACTGGTATACAAGACCACCGGGCAGCAGTGCGCCTTGCCAGCGAGAGCGGGCCACCACCACCAAAATTCGCTCGTCAGCGGTCTCTCGCAGGTAGCCAATTGCGTCATCGGTCTGCACCACCCACCGCAGGCCGCCCCTGCGCAGGGCCGGATGTGCGTGCCGAACCGCGATCAAATCGCGGTACACGGCGAGCGTTTCCTGATCCCAGTCCTCCGGGCGATCCCAGGGCATCGTGCGGCGGGAGTCTTCCCCGTTGGTTCCTTCAAGCCCAATTTCATCGCCCGCGAACACCATCGGGGTGCCGAGGTAGGTGAAAAGTAGGCCGGCGGCAACACGCACCATTTCGGGCGTGCCGGCGATGGTACGGATCCGTGCGGTGTCGTGGGAGCTAGCCAGATTCCAGTGCCGGGCAGCGACTTTCCACGGAACGGCCGCAGCGAACTCGCGCATGGTGGCGACGGTGCTCTGGCCGCTGCGCCGAGCGGTGCGATTCGGATTGCCCTGCACAGATTTCTCGTGTGCCGCCGATTGCAGCCACGACCACACCGGGCCCGCGAAGCCTGCATAGTTCATAGAGCCCTGCCACCCGGCGCCGTCAAGGTCCGCCGTGAAGTCGCTGGTGTATTCGGCGATCAGTACCGAATCGGGGCGAACTTCGTCGAGGGTGCGGCGAATTAGCCTGGCGACCTCTCTGCCGTGGTCGTATTCACCCTGGCGGCCCGTCATGTTGGCGACGTCTATCCGCCAGCCGTCGAGGTCGAATGGCGGCCGCAACCACCGTGACACCACCGAGTCACCGGTGCCGAACATCCTGTCCCGCAACTCCTGTGAGGCGAGGTCGAATTTTGGCAGGCTGGGCACACCGAGCCAGCTGATGTAGTCCCCGTTTTTGTCCATGTAGTAGAAGCTGCGCTCCAGTGCGTCGGGTCCCTGCTTGGCCAACTCGAACCACGGGTGATCGTCGCCGGAGTGGTTCGTGGTGAGGTCGCCAACGATGTGTAGGCCGCTTTCATGGCACGCGCGGGCAAGCCGGGCGAGGGCGGCGTCGCCCCCTAGCAGCGGGTCTACTTCCGCGAAGCTGGACGCGTTGTAGCGGTGGTTGGACCCACCCGGGAAGATCGGCGTGAGATAGAGCGCCGTGACACCCACACTCTTGAGGTGGCTGAGTTTGTTACGGATGCCGTCAAGGTCGCCGCCGAAGAACTGCAACGGGGTCTGCGAACCCTGGTGGATGACGGCATCATCCCACTCGGCCGGTACAGCCCAACCAGGCAACTCTCGGGACGCACCGCTGCGCGCGAAACGGTCCGGGAAAACTTGGTAGACCACGGCGTCACGTGCCCAGTCGGGGCCGGGATCATGGGTGGTGAGCCGGAAATCGTGCGCGTCGGGGATGTCCCGGTAGTGCTCCCCTGTTCCGTTCAACCAGGAGTACCCCTGCAAGCCGCGGTCGAGCTGAATCCGGTAGCGGGTGTCCGGGTTGTGAACTTCGACGTCTGCGGTGAACCAGTCCTCGTGATCGTCACCGCCGTCCCTCTTGGCCTGCACCAATGTCGGCTCGGCGTCCCGGATCGCTCGGATCCGAACGGCGTCCACCCCGGACCCGGACGGTACCCGCACTCTGACGGGGACGCGATCTCCGAGCCGCGGCGTGGAGTCACCGACGTAGAGCGACGAGCCATCGTGATGAGGGCCGAGCCGAGCTGCGATCGGGGGGATCAAGTGTTGATCGAGTTGCTCGTGGTCGCATCGAAGAAGTGCAGCCTCTCGGTGTCAACGACGACCTTGATGTCGTCGCGAGAGCGGACGCGTGAGCGCGGCGCGAAAGAGGCCACCCACTGCGTCCGGTCACTGCCGATTACCCCCACATCCGCCCCACCCAAGTTCTCGGCGAGCAGCTTGGTGTCCTCGGTGACAACCTTCTCGATATCGGTCTCGAAGTGAACGACGATCTCAGAGCCCAGTGCCTCGGTGAGCACGACCTTGGCGTCCAGCGTCTCGGTGGCATCCCCGCGCACTGATGCATCTTCCATGTCCTCGCTCCGAAGGCCCACGATGACCTCGTTGCCCACGTGGTTCTTGAGTGCCGGCTTCGCAGCGATAAGTTCCGGCGCCAAGGTCAAAGTCGCCGAACCCATCTGCAGCGTGTAGTTATCGCCGTTGCGGCCGATCCGGCCCATCCCCATGTTCATTGGCGGGGAGCCGATGAACCCGGCAACAAAGACGTTGGCGGGGTTGTCGTACAAGTGCTGGGGGGCCCCAACCTGCATCAGCAGGCCGGATTTAAGGACAACCACTCGGTCCCCCATCGTCATCGCCTCGATCTGATCGTGGGTGACGTACAGGGTGGTGACGTTCAGATCTTGCTGAATACGGCCGATCTCGGCGCGCATCTGAACGCGGAGTTTGGCGTCAAGGTTCGAGAGCGGCTCGTCCATCAGGAACACCTGGGGTTCGCGAACGATGGCGCGACCCATCGCAACACGTTGGCGCTGGCCGCCAGACAGTTGTTTGGGCTTGCGATCCAGCAGCGGAGTCAGTTCGAGCATGTCGGCGGCTTTTTTGACCCGCCGTTGGATCTCGGCCTTCTCCATTTTTCGGATCTTCAGCCCATACCCAATGTTGTCGCCCACCGTCATATGCGGGTACAGCGCATACGACTGGAACACCATCGCGATGTCTCGGTCTTTCGGCGTCAACGAGTTCACCACCTTGTCGCCGATGCTTAAGGTGCCGCTGCTGATGTCCTCTAGACCTGCGACCATCCGCAGTGCCGTGGACTTACCGCAACCGGACGGTCCGACCAGAACAATAAACTCGCCGTCGGCAATATCGATGCTGAGATCTTGAACAGCGTGAAAACCGTTCTCGTACACCTTGTTGATGCGGTCCAAAGTCACGGGAGCCATCTAAGCGTCCTTTTCTGTGCTGGGTGTGCTGAGCAAAGCTGCTGTCGTGGACATCGCAAATGCGATCATCCCTTGACCGCGCCGGCGGTCAAACCACTGACGATGTACTTCTGCAGGTACTGGAACAGCAACACGATGGGGATTGCTGTGATGACCGCCCCGGCCGCGAACATGCCGAAGTTGGCGTTGCGTTCGTTGGCGACCATCCCGTACAGACCGACCGCTACCGTCTTCTGCGTGGGCTCTGTGAGGAAGACGCTGGCGATCAGGAACTCGCTGATCGAGCCGATAAACGCTAGTAGACCGGTGATCGCAATGATGGGGGTGATCAACGGAAAAATGATTCCGAAGAAGATCTGAACATGGGTCGCGCCGTCGACGGTGGCGGATTCGTCCAAATCCTTTGGCACGGTGTCAAGGAAGCCCTTGATCAGCCAGGTGGTTCCGCCGAGCGCACCACCCAATCCGAGCAGCACCAGCGCCCACGGGGTGTTAAAGCCAATCACGGGATACAGGTCCGTAATGGTGGCAAAAATGAGGTACAGCGACACCAGCGCAAGGAACACTGGGAACATTTGAATCAGCAGCACCGCAAGAAGCCCTGCGCGCCGACCTTTAAATCGGAAACGGGAGAATGCGTAGGCGGCGCAGGTGGACACGAAAATCGAGGCCACCGTGGAAACCACCCCAATGATCAGGGAATTCCGCAACCACAGCCAGTAATCGGTTTCGTTAAAAAGCCTGCTGAAGTTGTTGAAGCTGGCCCCCGTGGGGATAAGCGTTGACGCAGACAGCGTGCCGAGCGGATTTAACGCTGCCGAGACCAAAAACAGAATCGGGAACACGGCGAAGAAGACACCGACGATAGCGACGAGGTGGCGCCATCCGGTTCGCTGGAACCAATTGCCTCCGGCCCTGCCGAGATAGACGGGCGCATCCTCCCGCGGTGCCGCGTTCTTCGCGAGGGGGCTGGCGCCGGTGATCTGGGTCATCAGTTGATCTCCTCAAGTGCCTTGGTCCGTTTGAATCCGATGAACGATACGGCGGCGACGATGATGAAGATCAGAATCGAGATCGCCGCTGCGAGGCCGTACTGGGCGCCTTGGCCGCCGAATGCGAGCCGATAGGTGTAGCTGATGAGCAGGTCGGTCGCCCCCACCGTGGGGTTGTCGGCAGGGAATGGACCACCGCCGCTGACCAGGTATATCGCGCCGAAGTTGTTGAAGTTGAACGCGAAGGTGGCAATAAGCAAGGGCGCCACCGCGACCAAGAGCAGCGGGAAGGTGATCGTACGGAAGGCGTAGAACGGCTTGGCGCCATCCACTCCCGCTGCTTCGACGAGGTCGGATGGAATGGACTGCAAAGCCCCGGTGCACACCAGGAACATGTACGGATAACCCATCCAGAGCTGCACGATGAGAACCGCCGCGCGCGCCGCCCACGGATTACCGAACCAGTCAATGTCAGTCCCGAAAAGTTTATTAATCAGGCCGTAGTCGGTGTTGAACATGTCGCGCCACAGCAGCAACATGGCGAATCCGGGCATGGCATACGGCAAGATCAGGATCGACCGGTAGATCTTCCTACCCCTGAGCTTGTCACTATTCATCACCATCGCCACGCCCAAACCGAGCGCGAAGGTGGAGGCCATCACCAAGAGCGCAAACGCAAAGTTCCAGAGGATGACCTGCAGGAAGTACTTGGCAATCGATGGATTGGTGAACACGTCGACGAAGTTCTTCAAGCCGACGTTAACCTGCCATCCCTGCGGGAGAAAAGCGCCTTTTGCGTCTTTGAAGTAGCCGTCGGTGTCGTCTGCGGCCCACGTCTGACCGGAGATGGAGTCCGTGATGGTGTCCGTCGCGGCATCGTATTTGCGGGTTGCGCCGCCCTCGAACGCACTGCTGACGCCCTTGGCGATAATGGCGCCATTGTCGGTGGGCACCACCAACGCGGTGATGTCTGCTTGACGGCTGGCTGCCTTGCCGAGGTTAAGCACCGTGTAGTCGCTAGCAGCCAGGATTTTGCCCGACGGCGACTGGGTGACCGCACTCTTGTCCAGCGGGGCAACGCCCTTGGCGGTGCCGACGAACGGGTTCCCGTCTTTATCCGCCAGAAGGAAGGCGATGTCGCCCGTATTCTCATCGCCGCTGACGCCGATGGAAAGGGTGTACGTTGCGCCGCCTTCGACCTCTTTTACCGAGGTCGATCGAATCGAGACAATGGCATCTTCCTTGGTACCGCGGTGCCCATCACCGAAGTTCGTGAATGCGGTGGTGATCGTGTAGACGATGGGCAGAACCTGGAAAATTGCCAGGAAGAGCGTTCCCACTACCAAGTATTTGGCCGGGATGAGCTTCGGCGTCAAGTAGATATAGAACAAGGCCGCGGTGGTGAGCACCACCAGGATCACACCGAGCCAATTTCGGCGATCAATCAGCGGCAGCATCGAGAACACCGCGATGGCGGCGACGACGCCCAACAGCATTATTTTGACGATAGTTCCAAGCGTGGAGCCCCGTTTTGAGGCGACGCTTAACCGTTGTTTCTTGGGTGGCCGGCCACCTTGAGTGGGTGTCGACGTCGTCGATGCGGACTGCTGAGCCACGGGGCGCTCTCCTGTGAACGATGTAGGACGGTCAGAGTCACTGCGTCGGGCCGGTAGGGCGACCTTGCCCTACCGGCCCAACAAAAGCGCTATTTATCCGATAGCTGCTTGGATGGCTGATGCCGCTGCGGCTATTGTCGTCGCCGGGTCGGCGCCACCGATCACAGCAGACTGCGCCTTTCCGAACGGATCCCACACCGACGCCATTTCGGGAATGGCCGGGAGGATGTCGCCGTCCTTGCCGGCATTTGCCACGTCAGCCAACACCGGATCAGCGGCGACCTCTTGGTCGTACACCGAGATCAGGGCGGGCTGGCGAGGGCTGAGCTTGTACAGCGCGGACGAAACCTCGTCGCTCGCAAAGTAGTTCAGTGCGAACTCCTGAGCTACCGTCTTGTGCTTGCCCTTGCTTGCCACGTAGAGGGCATCAACGGTCACGAAAGGCTTGGCCGCAGCGCCGCCTTCGAAAGCTGGAACTGGGCTGATGGCGAACGGAACGCCAGACTTCTTGATGTCGGGCAGGTTCCATGGCCCGGTGATCATGTAGGCGGTCTTCTTTTCGGTGAAGAAGGGAACAAGGTTTCCACCATCGATAGAAGTCTTGAGCGCTCCCTCCTTGCCCAATTCGCCGATCTTTGCCATTGCCGCGGTTGCCTCCGGCTTGGTCAAGCCGAGGTCCTTGGGGTTGTAGTTACCGTCTGCACTCTTACCGAACAGGTAACCGCCGGCTGAGGTGAAGAAGGGGTACATATGGTACGGATCGCCGTTGGCACCAACGGGGAGCGCCATGATCTCAGAAGCCTTGCCGTCGGCAACGAGCTTCTTACCCGACGCCACCATGTCTTCTACCGACTTCGGGGCCTCAGGAGCCATATCGGTGTTGCGGACCAGGAAGATATTGCCGAGATCGTATGGTACGCCGTAGATCTGACCGTTGAATGTGACGCCCTTGATAGCAAGTGGGTTGAATTTCGCCTGGGTCGCCGCATCCAGCTGGACTGGGTCAATCGCACCGTTTTGAACTAGCTGCCCGATCCAGTCATGAGCGCCGTTGATGAGGTCCGGCGCCTGTCCTGCTTGAGAGGCGTTCAAGAACGCCGTCCGACCTTCGGCAACGATCTGCACGCTAACCTTGATGCCGTTATCAGCCGCGAACTTGTCGGCTGCCGCCTGGATCGCCGCAGATTCCAATTGCGCGGTCCAGATAACCAAGTCGGCTGCGCCGTCGATGACGGGAGGGGCCGACGGGTCGGCTGCGGCGGGTGCCTCTGCCGAAGCAGAATCCGACATGGGCGCATCGGAGCTGGCGGCCTCGCTCATGGAGGAGGACGCAGCGGGCGTGGCCGCACTCGCTGCCGGCGTTGCGGTGGTTGCCGCTTTATCGCTGCTGCCGCATGCGGCCAACACCATGGCGAGGACCGACACCCCCGCCGCTGCTTTCATCATGCGTAATTTCATCTGTAAATACTCCTTAACGCTGCCGTAGGGATGGAGCCAATGAGGGTATGCCCGAAGTGCGATTTCCGAAACCCGGGGTAAACAATGCCTACCCAGCAAACAGTGTTGAGTCGCGAAACGGTCACCGACTCGGTTAACCACTGCGTGTGACCGAAGCATAGCTTCGGCCGGAGGCCTTGAAGTGGGTTGGAAGAATCGTCACCCCACTGTTACGTGATTGTGACTGGTTTTCGTTCGTGATTACTAAACCCGTCAGGGCCAGCAGGTAACAACATGAAAACAGGTGTTGACCTGCTCCTTTAACTGATGTATGTCCGCACGTTCGCCTATGTTTTCGGCACCCGACCTCTTACTTTTCGGCACCTGATCTGTTACTGGGCCCTTGGTTGGAGTGCTCCGATCCGAGGCTCGATTTACTTCACATTATTGGATAAGTTCATTTAGCGATTCGCCGACTTTTCTCGTGGCCTCATCTTCGATGCACCGCCATCCTGGCCATGCGTACACGCTGGCCGCTTGAGCGACCCCGCGGTTAATTCTGGCGCGGACCTGATTGCACAAGCCCTACTTGTCCCTATTCACCGGTTAACGGCCACATTTCTCGAAGTTCAATTACGCCGACATGAGCCATTGCGTGACCCGACGCAATCTCGATTGCCTGTTCGGCCGACTCGCATTCGAGCACATCGAATCCGGTAAGCAACCCACCCGCCTCGGTGAGCGGTCCTCGCTTCACCACTAGCTCGCCACTACGAATGCGCACAGTCATCGCCTCTGCGGCAGGGCGGAGCCGATCTCCCATGACGTGGGTTCCGGCCTCGTGTGCGGCATGCCACCACTGGCCAACATCCGGCGCGCCGGCACGGTCGGCTTGGGTCGGCGGTGTGGTCGAGTCGGCGGTGTCTTGGCAGACGAGCATCAGGTATCTCACCACGGCTGTTACCGCAGGCCGCTTCGCAGGTATCCGCGGACGGATAGCGGCACGAAGATGACCAGGATCAAGACCACCCACATCATGCTGTAGGTAACCGGGTGTTGCAGCGACCAGGCCGTACTGGACTGCAGCATCGGCGCGGTGTTCCCGAATTGTTGGCGAGCCACCTGCACGATGGCCGAAACCGGGTTCCAGTCAGCGATCACTCGGAGAACTGCCGGGAAGTTGTTGGTGGGCACAAACGTGTTGGCGATAAAGGTCGCCGGAAAGATGACGATGAAGGTCGCGTTGTTGAAGACCTCCGGCGTGCGAACGAGCAAACCGATGATGGCCATCACCCACGAGATTGCGTAGGAGAAGAGCAACAGCATCGCAAACCCGAGCAGCGCATCCAGAAATGACGAGCGGATCCGCCAGCCAACCAACAGCCCGGTCAACGACATCACGACCACGGAGATTACGTTGAGCCCGATATCGGCGACAGTACGACCGACCAACACCGCCGATCGAGCCATCGGCAGCGACCGGAACCGGTCGATCAATCCCTTCTGAAGGTCTTCGGCGAGGCTGGCGCCGGTGACGGTGGCGCCGAAAATGACAGTCTGCGCAAAGATTCCCGGCAGTAGGAACTCGGCGTAGCTGATGCCATTGATCGGAATCGCGCTACCAAACACGTACACGAACAGCAGCACGAACATGATCGGCGATAACGTGGCAAAAACGATCAGATCTGGAACTCTGCGAACCTTGATGAGGTTGCGCTTGGTGATCGTGAGGCTGTCAGAAATGCCCTGCGAAAGTGTGCTCATTTGCCGGTTCCCCCTCGGTGTGCTGCGCCTTTCGTTGCTGTGCCTTTCGTTGCTGCGCCTTCGGTTGCTGCGCCTTCCGTTGCTGCGCCTTCCGTTGCTGCGCCTTCCGTTGCTGCGCCTTCCGTTGCCGCTGGCGCTTCCGCGTCTTCAGCGGAATGTCCCGTCAAGGTGAGGAACACATCGTCAAGGTCCGGCCGGCGCAGGCCGACGTCGACCAATTCGACACCCGACCCCTCCAACAGGCTCAGCGCCTGAGCCAATACCTCGGACCCACCATTGATGGGGATCACCGCGCGGCGATTCGACTCGTCCAGCCGCGCCGGCTCAGCGGCGATTCCGGCGAGCCGCTCGGCGAGGATCGCAAGTTGGCCATCACGGGCGACGGTGAACTCCAGACGCTGACCACCCACCTGCGCTTTCAACTCGTCAGACGTGCCACGGGCGATGACCAAGCCATGGTTGATTACCACCATGGAGTTCGCAAGACGGTCGGCCTCCTCGAGGTACTGCGTGGTCAGGAGGATCGTTGTCCCTTCCTGCACGAGGCCTTCGATGAACTCCCACATCCCGAGCCGACTGCGCGGATCGAGGCCGGTAGTGGGTTCGTCAAGGAAGAGAACCCTCGGCCGGGCGATGAGGGAGGCGGCAATATCGAGCCTGCGGCGCATACCGCCGGAATATGTCTTCGCCGGCCGACCTCCCGCTTCCACCAAATCGAACCTTTCGAGCAGCTCCGCCGCCCGCGTCCGGGATTCCTTCTTTCCCAGGTGGTAAAGACGTCCCACCATTTCCAAGTTCTCGAAGCCCGTGAGGTACTCATCCACGGCCGCGTATTGCCCCGTCAAGCCGATGATCGAGCGAACCTGCCGAGCCTGGGTAGCAACGTCATAACCGGCAACCGTTGCAGTGCCCTCGTCCGACGGGAGCAGCGTCGCCAGGATCCGGACCGCAGTAGTCTTGCCCGCACCGTTGGGGCCGAGCAGCCCCAGCACCGTGCCCTCGGGAACCGAGAAGTCAATACCCGCCAAGGCTGTGTTGCCCTTGAACCGTTTCACCAAGCCCGAAACTTCGATCAGTTCAGTCATGAAAGGAATATAGAAGGCTGCGCCGACAATTGACTATCAATTGCCGTAGACCTGCACCCGTGCAATTGCCGTCGACCTGCACCCGTGGCATCTTCCATCAAGGACTATCCGCTGGGGGACAGGCGGCTGGCCCGGGAACAGCGCCCCGGAACTGCGCCCCGGCCGCGGGGGAGGACGGCTCCGGCCGCAGCCCGAGCCTGCTGATGATTTCCGCAGCTTCCTCGGCCGGCCGCCGCCCAATATCGACTACCAGCGTGTTCTCGTCTTCACCCGGCGCTTCCAGCGTGGCAATTTGCGAGTCGAGCAGTGCCGGTGGCATGAAGTGATCCATCCGGGTCGTCAACCGCTTGCTGATCGTGTCCTTGCCGCCAGCGAGGTGAACGAAGACGACGTTCCTGCCGCGCAATACATCTCGATACGATCGCTTCAGGGCCGAGCAAGTAATAATGCCCGGAACCCCCGCCTGCGTGTGCTCGCTAATCCAGCCCGCAACCTTATCGAGCCACGGCCAACGATCTTCGTCAGTCAGCGGCTGTCCGGCATGCATCTTTTCGACATTCGCTTCTGGATGGAGGTCATCGCCCTCCTCCAGTTCCCAGCCAAGCTGTCCGGCGAGAATACCTGCCACCGTGGACTTTCCAGACCCAGACACCCCCATGATGACCAATACTGGTTGTGGCGAAACAGAATTCGTCATATCAGATCACCAGGTTCAGGAGTAGGACGCCCACAAGGCCCACTACGGAGACAATGCATTCCATGACAGTCCAGGTCTTGAGGGTCTGGCCGACGGACGTCCCCATGTACTGCTTGACCAACCAGAACCCCGCGTCATTGACGTGTGAGAGAAACAGGGATCCCGAGCCTATTGCCAGCACCATCAGTGCGACCGTCGCGGTCGGCAAGGTGGCAGCTACGGGGGCGAGGATCCCAGCCGCCGTTACCGTTGCCACGGTAGCTGAACCGGTGGCCACGCGGATGAGAACCGCGACCATCCATGCCAGAAATAGCACTGAAAGACCGCTGCCTTGAACAGCTCTCGCGATCACATCCCCGATACCGGTATCGATCAGCACCTGCTTGAACCCGCCACCGGCGCCCACTATCAACAGAATGCCTGCGATGGGTGGCAGGGATTTATCTAGCGTCTTCGAAATGGCATCGCGGTTCATCTTCCCGCCGCTTCCGAGCACAAAGATGCCGAACACCACAGCAATGCCCAGCGCCACCGGGGGGTTGCCGAGAAAATCCAAAATCGACTTCGACGGCGAGGCTGCGACTCCCTGTTTCGCTGGCTCAATGACGTCCACGATGGACTTGGCGAGCATCAGCACGACAGGCAACAGGATGCTAGCCAACGCTGCGATAAAGGTCGGTCGCGGACGGTTGGGGTCCTCCTTCTCTTTACCCTCGGCCTCTTCCCCATCGGCGCCGAAAAGTGCGGGCACAGGAACATCGGCCCACTGTGCGGCAAACCGCGAGAAGAGAGGTCCCGCAACGATAATGGTCGGAATTGCTACCACGACCCCGAGCGCCAGCGTGAGGCCTAGGTCGGCACCTAGAGCAGTCACCGCCGTCAACGGACCCGGATGGGGTGGTACCAAACCATGCATGGCAGAGAGTCCGGCCAAGGTCGGAATTGCGATCCGCATCAGCGGCAAACCCGAGCGGCGGGCCGTCAGGATGATGACCGGCATCAGAAGGACGAGGCCGATTTCAAAGAACATCGGAAGCCCGACCACTGCGCCGACCAGGGACATCATCCACGGCAGCGCCGCCGGGCTCGCTCGCGAGACAAGGGTATCGACGATGCGGTCGGCGCCGCCGGAATCGGCCAGCAACTTGCCGAACATGGCGCCAAAGCCGATCAGAATTCCGACGCTGCCCATCGTGGATCCGAAGCCACTCGCGAAGCTGGTGACCGACTTTCCCGCGCCCAGGCTCGCGCCCATACCCACGCCGATCGCGCCAATCGTGAGCGCCAGGAATGGGTTGAGTTTGAGCCAGGTGATTAAGACGATGATGACGGCAAATCCGACAAGTGCGGAGATGATCAGCTGCGCATCGCTGCCACTGGGAACCACCTCCGGCGCCGCCATCATGGTGGATAGATACATGCCGACTCCGATGTCAGTAGTGAATACCTCGTGCTGCAGGTGCATTCCCCGATAAAGTGGCCCAGCCCCGACCATTGCGATCGGGGCTGGGCGTCTCACTGAGCGCCGACGTCGGCTGTTTTTTCAACCGCCGACGGCTCGCCGGCCGACTCCCCGGGCCTGCAGGCCAGCTGTTCCGGTGTTACCCGTCCCTCCCCAGACCCAAACTGGCAATCTGGATACGGGTCCCTTCACCGGCATCCGGTTTGCTCGAGTGCGTTGAGAACGAGGAGCATCGGGTACCAAGTAAAAGACACGACGACACGAGAGGCACTCCGAATGACGGAAATCCCGAACATCAACCTCAACAACGGTGTCCATATCCCGCAACTGGGATTCGGCACCTTCCAGATCAAGCCCGCGGATACGGTCGAGGCCGTGCAGCGCGCGTTTGACGCGGGCTACCGACATATCGACACCGCGCAGATGTACGGGAACGAGAAGGAGGTTGGGCAAGCCATTGCGCAGTCCGCTCTGGATCCCACAGACGTGTTCGTCACCACCAAGCTGAACAACAACAAGCACTCACGCGACGATGCACTCGCATCTTTCGATACGTCCTTAAAGGACCTGGGCCTCGAGCGGGTTGACCTGTTCCTGATCCACTGGCCACTGCCCGCGGTGGGCAACTTCGTCGACACCTGGCGAGCCATGGAGGAGATTTATCAGAGTGGGCGGGCCCGGTCCATCGGCGTCTCCAACTTCCAGGCGCACCACATCGGACGACTGCTGGCCGAGACGACCATCCCGCCTGCGGTGAACCAGATCGAACTACACCCGTACCTCGTGCAATCCGAACTCCATGCCTACAACGACGAGCACGGTATCGCCACGCAAGCGTGGTCGCCGATCGCCAAGGGCCTCGTTCTCGACGACCCGACGATCGTGACAGTTGCCCTGGCGCACAACAAGTCTGCCGCTCAGGTTGTGCTGCGCTGGCAGATCCAGTTGGGCAACATCGTGTTCCCGAAGTCTGCGACCCCCGCTCGGATCCAAGAAAACACGGCCATTTTCGATTTTGAACTCGACGATTCTGAGATGTCGATGATCTCTAGCCTGGACCGCGGTCAACGAACGGGCCCGGACCCGGACACGTTTAACTACGTGCCGTAGCCACTAAGCGGCTCACTCACCACGAGCCGAAATTTGCCCCGTTGCCACGCCTATTTCGCCGAGCGGTGCGCTATGCCCTGGAATTTGGACAATTCGCGGGCGTAGCGCACCGCTCGGCGAACAAACCCATGACCAGCACCACCGGTCGCGAAAGCCAGCCGTCCCGGCCACTCAGAAGAAGGTCCGCACTGCGCCGGTGACGCGATAGTCCTCATCCACCATCGCGATCAGCGGCCACTTGTCGAACGTGGTGCAGGGGTGCGAGATGCCGCAGCCGATCAGATCCCCTACCTCTACGTCAGAGTGTGCGCCAAGGGCGAGATAGGCGTGCTGGTCGTTCATTCCGGTCACAGCAACGTCGTTCAGGTTCTGCATCTGACCCTCGCGCCGCCGCAACAGCGGAATGGGCCAGCCCGCATCGAAGGAGGCGTCGCGTTTCCCGAACCCGGCGATTGCCAGGCCAGGCTCAGGTTTTGCCAGTACAGCCGACCACACATGCAACGCTGAATACAGCGGGTCAGGGTCAGCCCCGGCTGCCAGGGGAGAAGTGCGGGCGTACATTCCATCATCGTGGGTGAGGTAGCACCCGCTGCGCAGCACTACGCGAACCGAAAACCCACCGCGTTCTCGGCCAGGGAATGCAGCGACAACCCTGTCGAAGTAAGCGCTTCCACCAAAGGTCAGAAGAATCTCGCTGCCCGCTTCCACCAATGCTCGTTCGAGAGTTTCGTCGACCACATCTTTCACAAAGTTCAAATATCCGTCGACCCCGGCTTGCTGGGCTGCGTAGTCGGCGCCCGGCATCAAACCCTCAAAACCCTCAAAACCTCTCAGCACCAGGCACTTTGCGGCCATTACTGCGGAGGCGACTTCGAGAGCCGTTACCTTGTCGCGGCAGCCAGCGCGACCGCCGTCATAGCCAAGCTCGAGGAGCACCGGTAACCGGCCGGCAAAACCTGCCTCCCACAAGCCTTTACAGGTAGCCGCAACTCCAGCGACCGAATCGACCAATACCAGGATTTCCAGACCCGCATCCCCGTCAAGACTCTGGGCAAGCCACTGCAGGTCGCCGCGCGCCACGACCTGGCTAGCGATGACGATTCGGCGTGCACCGAAAGCATGAAATACCCGGGCCTGCGCCGTGGTCGCGACGGTGACCGCCCACGCACCTGCCGAAAACTGGCGCACCATCAACTGCGGCGACATAGTGGTTTTGCCATGCGGCGCCAGGTCAACACCGTTCTCGCGGCAGTACTGCGCCATCCGCTGCAGGTTGTGCTCCACAGCGGACTCGCTGAGCACTGCCACCGGCAACATCAGGTCGCCATCAAGTGCGCGCCACCCCTGGGCACCCACCTCACCGATCGTGCCCACGGTCGGAAAGCTCTTGAAGCCAACGCTTATCGGCTCCTCCAGCAATTCTGCCAACGCCGCAGCATGATCGAAAGAAAGGGCAGAGGCGTTGATGTCACTCACTTTTCAGTGCCACAACCATATCGCCCCGATGTTCCACCAGCACCGATCCACTCACGCCAAGCTGCACCGGGCCCACGTAGCCACCTCGGTCTACTGCGAGCGTGCGCTCGATCTGGCCATTGAACTTTCCGGCCACGACAATGCCATCAGCCGTCGGCACCAGGAGATCCGGACCCACCGCCACCGGTAGACCCACCACGTTGGGCATAGTCCATACGCTGTCAAGCTTGTCGCCGCTCACAGCCAAGAGCGTGCTGCCGATCAAGGCGTATCGCGCACCGTCCGACACCGCAACGTTGGTGCCCGGCCCAGCCGCAGCGGCAGCTGCGATATCTGCCGCTGATAGCAGCACCATCGTCCGGCTTAATTCCTTGCCCGCGGTGTTGTACACCACCACCGCAGGCGCGGGCGTACTGACCAAAACTGCCACTTCGTCATTGGTAACGGACAACAGTTTCGCATTCTTTGCACCCAGCGCGATGGTGGCGCGAGCGGTAAACCTGTCGTACTCCCACTTTTGCTTCTTACCCTCGTCGGTCGACCCCGGGTCCGCGTAGTTCAGCACCACATTCGCGGTTTCCGGCGTCGCCTCACAGTGTTCAATAGTCGCGAACTGATTGCCACCAATGGAGCCGTCGGTGAAGGTGCATCCGAGATGACGGGTGTTGGGGCTGCGCGGGGTCGGCAAGTTGCCGTAGTTGGCCGTACGAACCAGGTCGTAGCGCCAGAGGTCCACCAGATCCGGGGAAAAAAGACCAGCGTAGGAACCACCAAAAATGAGTTTTGTATCGGCTGGCACGTCGGAGGTGCGCTGGTAGCGACGATCGCCGGTTGCGGCGTTCAGCAAAGTAACTTCGCTGCACTGGCCATTCTTCTCGTACGTCACCAAGATGCCGCGGACTGCGCCGCCCGCCGCCCAGTCAACCGACTTCAGGTCGCCGCTGCCAATCGCGCAGATCGGTAGGTTCGACCTGCTGTAGGTCCAGCGCTTGTCGCCAGTCAACGCGTCGTACCCCGTGACGGTGTGCTTATCTGCTTCCACCACGGTCCCGTATGGCGACACCAGCACCGACGCACCAGCAGACATCTGCCATAGGGGCTTCAGTGTGGTCGGGGCTTGCGCCATCCCGGGAGGCGCAGGGAACTCCGCACCGACTTCGGCGCTGGTGGCTCTGGCATCGCTCTGCTGCCAGATCGCACCGGAGATGACGAGGACCGCGGCGGCTAATAACGCTGCCAGACTGCGATCGCGGGTTCTGCGGCGCTTCACTGACACAGGTTCGGCCACAGCAGGATCAGCCACAGCAGGATCAGCCACAGCAGGTTCGGCCACAGCAGGTTCGGCCACAGCAGGTTCAGCCACAGCAGGGTCAGCCACAGCAGGGTCAGCCACGGCATCTTGCGTCTGCGGGGCCGCTAGCGGCTGTTCGCTCGCGGGGGCGTCGGGCCCCATTGCTGGATTGTCAGAAGCGGTACTCACCTGTTGAGCGTAGGCGACGGTGGCCGAGGAGATCTGTTTTCCGCCGCAGCGCTAGAGGTTGGGGGCGCTCCGACACCTCAAGGCCTATCGCCCAGACCCGCACCTGGTTATCCCCACAACAAGCTGAATAGAAGATATGCGTTCAGCACGACGATAAGTACGGCCACTGCGGAGGCGAGGATAGTCGTCATGCGGCGGTTCACGTACGGGCCCATCAGGCTCGGCTGCGAAGTGAAAACCACTAACGGAATTAGCGCAAATGGAATACCGAAACATAGGACGACCTGGGACCACACCAAAGCCGCCGTCGGGTCCGCGCCGCTAGCAAGGAGAAGCACCGCAGGGATCGCGGTCAGCAAGCGACGCAGCGTTAACGGGATCCGTTTGCGCAGAAAGCCCGCCATGATCACCTGACCGGCATACGTGCCGACCGCCGAAGCAGCCAGACCCGAGGCCAACAGTGCGACGGCAAAAGCGACTGCCGCGCCGCTGCCTAGTACCAGCCCGAGACCGGCATGCACTTCTTCGAGTGATTCCGATTTCGTGTCTGTTTTGAAGAACAGCTGCGCGGCAATCGCCAGCATTGCGGCGTTCACGATGCCGGCGGCGCCCATCGCCATGAGTACGTCGATCCGCTGTGCTGTGAGGAGCTTTTTACGCATTGAGGGGGTAGTTGCTGCCCCGGAGCCACTTTTTCGCCGCTGCCTTCGGCCAGCCGTCCATCATCTGGAAGGTCATAGCGTTGTGGTGTCAGCGCCGAGTGAACATAGATGACGTGCGGCATCACGGTCGCGCCGAGGATGCCTGTCGCAAGGAGCACGCTGTCCGTGTCGGCAAATGACGGAACAAGCCCCGTCACCGCCTTACCGGGGTCAAAGCCTGATTG
Organism: Nakamurella antarctica; assembly: GCF_003860405.1. Classification (NCBI taxonomy): domain Bacteria; kingdom Bacillati; phylum Actinomycetota; class Actinomycetes; order Nakamurellales; family Nakamurellaceae; genus Nakamurella; species Nakamurella antarctica. The sequence continues at coordinate 88,244 of NZ_CP034170.1, read as the reverse complement.
CACCAACATGTATCCGAAGCCCAGCGCGATGATGAGCAGCAGGCCGGTGATCACCACCTCAAAAGGTCGAAAGCCTCGGGTTTGCGCGGCGAGCAGGACGAAGGCGACGCCTGCGGTGATCACACCACCGACGGGGAGCGGCACCCCGAAGAGGAGATTGAGCGCCACGGCCCCACCAACAATTTCGGCGATATCGGTGGCGATGGCGACACCTTCGGCCTGCAGCCACAGCCCCCAGACCACGCGCCGCCGAAAGCGTTCTCTGCATAATGTTGCCAGGTCGCGGCCAGTTGCCACCCCTAGTTTGGCAGTGAGCATCTGAATCAGCATGGCCATGAGGTTGGCTGCCACGATCACCCACAACAGCAGGTAGCCGTAGTTGGCGCCGCCCGAAAAGTTCGTCGCGAAGTTGCCGGGGTCCACGTAGGCGACCGCAGCGACGAACGCCGGGCCGAGGAGCGGAAGCGTGCGGCGCAGCTTGCTGCGAGGTGGCTGCGGCGCTTCCGTCTCCACTGCCCCCTCTGGTCTCACTCGCCTACCCATCCACTGCGCCAATCTCCACTGCGCCAATCTCGACTTCGCCCATTCCAACAATTAAGTTCGGATCTCCGAAACTTACTCTAGTCGGCTTTGCCACACCAGGTCCGATTGCCCTACCCATCACAAGCCTGAGCTGCGCGCGGATGCAGACCCGGATCTCAACCTCTCCAGCCGCTATCCTCAACGAGAGCGAGAATCACTATCGCTCCCAGATGTGGGGAGATCAGCATGGTTGCAGTGCAGCGCCGCAACACTAGTCAGCGCGCGGCTATTAGCGACCTCCTCAGCGAGACCGGGGAATTTGCCTCCGCACAGGATTTGCACTCGCAGCTGCGCTCGGGTGGCTCCACTGTCGGCCTGGCAACGGTCTATCGGGCGCTGCAGGAAATGGCGGCTGCGGGCGACGTGGATTCCGTGCGCAACGAATCTGGCGAGATCCTCTACCGTCGCTGCGCGCAGCCACTCCACCACCATCATCTGGTCTGCCGCTCCTGCGGAAACACGCAGGAGATAGATGCACCGCACGTAGAAAAGTGGGCGCGGACGGTGGCTCAAGATTTCGGCTTCACTGACGTTGACCATCACATGGAGCTATTCGGCCTCTGCGCAGCGTGTTCAGGCACCACATGACGAAAGGCGCCGCTAACATCCGTGGGATGTCCGCGACGCCTTCAGTCCAACTCCGCTGAGCGATCGTGCGCTTAGTGCATTGCTACCGCGGCGCCAGTGGGTAGGTCGGACTTTTTCGCCGAAATCAGCGTCACGGCAATCACCGCCGCCAACGCGAAAAGACCCGCAGCAACCTTGAAGGCAACGCCGTAACCGTGGAGGGTGGCGGCGACCTGGACCGGATCAATCGCGGCTGAATACGGATCGGCGATCGGGGCCACTCCGCGATCTGTGAGATACCGCAGGAACGTGGTGGAGGAGATGGTGCTCAGCAGGGCAATACCGAGTGAGCCACCCACCTGCTGGGTGGTGTTGACTACCGCGCTGGCCACTCCCGCGTCGTTATTGCTGATGCCCACCAGCGCAATATTGGTGGTAGCCATAAAGATGAATCCCACACCGAAGGCCATCACCACCATCGCTGGCAAAATCGTTCCGACGTAGGTCGTATCGGGGGCGATCGAGGACATCCAGAAAAGCGCGATGGCTCCCAAAGTGCTGCCGGTTGTGACGACGATGCGGGGGCCGACCTTCAAAACGAGTTGGGAGCCGACGCCGGCGCCCAACACAATTCCGGCACTGAACGGCAGGAAGGCAAAGCCAGCCTTGACCGGGGTGTACTGGAGGACGATTTGCAAATAGATCGTCAGGAACAGGAACAGCGAGAACATGCCAGCTCCCACCAGCATGCCAACCAGGTATGCCGCTGCGCGGTTTCGATTCGCGAGTATTCGAATCGGCAGGAGCGGGTTGGTGCTGCGGCTTTCCCACACGACGAAGAGCGCAAGGACGATGACCGCGCCGCCGATCCACGACCAAGTGTCGAGCGAAGCCCAGCCCACCTTCTCGGGTCGGGTGAATCCCCACACCAGTCCGGCGAGACCCAGGGTCGCCAAGACTGCGCCCGGGACGTCGTAATGCCCTGTGCTTTCAGTTTTCGACTCGCGAAGGATGGCGATGGCAGCGAACATCGCACCAATAGCAATAGGAATGTTGACGAGTAGGCACCAGCGCCAATTGGCGTACTCGGTCAGCACGCCGCCGAGCAGGAGGCCGACGGCAGCTCCGCCACCGGCAATGGCGCCAAAGACCGCGAACGCCTTCGCCCGTTCCTTTGCATCCGTGAACGTCACCGTCAGCATGGACAGTGCGGCGGGCGCGAGGGCGGCTGCGAAGACACCCTGCAGCCCGCGGGCAGCGAGAAGCATCCAGGCCTGGCTGGCAGCGCCGCCCAGAGCCGATGCCAACGCAAAGCCGCTAAGGGCGATGATCATTACCTTCTTGCGACCTACATAATCAGCGATCCGACCACCCAGCAGCAGCAGCGAGCCAAAAGGCAGCGCGTAGGCGGTGATGATCCACTGCAGGTCCGCCTGCGCAATACCCAATTCGGCGGCTGCTCGCGGCATCGCGATGTTTGTGATGGTCGCGTCCAGCACCACCATCAATTGCGCCACCCCAATGACGATGAGCGCTATCCATCGCTTGGGGTCGGGTGCGGCGCCACCAGCGACGAACGAACCTTTCGGCTCGACCGTGGAGGTTGATTTCGGCATAGAGAACTAACTCCTCAAAACTCGTGGTGACCATCGGCGCGCAGTTGCGAGCTGCCGATTTCAGGGCTGGATGCGGATACGTCGCGGCCCTGGTTCAATCTAGTGGAAGGCCCCGACAACGGCATCAGGATTTTCCGCAGGTATTCGTAGACCTCCCCTCTCGGGGATTGCCGTCATCGAAGAATTTTTACCCCCTACATGAGCGCGTCCCCTTTCGACCGTTCGCCGTTGTTTCACGTGAAACGCCAACGGCCCGCTGAAGTTGGTCTGCTGCCCTATCTGCGCAGGTCAACGGCGTCGGGAATAAAACCCTTCAGCTAGTTGTATGAACGTACATGGAATTCGGCGTATATACCTTTGGCGACATTCACCCTGACCCGCTCACGGGAGCCAAGACTGACCCCGGTCAACGGCTGAAAGAAATCATCGATCGGATCACCTTTGCCGACGAGCTTGGGCTGCACTACTTCGGAATCGGCGAGCACCACCGCCCCGAGTACTCGATCTCCGCGCCCGCGACCGTGCTGGCAGCAGCGGCAACCGTCACCAAAAAGATCAAGCTTGGCAGCGCCGTCACCGTTCTGAGTACCGAAGACCCGGTGCGTGTCTACCAGCAGTTCGCCACAATCGATCTGCTCAGCAACGGACGTGCCGAGCTGCTCGCCGGCCGCGGATCCTTCATCGAAAGCTTTCCGCTCTTCGGGTACGAACTGGCGGACTACGACGAGCTCTACGAAGAGAAGCTCGCACTGCTGCTCAAGATCGACGAACGCCCAGAAATCACGTGGTCGGGTCACCACCGACCAGCGCTCGTCAATCAGGTGGTGCTCCCCCGACCCGTGGGCGGCCATCTCTCGATCAGCATCGCCACAGGCGGCAATCCCGAGTCCTCGGCCCGCGCGGGGCTGATCGGTTTGCCCATCAACTACGCCATCATCGGCGGCCAACCCGAACGCTTCGCCCCACTGGTCAATCTCTACCACGAGGCCTACGCCCAAGGTCCGGGCGTCTTGGGCGCCGACAAGGTCACCGTTTCCGCGTTCGGCTTCGTCGCGGAAGAATCTGCGGCGGCTACAGACACGTACTTCCCGTACTGGATGGACTCCATGGGCCGGATCGCGAGGGAACGGCGCTTCAGCCCGCCGAGTGAAGCCAGCTATGTGGACCAAACCGGCCACCGCGGCGCACTTTTTGTGGGCTCTCCGGAGGAGATTGCCGAGCGCATCGTCTATCAGCACGGACACCTGAAAATGGATCGCCTCGCGCTGCAGATGGACTTATCCGGGGTGCCCCACCACCTGGTGATGAAGTCGATCGAGCTGCTCGCCACCGAAGTGATGCCGATGGTGAACCGCGAGCTCGGTCACTGACAACACCCGGGCACACCCGCTCGAAACCCACCAGATCGAAACCCGCCGAGCGGTGCGATATAACGCCGTACGTGCTGTTTTCTCAGCATTAACGCACCGCTCGGCGCATCTGGCGGCGAATCATCTCCATCACTGCGTCGCGTTCGGTCCAAAACGACACTCCTGTCATAGAGAACATCGTCCAGCCCAATGACGTGAAGACGTTATTACGGCGTCTATCCACGGCCAGGGCCGCTCCCGTGTGGAACTCAACCCCGTCATACTCGAATCCGATCTTGTATTCCTCCCAACCCAGGTCGAGGCGGTATCGGCGACCATCGGGCCCGATTACCACTAACTGAGGGGTCGGAGCGGGCAGGCCGGCGGCGAAACATGCGTAGCGCAGCCACGACTCGGGTGGTGATTCCGCACGCGGATCTGCCAAGTGCGCAACGTCACGAACTTTGCGGATGCCCCGCAGACCCGCCGGGCCGCAGAATCGGAGAAGCTCCGCCGCAGAGGTGCTTCCGGACCGAAGCGCCGCATCGAGAACTCCCAAAGCGCGCATATTGTCTGGCATCTGAGCCGCGATTCGGATTGCAGTTTCAGCCGCCCCGGTTGCTGCTCGGCCGCGGACCCAGCTGAAGTCTTGATACGTGGAAAAGCGGTGTACTCGCAGCCCAGGTACCTGACTGGCGTGGTCGGAGTCGCCGAGGATGTGTAGCCTGCCGTCACCGGCGATGTCGAACCCGTACAGGGATGCTGCGGTGTGAAGGCAAGCTACTGCGGGTCGACCCCAGCGCTGATCGACCGCCGCCAAGGCGGCATGCAGGTCCGGGCGACCTAGGACGTAGCTGTTGCGGCATTGCTTGCTGATCGCTCCCGCCCTCGCGTAGCGATCGAGGTCTCCGGGGCTCAGAAACTGGCGCAATTGACTCCCCGAGATGGCGCCGCCCTGTATCGAAGCCAGTGCGATGAGCGCATCAGGTAACCGGGAAGCAGGACGGTGAGGTGCGAGTTGGGGATCGGAGATCGCTAGGTGCATCGCTGGATCCTCGCCCCCGCCCACTGTGCAGCGGGGCAGCTTCCAGCAATCTGTGAATGGAATTGGTCTTGTGGATAAGTTCGGTGGAGACGTTTGCCTGCGGCGGGGCTGAAGTCAGAACCTACGCCGAGCGGTGCGCTATGACGGACATTCCGCCCAAATCCGAGCCACAACGCACCGCTCGGCGGAAAACGGGCACCGCTCGGCGAAAGGCGGGCCCTAGAGCCGCACCACTTCCTCGGATTCCATCGAGCGGTACAGCGCCGCCACCAGTTCAACCGTCTTGACGTTGTCACTGACCGCGGTCCGCGGCGGCGAGCCCGTCGCGATCGCTTCCAGCACCGAGCCCATCGTCCCGATAAAAGCGTGCGGGAACCAGCGCTGGGTAACGGGGTATGGCATCCACCCGTCGGTGCCAACAACGGAGCTGGTCACTTCCAGGGTGTCGGGGCGGCCGGTCGGGTAGTCGTACATCAACCCCAGGGTGCCGCGGATAGCCCCGCCGGTGCCTTCGATTCTGAACTCCGCGGTGTCGTCCCCGCCCGGGTTCATATGGTTGGCAAACACCAGGGCGGACGCGCCACCTGCAAAACGGTAGCTGCTCGTGGTGCGAGTTTCGCCGATCGGAAATTGACCCGGAACCCGTCCCCCGTCCGCGTGCACCGATGACGGTTCGCCGAGGAACCACCGGACGACGTCATGGTAATGAATCGAGTGCACCATTACCTCGAGCCGCTGCATCTCCTTGGCCCACTCCCACTGCTTCCAGTCGGTGAAGACGTTGACGGAAAGCGTGAAAGAGGTCAGCGTTCCGAGCCAACCCAGCTCGACCATCCGATGCGCTGCAGCAATTCCCTCGTCGAAGCGCAGCTGTTGGTTCACGGCAGCGACAACCCCCGCGGAAGCGGCCAGGGAAGCCAGTTCTCGCGCTGTTTCTGGATCTACCGTGAATGGTTTCTGCGCCAAGATGTGTTTCCCGGCGGCGACAGCTGCCCGGAAGATCGCCGCCTGCTGCTCTACGGGAACGGCGATGTCGACTACCTCCACTCGGTCGTCGGCCAGCAGTTCGGCGAGCGAGCCGTACACGCGGCCGATGCCGTGGCGCGTAGCAACGTCGCGGGCCCGATCGAGGTCCACATCGGTGATGCCCACCACCTCGAGGCCGGCCAGTTTGTAGGCCACCAGGTGCTGGCCATCCACGATGCCACCCGCCCCGACGATGGCGATCGGGCGTTTGTGCTCCTCCGGGACAAAAAGCCTGCAGTAGTCGGAAATCTCGCGGAAAAGATCAATCATTACAGCCCCTTTGCTGTTGCCGGGTCCCGGTACTTCACCGTCTGCAGATGTTCGCAATAGAGCACGATCTGCTCATCATCGGCGCGAAACACCTCGTAGGAAACGGTGAACAACCCCATCTCGTCGTACTTGGGTTCCTTCCGCAACAAAGTGCGCATCGTGTAGATGGTGTCGCCGATAAAGACGGGCTTGATGAAGCGGAGGCGGTCATATCCGTAACTGAACGTGTGGATGTTGTTGTGCGCCATCAGCCCCATGCCGTACCCGAAAACGAGCGCGCCCGGCACGATCCGGCGCCCGAAAAGTCCCTCATCGCGGGCAAAGATATCGTCGGCGACGTAGGGGTGCAGGTCGACGAGCATGCTGCTGAAGATCATCACCTCGCCCTCGGAAATGGTGCGGCGGATCGAGCGGTCGACCTCCCCCACCTCGTAGTCCTCGTACATCTTTACGTCTTGATTCCAGACCGGAACCTTGTTGCGCGCGACCGGATCAGAGTTGGGGTTTTTCACTGTGCTGCCTCTTCCCTAAACTCGGCCCGAATCGCTTTGGTGTGGGCGCCCAGGTGCGGTGCGCCCCGGTTGTTTTTCAGCGTGCGGCCGTCGAATCGCACCGGTGCGCGCAGCGTTTGAAGATGCACCGGGGCGCCGCCTGCGGCGCTGAGCCTTGTCACTTGCTGGGTCATATCCAGGGCCAGGAAGCCGTCGTGTCCAACGAGTTCGGGCAAGGTCAGAACGGGCGCGCACCACACATCGGCCGCATCCAGAATCGTCAACCAATGCTGCGTTTCCTCGGTCGCGAGGTGATCAGCTAGCGCGCGGGTAATCGCGGTCTGCTCCGTCCACCAGGTATCGGGGTCGGTGTACTGCTCGAGCTCCGCAAGCCCGATGAGGGTGCCGAGTTCGGTCACCGAAGTCATCGCGATGGCGAGATAGCCGTCGGAGGTGGGATAGATGCCGTAGGGCGCCTGCAGGAAGGCGTGCGCGGTATTGCGCGCCCCCCGTTTGACGACGATCGACGAGTCGTCGAGGTGCGCGCTCAGCAGCTCAAACTGCAGGTCGAGCATGCCCTCGAGCAGACTGGTGTCGACGCGTCCACCCAGGCCGGTGCGTTCGCGACGTAACAGTGCTGCGGTGATGCCGCTGGCGAGATGGATCGAGGCGATGATATCGGCGATCGCCACCCCCACCGGAACGGGCGGGTCTTCGGAACTGCCATTGAGCCACGGAAGCCCCGATAGCGACTGGGCCAGAAGGTCTTGCCCCGGTCGGTCTTTCCATGGGCCTTCGGCGCCGTAGCCGCTGACGCTCGCGTAGATGACGCCCGGATTGATCTCGGCTACCGCGTCGTAGCCGAACCCGAGTCGCTCCATAATGCCGGGGCGAAAGTTCTGGATGATCACGTCCGCTTTTGCCACGAGCGCCCGCACTCCCACCAGGTCGCCCTCATTTTTAAGGTCGGCCGCGTAGCTCTCCTTATTACGGTTGGTGATGTGGAAGGAAAGGGTATCGCCGTCCTCCACAATTCCGGCGAACGCGAGTCGACGGCCAATGTCGCCGCCCTGCGGCCGCTCGATCTTGATCACGCGCGCACCCAGATCACCGAGCCTCGTGGCCGCCATCGGGCCCGCCAGAAACTGGCTGAAATCAAGTACAAGCATGCCGTCGAGGGGCAATGAATCGGTCATGACACGTCCAAGGAGTAGGTGCGGATTGCCGTGCGGAAGAAGATGTCGTCCTGTTGGTCGGCGGTGAGATGAGCGATCACGTCGCGCTGAGCGTGCCACACACCCACAAAGTCGCCAGCAAGAATCGAGACAGGCCAGTCACTCCCGAGCATCATGCGAGTTGAGCCGAAGTGCTCCACCGCATGGTCGACGTAGGGCAGCCAATCCTGCCAAGTCCAGTCGGGACCGGAGGCCGTGTTGAGGCCCGAGAGCTTCACGCTCACGTTCGGGCGCGTTGCCACCTCGGCGATCAGCGAAGCCCACGGCTCCCAGCCCTTGTTTGCAATGTCGGGCTTCGCGAGGTGATCCAGCACAATCGTCAGCTGCGGGTGCCGATCGGCCAGCTCGGCGAGCATACTCAGATGCTCGCCGATGACGCTCACGACGTCGAAGGCCAGACCATGCTCTGCGAGCAAGCGCAGTGACGCATCCACTGAGTCCTGCAGCAGCCACCGGGGATCGGCGTAGCCGTGGTTGAGCACGCGTACCCCACGCACCAGCGGCGACGCGGCATAGAGCTCGATCGCGGCAGCTGCTTCAGCCGGGCGATCGAGCGGTGCCCACGCCACGACCCCCCGCACCACCGACACACTGGCGGCGACAGAAAGCATGTAGAAAGTGTCTTCGTAGGTGTCGGCCGCTTGCACCAAAACCGTGCCGGTGACGCCCGCCGCGGCTACCTCGGCTGCCACCTTTTCGGGACCAAAATCGGCATTGAGCGGCGCCACAGCATCCAGCCACTCGTAGCGTCGCTCGGACGGCATCCACAGATGCTGGTGCGTGTCGATCATCTGGGCGCTCTGATGGCTCTCGCTCATGATTCACTCCCGGGCCTGCGGTTGACGAGATAGAGATGAACAAAGGCGATGACTACTTCGTCGCGTTGATTAACAACTTCCACCTGCTCTTCGGCGATGCCGAAAAGTTCTGGGCGCTTGGTGTGCTCCTTCAAAGCCACAATCTCGCTGCGCGATGTGATGGTGTCCCCGATATGGACGGGTCGGATAAAGCGCACCCGGTCGTACCCGTAGCTCATCGCTTGGTCGTTGACTTCACCGGCAAGTTGGCCGACAGCCACGGAGAAAATCAGGGTGCCATGGGCAATCCGTTCACCGCCCGGCAGTGACTTCGCGAATTCGGCGTCCATGTGATGGGGGTAGAAGTCGCCGGTCTGGCCGGCGTGCAGCACGATGTCGGCCTCGGTGATGGTGCGCCCGTGGCTCTTCCGCGTCGAGCCCTGCTCATATTCTTCGAAATACGTCATGCGTTGGTGTCTCCTTTGCCAGTGGTCAGGTGAAGCTCCGGGAGACGCTCGATAGCGTCGAGCAGCGTGTCATCAACGCGGCACGCGATAATCGCGTCGCGCACCAGGTGCGACAGCGCGAGCTGCAGGTCGGGCCATCCCGGCACTCGGGGCCGCACCCAAGCGCGTTCCAGCGTGCGGAGAGTGTTCCGAAAGAACTGTTGAGTCGCTTGGTTTGTCGCGGCGCTCCGCCAGGCGCGCAGATTGCCCGGCTGACCACCGCCCGCCGTATACGGGCCGCTCTGCACTTCGGCGCCCGCAAGAGTCGCCGCGACAGCGAGAGCTAGGTCGGCATGCTGTGTGCTCGCGGAGACCGCGATTCCTGCGCCGCCCAGCGTGGAGCCCGAACTCTGCCCGTCAAAAGAAGGGATGTCGTCGTAGGCAAGTACGTGCTGGCGAAAGCCCGGCCGCGAATAGTTCGTGTACCCGAAGAGGGCGACACCCACGCTGTAGTCGTTGTTTTCTGCGACGAGCGCTTCCGCCGCGTCAATCGGGTTGGCCGTGGCGCACCAATCGGGGACGGCACCGCTCAGCTCGATCATGAACTCGAGTACTTCGCCGGCGATGCCTCTGTCGAGGAACAGCCCTGGTCCGACAAGCGATGCGGCTAGTGGCGCGCCGCGCTGGGCAAGAAGGGTCGCAAAACTACTGAAGGCATCGACCGGCTTGTAGGGCCAGACGACGGTTCCGGTGCGGGCAAGTGTGAGGGTGTCGCTCCACAGAAGCGGCGCGCCGTCGGCGCGGTCTGGCCTGAAAGCGCTCACCTGCGCCGCAGCATCAAGGGCCAGCCCCCACTGAGCACCGCGGTAGCGGTAACTCTCGTGGGAAAACCCGACGCTCTCGCGGGCGAGGTCATCGATCCCGGGTGTCGCGTCCAGGCAGAGGAGGGCGCCAGCCTCGACCGCATCGGCGATGTGGGGGTGATCAATCACCATGACGTCGAAGTCGCGAGCAAAATCGGCAATGTGTTGGTCGCCGAAGGCAAGCAGGGATCGAGCTTCCCACTCGAGGGTCACGCCGTGGCGTTCGAGTACGAGTGGGGCAGCGGCAAGGAGACCATCAACACCTCGTGGATGATCCCAGGTCATGCCCTTCAGCACGACGGTTGCTTCTGCTGACGCCTGCGACACGATGCCTCCGTTTGGTAGATTCTGTTACCGGCGAACCCCGGTGATTTCGCATCACAAAATGCGATGACGATCCCATACCGAGCGCAAAGATTCGCCGCCCAGCAACTCCTTCAACACTGTTGATTCCGCCGCCGCACGCCCCCGCGCCGCCGCCAGCACCTGGGCCTCGACAGCCTGAGGAACCACAACGACCCCGTCATCGTCGGCCATCACTAGGTCGCCATCGGAAATCTCGACACCAAGAATCCGCACTACACCGCGGGATGCGACAAGCTGCATCCGACGGCGAAAGTCGATGGGTCGATGCGAGCGCGCGAAAGCGGGAAAGCCAAGACGGGCGATCTGCGGGGTGTCTCGCAGATTTCCGTCCGTCACGACCCCCACGGCTCCGGCGCCGATCGCAGCGGCGCTAAACAACTCCCCCCAAAAGGCGGAGGCGTTACTTTCGCCGGTGGCGATCACGGCCAGTTCACCGCGATTCAACCCACTGATGTAATCGATGGCAGCGCCGTAGGGGTCGTCCGGAATGTCTTCCTGGCCGGCTTCAAACTGCGCCGTCGCGGCGCGCCCGAAGGCCCGCGTACCGGGGACAACGGGGATGAGCCGGTTCTCGAGAACCTGCGCACGCAGTCCACACTCATCCAGCGCGTCGCTGAGCATCGCAGTCGTGAGCCGTTCATCGCCCGGCTCCTGTTCACTTGCCTTCATCACTGCGTGCACTCCATTAATTCAGTGGCTAAAAAGGTGGATTTTGCTGTTAGTCGACGTGAAAAACTTCGGGGATCTCTTTCCACCACTCCCCCTCCGCGCGATCATCGAGGGGGCGCTGGAGCGGCATGCATACGTCCCACCACTCCTGAGTTACCGGATCGGCCGCCATCGCGTTCATATCACCCTCGAAGTCGTGGCCGACGTATTCCATATAGGAAAACAGCAGTTCGCCGTGCCGGTAGATCGAGTAGTTCGCGATGTTGCTGGCCTTGATCCGCTCGAGCACCGCGGGCCACACAGCCGCGTGGAGAGCCTCGTAGCGCTCGGAATTTTCCGCCGGTAGGCCGATCACCGATGCCATTCGTTTCATGTCAATTCCCGCTCTCCGGTCACAGTATTTCGATGGTCGCGTTGTCGATGGCATCCCAGTCGTAGACGGCGCCGAGCCCCGGAGCCTGAGGCGCGTAGGCGTATCCATCCCGAATATCGAGCGGCTCCGCCAGACCAAACGTGAAATCTTCGAGCGGATACAACAGCTCGAACCATCCGGTGTTGCTCATCGACAATGCAGTGTGCAGGTTCGCGAATTCGAGTGGGTGGTAAATGGTGGTGTGCAGCTCGCAGGTCATCCCGAATGCTTCCGACAATCGGGCGACCTTGAGGGCTCCTGTAATGCCCCCGCGCCACGATGCATCGGTACGTACGATGTCGACGGCGCCGCTGGCGATAAATTGCGCCGTGAGATGGCTTCCACCCGCGATCGTCTCCGTGCCCGCGATGGGGATGTCGAGCTTTTGCCGCAGCTTGATGTAGGAGGCCATGTCGTAGTCGTAGAACGGTTCCTCGAACCAGAGGTAGCCGAGCGACTCCAGCTCGCGCCCCACCCGGAGCGCCTCTTCATAGGAGTGCGTGGCAACGGGATCGGCCATCAGCGGATAGTCCGGGCCCACTGCGTCTCGGACGGCGGCGTAGACCTCGAGGTCGAGTGCCGCGGGTGCGGGTGGGTGCACCTTGTAACCGCGGATACCGCGGGCCTTCACCTCGAGAGCCTGCGCCGCGTATTCCTCGGGCGAGGCTAAGAACATCGAACTGACATAGACAGCTCTGCGGTCCGCGGCGGTGCCGATCAGCTCGTGGATGGGCAGGCCTGCGCGGATGCCCGCGATATCCCAACACGCCACGTCGAAGGGCCCGTAGGCGTAGATCGGTGAATGGTTCCAGCGCCGATCGAAGGAACGGAATTCTTGTGCGTTCTTCTCCCGAGCCATCGGGTTTCGCCCGATAAAGAACGGTTTGATCTGGGCGAACGCGCGGGCGGTGATCGTCGCGTCGAGCCCTCCGGAGCCAAAGGCAACCCCGGTGATCCCTTCGTCGGTTTTAATCGACACCACTACGACGTCGGGGGCGAGACCCCCGCGTAGTTTGGCCCTGTCGACCTCATCGACCTTGTCAATAGCCTCGCCCTGCACCATCCCCGGTCGGCAGGCTCGGATTTCAACATCGGTGATCTTCATGCGGGTTCGATCTCCACTCTTTTGTCAGCAAACTCAGCAGTCACGTTTTGGGGCAGAGCGTTATTCAGCAAGTACGGCGGCGAGCAGCGCGGGCGGCCCGTCCACCCAGCTCTCCTCATACCCGACCCCCGGCAAGGTGGGCGCATGGGCGTTGCCTGCGGCATCGACGTCGGCCGGCCGCCGCACCGGGTTGGAGTCGATAAGCGATTCGTAATAGGTCGTGTTGCTAATCGACATGCACAGATGACGGTTGGCGACGCCGGGTCCGTGGACTTCTGCTCGGAGCAAGAACGCATCAGCCAGGTGCGCGGTACGCATCGCGCCGGTAAATCCGCCGCGCAGTCCGGTGCTCGTCCGCACTGCCGCGGCGCATCCGGCGACAATGAAATCTGCCGTCTTCATGTGCGATCCCTCAGCCACTTCCGCGACGATCAGCGGTACTTCGACGCGCTCGGCCAGCCAGGAGTATGCGGTGACGCTGAACTCGCGCATCGGTTCCTCATACCAGAGGTAGTCGGCCGCACTCAGAGCCTTGCCGAGGTATGTCGCATCGAGCAGGTCGAACCCCGCGGACCCGTCATACATCAACGGGACGTCGGGGCCGACGTGCTCGCGGAGTGCTTCCGAGAGCCGGGCATCCCGGCGTGCATCACCCCACGCGTGCAACTTGATGGCCGTGTACCCGAGTTCCAGGCATTGATCAGCCACGTCGAGGTATTCCTCGATACAGGAGAAGGTGACGGTCGATGCGTAGGCCGGGATCGACTCGCGATAGGAGCCGAGCAGTTGATAAACGGGCATCTGCGCAGCTTTTCCGCCGATGTCCCACAGCGCTACGTCGATGACGCCTTGGACGAAGACGGGGAAGCGGTCGATGCGGTCGAGTTCCCAGATTCTTTCCCACAAAAACTCGCGGGCGATCGGATCACGGCCCACCAGCTCGGCGCGGATGCGACGGTCGATCACGTCTTGCAACATGGCGCCGCGCAACGTGAATGCCAGCCCGGAGACCCCTGCGTCGGTGCGGATCACCAGCCACGCACCGTCCGCGGCGGGCTCCGATCCCGGCAGACCCGCACGCCAGACAAACGGCGGCTCGTAAGCGGGAACGGGTACTCGGACGACGTCGACGCCGGTGATGATCATGGTCAGCTTTCTGCGACAGGCGTTGGCGCGCTCGCGTCAATGAGGGCGCCGGAAACGAGGTCATTCCACAGCTGGTCGGGGATCGGGAATGCCGCTAGGTCGGCGTTGCGCTGCACCTGCTCGCCCGTGCGCGCGCCCGTGCACACGGTTGCCACGGCGGGGTGACCCATCGCAAACTGCAACGCGGCCGCGGGCAGCGAAACACCATGGGACTCACACACATCGGCGATGGCGTTCACCCGCTCAATGAGTGCAGCGGGCGCCGGTGCGTAGTTGTAGGTGACGCCTGCAGGCGGTCGATCACGGGCAAGTAAGCCCGAGTTGAACGGCGCTGCAGCAACGATAGAAACGCCGCGCTCCGATGCAGCGGGCAGCAGGTCGAGTAGCGCGCCTTGCTCAAGCAGGGTGTACCGGCCTGCGCACATGACGACATCGAGATCGGTGCCGCGGACAAAATCAGTAAGCATCGCGGTCTGGTTCATCCCCGCACCGTAGGACGTGATGACGCCTTCGCTGCGCAACTTCTCAAGCGCGGGGAAGGCGCCGTCCATCGACTCCTGAAAGTGCTCATCGGGGTCGTGAACGAAGACCACATCGATATGACCGACCCCCATTCTTTCCAGGCTCTGATCGAGGGACCGCCGCACACCATCCGCGCTGTAGTCAAGCCGGCGCGTTAACTCGGAAACCACCGCAAAGCCCTGGTCATCGGGCTGGGCGCCCCGAGGATTTTCTACCAGGAGGCGACCCACCTTGGTCGAGACGATGTAGTCGCTTCGAGGCTTCGAGCGCAAAAACTCGCCGAGCCGACGCTCGCCGAGCCCGAGTCCGTAATGCGGGGCAACGTCGAAGTACCGAATACCCGCCGCCCACGCCGCCTCGAGGGCCTCGTGCGCAGATTCGTCAGAGACTTCGCGTCCCAGGTTGGCTATTGGCGCGGCACCAAAGGAGTTCGCGTCAACGCGCAGGCCGCCCCGTCCCAGGTCGCGCATCGTCATCGGTTACCCGGCGCGTGCGCGGTCATCGCTGCCTCAGCGCAGCCACCCGGGAACCTCCAGGTGCAGCCATGGCGCTCAACTCTTTACCGCGCCGGCAAGCACACCGCGGACGAGCAACCGCGAGGAAATCAGAAAGACGATGAGGATGGGGACGGCGACGATCAGGCCCGCGAGGGCGATCTCCGGTCGGCCAATCACGCTCTGTTGGGCCCCGTTGGACGGATTCAGCGCCGGGGTGGAGCTGAATAAGATACCGAGACCGACTGGCAGCGTGTAGTTCTCGGCCGACCCAAGCATCACGTACGGCAGGAAGTAGTTCACCCACGCAGCGCTGAAGCTGAAAAAGGCAAGCATCCCGAAGAGACCCTTGGACAACGGCAAAACGATCAGGAAGAACGTCTTGAACTCGCCGGCGCCGTCGACGCGGGCGGCTTCAAAAAGTTCCGGTGGGATCGACGTCGAGAAATAAATGTAGGCAAGGAAGACGCCGAACGGATAGAACGAGCTGGTCAAAATGACGGACGCTGGCGTGTCGTAGAGCCCCAGGTCGGAGATTTCGACAAACAGCGGGATCACGAGGGCGACCGGCGGGATGATCGTCGCAACCAAAGTGGTGATGAGCAGTGTGCGCTTGAACGGAAGCGCCGTGACCGCAAGTGCATAGCCAGCAAGAATAGCTGTCACACACGAGACGGCAACGATGACGAGGGTGTACACCAACGAGTTGACTACCCACTCAACAATGACGCCGTCTTGGAAAGTCTGCAAATTCTCCCAGGCAAGTTTGTAATTGGAGAACTTGCCAAAGGAGAACGGCGCGTCGTCGTTGAGTTGCGCTGAAGTCTTGGATGGCGCAATGAGGAGCCAAATCATCGGAATGACGCTCACCAGCGCGAAGACAATGAGCAAAATCCAGAGCGTGATGCGGCCAAACGTGACCTTTTCGCGGTGCGCTTTCTTGGTGTGCCGACCGGAATGGGGCGTGTCGGTGGGTGCTTCGTCTACGTCGATGAATGTCATTTGCGCTTTACTCCTGAGCCTTCAAAGAAGTCCGTCCGGAAGATCAAAACGACCGCGGAAACAATGCATACGAGGAGCAGCATGAGGGACAGCGCCGCTGCAGCCCCGAGATTGTTTCCTTGGAAGGCGAAGCTGTAGCTGAGTTGATTCAGCGACCAGTTGGAGGCCAATCCCGGGTACACGGATGCCGAGATCAGCTGGGGCTCGACAAATACTTGGAGCCCGGCGGCGAAAACGAGAATTCCCATGTACACCAGGTACTTCTTGATCAGCGGGAGCTTAATCTTCAGCGCGATCTGGGGGCCTGAGGCCCCGTCGATGCGGGCGGCTTCCAGAATGTCGTCGGGGATCGACTGCAACGAGCCGTATTGCACGACGATCCAGTTGCCGGCTCCCGTGAAGAATGCCATGACGACAAAGATGTACGCCAGGTTTGGCGCCCGCCAGATGTCGCCGCCCTGGGTAAGCCCCAAGGCCTTGAGGATGTCTTGATACGGGCTGAGTGTGGGTTCGAGAAGGAAGTACCAGACGAGCACCGACGTAGCCCCGGTCAGGGAAGCGGGCACGAGGTAGGCCAGGCGCAGCGAGATGTTCCATTTGCCCTGCACGGTGTCGAGCAGCAGGGACATCCCGGCAACCACGATCAGCATGGCGGGCACATACAGGATCAGGAAGATCCCGACATTTAGCAGTGCCGGCAGAAACCGAAAGTCTTGGAGCACTTGCAGATAGTTCAGAGGTCCGCCGTCCGGGTTGAGAACCGATGCCTCTAAAGAGGTCCGGGCGGCCACGACGATCGGCACGATGCCGAAGGCGATGAGCAGCGCAAAGTACGGCGCAAACATTATTGAGCCCACGAACAGGCTGTTCAACTTGGTGTGTGACCGCGCCACTGCGACCCCTTCGATTAAGACGGACCTTCGGCGCCGGGGCAATGGCCCCGACGCCGAAGGAGACCTTTTACTTGGTTTCTACCGTGTATCCGGAAGACGGAGCAAGGTTCTGCAACGACTTCGCGAAGTCGGTCTGAGCGGCTTCTAGCGTGCCGCCGCCGTTGATTCCAGCCTGGAGAACCGTGCCGATTTGCGCGACGAAGGGGAATCGGACTGGCCGATCTACCTGGGAAATCTTGTTCGCGCCCGCGGCCATGGCCGGGTACGGGTTCGAGGCGTAGTACGGGTCAACCGAGATGCGCGCTTCCCACAGCTTGTTGGCTGGACCGTAGGCCGGGAAGGTAGGCGTGGTTTCCAGCTTTGCCATGACGTCAGAGGTGGTCATCCACACTGCGGCGTCTGCTGCTGCTTGCGGGAAGGCCGAGTGGGAGGAGACGGTGAACACGCCGCCGCCGTATGCGCCCGAGCGATCATCGGGTGCCGGGCCCCATGCGGGCATGTTTGCCGCAGCAATTTCGCCCGCGGGGACACCCCAGGAGTCGGCTGGCTTGATGACAAAGTCACCGAACCATGAGGGCCCGAGGGTCATGGCGACCTTGTTCTTCTTCGCCACATCGGCGATGAAACCGGCGTCGAAGCTCGAGCGCTTGTCGACTACACCAGCATCAAGAAGCGGTTGGACAAGCTTGGAAACGCGCGTGCACTTCGGGTCCTCCGGTGCGATCCGGACCGTATTGGGAGCCGTGATCTGCGCTAGTGGGCATTCGCTCGACTGGAGGAAGGAGGCGTAATAGTTCTGATCACCAATGGCGCCAGCGGAATAGCCGGTCCCCTTGAGCTTCATGGCGGTAGCCGCGAACTCCTCCATGGTGGTCGGAACCGTCAGCTTCAACTCCTTGAAGATCTTGGTGTTGTACCAGAGCACGGTGTTGGCCAGATCGTTCTTCAGGCAGTAGTACTTGCCGTCGAACAGGCAGTCGCTGTTGCCTTCACCAAAACCGGTGAAGATGTCCTTCGACACGGTGGTGGTGAGGTCGGCGGCGAAGCCATTGCTCGGATCCAGGAACTGCGCGGTGTCGGCGGCGGTGCCGAAGATGATGTCCGGCCAGCCTTTCTTGGCCCGGTTGACCAGGGTGATCTTGGTCTGGGCATCCGCCTGAGCGATGACCTCGATCTTGATGTCGACCTTGCCTGCCATGAGCTTCTGGTAGGCCTCTGCTTGCGGCACGCGGGGGTGTCCACCCAGAACAGGAGTGACGGGGTTCCGCCGGCTGCGGGAGCGTTCGAGCCACTCGCCGAATCCGACTTTGAGGACGAGCACCCGGCGAGGCTGGCTGCCAGCGCCGCAACAGTGACGATGGCCACTGATAGTCGTTTCATTCGAACTTCCTTTCATGCCGTGAGGGAACGAAAGAAAGCATCTTCGCTCCGGTGTGAAACAGATGCTACATGATTTCCCAGAATCCTATACACTATTTCCCAGACGATTTACTGAACTGTTATAACGGCTGATTCCGCAAGCTGGAATAGGTCGCCATCACCACTCAACGGAGAGAGCGCGGAGCACACATGTCCGATCTGACTGGCCTCACAGCCGTAGTCACCGGTGCCGGGTCCGGCATCGGTTTATCCACCGCCCAGAACTTCGCGGCGGCGGGGGCGCGAGTTTTTGGACTTGACCTTTCAGTCGGCGCCTTGGACGGCGTCGCCGAGTGGATCCACTGCGATATCGGATCCTCGGATTCCGTTGCCGAAGCCTTCGCCACTATCTCTGCCGCAGTGTCGGTCTTGGACATCTTGGTCAACAACGCCGGTATCGGCGCAGTAGGCAGCGTCGAAGATGCCACCGATGACGAATGGGCCAAGGTGCTCAACGTCAACGTGGTCGGCATCGCCCGGGTCACCCGCGCGGCGCTCCCCTTGCTGCGAGCCAGCAATGCCGCTTCGATTGTCAATACGTGTTCCGTGGCAGCGACAGTCGGTTTGCCCCAGCGCGCTATCTACTCCGCGAGCAAAGGGGCAGTGCAGGCGTTGACCTTGGCGATGGCGGCCGACCTCGTGCACGAAAAAATCAGAGTCAATTGCGTCAACCCGGGTACGGCGGACACCCCCTGGGTAGCCCGACTGCTCGACCTGGCAGCGGACCCCGCGGCGGAGCGAAGTGCGTTGGAGCAGCGCCAGCCGAGCGGGCGCCTTGTCGCAGCCGCCGAGGTGGCCAGCGCGATCAGCTTCCTGGCACACCCACAGCAGCGATCCATTACCGGGACCATCCTTGGCGTCGACGGCGGAATGAACGGTTTGCGGGTTCCGTCGCTGTAGCCGCGGTGCGACGGCATCATTCCTGATCGCATATACGATTGGCGGCGGCCTGGTCCCAATCCTGGCCGAACAGATCAACGGAGGGCTCCTGGTTATGGCACGAGACTCGGCTCGTCGCACCGGCGCGAGCCCGAAACGGCTCGTGCTGGCGGACGAAACCTACGACGCGATTAAAGCCATGATCCTTGACCACGAGATCTCGCCAGGCGAGCACGTGGGCATCGACGAGTTGTCCCGAGATCTATCCGTGTCCCAAACCCCGATTCGCGAGGCGCTGGCACGACTGGAGGCCGACGGCCTTGTGACGAAAATTCCGCTCCGCGGATACCGCGCGACGGATCTACTGTCCGTGCAGCAGTTTGACGAGCTCTTCCAGTTCCGCGGGCTGATTGAACCGTGGGCGGCAGCGGAAGCGGCTCGGCACCGCACGCGCCGCGACATTGCGGCCCTCGAGGCGGAACTTGATCGGGCCGATCACATCCCGCAATCCGCCGCCACGACCTTCTTCGCTGAATCTGTCGAGCACGACACGCGTCTTCACACGCTGGTGGCGCAGGCTTCGGGTAATGCATTCGTGGAGGGTGCGTTTATTCGCACTCGCTGCCATCTGCACCTATTCCGGGTCTACAAGGCCTCCATCGGTCGCGAAGGTGACGACGGCCCTGGTTCCGGGTTCGTCAGCGATATGTTCGCCCAGTACTACCAGTCCGGCCAGCGGCCTCTTGCTTTCGCCGAACACGAAGCGATCGTGCAGGCCATTTCAGCGAGCGACAGCTCAGCAGCGAGCGCGCTGATGCTGGCGCATATAGAGTCCTCGCGGCAACGATTCACCGCTGCGGTCGAGGCCCTCAACGCCGACGACTGAGCGTCACCTGTCGCTCCGCGATTCGGCCCCGGCAAAGAACCGATGCTCTCTTCCCCGGAGCCCAGTCCTCTACCTAGTTCGTCGCCCGACCCCGAATAAGGGGCGCCCAGTCGCTCCTGCGTGACCATGGCGTTTCATAACTCGGCGAGTTGACATACCGCGACATCGTGGCCCGCAGGTGCGCCCTCGAGCCTGCGGCGAGCGCCACTTCGAACCATCGTCCATCCACGCCGGTGGCGGGACCACCAAGCACTGAAACATCCCCGAATCGGTGCTCGCCGAACGAGCCGGCTTGCACCACCACGGTGCGCGCGTTCTCAGTGTCGAGATTCACCAGTTCGAGTTCCACGAAGTCAGGGCCAATCGCACTCACCAGGGCCGCAACGCCGTCCGGCAACCCGGCACGCCGCCCGACAGCGTCGTAATACCGTACGGTGGCGTGCTGCAACCCACCGTGCGACATGTGCATCGGGGCGCCCCACATCAGCTGAACCAGCGATTCAAAATAGACCGGGTTGAACTCCTGCCAAATATGGATTGCGTACCCATCGATCTGTAAGTCGATCGCGTCCGTGTGCCCATCGATGTGGTGAATGCCGCCAAAGCCAGCCGGGTCGCCGTCGGCGGATCGCATCCTTCGCAACTGCTGCTCGATAAGTGCAATATTCGCTGTCAGCGCCTGTTCCGGGTAGTCGGGATTCTCGCCGGAGATGTAGGTGAACCATGCCGCGGTGTTGACGTTGAAGTGCTTCGCGGAGAGCGGGGCCACCGGGTACCGCGCTGTGGTCCAGTCGGCATCGCCGCGGACCCGTTCGACGCGCGCGCGGTCCTCGTCCGCCAACGTCCTGGCCCAGACCTGAATCGGGTGCAGCGAATTCGGCACACGGTAGTCGGTCCAGCCGCTGTCAAAGTGCTTATTGGGCACGACCCACGCACCATCGGCATCACGGCCAAGGTCGAAATTGGCGTCGAGTTGCTGCCGGGTGAGCGCGAGGTGCGACTCGTCCCCGGTCAGCAACAACGCATTCAGACCAGCATTGAGCGTCGGCTCGATGATGGTCAGGAAGCCGTGCGGCCAGCGCCAGCCGTAGTGGCCGCCCCACCATTTGCCGTCGAGGTATTCGCCGACGCGCCCGGAGAGCCCAACGTTATCGGGCAGGATCCCGTCATTTGCGTCCGCGCGGGCCTTCCAGCGCGCGATGTAGTCGGTGACCCACGTGCGCAGGTCCTCGTCGCCGGAGTACATGAAGGCGTGCGTCATCTGGCCAGTGGCGTTCATGTTGAGGGGGACGTCGCCGCGGGTGGTGCGCTGATTCATCTTTTCGATGATCTCTGCGAAGACCCGGTCGTCATCCCAGGGCGTGGTGGCCCCGGGGAACGGAACGCCCTCGATGTCTTCGAACGGCGGCAGGTAGTCGTTCAGCACCCCGCGATGTGTTCCCAAGTCCTCCGCGGTGACGACAAATCGGGGGCCCTTGCTGCCGGATTGCGGAGCGCGGATGATCCCCAGCTCCGGGTCGTAGTTCGGCGCGAGCGGGTCGTGTCCGGTGTACATCTTGGCGAAACTGATGGCGCGCTGTCGGTCGATGAGGGATTCGGGTTTGGTCAGCCCGAAGAAGTAGTGGAAGAGGTTCGCCTCGCCGTGGTGCATCCAGTCGTAGTAGCAGTCGAACTCGCGCTCAATCTGCCCGTACTGCGTCCACTGCCAGGTAATCGCGTCCCACATTTTCCGGGCAAGTTGGTACACCGACTCGTCGCCGCTGATGCTGTAGAAAAGCGCCAGATACTGGAAAGCCTCGTAAGGATCGTCAGATCCGTCCATGCCGGGCCACTCTTCGCGCCAGATCAGGGTGCCATCGTCGCGGGTGTAACGCGCCACGAACTCGGGCGCCGCTTCGGCGATCGTTGTCATGATCTGGCGCTGCATCACCGCCCATTGAGGTGGCGTAACGGCAGTTCCGCATTGGACGCGGGGAAGGTTCTCGCTCATCGCTGTATCGCCACCGATTCTGCAGACGGATTGTAGTGATCCTAGATACTATATGATTTCTTTCTATCTTCACATGCCTGGCACGAAGGGGTTGTCCCGAGATCCAGCCCGAAAGGCCTTCAGGACAGCGGGTTCCGCGACTGCTGGTCTCGAAAACTGCGCGGCGAGACCCCCACGCGCAGTGTGAATAGACGCGAGAAGTAGGCGGGATCGGCGTATCCTACCTGTCGCGCCACCCGCGAAATGGACTCTTCCGTTGACGTCAAAAGCTCGCACGCTCGGGCCACCCGGTGATCGAGAAGGTATTCCAGCGGGGTAGACCCGGTTAACTGCGCGACGCCGTCTCGGAGGCGATCCACACTCAGACCCAAGCGTCGGGCGCGTTCGGCCATCGAAATTGACTCAAAAGCGTGGCTGACGAAGCGCTGCAACAGATTTCCCGACGCCCCTAATTCATCCTGCTCCGCCCGGCAACGAATCACGTCCACGAGAATGCGCTGGACGAGAAGAGAGGCCTCCATCTGGCCCAAGATGCTGGCGTCTTGAATCCACTGTCGGAGCGGCCCGAAGTGCGATACGACGGTTTCGACGTTGCCAGAACCGGTTCCACCGCCGTCGGCCGCCGTGCTGATTCCGCCACCCCCGTGTACCAGCGGCATTACGGCGGAGGTAGCGGGCCTGACGCCAAGTTCGGCGTAAGCGGCAACAGCGTTACCCGTGAATACGATCCAGTGTTCCACCCAGCCGGCCTCGCTCGGCCCATACCCGTGCTTGACGCCCGGGGCCAGCCACATCGCGGTGGGACCATCTATAGATATTTCCGCTGGCGACGACGAGTCGACGTACCAGCCCGACCCACTCGAGATGACGACGAGCGCGGAGCTCGCCAACCGGCGACCACGGAAGCCGCGCCACGACCCCCGTTGCTCGCCGGCGCCGACACAGGCAATTGAGTGTGTCGCCAGACCTTCCAGCGGCGTCGTGAAATGCGCCCAATTCTGCGGCGAAAAGTCCATGTGTGTGATTCTGCCAGCACAAGTCCAAGTATTGCCTGCGGTAATCCATGGAAAGTAGATCTGCATTTGTCCAATACTCGATGCATGATCACCTCCAACGGCTACACGCTGGACGAAGCCCCGGCGCGTTTGGGTGCCCTGCAGCCGGTCCCCGACTCCGAGCGCGGAGACAAAGACGCACTGTGGTCGCGAATGCGACGCGACGGCTACCTGTATTTGAAGAACCAGATCGACCCCGAGCTGGTGCGTGCCTTTCGCGAGTACTACTTCACGAAGATGGCCGAGACCGGCCTCGTGGAGCGCGGTTCCGACATGCGCGAGGCGGTCGGAACGCAGGTTGCCATCGATCGAGCGTTGCTGCGCAGCATCTTGTTTGGGGATATCGTCCCCGGCTCGGAATACGAGTCGTTGACATCCCACCCGTCCATCAAGGGCTGGTTCGAGTGGTTTCTCGGCGACGACGTGCATTTGCACAAGCGCAAGATCATCCGGCACACCCGCCCCGGTGAGGCCGGGATCGGCACCGCCACCCAGGCCCACTACGACTTGGTGTACCTGCGCGGCGGGACCGACAAGGTGCTCGCCATGTGGATTCCGTTGGGCGATTGCCCTGTGGACATGGGCGGCCTGACCTACCTCGAGGGCAGCCACCACCCCGTCATGGCCGACGAACGCAACGGCGTCCTGCGCGCCGCCGAATGGATCACCGCCGACCTACCCAAGCTGGCGGAAAAGTACGACTCGCGGTGGCTTGTCGCCGATTACGAAGCGGGCGACGTCGTGGTTCACTCCTCGCACATCATCCACGCGGGCACGGACAACGTTGATAGCCAGGATCGGTTGCGGCTCTCGACCGACATCCGCTATCAGCGTGCCTCGGAACCGATCGACTGGCGCTGGCAGGAGCATTGGCATGACCAAGATGGACTCTGAACCGGTGGACTCTGAACCGGTGGGCACTGAAGTGGTGGGCACTGAAGTGGTGGGCACTGAACCGGTGGGCACTGAACCGATTAGCTCTGGACTGGTCGTTCGGATTGGCGAGCGCGACTATCACTGGACCGAGACCGACGCACGCTTTGGACTATCGCCTGGGCTGGCGCATCAAGGGGTGGCCGCGCTCGCTGGCGGCGGCGTTGTTACCGCCTCCGCGAGCGGAAACCACCTGGTGCTCGTCGGTGCCTCCCCCGCTCCGATGCTGTCGGCCGAACTGGAAATCACCGAATGCCACGATATGTGGCTCGACAACGTTCCGAGCGAGGGCGCGCCTTCGCTCTGGGTCGCGGACAACGGCTTTAAGCCGATGCCCACCGGCGAGGAAAACGAGCCCATCGTCGACACCCCCGGACGCGTCGTCCGTTTGGGCATGGATGGCGTTGTGCTGCAGGAGATCTCCGCCGCTGCGGTTGCGCCAGAACTCCAAGCATGGCGGCCCACCAGTATTGCGGTGACGGACGACCGCATCTGGGTTGCAGATGGCTACGGCCAGAGCGCCGTGCACTGCTTCACCCGAGCGGGCGAGCTTCTCTGGTCCAAGACGACAACCACGGACGGCATCAGGTTGCACCAACCGCACGCCATCGCGGTGGATCCTCGGAGCGAGGACGTGCAGATTTTGGTGGCCGACAGGGGCAACCGGCGCATCCTTCGCCTCTCTTCCGGTGGCGACGAACTGGGTTCGTTTGGCGGCGACATCCTCACCAGCCCATCGGGTTTCGCTTTTGAGGGCAACACCCTGTGGGTGACCGAACTGGGCGGCGGACTCGTCACCTTCGACGAGAACGACGTGTGCACTGCGAGATACGGCGACCCGACGCTACCGCGATCCGCGGACTGGCCGAACGAGCGGGTTGACGGGGTTTTGGTGCGACCCACGTTGGTTCCGGGGACGTTCCGGAGCCCGCATGGGATTGCGGTTGATGCTGCCGGAGCCGTTCACGTCACGGAGTGGCTCATCGGCGGGCGACTGATCACGCTCACCCCCGCCTGACCCGCACCCTCTTTTTTTCGCCGAGCGGTGCCCTACGAGGCGAAATCGGGCTCGTCGCGCGCTTTAGCGCACCGCTCGGCGAGGTTCGCGGACTCCAGGCCCACCGCTCGGCCGGCACCGCCTTAGGTTCTACTTGTCAACGTCAGAGTTTGAGCTACAAGTCGGGAATGACCATGTCTTCATCACCTGTCCGATGGGCCGTTCTCGGCTCGGCCAACATTGCTGCCAAGGTTTTTCTTCCAGCTATGCGCGCAGCGGGCGGGAGGGCGGTCGTGGTGGGGAGCCGTCGACCCGAGCAGGCCCGGGAATGGGCTGCGCAGAATCACGTCGAGTCCACTGCGGATTACGCCGCCGCAATCGCCCATCCGGACGTCGATGCGATCTACATCGCCCTCCCTAATGATCAGCACATTCAGTGGGCGAAAGCGGCGAGTGCTGCTGGTAAGCCGGTGATCTGCGAGAAGCCCTTGGGGCTGGACGCTGCTCAGGTCGCTGATTTGCTGTCGACAGTTTCTGTCGATGCACCGCTTTGGGAGGCTTTCGCGTTTCCGTTCCACCCGCAGACCGGGCTGCTGCGTCAGCTCATCGACGATGGCGAGCTGGGAGAACTGCGAGAGATAATTTCCGAATTCCACTTCAATTTAGCAACGACGGAGAACATCCGGCTCGTTCCGCAACTCGGCGGTGGCGCCCTCTACGACGTGGGCTGCTACCCCATTCGACTCGCTCGCATGCTCTTCGGTTCGGAAGTGGAGACCGCCGTGGCCAGTAGTGCTGCTGCGGGCTCCGGGGTGGACATTGAAACAGCTGCAATCGCCAACTTTGCTTCCGGTCAGCGGTTGATTTTATCTGCCGGCATGCGTCGCCCCGTCTCGACTTTCACTCGCATTATGGGATCATCGGCCGAACTCAGCGTTAGCAACCCGTTTCACCCGAAACCTGTTGATACAGTGGAGCTCTGGCGTGATGGTTCACTGAAAAATACGTGGACTGCCGATCCGAAATCAGCCTTCCAACACATGATCGAGCACGTGCAGCAGGTCAGCCGCGGTCATGACGCGCAGTGGCTGGCGTCGCAGACTGCACTTGGCAATGCGCAGGCCCTGGATCTGATCCGAGCAGCCGCACGCGCCTGAGCGCAGAAGGTGGCTCGCGTATTGCTAGCCCGGGCCGAAATCCTTCGCCGAGCGGTGCCCTATGACGCAAAACGCCGCCCCAAACTCGCCATAGCCCACCGCTCGGCGCACACCGCTGGCGCACACCGCTGGCGCACACCCTCGGCGCACACCCCTCGGCGCACACCCCTCGGCGCCTCCCCTACTCCGCGCGGGATGCTGCGGCCAGCAGGGCGCCGATCTGGTCGAAATCTTGCGAGAGCCGCGACAGGCTAATGCGCACGAACTGTTCCGTTTCAACAGGTTTCGCGTAGAAGGGCCGGCCGGCCGCCACCTTCACGCCGCTCGCGGCGAGGTGCAGCATCGCCGCCCGTTCACTCCGCACCCGTAGCCAGGTGTTGATCCCGTCCGATGGTGTGTGCGAAACACCGTGCGTCACAATAGCTTCTGCCAAGGCTCGCTGCCGCGCGTGGTACACCATGCGTGCTTCGGAAATCTGCGTGACCGAGTCCGCGGCCGTCAGCAGCTCGTAGAGAACGGTCTGCATCATTCGCGATGTCCAACCGGGGCCCAGCATGCGGCGGGCAACGATGCGGTCCAGCATCTCGGTCGGACCTGCGAGCGCCCCCACTCGTAGGTCGGGGCCGTGTGATTTCGCGTAGCTACGCACGTGCAATGTTCTGTGCGGCAACCATTTACCCAGGCTGATAGTGCCGCTCGTGGTGATTTCGCCGGAATGGTCGTCCTCGATGATGACGGGGTCGCAAGTTTTCGATTTGATGATGCGGGCAAGTTCTTGGGCGCGCGACTGGGTTAATCCACAACCCGTCGGGTTTTGGGCGCGCGGCTGCAGCAAGATGGCGCTCGGGTGCAAGTCCAGCGCCGCCGACAGCTCTGCTGGCACCATGCCCTCCGCGTCCATCCGCACGCCGATACCGTGCAGACCCAGCTGTTCGAGCATGTCCAGGAACGGCGGAAAAGTCGGCTCCTCCACCACAATGCGGTCGCCGAATCGGGCCACTGCTTCCAGGCACCGGCTAATCGCGTCCAACGCGCCGTCGGTGATGGTGAGGGTGCCGGGCTCAAATGGCCAGGTGGCCCGCAGGCAGAGTTCAAGTTCGGGGAGCACCCGGGCATCGAGGTAGCTATCGGTTTGGGCGCGGGCGGGCACCTTGCTCAGGGCGGGACCAAGTTCCGGGAGTAACAGCGGATCCGGGGTGCCCGTGGAGAGGTCGAGCCGGGCTGGCAGGGCGCTACCGGCGAGCTTGCCGAAGTGTGAGGGCATCCACTGGGGCACCGGGTCGAGCACGAAGCTGCCCGCCCGCCCACGGGAGCGAATGAGCCCCACCCCGGACAAGGCTTTGAAGGCGTTGCTCACCGTCGCCGGGCTTACCCCCAGCTCGGTTGCCAACTCTCGGACCGTCGGCAATCTATCGCCCGGAGCCACATCACCGCCGCGGATCAGACGCGACACAGTCGCGGCGATACCCTCGGGCGTCCGCGCCTCGATCGCTGTCGTGATCTGGTTGAGCATCAGTCCCTAACGATTTGAGATTTGCTCTTGACTTATTAACACCGGCGACACAGGGTGAAACCCAGGTGAAATGTTCACCGCCCAGAATAACAATACCGATCCGGCAGCAGCGTGGGTGTCGTCATCGAGTCTTAACCAGGTAACTGGAAGGGACCAGAACAACACCAGCGGCGCCAGTGGGACGCGAGTTCTACTCCGGCTGGTCTTGCGAAAAGCACCTCGAGAGGATCTGCACATGACCGTAGTGCGCTCGGCCATTACCCAGGCAACATGGACCGGCGACAAGGAGTCGATGATCGCCAAACATGAACAGTTTGTGCGCGACGCCGCCGCCCAGAACGTGCAGATCATCTGCTTCCAGGAATTGTTCTACGGACCCTATTTCGGCATCACCCAGGACGCGAAATACTACGACTACGCCGAAAGTGTTCCCGGCCCCACGGTGGAGCGATTCCAGGCCCTGGCCAAGGAGTTCCACATGGTCATCGTCCTCCCGGTCTATGAAGAAGAGCAGCCGGGAGTTCTCTACAACACGGCCGCCGTCATCGACGCCGACGGCACCTACCTCGGCAAGTACCGCAAGCACCACATCCCGAACGTCGACCGGTTCTGGGAGAAGTTCTATTTCCGTCCGGGCAACGCGGGCTACCCCGTTTTCCAGACCGCGGTCGGCAAGGTGGGCGTGTACATCTGTTACGACCGGCACTTCCCGGAGGGATGGCGCGAATTCGGGCTGGCCGGCGCGGAGATCGTGTTCAACCCGTCAGCGACCAAGCCAGGTTTGTCGAACCGACTCTGGGAACTGGAGCAGCCCGCCGCGGCCGCCGCCAACCAGTATTTCGTGGCTGCGAATAACCGGATCGGGACAGAAACAGAAGAGTTCGGCGACGACGCTGTGACGTTCTACGGCCGGTCCTACTTCGTCGATCCGCGTGGCAACTACGTCGGAGACGTCGCCTCGACCGACACCGAGGAGATCGTCATTCGCGACTTGGACTTGGGCCTTATCCGCGAAGTTCGCAACTCTTGGCAGTTCTACCGTGACCGCCGCCCGGATTCCTACACCGCCATCACTGCGCCGTAAGGACCCCTGGCAAACGCCAGTCACCTACCCCGAACCCGATTAAGAAAATTAGGAAACTTCGCGAATGACAACAACTCTCATCACCGGCGGGATGGTTGTATCGGCCACCGGACGCGCGCTTGCCGACGTGCTGATTGACGGCGAGACCATCGCTGCGGTCCTGGCACCAGGCTCCACACTGTTGGGCAACGATCTCAAGACAAGCGTCGATAAGGTCATCGACGCCACCGGGAAGTATGTCGTACCAGGTGGTATCGACGCTCACACGCACATGCAAATGCCCTTCGGCGGCACCGAAGCGAGCGATACCTTCGAGACCGGTACCCGCGCAGCCGCGTGGGGTGGGACGACTACGATCGTCGATTTCGCGATCCAGTCGTATGGCGAGCGCGTCGAGGACGGTCTCGCCGCCTGGCACGAAAAGGCCGCCGGTAACTGCGCTATCGACTACGGGTTCCACCAGATCATCGGCGACGTCAACGAAGCCTCGTTGAAGGCGATCGACGGGCTCCTGGACGAGGGCGTCTCCAGCTTCAAGCTATTTATGGCCTACCCCGGGGTGTTCCTCTCCGATGACGGGCAAATCCTCAAAGCCATGCAGAAGTCGGCTTCCACCGGCCTTTTGACGATGATGCATGCCGAAAACGGCAGCGCCATCGACATTCTCGCCCAGCAGTTGATCGCCGACGGCAAGACCGACCCGTACTACCACGGCATCGCGCGGGCCTGGCAGATGGAAGAGGAAGCCACCCACCGCGCCATCATGTTGGCTAACGTAACCGGCGCACCGCTGTACGTGGTGCACGTATCGGCCAAGCAGGCCGTCGCCCAGATCGCCACCGCGCGTGATGCCGGCCAGAACGTCTACGGCGAGACGTGCCCGCAGTACCTCTACCTCTCGCTCGAGGACAACCTGGGTGCGCCCGGGTTCGAAGGCGCCAAGTGGGTCTGCTCGACACCGCTGCGCTCGAAGGAGGAGGGCCACCAGCAGCAGATGTGGCAAGCGTTGCGCACCAACGATATTCAGATGGTCTCGACCGACCATTGCCCGTTCTGCATGAAGGACCAAAAAGAGCTGGGCATCGGCAACTTCAGCAAGATCCCCAACGGCATCGGCTCCGTCGAGCACCGCATGGACCTGCTGTACCAGGGCGTCGTCAATGGTCACATCACGCTCGAGCGTTGGGTTGAGATCACCTCCACCACACCAGCTCGCATGTTCGGCATGTACGGCAAAAAGGGTGTCATCGCGCCGGGCGCCGATGGGGACATCCTCATTTATAACCCGAACGGTCACACCTCCATCGGGTACGAGAAGACGCACCACATGAACATGGACCATTCCGCCTGGGAGGGTTACGAAATCGACGGCCACGTTGATACGGTTTTGTCCCGCGGAAAGGTGATTGTCGACGACAACGCCTACGTCGGCACCAAGGGCGACGGCCAGTACGTCCGCCGCGGGCTCAGCCAGTACCTGATCTAAAAACCTCAAAGCCCAGGCAAGCCACTCACTATCGAGATAAGAGATCCATGGAATTCGGAGCGGTATTACAGACCAACCCACCGTCAGCGCGCACGGTTGCGCTGGCAAAACGGGCCGAGGAACACGGCTTCGATTACGTGTGGACGTTCGATTCGCACGTTCTCTGGCAAGAGCCGTACGTGATCTACAGCAAGATTCTGGCCGAAACGAACCGGATCAAGGTTGGCCCCATGGTTACCAACCCGGCCACCCGCGACTGGACGGTCACTGCTTCGACGTACGCCACGCTGAACGAGATGTACGGCAACCGGACCGTCTGCGGCATTGGTCGCGGCGACTCGGCGGTCCGCGTTCAAAATGGCGCACCCACCACTCTCAAGACGTTGCGCGAAGCGATCCACGTAATTCGCGAGCTCGGCAA
This sequence comes from Nakamurella antarctica, assembly GCF_003860405.1. Taxonomy (NCBI): domain Bacteria; kingdom Bacillati; phylum Actinomycetota; class Actinomycetes; order Nakamurellales; family Nakamurellaceae; genus Nakamurella; species Nakamurella antarctica. Next base: position 57,528 of record NZ_CP034170.1, on the reverse strand, counting down.
CTCCCGATCCGTTCAACATAACGGTGCGGAACTGCGGTTCCCGTGGAGCGTCGGCTCCGAACTGGAGGTGTGGGTCGCGGCCTACGGACCACTGGCTCTGAAACTCACGGGAGAGGTCGCCGACGGCTTTATCCTGCAGCTCGCTGACCTCGACATTGCCGAATGGATGATCAAGACGGTCCGCGCAGCCGCAGAAAACGTGGGGCGCGACCCCGATGCGATCAAGTTCTGCGTGGCCGCTCCGATGTACATCGGCACCGATATCGAGCACATGCGCAACCAGTGTCGCTGGTTCGGCGGGATGGTCGGCAACCACGTCGCCGACATCGTCAAGAAGTACGGCAATGACGCCAACATCCCGCAGGCGCTCACCGACTACATCGCTGGCCGCGAAGGCTACGACTACAACCAGCACGGCCGGGCAGGCAACACCCACGCCGACTTCGTTCCGGACGAGATCATCGACCGCTTCTGCATTCTCGGTACGGCGCAGGAGCACATCGAGAAGCTGGAGAAGCTCAAAGCGTTGGGCGTGCACCAGTTTGCCGGTTACTTGCAGCACGACAATAAGGAAGCGACCATGCTGGCGTACGGCGAGACCGTCATCCCCGCGCTGCGCGATCAGATCACAGCGAAGGCAAGCGGCGAGTGACCAGGACGCGGAACAAGCTCTCGGGGATCGTCTTCGGCATCCTCGGAGTGCTTGTCCTTGCCGCTATTTGGGAGCTGTACAAGTGGTTGGGTCCCACCAATGGCGTGGCTGGCATTCTGCCGAAGTCCGACGACCGGGCGATGCCGCACTTGTGGAGCATGGTGACTCGGGCGTTCGAATCGGTGAACTCGACGCAGGGTTCGGAGGTCCTGTGGTTGGCAGTGGTCAAAGCCAGCCTCAATAGCCTCGGGGTTGCTGCTGCTGGGTGGCTGTTCGGATCGTTGATTGGTTTCTTGCTCGCACTGCTGATGCAGCGGTTTGCTGTCGCCGAACGCGCGGTGCTGCCATGGCTGATCCTGAGCCAAACCGTGCCGTTGATCGCACTCGCGCCGGTGATCGTGACCTTGGGCGGCAAGATCCAGATCGGAGCTTTTGAGTGGGAGAAGTGGATGTCGGTCGCGGTAGTGGCCTCGTTCCTCGCCTTCTTCCCCGTGGCAGTGGGCGCCCTTCGCGGTCTTTCCTCGCCTACCGTCATCCACTTGGAGTTGATGCGCACCTACGGAATCGGATGGTGGAAGACGCTGCTCAAGCTGCGCCTGCCCGCCAGCGTGCCGTATCTGTTGCCTGGTCTGGCTTTGGGCGCCGTGAGCGCCATTGTGGGCACCGTGGTGGGCGAGGTGTCCGTCGGCTATTCGGGCGGGATTGGCAGAATGATCATCGCGTTCGCGCAGTCCACCAGTTCCGATCCCAACAAGCCGTACGCACCCATCGCGGGGGCCGTCTTGATGGGACTGACCGCGGCCGGACTCGTCGCACTGATAGGGCTGGGGCTATCCCGGTACCGCCGACAGGAGAGTAGTACATGAGCGAGCTCACTTCCCCCGCGGTCACAGTCGCCGGGGTCAACAAAATTTTCTCCGTGGCCAAAGGCGCCAGCGTGCAGGCACTCTCGGACATTAATCTGGAAATCGCTGCTGGCGAATTCGTCTCACTGATCGGGCCGTCCGGTTGCGGTAAGTCCACGCTGATGCGGCTGATCGCCGACTTGGATACCCCCACATCGGGCGAGATCACCGTGTTTGGCAAATCTGCCAAACAGGCCCGGCTGGATCAGGATTACGGCATCGCGTTCCAAAGCGCCGGCCTACTGCCGTGGCGCAGCGTGCAGGCCAATATTGAACTCCCCCTCGAATTGCACGGCGTCGGAAAGGCCGAAAGGCAGGCCAGGGCCAGTGAGCTCATCGAGCTCGTGGGTCTGACTGACTTCCGAACCCGCTTCCCGGATCAACTTTCCGGCGGCATGCAGCAGCGAGTCGCCATCGCCCGGTCATTGGCCGAGAAGCCACAACTACTGCTGATGGACGAGCCTTTCGGCGCGCTGGATGAGATGACGCGCGAGCGAATGCAATCCGAACTCGTCAAGATCTGTTCCGAGACCGGCGCTGCCGTCGTGTTTGTCACCCACTCCATCCCCGAGGCAGTATTCCTGTCCGACCGCGTAGTCGTGATGTCCCCTCGCCCCGGCGAGATCCGGGACATTGTCTCGATCGACTTGGGTCGCGGCATCGACCGCGGCGACGACCTGCGCGAGGACTCCGGATTCTTCAGCGGGGTCACCGAGGTTCGCGAGGCGCTCCACGGCGCCCCGTCGCTATCGAAGTTGGGGGTTGACCTTCGATGACGACGTTCATCCCGTCTGACATCACCACCACAGCGCCGCCGAAATCTGATTCTGCGGGGGGCAACGGCTCCAGGAACGCGTTACGCGCCGTACTTCCTCCCATACTTCTAGGCGTCCTTGTCATCGTGGGCTGGCAGTTGTTGGTGGATATCAAGGACATTAAGCCGTATTTGCTGCCCAGCCCCTCGGGCATCGTGGCAGAAACCGGCAAGATGTTTCCTCAGTTAATCAAAGCCACCACCGCTACCGGCTGGAACGCTCTCGTGGGCTTTGTTGTCGGCGCGATCATTGCGATAGGGGCCGCGATCGTGGCGTCCCAAGTCGTGGTGATCAACAAAATGCTGGTTCCCATCGTGTCCGCTCTTGCGGTGGTTCCGATTGTCGCCCTGGCCCCCGTACTTTTCTCGATGCTCGGCGCCACCTCGGAAACCCCGCGCCGCGTCATCGTCTCCATCACCATTTTTGCGCCTATCTTTATCAACACCCTGCGGGGCCTACGGCAGGTCCTACCGGTTCACCGTGACTTGATGCATGCCTACGCCGCATCGAGGCGCCAGCTGACGAAAAATGTCACCATCCCCGGAGCGCTTCCGTTCGTTTTCACCGGACTCCGGATTGCTTCGTCCCTGGCCGTCATTGCAGCCGTGGTCGCGGAGTATTTCGGCGGCCTGCAAAACGGCCTCGGCGGACGAATCGCATCCGCCGCGGGTGGCGGCAATAACCCGCGCGCGTGGAGCTACGTGCTCGGCGCCATTGTTCTTGGTCTCATCTTTTATGGGGTCACACTGCTTCTGGAGCGGATCGCCCAGCGCAAGCTGGCGCCGAAGAAGGAGGCGTAGCAAAAATAGTTGTCACCGCACTCACCGTCCGGCATACACACCCACGCACGTACACAAGGAGACACATGAAGCTCACAATGCGCCGATCTCTCAGCGCGGTGGCCCTGGCCACCTCGGCCGCGCTCGTCCTGGCGGGTTGCTCTTCGAGCGATAACGCCGCCACCAGCTCCAGCTCGGCGGCGCCTGCGGCGTCGAGCTCAGCTGCCCCCGCAGCGTCCAGCAGTGAATCCCCAGCGACGTCCAGCTCCGCAGCGGCGTCCAGCTCTGCAGCCCCGGCCGCGTCCAGCAGCGAAGCCCCGACCGGCCCGCTCATCCCGGTCAAGCTCCAGCTGCAGTGGTTTGCTCAGGCTCAGTTCGCTGGCTACTACGCGGCGGCCGAGCAGGGCTACTGGAAGGACGAAGGCCTCGACGTCCAAATCGTCGAGGGTGGCGTTGACATCGTCCCGCAGACCCAGCTGGCCAACGGCTCGGTCGACTACGCCATCGCGTGGGTACCGAAGGCACTGGCCTCCCGCGAGCAAGGCGCCGGTATCACCGACGTCGCGCAGATCTATCAAAAGTCCGGCACGCTGCAGGTATCAATGGCTGACAAGAACCTCAAGAAGGCCGCCGACCTCAAGGGCAAGAATGTCGGAAACTGGGGCTTCGGTAACGAGTTCGAACTGTTCGCCGGCATCACCAAGGCAGGCCTAGACCCGGCGGCCGACGTCACGCTGGTGCAACAAAACTTCGACATGAACGCACTGCTCGACGGTTCGATCGATGCCGCTCAAGCAATGACGTACAACGAGTACGCACAGGTTCTGGAGACCAAGAATCCGGCCACCGGCAAGCTTTTCCAGCCATCCGACCTTAACGCGATCAACTGGAACGACGAAGGCACCGCGATGTTGCAGGATGCCATCTGGGCCAACACGGACAAGCTTCAGAACGACACCACCTACCAGGAAACGACTGTCAAGTTCCTCAAGGGTGCGTTGAAGGGCTGGATCTATGCACGCGATAACGCGGAGAAGACCGCGAGCGTCGTTGTGGCTGCCGGATCTCAGCTCGGCGCCAGCCACCAGCTATGGCAGACCAACGAAGTTAACAAGCTGATCTGGCCGTCCAAGGACGGCATCGGCGTCATCAACGATGCAGCATGGAAGCAGACGGTCGATGTCGCTATGTCGGCGAAGAACCTCGAAGGCAGCACCGTCATCACCAAGGCACCGGAAGGGTTGGCGTACACCAACGATTACGTCATGAAGGCGCTCGACGCCCTCAAGGCGGAAGGCATTGACGTCACCGGCGAGTCGTACAAGCCGATCACCGTCACCCTCAACGAGGGCGGCAAGTAACACTTGATATATCCGGTGGTGGCCAGTGCCCGCACTGGCCACCACCGGCCCCACCTCATTTCTCTTTAGAAAGCCAGGCTCAGCTGTGACCGCTACCCCCGAGGCCCCCGTCAAGACCAACGACGGACAACTCACCCTTGAATTAGATCGCGCCCACGTCTTTCACTCGTGGTCGGCCCAAGGCGCTTTGAAACCGATGGTGATCGCCGGCGGATCAGGGTGCAAGGTCTGGGATTTCGATGGCAAGGAGCTTCTCGACTTCTCCAGCCAGTTGGTGAACGTCAACATCGGTCACCAGCACCAGGGTGTCCTCGACGCCATCAAGGCGCAGTTGGACATCCTCACCACGGTCGGACCCGCGTTCGGCAACTTGACACGCGGCCGCGCCGCCGACCTGATCCTGGACAAAGCAAACCAAGGCAGCGAAAAGACCCACTTCCAGAAGGTGTTCTTCACCAACGGCGGCGCCGACGCCAACGAAAACGCCATCCGGATGGCGCGTCTGGTCACCGGCCGCGATAAGGTGCTTTCGACCTACCGCAGCTACCACGGCAACACCGGATCGGCTATCGTCGCCACCGGCGACTGGCGCCGCATGCCCAACGAATACGCCACCGGCCACGTGCACTTTTTCGGCCCTTACGCCTACCGCAGCGAGTTCTGGTCCACCAGCGAGGAGCAGGAATGCGAACGCGCACTGCACCACCTCGAGCGCGTCATCCAGAGCGAGGGCAGCCACACCATCGCAGCCCTCCTGATGGAAACCGTCCCCGGCACCGCCGGCATCATGGTGCCGCCGCGTGGCTATCTCGCTGGCGTGCGCGCCCTCGCCGACAAGTACGGCATCAAGCTTATTTTCGATGAGGTGATGGCTGGCTTCGGCCGCACCGGCGGTTGGTTCGCCTTCCAAAGCCTGGCCGAGGACGGCGTCGTTACAACCCCCGACCTGATCACCTTCGCTAAGGGCGTCAACTCCGGTTACATCCCCGTCGGCGGTGTGGTGATCTCGCCCGAAATCTCCGCGGCTTTCGACGAAGCCGTTTTCCCCGGCGGTCTCACCTACTCCGGTCACCCGCTGGCGATGGCGTCCATCATCGGAGCGCTGACCGCGATGCAGGACGAAGGAATCGTCGACAACGCCAAGCGGATCGGCGAAGACGTGCTCGGGCCTGGTTTGGAAAAGCTGGCTGCGCGCCACGAAGTGATCGGCGACGTCCGCGGTCTCGGTGTGTTCTGGGCCATGGACTTGGTCAGCGACCGCGAGACCCGGACCCCGCTGCCCGCTGCGAAGATGGCCGAGTTGAAGGCCAAGTTGCTCTCCCTGGGCATGCTGCCGTTCGTTCAGGAGAACCGTGTGCACGTGGTGCCGCCGTGCATTGTCACCGACGCCGAAGTAGAGCAGGCGCTGGCGATCTACGACGAGGCGCTCAGCTCGCTGTAGTTTTTATGAAAGTTCCACCGCCGGTCGGGCTAGTCTGAAATTTGAGGCAAGCTCGACCGGCTTCTTTGTTCGGCCCGGTTCTGCCCGTGCTTGTTCTACCACCGCATGCCCTGCAGCCACCATGCCTGCCCCCGAAGGATCACCCCCATGACGTCTCCGAACCGCCTCCGCTTCCGCGTCGACGAAGACTCAATGCTGATCATTGACGGTGAGCTGCTTATCGTTGTCTGCGCTGCGCTCAGCATCTAGACACAGTTCTGTCACCTGAAAACTACTGCGGGTGGACGTCACCCCCGACGGGATGGATTGGAAAGTCACCTTGCGGGTGCACGGCAAGCACCAAGAACTGCCTCTGCTGAAGTGTGTCGTGCAGGCGGCGCGAATCCCGCAGTTCCAGACCTTTAGTGCCTACGCCAAACAAGTTCAGGAATGGTCGTTGAGCCAGGACCCGTGGTAGGCGGGATAGGACCCGAAAACCTCCCCGTTTACACTCATTCGATGACCACACCAAAGCCGCAACAAGAGTCCAAACTCAAGAAGGCAATTAGCGGACCGCTGCTCTATCTGTTCATCCTCGGGGATGTTCTCGGCGCGGGAATATACGCATTGGTGGGCAAGGTTGCCGGCGAGGTGGGAGGCGCTATTTGGGTGCCGCTACTCGTGGCGTTGTTCCTGGCCATGCTGACAGCGGCGTCCTACGCCGAGCTCGTCACCAAATACCCTAAAGCCGGCGGAGCTGCTCTATTCGCCGAGCGAGCGTTCAAGCTGCCGTGGCTCTCATTTCTGGTCGGCTTTTGCATGCTCGCTGCGGGTGTGACCAGCGCTGCCGGGCTCAGCCTGGCTTTTGCCGGTGATTACCTCAAGCCGTTCCTCAACGTTCCCGCAGTTCCTGCAGCTCTCGTCTTCCTGGTGCTTGTCGCATTGATCAATGCACGCGGGGTCAAGGAGTCTGTCCGCGCGAATGTGATCATGACCGTCGTAGAGGTATCGGGGCTGGTTCTGGTCATCGTTCTCGTGGGACTCATGCTGGGCCAAGGCAACGGCGACGTATCCCGCATCGTGGAATTTAACCCGGACGTTTCCCCTGCTGCCGGAATCTTGGCTGCCTCTCTCCTTGCCTATTACTCCTTTGTCGGTTTTGAAACCTCCGCCAACGTTGCAGAGGAAGTCCACGATGTTCACCGTGTCTATCCCAAAGCCCTTTTCGGTTCATTGTTGACCGCCGGCGTTATCTATGTGCTCATCGGTATCGCGTCTTCCATTGCGCTGTCTCCGAAAGAACTCAATGCCTCATCCGGGCCATTGCTACAAGTAGTGCAAGCCACGGGCTTTGGCGTGCCAGATTGGCTCTTCGGTTTAGTGGCGTTGATTGCTGTTGCCAATGGCGCGCTCCTGACAATGATCATGGCCAGTCGATTGACATTCGGCATGGCCGAACAATCGTTATTACCGCGAACGCTCGGCAAGGTTCTGCCCCACCGCAAAACGCCGTGGGTAGCGATTATCGTCACCACCGTGGCGGCGATGGCTCTCACCCTCACCGGCGATCTTCAGTCACTTGCCGAAACTGTTGTGTTGCTCCTGCTTTTCGTATTCATCAGTACGAACGTGGCGGTGCTGGTGTTGCGGAAGGACAAAGTCGAGCACCAGCACTTCCGCGCCCCGACGGTCATCCCCTATCTTGCGCTGGCTTCCTGCGTCCTTTTGCTGACCCAGCAGGGAGGCGCTATCTGGCTCAGGGCCGGTGTGCTGCTTGCTATTGGCCTTGCGCTATTTTTTCTCGTCAGAAGGTTTAGCACCAACAACGACAACGGATCCAGCACGGCGCAGCCGGCGGCCAATGAACAGCAGGGCTGACACGCCAGCAAGCGAGAAGAACCACCCGCAGACCGTGCGCGTGCACGGCCTGACGCTGCCTACCCGCCCGTCCGTGCCCGGCCAGTTGTGTCGCTATCTCCGGCAACCAGCGCGGCGGCTTTCCCTTCGGCGCCATCATCGCCACCATCATCGCCACCCTCGATCGACACCTTGGGCACCCATTCCAGCCATTGCGGAAAGTACCAGTTGCGTCTGCCCAACAGGTGCATGACGGCGGGTACCAAGACGGTTCGGAGGATGAAGGCGTCCAGGAAAACCGCTGTGGCCAAACCGATTCCGAACATCTTTAGAAAACGGTTGGGGTCGAGGGTGAATCCTAAGAAGACCATCACCATGATCAACGCGGCGGCGGTGATGATCCCGCCGGTGCGTGCTTGGCCCTCCCGGACTGCTTTACCGTTATCGCCGGAGCGCAGGAACTCCTCGTGCATGGACGATACGAGGAACACCTGGTAATCCATCGATAGGCCGAACAGGATGGCAAACATCATCACCGGAATAAATGCCTCTATCGGCCCCTTGCCGATCCCGAGAGTTTCGGCCATGAAACCGTTTTGAAAGATCGCGACTACTACCCCAAATGACGCGGCGGCGGCCACTAGGTTCATCAAGGCGGCTACCGCCGGCACCAGCAACGACCGGAACGCAATCATCAGCAGGAGAAACGAAAGCCCGATGATGGCGGCGAAGAACAGCGGCATCCGTTGGGTCAGCACCGCGGCAAAGTCGGTGTTGACCGGAGCGTTACCAAAGACGAGAACCTCACCGGTGGCGCCGGTTTCAGCCATAACCGCGGGCAGGATTCTCCCCCGAAGCGTGGAGATCAACTGGTCGGTCGCCTCGGATTGCGGCGCCATGGTGGGAATCAGGGGCAGAAAGGTCAATCCGCCTTGCATCGCCGGAGCCGGTGGCACGATCAACACCGCACCCGGGTCGGCGAGCTGCACCGCCGCGGGCAACGCAGCGGCGATCTTCGCGGTGTCGGCTCCGGACGCCCGCACCACCAATTGCATCTGGTTGTTGTAACCGGCGCCGAACTTGTTCGCCACCGTGTCGTACGCCTGCCGTGTCGTCGAGCTGGGCAGATCGTTCCCTTGGTCAGCATGCCCTAGGCGCATGCCGAAGAATGGCAACGCGAGCAGCACCAGGACGATTACCGACGCCAGCGCCGGTAGCAGCGAGCTGCGTTGGATGTAAGCGGACCAGCGAGTCCAAAACCCGGACGTTGGCAGTGCCTCGAAACCGCCTGCCGCCAGCGCTTTCCGGTCTTTTGCAGTCAGCGCCTTCAGGCCGAAGAAGCTCAGTAACGCCGGCAGCAATGTCACCGAAGCTGCCATGGTGAGCACCACGCCCATCGATGACACCACCGCGGGTCCGTAGAGAAACTTGACTCCCAGCAAGCACAGACCGAGCAGCGCCACGCAGACAGTGAGGCCTGCGAAAATCACTGCCCTACCGGAGGTGTCGATAGCCTTCAGGATCGACTCGGTGACACCGACACCGGCCCGCAGATTCCGTCGGTGCCGGGAGACAATGAACAGCGCGTAGTCCACGCCCACACCGATTACCATCAGCTCGGCTAGCGCCGGCGCAAATTCGGCCACCGACATCAGATGGGTAACCCCTGCCGTCAAACCGAGGGTAGAGACCAGCGCGGCGATCGCCGTCGCGATCGGCAGTATGGCGAGCCAGTTCCGAAAAACCACGACCAGGATGAGCAGCGCCGCCAGAAATCCGATCAGGAATGGCGGAAAACCCTCCTGCTGCAACAGCAATGCGAAGGCGTCCCCGCCAAAGTTCACCGACACCCCGGGGGCCACGCCTTGAGCCAGCGCGGTGTCGAGGGCATCTTGGATCGGCAGCACGTCGGGTGCGAGCAAATCGTTGGTGTCCCAACGAAGTTCAGCGATAGCGGTGCTGCCGTCCGGCGAAATGACGGGCTGCGCCTTCGCGGGAGCCTCGCCCTTGCAGGCGATGAAACCGAACGGGCTGTTGATGCTGTAAATCTTCTTCACCCCGCCGGCTTCGATAGCGCAGAGCGACTGCAGCGCCGGTTGGAGCCCCGCACCCGCACTGGCAATCGGGTTGCCCCCCGAAGTAGACAGAACAATTTGGCCACTGATGCCGTCATTGCCGGATGTGGGAGCGTCAGCGAGGAGGTCAAACACCTTCTGCGAGTCGGTTCCCGGCAGGTTGAAGTCGGACTTAAAGTCGTTACCACCGGAGAGGGCGCCGACCAGCTGTGAGCCAGCCATGACGGCCAACCACAGGAGCACGACGGCGACGCGATGATGGACCGACCAACGGGCTAGTGCGCGCACTGCTGCTCCTCGAAATTGTGGGGGCCGCGAGGCCGACGCCGTACGGGCCGAGCCATATGTTCCGGCATCGAGGACCACGTGCACAATCGAGGGTCAACCACGAATACATCGGTGCGCTCTCACGTCCTGAAGCGCTGGGGGGAGCGGGGCCAATGTCTGGACCGGAGCCAGAGGATGCGTCCGCCGACGCGATCAACTCACGCGGTGCATTGCTCGCGCAGCGACAGGAATGCCAGGCAGCTGTTCGCACCTGGGCCGCGGCGCTGGAGCAGCTGCGCCAACTTCGGGCCGACGGATCCGACGATGACGAGCACGACCCGGACGGAATGCCGCTGTCCTTGCAGATATCGCGCCTGGAGGGCCTTATCCGCGACGAGGACGCCAGGCTCAGTGAAATCGACCATGCACTCGGCAACCTGACGCAGGGCCGCTACGGGGTATGCGCAGAGTGTGGCGCCGTCATTGCGCCGGGTCGCCTGGCTATCCGGCCGGCCGCGAGAACATGCGTGAGCTGCGCACGCCTACTGCCCTGACTCAAGTGCTGGGTTGGCACGACGTTGAATGATGGACCCGGGCCGGACATCGTCTGGTCCCGCGCCGAGTTGCAGGACAAATTCCGCGAACCCCGCGATGGTGAAGGTCAGCAAACCATGGCCTGCTGCTTCGATGATGCCCTTGTCCATCAAAGAGCGTCGGAACATGCTCCACGCGTTGGATTCCACTCCCAGCGCCGCAGAGATGGCGGCGGTTGCTGCCACCCCCCGCCCGTCGCTCACCTGTGCGATCGCGGAGATCACCGCTTGCTCGGCGGGCGTCGCCTTCGCCCATCTACCGCGAAACATGCCGTGGTCCAGGCTTTCTCGCACCTCGACCATGGCTGCGGCGAAGTGGGCCATGCTGAGCACGGATCTGGCTGCTGGTCCCGCCTGTAGCCACGTTTCGTCGCCGATGTACTGAATGAGGTACGGCGAACCGCCCGCGTAGTCCAGCGCCGCCGCCGCAGCTGCGGGATCCCACCGCACACCCAGATCCAGCGCTGGTTCCAACAGAGCCCGCTCGGCTGCGATGTGATCGAGGCGGCCCAGCGTGCGGAAGTCGAAGCGTTCAGTGAAAGACGCAGCCGCCATCACCAGTTCCGGAGTTTGCGGCAGACCGGCCGCAAAAATTCCCAGCGGCGCGTGTGCGGCCTTGGTGGCGTCCTGGATGGCATTGGCCAATACCACCAACTGATCGGAGGGTGCTTCCTGGAGTTCGTCGATCAGGAGGACCAGGCCTGGCTTGTCGTGTTCGCGGCTCAGCACCGCCGCATCGACGAGGAGGCTCGCCAGCACCTGCCGCTGGACGGTGGCAGCGGCACGAACAGATCGCTGCGGTGCGTCGGCAACGATTTTGACGATCCCGGCGGAGAACTCGATGGATAACGCGGCCATCCGGTCTTTGAACTGCTGCCACGCCCTGCTGCGCCCCGTGCTTTCCAGCGGGCGTAGCGCCTCCGCTACCGCTGCCACGATAATTTGGATGTTGTCCGACACACGGTCCATCGACACCGCCGCCACCGTAAAGCCGCGACTGGCCGCGCGGTCGCCGATAACTCCGAGTGTGACGGTTTTGCCCAACCCACGTGAACCGGTGAAAACCATTGCAGCGGAACGGGATTGGCCTGAATTTTCGATCCGGGTGAGAGCTGCTTGCGCTCTGGCCAGTTGCAGATCGCGGCCAACGAGGACGGCGGGTTTCGCGCCGAAGCCCGGGCGGTAGGGACTATCCATCAGGCGAGCTTATAGCTGTTTAGATTTTGAGTCTAATCTAAACATTTCTAACCTGACGGGACCCGCGGGGCGAGGCTCGAAACACAAAACCCCAGCTCTAGCGTCCACGAGACGCGGGGCAGGGACGCCGAGACCAAATTGAAACCAAAGAACCCTTGACCCTCGCGATCGTCGGCACTAAATTTCATCTTTAATACCAGCCCTGAATAAAAGCGGCTGTCTGGCGGAAAGTTTCAATGACGAAATCACCTGGCTTCCTCGCGCACCTTCGCGCCGGTGGTGTCAGCATGGTGCTCGACAGTCGAAACGACCAACTGCCAGCAATTCTGCACTGGGGCGCCGACCTCGGCCCCCTGTCTAACAATCAGCTGACCGAGCTCGCGATTGCAGTAACAGGCCCCTTTGGTGACAGCCGAATCGAAGCCCCTGGCCGGGTCGCCCTTCTCCCCAGTGCCGCCGATGGCTGGACGGGCACCCCCGGTATCGCGGGAAGTCGCTCCGGCGAGGACTTCTCACCTGCATTGATAGTGACAGAAACCACCGCACATGACGGTCCGGAAGCCACCTCGATCAGATACGCGGCGAGCGACGCACACGCGCAACTGAACGCCACGATTGAGGTGGGCCTCAGCTCCGCCGGCATCGCCGAGCTCACTGTCACCCTCACCAACACCAGCGCGGACCGGGACTACCAGCTGGTAGGTATCAACCCCTTCCTCCCGGTACCAGACCGCGCCGACGAACTCTTGACTTTCACCGGTCGCTATTCCCGGGAGCGAACTCCGCAGCGGTCTTCCTTCCAGGTCGGTACTTATACAATTGCCTCCCGCAAGGGGAAGCCGGGGCCTGAGTCCGGTTATGTGATGCTCGCTGGCGAGCCCGGTTTCAGCTTTGAGTCAGGCCAGGTGTGGGGAGTGCATCTTGGCTGGTCGGGCAATCAAAACCTGACCGCCGAGCGCTCCTTCCACGGCAGCCGGCTCATCGGTGCCGCCGAACTGCTGCTGGCGGGCGAGGTCACGCTCGCGCCAGGGGAAAGCTACTGCGCCCCCAAGGTCTATGGCAGCTTCGGCGCCGGCCTCAACGATCTCGCCGGCCGCTTCCACCAGCACCTGCGTGCGCGCTCGAACCACCCGCGAGCAGACCGCCCCGTCGTGGTAAACACCTGGGAAGCGCTGTACTTCGACCAAAACGAGCACGACCTCGTCAGCCTTGCTGAAGCCGCGGCCGCCGTGGGAGCCGAGCGGTTCGTCTTGGATGACGGCTGGTTCAGTGGCCGCCGGTCCGATCGTAGTGGTCTTGGCGACTGGTGGGTGGACGAGGACGTCTGGCCCAACGGTCTCGGCGCGCTGATCGAAAAGGTGCACGGCCTTGGAATGGACTTCGGCCTCTGGGTGGAGCCAGAAATGGTCAGCCTAAACAGCGCCCTCGCGGCCGCGCACCCCGAGTGGCTCTTCCGCGCAGGTGACCGGCAGGGTCAGCCAAGCCGCAATCAATACGTTCTGGACCTAGCCAATCCAGGTGCATTTGAGCACGTCCTCACCCACCTCACAGATCTGCTCGATCGGTACCCGATCGCTTCGTTCAAGTGGGATCACAACCGTCCTGTTGTTGAAGCGGGCCATCAACCCACCGGCGCCCCCGGTGTCCAGCAGCAGACTCTGGCGACCTACCGATTGATGGCCGCGCTCAAGGCGCACCAACCCAGTCTGGAGATCGAGTCCTGCTCAGCAGGTGGCGGTCGCCTCGACTTGGGCATCGCGGAGTTCACCGATCGGGTGTGGCCAAGCGACTGCAACGACGCCTTGGAGCGTCAGGCTATTCAGCGCTGGACCGCGCTCATTCTGCCGCCGGAGCTGATCGGCACCCACGTGGGGCCGGAGACGTCCCACACCACAGGCCGCAGGCACCACTTGGATTTCCGGGCCGCCACCGCGTTCTGGGGCAACATGGGGATCGAATGGGACATTCGCGCGCTTCAACCCGAGGAACAACATCGGCTCACGCAGTGGGTTGCGCTGCATAAGCAATTCCGCCATCTGCTGCACACGGGGCGCGCGGTCGTCGCCGACCATGCGGACCCGGCGATGTGGATCCACCTCGTTGTTGCCCAGGATCAGCGCGAAGCGGTTGCCGGGATCACTGCCGTTCAGCGGTCCACCACGTGGCCGCCTGGCCGGTTCCGGCTGCCGGGCTTATCGCCGGGAACCACGTACCGCATCGAACCATTGATGGCGACGTCGGAGTTCCTCGAGACCACGTGGACGCCAGCCTGGTTCCGATCGGGAACGCACCTGACCGGCCGCATGCTTGCTCAAGTGGGCCTGGCGTTGCCAGCCTTGCTCCCCGAGCGAACCCAACTGATTCACCTCACCGCCGTCGACGACCCCCTCGTCGGAACCGAAAACGCCTTACCTACTTGATTTCTCCCTGGAGTTCCGTGAGAGCGGGTCTCTTCATTTTTCCATGTAGTCCCCAGAGCACCAGAAAGGCTCACCATGAAGATCGCTTTACACTCCCGTCGAGCAATTGCATTGCTCGGCATCGGCGCCATGACGCTTGGCGTCGCAGCATGTGGCTCCAGCTCGGACAGCGCGGCCACCCCGGCCGCGTCCTCGTCAGCCGCACCGGCTGCGTCCTCCTCCTCCTCGGCCGCAGCAACGTCGGCTGACTCGTCTTCGGCCGCTCCGGCCGAGACGTCCTCCTCCGCTGCCGAATCCGCAGCGCCGGCTGGCGACGCCGTCAACCTGACCTTCTCCACCTGGGTCCCCGGCATGGACAAGGTCGTTGACCTCTGGAACGCCAAGAACCCGAAGATCCAGGTCAAGGTCAGCATCACCCCCAACGGTGGTAGCGGTACCTACCAGAACTTCCTCAATGGTGTTAAGGCCGGCACCGCGCCCGACCTTGGCCAGATCGAGTACGACTCCTTGGCGAACTTCCGCGTCCAGGACGCCCTGGAAGACATCTCCGCTGTCCCCGGCGTCAAGGAAGCCAAAGATTCCTTCATCCCGTGGACCTGGGGACAGGTTGACTTCGCTGGCTCCGGCGGCGTGTACGCAATCCCGCAGGACGCAGGCCCCATGGCCATGTTCTACCGCAAGGACATCTTCGATGGTCTCGGACTGAAGCCGCCGACAACCTGGGCCGAATACGCCGAGGCCGCCGCCAAGATCAACGCTGCAGACCCGACCCACTACATCACCCACTTCTCGCAGGGCGACCCCAACTGGTACACCGGCTTGTTGTGGCAGGCAGGCGCGAAGTTGTTCGACAACAGTGGCGACGGCGTCAAGGTCAACCTTGATTCCGACCCGAAGGCTGCCGAAGTCAACTCCTACTGGCAGGACCTGATCAGCAAGAAGCTGGTCGCCACCAACCTGCAGGGCTTCTCCCCTGAGCTGTACAAGGCCTGGGACGACGGATCCATCGCTACCTGGATCAGCGCCGCATGGGGCTACAGCACCATCCGCGACAACGCACCCGCGGGCGCTGGCAAGTGGGCCGTTGCTCCGATGCCGCAGTGGACTGCAGGCGGAAACGCTGCTGGTAACTGGGGTGGATCCTCCACCGCAGTGCTGAAGGGCTCCAAGCACGTTGCTGAAGCTGCACAGTTCGCGATCTGGCTGAACACCGACCCCGAGGCCCTGACCATGGGCAACAAGCTCGGTGGCCTGTACCCGGCCGCAGTGGCCGGCGCAGAACTGCCCGCACTGAAGGAAGGCGTCGCATTCTACGGCGACCAGAAGATCTTCGACGTGTTCAACGAGGCCAGCAAGGGCGTTGACGCCAGCTTCCAGTGGGGCCCGACCATGACCGACACGTACAACGCGATCAAGGACGGCGTCGCCGCAACCCTTGGTGGCACCAGCACCCTCGCGGATGCCTTCAAGTTGGCTCAGGAGAAGACTGTTGCTTCCCTCGAGGCACAGGCCATCCCGGTCGTCAAGTAATCTCCCGCACTCCCTGAGGTAGCTGCGTCTGCTCGTCATTCGCAGTAACCCCCAGCGCTTTACCGGCGGGGTCTGTCCGTGCAATTATCACCCCGGACAGACCCCGCCGTTGCTTTATCCGCAACTTGCCCGTCGCGCTGCACAGGCGTGCCGAGACCTCACATGCCCTCGCATCATCAGCAACCAGGAGCGCAGCCCATGACCACCACAGCGGCAGACGTATCCGCCGGCCTTGCGCCGGCCCCCTCTACCAAGTCGCGATCCGGTCCTGGCAAGTGGCAGCCCTGGTTGTTCCTATTCCCATTTTTAATACCGTTCGTTCTGTTCTACGTAGCCCCCATCGCCTACGCGTTCTACCAAAGCTTGTTCAAGATCGAGCGCACCGGTGGGATCTTCGGTAAACCGAGCCAGGTTTTCGCAGGTCTGTCCCAATACGCCTCCGTGTTCAGCGACCAAGACTTCCGGGCCAGCATCCTGCGGGTGCTCGTGTTCGGTATCGTCCAGATCCCGGTGATGCTACTCATCTCGCTGGGACTCGCTCTGCTGCTCGACTCCACCTTGGTGTACTTCAAACGGTTCTTGAGGATTTCATTCTTCGTGCCGTACGGGGTCCCGGGTGTGATCGCGGCCATCATGTGGGGCTTCATCTACTCCCCCAACTTGTCGCCTATCGTGGCGCTGCTCAACAAGCTCAACATCTCCATCGACTTCTTGGGCACCCACGTCGTGCTCTGGTCCATTGCCAACGTCGTCACGTGGACGTACGCCGGCTACAACATGTTGATCATTTACTCCGCGTTGCTCTCCATCCCACAAGAAATCTTCGAAGCCGCTCGCCTTGACGGCGCCTCGAACTGGGACATCGCGCGGCGGATCAAGATCCCCTCGGTGGCTCCCGCCCTGGTGCTCACCGGCGTCTTCTCCATCATCGGAACGCTGCAGCTGTTTACCGAAGCGAAGGTGTTCACCAACATCTCTACCGCCATCACTTCGAGCTACACCCCGAACCTGGTGGTGTTGGCCAAGGCCCAGAACAACTACAACCAGTCTGCTGCGCTGTCAGTGACGTTGGCTGTGGGCACCTTCATCCTTTCCTTCCTCTTCCTCAAGCTCACCAACCGACGGGCCGGTGCCTAATATGTTGATCAACGTCGATGGGGCCATCACTAAGCCCGAATCCGCCGAGCCTGGCCGCGGTCCCCGCGAGAACCCAGTTGTCGTAGGTATTTCCATGGTCTTCATGGTGGCCGCGCTGTTCTACTTCCTCCTGCCCGTGTACATCCTGGTAGTGGCCGCCACCAAGGCGCAGCCCGAGCTGGCCACCACCAGCGGCCTGGTCCCGAGCAGCAGTTTCTTCATCAACTTCGGTAATCTAATCGCCCGCGATGACGGCGTTTACCTCCGGTGGCTGTTGAACTCGGTGATTTATGCGGTTGGCGGCGCCGTCCTGGGTACCCTCCTAGCGTCGCTGGCTGGTTACGCGCTGGCAAAATACAAGTTCCGCGGCCGCGAGAGCATGTTCAACATCATCCTCGGCGGTGTGTTGATGCCCGCCACGGCGCTGGCCCTGCCCCTGTTCCTGATCTTCACGAAGGTCGGACTCGTCAACACTTATTGGGCCGTTTTGCTCCCCTCGATCGTCTCGCCCTTCGGTGTGTATCTGGCGCGGATCTTCGCCTCCACCGCGGTTCCGGACGAGCTGATCGAGGCTGGCCGGTTGGACGGCGCTGGGGAGTTCCGAATCTTCTTCACGATCGGGACCCGTTTGATGGCACCAGCACTGGTCACGATATTCCTGTTTCAGTTCGTCGCGATCTGGAACAATTTCTTCCTCCCCTTGATCATGTTGGGTGACCAAGATTTGTACCCGGTCACCCTCGGGCTCTTCGCCTGGCAGGGTACGACAAAGAATGTTCCGGAATTGCAGACGCTGGTGCTTACCGGGTCGGTGGTTGCTGTTGTCCCGTTGGTGGCAATGTTCTTGCTGTTGCAACGGTTCTGGCAGTCCGGTTTGTCCGCCGGGGCAGTCAAGTAGGGACAGCGGTTTTTTAACGGTTCGGCTTTCTTTCGTGCGGTTGGCAAGGAGTGTGTGCGTGAATACGGTTACCGGTCACATTGGCGGCTTGGCCTACGGCGGCGATTACAACCCCGAGCAGTGGGACCGGGAGGTGTGGCTCGAAGACGTCGCATTGATGCGCGAAGCCGGAGTCAACCTGGTCACCGTCGGAGTGTTCTCGTGGGCATTGCTCGAGCCGAGCGCCGGCGTATACCAGTTCGACTGGCTTGACGAGATTGTAGATCTGTTGCACGCCAATGGCATTGCCGTCGATCTCGCGACCAGCACGGCTTCGCCGCCGCCGTGGTTCACCATCAACAATCCGCAGGCACGTCTTGTCGATGCCTTCGGGTCTGTCCGGGTACACGGCGGCAGGCAGGCATTCTGCCCGTCGTCACCGGAGTATCGAGCGGCGAGCGTAGCGATGGCCTCCGAGATGGTCCGCCGGTACGCGGGCCATCCCGCCGTCGTCATGTGGCACATCAATAACGAATACGGCTGCCAAAACTTCGAATGCTTCTGCCCGCAGTCGGCGGCGTCGTTCCGGGTCTGGCTGGGGGCAAAGTACGGCACCCTGGAGGAGCTCAACCGCTGCTGGGGGACAAACTTCTGGAGCCAACGCTACGGCCAGTGGGACCAGATCCTGCCACCGAGCGCAGTCTCGTACAACTCGTTCATCAACCCGACCCAGCAACTGGACTGGAAGCGTTTCACCTCAAGCGAATTCGAGGCGTGCTACCTCGGCGAGGCCGCTGAGCTGCGAGCCCATGCGCGGCAGCCTGTCACCACGAACTTCATGTCGTTCTTTGAGCACGTCGACTACTTTGCTTTCGCCGAGCACGTCGACATCGTCTCCAACGACGATTACCTGCTGTCCGAAAACGTCAACTCGACCCATTACACGGCAATGACGGCTGACTTGATGCGCTCGCTCGCCAAGGGGAAGCCGTGGCTATTGATGGAGCACTCGACGTCAGCGGTCAACTGGCAAAACCGCAACCAGGCCAAGGGTCCGGGTGAGATGCGCCGGAACTCGTTGCAGCACATCGCTCGCGGCTCCGATGGCGCGCTGTTCTTCCAGTGGCGCGCCTCCAAGGCCGGTGCGGAGAAATACCACTCGGCGCTACTCCCCCACGCCGGAACGAACAGTACGCGGTGGCGTGAAGTGGTCGAGTTCGGCGCCAACCTGAAGGCGTTAGCCGCGGTCGCCGGCAGTACCGTGGCGCCCGCGTCAACAGCAATCCTGTACGACTGGAACTCCGTGTGGGCACTGAACCAGAAGGCCCACCCCAGCGTTGACTATTCGGTGATGGATCAGGTGCAGCGCTGGCATCACGAGATGTACCGGCGCAACGTCGGAGTCGACTTCCTCGGCCCTGGCGCCGATCTCGCCGGCTACAAGCTGCTCCTGATCCCCGGGCTGTACCTGGTCGACCAAGCCACCAGCGACGCCGTTGCCGAGTTCGTGCGCGGCGGCGGCACCGTACTCGTGAGCTACTTCTCCGGCACCGTCGACGAAAACGACCACATTTGGCTCGGCGGCTACCCCGGAGCATTCCGCGAGGTCCTCGGAGTCACCGTCGAGGAGTTCAGCCCGCTGCCCGTCGACGGCGCGATCGAGCTCACCGAATTCGGCTCCGGAACCATCTGGTCAGAGACCGCCCGCGCCGACTCCGCCGAGGTGCTCGCGCAGTACGTCGGCGGCAATGTCACTGGCTCGGTAGCGTTGACGTGCAACAGCTTTGGCGCCGGAAAGGCCTACTACGTCGGGACCGAATTAGGCGATACCGGACGCGGTGAACTCTTCGACCGGGTCCTTGGCACGGCTGGCATCGTTTCGGCCGAGGTTGCCGATGGGGTCGAAGTTGTCGTCCGTCGCGGCGAGACGGCCAGCTGGACCTTCGTCATCAACCACAGCGATGCGGCTGCCAAGGTTTCCCTGCCCGGACGCGACCTGCTCGGCGACGGAAGCATCCACGATTCGTTCGTGGTGCCTGCCGGGGGTGTGAGCGTTCTTGAGAACCCTGCCTAACCCGCTGGCCGAGATACCGTGGCCAGCGCTATCGGAATCGTCGCGGCTGGTCCTCATTGACCTGTTGGTGCACGGATCGAGCTCCCGGGCCGATTTGGCTCGGCAGTCGGGGGTCTCGCCCGCGAGCCTAACCCGGATTACGCGGAGCATGGTGAGCCGCGGGTTACTCAAAGATTCCGAAGCGGCGCCGTCAAATGGCTTAGGCCGACCAGCATCTCCGGTCGAACTCAACGTCGACAAGGGGCACCTGGTGGGGATCAACCTCACCGCTACGGAACTACGCGTGGCCCGCACTGACCTGCGCGCGACCGTCCTGTTCGAGCAGGTGATCCCGATCGGAGCAAACGACCCAGCCAGCGTGGCGGATCTGATCGCGCAGGTCACCACCGAACAGATTGCCGTGGACCCCTCCGTTTTCGCCGTAGGCGTGAGCTTGGCCGGTCCGGTACCCCCGCATTCGGAGGTGATCACCGCGTCTCCGTTCTTGGGGTGGAGCCAGGTGCCGTTAGTGGACCTGGTGCGGCGGCGGACCGGAATCACCATCGTGGTCGAGAACGACGTGCGTGCCCTCACTGCGGCGGAGCACTGGTTTGGCGCCGCCGCCGGCCTGCGCAACTTCGTGTTGATCACCATCGGGGCTGGCGTCGGCTGCGGAATGGTGGTCGACAACCGGTTGCTGGACGGCACCGGGTTTGTGGGGCAGGTGGGGCATCTACCGATCACCGATTCAGGTCCGTTCTGCGAACGTGGCCACCGCGGTTGCGTTCGTGCCTACCTCTCGTCAGGGTCCATCACCCGTCAGGTGGCCTCCGCCCCCGGCAACACCGATGTGAGCTACGAAGACGTTATCGAGCTCGCAGCGGCGGGCGATCCTGTTGCTGGCCAGGTGGTGAACGCCGCCGGGATGGCCCTCGGAGTGCTGATTGGAACGGTGGCCACCATCGTCGGGCCGGAGAAGGTGCTCGTTTCCGGCGAAGGCATCACCGTCGTACCAGGGGTGCTGCCGCTGGTCCTCGAACACGCCCGTCGGACACAGCATTGGGCGACAGAGCTTGCACCGGTGGAGGTTTCGCCCTTTGACGGTACCGAGTGGGCCCGTGGCGCAGCTGTGGTGGCGTTGCGTCGGCAGATCGAACGCGTCGAGACCTAAGGTCTTGGCCGGTTCGCCCTACGGCATCGGAAATGCGGGCGCTAAACCCATTGCCTGACACAGCGTTTGGTCGTTCGTAGGTATCACGGCTGCCGCACCTGCGTCATCCACGCACACCAGAAGCTTCGGGACCAATGCCCCGTTTTCTATTAGCTCGCGACCCGGCTTCGGCACTATCCCGGCCTGAGTCAAAATGCCCTGCGCCCACAACGAACCGCAGGTGCTGATCGCATTCTCGTAGCCGTTGTAGCTAACGTCGACGGTCCTTCCGTCTGGGTCCACATAGCCATCAGCGGGTGCGACGCCGAGGATGGGCGAGTCAGCAGAATCGCTGGTCCAGCATTCGAGTCGACTCGTTACGGACACTGTTTTCGGGTCGTTGAATATTGCGTAGGCGGTCAACCCTAGCGCGGCCACCGCTACTAGCGCGATGGCTACCGCCTGCTGAGGCATGAAGGCTGGCGCCAGCCGCCGATTAGCGACTTCAACCAGCTGGGCACGTGCGGCCACGCGTCTGGCATGGAGGAGGTTGGACTGTGCTGATTCAGGGTCCGGGGCCAAGTCGTTGTCGATCATCGGTTCATTCCTTTCGATGCTTCTTCTGTGGAGGTGCTGTCAGACACTGCAATTCGCGCGCGGCCTCTCGCCCTGGCCAGACGCGACTTGACCGTGCTGAGCGGGAGCCCGAGCTTCTTGGCAACTACCTCCCGCGGGAGACCCTCGATATCGCACAGTCGCAAGACTTGCTGATCCGTTACCGGGAGTCCGTCCAAAATCCCGTTCACCACGGACGCTCTCTCGATTCGGCTCAGGCTCGCAACTGCCTCCGCCTCGGCTGACGGCTCATCCTCGGCCGGAGGCAGCCGGGCCAAAAACTTCCGATACCTGTGCGCCGCGCGGTGGTAGTTGGCAATCAGGTAGTTGGCGAGCGACAACAGCCATGGCAGAACAGAGTCGGTGGTCAAATCGACCCGCCCGCGCTTGCGCCAGGCTTCCAAAAACGTCATCGAAACCAGATCCTCGGCAGCCGCGACACTCTCCAATCGCCGTTGGCAGTGGCGGAATACCGCCTGGCGGTGGCGATCGTAGATCTGGCCGAACGCTTGGCCGTCATGGCTGCAGGCTCGGCGCCAGAGCTCTGCGTCTGAGTCCGGCATGTTGTGTCCCATGACTAGTAATGTCCGCGGGCCCACCGTCGACTCTCCCCCAACGGGTGAAGTGGTCCGGGTCTCCGGCGGGAAGGTCTCTGCGGGAAGGTCTCTGTGGGAAACCGCGAATGGCTCCGGAGGTCTCACGGGTAAGATTTTCGATTGTCGTTGCCGGAGCCACATCGCGCAAGCTTCGATAGTGTCGGCCGGGTGCACCATGTTGCCCATGTCACGCGCACTTGACGGATCTTTGCAACGAGGGCGAGTCTCATGACGCGAAATTAGGGGACAGCGGCGAAGTACAGGAACGAGGCAAAAACGACCAGGTGCATCGTTGCCTGCATCACAGTGGCGCGTCCAGGCAGCAGGGTTAATGCGGCCAGCAACCCGGTCAAGGCGAGCAGGGTGATCTGCAGGGAGCTCAAACCCAGAATCAACTCACCCGGCAACCAGATCGAGGCAACGGCAATAGTCGGGATGGTCAGACCAATACTGGCCGCCGCCGAACCGTAGGCGAGGTTGAGGCCGACCTGCACCCGATCACGCACGGCGTTGCGGGCCGCGGCCAACGCTTCGGGGAACAGCACGATCACCGCAATAACTACGCCTACGAAGGATGCGGGTAGACCGGCTGAGGACACCCCCGCCTCAATGGCCGGCGACTCAATCTTGGCCAGCCCAACAACTGCCACCAATGAAAGCAGCAGCAAGGCAGCGCTAGTCCACGCCGCCCTATCCGATGGGGAGACCGAATGTTGATCCTCGCCGTCTTGCTCACGATAACCTGCCGATTCATCCCCACCGGGCAGCTTCGCACCTGCTGCGACCGGCGTTGCGGCGGTCACCTTGGGCGGCAGGAAATAGTCGCGGTGGCGAATGTTCTGCACAAACACAAAGGTCAAATACAGCACCGCCGACGCCGCAGCTGCGAATGTCAACTGTGAGGCAGTGAAGATCGGGCCGGGTTCAGCAGTGGTGAACTTGGGCAACACCAGCGTCAACGTCGCGATAGACAGCGCCACAGCGAGCGCGCTGGCGGTGCCGACGGCGTTGAAGCGCGCGATATGGCCACGAAGCGCGCCGAGCAGCAATACCAGGCCAGCGATACCGTTGATGGTGATCATCAATGCCGCGAAAGCAGTATCGCGGGCTAACGATTCGGCGCCAGCAGTACCCGAGAGCATCAGGGTGATGATCAGCCCCACCTCGATGATGGTGACGGCTACGGCCAGAATCAATGAGCCGTACGGTTCGCCCACCCGGTGGGCGACAACCTCGGCGTGGTGAACTGCCGACAACACGCAGGCCACCAACAGCACTGCGATGAGCACCTGATCCGCGACACCCAATTCCGCTGTCCACGCCAGTGCTAGAACAAGCACCCCCAAAACCGGCAGGACCGCAGTGGAAACCGCAAGGGGTGAGGGGCGCGTACGGGGGCTAGACACTTGAGAAAGTATGCCCCCTCCCGTCCCACGACCAACCGCTCATAGTTTTTTGAAGACCCACGCTCCGCCTACCAAGATCTACCGCAGAACCTCATCAGGTGGGCACGGTTTGCTGCAGCTACTAACAGCACCTCCGCACCTCCGCACCACGCAACGCGCAGCAGATCGCAGGACACACCAGCATTGCCCGTCGTAAACCTGACGGCCACCGGGCGCAAATTTGACAGCCACGGGGCGCAAATTTGACAGCCACGGGGCGCAAATTTGACAGCCACCGGGCGCGAACTTGACAGCCATCGGGCGCAAACCTGTTCAGGTACGGCCGCGAGCTCTAAAGGCTGCGGTACCGTCTCTGCGTGTGAACGCAGATATGCATGGTCGGGCCGTTGGTGTGAATGATCCGTACGTTGACCTGGCTGCGGAGGTTTTTGGTGTGCTGGCGGACGCCACCCGAATCCGAATCATCCTGGCCCTGCATGCCGGCGAGATGGCGGTGAACGAGCTTGCGGGCAAGGTCGGGAAGACGCCGGCCGGGGTTTCGCAGCACTTAGCCAAGTTGAGGTGGGCGCGGATGGTTGCCACCCGCCAAGACGGAACCCGAGTGTTCTATCGGCTCACTGATGAGCACGCTCGGAAACTGGTGGCAGACGCAGTGTTCCAGGCCGAGCATGCCGTCGATGAGGGCCCGGCTCACCACAGGGCAATTCAGTTTCCGACGCCCACATCCTCATCCGATCATCCGGATGGGGCGGTATGAGCGGGCCGGCGGCCGGGCTCAAGGATGCCGGTGTGCGGGCCGCGCTTCTGGCCGCGGTTCTGTTCGGAGTCGGTACTCCGCTTGCGAAACTGTTGCTGGACAACGTGAGTCCCTGGTTGCTTGCCGGTCTGCTCTACACCGGATCCGGGGTGGGTCTTGGCCTGTGGCGGTTGGTTTGCAGGAAGCCGAAGGCGCACCTCGCGCAGGCGGACAGGTTGCCCCTGGCGGGCGCGGTGCTGTTCGGCGGCGTCATCGGCCCGGTCCTATTGCTGATCGGGCTCACACACTTGCCAGCTACCGGCGCTTCGCTACTACTTAATGCCGAAGGTGTTTTCACCGCAGTGTTGGCCTGGGTCGTGTTCAAAGAGAACGTCGATCGGTGGGTGGCACTTGGCATGCTGGTGATCGTGGCGGGTGCGGTGGTGCTTGTCGTTCCGGCCGGTGTCGAGCTCGGATCACCATGGCCATCCATTGCCGTTCTGGGGGCCTGCCTGGCTTGGGGAATCGATAACAATCTCACCCGCAAGGTCGCGCTCACCGATGCATCCTGGTTAGCCGCGGTCAAAGGACTCATTGCCGGACCGACCAACCTCATCCTGGCGTTCGTTCTCGGGGCGAGGCTCCCGCCGTTGCTCAACATCGCCGCGTCGATGACCGTTGGCTTCCTTGCCTACGGAGTGAGCCTGGTTCTGTTCATTGTCGGCCTGCGGCACGTCGGCACCGCCAGAGCCGGCGCATACTTCTCTATCGCGCCCTTCTTCGGCGCCGCACTTGCGGTCCTGCTCGGCGACCAGGTCACCGTGCCGCTGTTAGTTGCAGGATTGCTGATGGCCGTCGGGATCTGGCTGCACCTGAGGGAGCGGCATGAGCACGCGCACACCCACGAGTTGCTCGTCCATGAGCACTTCCACACCCATGACGACGGACACCACGACCACCCGCATCGGGTCGGCGGGGGTGAACCCGCATCCGGGCCAGGTCACCGCCACCTGCACACGCATGAGCCGCAGACCCACACACATCAGCACTTCCCCGACTCACACCACCGACACGCCCACTGATACTGAGCCTTGACCGGCTCAGGACCTAAACCTGGGCAGATCCCTTCACGGATCGGATATCGCTGAACTAGACAGCTTGAGGAGCACTTTTAAATCCCGTCCTTGCAACCGGTCGCTCTCTCCGCGTCCGTGCGACCTGCCCACAATTCTGACCAGACCCAACGCCAGCCGTGCCCCCACGGAAGTCGAACAGGGGCCGTACTTCGCCGACATGCCGACGCTTGCGGCTGTAACAATTGAAGGACACTCGGTAACTGGAGGGCGACCGCATGGCAGCAGGCGAAGTTTCGACAAACGACGGGCGTCCAGAACCTGAGGTCGAAGAGGCTTTCGATCGACTGGTGAAGGAGGGGACAGAACGGCTGAGCCGCCCATTTCTGGCGCAGTTCGCCACCACCTTCCTGGGCGGAATCGATATCGGCACCGGGGTTTTGGCCTACCTGGTGGTTCGGGAGCAGACCGACAACCCGGTGCTATCGGGCTTGGCGTTCTCGATCGGCTTCGTCGCACTGCTGCTTGCCCGCAGCGAGCTTTTTACCGAAAACTTCCTGGTGCCGGTGACTGCTGTGGTTGCGAAAGCCGGGACCCTGCGCCAACTTTTTGGCCTATGGGGATTCTCGTTAGCCGCCAACCTGGCGGGCGGCTGGTTAATGATGCTGCTTCTGATGACGGCGCTGCCCGATCTCCGCGAAACCGCCATCGAGGCTGGTACCCATTACGCGCAGCTAGGCATCAACGCGCAAAGTTTTACCCTGGCGATGCTGGCCGGCCTCGTCATCACCCTGATGACGAGGATGCAGCACGCCAGCGGAAGCCTTGGTGTTCAACTGGTTCCGGCCGTGCTGTTCGGTGCTTTGCTGGCCGTAGCCGGGCTATTCCACTGCGTGTTGGACTCGCTGCTGATGTTCGCCGCATTGATCTCCGGGGCGCCGTTCGGCTACGCCGATTGGCTGGGTGCCTTCGCGTGGTCGGCGCTCGGAAACGTGGTGGGGGCCTGGCATTGGTCACCGCGATCCGGCTCTTGCGGGTGCAAAAGAAGGTCAAGCAAGCACGCCGGGAGGCCGGGGCCTCGGGCGTTGGGTGACGGATTCTCGCTATGGTGCTTCAATGACCACACCTGGAACTGGCGACGAGCGCACCGTGTTGGGGCTGGTCACTCACGCCGCGTTAGTCGAGCAGGTCTGGATCCACCACCGGGTAGCGGGAGTGCTACGCGAAGATATCGGGATTTCGGAGCCGGTCGCCGAAAGCTTTTCCCTCGCTCCCGCCGACACCGTGACCGATGTACGGCGCCGCTACCTCGACGTGTGCGAACGCTCCCGGGAGATTGCGGCCGAACATGGCCTCGACGAGGTCTTCGACTGGCGCGGGAATCCAGCGAGCCTGCGATTCATCTACGCCCACTTGCTGACGGAGCTGCCTCGTCACGCGGGACACGGCGAGATTCTGGTTGAGCAGTTGCACGCCCGGCGCACTGAGTCGGCTTAGCGCTCGGGGCCGGATTGACAACGGCGCGACCGTCTATCACTACGGTAGGGACAGTCTCGTTGCCGCCGGCCACCGACCGCACGAAAGCGGCGGCGTCGGGATCGCTCCAGATATTGATCATTTTTGGGCGCAGCCTTTTCAGCCGCAGGACCAAACGCAGTCACATACAGAACGGGCATCCTGGTCGCCAATAAACGACCACCCGATCGTTGCCGCATCGGAAGGTTTCATCACGACACTGTGTCACTCGCTGCACCTAGCCGGGAGAATGATTTTGTGGCGCAATGTAAATCGCCCTCTTCACTGTCGAAGCTGCAGGTCTCTCATGGTGCCGCAAGAAATTGATGGCGTTCCCCACGGATCCTGAGGCGCCCCGGTGTTGAATGGTGGACATGACCGACAACGAGGGCTTTGAGTACGTCGCATCTGCCAGCCGCGAGATCCATGCCAGCGCAGAGCGAATCTTTGAACTGATCGCCGACCCGTCCTTTCAGCCAGGCTGGGACGGAAACGCCAACCTGGCCGAGGCCGCACCTGGGCAGCGAGTCCGGAACGTCGGCGAAATGTTCACGATGACCCTCACGCGCGATAACGCGGTGCGAGAAAACCATGTGGTCGAGTTCGACGAGGGTCGACTCATTGCGTGGCGGCCTTCCGAACCAGGGAAGCAGCAGCCGGGACACCTATGGCGGTGGGAACTCGAGCCGCTGGACGCTGCGAGGACCCTCGTCACTCATACCTACGACTGGTCCCAACTGACGGACGAAAACCGCATCGCTCGAGCGAGAGCGACCACGGCTGACAAGTTGATGGCCTCGCTCGACCGGCTCGCAGCGGTGGCCGAGGGCAGCTAACCGGCTGCGCTGACCTGAGTCAATTCGGCACCGATGGAAGACTGGTTGGCGTGGATCACGAGAAGACAATCACCGCAGCCGAACTCGAGCTCCTGACGGCGTCCACACGAGCCAACAGCGCGCGCGTATCGGAATTGCTCCATCCGGATTTCGTAGAAATTGGCAGGTCCGGACACCTGTGGAATCGTGCCGAGATCGTGACGTCACTCGCACGGGAAGTCGATCATGCAACGCCGGTTCTGAGCGACTGGGCGTTTTTGAATCTGTCCAAAGAACTTATTGTCGTCACCTATCTCGCCCACACCGCAGCCGTAGAAAGTCGGCATTCATCGATTTGGGATATCGGCGGCGAGCAGCCACGCTTGCGCTTCCATCAGGGCACCATCGTTCCCGGCAGCGGATCCGTTGGTTAGGTTTGCTGGCTGAGAAGGACACCCCCGCCCGAACACCTGAGGGAGCGCACCGTGTCGAAAGTTGTTGCCAACATGCTCATGTAGCTGGACTCTTCGTGGCTACCGCTGCTCGATGAGAGTCAGCTGGGTGCCATCTCGGTCGATAAGATCGCCGGCACGGCTTCTTGCGGACGGGTTGAAGGCGAGGCACACCGGAGCTCTGTTCGGGAACCCCAGCGCGCCGGATGGCGTCATAGAGCTCGTCGACGTCGGCCACCAGTACACAGCACATAAAGTTGCTCGACACCGGATCGAGCTTTGGCGCAGGGAAAAACTCCAACTACACGCTTCCTAGGGTAAGAATCAGCCAGGTCGAGTCGTCCGTTCCGGGGTGGCGCTGGCTTACCGCCGCCCACGAGAACGGGGTAGAGCAGCAGCACGCACTCGTCGACTAAGCCGTGCCGAAACGCCGCAGCAGCAGGGCTTGCGCCGCCGATGCTCAGGTCGGAGCTGGACATCTCCTTGAGCTGTCGCACCGCTGCTGGTTCGAACTGCCGCTCGATCCTCGTTCGCGCCGTCGTCGGCCGGTCGAGCGTCGAGGAGAAGACGATTTTGTCGGCGTCGCGCCAGACCTCGGCGTACTCGCGACCCACTGCCGGACCGTCCGTCAACCAGTCGTCGTCCTCCCAGACGCGCATCGTTCCGTACATGCGGCGTCCATAGAGCGACGTGCCGATGTGACGTTCGTGTTCGTTCCAGAACGCATGCACTTCCCTCGTCACCGATCCTGACTGATCCGCCCGCCGCCACACCGCGGGCACTTTAGGCCAGCGGCTATGGGCGCACAGACGCGTACAGGAGCATGTCTCGTCGTGTCCCGCCGATCTCACAATGGCCGCGCAGCAGCCATTCTCGTGTATATTCCGCCGTTTCGGCGACGTGCAGGGATCCGATGTTCCATTCTTCGATGTACAACTCGATCCGATGCAGTTCTGGGATGGTCCACGCGAAAGCCGTCACCGCCTGCAGCGCGCTGCTTGCAAACCCTCGACCCCGGTGGACTGGCGACACCGAGTAGCCCACCGTTGCCCGGCCGTCCGAAAGGTTTTTAGCCACAGTCCAATTGAGCCGACGGCGCGGCCCGATCGGGAGTCCGAGATCGCGAACGACAGTCCCAGGCCCTCCGCGAGCCGTCCACGTTGCCGATCAACCCACTCCGCAGCTTGCTGTTCGGTGGGAAAAGCCGGCAACGTTCCGATGAGTGGGATGTAGGGATCACTGCCCATCTCCACAGCGAGATGCGCGTCCGCTCTTCTGAACTCGCGCAAAACAACATCGTTCTGGGTAGGAGGGATCGTCGGCCATTTCGGCAACTCCACTGTCATATCAAGCATTCTCGCCTGCATCATTCGGGTTTGCTAAGGCAGACACGATGTCACGTGGCATTCTTAGCCCATGGTCAACCGCCCCAGTGGGTTCGAATGTGAAGTAACCGGTGACGGCGTGGTGATCCGCCACCATGGTCGACGCGGGACCACACTCCGGGGCGCCGCCGCCGAGCGGTTTCTGTCGGATATGCAGTGTGACGATCAGCAAGAACTGATGGCTCGTGTGACGGGAAACTACAAGCACGGGAACGAACGCGCGGCTAAAAACCACCCTCGCAATCAGACTCGGTGATCAGGGTCGGGTCGCGGTAGCCGCCCTTCTACGCGGCAAGCTGCGCACCCAAGCCTCTAGCTGTTGATCCAAGTCATCTCGCTGCCGTGGGCATGGGTCCAAGCTTGCGCTTGCCCGTCCAGGCCGAGAACGAACGTGTTCAGTTCGGTCGGAACTGCTGGCCCTGTTGCAGTGATGGCTGGCAGCACTGCCTGGTCCTCGTTGCTGATCCAGCGGCACTTCCCCACTGCGACCAGGCCCAGCATCATTTCGGAAAACTGTTGCCGCGCAGGTGGTTCCAGGTACACAATCACCGCACTGTGAAATACCACCACTTCCCCGTAGGCGGATGCTTGATCGATCAATGACGGCAGCCCCGAGAGCAGGTCACCGCAAATCAAGGTGACCGGTTCGGCTCGGGCCACCTCAATTGCCGCCCGCAGCCGGGCCCGCCGCTCGTCATGCTCGGGCCAAATCAGGATCTCCAACCAAGCCGCGGTGTCCGCGTCGGTGGCATCCAGCGGGTTCAGGTCTATCCCTGCCCGCCAAGCTATTCGCGGGTAACCGGCTGGGATCGGCACCGGACCCGTCGTCGCGCAGTGCAGCTTAGGCCCGCCACTGCCGACGAGCTCTCCGGCTGGCTCCCAAAGGTAGTCGTACCGGTCGGGATACAGGCAAAGGCCCGCGCTGGCACCCACTTCGATCAGGGCTAAGGGGCGTTTGGCCTGTTCCGCAATCCGGGAGAAGGTCGGCATCAGCGTCGCCAGTCGCCCCACCTCGTTGGTTTGAGTGCGACGTTCCAGAATGGTCTGTCGGATTGCCCCGTCGTCATCGAGCAACGCCTGACGCAGTCCGTCATACGGACCGGGCGCCAGCACCCCGTGCCAGCGCGCGGCTGCGAAAACTAGGTTGGGTTGCCGCTTGATCTGCGGCAGCGTTTCGATCCAGGCGATTACGTCTGGGTCATTCGCCACGGCCAGCGCCCATTGCTCGAAGCACGGCGAGCTGACCGCGTGGGCGGCAAAGTTCCGGTACTGCTGGGGTACTTGGGCAAAAAGCAACATCGTTCATAGTGGCCCGGCGAATGGGGCTTCGGCAATGCCAGATCGCCGCGACTCAGATTTGCACCTGACGCGACTCACCGGAAGTCACCGACACATCGCCCGGCAGATACGGGGCAGATGGCGGTGCGCAAGCCGTGAAGCGAGTGCCGTCCTCATCGGCACCAACGGGGCGCCGACACGCTCTTGCCTTCGAAATGTGCGGGGTCAACAATCAGGAATGGACTTCTCGCGGTCCACCTTCTCGCCGCCTTCTGTGGCTTCGACCGCCGCGCCCGCCACCTGGGCGATTCTGAACCTCGATATTTTCGCCGACCCGTGGGTGCCGAAAACGGTGGGGCCGGACTTCGAGGCGTACGTCCGAATCTTTCACCCCCTCGATGACGGGCCAGCCGGGCCACGCGCCCCTGGGGCAAAGCTCTGGGCTGATGTGGCCGAGATTCACGGCCGGACAATGCATCCATGCGCGAATTGGGATCACATCAACGCTGTCCCGATGGATGAGCATGGCAACCACTCGTCCGGGGACCCCAGCACCGGCAACCTCGAAGCAGCTACCCGCATCGGTGATTGAGCAACCTCGGAATGGTTCATCAGCCAGTCGCCCAGCATCTTCTGGCCTGACGATCAGAAGTGCTGCGTGGCAACAGACGGCGACTCCAACACCACCTTGGTCGGCGGTAGCCGTGATCTCGTCACCGCGATTATCGACTCCCCTGCGCGAGGCCCTCGGCCTTGCGCGGAGCGCCTCAAGGCTGGACACCCTCAATCCGTATTAGAGGCTGGACGTCAGCTCGCGGCTTGAGCAAACACTGCCACCGCCAACATCAGCAGCGCGAGGGCCCCAAATCCGACCTTGCGCCGTAGCCCGGTCGACGTTCGCATCGCGATGACGGACTGCAGCGCGTAGTACGCGGCGAATGCCCGCGATGCGACGGCCACGATCGTAAGGGTCGGAACGACGGCGGCCAGTGCAATCGCGGCCGCTCCTCCGACCAGGTAGGGGCGAGGACCTTTGAACCAACTGTTCAACCCGCGCATGTTGCCGTCGGCGGCGGCGGTGTCGGCGATCGCGGCGCTGAACTGGCTCAGTACAGCCGACAGCACCAGCGGTATCGCAAGCCAGGGCGCAATGCGAGAGGTGATGTCCAGCAACGTGTTGTCCAGTCCCGCCGAGGTCCCGAGTCCCATGACGGGGGTTGAGACGGCGACGAATCCGATGTAGATGGACGTGGCGACCAACTGCGCCACCCGCGATGCCCACACCCGGGTGGGCGCATCGAACTCATCGCCGAGATACCTAACGGTTTCGAAACCTTGGACGGTAATGACGATGCCGCCTAAGACGAGCGCCGCTGTGAGTGGCGGCATCGACGGTATCGGTGGAAGTGTCAACGAACCTGATGCCGCGGAGCTGATGCCGTGGAACAAGAGAACCCCACCGAGCACCGTTGTCAGCAGCAGCACCGCCGCGATGGAAATCCGATCGAGTCGGTCTAATCCTCGAAAACCCCTAGCCACTCCGATCGCCACAATCACCGCAACACTGGCGCAAGCAATGATCGGTTCCCAAAGCCTCGACCCGGCAGGGGTGAAGTACCCGACGAGATACTGGGCCATGATCCGCAGATACAGCGCCACCGAAATCACATACGCGATAACGATGACGAGGTCTGCCAACGTCTCACACCGAGCGGTCAGCGAATCGAGAGTACCTGCCGCTTTGCGCTTCTCGACGACCACCACGTTATGTCGAATCGAAGTTCCGATCAGCCAGGCAATTGCGCAGACCCCCAAAGCGCCGAATACCGCGAAAGCGCCCAGAGTCCGCTCGAGCACTGGGACGATGATCAACAAACCGGAGCCGAGAATGGACGCCAATGGTGTCACCGACGCCGTAATCACCGCGCGCCGATCGAGAGGCTTTGCGGGGCCCGTCATCTGGCGCTCTCATTGATCGCCAACGGTGCGCGGAACTGAATGAGGGCACAAGCGAGAGTCAGCACCGGATGGCTCCTAGGGTAGTAGAGAGTGCGACTTGCAGGCACGTGTTTTCGGGCCCTACCGCTGATACATCTTGAGCCAGCGCCTGTCGATATACCTCTTGAGCCTCAATGCAAATGTTCCGAACCACCAGAAGCGTCCCCACACCGCTAGGCCCACGCCGTCACCGAGATCAAGAATTGACAGTGCTAATCGTTGCGGTGTGTAGACCGGAAGTGGCTGCTGCTCCACACGGGCGAGCAGGCTCTCATACAGGACCGGACCTTGCCGGACACCGTGAACCCCAATTCGGGGCAGCGGCTGCGGGAGGAAACGCGCGCAGTCGCCCACCGCATAGATCTCGTCGCGGGCCTGGTGCTGCAGCGTCGCCCGCACCGGCACCCCGCGCTCGTCGCCCAGCCCGATTTCGGCGAGTAACGGGGGCGCCGTCAGCCCGACGGCAAGCAGGGCAAGGTCATGAGGAATCTCAGAACCGTTCTCGCAGATGGACTTTTGTGCGCCGATCTCACGTACCGCAGATCCGGTGTGGATGTCGACGCCCCGCGCGTGAAGGAACCTATCGATTCGCCTGCGGGCGCCTTGGGGCAAATCCGACCCGATGGCCGGTCCGGAGTCGACCAACCGGACCTGTGTGACGTGTGGGCTTACGGACAGATGGGCTGCGAGCTCGACACCGGAAGCACCGCCCCCGATTACTGTAATCGCCTGCGGCCCAGCAGTTGTGAGCCGATCGTCCAGTTCCGCAAGTCCACTCAATGGCTTGACTCGCATGACGGAAGGGTCGACCTGCATCCCCGCCGGAGCAACCACACTGCCGATATTGAGCGAGATGACGTCATAAGACACGCGGCCGCCGGTCGACGTCACCGCTATGTTTTTCTGCAGATCCAGACCCACGAGTGTGCCCTCATGAAATGCGAGACCGGATCGTTCCGCCAGCGCACCCACGTCGATGCGCCCCGTGTTTTTCGGAAGTGCCCCCGCCGCAGTCGCCGACGCGACACCGCTGTAATCGAAGTATCGGGGGGCCAACAAGTGCAGCTGATACCCAGCACCAGCAAGCTCTTTGGCGCGCTTGACGACGTAGAGGTGGGCATGGCCCGCCCCGACCAGGAGCAGGATTGGCACTCGATGACCTCGAAGACTTGAGTGGAATGGCGGAAGACGGCTCGTCGTGAGCCTCTGGCATCAGGCTACGCGGGAGGCTTTCCGCGCCAGCTCACCTTGCGGGATCTGGGATCATTTACCCGCTCACAGCGGGCTAATGATCCCAGATGCGGGGCTGCCCTGCCAGCCGTAAGAAGCCAGACGAAAATGCCCCACTCCGGAAAATCGGAGTGGGGCATTTCCTCATCGTTAAAAGCGCCGGAACTCAGTGGCGCAAAGAAACTACTTCTGCAGCGCAGAACGCTTGCGGGTGTAGAGGATGGCGCCAGCGCCGGCGATCAGGGCCGCACCCAGACCGAACAAGAGTCCGTTGTCGGAGCGAGCAGCCATGCTGCCGCCGCCGGTGTCAGCTGCACCAACGGGGGTCACAACCATCTGCGAAGCCTTCAGAACACCACAGAGAGCCGGAGCGGTTGCGACCATTGCGACCTTCTTGTCGGCGCCCGGCAGTGTGACACCCAACGAGTTGGGGGCGGTCAACGCGGCAGGGGCCGCGGTGGCCGGGTTCAAGCCATGCATGACGACGACTGCCTTATTGGCCTTGATGGCCGCCAACGTTTCGGCGTTAATGGTGAACGTGCGCTTGTACGTGTAGTTCGCACCGCCCGGGACCAAGGTCACGTCCGCTGCGGTGGAGGCATCAGTGGCACCCGAAATTGACAGCGTGGTGCCGATCTTGCCGTAAGAGGGCTGGCCCTCGACGGTGTCGACGACACCATTTTTGTCCGTATCAGCAGCAGCGGTGGGGCACTGACCCATGCCGTCGATGTGAATGTGCTGCAAATGCGGGAAGGCCGCGCCGGCGAAGGCCGCCGGGATGCCGAGAGAGGCCAGTACGGCGGTGTCTGCAGGCAGCTTGTCTGCCAAGCCCTTGACGTCCTCGGTCACTGTGACCTGATCGCCGGTAATCGACACGGTGACCTTGCCGGAGGCTGCGCCTGCTGGGGTGTTCAACTCCACTGGGTTCATAGTGGCTTCGTAGGTGATGGTGTCGCCCGGTGCGGTGGCACTTGCCGGCGCCACGAGGGCCAGACCAGCTAAGACGGCGATGCTGGCTGCAGCGAGGAGGCGATAGATCTTTGACATGGAAATCCTTCCATTGAACAAGGTGCGGACGCTATGTCCCTACCCATCGTTCAGGCCCAACGTCGGTGCAGGGCCAACGCAGCATTCGTCAGCCGGACACGGAAACGTCATCGTCTACGTGGGGCGCACTAGCTGCAATCCCTCTCGACAGTAGCAGCGGCCTACATTTTGAATGGATGAATTAATGCTCGGTCATTCTTTGGCAAATGGGTGAATTGAGTACAGTTTGGCGCCTAACGGGTGTATTCGTTTTATTTCGCTGGTCTAACTACCCATTTTCTAGGGACTAAAGGCCCTCACGCCTAATGCACAAATTTCCGCTTAGCTGGATCGATCTGCAAAGCCCGACAGGGCGTCCCCGATTTCTGCGGTTTCCGACCCCTCCTATGGACTCTTGAAGTGGGATCCTGCGTGGTACTGGTAGCCGGTTCGTGACCCATTCGCGTTCCGAAAGTCGTCCCGGGAGGGGGGATTTAAGACGGGCAGCGAGCTCTTCGTACCGCACGTCGGTGACGCCCCAGTCGTGCTGACCGGGGGAACCTGGGCCGCATTTTCCGCTCCACAGTCCAAGGCGAGGATTCATGGCGCCGCCATTCCATGGTGGGAGGACTTCAACGAACATGTCCTAGAGTGGCGTCCTGATGGGATCGGGGAACATCGGGGGTTGATTTCGCCAGAGATCTGCGACTTACTGCGCGACGTTGATGCGGCCGATGAGCCACAACTGCCCGAGTGCGCGAATCCGCGAAGATGGGGCGCTTGGCCGCTGGAAGGGCAATACAGTCGGGGCGAAGATTCTGCAAGGTATCTACTAGTCCAAGCCCGCGGTCGGGCATGGGCGAAGCTCTTCCTCGACCGCGGCTGGGCAAATCTGGTGCCCGTCCTCCTGGGCGTTCCGCCGCTCCCATTAGGCGGTCGCTGCCTCGTCTTGCAATTCCGCGCCAGCGGTGCGGTTGCGCTGGTCTTTGTCATTCACACACCTGAGACCGACGAACGGCCGGTTTCGGTCACGATCGCAGCAGGCAAACCGGCCGTGGCGTTGACGCGGTTGCCTCACTGTGATTGCGACGCGTGCGATGACGGCTCCGCGGACCTTCTCAGAGAGATGGACCCGTTGGCGCTGTCGGTAGTCGACGGCTCGATCCGTGTCGAGCGGGGTGCCCACGGTTACTCAATGCGGACATCGTTCGGC
This sequence comes from Nakamurella antarctica, assembly GCF_003860405.1. Taxonomy (NCBI): domain Bacteria; kingdom Bacillati; phylum Actinomycetota; class Actinomycetes; order Nakamurellales; family Nakamurellaceae; genus Nakamurella; species Nakamurella antarctica. Next base: position 21,102 of record NZ_CP034170.1, on the reverse strand, counting down.
GGGGTAGGCCGTGCGAAGTCCCCATTAGCAGGGACGTTCGCAGGCGTGCCTTGGCCGGAGAGGTGGACTGCCCGGACCCTCATTTCGCAGTTTCCCACCTAATGACGAGGTTCCCGATGTCCCTCGCGGGGCTGGGGGCAAGGGGCTGGGAGCTGGGGGCAACTACGAATCGACGTCTTCGCCCTGCCCACCGAGCAACGTTGATGGCAATAAGACACAGTGTGCCGCTCTTGAACTCGGCTGTGCTCCAACAGAAAAGCCTGATTCAGCTAGCGGGCAGCGGTCGAATACTGAAAACGTGAATCTTCCTCCCCAACAGATCGACAACAGGGCCCATTGCAACGATGACGAGAAGTGTTCCTGCACCGACTGCGGCGCCGAATGACCAACCAATTCCCGCACAGGCCGCTTGGAAAATGCTGTAGCTCCAGCGAAAAGGTATCGGCGGATCCCAAGCAAGGGATACCGCCTCGGAAGGGCCGACACCCGTGTTGCTGCCTAGGTAGCCAGCAACACCAACGCTCACCACCACGAAGGCGACCAAGACCATTGCTGCTCTGCCAAGCAGAGTTGTTGGCTGGTCAAGCACGGTCAGTAGAACAGTCACCGTGTATCCAGTCAACAGCGGCTGCACAACGGTACCCAGCGCCGGCCGACGACCCTTTGCCCAGGCGAGCAAAACCAGAACGAGACCTACAACGACATTGATAACTGCAAAGGGCAAACCCGTGGTCAGGGATAGCCCGTTGATGAGAGTGGAGTATCCGTCAGAACCCAGAGCTGGGGCCAAGAGGAGCGCTACGCCGACACCGAGAACTACGCACGACAGAACAAGCTGCACAATCCGAAAAGCCATGAGCAAAGTATGGCGTAGGGACAGGGCCCTTTTTCTTACCGGAAGAGCGCTGGGCATCCGTGATCCGCCATCTGCCTCATCGACCGATGTTTCCTCACGATTGACATTGACTACGCGGGCATCGACGCCGACTTCTCGCAACTGCGGCCCTCAACGTGCCGGCGTTTCCGAAATCCTCGACGCAGCCCTGCCCTACCTGAACGAATCGATGCAAGCCGAGGTGCCTCATGCGGGTCGGCGCCTTCTACGTTCGTCGCCGCACACAGGCTGCGAGCTTCCCTATGCGTTCCAAGTTGACATCTCCGCTGGCTCTGAGCGTCTTGGCGTGATCCGGGGTCTGCTGAAGGATGCGAACGGGACCGAGCAGGAGATCGTTTCCTACACATCGAGTCTCGTGGCGAACGTGCTCTTGCGCCAACAACCGTGATCGGATGCTGAGCTCATTGGGCGAGCTCATATCATCGAAGGCGTCATAGACGGTGATGGTGATTCGAGGGAAGAGCGCCGACTCGTCGAGAGCATCGGAGCCTCACCTAACGAGCCCTTCTCGGTGCTGGTGTGGGAGCCACTCCCACATCGTGCCCGGTCGGCATGGCTTGATGTCGCCCGCAGGCGGGAACCGCAGCGAAGCGTGGCCGCGACCACCCGCGGGCACCTCTCGGTGATCGTAATAGCGAGGACGCGGAGGGGGCGGCTGATCAATGTCACACCTGGTACTGCAAGTCTCACCCAGGTGAGGAGGCTCCCACTATTAGCGCAGCCGTCAGCTGGGATGGTTCCTCCGGCGTCCGCGATTCGGTCCGGCGCGGCGGACGAGTGCTCAGACTCGTCCGTGCGCTGGGCAGGAGGGGCATTACGGCGAGCGCCGAGGAGCTCGGCTTTTTCGTCGGGCAACTCTTTGACGGCGACTCCCGACCAGATCTAGGGCTGTTCGTGACGCGCACACTCGGGCCACTGAACGATCACGATGCCGGGGGCGGGGCGCCACTCCTACCCTCCGTCGAGGCTTTCGTCTCCAACGACGGTCATCTTGCACGCTCTGCTCACGAGCTGCGCATTCATATCAACACGCTCTACAGCCGCCTTAAAAGCGTCGATACCTTTCTCGGCCCGGGGTGGCGACGCGGCGACCAGCGCCTAGAGCTCGCATTGGCCTTCCGGCTTCGAGGTCTTCAGCGGACACTGGTGAGGAGCGAACTCCGGTCCGACCGCAGTACACAGGTCGGGGCCGCGGACCCTACAAATCAAGGATGAGGCTCTTGGTGGCCTCCGCCAGGTGGCCCCCGGGCGGTGGCGCCCCGCGCCCCTCGCCGACTGCGGGTGCGAGTGCGGGTGCGGGTGCGAAGCCTGCGATGCCGCTTCTGGTGGCTTACCTGGGTGGCTGGATGAGCGTGCTCCGTCAGATGTAGATGGGTCGTCGTGGTTCAGACACTAGGACAAGGGGCCTCGAAACACATTCCCTATCAAGACTGGGCCCCAGTTCCCGCAGGCGGCCAGGAGGCCGCATCAGCCCACTCTGCGTCGCCCCGGCACAGGGGCTGGACAGGGGCGCAACTGCGTTCACCGACATCGACGGAAACCGGCTCACCGCGTTCGCCACCAACACCGCCCGTGGGCAACTAGCGGACCTGGAACTACACCACCGCCGCCGTGCCCGCTGCGAAGACCGCATCCGGGCCACGAAAGCTTCCCCAGCCCCAAAGGGCCGAGCGGTACCCCCACCGGTCTCCGGAACCTGCCGCTACACGGATTCAACCAAAACCAAATCTGGCTCGCCATCGTGGCGTTAGCCACCGATATCGCCGCCTGGACGCAAATGCTGGCCCTCACAGACAGTGCGTCCCGCGGGTGGGAACCCAAACGACTACGCCTGCTGCTGTTCTCGATTGCCGGATACATCGCCAAACGAACCCGAAGCGTGCACCTACGGCTCTCCGGACACGCACCCCACCGGGCACTGATCGCCGCCGCTCTAGACCGCCTTTATAACCCACCGAACCTCGCCTGACCAGACACAACAACCAATCCGAGCAAACCGCAGCAACCATGACCGGCACGTGGAACTGGCGCCCACACAGCGACCCAAGGCCCACACACAACAGAAACGAGTCCGCAAAACGACCAAAAACCACTTCAACCAGGAAACCTCAACCACCCCCTAAAAGATCGAGGCTAAGGCGCGAAAATGTCGCTTCCACGGGTTGATAGTGCCAAGACTTCGAACTAATGAGATGTTTGTTTATAACCAAAATAAAGAACTAATGACAATCAAGCTGCAGTAACGGCCAGGATGGAACGTCATCGATCGGGACATCACCTAAATTCCAATCGATCGCGATGGCTTTGATCGATGGCGTCAGCAAAGTAACCGTGCGTCGGATGCGCTTGTCCACGCGCGTTGCTGCTCGGACGAGTGAGGTAGCATCAGGCCACCAGCTGTCCTGCTGGAAATTGAAAGGTGACGAGTGGCCATGAACTTGGCTGAATGGCGCGTCGCCGTTTAGAAGCCAGGGCTGGTATAGCTCCAGATTGACTTCTGCCCAGGTTGTGTCGGCGGCGGCGTCCATATCGCCGACAAGCCGTCCCGGTCGAGCCCAGTCACGGATGGGAAGCTGCATGTCGCGGTTGACAGCTGCGGCTGCCTTGGCCGCATTCGCGGGTTGCCCTATGTCTAGCCATCTTGCGCGCGTCAACCCCGCGTGACTAACTAGGACAGATCCTAGGTCGACGGTATCCAAGGCGCATGCGAGGCGAATAGCCCCCGATTTCCAGAGCGCAATCAACGAAGAACATGTGTCCTGAGTGAGACTTGCTTCGACATCCCAACCTTTGCGTCTAGGCCCACCAAGCGCAGCCGACTCGTGGTTGCCTAGCAGTTGCACGAAGTTGATCGGATTGTCGCGAAGTAGACCAACTATAACTTCGACAGAATGCGCGTTCCCCAAACGGAACTGCTCACTGCACCGGATAAGGTCGCCGACGTGTACGACCATGAGACTTTCAGGAACCTTGCCCGAAACGACGCCCGCCTCTTCAAGGCATTCTCGAAGAACAGTGGCGTTGCCACCAGTATCTCCGATGAGGACGGCTCGTTTTATCAACGGGTGCCTGTTGCGCGTTTGCCGTAGGCTCCGCCGGGCCTGGGGTGCGTGACCGGGTCCCTGTCAAACTCCCTGCGAATAGAATTGAGGGAAGCTTCGATGAATCGGAAGGCAATCCTCTTTGTCGCGGGGTAACTTGGCGACGAAACTTCCTGCCCATCCCATACCCTGTATCTTGTCAGCACGGCCTCGATGCTTAACCCTGCTGCTCTCTCGCTCAGCAACATCGCGAGGAACAGATCTTCGTTCGTCGCAAGAGCAGGCCAACCTCCGCATCGAAGTATGAGGTCTCGACGCACCACGATCGAGTTCGGGTGGAAAGCGAAGGGGGCGGACCAACTCTCTGCGAGTCCCCCTGGCTGCCATGTCCGCCTACCGTGCCAATGGCCAGTCTTTCCCTGGGTGCTCAACAGGACTCGGTTGCACGCGATCCAACCTAAGTGATCGTTGAGAAGCGCCTCTTGCGCTTCTAAAAGCCCGTCAGCAACTAACGTGTCATCCGCGTCGAGCGGAGCTATGAGGTCCCCTCGAGCGAATGCGAGTGCCGCGTTTCGTGCTGCGCTTATCCCGCTGCGCCTTTCTATGCGGACGACTCTTGCCTGAGCAGTCACATCAGGTAGGTCTCCGGGACCATCGACTGCGATGATCCATTCCAATTCGTTTGGGGAAACAAGCTCGCGCGCGCGGGCTACACTCGCGGCCGCTTCGTTCAAATAAACCGAACGTTCGGGAAGGCAGGCAGTCAGCACACTAAATTGGCAGGTCCCTACGATTTTCGATGTCACCATGTAGCTCAATCTAGTAAAGGGCAGGGCAACAAATGGACTTGGTAACGCAATCGGGGAGTCCGGAGCGGTGGTTGTCGCCCAGTATTCTCCTAGCAGCAGCTTTTGACACGCGCTCCGCGCTGGCGAGCGCGGGTTGGTTCGCCTCTCTGTTTGAGTGGGAGGATCGCTTTCCGGGTCATCACGTTCCGATTTTGATAGAACATTTGAACTTTGAAGTAGTAGGTGATTCTACTCTTCTGACAGACGGAGGTCGACAGTTCGATCTGGTCCATATCGAGGTCGCCCTGGATGGCACTCCGGGACTCCCGACTATTGATGCACTGCTTCGGCAGTTTGTTCCTTCCTGCATTTTGGACGAACTGCCGAATCTTCCGGACTACGCAGCGGTCACCGTAAATTCCAATCGCGACACCGAAGCACCCGAGTCGTGGGCAGCCCTCGGAGCTTCATTTATAGACGTGCCCGTGAACACCCTGCCCAGCACGAGAGGTGGTTCTCTGGCGGTTATCTCGGCTACACGCTGGGCGAGGGTCGTTCGGTGGAACGTCGGCCTTCTCGTAGTTTGGACCCCACCGAATGGTTACTGGAACGCGATAGATGTTCGTTGGCCACACCATGCTATTCCGTCCCGCAAACGCGAATCGCTGGCCATGATGCTAGATGATTCACGAACAGTGGACGCCCGCCTTCTCGATTGGTTCAGGGAGGCTTCGGCCCACGAACGCTATTTTTTGGGGACCTGGACCACAGAGTTAGAGGTGTGGGAGTCCCAGCTTTTCGCGCAGTTAGCGCGAGGTCAGCAGGCCTACTCGACCATCAACCTCCCTACCCTCCAGCGAGACATCGGCGTGCTGGCAGGGTATTTAGACCGGGTCCGCGTGAGTCAGCGCTTCTATCTTCGACGCGCGGAGGTATCAGCCGTAGTGGGCGGTGTACCTGGGCTCCAAGACCTCTTTAACGACGTGCAGCAGCACTTGGGTGCTGATCTTCGGCAGGCGCGTGAGTCCCTCCGCTCAGCGTTCGAGTTGTTGAGCAGCGTCAGTCAAGGGGCGCAAGCTTACGCCGCTGCGGAGTCCCAGAAGGGTCAGGAGCGACTCAACAAGGTTCTCACCGCTGTCACTGCTGTCCTATTTGTACCGACTCTGGTAGCCGGCGTCTACGGAACCAATGTTCGAGAACTCAGCCCGGGGTCTTCGGGTTCGCTGCTGGAGCTTTTTGCCTTAATGTTCGGACTCTCTCTGTCCTCAATCGGTGTGCTTACTTGGGGGCGAGCCGGCAAGCCCACCCTGTGGTCTGGAACCACCTGCGTAATTGGATTGCTGGTGACGGTTGCCGTCGTGCTGAGGCACTCGTCCCCGGTGGCTGCAGTTTTGGTCGGACTCGGAGGCCCAATTCTCGCGGTGTTGTTAGCTCTGACGTTGCAATTCGTGACACGCTTGTCGAATGCCAGATCCCATTGATGTCGGTCCCTACCGAATCGGCCACGGCCACGATGTTCACGCCTTAGTACCAGGCAGGGTGCTTTGTCTTGGAGGAGTTGTTATCGAGGACGCGCAAGCCGGCTTTGACACACACAGCGACGGGGATGTCCTGTCTCACGCTGTCGTAGATGCCCTAGCCGGAGCGATCGCGGATGGGGATCTCGGCACTCACTATCCGGAAAACGATCCAGACGCTGAAGACGCGAGGAGCCTCGATTTCGTTCGAGAATTTGGGCAATACGTTCGACGAGCTGGTTATGAACTGGTGAACCTCGACAGCTTTGTTACCCTGGGGACTACCCGTTTGCGACCGCATGTTGAAAACATGGCCGACAACCTGGCAGCCGCGCTGGGTGTTCGACGTCAGCAGGTCTCTGTGAAGGCTCGATCGCACGACGGGCTCGGACTAGAGGGCCGTGGTGAAGCTGCTAGTGCAACAGTCACAGTGCTGCTCCGTTCCACGCTGTAAGTGCAGAGCCGCGCCTCGGAGCATGATTTGCGTTTCGGGTCCATTTCTGAATCGGGCATCGGGGGAATCGAAGGCGATATCTGAAACCACTTCGATCGCTACGGTTGTGCTAAAGGGCCGGGCCGCACTCGCAACAAATTCCTTGAGCACGTGGTCAACATTCGCGCAGCGGGATTGGCGGACCCAGACTATACCCCAAGTCACTAAGCGGTTCTAAGTCTCCCCGTGGGAGTGACTGTCTCAGGCGGCCTGGTTGGCCTGTGTTGACGGTATCTTGTAGTCGATGGGGCCGAGATATTCGATGGTGTCGCTGGCGCTTGAACCCTGGTCGTTGATGCAGATTGTAAAATGAACGTTTGTGGGAAGTCCAGTTTGCGGGTGTCAGATGGGCTTTGGTAGAGAACGTGTGGCTATAGCAGTGCTGGTGTTTGAATGTGGGACTGCCCAGAGTTTGGTTGACCGTCGCCCCTGCGAAGATTTAATCCTGGCTGGAAAGATGGACCTCATGCCAAAACCCTGTCCAGAAAAATTCTGCAACGATGTGGTCGCCCTCGCCCGCAAAAGGGCAGTCCCGTGGACCAGATTGCGAAGGACTTCAGTATTCCCGAAGCATCAGCGCACAACTGGGTGAATAAAGCCGATATCGCCGACGACCTGGCCGCGCCAGCAGTGACAGATTCCGCTGAGCTGCGGGAAGCCCGCAAGCGAATCCGGCTCCTGGAGCAGCAAGCGGAGGTGATGCGCCTGGCTGTTGCTCATTTGTCCAGGGACACTTTCCCAAAATGACGTATCCGCTGGTCCTTGAACCTGCCGCACCAAATGCACCCGTTCGGGTGCCGGTCGCGGTGACCTGCCGGGTGCTTGGCTTTTCCAAGCAAGCGTTTACAAATGGCGCCAAGATCCTGTGACGCAACGGGGCTGGGATGATGCCAAGTTGATTAATGCCTCGGTGTACGTACACCAGGACGACCGGGAGTTCGGGTACCGGCTGATCACCGACGAACTGCTGGATCTGGGCTATCGGGCCAGTGAGAACCGGGACGGCCGGTTGCGCAGTCAGCAACGCATCTTCTCCGCGTTTGCGAAGAAGACGGGCCTGAGATCGGTAATGACTATGAACTCTAGGGCGACCCTCCAAAATTCTCACCGACTTACGACGATCTGGAGTATGGCGCTCAACACTGGGAATGGCGAGCGAGGGCCCATGACGGTATGACCGATGACGAAATCGAAGTAACGAAACTAGGGATGACATTCCGAAGCAATATCAGGCGGGCAGCGCGATTGATTTCATCAGAAACGCTGAAGAAGTCCTTGAAGCCCGCTTGGCTAGAAAGCTAGCGCGAGGCAAAGGCGCTAGCCCAAGGCCAAGACAAAATCGCGGCTCGGAATCATCAGATGAGGAACGCGGAAGCGGGGCCGCCAGTCGAAACCATCCAGCGTCCCACGGAACAGCCTGCGGCACGACTCAGGCCACTACGCAAGCGCGACTAACGACTTGGGCGATCCATTGAGAACTTGAACATCTATCCGGGTCGAACTCCGCGCTTAGGCAGGCGAACCTGGCTTCCGGACACGCTTGTCCGAACGGCCGTTGTCAGGAGACCGGAAGCGAATCGGCTGTTGGGACCGCCCATTGGGGTTTGTCGTTAGCGCTTGATAACTGGACAGTGTTGACGCTTGAGAAGTGGCCACTCAACGATTGAAGTGTGAACGCTTTAGAAGATTGGGAGTTGATCAGAAGGTAGATTTCGGATGGTGTTCCGAAGGCCTGGATCGCAGTAGAGCTGGGCATTCACTGGAGCAAAGGGCAACGTACTGAGGGTGTCAGCCTTTCGGTCGCGTCATTACTCCAAAGCCGTCGCGCGTTGCAGGGCACTTGATCCTCATTTTCTGCTCGTCACGCCGCACGGCTTGCAGCACACAGCCGCCTCTAGGCTATGCAGGCCGGAGCCCATGTCAAAGCTGTCTTAGCCATGCTGGGCCGCAAGTCGGCGGCACTCACCCTGGAGAACTAAGCAGATCTTTTCCCCCAACGACTTTGATCCGGTGACAGAAAAATTGAACGATGCGGCGGAGGCAGCCCGAACTGCTGCGTACCCACTGCGTACCGGAGACGAATCAGGGCCGGTCTCCTGAGTTCGGAAACCAGCCCTGAACTGCAATGACACTAGTGGAGCCTAGGAGATCCCCACCTCGCTAGCGCTCGGCGTGGGCCCACTCGATTCACAGCACTAAATAAAGAAGAGGTCAGACCCGAGAACGCTGGGTCTGACCTCTTCTTTGTGGAGCCTAGGAGAATCGAACTCCTGACCTCCGCCTTGCAAAAGCGGCGCTCTACCAATTGAGCTAAGGCCCCTCGTGGCCGCCGACGGGCGACGGCCAATACTGCTAGCGGGACACGCCGGTGGCTTCGTCCCAGAGGGCAGCTTCGGCAGCTGCCGCTTTCTTACGTTGATTGACCAGTGCATAAGCCGCACCAGCCAGTCCGAGCAACACCAGGAGCTTCTTCATGTGGTTCTCCTTGAATTTTCAGCAGGGAAACACTGTGTGGGCCTAGGAGGACTTGAACCTCCGACCTCTTCCTTATCAGGGAAGCGCTCTAACCGTCTGAGCTATAGGCCCTCATGTTACGGACCCTCCGGAATTGCTTCCGTCGGGCCCAAGTGCCGAGATTACCGCACCGGGGCAGCTTGACCCAAAACAGCAGGTCAGAGCTGCCCCAGTAGCGCGCTAGTCCCGCTCGCCAAGGGTGAGCTCAACACCACCGGCCATTCCAGCGGCGGCGTTGTACACGAACGCTGCGATGGTGGCCAGCGCGGTAGTCAGCACGATGTTGATAGCGCCTATCACGGCCGCCACCGAGAACACCACGCCCGGGGTGATCAGGGCGCTAGGTGTGGAACCTTCGCTCGACGCGGAGGTCACGGTGGTCCACCCGTCGTTGATTCGGCTAATCACGTCGAGGGACCCAAAAAGCAGGTAGAGCAGACCGATCGCGATCATCCACACAAAAAACATCACGATCGACACGATCAGGGACACCTTCAGGACCGTCCAGGGGTCCACGCGCTTCAATTGCAATGAGGTAATCCGCGGAACCTTCTTTGCCGCGGGCCTCGTGGTACGGCTGTTTACCGGTCTGCTGTCCACTCGAGGTGCAGCTGGTTGGGCCCGACCCGCCATAGGCGCCGAAGAGACCCCTGCGGATGCGGGATCGTTGACGGTATTCACCGCTGCGGCGGGTGCGGCCCCGCGTTGAGGTGGTTGCAAACCAGGGTTGCTCATTCGCTCACCTGTGTCCCTTCTGTGCCGGATTCGGTTTCGTCGTCTGATTCAGTATCAATCACATTGACGTCCGCCATGTTCGAATCGGTATCACCATCTACGTCCGGCACATCGCCCGCGGCTACGGCTTCGGCTGCCTCGACAGCGTCCGGGTTTTTCGCAATAGCGATCAGCTTGACGCCATCGGACAGGTTCATCAATCGCACACCCATGGTCTGGCGCTTGGCCTTTCGCACCGACTTGGCTGTGGTCCGGATGACACCGCCACCGGAGGTGATGGCATAGACCTCGTCGTCAATTTCGACGATCAGAGCGCCCACCAGTTTGCCGCGTCGCTTGTCGTACTGGATCGTCAGGACGCCTTTACCGCCGCGACCCTGGACGGGGTACTCGTCGATTTCGGTGCGCTTGGCGTAGCCGCCACTGGTCGCGACCAGTACGTGCTTGCCTTCCTGCGCCACGTCCATGCTCAGCAGCTCGTCACCGGAGTTGAACCGCATGCCCAGGACGCCGGAGGTGGCGCGGCCCATTGGCCGAAGTGCCTCGTCGGTGGCGTGGAAGCGGATGCTCTGGCCCTCGGCCGAGATCAACAGGAGGTCGTCATCGGAGGAACACAGCACGGCGCCGACCAGTTCGTCGTCGTCGCGCAGGTTCACTGCGACGATGCCGCCGCTGCGGTTCGAGTCGAAGTCCGTCAGCTTGGACTTCTTCACCAAACCACCCTTGGTGGCGAGCACCAGGTACGGGGACACGTCGTAGTCGCGGATCTGGATGACCTGGGCGATCTTCTCATCCGGCTGGAATGCCAACAGGTTCGCTACGTGCTGCCCGCGGGCGGTGCGGCTTGCCTCGGGCAGTTCGTAGGCCTTTGCCCGGTAGACACGGCCCTTGTTCGTGAAGAACAACAGCCAGTCGTGCGTGGAGGTCACGAAGAAGTGGGCGACAATATCGTCCTGTTTTAGCGCCGCGCCCTGCACTCCCTTGCCGCCGCGCTTCTGCGCTCGGTACAGGTCCGTCTTGGTGCGCTTCGCGTATCCGGTGCGAGTGATCGTGACGACCACGTCCTCCTGCGCGATCAGGTCTTCCATGTTGACGTCGCCGTCGTAAGGGACGAACCGGGAGCGCCTGTCGTTGCCGTACTTGTCGACGATCTCGGTCAGCTCATCCATGATGATCTGCCGCTTGCGATCCTCGTTAGCGAGAATGTCGAGCAGGTCGGCGATCTCGACTTCGATCGCGGCCAACTCGTCGATAATCTGCTGGCGGTTCAACGCCGTCAACCGGCGCAGCTGCATTTCCAGGATTGCGTTGGCCTGGATCTCGTCAACCGTGAGCAGTTCCATCAACCCGAGGCGCGCGACGTCTACGGTCTCGGCGGCGCGGATGAGGGCGATCACCTCGTCCAGGGCGTCGAGTGCCTTGACCAAGCCGCGCAGAATGTGGGCGCGGCGCTCAGCGGCATCCAGTCGGAACTGGGTCCGGCGGGTGATGACTTCCATCTGGTGCTTGACGTAGTAGAACACCATCTGGTCGAGGCGCAGCGTGCGCGGCACCCCGTCGACGATCGACAGCATGTTCGCGCCAAACGACGTCTGCAGCTGGGTGTGCTTGTAAAGGTTGGCCAGCACCACCTTGGCGATGGCGTCGCGCTTGAGGGTGACGACGATGCGCCGGCCCACGCGGTCGCTGGACTCGTCCGCAATGTCTGCGATACCGGCAAGTTTGGCGTCCTTGTGCAGCTGCGCGATGTTCTCTACCAGGTTGTCGGGGTTGACCTGGTAGGGCAGTTCGGTAACGACGAGGATGGTGCGTCCCTTGGCGTCCTCTTCGATCTCGACGACGGCGCGCATCCGGATGGAGCCGCGGCCCGTGCGGTAGGCGTCCTCGATGCCGTCCTTACCGACAATTAAGGCGCCCGTGGGGAAGTCGGGTCCGGGGATACGCTCGAGCAGAGCCTCGAGAAGTTCGGTGTCGCTGGCTTCCGGATTCTGCAGCGACCACATGACGCCGGCCGCGATCTCGCGCAGGTTGTGCGGCGGAATGTTGGTGGCCATCCCGACGGCGATGCCGGACGAGCCGTTCATCAACAGGTTCGGGATTCGGCTGGGCAGCACGGTCGGCTCGGTGGTCTTGCCGTCGTAGTTGGCGACCATGTCGACGGTGTCCTCGTCGATACCCGAGAGCATATGCATCGCAAGATGTGTCAGCTTCGACTCGGTGTACCGCATGGCGGCCGCCGGGTCGTTACCGGGGGAACCGAAGTTACCTTGGCCGTCGATCATCGGGTAGCGCAGCGACCAGGGCTGCGCCATTCGCACTACGGTGTCGTAGATCGATGAGTCGCCGTGCGGGTGGTAGTTACCCATCACGTCGCCGACGACGCGGGAGCACTTGACGTGCGAACGCTCGGGGCGGAAGCCCGAGTCATACATCCCGTACAGCACGCGACGGTGAACCGGCTTGAGCCCATCGCGCACGTCCGGCAGGGCCCGCGACACGATGACGGACATCGCGTAGTCGATGAACGAGCGTTGCATCTCGTCCTGGATTTCGATCGGTTCAATCCGATCGTGCAGCACCGGTTCGGCGCCAGCGCCGTCAGTTCCGCCTACTGGGGGGTTCTTGTCATCTGGGCTATCTGCCACGTTCAAGGCCTTCGCATAAGTTGCTCACCCATTCGGGTAAGGAATCTATCCACATGTGGATAGAAAGTGTGTATGTCTAGTTGAGGGATGGGGATTGAGCGCTTAGAAGTCCAGGAAACGGACATCACGTGCGTTGCGGATGATGAAGGCGCGCCGTGATTCGACGTCCTCCCCCATCAGCACGCTGAACAGTTCATCGGCGGTGGCCGCATCGTCCAGCGTCACCTGCTGCAACAGACGGTGCGCCGGGTCCATAGTGGTTTCCCACAGTTCCTTCGCGTTCATCTCGCCAAGTCCCTTGTACCGCTGGATCCCGTCATCCTTGTTGACCTTGCGGCCATTCTCTAGGCCCATCGCCATCAAGGCGTCACGTTCTCTATCGGTGTAGACAAAGTCCGGCTCACCGCGGCTCCACTTGATCTTGTACAGCGGAGGCATCGCCAGGTACACGAACCCGCCCTCGATCAGCGGCCGCATGAATCTAAACAGCAAAGTAAGCAGCAATGTTCGAATGTGCTGTCCGTCCACGTCGGCGTCGGCCATCAGGATCACCTTGTGGTACCGAAGCTTCGCGACATCAAACTCGTCATGGATGCCAGTGCCGAGAGCGGTGATCAGGCTCTGCACTTCGGTGTTTTTCAAAACCCTGTCGATGCGAGCCTTTTCGACGTTGATGATCTTGCCGCGAATGGGCAGAATCGCCTGGAACATCGAGTCCCGACCCGATTTGGCGGAACCACCAGCCGAGTCGCCTTCGACGATGTAGAGCTCAGAGGCGCCCGGGTCGGTCGAGCGGCAATCCGCCAGTTTGCCGGGAAGGCCGCCGATCTCCAAGGCGCCTTTGCGGCGCACCAGATCTCGAGCCTTTCGTGCGGCGGCGCGGGCCTGGGCCGAGGCAATGGACTTGCTAATGATCTTGCGAGCTTCAGTGGGATTGCGCTCAAACCAATCTGTCAACCATTCGTTACACGCCTTCTGTACGAAGGATTTTGCCTCCGTGTTGCCGAGCTTGCCTTTGGTCTGGCCTTCAAACTGCGGCTCCCGCAGGCGAATCGAGATAATCGCAGCGAGACCTTCACGAACGTCATCGCCGGACAGCTTGTCGTCGGCGCCCTTGAGCAGCTTCTTCTCCGTCGCGTACTTATTGACCACCGTCGTCAACGAAGCCCGAAAGCCCTCCTCGTGGGTGCCGCCATTGATGGTGTTAATAGTGTTGGCGAAGGTGTGAACGCTCTCGGTGTACGTGTTGTTCCACTGCATCGCGACCTCCACCTCCATCGTGTCGCCTTTCGCCTCGAACCCGATGATGGATTCATGAGCTGGCTCGCGAGAAGCGTTGAGGTGCTTGACGTAATCGACAAGGCCGTCGGGGTAATGGAACGCGCGCTCCACGGGCACAAACTCTGTCGCCGGCTTCACGCTGCCATCAGAGGAAATCACTTCCTTGGGTCGCTCATCCCGCAGCTTGATGGTCAAACCCTTATTGAGGAAGGCCATTTCCTGCACCCGCCGCGAGATGGTTTCGAAGTTGTAGGTCGTGGTTTCGAAAATGTCTTTGTCGGCCCAGAAGGTAACGGTGGTACCGGTTTTACTGCTCGGACCGCGGTCCTCCAACTTGCCTGGCTTGGCATAGTTGTACCGCTGGTAGTACGCCTTGCCACCCCGCTCGATATCCACATCCACCCGAGTCGAGAGGGCGTTGACAACGGAAATACCCACACCGTGCAAACCACCGGAGGTGGCATACGAGTCGGAGTCGAACTTGCCACCCGCGTGCAGGATAGTCATGACCACTTCGACGGTGGGACGCTTTTGCTGCGCGTGCATCTCCACCGGAATCCCGCGGCCGTTGTCCTTCACCGCAACGCTGCCATCGGGCTTCAGCGTGACCTCAACGGTATCGGCGTATCCGGCCATCGCCTCATCGACGGAGTTGTCGATGACCTCCCAGACCATGTGGTGTAAGCCCACTTCGCCCGTCGAGCCGATGTACATTCCAGGACGCTTTCGAACTGCCTCCAGGCCTTCGAGGACGGTGATCGAAGAAGCGTTGTACTCATGAGCTGTAGTTGTTGCCATGCAGGTTCGAATCTCCTGATTTTTGGGGGCGTCGCGGTAGAACAGATTGCGAGCGAGTGAAATCCAGCAGCGAGGCTGCTAGAGCCCTCTGCGAACACGCCGCTCTCTATCCTAGTCCCCCAGTCCGGTCTAGAGCACGTTTACCGGCGCCTGATTGGCCCGTGGCTCGATTTTTCTGATGCAGCCGGAGGCATTCGGTACTAGCGACCTGATCCGATCGCTTTGGCGGCTAGCGCCAGCAGCAAACCTCGCTCGTGCGCCGGCTCAACCGTAGGTATCCCGGGGACCCCGGCCCGGCACATGAAGGGTGCCAAAGCGCCAAGAAGGGCTTGATGGTCCGCGCGCCCGGATCTTCGTCACCACATTGGGGCCGATGGCGCTCGCAATCTTTCCCATAATCTGCGGTGACATCATCCTGAGCTGAGTGGCCCATGCGGTGGATTCCGCTATCAACGTCAGTTCGCCGTCGACCAAATCACTCGGATCACAGTGCGCGGCGATTTCTGGACCCACAATGTCCGGCCAGCGGCCCAACAAGTTCGCCTTGTCCAAATCGGCTCCTACGCTGGAATCCTTCAGCCACACCTTGAGCGTTGCACCCAGTGGCTTCGGATCGCGCTGGTCCGGTCCCGCACCGGACCACCTGCGACGTTGCCCCGCGGCGCCATTACGACCGGCCACTCCGGTACGGCCGGCGGCCTTGCGCTTTGCTGCTGTTCGCGCCCGAGCCTGCGCCAATGCCTCGCGGGCAAGGTCGGCTCCCCGCGGCGGGATTGTCGGTGCACCATCAGGTTTCGGGGTTGAGGTGTTCAGAGAAGGAAAGTGGTCGTCCGTCATTCCTTATCCTCCATCATGTGAGCGGGCGTCATTTGCGCAGACGTTATTTGCGTAGGCATCATCTGGTCGGACTCCATCTCCCCGGGTGCGGGATGCTTAATCACAGCCGTCACGGCGCCCTCGGTAATGAGATACTGCGCACCAGCAAGTTCGCTGGGAACGTCGGCCCCTACCGCAGCGGTAATCAACACTTGGTCCGCATCCGCAACCAGCGAGGCCAGCCTGGACCGCCTCGAAGAGTCCAATTCGGCAAAAACGTCGTCCAAAATCAGCACCGGATCAACACCGTCGCTGCGTAGCAACCCGAATCCGCCCATCTTCAACGCCAGCGCAAAAGACCATGACTCGCCATGGGAGGCATAGCCTTTCGCGAGCCCAGGGCCTAAAATGAGGTCAACGTCGTCACGGTGGGTACCCACGAGCGAAATACCGCGCTCCAACTCCGCGCGTCGGAGCCGCTGCATCTCCTCGAGGTAGGCGGCCCTGAGATCATCCTCCGTTCCGCCAGCCGGTAATGCTGCACCCAAGGACGAGCGATACATCAAGTCGGCGGGAGCCGACGTCGGCGCAAGATCGGCATAGGCAGCAGCCACGTGCGGCCGGATCTCATCGACCAGTGCCAGGCGCGCCGCCAACAGCGTTGCACCATAGCCGGCAAGCTGTTCGTCCCACACTTCCAAGGTGGACAAGTCGCCACCGCCCGCCCGGCGTGCTGCTCCAGCAGATTTCAATAACGAATTGCGCTGCTTCAACGCTCGGTCATAGTCACTCTTGATGCCAGCGAACCGCGGTGCCCGCATGATGAGCACCTCGTCAAGGTACCGGCGGCGCTCCGATGGGTCGCCGCGCACCAGCGCCAGGTCCTCGGGCGCGAACAATACCGTCCGCAAAATGCCGAGCATGTCGCGCGGCCGCGTGAGAGGGGATTTGTTGAGTCTGGCCCGATTAGCCTTGCCCGCGGTTATCTCGACCTCGAGCATCAGCTCGCGGCTCTCGTGCACCACCGCGGCCCGGACAATGGCCCGCTCAGCGCCGCGCCGAATCAATGGCACATCACCGGAGACTCGATGTGAAGACAGTGTCGCGAGATATCCGAGCGCCTCGACCAAATTGGTTTTGCCGACGCCATTACGCCCCACCAACACATTGATCCCCGGCGTCAAGGGCAACTCCGCGATGGTCCACGACCGGAAGTCCGCTACCGAAAGGTGCCGGGTGTACACAGTTCCCCATCCTGAACACATCGGCAAAAATTTGCCGAGCGGCGTTTTCGTCGCCAGAAACCCGGGGTCTCCGGGTGATAGCGCACCACTCGGCACACAACGACCAAAGACGGGCTAGCTGACGGGAACATCCGTCGTGCTGCCAGCGGTGCCAACCGCGTGGCCGCCGAACTGATTACGAAGGGCCGCAATCACTTTCATCGCGGGCGATTCGGTTTGCCGCGATGCAAATCGAGCGAACAGCGCGGCCGTAATCACGGGCATCGGAACGGCATGCTCAATCGCAGCCTCGATGGTCCAGCGACCCTCACCGGAATCCTGCGCATAGCCGCGCACCTGCTCCAGCCCGGGGTCGTCGGCGACGGCCAACACCAGCAAGTCGAGCAGCCATGACCTAATGACGGTCCCCTGCTGCCACGAAGAGAAAACCGCGTCGGGGCTTGGGACTAGGTCCGTGGCCTGCAGCAGCTCATAGCCCTCGGCATAGGCCTGCATCATGCCGTATTCGATGCCGTTGTGAACCATCTTGGTGAAGTGGCCCGCACCCACCGGGCCTGCGTGAACGAATCCACCGGCCCCCGCTGGCTTGAGGGAGTCGAAGATGGGTTGCGCCATCGCGACGGCGTCGTCATCGCCGCCAACCATCAGCGCATATCCTTCGGTCAAACCCCACACGCCGCCGGAGACACCCGCGTCGACATACTTGATCCCCTGCTCGACGAGATCCTTTGCGTGCATTTGATCATCGGTGTAGCGCGAGTTGCCGCCGTCGATGATGAGATCTCCAGCTTCTAAAACCTTTGCCAGGTCGGCAATAGTCGCACGCGTCGGGGCACCGGATGGGACCATCACCCACACCACCCGCGGCGCCGACAACGCGGCCACCATCTCCTCCAGCGATGCGGCACTGCGATTCGACTCCGGGTTGCGGTCATACCCGATGACCTCGTGCCCGTCGCTGCGTAGCCTTTGGGCCATGTTGCCGCCCATTTTTCCCAGACCCACGAGACCTAGTTGCATCAAAGACCCTCTTTCATTCCGTGTACCTCCAGCTTTACCACTAGCTCTATTTCCCTTACGGATCAGCCCGGTAAACGGGCAGGCATCACCAAGTAGCGGTAGGCCGATTCGTTGAGGTTGCCCTCAGCATCAACGGGTAGAAGCAGGGCGGGGCGTGCTGGGGTTGTGAAAGCTAGGCGAACATAATCGCTGCGCAGTACCGCCAGGCCATCGACAAGGTAGGACGGATTAAAGGCGATCAGCAGCTCGGAGCCGTCAGCAGAGACGGGAAGATTCTCTTCCGCGCGGCCTTCGTCATCGCCGCCGGCCGTCAACGTAAGCGACCCTTCGGCAACCTGGAGGCGCAGGTGGTGACCGCGATCCGTCACGAGAGCCACGCGCTTGATAGCTTCGGCCAGCACCGCAACTGAAACGTCGACTGTGGTGGTATGAGTCGTTGGCAGCAGCGAACGATATTTCACGAATTCAACATCAAGCAACCGCACCGTGGTGCGGCGACCACCCGACTGCAAGCCGAGAAGGCCATCGCCCAAGGCAATCGTCACAGGCTCCGAACCACCCAGAGTTTTTGCCGCATCAGCCAGAGTGCGAGCTGGAACGAGAACAGCGGTCGACATGTCGGGTACGTCAGGGGTCCAGCTGACCTCGCGGACCGCCAGCCGGAACCGGTCGGTCGCGGCCAACGTGAGCTTGTCCCCCTCGATCTCGATACGAACACCGGTCAACATCGGCAAAGTATCGTCGCGCCCCGCCGCTACGGCAGTCTGGTTCACGGCCTCGGCCAGCATCGCGGCATCCACTGTGCCCGAAGCACTTGGCATCTCGGGCAACGACGGGTAATCCTCGACGGGCATCGTGGGGAGGGTAAACCGCGCAGAGCCGCCGAGGATGGTTACTCGTGAGCCGTCCACCGAAATATCAACCGGTCGCGCGGGCAACGCTCGCGCGATTTCGGCGAGCAGTCGTCCGGAAACCAGCACGCGGCCAGCGCTTTCAGCATCAACCGACACCTGAGCCCGGGTGGAAACCTCGTAGTCGAACCCCGCAACGGTCAGCGTGTTGCCCTCAACCTCGAGCAAAATCCCGCCGAGGACGGGGACAGGTGGGCGGGCTGGCAAACTTTTGGCAACCCAGGCCACTGCGTCAGCGAGGTCCTCGCGAGCGACGCGAAACTTCATCCTGTGGTCTCCTTCAGAGCGTGGTTTAAGCAGCGTGATGATGTGTGGTTTCTAACGTGCCCGCCTAGCAACGTCAAATGACGCCGCACGAAATCACATGGCCACGGACGCTCCACCGTACGACCTTTGGGCTCGAGAGTCATCCCCCAGTTTTTTCGTTGGCTGGGCGAGGGCAAGTTGTCCCAGCCAACCTATCCCCATGCCTAGTGCTTTGTTTTTAATTCTTAGTAGAGATAACAGCATCAGTAGTAGGTGGTGTGGATTGTGGGGACTGGCCACGTCCGGCCTGCCCAGCATGCGTGGCGCCGTCCCAGGCCAATCTGGGACAACACGGGGACGTATCGGCGGGGGTGTGAACAACTAGAAACTGTGGACAACGCGGGAAAGGGTTGTCCTACCTCGAAGCCCAAGTTGTCCCCAATTTTGTCCACATAATGTGCACTACCTCTGTGACCCACGCCACCTATGTGTGTTGGCGTTAGTTCTAACGTGTTTCTGGCAGGCAAAAGCGCAGATCACGACATGATCTGGGGGTACTGACAGGTGCGGGCAGCGAAGAAACAGCTAGTTGGCTCGAGATCGCTCTTTGATCCGAGCCGTCAGCTCCTGGACGTGGTCGTACGTCTGGCGGCGCTCAGCCATCTCGCCCCGGATCTTTTTTGCCGCATGCATGACCGTGGTGTGGTCCCGATTCCCGAATATCTGGCCGATTTTGGGCAGCGTTAGATCGGTTAGTTCGCGGCATAGGTACATCGCGATCTGACGAGCGCCAGCAACCGCCTTGGTTTTAAGGGGCCCACACAGCTCGTCGAGAGAAACTGCGAAGTACTCGGCGGTGACAGCCATGATCGTCGCGCCATCGACGTCATTCGAATTTTGGTTGTTGATGAGATCCCGCAGCACCACCTGGGCCAAGGAGAGGTCCACTGCTTGTTTGTTCAAGGAAGCGAAGGCGGTTACCCGGATAAGGGCGCCTTCAAGCTCACGAATGTTGCGCTCGATTTTGCTGGCGATGAACTCCAGCACGTCGTCTGGTGCGCTCATCCGATCGTTGGCGGCCTTCTTACGGAGGATGGCAATACGAGTTTCAAGCTCCGGCGGTTGAATATCGGTGGTGAGACCCCACTCGAAGCGGGTCCGCATCCGGTCCTCGAGCGTCTCGAGGCGCTTCGGTGGCCTGTCCGAAGACAGAACGATCTGCTTGTTCGCGTTGTACAGCGTGTTGAAGGTGTGAAAGAACTCCTCCTGAGTTGATTCCTTGCCCTCAAGAAATTGGATGTCGTCGACCAACAGCACGTCTACGTCGCGGTAGCGGGCGCGGAATGCGGACTTGCGATCGTCGCGAATGGCATTAATGAAATCGTTGGTGAACTCTTCACAAGAGACATATCGGACTCGCATCCCGCGGAACAACCGCTGGGCGTAGTGACCAATTCCGTGCAGTAGATGGGTCTTGCCCAAGCCCGATTCTCCCCAGATAAACAGCGGGTTGTAGGCGGCGGCAGGCGCTTCGGATACGGCAACAGCAGCGGCATGTGCGAAACGATTTGAAGATCCAATCACGAAGGTGTCGAAGGTGTATCGGTCGTTCAGCCTCGTGTGCGCCGGATTGGGTGGGGCGGCGTTGCTACGCCCCGCATAAGTCGGCCAGATTTCGGTGACAGTGGCAAGAGCCTCCGCTTCCTCGTCCTCTTCCTCTTCGTCAGCGCCGGCCAATGGAGCACCCTTGGCAGCCGTACCGGTTTCGGCCCGGCCATCGAACATATGTTGGGTGGGCTCATCCTGCGTGACAGTGACAGCGAGGGTGACGGGAAACTGAAGATAGGTGGACAGCGCCGCAGTGATCGGATCGCGGAAGGTCCGCTCGATGGTTTCTTTGACGTAATCGTTTGGCACCGCGAGCAGACACGTGGTCTCCAGCATTCCGAGTGGACGGACCAACGAAAGCCAGGCAGTCTGTTGACCGGTGAGACCAGGAGATAGTTCAGCGACGATGTCGGCCCACATGGCGGAAAGATCGGCGGCTTGTCCAGTCACGCGCAAACTCCCTTGAACCCTGTGATCCCCATTTGTCCACAGTAGTTGTCCACAGGGGTGCATAACTACGGGTCCAGGCAGGGCCGACGGTGGACGCTAA